>CAWAJU010000005.1:0-304867 GCA_963782495.1 uncultured beta proteobacterium | reverse complement strand
TGGTGGCCAGGGGCAGAATCGAACTGCCGACACGCGGATTTTCAGTCCGCTGCTCTACCGACTGAGCTACCTGGCCTTAATTAACTTTGCTCCTGCGCGGATCTGCTTTCGCGCGAGCGAGTTTCGCTCTGCCTGACGTCCGCTGTGCTTGTCTAGCCCGTACCGCACCCGTCCATGTGGGCTGGGAAGGCAGTCGGCGCCTTTACGAACAGTGTTGCGCGCGCATTTCTTGTTTCAAGCAGGTGTCGATTCGCATGTGAACAGTCCCATGCAAAACCGAAGCCCGGCATTAAAACCTTAAACACGATATTAGTCAAGAATGATCACCGGCCACGGTCCGCCATCTGCGCGAAGAAATGTAGCATGCTGTTGCGAGGAGACTTGGGATGGGTGAACACTTGGCATTCAGTCGGCAGCATACGGTGACGGAAAATGGATGATTGGTTTATTTGGCTGGCGCGCCTGATGTACGTCGCCATCTTTCCGCTCGGCATCGGAATGTTGTTTCGCGCATGGGCGATCGTCGTGCGCAGAGATCGCCGCTATGTGGCAGATTGGCGTGGCAGGTCGATCGGCCAAGGAGCACGCTGGGCATATGCGGTGGCAGCCATCAATGGGGTGGGGGGCGCAGCCTTGTTCCTGACAGGCGTTCTGGTTCTGCTCATCGGCTTGCCTTTCGCCGCGTGGTCGGGGGCGACGGCGCTCATTATCTGGACCTATTATTTCGCGCTGCGGATTGTTGCGCAGCGCGCCAGAAACGCCGCGTCGGCCGCTTGACCCATCGCGCAATATATCGAGTCGGGCGAACAGAACCGGGAGCGGAGATCACCGGGTGTGAGGGCTGCAAACCCGCATCCGCCGCATTCCCAGGAAGCAAAAATTTAGTTGACCGGCGTCATTAAGGCTTGTAGGAAATGGGCTGGTGAAGGTGTAGAGTTGCCAAACGATAAAAATAACCTGATGTGTGTTTTTAACTTAATCATAAGCACTCATGGCAAAGACAGGAGAATTATCAATGGCTGATCCACAAAACTTTGACTCCAAAGCGTACTGGAAATCCACGCTGCGGTTACTCGTCATCACTCTTGCTATCTGGTTCGTTGTTTCCTTCGGTGCGGGCATTCTGTTTCGCGACGCACTCGACAGCATCCATCTCGGTGGTTATCCCCTGGGTTTCTGGTTCGCCCAGCAAGGTTCCATTTTCGTCTTCGTCGGATTGATCTTCTGGTATGCCAAACGCATGGACAAGATCGACCGCGAACATGACGTCCACGAAGAATAAGCACCCATACCGCTACAGGAGACCCCAATGGATCTGAAGACTATGACCTTCATCGTGGTGGGCTTGTCGTTTGCCCTCTATATCGGCATCGCCATCTGGGCGCGCGCCGGCACTACCAAGGAATTTTACGTCGCGGGTGGCGGTGTGCACCCAATCATCAACGGGATGGCGACCGGCGCCGACTGGATGTCCGCCGCCTCGTTCATCTCCATGGCGGGGCTGATCGCCTTTCTCGGCTATGGAGGCTCCGTGTACCTGATGGGCTGGACCGGCGGGTACGTGCTGCTGGCCGTGCTGCTGGCGCCCTACCTGCGGAAGTTCGGCAAGTTCACCGTGCCCCAGTTCATCGGCGACCGGTACTACTCGCAAACGGCCCGGGTCGTCGCGGTGATCTGTTTGATCTTCATCTCATTCACCTACGTGGCGGGACAGATGAGGGGGGTGGGCATCGTGTTCTCACGCTTCCTTGAAGTGGACATCACCACCGGTCTGCTCACCGGTATGGGCCTGGTGTTTTTCTATGCCGTGCTGGGCGGAATGAAAGGCATCACCTACACTCAGGTGGCCCAATACTGCGTGTTGATCTTTGCCTACACCATTCCCGCGGTGTTCATCTCGCTGCATATCGCCGGCACCCCGCTGCCCCAGTTGGGCCTGGGCGGCCACATGGGCGACATGTACTTCCTCGACAAGCTCAACAAGACCGTGACCGATCTGGGCTTCGCCGCCTATACGACCGGCAACAAGACCATGATCGATGTGTTCTGCATCACCCTGGCGCTGATGGCCGGCACGGCGGGCCTGCCGCACGTCATCGTGCGGTTCTTCACGGTGCCCAAGGTGCATGACGCGCGCTTGTCGGCCGGTTGGGCCTTGGTTTTCATCGCTCTCCTCTACACGACGGCGCCTGCGGTGGGCGCCATGGCCCGCTACAATCTGCACGCCACGGTGAACACCGCGGTCGCGAACGGCGGCGATGTCTTTGCTCCCGACGCCAGCATCATAGGCGAGACCCGTCCAGACTGGATGAAACGCTGGGAGAAGACCGGCCTGATCAAATGGGAAGACAAGAACGGCGACGGCCGCATCCAGTACTACAACGACAAAAGCAAGAACAAGGAGTTTCTGGCCAAGGCCGAAGCTGCGGGTTGGAAGGGCAATGAACTGGGCTCGTTCGCCAAGGGCAAGTTCGAACCCAAGGTGGACAACGACATCATGGTGCTGGCCAATCCTGAAATCGCGCACCTGCCCAACTGGGTCATCGCGCTGGTGGCCGCAGGCGGTATCGCAGCCGCGCTGTCGACCGCCGCCGGTCTGCTCCTGGTCATTTCCGCCGCCGTCTCGCATGACATGATGAAGGGTATCTTTACCCCCAACATTTCCGAGAAGGGAGAACTGATGGCAGGCCGTATCGCTGCCGCCGCCGCCGTGCTGATTGCCGGTTACCTGGGATACAACCCGCCGGGCTTCGTCGCCCAGGTGGTGGCATTCGCATTTGGTCTGGCCTGCGCGTCGCTGTTTCCCACCATCGTCATGGGCATCTTCAGCAAGAGCATGAACCGCGGCGGCGCCATCGCCGGCATGCTCACCGGGCTGATCTTTACCTTGTTCTACATTGTCTATTTCAAGCGCGATGTGCTGCTGGGCATGCCCAAGGTGCCTGACTCGGAATGGTTGTTCGGCATCTCGCCGGAAGGGATCGGCGTGGTGGGCATGATCCTCAATTTCGCCGCGTCCTTTGTGGTTATGAAGTTGACCCCGGCTTGCCCGGATCATATCCAGCATCTGGTGGAAGGCATACGCTATCCGCGCGGTGCCGGAACGGCGCAGGCGCACTGATTCCGCTCATGCGACCAACTGACCCCCGCTGCGGCGGGGGTTTTCGCATCCGGGCCTCGTCAGACGGGTTGGCTTTGCCTTTGACGTTCCCGCTCCAACCCCTGCATGCCGCGGATGCTTGCAGACTTGCGCGCGTCCAGTTCGCGGCGCAAGGCCAGCAATAGCTCGGCGGTGGACAGGGCGTCAGCCAATGCATTGTGGCGCGCATAGTTGCCGATGCGGAAATATCCCATCCAGTCATCGAGTGTCCGGTAGCGCCGCGCGAGTTGCGGGTACAAGGCGGGCGCCACAAAGGCGATGTCCACCCAGGTGTGGCGGAACCTGAGGCCAAGATGCGTTCTCATGGCACGGCTGATCATGGCTTCGTCGAATGCGACATGAAACGCGATCAGGGGGTCCTTGCCCAAATACTCAAGAAAGCTGAGCAGGGCATCCGCGGGCGGCATGCCTTCTCGCTGCGCGGTGCCGCCGATGCCATGAATCAGGATGTTGTCCTTGCCGCTGATCTGCGCCTGTTGCAAAACGATTTCGAGACTATCGCTCAACCGGACATTGCCATGCGTGATCGCGACCGCGCCGATGGCGATCAGGTGGTCCTTGCGGATATTGAGCCCACTGCTTTCGACGTCGACCACCACGCAGCGGCCGGTGCTGATGAGTGTGTCCCGGCGCGATGGCGGCAGGGATTGCCAGTCGGCCAGGCGCTGGACCTGGTCCGATGTCAGCACCGGCTTCTTGCCAAACACGCGGTCCAGCCAATTCATGCCTGGTAGTCCAAACCCAGCTTGGTCTGCAGCTTGCGCGCTTGCCGAAAGGCCTCCTTGAGGATGCGCCGGTCCAGGTTGTTGAGCGTGTCGGGGTCGACCCGATTGGTGAGGACCTGTCCCTGCGCGCTCTGCGCATGGTGCAAGCGCAGACGCAGCAACTGGATGAACAGGAACGCGTCGCAGTAGGCGCCGGTGTCCTGCGCGCCAATATTCAACGGGGTGGCGATCTCGCGCAGACGCTGTACCGTGTTGGTTTGGGCGCCGCCGACGGCCAGGCCGAAGATGCGCGCCGCGTCCACGAAGGGTGTGATGCCATTGAGCTTGAGGTCGATCGTGTTGTCTTCGCCGGTCACGAAATCGCGCACCATGCCCAGGGGCGGCCGGTTAGCGAGGGCGTTGACCGCCAGTTGGTGCAGGAAGCGCGAATTCCTGGGCGCGGCCGTTCTCAGCCATTCGCGCAGTGTGATGCCCAGGTGTGCAGCACCATACAGGGGGCGGAAATCGAAAAAGATGGCCGAATGCAGCAAGTCCATCGGCGCACCGTGATAGATCCACCGGTTGAAGGTGTCCTGCCATTCCTGCAGCGACAGACACCATTTCGGATTCGACGCCATGACCTCGCCGCCGCACAGCGGAAATCCGCACTCCGCCAGGGCGAGGTTGACCCGCTTCGCGAACGGCAGCAGCAGCGCGCGCAGCGTGGCCGAATCCTCGTGGTCGCCAGGTGCAAAGACAATGCCGTTGTCCTGGTCTGTGTTCAGGGTCTGCTCGAAGCGGCCTTCGGATCCCAGGGCCAGCCAGCAAAACTCGATCTCTCTGGCCGGACTGTCCTGCAATTCCAGTTCGATGATGCGCGTGGTCAGGAGATCATTCAGGGTCGTGATGATCTGGGTCAGCTGTTCGGCGGCCACGCCCTGCGCCAGCATGTTGCGCGCAAGTTGCTGGATATCGCGCGCGCATTGTTTGAGCAGCGCCAGGCCTGCGGCATGGCGAATCGCGGTGCTGATCTGGCTCAATCCCACACGTTGCAGGGTAAACAAATCCTTTTCCGATATCACCCCGGTCAGGCGCCCGTTATCGGTCACCAGCACATGGCGAATGCCCTGCTTCGCCATCGCGAGCGCGGCCTCGTGCGCCTGCGCATGAGGGGGCAGGGTGGTGAGCTGGGTGCTCATGATGTCGATTACGGGCAGGTCGAGATCGGTTCGCGCCAGGGCCACGCGACTTAACACGTCGTGCAGGGTGAGGATGCCCAGGGGGACGGCGTCGTCCACCGCGACCATGGCCCCCACTCCGTGATCCTCCATCATTTGCAAGGCCTGCCTGATCGTGCTCTGCGGTGTACAAGTCACGGGGTCGCGCCGGATGATGCCCGCCAGACTGCTGTTCATCGATTGCTGCTCGGCGCTGGCCTTGGAATAGCCGGCCTGGATGATGTGTTGCGACTGTTCGAGAAGATTGGCAATGCGGCGGGTGCAAAAGTCATGGAACGCCGGGCTCAGGCGCGTCAGCTGCAAAAAATGATCTGCGGACAGCTCGTAGCAAAACACGTCGCTGCTGGCGCGATAGGTGCTGGTGACGGAGCGATTCGCAAGCAGCGCGCCCAGCGGAAAGCACTCGCCCTCATGCAATTCAAGCCAGGCGCTGGCGTGCTGCGCCGCGGCTACATCATGCTCGCCCCGCACCACGCCTTGTTTGATGATGAAGAACCGCGGCATGTCCGCCTGCGCGGGCGAGAGCACCACTTCGTCTTTGGCAAAATAACCTAGCGTCAGTTTTTGTGCCAGCCAAAGCAGGTGCTCACGCGTCATCTGGTCAAACGGGGCGAACTGGCTCAAGTGCTCAACAGTGGCTTGAATCAGTGAATTGACAAGCTCCGCCATGGAGTCTCTCCCGCCTGGATTCGTTTATGGCCCATTATCGTCAGCGGCCGGACTGTTCTGCAAGCCGAATGGCGCGACGAGTTGTACGCAGCCCCTTGTGCCGCTGCCCACGCGTGGGTATGGACAAGCAGGCATCGGCAAATTTTTCCAGCTTGTCTGCATGTGACCGCCGGTTCACCGATAGAATTGGGCATGCTGAAAATCGTGACACTGGGGCTGCTGCTCGCTTGCCAAGCGTCCTTCGCCGATCCGGTGCCGCAAACGGTTCGGGCTGCGGGCGCCATTCCAACCGCGCCGACGCCCGCCCGAATATCGGATAACGCCCAGCGACTCTATCAGCAGGCACGACCGGCCCTGTTGCAGATTCGTATCGTGCTGAAAAATCGCGCCACCCAAACCGCCACCGGTTCCGGGTTTATCGTTTCTCCGGATGGACTGGTGGTGACGAATTATCACGTCATCAGCCAGCTGGCGCTGGAGCCGGACAAATATCGCGTCGAATACAATGGTCCGGCCGGCGATGGCGGGAGTCTCTCGTTGCTCGCGCTGGACGTGCGGCATGACCTCGCCGTTTTGGCGATCGACAAGGCTCCCGCAGTGCAGCCGTATTTTCATTGGGCTGCCGTGGAACCGGGTCAGGGCGAGCGCCTGTATTCCCTGGGCAACCCTCTGGACATCGGCTTTGCGGTGGTGGAGGGCACCTTCAACGGCTACCCGCAGCGCGGCTTCTATCCACAGATGCTGTTTACCGGCGCAATCAACCCGGGGATGAGCGGCGGCCCGGTGCTGGATGCGGCAGGGCAGGTCGTGGGCGTCAATGTCGCCAGACATCTGGGTGGCGAACTGGTGAGTTTCCTGGTGCCGGGCCGCTTTGCGCACGCGCTGGTGCAGTCCGCATCGCGCAGCCGCCTGCTGAAGTTGCCGGCCAATGCGGAAATCACCCGTCAACTTCTTGAGCATCAACAGGATCTGGTGGCGCGCACCCTGAGCAAACCGTTCCGCCAGCAGACGCATGGCAGGTATCGCATTCCGCTGCTTGAAGAGACCTATGCGCGTTGCTGGGGAGACGCGAACACGCCTCGGGACAAAGGGCTGGGCATCGAGCGCAGCGATTGCGCCATGGACACCTCGCTGTTTACCGGGCAGGGTAATACCGGCGCGCTGGGGGTGCGGCATGAGGTGTATGACGGCAGCCATCTGGGCGCCTGGCGCTTCTATCGCCAGTACTCCGCAGCCTTCGGCGATGAGAGCTTCGAGCCTGGCAGCACCAACATGACCGCCGCCGAATGCGACGAGAATTTCATCGACCAGCATGGTCTGCCATTGCGCGCCGTGGTGTGCGGCCGGGCCTACCGCAAGTTTCCCGGCCTGTACGACATATCCGTACTGGTGGCCAGCCTGGATGACCCGCTGCATGGCGTGCAGGGGAGGCTGGACGCGAGCGGTGTGAGCTTCGCCAATGGCCTCAAGCTGGTGAAACACTACATCGAGGGCTTCGCGTGGGCGCGTTAGCCGTCATCGACGTGGAGGAACGCGACGGCCATTACCGCCAGCGTCACGAAGTGCAGCGTTGGCCGGTCTGCATAGGGCGTGCGCTGGACAACGACATCGTTCTGGATGATCCGCATGTTGCCGCACATCATCTTGACCTGATCCAGGACAAAGGCCGGATCCGATTCACCGTGGGTGAGACGTGCAACGGTGTCCGCATCAACGGACAGACCCATGTGGCGGGAGGCTCGGGAATCTGGCCCGGCCACAGCGAACTGCATCTGGGGCACACCTTGTTGAGGCTGCGCACGGCGGCGGAACCGTTGCCGGACGAGGTCAGGCTGTTCCGCGCCGGGCTGGGCCTGGGTATGGCGAGCATCCTGTCATTGGGGTTCGTCGCGTACGCCTTCATGGGTTGGGAAAGCTGGCTGGGGATGGGCGGTGAAGCCGTATTGTGGCGCGTACTTGCGCCACTCTTCATCGGCTTCACGTTCCTGCTGGCATTTTGGGCAGGGGGATGGTCGCTGGTGAGCAAACTGTTTACCAAACGGCTTCAGTTTGCTCGCCACCTGCGCCTGGCGTTGTTGTGGGTGCTGGTGATGATGATCGCGGACGAACTTGCCAAGCTGATTGCATTTGCGATCAACTGGTCCGCGCTGGAGCGCTACGGCACACTGCTCGCGCTGGTCGGCGTCGGAGTATTGGTCGCCGCTCACTTGCGCATCGTCGCGCCGCGGCGCGCCCCGCAGCTGGCGGCCGGGGTCGCGTTGCTGACCCTGGCGGGCATGTCCGCCTATATGTTGGCAACCTACGGCAAGACCCGGCATGTGAGCGATCAACACTACATGAGTTCGCTCTATCCGCCTGGCTTGCGCCTGAGCAAAGGGGTGAGCGCAGAGACCTTTGCAGCACAGGTCGGAGGCCTGAAAGCCGCACTGGACGCGCAAGCCCTGGATCCTTCCGAGGAAGATCGGGAGTATCCGGAATAAGGCCCGGCACGCGATGGGCTCTAGGGTGCGCCGTCCATGCTCAGGTATTTCTTCAGTTTCGCCCCCAGGATGTCCTTGTTGAAGGGTTTGACGACGAAATCGCTCGCGCCCGCCCTGAGGCTGTCGACCACCACGCTTTTTTCGCTTTGACCCGTGATCATGATGATGGGGATGGCAGCGAAATGTTTGACTGCCTTGATCCGGCGCGTGACTTCGACGCCGTCGATGTCGGGCAGATTGATGTCCATCAGGATCAGATCGGGGCGGCGTTTGGACAGGTAGGCGAGGGCTTCGGTGCCCGACATGGCGAAAGCCAGGTCCAGGCCGGCCTCGCCCAGCAGGTGTTTGAGCAGTTTGCACTGGTATTCGTCATCATCCACCGCCAGAACATTGGGTTGCACCTGCTCGGCCAGCGCCTGCAGGGCGCGCGCCGACTTCAGCTGGGGCGCGAGATTGTCCTTGAGGCCACCGGCCCAATCGCGCACCGGTTGCACCGCGGCGGCGACGGACTGGAAGCGCTTGTCGATTTCGTCTGTCTTCAGCCGCTTGAATTCATTTTCCAGCCCGACGCGATCTCGCACCTCTATCAGGTTCGCATGCGCGCCTGTCGACAACTCGCGCGAGAAGTGGTCGAGCGCCGCGCCTATGGCGTGCTCCGCCTGTTGCAGCGTGTCGCTGGCATGGGCCATGTGCTGGCCGCCCTTGGCGGTGTACTGTTCCAGCTGTGATTCCAACTCCACCAGGCGCCGCGCCTGGGCGGCAATTTCGCTTGCTCCGGGCAAATCGGACGCCGCCGCCTGGCTCAGCGAGTGGTGAACCGTCATCTGCAGGCGGGCCACGTCATTGGATGCCGGCCAGAACAGGACGTAATCGTTGAAGTATTCCTTCTTGCACAATTCGTAGACCCGCTTCAAGTCATCCTTGTTGCACAGAATGACGGTTCGGTGCGGCAGCGCGTGGACCATCTTACTCAGGCGGTAGAGTCCGAGATAGTATCGCTCGGCCTTCTCCAGTGTATTGAAGGCCAGGATCAGGACCGAGGGCCGGTGCTTTTCGAAATCCTGAACCGCGTGCTCCGCATCGGTGGAGACAAACACATCGCTGAACTCCTCGGTCAACAAATCGCGGACCAGGGTGGCGTCGGTCACCACCTCGGTTACCACCAGGATCGTGGACTTGGCGCTCAAGATGGGTCCCCCTTGAATTGTTCCGCACGTAGTTTCCACTTTGCCAACCAAGGCAGAACCTCGGCCGCCGCCATCGGCCTGGCAATCAGAAAGCCCTGCGCCATGTCGCAGCCGGCCTGCTGCAGGAAGGTCCAGTCGTCCTCGTCCTCCACCCCCTCGGCCACGATCCTCAGGCCCAGTTGGTGGGCCATGCCCAGGCTGGCTTCGAAGATGGCACGCAGCGATGCGTCCCGCCAGGCGTCGTGAACAAAGCTGCGATCCACCTTGAGTTCGTCGAAGGGAAGGTCGCGCAGTTGGGCGAGCGAGGAGTAGCCGGTGCCGAAGTCATCGATGGACAGGCCGATATGCTTGAGGCGCAGGCGGGTGAGAATATCCAGCGGGGCCAGCAGGTTCTTCATCAGCCGGCTTTCGGTGACTTCCAGCACCAGGCGGGTGAGTGGAATGCCGGCAGCCTTGGCTTCGCGCGCAATGAATTCGGGAAAGTCCAGCGCTGCAAGATTGTCCATGGAGACATTGACCGAGACATGCAAGTCGAAGCCTGCCGTGTGCCAGTTGCGCGTTTCGCGCAAGGCGTCGGTCAGTACCTTCTGGGTCAGGCTGTCAATAAGTCCATGCTCCTCCGCGGTGGCGATGAACTGGTCGGGCAACACCAGGCCATCCTGCGGATGTTGCCAGCGCACCAGGGCTTCCATGCCCGCGACTGCGCCGCTTTCGATCATGATCTTGGGCTGATAGTGGTTGATCAACTGTCCGTCAGCGATGGCGCTGCGCAGTTCCTCGGGGCCATAGATCTTTTGATGCTGGCGCGCGGCGTGGGCCTGGCCCTGCACAAAGCGCTGCAGAATGGGCCTGAGCAGGTGCGACGAAACCGGCTTATGCAGGATGCCGCGGACATTGAGCCGATGTGCCATGGCCAGTTTCTCGGCGGTCTTGAGTATGCGCTCGTTCTCGCCGCTCACCAGTACCACGCCACCCGCATAGCCGATGCGCGCAAGATGGCGCACAAATTCCACGCCGTCCATTTCCGGCATCTGCAGGTCGCAAAACACCAGGCTTACGGTATCGGCTCCGGATTCGAGCACGGCCAATGCGTCCTGCGCGCGTTCGTGGCAGGCAATATCGGTGACACCCAGTTTCTCCAACTGGCGTGCCAGCAGCTTGAGCATGAAAGGCTCATCGTCGATCAGCAGCGTCTTCATCTTTTCAATCGGGCTGTCCGAAAGGGCTGGGACATCAGTTGTGGCCATGGCGTTCAATCCGTCAGAAGTGTTGCGATGCAAGCATCCACTTCGGCCAGGGCTGCGTCGAATCGCAGACTGTCATCGGTAATCCCCTGGTTGTCGCCGGCCTTGGCCGCGCTCTCCAGTCCGGCGCACAATTCACCCAACGCCAGTGCGCCGACGGAGCGCGACGAGGATTTGAGCTTGTGGGCGATGGCGCCGACCTGCCGCGTGTCGGCTGCGGCGCATGCGGCCTGCAAATCCGCGGCCAGGCGGCGCGCCGATGCCAGGTAGTCGGACAGGAACTCGCGTACGATTTCCTCGTCGTCGCCCACCAATGCCTTGAGCACCGCAACGTCCACCGCGGCGCCTGCATGTGCGTTGGTGGGTTTGGTCCTTGGCGCGTCTGGCAAGGACGATGCATGCACAACTGACATCCATTTTTCCAGCGTGGCGCGCAGGAGATCCAGCGTCACCGGCTTGGTCAGGAAATCATCCATGCCTGCCGCAAGAGCATGGTCTGCTTCGCCACGCAGGGCGTTGGCGGTAAGGGCGAGGATGGGCATGCGCCGTGTTCCCGCCTCCTCGCCGCGTATGGTCTTGGCCAGTGTGTAGCCGTCCATCTCGGGCATGTGCAGGTCGGTGAGCATCAGCGCGTAGGGCCAGGCACGCCACAGGTTCAGGGCCTTCGCGCCGTTGTCGGCGACTTCCGCTGCGTAACCGAGCAGGCCAAGCTGGGCCAGTATGACCTTCTGGTTGATCGCGTCGTCCTCGGCGACCAGGATCAGCCTGCCCTGGTCGCGGGCCTCGGCAATGCCGGGTGGGGTCAGCCGCGCGTCCCGGCGCAGCTCGGTCGCGTCGTGGAAAACTTCCGGCGAGGCCCGGCCTGCCAATACCGCCACGGCGCGTAGCAAGGCCGCGCGGCGCAGGACGCTGCCATCCAGGCTGACCGTATCGGGGTCGGCTTGCCTGGCCTGCAGCCGCCGGCCCTGCGTGATCAACAGGTGACGCAGATGGGGCATGGCGGCGCTTGCGTGTGGTACGGTCGGTGTAGTTTGTCGCGACTCTGCGTTCTGAATCAACACAACGGGTGCCGGCAGATTCGCGGCTGCCTGCGCGCCCGCGTCCAGATCGGCGGCTTGCAGGACGCGCGCGCCACCCGCTTCGAGATACGCGGCAATATCATCCGCGACATAGTCGGGATGTTGCACCACGATGCAGGCGACGCCCGCCAGGATTGGCATTTTGGGTGCAGGCTGTTCCGCAGGCAGTTCGAAGGGCAGTTCGACGGTGAAGGTGGACCCTTCAGCAGGTGCGCTTTCCGCCCTGATTTCGCCTTTCATCAGGTCAACCAGACGTTTGCAGATGGCGAGCCCCAGCCCGGTGCCGCCAAACCGCCGGGTGGTGGATATTTCGGCCTGGGAAAATGGTGTGAACAACGTACCCAGGGTTTCCGGCCCAATGCCAATGCCATTGTCGGCGATGCGAAAAGCCACCCGCAGCGGGGCTGACTCCAGCACTTCCGCCCGCACGGACACACGCCCCTGTCGTTGCTGCCGCCCGCCCGAGAACTTGATGGCATTGCCGACCAGGTTATAAAGCACCTGGCGTAGGCGCACGTCATCTGTCAGCACCTGTTCGGGTATCCGGGGCGAGACGAACAGGGAGAGATGCACGCCTTTGCCTGTGGCAATCGGCAGCATCGAACTGCACAGGCCTTCGACGATATCGGCAAGCGAGGCCGGTTCTCGTCCGATCTCCAGACGGCCTGCCTCGATCTTGGAGAAATCCAGAATGTCGTCGATGAGGTTGAGCAGCAGCGCACCGGAATCATGAATGGTCTTGAGCAGGTCTGACTGGTGTTCGGTCAGGTGGCTGCGCTTGAGGACCTCGACCATGCCCAAGACGCCATTCATCGGAGTGCGGATTTCGTGGCTCATGGTGGCCAGGAATGCGGACTTGGTACGGCTGGCCTGCTCGGCGTCTGCGCGGGCCCGGTTCAGTTCGGCAAGGGAGCGCTTGCGCTCCGTAATATCCTCGAATACCGCATGGACCTGGTCCGGATGGCTCTGCCCAGCTTGAAACTGAGGCACGGCCTGAAGGTTGATCCAGACGTAGTCATGACGAGCCGGCGAATAGACGCCCATGACGACGCCTCTTACCGGCTGGCCGGTGACCAGCGCCTGAACCACCGGGTTGGCGTCCGCGGCAAACGGCGAGCCGTCCTCGTGGACGATGCGCCAGTGCTCATCCCAGACGTTGAGCTGCTGCAGTTCCGTCAGCGACAGGCCAAGAATGCGCTGGGCCGCCGGGTTTGCGCCGAGAATATGCGCATCCGCATTCAGGTAGATCACGCCTTGCTGCATCTGTTCGTAGAGAAAACGGTAGCGCTCCACGCTTTCGCGCAGCGCGCGTTCGGCCAGCTTGTGCTCGGTGATGTCGTGTACCGTGCTTAATCGCGTCGCACGGCCCTGATTGTTCACCGTCCTGCCGTTGACCTCAACGATGATTCGTGACTTGTCCTTGCGCACCATCTCGTGCTCGGTGTAGGAGTTGCGGTCGTTCTGGATATTGTAAGACACCCGCTCGTGGTCTTCGGGGGCAACGAAGTCTGATATCAGGCGGCCAATGATCTCCTCACGCGAATAGCCGACCATGTCGACAAACTGGTCGTTGCAGTCCACCACCCGGCCTTGCTCGCTCAGGACGATGCCCTCGAACGTGGCCGTCGCCAAGGTGCGGTAGCGCACCTCGCTCTCCCGCAGGGCCACCATGTTCTGGGCGTGTTCGGCGCGCAATCTCAGCGTGACAATTCCATACGCCATGTCATTGGCGAGTTCCTGTAGCACCTTTACATCCTCCGCGGTGAACGCATCGGGCAGGCGGGAATAGATCGTCAGGGCGCCAAAGGCTGCGCCGTCAGCGAGCAGGGGTAGCGCGACCGATGACGTATAGCCGCGCATGACCGCTTCTTCACGCCAGGGCAGAAAGGCCGGGTCGTTGATCATGTCGCAGTAGATTGCCGCCTGGGCGGTGCGGATGGCTGTGCCGACGGGGCCTTGGCCGCGTTCCGTGTCGGCCCAGGTGAGCTGCAGAATATCAAGGTAGCCTGCCTCAAAGCCTGAATGGGCGACCACCCGTACACTCTTTTCGGCATCCTGTTCCGCGTAGCCTGTCCACGCCATGACGTGGCCGCAGTCCTCGACCACGATGCGGCAGACTTCGCGCACATAAGCGGTCTCGTCGGTGGCCTGCATCAGCGCCCGGTCGCTCGCACTGATTGCCTGTAGGGCGCGGTTCAAACGCCGCAGTTCCTCCTCGGCGCGCTTGCGCTCGGTAATGTCGGTAAAGCTCACCACCCCTGCGACGATTTCGCCATTCCACATCATGGGCTCGGCCGCCACGGTTACCGGGAATGAGCTCCCGTCGGCACGCCAGTAAACGTCGTTCTCCTGCCGCACGGCCTTACCCGCAAACATGTCTTCGATCGTATGACATTCGGCCTCAGGGAAGGGCGTGCCGTCTGGCCGGCTGTGGTGTATGGTCTTGTGCACGGGAAGGCCCATGAGCTGCATCTGGGTATAACCCAACATGCGGCAGGCCGCCGGGTTGGCAAAGCTGAAGCAGCCTTTCGGGTCGATACCGATCAGCCCATCGGCGACAGACTCCAGGATCATCTGGGTGTGCGCCTGCGCGGCTGCGAGTTCGGTGGTGCGTTCCGCCACCATGACTTCCAGGTGATTGCGGTAGCGCTCGAGCGTCTCTTCCTGACGTTTGTGGTCGCTCAGGTCGCGGATGAAGCCGATAAAGCGGCGGCCTCCTGCCACCCCTGTTACCTGCCCCATATTCAGGTTGATGCTGACCTGGCTGCCGTCCTTACGCCGTGCCTGCAGGTCGCGTCCGATACCCATGATGCGCGACTCACCGGTTGCGAGAAAACGCTCGATATGGCGATCATGCGCGTCGTGCTCCGGGCCGGGTATTAACACGCTGGTGTTGCGGCCCAGCAACTCCTCGGCGGAATAGCCAAATAGCTGTTGCGCGGCAGGGTTGCAGGTCTCGATCACGCCTTGCTCGTCGATCACGATGATGGCGTCGGGCGCGGATTCCACCAGCGCCCGCGAACGCGCTTCGCTCTGGCGCAGCTCATGTGTCATCTCGCGAGCCTGGGCCAGGGCTTCCCGATGGCGTCGGGAAACGGTGAGGATGCTGAAAAACAGGAGCAAACCTGCCAAGGCGCCGCCGATTGCCACGATCCATGGTTCTTTTGCTGCCTCCACCGATAGAAAACCGGGCAAGGTGTGCAGTCTGAGTCCCCAGGTCCGCCCGTCAATTTCCAGCCGCGTGTACTGCTGGAATAGGCGGGTCGCGGCGTCGTTGACATGGGCTTGGGGGCCACTGGAGTCGTAAAACCGCCGGGAGGGGTCGAGGACCTTCCCGTCATACAGTTCAATGGAGAGACCAGCCATGCTGGCGTCCAGGATGCCTTGCATCAGCTCAGGGACGCGGACAGGGCTGTAGACGAAGCCGAACAAGGCGGCGCGCCGCTGCTCAACCGTGTCCGTCGGCATCCCCTGGCGGTAAATCGGCAGGTAGATGAAGAAGCCTCTGTGCAAGTCCCGTGTGGTTTCATCGGCCAGGATGACGCTGCCCGAAACGGCCGCCTGGCCACTGTCACGAGCTCTTTCCATGGCCTCGCGCCTTACCGGCTCAGTGTACATGTCAAGACCCAAGGCGCGCTGGTTGGTCTTATCGAACGGTTCGAGGTAGATGGTCGGGGCGTAAGACGGGCGTTGCCCTTCGGGTACTACGCAGTAATCCGGGAAGCCTTCAGCACGGACCTCTGCGACATGCCGTGCCAGGTCGGTCGCGGGAATGATCTGGCTAAAGCCCAGGCCCTGAAGGCCGGGATAGTGGCGCCTGATGTCCAGTCTGTCCACATAGCGCCGCCACTGCTCGCGTTGCACACCGTCCGAGATGTCGAACAGGCCGACGCCGCCACGCAGCACCGTCTCGTACTCGGCCATGCGCTTGCTGATGGCGGTCCTGATATCCGCTGAGTCGACCTGGAAGCGGGCATGGGCGTCCCGCAGAGTGCTTTGCCTCATGTGGTACGCGCCGTAAGCGGTGATAGCCAGCGCAAGCAGGAGTGCGGCCCAGGCCGTGATGGGATAGTGTGCCAGGCGCGGGATCGACGCCAGGCGAACGATAGGGTTCGCCATCCCGAGTCTCGGGAAACGCACGCTCAGGCTCAAGCGCAGGGCTCCTCAATAGCGCCGAAACCCAGAGCCCGTGGCCGAATCGGCCTTGGGAACCTGGCTTGCCAGATGATCGAACCCCTGTCGCACATGGGGATAATTCCGGAGATATTAGGATACGTTTTGAATCGGACGTTTTGGCCCGAACTTGAGCCGCATCCTGGCCATGGGCCACCGCCTGGGGGCTGTCCGCGCTGGACTTTGCGGGCGCCACTCGCAACGTGTCTTCAGCGGTCGAACGGGGACGGCGAGACTCGGTTTGCCAGGTCGTCATCCATATTTCCGGATTTCTGATTTGCATACCCCGGGGCATCGCGATCCCACAATGGCTGGAATGGAACGTCTCAAACCATCGCGTCAGCCACCCGCAATGACATAACGGTCGCGACCCGCCCGCTTGCCTTCGTAGAGTGCCTGGTCGGCACGCTCGACGGCGCTGCCCATGGCCTCACCTTCACCCACGCGGGTCAGCCCCAGGGTGACGGTCAATGCCAGAAGTTCGCCTTGCGGAATCGGCACAGGCGCGCTGTGCACTGCGTTGATAAAACGTTGCGCGGCTGCAGCGGCCGATTCCGGAGCCTGGCATTGCATCAGGAAGAGGAACTCTTCTCCGCCGAAACGATACAGCGGTTCGTTGGGTCGCGTAATGCGTTTCAGGGTGTTTGCCACATGGCGCAAGGCGATATCACCGACCGGATGGCCATAGCGGTCGTTGACCTGCTTGAAATGATCCACATCGATTACCCCGATATAGAACAGGGAGTGGTTGCGCTTGCAGTTCTTCTGAATTTGCATGAAGTCAGTTTCTAAGCCGTAGCGCATGGGAAGGCCGGTCAGCGGATCATGTCGAACGGCGCTGGCGAGAAACTGTGTCTTGAACTTGGCGAGCAATTGAATCAGTTCGGATTGCGTCTGTTCGAATGCCTCCAGATAGGTGCTTTGGCCCGGCCGTCCGGCCAGCACATCCGTGCAGATGGACCGAACGGCATCGTGCATGGTTTGATGCACGGCTTCAAGCCTGCGCGTGTTCTCAGCGTCAAGCTGTTCGAAATGGACCTTGTTCAATACAAACCAGCGACCGAAGCGACAGAGCGTATGCGCCAAGGGTGCGAGCGCGTCTTCGCCCGGCGTCGCACTCAGCACAGCGCAGCGCAACACGCGGCGCGTCCACTCCATATGCGCCTCGACTGCGGCATCGAGTTCGGTGACGAAGTTGGCAGTTTCAGGTGAGAAGTCCGGCACGGCGTGTCTGGTCCATCAGCTATGTTGAGCCACTTGTGCCCATTTCGGTGGCAAGGTTCTCGATGGGGGATTGGCCGACCATCGTTCGCTTCCAGGATGTATGTGTCTGGATGACGCTTACCAGGTTGTCAATGTCGATAGGTTTGGTAACGTGGTCAACCATGCCGGCCGCCAGACACTTGTCCCGCTCTTCCGCGAGGGCGTGGGCGGTCAGCCCGATGATGGGCAGTTGCGGTACGATTTCCCGGATGCGCCGGGCCGCCTCATGGCCATCCATTACCGGCATCTGCACATCCATGAGCACGACGTCGAAGTCGGCTGCACGCCCTCCCTCAAGCCGTTCCAAAGCCTGGCGGCCGTTGTCGGCGAACACTGCCCGGGCGCCTTCGCGCGCCAGGATGCGGTCCAGGACAAGTTGGTTGATCTTTACGTCCTCAGCCGCCAGCACCCGCAATCCTGCCAGCCGCGCGCCCCTCGTCTTGTCCATCTTGCCGCTGACAACTTCGCTGTCGGATGTTGCCGCCCGCATCGGCAGGCGCAGCTTGAAAGTGCTGCCCACGCCGGGGCTGCTTTCGACGGCAATTGCGCCGCCCATCATGTCCACAAGCCTTTTTGAAATGGCCAACCCCAGACCGGTGCCGCCAAATTGTCGTGTTGTCGAACCATCGGCTTGTTCAAACGGAGTGAACAGGCGGCCCATTTGTTCTTCGCTCATGCCGATGCCGGTATCTGCGATTTGCGCGGTTAGCCTGTCTGCCTCCCATCGCACCGACAGGCACACCTGGCCCTGATCGGTGAATTTCACTGCGTTGCTGAGCAGGTTGACCAGTACCTGCTCCAGGCGCAGTGCATCTCCCGTCAGCCATTCCGGCATATCGGCAGCCATTTCGAGGGAAAAAGTCAGGCCCTTGGCGCGGGCGCGCTCGCTAAGCATCCCCATGGCGTGGTCTATCGTGTCGGCGAGGCGAAGCGGCCGCGCTTCGATACTCAGCTTGCCAGCTTCGATCTTGGAGAAGTCCAGGATGTCGTTAATGACGCCCAGCAGCATCTGGCCGGAATCGACAATGTGATGGAAACTCTCCCGTGCCTCGCGACTCTTGCTCTCGCGTTCCCCGATTTGGGCAAAGCCCAGCACGGCATTCAAGGGGGTGCGAATCTCATGGCTCATATTGGCGAGGAACTCGCTCTTCACCCGGGCCAGGCGTTCGGCTTCGACTCGGGCCCCCACCAGTTCGGCGGTGCGCATTGACACCAGCTCCTCCAGGTGTACCTGATAATCGATAAGGGCTTGTTCAGCATACTTGCGACTGATGAAGCCGGCCAGAATATCGGTCACGGAAGAGATGAATTGCTCTTTCAAGGGGTCGCGCGGGAAATCCGGCGGGAGATACAACACCAGTACGCCCAGTAGCTGATCGCCCGAAATGATAGGCACACTGTAATGGCCATGATCACGTATGCCGGCATAGGTGATTTCGTGCCGTGCGTCCACACAGTGGGCATATTGCATTTGCCGGCTGACCGCAGCCTGGCCGCAGTGGCACTTGCCCAATGGCAGGCGGGCGCAAAGAGACATGATTTCCGGAGAAAGCTCGTGCGACACGGTCAATCGCAAGATCTGGCGATCCTCGTCCATCAGGAAGATGCCTCCCTTGGGCAATATGGTGAGCCAGGATACCGCCAGCAGTCGCGTGAGGCAGTCATCCAGTGTTTCTTCAAGTCCACCCCCCTTGAGCACGGCTTCCAGCATTTCCCGCAGCGTGGCCTGCTGCTCCCGGTCCCACTGCATCGAGGTTTCGGCAGCCTTGCGTTTGGTAACGTCCTGCGTTGTGCCCACGGCACCAATCGCCCTGCCTTCCTGGTCAAAATGAAGTTCGGCCCGCTGGCGCACCCATTTGATCTGATCACCTGCCACAATGCGATGCTCGATGTCGTAAGGGTTGCCCTGCAAGGCCGCCGACCATTCCTCCAGCACCTTCTGCCGGTCCTGGGGATGAACACATTCCATGAACACGTTCCAGTCAACCATCGCGCCACGTGTCAGTCCAAATATGTTGTAGGCCTCGTCCGACCATTCCGCGATGCCACTGGCCATGTCGAAATACCAGCTACCGGTGTGCGAGACGGCTTGCGCAAGATTCAGGTTTTCCTCGCTGTGACGAAGCGCCTCCTCCGCGTTCCGCCGGTAAGCCTCAAACTCGAGGACGTCCAGCGCAAAGCCGATATTCTGCGACAGCCTCTTCAAGAGGCCCACTTCCTCGGTGTCGAAGAAATTCACCGTGTCGGAATAAAGAAAAAGGGCGCCGCGAACTTCTCCGGCCACCATTACGGGGAAGCCGGCAGATGCACGGTAGCCCGCACGCAGGGCCTCCTCGCGCCAGGGTCGCATGCGGTCGTCACGGGCGATGTCATTGCACACGCAGGCCTTCTGCTCACGGACGATATGGCTGGCCGCGCTGCAGATCGTCTCATTGGTGTTCAGGAGCAATTGGTCGAGATAGGCATCGAATTGTCCGCTGTGGGCCACGGGCTTGATTTCCCGACTGTCTCGGTCGACCAAACCAATCCATGCCATGAGAAAACCGCCTTCCTCCACGGTGATGCGGCAAGCTTCCGAATAAAGCATTTCGGCGTCATGGCAGCGAACAATAAGTTCGCTGACTCCTCCCAGCATGGCGTACAGGCGGTTGAGCCGGTGAACCTGCAGCTCAGTCTGTTTGCGCACCGTAATATCCTGCGCAAAGGCAAAGTTGTGCTCTTCCCCGGCGTAATGAACATGGTGGGCCGTGATCTCGACCGGGAACACGGTGCCGTCCTTGCGACGGTGGCGTGACTCCAACGCGATGCTCCCCTTTTTCCTGGTCTCCGACCAGGTCGGTGGCCAGTCCTCGGCCTTGAAGTCGGCGTCTAGATCCCAAATGAATTTTCCGGTCAATTCCTCTCTGTCATACCCCAGGCTGTTGCAGGCAACGTCGTTGGCGTAGATCAGCTTCCCGACCTCGTTGATCCAGAAGAAGGCCTGGCTCTTGTCAATGATCTGCTGGGTGAGATGTAATCGCTTTTCCGTTTCCCTATGCTCGGTAATATCCTGCTTGATCGCCACGTAGTGCTTGATGCCGTTGTCGTTGTCCAGCACCGGAGTGATGGTCATGAATTCGTGATAATGCGTGCCGTCCTTGCGCCGGTTGACGATTTCGCCGCTCCATACTTGACCGCTGCGGATGGTTCGCCACAAGTCTTCATAGAATTTCGGGCCTTGCACACCGGACTGCTGAAGTTGTTTGGTTGTTCGGCCGATGATCTCATTCATGGCGTAACCAGTCAGATTGCTAAAGGCTGGATTCGCCCACTCGACTACGCCTGCGTGATCGGTGATGACAATGGCATTGGCGGCCGCCTCCAGTGCTGCGACCTGCAAACGCAGCGTTGCCTCAGCCTTCTTGGCGGCAGTAATGTCCTCACAAAGGCCGAGCACCCCGAGAACTTCGCCCAGGCTGTCTCGCAAAGGAACTTTGGATGTGCGCAGCCAGATATGATTTCCGCCCGGAGTCGTTGTCGGCTCCTCGTATGCAAGTTTGGCCTGTCCCGACTCTATTACCCTACGGTCGTCTGCTTGATAGAGTTCGGCATGTTCGCGCCATGCGAGCTGGTGGTCATTCCTTCCGATCAAGTCCTGTGGACCTGCCGTGCCTGCATCGATTGCAAAGGCCGTATTGCTGCCCAGATAGCGGAGGTCGCGATCCTTCCAGAAGACGCGTATGGGGATGCTTTCCAGGATCGCCTTCAGCACGGTGTGCTGTTTTGACAGTTCTTCCTCCGCAATCTTGCGTCTCGTAACATCCCAGGCCACCACAATGACGGCACGCTGTCCCTTATAGCTTGTCAGTGCCATGTGCACATCCGTGGGGAATATCCTGCCGTCGGCGCGCATGGCCCAGAATTCGAAACGCTGCGGCTCGCCCTGCAAGGTCCGCTGGATCGCTGCCGCAATGGCTTCCAGATCATTCCTGGCCGGTGCGGCCATATCCAGCAGCGTCTTGCCGATTAGATATTCGCGGGGATGGCCGTACATGGCCACTGCCCCCTGGTTCACATGCAGATTGCGGCCGGTTTTGTCTGCAATGAAGATTGCGTCGCCAAGATTGTTGAATAGATCGCGGTAGATGAATTCAGGCTCGTATCTCCCGCGAACTTCCCCAATTGCTCCAAGCGCGCGCTTGATGGCGGGCGCCAGGCGGTCGTAGGGAACAACCTCCCACGCCCCTTCACTCAGCAGATCTGCCGCTGTCTCCTCGGCTATGGTGTTGGAGACTGCAATTACCGGCAGTTCAGGGTGGTGCGTGGTGATCTGCGCATAGGTCTGATGGATTGGAAAACCGGGCACGTTGAACTTACAAATAACGGCATCCCATCGGCCTTCATCCAGGGCGTTTCCCAACTCAAGGCTGCTGGTTACCCGACGGCAATGGACGTTCAACCCATCTGCCCGCAGTCTGCGTTCGACAAGCAGGTAGTCCGCCTCGCTATCCTCGATAAAAAGGAGCCTTACCAACCTATCCAATACATCTCTCCTGCGGCGGCTCACCGACGGCAGCCAGGTCCAATTTCATTAGAAGGTCATGCTGGTCGTTCAACCCAAAATGGGTCATGCGGCCAACGCACACTGCAGCTTGTGTTTGGTCATTTCACTCTGGACAGGTTTGCCCAGGAAATGCGGGTTGCCCACCATTACGCCTAACCGACTTCACCATTCCTTACGGCAAGTTCTTTCTCCACTGCCCTGCATTCGGCAAGAAAACTTGAGAGAACGGAGTCAATCGGACCGGACGCGTTTCCGCTTCCAAGCTCTTCAAGCTGTTCGCTCAAGCGTCCCAGTTCAATGGCACCGACCGAACGGGAGGTGGATTTGAGCGCGTGACAGGCCGAGCGCACAGTATCGAGTTCCCTGTCTGCGATGGCTTTGGTGACCGCGCTCCTTGTTTCATTGAGCAGAGTGCCGAACATCAGAAGAATGTCCTGTTGGGTCTGGACGTCGTCCCCGATAAACCCTTGCAGCACGTTTATGTCCAAATGCATTACGTGTTTACCCGTATGCGCGCGTTGCGCGAAAACTGATGCCCGAGTCTGCAGCGGCATCAGCCGGCAGCAGCGCGCTAATCGCGTTGAACACCATGACTTGCAGCACGGGCGGGGCCGTGTCAAGGACCAACCAGACCGGCCTGGCGATCAGGGAAGGCTCACGGGAGAGAATGTTCGAGCGCCGAGCCGACATGGAAAATTGCCAGATATCGAGATACGAATAGGAACGGATATTACGGATTGAACTTGAGCCGTCTCACGGCCGTTGGTACACGGCCAGGATTGCCGATCGCCTGGCTGGCGGCGGCACGGGTCACGCCAAACTCAGGCGTGTCTTCACGATCTGCTTGGCGATCCGCCGCGCATTCAGACCATCGCGAATGGCTAAGCCTGACAGGAAGAGAACCGATACAATGGAGAGCGCACCCCAGGGACGGGCGGTCTCGCCCTCCTACCCGCGAAAATGCTGGATCTTCGTTGAATGAAAATATCGAATATCACGCTTGGCTTGGCTTTGGCCATGGTCCCCTGCCTTGCCTTCGGCAATGGCAGCGATATGCGACAGCTCGTTGAGTTGCCTGACATGATGCGTGAGCACATGCTGGGCAATATGCGTGATCACCTGGCCGCAATCACGGAGATTCAAGATGCGCTCGCAGCGGGAGCCTTTGATCGGGCCGCGGATCTTGCCGAAACGCGCATCGGCATGTCCTCGCTAGAGGCGCACCATGCTTCGCACATGGCGCCCTACATGCCCAAGCAGATGCAGGACATTGGCGCCCAGATGCATCGGGCGGCCAGTCAGTTCGCGCTGGTGGCGAAGGAAACCGCAGTGGATGGAAACCTGAAGCGCGCGGTCAGAGCCCTGGCGAAAATCACTCGGCAATGCGTGGCCTGCCATTCTGCCTATCGCGCGCAATAGCGCTTGTTCTCAGTCTGGGGGGCGGTCCAGCTCAAGATCGTAGTTCGACACCGGGTCCTCCTTGGGCTCCAGGTGAGTGGTGACATTGCAGTTCTGCACGACGCGGCGAATATCCGCCTCGATGCGTTCCAGCCAGTCGTGCCCCTTCTGGACGGTCCAGGCACCCGGCACCAGGACGTGCAGGGTGACGAAGGCGCGTGATCCTGCCTGGCGGGTGCGCAGGGCGTGGAAGTCCAGGCCTTGCTCTCGATAGTGTTCCAACACCCGATCAATCGCCTCGAGTTCTTCCGGCAATATGGACACATCCATCAAGCCGGCAGCCGAGCGGTGCAGCAGTCGCCAGCCTGTCCATACGATGTTCGCCGCCACAAGGATGGCGATCACCGGGTCCAGCCAGAGCCAGCTAGTCAGCCAAACCAGGGCGACTCCGACGATCACACCGACGGAAGTCCAGACGTCGGTGAGCAGGTGCTGCGCGTCGGCTTCCAGGGTGATGGATCGATACTTGCGCCCCACCGCCATCAGGATGCGGGCGGTCGCGAAATTGATCACCGACGCGACCACTGACACCGCCAGTCCGATCCCGACTTCTTCCAGCGGCTGCGGACTGAGCAGTCGTTGAACCGCGGCATAGGCTATCCCCATGGCCGCAAGCAATATCAGGAAGCCCTCGAAGGCACTGGAAAAATACTCCGCCTTGCCGTGCCCGTGGCTGTGGTCTTCGTCCGGGGGTGTGGCTGCGACGGACAGCATGGCCAGGGCCATCAGCGCGCCCGCGAGATTGACGAAGGACTCCAACGCGTCGGACAACAACCCGACCGAGCCGGTCAACCACCAGGCCAGACCCTTGAACAGGATGGTGGCAAGGGCCGCGGCGATTGAGAGCCAGGCGTAGCGTTTCAGGGAAGTGGGCAGCATGTCTGGTTTTCGGGCCGTCGCAGGTGAGAAGGGTTCTAATGCAGCAATTGAGTCAGGCACGATTTTATGTCACCGCGCCCTGAATCGACGCGCGATTCCGCGCCGACGGGGATCTCTCGCCGGCTTCGGCCGGCTTTCCGCAGCGCCGACGCCGTCATGCAAGGCGTTTCGTATTGCTTACGGCCGTTTCAGCTCGATCAAGGTGATCTCGGGTGGCGAGAGGATGCGGATCGGCGGACCCCAGGTGCCGGTGCCGCGGCTGACATAAACCTGGCTGCCATTGGAAAGGGTGTGACGGCCCTGGGCCATGGGGTAGAACAGTCTGACAAACAGGCCAAAGGGGAAGATCTGGCCATTGTGGGTGTGGCCGGAGAGTTGCAGATCGAAGCTCACCGCAGGGTCCACGACCGGCTGGTGTTTAAGCAGGATGACGAAGGAATCGGTATGCGTCCGGGCCAGGGTACGCGCTTCTTCCGCACTGCCCGCCAGGACGGCAGGATCATCTATGCCGAACAGCATCACGCCATCCGGCAGTTTCACCGCATCACCGCGCAACAATTGAAAGCCTGCGCGGGCATGGAAGTCCACCGCATGCTGGATGCCTGCATATTGTTCATGGTTGCCGGTAACGGCAAACTTTCCGTAGCGCGGTTGATAGTCGGCAAACCGGTCTGACAGGCCGTCCAGAAAATGCGCCTCGCCGTCGACCAGGTCGCCAGTGGACACCAGGACGTCCGGGTGCAGCGCCTTGATCTGTTCGAGAAGCTGATCGAGGCGCTGCCTGCCTGTGAGTATGCCCAGATGCAGATCGGAGATCTGCGCGATGCGCAGGGGTTGGAAACCGGTCGGCAGTTTGTCAGATGAGATGCTGATCCGCTCCACCTGGGGATGTTGGGCGGACTGAAATCCGGCAATCCACAGGACGATGGTCAGGGAGAACAGAACCAGAAATCCGGGCCGCATTGCGGGTACGGGCAAATTCGCCAAGTGTGCCGCCCAAGTGTAAAGGTCCAGGCTTAGCCCGAGCCAGAAGAACAGGAAAGAGAAGCCCATCCAGCCGAAGATGATCCAGGCACTGGCAGCCGCGACGACATGGCAATTGGCACAACGTTCCAGGCGCCAGAGCAGAAGCGGGCTGAGCGTTATCAGCAGCGCCCAGCCGATGGCCAGCAACCACCCCGTCCCCGCGAACTCAAAGGCATGGATGAGCTTGGTGGAAAAATAGAGCTGGATGCCGCCGTAAATGACAAAGACAAGAAAGAAGAACATGGGGAACCCTTTGGCAGGTCAGCGTGCCAATGAAAGGCCCCGTCGCCGCCTCACATCGTCCTGGCCACGTTTCAAAGATAGCATTGTTACCGGGTCTGCCCACGTCGCAGATGCGACGTTCCTTTCTCATGCGCTGAAGCATGCTGTCAAACGCATAGGCAAGGCGAGTCCCGCCTATATGGTCCAGGCGAGGCGAACTTTGCGCGGCCGTCAGCGGCGGCGTCGGCAGCGCAACTTGAAATGAGTATCGGTCGACCGGTGCGAACACCAGAAGTGCGTCTTTCAATCAAGGTCTGCTACAGGCGATTGGCGATTGGCGGTGCGAGACGGCCGCGCGACATGAATAGTCTGTGACAATGCGGGGCATGCAGGCAGGCCTCGGCAATCACAGCCGACACACCAAATTGTCGAGACGCAGAATGCGCTGAGAAACTACTCTTTGGATGACCCCAGGGCGCAACAACGCATTGTGCCGGAATCGGTGGAGTCAAAAAAATCGCGCCCGATTGTAACGGGCGCTTGCAGAGGACAACACGACCGGTGGATAGCCGGCCGTGCGATGGGTCGGCTTATTTCTTGCCGCGATGTGCAATCAAAAGCGCGACGGCACCAATGCCAACGAGACCAAGAACCCCAGGCTCCGGGACGGCGGCAGGGGCGGTAGAAGCAAAGGCCGACATGGCAATCGAAAACAGGCTTACGATACTGAGCAGGGTACGCATAATGCTCTCCTAATATTGATAGTAGAAATTCAAGCCTATTACGCTTGGCTTCAGCTAAAGCCTGCGAAGTAGTACCTTATATTAAGCACAGCCTATGCCACAACTGGAGGTGTTTGAAAACAAACAGGTAATTGGATTTGTCCGTGGCAAGCTGCGCAGGAGTGTAAGAAGACCCGACTGTCCATACGCGAAGATTCCCTCGATCGGAACGCGAAGCAGCATCGTCGTTCGTCAGAACCAGACCGCAGATCACGGTAGCAAGTCTCATTGATGGCAGGTGAAATGGTGCTCAATATCTGGCAGTCGTCCAAAACAAAAAAGCCCCGCATTGCGCGGGGCTTTTGCGTGGTTGGCAAGGCTTGGAATCAGAAGCCCATGCCGCCCATATCGCCCATGCCGCCACCGCCAGGAGGCATGGAGGGGCCCTTGTCTTCCGGCAGGTCCGCCACCATGCACTCGGTGGTGAGCATCAGGCCGGCAACCGAGGAGGCGTTCTGCAGTGCGGTGCGGGTGACCTTGGTCGGGTCAAGCACGCCCATTTCCATCATGTCGCCATACTCGCCGGTCTGGGCGTTGTAGCCGAAGTTGCCACTGCCGTCAAGGATCTTGTTGACCACAACGGAGGCTTCCTCGCCGCAGTTGGCCACGATCTGGCGCAGCGGTTCTTCGACGGCGCGGGAAACGATCTTGATCCCGGCGTCCTGGTCATGGTTGGCGCCCTTCAGGTTGGCAATCGCAGAACGGGCACGCAGATAGGCCACGCCGCCGCCAGCCACGATGCCTTCTTCGACCGCAGCACGGGTGGCGTGCAGGGCATCTTCCACGCGCGCTTTCTTCTCCTTCATTTCAACTTCGGTTGCCGCGCCGACCTTGATCACGGCCACGCCGCCGGCCAGTTTGGCCTTGCGTTCCTGCAGCTTTTCCTTGTCGTAATCGGAGGTGACTTCCTCGATCTGCTTGTTGATCTGGGTGATGCGGCCCTTGATGCCGTCGGCGGCGCCGGCACCGTCGATGATGGTGGAGTTTTCCTTGCCCACCTCGATGCGCTTGGCGCGGCCGAGGTCATTCAGCGTGGCTTTTTCCAGCGACAGTCCGACTTCTTCGGCGATTACGGTGCCGCCGGTCAGGACCGCGATGTCTTCGAGCATAGCCTTGCGACGGTCGCCAAAGCCAGGGGCCTTGACTGCACAGGTCTTGAGGATGCCGCGAATGTTGTTGACCACCAGGGTCGCCAGCGCCTCGCCGTCGATGTCCTCGGCGATGATCAGCAGTGGCTTGCCGGCCTTGGCGACTTGTTCGAGGATCGGCAACAGGTCGCGGATGTTGGAGACCTTCTTGTCGTGCAACAACACGAACGGGTCTTCCAGCACAGCCATCTGCTTGTCAGGGTTGTTGATGAAGTAGGGGGACAAGTAGCCACGGTCGAACTGCATGCCCTCGACCACGTCAAGTTCGTTGTCCAGGCCTGAGCCGTCTTCAACAGTGATCACGCCTTCCTTGCCGACTTTGTCCATGGCATCGGAAATGATCTTGCCGATCGATTCGTCGGCGTTGGCGGAAATGGCGCCCACCTGGGCGATTTCCTTGCTGGTGGTACAGGGCTTGGACAGTTTCTTCAGTTCGTCGGTAATGGCGATGACCGCTTTGTCGATGCCGCGCTTCAGGTCCATGGGGTTCATGCCCGCAGCGACGTATTTCATGCCCTCGTTGAGGATGGACTGGGCCAGCACGGTAGCGGTGGTGGTGCCGTCGCCGGCCACATCGGAAGTCTTGGAGGCGACTTCCTTGACCATTTGCGCGCCCATGTTCTCAAGCTTGTCCTTGAGTTCGATCTCCTTGGCAACCGAGACGCCGTCCTTGGTCACCGTAGGTGCGCCGAATGAACGGTCCAACACCACGTTGCGGCCCTTGGGGCCCAGGGTGGCTTTTACTGCATTGGCCAGGATGTTGACCCCAGCGACCATCTTGTGGCGAGCGTCATCGCCGAATTTCACCATTTTTGCAGGCATTGCGTACTCCTTGGTTTGTCTGTCTGTAGTCGTGCAGGCGGGATTACTTCTCGACCACGCCCATGATGTCTTCTTCGCGCATGACGAGCAGTTCGTCACCTTCCACCTTCACCGCCTGTCCGGCGTATTTGCCGAACAGCACGCGGTCGCCGACCTTCAGCGCCATCGGGATGGTCTTGCCCTGGTCATCCCGCTTTCCGGGACCGACGGCGACGACTTCGCCCTGGTCAGGCTTTTCGGCGGCGGTGTCGGGGATGACGATGCCAGAAGCAGTCTTGCGCTCTTCTTCCATGCGCTTGACGATCACGCGGTCATGCAAAGGACGAATTTTCATTCCATAGTCTCCATTGAAAATCAATGACTTAGTTTGTTTCCGCCGGGGCGGAACAGGGAAATCGAACCGAGGGTTGTTAGCACTCTCGGTCAGAGGCTGCTAATGATAGGGCTGGAAAGGCCCAATTTCAAGCCGGAAGGCAAATATTCTGGAGAAGGCTCGGCACAGGCCCCGTGAGGAGGGGCTCAGCTTGCCTTGCTGGAGGCAGATTCCGCGCTAAGCGACAGGCCTTCGGCCCACAGCGTGACCCGATTTCTTCCATTGTGCTTGGATGAATACAGGGCGAAGTCGGCCAGCTCGATGAGTTCGTTGATGCTGGTCAGCTCGGAGGTGAGAGACGACACGCCGAAGCTGCTGGTGAAATGCAGACCCTCCATGGACCGAACCCCTGGTCCGCCCTTGTGCTCGATTTCCCAGCGCAGGCGTTCGGTAATTTCAAGGGCTTGCTCGGGCGTGGCGTCCGGCAACAGGATGCAGAACTCTTCGCCGCCATAGCGGCACAACAAATCGTCGTTGCGCAGGCCCAGCGACAGCAGCCGGGCGACCGAAATGATGGCTTGGTCGCCGATGCCATGCCCGTGCGTATCATTGACCCGCTTGAAGTGATCGATATCGGTCATCACGCAACTTAAAGGGCGGCCCTGCTCCCGCATTCGGTTGAAAAGGGGCCCGGCAGCGGAAACGAAGGCACGGCGGTTGTAGCAACCGGTAAGCGGGTCACGGCTGGCCAGGCGCTCCAGCTCGACGTTTTGCTTCTCGATCTCCTCGCGTGAGGCTTGCAGTTCGGCCAGCGCGGTGAGCATTTGCGCGTTGGCGTGATGCAGCTCCGTCACATCGTAGAAGGTCACCATGCAGCCGCGCAGCTTGCCGCGACCATCCTGAATGGGGGCGGCGTTCAATATGAGCTTGGACACGCTTTGGTCGGGTTGAGCGATGGAGATCTGATGACCGGTGACATTGGCGTTTGTCTCCATGGCCAATGCCCAGGGTTGCGCTTGGGCTGGGCCGGCCGCTACCAGCCATGCCTCGCCGGCCAAAGGTTTGCCGATCAAGTCCTCCGACGCCTGTGGATGAAGTTGGCGGAAGGCCTTGTTGGACAGCATGATTCGTCCGCCGCGATCAACCACCGCAACACCCTCGTTCAGGGCGTCAAAGGCGGTCCGCACCCGATCCGGAATCGCGGCCGTTGGGTCCACGTATTGCAGGGAACGCCGTATGTAGAGATAGAAGGCAAGAAAGCCAACCGGCACGATAATGAGAAACAGGGCCACCGGTGGCTGCCGCAGCCAATCTGTCAGACCTTGTGGGGTGATCGGTCTGTAGCTGATTTCCACATCCCCCCAATGATTGCGATCCTCATACAAGGGCACGCGCACGTCAGTCAGAGTGGACGTGCCGCTTGGCGGCGGCTGCCAGTTGCGCAGATGGTCTCCGGCTTTGATCAGCACGCGGCCATCCGGGCGCCGTACCGCCAGCGAAAGGATGTCATGATCGCGAACAAGTGCGGCATTCAGCGCCGTTTTCAGCGTATCCCAATGCTGTACCTGAATAAGGCTGGAAATCTGGACGGCCAGCCGCTCGCTCGTGCTTTGCCGAATCTTGCGCTGCATATCGGTCTGGCTCGGTACCAGGTCCAGCGCGAGGTCAACCCCAAGCAACAGCGTGACAACCAGCGAAATCAAGCCAAGCGCGATGCGGGCTGCGGGTGACAGGCGAAGGCGCAAACTTCTCATCCCGGCACCTCCTCTGACAGTCCGTCCAAGCCCTCACGGCGCGGCTGGCGGTTCCTGTCTTGGTCTGACTCCCAGTCCATCTCGTCGTCTTCCTCTTCGTCGCGCAAGACCGGCAGCACATCAAATGAGCGCCATGCAGGCAGTGACGCAAGCAGCCCGGCCATCAGGCCGCCCGCTTGCAGTCCCCACCAGACGGCCCCTACGGACAGGAAGACGGCAGAGAATTTCGCACTTTCGGCATAGATATTGACCTTGAAATTGTCATCCTGGGCGAGTTCGACGGTGACCGGCGGCGAGATCAGATTGTGGTCAGCGCGGCCAGGGTCGCCTTCGACGCGAGCGGTGTCAAGGAGCTTCAACAGCCCGACATTCAGCTGTTCCGGCCCGCCGAATGTCTCATGCTGCTTTCCAATCAAGTCAATGAATTGCGGCGAGGCGCTTTCATGCCCCGCGCTGAGCGTGACCTGTACGACATGGCTCTCAGCCGGATCGGCCGATGATGGGGCACCGGGCGCCAAAGGTCCGCTGGGGGTCCGCGTCGTCGTGACCGGATGGGTCGGTTCAACCACAGGAATGACCGGCCCGCCCGGTGGTTTCGGAGGGGGCGGCGTATCCGGCGGAACCGCACCAATCGGACTCACCGACAAACTAACGGTCGCCAGGTTGGAATTGAACGTGCCGTCGCTGGCCCGGTATGTGAAACTGTCGGTACCGTTGAAGTGGGCGTTCGGCGAATAGCTAAAGCTTCCGTTCGCGTTGAATGTCAGCGTACCGTGCGCCGGTCCGGTTACCAGTATCGCGGTAATTGTGCTGCCTTCAGGATCGCTGTCATTGGCCAGGACATTGCCGCCAATTGCGTTGCCTTCGATACCGGCCGCGCTGTCATTGGTGGCGACGGGCGGTTCATTGACGTTGGTGACCGTGACTGCAACGGACTGGCTACTTGTAGCGCCGTTGCCGTCGGAGACCTGTACGGTCACGTTGTAGACGTTGTCGCCATTGCTGTCGGTGGGCGCCTCGAAGTCGGGTGCGGTCACAAAGTTCAGCGCGCCGCTCGATGCGTTGATGCCGAAGTGGGCCTGGTCGGCGCCGCCGACGATGGCGTAGCTCAGTGTCTGCGCCGGCAGGTCCGGGTCGGTGGCGGTCACCGTGGTCACCGTCGTGGTGTTCTCGGGCACGCTGACCGAGGCGGTTGGTCCCGCGCCGTTGCTGGTGATGACGGGCGGCTCGTTGACATCGGTGACGCTGACCGCAATGGCCTGGATGTCGCTGCCGCCATTGCCATCGGAGACCTGCACGGTCACGTCGTAGATATTGTCGGCGTTGCCGTCGGTGGGCGCCTCGAAGTCGGGTGCGGTCACAAAGTTCAACTCGCCGGTCGATGCGTTGATGCCGAATTGGGCCTGGTCGGCGCCGCCGACGATGGCATAAGTCAGCGTATCAGGCGGAAGGTCGACATCGGTTGCCGTCACTGTGGTAACTGCCGTGCTGTTCTCGGGCAAGCTGACCGTGGCGTTTGGCCCGCCACCATTGCTGGTGATCACTGGAGGATCATTTACCGAAATCACCGTAACCGCCACGCTATCGGAGGCCGACAGCGGCCCGCCGCTGCCGGTATTGCCCAGATCGTCGGTGGTGATCTGCACACTGGCTGCGCCGTTGTAATTGAGGTCCGGGGCGAAGCCCAGGCCGTCCAGGGCTGCGTTGATGTCGGTGAGCTCGCCGGTGAAGCTCATGCTCGCATCCGCCGTGCCGTCGCCGCTGACAAAGCTCAGGCCGGTCGTGCCGGCCAGGGTCAGCACCCCATGGGTGGCCGTGAGCGTGACCTGGACCGGACTGGTGCCGGCATCGACATCGGACACGCTGATCGCATTGCCATTGGCGGTCGAGAACACCAGCGGGGTATCCTCGTTGGTGCTCTGTGCACCCGACACCGTGTTGGCGGGTGCATCGTTCACCGCATTGACCGCAACCGCCACGCTATCGGAGGCCGACAGCGGCCCGCCGCTGCCGGTATTGCCCAGATCGTCGGTGGTGATCTGCACACTGGCTGCGCCGTTGTAATTGAGGTCCGGGGCGAAGCCCAGGCCGTCCAGGGCTGCGTTGATGTCGGTGAGCTCGCCGCTGAAGCTCATGCTCGCATCCGCCGTGCCGTCGCCGCTGACAAAGCTCAGGCCGGTCGTGCCGGCCAGGGTCAGCACCCCATTGGCAGCCGTGAGCGTGACCTGGACCGGACTGGTGCCGGCATCGACGTCGGACACGCTGATCGCATTGCCATTGGCGGTCGAGAACACCAGCGGGGTATCCTCGTTGGTGCTCTGTGCACCCGGCACCGTGTTGGCGGGTGCATCGTTCACCGCATTGACCGCAACCGCCACGCTATCGGAGGCCGACAGCGGCCCGCCGCTGCCGGTATTGCCCAGATCGTCGGTGGTGATCTGCACACTGGCTGCGCCGTTGTAATTGAGGTCCGGGGCGAAGCCCAGGCCGTCCAGGGCTGCGTTGATGTCGGTGAGCTCGCCGCTGAAGCTCATGCTCGCATCCGCCGTGCCGTCGCCGCTGACAAAGCTCAGGCCGGTCGTGCCGGCCAGGGTCAGCACCCCATTGGCAGCCGTGAGCGTGACCTGGACCGGACTGGTGCCGGCATCGACGTCGGCGATGCTGATCGCATTGCCATTGGCGGTCGAGAACACCAGCGGGGTATCCTCGTTGGTGCTCTGTCGCACCCGGCACCGAGTTGACGGGTGCATCGTTCACCGCAGTCACACTGATCGTCGTTGTCGCCACACTGCTTTGGCCGGTGCCGTCGCTGGCCGCAACGGTGATCAGGCGCGAGCTGGTGTCAGGGTTGTCGGAACTGTTGGTGTAACTGATCGTGCGCAACACCTGCTGGTAATTGGCGAGCGTATCAGTACCTGAAAGTGTCAGGGTTCCGGTGCTGCTGTCATAGCTTGCCGTGATGCTGGTGCCTGAAACATTCGCGCTCAAGGACTCCGCGGCCTCGTCAAGCGGGTTGATGAGGGTGGCGACCATTTCAGTCAGGACTGCGCTGTGGGTGTCGCTCAGCACCGCATCGACATCGGCCACCGGCGCTGCGGCGCCGCCTTCGGTGAAGGTCGAGACGAAATTGGCACCTCCGGCACCGGAACTGTTGTTGGCGTCCAGATCCACGGACGGCGGCGCGCCGTAGGGATCAGTGCGGACTTCGACATTGTCGAACTGGGCGCTGCCGGCCAGACTCAGCAGGGCGCTTGAACTGCTAAGCAAGCGGATCTGCGTGTTTGCGCTGGCATACGCCGATATATCGACGGATGCAGTGGTCCAGCTGGTGCTGCCACCGCCGGTAAACACCGTATGCCAATTGGCACCGCCGTCACTTGAGACGTCAACCTGGATGGTGGCGTTGCCGAGCAGCGCGAGCGAGCTTAGCTGATAATCAAACGCCAGCCGTGCATTGCTTGCTCCAGACAGGTCGACGCCGCGCACGACGCCGCGCAGAGTGGAATCGCCAAACAGGCCGCCCAGGTCGCGATTCAGGACCCCGCCTGACACTGTTACCCGACCGCTTGCGGCGCTACCGTCATCGTTGATCTCGGTCCAGTTACCGTTCCAGTTTGCAGTTCCGTCGTTGCCGTTGTAGGCCGAAGGGTTGAAGTCGTCGCGGACATAGTCCCAGTTCACCGTGGCGGTTCCCAGGTTGCTGGCGGCGCTGCCATCACTGGCTTGAAAGGTAATCGTGCGCGCAGTGCGATTGGGTGTGGCGGCCGTGTTCTGGTAGGTGATGCTGCGCAGCACCTGCTGGTAGTGGCCGACCGTATCCGTCCCGGACAGCGTCAGTACCCCGGTGCCGCTGGCATACGAGGCGCTGATCGAAGTGCCGGCGGTGATGGCGGACAGGGTTTCGTTCGCGCCATTGAGCAGGTTCGTAATGGAAACGGTGAGCGAGTTGAGGCTTGCCGACCCGCTGTCGGCCAGCTTGGCGTCAATGTCCGTGACGGCGATGGGTCCGCCCGATACCGGATAGCGCGTCGTATAGTCGGCCCCCGTTGCGCCGGAACTATTGTTGCCATCCAGGTCCAGGGTCGGCGCGGCCAAGCGTCCCCTTCCAGCTCGCCTGCGCAGCGGCATCCAGGGCCACGGCCGTTTCAATCTTGCCATCCCGATATTCGAACTGCCAATTGCCGCCCAGGCTGGCGCTGCCGGTCAGATCCGTACTGGCGGCCATGTCCGCACCGGTCAGCTGTGCGAGCTTGTCGACGAAGGCCTTGCCGGTTTGATCCGCCGCCACGTCACAGCCATAGAGCAGGATGTCGGCGCCTGGTTTGAAGGCATTACCCCAGTCATGTATTTGCGCCGCATACTGCTGCAAGGCGCTCGTATCGAGGCTGGTGGAACCCAGCTGAATCGATCCGTCCGAGCCGTGCGAAATGATATGGATGGCGTCGATGTTGCGATGCTGGTCGAGGAACTGGCCAATCTGCGCAATGCCATCGTGCTGGCTGTCAATGAGCACCACTTCAATTGCCCGACCGCCGCCATTCTGCTTCTGGATGTCGGCCAGGATCTGCTGATAGTTGTCCACCCGCAGGTCAATGAAGACGACCTCAAGCCGGCTGTGCTGGGCTTGGTCCTGGTAATCGGTTGAGTTGGCGAATTCACCGTCCGCGCCCAATACGCGCTGTTCGCTCGCTGGAATCGGGTTATCCAGCAAAGTCGGCGCGAAGTCGGCCGAAAACAGGAGCCGGGGCTCCAGTTCCTCAATCAGTGGTCGGCGGCGAAAGCCAGCGACGGGGTTCAATGGACAGTCTCGGGCAATAGTGCACTTCAGCGCAGCTCGGTCGCTTGGGTGTTCAACGTACCGTTGATGCGGTACGCCGCGCCTGCTCGCCAGGCCATCCGCAGTCACGATGGGCTTCAAGCCCAGATCGGCCTTGCAGCGCAGGCCGGCAGGCAGGGAATGCTTCGGATTGGGCAGATTGAGGCGGACGCGGAACGTATTGCTTGCCCCGTCGACGATCTTGTCCACCAGCGAGACCCGCGCATGTACCGGTGCCGTATCAGGCAGTTCGGGCATCACAGTAGCCATCATGCCGGTCTTGATCCTGCCGAACTGGGCGGCAGGAACCATCACTTCGACGTACAGGGGATCGATACTGACGACGCGCGCCACCGAGCGGTCCTCCACCCGCTCGCCAGCGGAAAGGTAGCGCTCGGCGACAATGCCGCTGATCGGGCTGAGGATGGTGCGCTGCGCCAGCTGGCTCTGAGCCAGGCCCATTTCGCGTTCCCAGATGCGGCGCTGCTCGCGGGCCTGGGCGAGCTTCTGCTCGGCAACCTGAGCTTCGGTGCGAGTCTGGTCCAGCGCCTGTTCGGAAATGAATTGCCGGTTGAACAAGTCCTCGGCACGGATCTGGCGTTGACGGGCGTAGTCGAGTCCGGCAATCGCCGCCTGCACATCAGCCTCGGCCTGAGCCTTGCTCCTGGCGACATCCAGCGCCGCGCGCTCAACGTCATTGCGCAGCACGGCGATGACCCCGCCCTTTTTCACATAATCTCCGCGCTCCACGCGCATGCCTTCAATCACGCCGATGACTGAAGTGCCGACTTCGGCGACCTGAGAAGGCTGGATCAGGCACACCAGCGGCTCGCCGGCGTACGCGAGCACGCTGCTGGTCGCCGCAATCACGGGTAGAAGATATCGGATCAATGGGGGTGTCATGTCATGTCTCCATGTTCTTGCGAACGTCGAGTTCACCGGTATGTGGTGCGGTGAGCAGGCTAAAGAATTCCTCGGTGGGCAGGGGGCGGCTAAACAGGTAGCCCTGAAACTGATCGCACCCGCGTGACCTGAGAAAATCCATTTGGGCATCCGTTTCCACTCCTTCCGCAGTCACGCTCAGGCCCAGACCATGAGCCATGGCAATCACCGAGCCGACGATGGCGGTATTGCCAGGGTCATCGGGCAGATCGCGAACAAAGATCTGGTCGATCTTGAGTTCGTCCAGGGGAAAGCGCTTGAGGTAACCGAGGGAGGAATAGCCGGTGCCGAAATCGTCCATCGACAGGCGCACGCCCAAGGCCTTGATCGCGTGCATCATGACGAGATTCTTCGGCGCGTCGTCCATCAACAGGCTTTCGGTCAGTTCGATGATGAGGTTGCTCGGATTGAGGTCGCTTTCGCCCAGCACGTCGAGGATGACCGCAGGCAGATTGCCGCGTTTGAATTGCAGGCTGGAGACATTGACCGATACCGGGATGTCGTAACCGGCGCACTGCCATTGCGCGGCAACATGGCAGGCTCGACGCAGGGCCATCTCGCCCAACTGCAGGATCAAGCCGGTCTCTTCTGCCAGCGGGATGAACTGCGCGGGTGGAATATTGCCGAGGTCCGGGTGTTTCCAGCGCATCAAGGCTTCCGCGCCAAAAATTCGCCCGGTGGCCAAATCGACCTTGGGTTGAAAGTGCAGTTCCAGTTCGCCCTTTTCCAACGCCTTGCGCAGGGCAGTCTCCAGTGCCAGGCGCTGAAAGGAGCGCGCGTTGGTCTCGGGCGAACAGAATGCATACGTGTTGCGCCCATGCAGTTTGGCCTGAGCCATGGCCAGGTCCACGTTGGTGAGCAATTCGGCGGAGTGCTCCGCATCCTGCGGAAACAGGGCGATGCCCGCACTAAGGGTCACGAACAGTTCGTGACCTTCGATCATCAGCGGGGCCTGCATGCAGTTCAACAGCCTGCGTGCGAGACCGGAGGCGTCCTCCGCGTCGTGGATTTCCGACATCAGCACGACAAACTCGTCGCCAGCAAGGCGTGACAGGCTGATGGACTCCTCCAGGTCTTCCACCAGGCTGAGCGTGTCCGATTCGCGCAGGATAGGCGCAAGGCGGGCGACCACAGCCTTGAGCACTTCATCACCGATCTCGTGTCCCAAGGTGTCGTTGATTTGCTTGAAGCGATCAATCCCTATTTGCAGGAGCGCGCACTGCTTGCCATGGCGCTTCGCCAGCTTAAGCGTCCAGGCCAGCCGCTGCATGAACATTTGGCGGTTGGGCAGAGCGGTAAGCGCATCGTAATAGGCGAGCTGGTCCTGATATGCCTTGAAAGCAAGGGCATTGCGCAGCCGCAGGCGCAACTCGCTCGAATCCACCGGCTTGGCCAGAAAATCGGTGGCGCCGAGCTCCAGCGCGTCCAGCTTGGTTTGCGCATCGTTTGCCGCAGTCAGCATGATCACCGGCAGAAAGCGCAAATCCTCATGGGCACGAATCTCCGCCAGCAGCTCGAACCCGGTCTTGCCCGGCATCACCAAATCCAGGAGCAGGATATCCGGGCGCATGGTATGCAACATTTCCAGGGCTTCAGTCGAGTCCTCCTTGGTTACAAAGCGGCTGTAGCCTGCGTCTTCGAGAAAGGCCTTTAGCACCTCGATCATGATGGGCTCGTCGTCCACGATCATGACGGTGGCGTCGTTCAGGGTATGCAAATGGACGAGGCGATCCGGTGCACCGAGCGTATCGGTGGCAGGGATTTCTTCGATGCCAGTGCAGTGCGGAAGGATGATGGGCATGGAAAACTCGCTAGGGCTTGACCCGTGTCTGCTCGGGACCCGGGGTTGAAGTACTGGCCGCGACCTGTGGCCGCACAATGCGTGCAGATATGTCCTTCAATTCCATTAGCACTTCCTCCATGTCGTCCGCCTGTTTTGTTTTGGACAGCTGTTCCAATCTCTTGGCGGGCTCGTTGAACGAATCGAACCCCACTGTGCCCCCCGCTCCCTTTAGCCAGTGCGCCAGGCTGGCGAGTGTCTCGAAATCGCGGGCCTGCCAGGCCAGTTCAATCGCGCTTAGCTGGCCGCCAAGGCGGGCAAGAAATTTGTTGATCGCGGCTTGCAGGCGCGGGTTGCCTGCCAGGCGCGACACGATGGGCAGTTGCGGCAGGTTGCTGCCGTATACGGGTTTAATCGGCAGCGCAGCGAGCTTGTTAAGCGGCTGGCAAACACGGGTGCCACCGACCAGCGAGGCGTCGGTGGCCAACAATCGGTCTATTTCTATCGGCTTGGCGAGATAGGCCGTGAAACCAGCATCAATAAGCTCCTGTTCCAGGTTCTTCAAGGAGTGCGCGGTCAGCGCCACGATGGGTGCCTTCAGGCCATATTGACGCAGCAGGCGAGTTGCGGTGGCGCCATCCGCGCCGGGCATATGCAGATCCATGAGAATGAGGTCGTAGTGTCGGGATCGCGCCTTTTCCACCGCGGTGAGGCCGTTTTCCGCCTGTTCGGTCACGGCTCCCGCATCCTCCATGACCAGGCGCACCAGTTCGCGGTTTTCGGGAGCGTCATCCACAATCAGCACGCGCGCGGGGGAAAGTTTCCAGTGTGAACCAACCGCCGGATTCGCGCCGCCCTGCTGGCTCGCCGCCTGTTCCGGAGTGATCAGCCTGATGGCTTCAATCGGGCCGGCGGGCAGCTTGAGCACAAAGGTTCGGGCAACGCCAGGGACGCGTCTCATGACCAGTTCAGCACCGATGGCGCGGGCTAGTCGAAGGCTCAGTGTCAGTCCCAGGCCGGCGCCGCCCAAGCGCCTGGCCGTTGCCAGGCCAGCCTGGATTGACGGTTCAATCGGGGTTTTCGGCTTGCCTTCTGCTGTCTCGTTGCTGCTGATTTCGAACAGAAGCTGTGCCTGAGGACGCGCCGCGATGAAGCGCAGGACAAGCTTGACGTCGCCCCCGCTTGAATACGCGGTCACATGGCGGACGAGATGGCCGACAATCTGGTGCAGGCGCGCCGGGTCGCTCTGGATACATGCGGGAATCGAACCGGGGCAGACCAGTTCAATGGACGCGCGCCTTCCGCAAGCCCTGACGCTCTCGGCTTGCACGACTTCGTGCGCAATCCGGTACGGTGCGCAGTCGCCCAGTTTCACCTCCAACGCGCCAGATTCCGCACTGGAAATGTCCAGAATGCCGTTGACAAGTTCCAGCAAATGCCTGCTGCTGGAGTGAACGATATCTAGGTGGCACCGGTAGTCAGCGTCGTCCTTGAACTGGCCGCGGCGCAGCAACTCGGTAAAGCCCAGCGTCGCGTTGAGGGACGAACGGATCTCATGGGCCGTGTCGGCCAGGGCCAGGCTTGCGGCGTAGGTCCCGCCATCGACTTTATGCACCGGGCGATGCGGTTCGATCTTGTCTGCGTCAAGTCCGGCAATCTCATCCAGCGAAATCATGGCGCCCCCGCACTTGCCGTCGCCCACGGGAAGGGGCGAACAATTGGCCAGGAAGGCGCGGCGTACGCCGTGACTATCGGTCAGCCATAACCTGTTGAGGCGCGTCGTAGCGCCCCGCTGGAGCGCGATTTCCCATGGATAGGTGCCAGCGCCAAGTGGCTCCCCATGGCTGTCCTGCCATGCCAGGGTATCGAGCGACTGCCCGATCAGGGTTTGCCGAGTCTGGCCCAGCAGATCGGCAAATCGCCGGTTCGCCAACACCACGCGGCCCTGGGTGTCGACGATCAGCAGGTCGTCTGTCAGGACATTCAAAGCTGAACGTAACAGCTCGGATGCTGCGCGTAGCGGATCCATGCGGCGCAGCATGCGGGTGAGATAGAACTGCGGATTGACCGCCTTGGGAAGATAACCGCGGAACAATCGATACATCATGGCCTAGTCCCTGAACACCGGCTGGCGGTCGATTTGCTGATCCTGATGCAGCAGCAGGGCGCGCTGTCCCTGATGGCGGGATTCTTCCAGACGCTGCGCCAGGGCGGCGAGCAGTCTCCCCAGCCAGCCAGGCAGTCGGCCGTTCGCGCGCCCGGCCAGTTTTCCGGCCAGGTGCAGTAGATCCTTGGGCAGGTTACGTGCGACGAGCGGGGCGTCCAGACTCAGCACGGATTCCGCACTGCCGGGGTCGCCCTGGCGTGCACAGCGGCCCTTGAGTTGGCGATCGATGCGTCGCGCGCTGTTCATCTGACAACCGATCACGTGCAGTCCGCCGCGCGCGGCGACGCCCGGACCAAGGGGAATGTCAGTGCCGCGGCCGGCCATGTTGGTGGCGACGGTAATGCGGCCGGCTTGGCCGGCCAGGGCGACAATGGCGGCTTCCTCTCCATCATTGCGCGCATTGAGCACGGCATGCGGCAGTCCGGCCCGGACCAGGTGCGCGGACAGACTTTCGGAATCGGCGACCGAGTCCGTGCCTATCAACACCGGCCGCTGGGAGCGCAGCAGCTCGCCCGCCCGCTCGGTCACTGCCTGCCATTGCTGGCTGCGCTTGAGAAAGACGCGATGACTGGTTTCAATGCGGCGGTTGGGCAGGCGCAGCGGAACGCGCACAACTGGCAGCCTGTAGATGCGCGCCAGTTCGCCGCGCGATTCGGCGAGTGTGCCGCTCATCCCGCACAGCCTGAGATACCGGGGGAAGAAGCGTTGGTAAGTGATTTGCGCCCGGGTGACGGTTTCGCCACTGGGCTGGCAGTTCTCCTTGATCTCGATGAGTTGATGCAGGCCACGCGACCAGGTACGTCCGGTCGCGAGACGGCCGGTGGTTTCATCGATGATATGCACGGCGCCGGCGCGTACCAGATAATGTTGGTCGCGCTGGAACAGGTGCAGAGCGGCAAGAGCGAGGCAAAGATTCTCTTCGCCGAGACGGCGATTACGCCAGGCGGGATGCAAGTTTCCGGCGTGTGCCGCCAGCTGCGCGCGTCCGGCCTCGGTCAGCGCCGCAGACTGGCTTTGGACTTCCAGGAGAAAGTCTTTACCCCGTTGCAGACCGGTGGCCAGATGCAACAGTTGCACCGTGGCTTCCTGCTTGTCGGCTTGGTGGTGCAATTCGGAAATGACCAAGGGCACGCGCGCCTCGTCGATTAATATGCTGTCTGCTTCATCGATCACGGCCATGCACAAGCCGCGCAGCAGGGTGCTGGGGCCGGCAACGGCTGGCCCTTCAAGTCGCGCGGCGCGCCTGGCCAGCTCGGTACGCTCGCGCAAGGGCTGATCGCGCAAATAATCGAAGACCAATTCCTTGGCCGTGCAGTAGGTAATGTCGCAGGCATAGGCGGCACGCCGGGCGCGGCTGTCCATGGTTTGCTGCACGGCGCCGACCGCAAGCCCCAGCGATTCATAGACGGGCTTAAGCCTTTCCGCATCGCGCGCCACCAGATAATCATTGGCGGTCAGCACGTGCACGGGCATGCCTGCCAACCCGCCGGTCCCGGCAACCAGGGCGGCAACCAGGGTCTTGCCCTCGCCAGTGGCCATTTCCGCCAGCCGGTTTTCCAACATGATGGACGCGGCGATCCGCTGGGCGGTGAACGGCGACAGGCCGAGGTGGCGCCGACAGGCCAGACTGACCAGGGCGAAGGCTTGAGTGATGAGTTCGGGCGTAAGGCCCCGGCGGGATAGCTCCTGCCTGAGCGTTTTGACCGCCTGGGCGAAGGCGGCGCTGTCCTGACTGCCCAGGCTCTGCTCCAGTGCCTCGGAGCGTATCGCGATTGCGGTATGGAAGCGCAGACCAGGCCTGGCAAAGCGTGCGGATAAGGCGCTCAGACGACTGGTCCAGGACGGGTCGCCGGCCGGCCGGGGTTTTTCCGGATAAAGACCCCAGATCAGGCCGGGTTGCGGCAACGTGGAGGTGGGTAGAAGGCAGGCCATGTCAGTCGTCAAGCCGCTTGGTCGAAATGCTTGAGGAAGAGCTGCCGGAGACGGCGGCCCCATTGCAGAGCAAGCGGTTCGGTGCCATGGTCGAAATGCACCCAGGCGCGCCCACCCACGCGACGCGTGGCATCGCGCGGCAGTAACAGGTCCACCAGAAATACCGGCTCCAGGGTTTGCACGCCGTCCTGGTCAGTGGGATCGGTAATCTGGCTGCCGCCTGCCCGGTCGCCGAGCGCGGGACTGGGCAGGGTGTGCGTGGCTGCCGGGGTCTCTTGCGCGAGGCTGGCGCGCAGAGGCTGCCGGGCGTTTTCTGCCAGCAGTACATCGACTGCCCGCGTGCGCTTGCGAACCAAGGCAATATCCTTTTCGTCGACCACTGCGCGTACCCTCACCTGATCGGGACTGAACACATAGCCGAGCAGGGCGCCCTGCTTCACGAACACGCCCGGCAGGTCCTGCTGTCCGGGCATGACGAGGGTGCCGTCGGTTTGGGCGCGCACCTTGAGTTGCGCGAGCTTGTCCTCGCTACGCTCGAGTTCCGGTCGGATTTTCTGCAGCGCCTGGTCGGCGTTCCTGGCTTTCAGCGGATTGCTCAGCAGGGATTCGAAATATTCGGTGCGCAAGGCGTCATACTGGCTTTGCAGATCCTGCTGCTGGGTGATCAGGGTGGGATCTTCCAGAACGGCGATCAGTTGACCGGTCCGCACGCGCTCGCCGTCGCGGGCCAGTAGTTTGACTACGAAGCCGCCGGTCTCGGCGCGCAATTGAGCCTTTTCCGGCAGCCAGACCACGCCTTCAGCGGTAGTGTTGGAAGGTATGGGCAAGGCCGCCAGCGCCACGACCGCCAGGACCAGGGTCGCAGACGCGAGGGCTCGGGCTTGCAGGCGCCGGTTGCCCAAGCTTGGGGAGAAGAAGGCGAAGTGCAACACGCGGTAAATCGGTTTTGCCAGACTGCCGTGGAGCATGTACAGGCCCACAGCCAGCCCCAGAAGGGCGGATTTTGAAGCGATCCAGAATGCGATCACCAGGCTGATGAGCAGTCGGTAAGCCCACGCCAGGGGCGCGTAGAGCAAGAGCCAGAAGCGCTCCCCGTGGCCGGGCTCGACAGATGCCGGATCGGGTAGCTTGAGCAGATAGCGTTGCGCCAGGTAGGCCCAGTAACGGCTGCTGCGTGTGGCCAGGTTGGGCAGATTGAGCGCGTCGCTCAACATGTAATAGCCATCAAAGCGCAGCAGCGGATTGCCGTTGAACAGCACGGTCGAGACGCTACCGATGAACAGGAAGACGAAGGCGATGTCACGTACCAGGCCAGGCTCGACATTGAGCCAGACCATTAGGGCTAAGGCGGCAAGCAGCAACTCGGTCATGATTCCGGCCGCGCTCACCATGACCCGCTGGTAGGCTGGACGGAAGGCCGAGGCCGCCGACGCGTCGACGTAGGGCGCAGGCACCAGGAGTAGCAGGGCCACACCCATCTGCGTGACCTCGCCGCCCCAGCGGCGAACCGCCAGACCATGAGCCAGTTCATGCAACGCCTTGATGAGCGGAAAACACAGCCACAGCAGGATGAGATAGCGCGGCGTCAGCATGGTGGTGGCAGCTTGGGCGCGCAGTTCATTCCAGTGGGCAAATGCCGTCATCAGTGCAATGCCCATGATGACCAGCCACAGCCAAAGCACCCAGGGGCTGAAGATCTGCTGGGCGACACCATCAAGGCGTTGCAGCAGTGAAGCCGGGTTGAACAAGGGGATACGGAACGACAGGGGGTTGAGGGCGCTGCGGCGAATCCTGCCGGCGCGTTCCTGATGGCGTTCGAACAAGGCTTCCACATCCGACTGTTTTTCCACTTGCAGTAAACCAGCTTCAACCAACTGGCCGATCAGACGGACGATCTCATCCTGGGTGGGAGTATCATCGGCCAGGGTTTCGAACAGGCTTTCCCAGATCTGCTGCGCGTTGTAGCGGCCATTGCAACGCCCGACAAACTGGTAGGCAAGGTCATTGACCCGATGCTGACGGCCGCTTGCGCCATCGATGAGCACATACCATTGGCGGTCGCGGCTGGGTTGACGCTGGACCCGGACATGCCCGCCCAGTTGCGGATGCAAGGCGCAAACCCGATACCAGTTGGGGCTGAACAGTGAATCCGTTGCCATGTCAGGCGCCCCAGGACCAGAGCTTGAAGCGCAACCAACTGAAACTGCGCGTGAGCCAGTTCATCAGCATGGGGCGCCGGTCCACCGCTATCCTGGCCACGCCCTGCATGCCCGGGCGCAGGCCGGGCTGCCTGCAGTCCAGGGCTGCATACACGGCAAAGTAATGCCGGCCATTCTCCGTGGTCGCAAGTGAAGTGATCCGCTCCAATCGGATCGGCATGGTTTGGACAGGCATGGCCGCGAGGATTAAGCGGCCGCTCTGGCCGGGCTTCAGTTCGGCCACTTCGCTCTCTTCCGCTTCGATCATCACCCGGTAGCCAGTGTCCGGAGCCAGCGTGAGGAGCTCGGCACCGCGCTCCAGCGGAGCCCCGACCGACTGGCTCAGGTCGCCCTTGATAATCACGCCGTCAAATGGCGCGCGCACATGCGCACGTTCCAGTTGTTGCTGGATCAGTTCCAACTTGGCCTGTGCCGCCTCGGCCTTGCCTTGGTTGATGCCGTATTCGGCTCGATCTCCCTTGGCCTGTGCGGCAACCAGCGCGTTTTCGTTCTGGGCCAGCTCGGCTTGCAAGCCGCGTTGCTCGACCAGCAGGTCCTGATCGGCCAGTTCGGCCAGCATCTGTCCGGCTTTCACCCGATCGCCGGGGCGCACGTAGACCTTGCTCAAGAAGCCATCAGTGGGCGCGGACAATACTCGCTGGAACGCGCCTTCGAGGCGCGCTGGCGCGCTGACGCTATAGGTAAAGGGGAACAGTGCGATGAAAGCGAGCAGAGCAAAGCCCGCAGTAAGCCCGAAAATGTGCGGCTTGCTTACTGCTGTGCCGGTACCCCAGCGCAGGCGGATCTTGGCGGCGATCAGGCCGCGTTGCCAGAGCGAAAGGTCGTTCTCGTGTTTGAGTGCGAGGACAGGCGCCAGCATGCAGGCGAGATGTTCGTAAAGCATCCCTTCTTCAACGCTGAAGCACCCCTCCCGGCGTTCCAGCGTGAAAGCGCCGACCACGGTCCCGCCGTGAACTAAAGGGACGGTGCACAGCGCATAGCCTTGGCGCCGTGCCAATTCCTCATGGGCCAGCCGAATTCGAGGCTTGCCGCCTTCCGGCTCGGGGTGGATCAGGGCGCTGCCCTGCTCGGCCGCCTCATCCATTGCAGCGCCGACCAGCCGGGCGGTTTCCTGACGCACGTGTAATTCTGCTACATAGGAGGTCGCCGCTACAAGCATTCCATGGCGGCTGAGCCAGCCGATACTGACTCGATCGCAAGCCAGTCTGCAGGCAAGTTGCTGGGCGAGTGCGGTTGCCGCCTCGGCAAATTGGCCGCGACCCAATACCTCAGCCTGCAGCTGCAGATACTGTTCGGCGGACAACGCAGTACAAAGGGCGTCAGTGGTCGCCAGAGTCTGCGACCTGGGCAGGTACTGCGAGGACAGGGCAACCGGGATTTGCATTTCAGGTTTTTTGTTATTGCCTACCGGAGTTATCGACCGTGATATTCATGACTTGAACAAGATTTCCGTGCCAGAAAACCCGGGGTTGTGAACAAGATAAAAGGGTGTCTTTAAAGATTGAAAACGGGTCCGCGGCAAGCGTTTTGCCCATCTGGTTGAGGCGGCAAGAAAACGTTTGAAAATCAATACGCGGCGCAGATCGAAACGCGTACGGACCGGCGTGAAACAGAGGGAGAAGAAGTCACTGCCGACAGTGCGCCATCAAGCTTGGCGGAAAGCCGACGAAGAGCTTGGCGTTTTTCCGGTTAATTCGCTTTACAATGCGCCGACGAACGGCGGCGGTTTTCCACTTGGGACCGGGTTGTGCGGTGTCTCCAGTTGTGAGTTCCTCGCGCCAGGGCGAATACAATGGGGTCTGCGTATCAGTTTTGCTTGCATCCATGCCCAGCTTGCTTCAGGCCCGTTCGCGCCAGTTTCTCTGGCATCCCTGCACCCAGATGAAAGCGCTCGAATCAACGCCCCCTCTGGCGATAGTTCGGGGCGAGGGCGCGTGGCTTATCGATGAATCGGGCAGGCGCTATCTCGATGCGATTTCCAGTTGGTGGGTCAATCTGTTCGGCCATGCCAATCCGCGCATCAATGCGGCTCTGGTCGACCAACTCGGCAAAATCGAGCATGTCATGCTCGCAGGCTGCACGCACCCGCCAGCAGTGGAATTGTCGGAGCGGCTTGCGCAGCTGAGCGGCCTGGGCCATGCGTTCTTTGCCTCGGATGGCGCATGCGCGACCGAAATCGCGCTGAAGATGAGTTTTCACTATTGGCGCAACGTCGGCAAGCCGGACAAGATTGGCTTTATCAGCCTGAAGAACGGTTATCACGGGGAAACCGTGGGCGCCCTGTCCGTCACCGACGTGGCCTTGTTCAGGGACGTTTACGCGCCTCTGTTGCGGCGCACCCGGCAAGTGCCAACGCCGGATTTCCGAGGCGCCGAGACGGGGGAATCCGCTGACGCCTACGCCCTGAGAGCAGCCAACGCCTTGGAAGTCTGTCTTGCGGAGCGCGCAAACGACACCGCAGCCTTAATCCTCGAACCCTTGGTCCAGGGTGCCGCCGGGATGGCCATGTATCACCCGATCTACCTGGGCCGGGCACGGGAAATTTGCGATCGCTACCAGGTCCATCTGATTGCCGATGAAATCGCGGTTGGGTTTGGCCGCACCGGCACCTTGTTTGCCTGCGAACAGGCAAACGTCCGCCCCGACTTTCTCTGCCTGTCCAAGGGCATCACTGGGGGCTATCTGCCCTTGTCCTGTGTGCAGACTACGGATGATATCTATGCCGCGTTCTACGGGGACGCAACCGCCAGAGGCTTTCTCCATTCCCATTCCTATACCGGCAACCCGCTGGCTTGCCGCGCAGCGTGCGCAGTGCTGGACATATTCGAATCGGACCAGGTATTGGACGCCAACCGGGCCAAAGCGGCGATCTTCCAGGAACTGCTGGCAGAGGTGTCAGCCCATCCGCGGGTAAGCTTCTTCCGCCATCTGGGCATGATTTGGGCATTCGATGTAAAGGATGCGCAACCCGGCTTCTCGCTACGCTGGCACCTGCAGGCCCTGGACCTCGGGGTGTTGATGCGGCCCATAGGCAATGCGGTCTACTTCATGCCCCCCTATATTGTCGACGGGGAGCAGATGCAGCTGATGGCGACGACCGCTCTGGACCTGCTCAACCGGGTTGAATAGGGTGTCGCATTACGCCCTACTTGTACGCTCCGGCCCGATCCATCAATGCGCGGACATGATCGACCGGAATCGCGAAAGAAATCCCGCTGGGGTTGGTAAGTGCGGCTTCTTTTGAACCTTTGACAAAGACTGAATTCACCACGCCCATGACGACACCGCTTTCCGGCTGCCACAAAGGACTACCGCTGTTGCCCGGATAGGCGATGGCGTCGAGCTGGAAAACGCGAAATGGGTCGGAGGCCTGGCGGATGGTGCGGGCATTCAACTCGCTGGCTCGCGGCAGCGGCGTGTAGATGGGGACAATGGCCGCGAGACCGGCCCGGTGTGTGGCTGCATACAAGCCCAATATTGAGCCTATCGGATAGCCCGTGAAATAGAGTTGGTCGCCCTCGCGGATCTGGTCCATGTCGCCCAATTTCAGGGCGGGCAGGGCATTGCCCTCGAAGCGCAACAGCGCCAGATCATGCGCGGGATCGGTGGCGGTCACCTTGGCCACGCGGTAATGGACTTCCCGGCCCTGACCGACAAATACCGCCCACGTTTCGTTGTGGGCCACGTCAAGCAGGGGTTTGACGATGTGATAGCAGGTGGCGATGGTCTGGCCGTCTCCGACTACGAAACCGGTGCCCTTGAGTTGCCCGCTCGGACTGCGACCGGGCTGGTAGGTGCCTATGCCCACGACGCCGGCCTTGACCCGGATCAGGGTATCCGCCACATCTGCCCGCGCAGGCAATGCAAGAACCAGTCCGAGCAGCAAGCTGGCCCAGGCTTTGCGCACAAGGCAATCAATATATGTTGGCCGTCTAATCGGGTTTCTTGTCAACCTTGGGTAGAATTGCACCGGACGAAACAGTTTGTTCAGCATCGGGAGATCTTTCTAATGAGCACAGTGGCTGTGGTTGGTCTGGGGTATGTGGGTTTGCCCCTGGCGGCGGAATTCGGCAAGCAGTATGACACCATCGGTTATGATCTGTCCGCGGAAAAGATCGATCACTACCGGCGGTACTGCGACCCGACCGGAGAAGTTTCAACCGAGGCTCTTCAAGCCGCAACCCGCTTGAGAGTGACGACTGATCCTGCCGAACTGGCGCGCGCGGATTTCATCATCGTCGCGGTGCCCACCCCCGTGGATGAGGCACATATCCCGGATTTTTCTCCCTTGGTGGGCTCATCCACGACGGTGGGCAAGCACATGAAGAAAGGCGCGACGGTGGTGTATGAATCGACCGTCTATCCCGGCGCTACCGAAGAAGTCTGCATCCCGATTCTGGAGAAGCATTCCGGCATGAAATGGATGCGGGACTTTCATGTCGGCTACTCGCCCGAACGGGTGAACCCAGGCGACAAGGAACACACCATCACCCGGATCAAGAAGGTGGTGTCCGGGGACGATGCGGACACCCTGGAAAAGGTGGCGGCGCTGTATGCCAGCGTGATCACCGTCGGCGTGCACAAGGCCACCTCCATCAAGGTTGCCGAGGCGGCCAAGGTCATCGAAAACACCCAGCGGGACCTGAACATCGCGTTGATGAACGAGCTGGCGCTGATCTTCCACAAGATGGACATCGATACGCTGGAAGTGTTGCAGGCAGCGGGCACCAAGTGGAATTTCCTGCCTTTCCGTCCGGGCCTGGTGGGAGGGCATTGCATTGGCGTGGACCCGTACTACCTTACCCACAAGGCCGACATGTTGGGCTATCACCCGCAGGTGATTCTGGCCGGGCGGCGCATCAATGATGGCATGGGCGCCTATGTCGCCCAGCAGACGGTCAAGCAGATGATCGGCAATGGGGTGCAGGTGAGGGGTGCACAGGTTAATGTGCTGGGCCTGACGTTCAAGGAAAACTGCCCGGACCTGCGCAATTCCAAGGTGGTGGATGTGGTCCGGGAACTGCAATCCTTCGGTTGCGAGGTGAGTGTCCATGATCCGCTCGGCGAGTCGCGCGAGGCAGAACACGAGTACGGCATCCGCCTGACCCGATGGGAGGATCTGCCCGAGTGCCATGCCATCGTTGCCGCCGTGGCCCACAAGTCTTACCTGGATCAGCCTTTTGATGAACTGACCGCCCGACTCAAACGCGGCGGGGTCTTTACCGACGTGAAGTGCGCGCACGATCCGGCCAAGGTATCGGGCGCCGGCTTCAAGCTCTGGAGGCTGTGATGTCGCGCTACACTGAGGTATGTGGCGCGCTGCAGGCTGCCCCCAAGACCTGGCTGGTCACCGGGGTGGCTGGTTTCATCGGCTGCAATCTGGCGGAGGCGCTGCTCAATCTGGGCCAGTCGGTCGTGGGCCTGGACAACTTCGCCACCGGCCACCAGAAGAATCTGGATCAGGTCCGGGACAGTGTCGGGGCGGCCAAATGGGAGAATTTCCGTTTCCTGTTCGGTGACATCCGCGCGCAGGACGACTGCCGCCAGGCTTGCGCCGGCGTCGACTACGTGCTGCATCAGGCCGCCCTGGGCTCGGTACCGCGTTCGATCGAAGATCCCCTGCTAACCAATGCGTCCAACATCACGGGCTTTGTGAACATGCTGGTAGCGAGTCGGGATGCGGGTTGCAAGCGCTTTGTCTATGCGGCATCCAGTTCCACCTATGGCGATCATCCGGGGCTTCCCAAGGTCGAGGACCAGATCGGCAAGCCCCTGTCACCCTACGCTGTCACGAAATATGTGAACGAACTTTATGCCGACGTGTTTGCCAGCACCTACGGCACCCAATCCATCGGCCTGCGCTACTTCAACATTTTCGGTCGCCGCCAGGACCCCAATGGTGCCTATGCCGCAGTTATTCCCCTCTGGATTGCCAGCCTGATCCGCAACCTGCCGGTGTATGTAAATGGCGACGGCGAGACCAGCCGGGATTTCTGTTACATCGACAACGTCATCCAGGCCAACGTCCTATCGGCCATGACAGAGAATCCCGATGCGGTGAATCAGGTCTACAACGTTGCTGTGGGGGGCCGGACCACGCTCAACGATCTGTTCGAAGCTATCCGGGTCAATCTGGTGCCGCGATTTCCGCACCTGGAAAATTTCAAACCCACTTACCGCGACTTCCGCCCCGGCGACGTGCGCCACTCGCAGGCCGACGTGAGCAAGGCTCGCACCTTGCTTGGGTATGAGCCTACCCACCAGATGGCGGAAGGGTTGGCAGAAGCGATGGATTGGTACGTGAACGACTTGTCCTGAACACACGATTCAATTCCGGCCATAATTCGTTCATGGCCCGCATGATACTGCTGTTGCTTTGCTGTCTGTGTCTAGGTGGAGCGCATGCAGCTCCCCATGGCGACCTTCCGACCCCTGTAATTGTTGCCCTCAGGCAGGCCGGCATTCCGGCTTCGCATGTCGGGGTGGTGGTGTGGGAAGTCGGACAACCCGAGCCCCTGCTTGCGCACAAGGCCCTGTCCAGTTTCAATCCGGCCTCGGTGATGAAACTGCTCACCACTTATGCGGGTCTTGATCTCCTGGGCCCGGCCTATACATGGAAAACCGAGGTCTATGCGGACGGGCACGCCGACCAGGGCGTCCTCGATGGCAACCTATATCTGAAGGGCTATGGCGATCCATCGCTGACTCTGGAGCGGTTCTGGCTGCTATTGCGGGAACTGAAGTCGCGCGGCATTCGTGACATACACGGCGATGTCTTGCTGGATGCGAGCTTCTTTCCCGATGACCCGGCCGACCCTGCCCGTTTTGACGGCGATCCGCGGCGCGCCTACAACACGCCACCTTCAGCACTACTGGCCAATTTCAATTCCACCCAGCTGCGTCTCAACGCGACGGACGGTGTGGTGGGCGCGAGTGCCGACCCTCTTCCTGTTCCGCTATTGCTGGAGAATCATGTTCAGCCCGACGCGGGTCCCTGCGACAACTGGCGCGACCATCTGAACGTGGACTACGCAGGTGATAGCCGCGCACCGGGCCTGGTCGTGGCCGGCAATTACGCCCTGGCGTGCGGAGAAAAGATCATGGCCATCAATCTGGGCGATCCCCTGGAAACCACGGCCGGCTTATTCCGCTCCCTTTGGGGCGATCAGGGCGGCACGCTGACCGGCACCGTTCATCCCGGCCTGGTACCCACGAACGCGAAGCTGGTCATGCGTTTCGAATCGCCGCCGCTGACGGATGTATTGCGCAGCATCAACAAGTGGAGCAACAACGTAATGGCCCGCCAACTGTTCCTGACGCTGGGCGCGGAAAAGAAAGGTCCGCCCGCAAGGCTGGAAAAAAGCATCGTGGTCATGCGAGAGTGGCTTAAATCAAAGGGCATCGATGCTTCGGGAATCGTGCTGGAAAACGGCGCCGGCCTGTCGCGCATTGAACGTCTCCAGCCGATCAATTTGGCGAAGTTGCTGCAGCTTGCGTGGCGCGGGCCCGCATTTGCCGAACTTGAATCGTCCCTGCCCATCGTGGCAGTGGACGGCACCATGAAAACCCGTGCGCAAGACGGCGACGTGGCTGGCCATGCTCATGTCAAGAGCGGCACGCTTGCCAATGTCAAGAATGTGGCGGGCTATGTTCTCGACCGGAATGGTAGACGCTGGATCGTGGTCTTCTTCATTAACGATCTGAAGGCCGAGCGTGGAACGGATGCCCAGGATGCGCTGCTGGAATGGGTTTACCAGGGGCAGGAGTCAGAGGACAGATTGGGCGGCCTAAAGACCCAGCTCGTCAAATAGCGCATCGACGCGCTCCTTGACCGCTTCATCCATGCTGATGGGTGTGCCCCATTCGCGCTGGGTTTCGCCCGGCCACTTGTTGGTGGCGTCAATGCCCATCTTGCTGCCCAGGCCTGATACCGGGCTGGCGAAGTCGAGATAATCGATCGGCGTGTTTTCCACGATGAGCGTGTCGCGCACCGGATCCACCCGGGTGGTCAGCGCCCAGATGACTTCCTTCCAGTCGCGCACGTTCACGTCATCGTCGGTCACCAGGATGAATTTGGTGTACATGAACTGGCGCAGGAAACTCCACACACCGAACATGACGCGCTTGGCGTGGCCGGGATAACTCTTCTTCATGCTGACCACGGCCATGCGATAGCTGCAGCCTTCGGGCGGCAAATAGAAATCAGTGATTTCGGGAAACTGTTTTTGCAGCAGCGGCACGAACACTTCGTTCAAGGCCACGCCGAGGATCGCTGGTTCGTCCGGCGGTTTTCCCGTGTAGGTGGAGTGATAGATGGGATTCGTGCGCATCGTGATGCGGTCGATGGTGAGCACCGGAAATTTCTCCACCTCGTTGTAGTAACCAGTGTGGTCGCCAAAGGGTCCCTCGGCAGCCATATCGTCCGGATGAATGTGGCCTTCCAGCACGATCTCCGTGCTGGAAGGCACCTGCAAGTCACTGCCCAGGCATTTCACCACTTCGGTCTTTGCGCCGCGCAGCAGGCCGGCGAACTGGTATTCGGATAAGGAATCCGGCACTGGTGTGACCGCAGCCAAAATCGTGGCGGGATCCGCACCCAACACGACTGCCACCGGGAAGGGCTTGGCCGGACTGACCTGCTGGAAGTCGCGAAAATCCAGCGCGCCGCCGCGATGCGCGAGCCAACGCATGATGACGCGATTGGGGCCAATCACCTGTTGGCGATAGATGCCCAGATTTTGCCGAGCCTTGTGCGGCCCTTTGGTAACCACCAGCCCCCAGGTGATCAGCGGTCCGGCATCGCCCGGCCAGCAAGTCTGAATCGGCAAGCGCGAAAGATCCACGTCGGCCCCTTCCCAGGTGATTTCCTGGCACGGCGCCGTTCGCACTTCCTTGGGCGCCATGTTGAGCACCTGTTTGAGGATCGGGAGTTTATCCCAGGCGTCCTTGAGTCCCCTGGGGGGTTCAGGCTCTTTGAGATAGGCCAATAGCTGACCGATTTCCCGCAACTTGCCCGGATCTTCCTCGCCCATGCCCAGTGCAACTCTTTGAACCGTGCCGAACAGGTTGCCGAGCACCGGCATGCTGTGGCCTCTGGGTTTCTCGAACAGGATCGCCGGACCGCCCTGTTTGAGCATGCGATCGCAGAATTCGGTCATTTCGAGCTTGGGATCAACTTCCAGCGCGACCCTTTTTAATTCACCCCGCTGTTCCAGTTGGGCGACAAAGTCTCTCAGGTCGGCATAGTTCATGTGCGGATCTTGTTCAGCAGGGCCGTGGTGGAACGCGCATGCAGGAATGGGATGGAATGAACCTGGCCGCCCCAGCCCAGGACTTCGCGGCTGCCGACTATGGTTTCGACCGGCCAGTCGCCGCCCTTCACCAGGACCTCCGGATGGATGGCGAGGATCAGATTGAGCGGCGTGTCTTCATCAAACGGTACGACCAGGGACACGGACTCCAGCGCGGCCAGCACTGCCAAGCGGTCTGCCAGCGTGTTGATCGGCCGGTCGTCGCCCTTGTTCTGACGCTGCACCGATGCATCCGTGTTGACGCCCACGACCAGACTGGCTCCCAAGCCCCGCGCCTGGGAGAGATAGCTGACATGGCCACGGTGCAGAATATCGAAACAGCCGTTGGTAAAAACCAGAGGCCGGGGCAGGGTGCTCAGGCGTGCCGCCAGACCAGCCGGGTGGGCGATCTTGGCCTCGAACGCCGGTGGCGCAGCCGAATGGGATTCCAGCTCATGCTTCACACCCGCGCCTTGGTCAGTCGATGTATTCGATCACCTTCACCACCCGTACCACGCCGCCGGTGTGGGCGGCAACTTCGGCGGCCTCTTCCCCCTCTGCATGGGTCAACAGGCCCATGAGGTAGACCACGCCGGCCTCGGTCACGACCTTGACATGGTTAAAGTTCACGCCCTTGCCATCCAGCAGCTTGGCCTTGATCTTCGTGGTGATCGCGCTGTCATTGGCAGCGGAAGTCAGGGAAGGCACGCCCGAGATCGTGATTTCGTCGTACACCGTGTGGACGTTCGCAATGCCCTTGATCGACTCTTCCACCTTCGCTTTGGTGGACTCGTCGGGAGCCTGGCCGGTAAGCAATACATTGTGGTTGTAACTGGTGACGCTCACGTTGACCGAGGCCTGGGGAAACAATTCGTGCACGCGATTCATGCCGTGCAATTCGATTTCCTCGTCTTGCAGATAAACGCCGGTCTTGCGCCGATCCTCGGCCATCAAGAATCCGGTCGCGGCGGCGCCGCCCGCTACCACCGCCACGCAGCCGTTCAGGGCCGGGGTGAGGGCCGCAATCAGGGTCAAATAAAGTATTCCGCGCATTAAGCTACTCCCAGCAAGACGCTATCCACTACATCGCAGAGGCAGTGGATGGTTAATAAATGAATTTCCTGTATGCGGGCGGTGTTGTCTGCCGGCACGCAGATAAGAATGTCGCTGTCGCTCATTTGTTCCGCAAGACTTCCGCCGTCTCGACCGGTTAGTGCGATCACGCTCATGTCACGCTCGCGCGCAACCTGAGCGGCCCGCACCACGCTGTCGGAATTGCCGCTGGTGGAAATGGCCAGCAGCACATCGCCTGGATGCCCCAGCGCCGAGACCTGGCGGGCGAACACCTGATGATAGGCGTAATCATTCGCGATCGAGGTGAGTGTGGACGTGTCGGTGGTAAGCGCAATGGCAGCCAGGCCAGGGCGTTCCTGCTCAAATCGGTTTACCATCTCCGAGGCAAAATGCTGGGAGTCCGCGGCCGATCCGCCATTGCCGCAGGCCAACACCTTGCCGTCGCTCATCACACATTGCAGGATGCGGTCTGCCGCTCGGGCTATGGGCACGGCAAGCAGCGCGGCCGTTTCCAGCTTGAGGCGGGCCGATTGCTCGAAATGGCCCTGGATGCGTTCGATCAAATCCATTTGATTATTATCCCATATCGCCGAAGGCATTCCTGATCCACACTGGATCGTTGCGCGTGCCGTCCATGGTTACCACATCAAACCGGCAGACCGGATACCCAGGCTGTCGGGCCAGATACTCACGCGCCGCGAGCACAATGCGACGCTGTTTGGCCGGCGTGATGCTATCGGCGGCGCTGCCAAAATCGTTGCGACTGCGGCTACGCACTTCGACAAAAACCAGCACGTCGCCGTCGCGCATGATGAGGTCGATTTCACCAAAGCGGCTGCGCACGTTACGCGCCACCAAGCCCAGCCCCTGGGCTTTCAGGTGTGCCTCCGCCCTGCCCTCAGCGAATTTTCCGAGGAGTTGTCGCAACATGAGAAAATGGCAAGGTGAGTCAGATGCAAATGGGATTGATGCCCGGATTATATGTAGTTGCCACCCCGATCGGAAATCTTGGGGACATCACCCTGCGTGCGCTGGAAGTGTTGAAGCAGGCCGATTGCGTAGCGGCGGAGGATACCCGGGTGAGCCGGGTGTTGCTGGATCACTTTGGTCTGCGCAAGGAAATGGTATCAGTGCGTGAGCACAACGAACAACAGGCGGCAGAAGGAATCATAGAGCGCATCCGCGCCGGTCAGGTTGTCGCCTATGTGACTGACGCAGGTACGCCTGCCGTGTCGGATCCGGGAGCTCGGCTGGTGGCTGCGGTAGATCGGGCCAAGCTCGCCGTGATTCCAGTTCCAGGCCCCAGCGCGGCAATGGCAGCCTTGTCCGTCAGCGGGCAATTATTTGAGCACTGGTTGTTCTACGGGTTTCTGCCCGCGAAAGACGAAGCGCGTAGCAAAGCCTTGTCTGCGGTTCGGGATCTGCCTTTTGGCCTGGTATTTTACGAGTCCCCGCACCGGATTGCCACGACCGTGGCAGATATGACGATGGTATTGGGTCCGGACCGAACCCTGACCATTGCGCGGGAATTGAGCAAACGCTTCGAGCAGATTCATACCTTGCCGCTGGGCGCAGCGGAGAACTGGCTGGTTGAGGACCCCAATCGGCAGAGGGGGGAGTTTGTCCTGATCCTTTCCGGTGCGCCGCAAGACTGCAATCAGGATGAAATGGAACACAAGCGGGTACTGAGCCTGCTGCTGGAAGAATTGCCGGTGAGCCGGGCCGCGAGTTTGGCCGCCCGGCTGACTGGCGCAAAGAAGAATTCCTTGTATGACCTGGCCCTGGGCATGAAGCAGGAAAGAGTTGAATGAATGAATTGACTATCGGCCGTCCCGACGACTGGCATCTCCACTTGCGGGATGGAGAGGCAATGGCGGCAGTGTTGCCCGATACAGCTCGGCGTTTTGCCCGGGCCATCGTCATGCCCAACCTGAAGCCACCGGTAACCACCGTCGAATTGGCGGCAGGGTACAGGGACCGTATCTTCTCTGCCCTGCCTGCAGGAACGAAATTCAAGCCGCTCATGACTTTGTATCTGACGGACAATACCAGTCCAGAGGAAATTGTTCGTGCCAGTCGAAGCGGCATCGTCCATGCGGTGAAATACTATCCTGCAGGCGCCACCACCCATTCCGATTCAGGCGTAACCGAGTTGAGCAAGGCCTATCCTGCGATTGCTGCGATGGAAGAGCACAAGATGCCGCTGCTGCTGCATGGCGAAGTCACGGATACTGAGGTGGACGTGTTCGACCGGGAAGCTGTGTTCATCGAACGCCACCTCACCCGTCTGCTGAAGGATTTTCCCAGGCTGAAGATCGTGCTGGAACACATCACCACCACGCAGGCGGCTGAATTTGTCCGGGCAAGCCCTGCCAATGTGGCAGCCACGATCACCATACATCACTTGCTCTTCAACCGTAATGCCATGTTTCGCGGTGGCATACGTCCCCATTACTACTGCTTGCCGGTGCTCAAACGCGAAGCGCATCGAGAGGCTTTGATCCAGGCCGCGACCTCGGGCAATGCGAAATTCTTTCTTGGTACCGATTCGGCACCGCATGCGCAAACTGCCAAGGAGTCGTCTTGCGGCTGCGCCGGCATCTATACCGCTCATGCAGCAATCGAACTGTACGCAGAGGTCTTCGAGGTCGCTGATGCACTGGACAAGCTGGAAGCATTTGCCAGCCATTACGGCGCGGATTTCTATGGCCTACCGCGCAACCCCGAAACAATCACTCTGAGAAGACAAAGCTGGACGGTGCCAGAGACAATGGACTTGGGTGGCCAGTTGCTGATCCCCATGCGTGCTGGCGAACAGGTCAACTGGAAACTGGACAAAACAACGGCAGGTTTTGCGCCTGCCGTGCTGGAAGCATAGAGCGCTTCCAAAAAGCCGCAGAGTATCTGCGGCGGGGAGGGTGTCAGGGGAATGCCGGTATGGTGGGTTCCATCATGCTGCCGCTGGTCTCGGGGTGGTGGCTGCTCACCAATCGTTTGATTTCGTCGACGCGGCTTGCGGGTACATCGACCATCATCAACACTCGGCCGGATTCGATGGCCGATTCAAAAGTCTTGAGCCTCGAATTGGGGATCGACGAGGCCACCATGCTGGATACCCAGGCGCCAAACGCAGCACCAATCAATGCGGTGACCAGGATCACCACCAACTGTACGCTGACGCCGGCGGGCGGAAACAGTATAGCCACCACACCGGCCAGTATGCCGAGTCCGCCGCCTATCGCCAGGCCGGTTTCGGCGCCATGCACGACATCGGTCTTTTGCAGGATGCTGGCTTCGTGCAGGCCTTCCAAAGGCACACCATCCTTGGCCAAGACATGAATGTGAGGATCCTCGATCAGGTTCAACAGCAATTCATCGCGAATATGCCTGACACTGGCGAGGTCGGGAACCATGAAATATAGCCTTCTCCTCATTTTGAATTCTCCTATTTTTGTGTGTCCGAGAAAGTCAACTAGGAGTCATCGCATCGGCCCCATACTTATCATTAGCTAATCGCATTCCATTAATCAACCCTATAATAAATGTGGGTGAGTTGACTGGACAGTCGCTGCCGACGATACGCCGGCAGAGGAAAGTCCGGGCTCCGCAGAGCAGGATGACGGCTAACGGCCGTACGCCGCGAGGCGAGGAACAGGGCCACAGAGACGAGTCTTTGCGATTACCGCAGTTTATCGCGGCACTATTACAAAGGGTGAAACGCGGCAACCTCCATCCGGAGCAACACCAAATAGGCAGGCGACGAAGCGGCTCGCTGAGTCTGCGGGTAGGTGGCTTGAACCCGCCAGCGATGGCAGGTCTAGAGGAATGACTGTCCATGACAGAACCCGGCTTACAGGTTGACTCATCCAATTCACATAAATTCAATATGTTGTAGATATAATTTGATGTTCGGATTAAAAAACCGCGCCTAATGCGCGGTTTTTTAATGGGCTCGAAGTGCTTGCCTCCGTTTCGCTAAGTGCTTGAGCTTTTTGAGAATTATTCCAATTAGCGCTTGACTCTGCCATAAAGGTTTAACTATAGTGGGGGTTAGTGGTTTTTGGTGGGGAAAGGTGGGAGAATCCTCGCCCATCGCCAAGGGGGAAAGCGTGTTCAGGGGAGTCACAACAGTCAGTCTGGATAGCAAAGGGCGCCTCGTGGTACCGGTTCGCTATCGGGACGCGCTGGTTGCCCGCGCCGAAGGCAGGGTGGTGGTGACGGCGGACCCCAATCGTTGCCTGCTGCTCTATCCCCAGCCCGAGTGGGAGCCCATCGAAAAGAAGCTCATGGGCCTGTCCAGTTTCAATTCCCGCATTCGGCAACTGCAACAACTTCTGGTCGGACACGCTGAGGTGCTGGACCTCGATGCCAGCGGCCGCATCTTGTTGACCCCCTCCCTGCGTCAGTTTGCCGAATTGGACAAGTCCGTGGTTCTGGTGGGCCAGGGTCTGAAAATCGAACTTTGGAGTGAAGAGCGCTGGGGGGCCCGAGTGGAGGAGGCCTTGTCTTTCAAGGATGCGGAAATGCCTCCCGAGTTGGAGGGGTTCACTTTGTGAGCGAGTTTGCTCACGTGCCGGTACTGGCGCGTGAGGTTGTGGAGGCGCTGGCGATCAGACCCGATGGCCGGTACCTGGATGGGACGTTTGGGCGCGGCGGTCACAGCCGTCTGATTCTTGACTGTTTGAGCGCTGAGGGCAGGCTGCTCGCGCTGGATCAGGATCCGGCCGCGATTGGCGCCGGAAGGGAAATGAGGGACCCGCGCTTCACGCTGGTCCATGCGCGATTTTCCGAACTGGGCGAAGTGCTGACAGCCCAGGGCTGGGGCAAGGTGGATGGCATTTTGCTGGACGTCGGGGTGTCTTCACCCCAGTTGGATGATGCCGAACGAGGCTTCAGCTTCCGCCTCGACGGCCCTCTGGACATGCGCATGAACCCGCAGCAGGGCATGAGCGCGGCAGACTGGTTAGCGGAGGCGGAAGAGAAAGAAATCGAGGAGGTGGTGAGGAATTATGGCGAGGAACGGTTTGCTCGACAGATTGCGCGCGCGATTGCTCAGGCGCGCAAGACAACGCCATTCCGCACCACGGCGCAACTTGCGCAGGTCATTGCCGGGGCCGTTCGCAGCCGCGAGCCAGGCCAGCATCCGGCGACGCGCAGCTTTCAGGCTCTACGGATTTACCTCAATCGGGAGCTTGAAGAGTTGAAAGCGGTTCTGCCTGCGTGCGTGGAGAACCTGCAACTCGGTGGCCGACTTGCGGTAATCAGTTTCCACTCCCTGGAAGATCGTATTGTCAAACGTTTCATGCGCGACGAAGCTGCGGGCGAGCAAGCCCCGGCCAGACTGCCGGTGCGCGCAGTGGACTTGCGATCTGGTCGCCTGCGCCTGGTGGGACGCGCGGTGCACGCGTCCTCCGGGGAAACCGCGCTTAACCCGAGGGCGCGTAGTGCTGTGCTGCGTGTGGCGGAGCGGGTGGCATGAAACGACTGGACGTGTTTCTGACCCTTGCGTTGCTGGCATGTGCGCTCGCAGTTGTGCAGGTGCGTGACCGGGCACGCCTGCAGTTCATGGACAAGGAGAGTCTGGATAAGCAAGAGCGGGAACTGGAAGTGGACTGGGGCAGATTGCAACTGGAAGTGGGCAGTCTTGCCAGCCACAGCCGCGTGGACCAGTTGGCGCGCAAGGAGTTGGGTCTGATTCCGGTGCCGCTCGACAAGATCGTGCTGTTGTCCGCAGCCAGCCAGACTGACACGGTGAAGCGACCTTGAATTATTCCAGCAGGCGCCTGCTCAAACTGCATCTGGCGTCCTGGCGTATGGCCTTGGTGGCGGGATTGCTGCTGGGTTGGTTTGCCATTCTGGTCGTCCGCGCCGTTTATTTGCAGGGCTTGAACAAGAATTTCCTGCGCGGCAAGGGTGATGCGGTGGCTTCCCGGGTGTTGTCCATCCCCGCCCATCGCGGCATGGTGGTGGACCGCTACGGCAAGCCTCTGGCGATCAGCACACCGGTGGAGGCGCTCTGGGCCCGACCCGACGAAACGGCGGAAATCAGCCAACGGCAAATAAGTGAACTGGCCCGCATTCTTGATCTCCAAAGCAAAGACTTGGGCAGGAAGCTGCACACCGAGCGGACCGGCGAGGTGGCAATCGATCGTACGCTTAGTCCGGCACAGGCCGCACGCATTGCGGCACTGGGCTGGCCAGGCTTGAGTCTGCATCGGGAGTTTCGTCGTTTCTATCCAGAAGGGGAGGTGACGGCACACGTGGTGGGCTTCACCAATGTCGATGATGTCGGACGCGAAGGTGTGGAACGCGCATACGACGACTGGCTCTCCGGCAAGCCGGGTTCGCGGCATGTCCTGAAGGACAACCGTGGGCAACTGGTAGCCGATATCAGTCCCGGACGCGGCGCCCAGATGGGCGGCAATCTGGCTTTGTCACTCGATCTGAAGCTGCAGTATCTGGCCCATCGCGAACTGGCCGCGGCAGTGCTGGCCAACAAGGCCAAAGGCGGCGGGATCGTGATGCTGGATGCCAAGACCGGAGAGATTCTTGCGCTGTCCAATCTGCCGGTATTCAACCCCAACAACCGTAACCAGTATGACCCGGCGCAGGCGCGCAACCGGGTGGTGACGGATACTTTTGAACCCGGTTCCACCATGAAGCCCTTCACCATCTCTGCCGTGCTGGAGCGCAATCTGGTCAGGCCCAATACCGTTCTGGACTTGCCCGATGACTACAAGGTGGGCGGCAAATTGATCAGGGATGACCACTATCACCCCCAACTCACGGTAACCGAAGTGCTGCAGAAGTCCAGCAACATCGGCGCAGTAAAGATGGCCATGCGCCTTACCCCTGACCAGTTTTGGGACACCTTGCATCGTGCCGGCTTTGGCCAGACTCCTGGCTCGGGATTCCCGGGGGAAGCTTCCGGCCGGCTGCGTGATCCGAAGACATGGAGACCGGTCGAGCAGGCCACCATGGCATACGGCCATGGCATTTCCGTAAGCCTGCTGCAGCTGGCGCGGGCCTATATGGCCTTCGCCAATGACGGCGTGGTGATGCCGCTGACCTTCCTCAAGCGGGAAGTCAATGAGATGACCGGAGAACGGGTCCTCTCGGTGGAAGTCGCCCGCTCAGTGCGCAACATGATGGAAACCGTTACCGAGGAAGGCGGCACGGCAGTACTCGCCCGGATTCCCGGCTACCGGGTGGCGGGCAAGACGGGGACCGCGCACAAAGCCATCGATGGCCATTATTCCCCGGATCGTTACATCGCCTCGTTTGTGGGGATGGCGCCCGCTTCCGACCCGCGTCTCATCATCGCCGTGATGATCGATGAGCCTTCCGGCGCGGCTTATTACGGCGGTACCGTGGCGGCTCCGGTGTTTGCCCAGGTGATGGCGGCCGCCTTGCGCCAGCTTGGCATACCGCCCGATATATCCGAGCCGCCCGCCACTCGGATAACCGAACCGGCACTGCCTGCCCGTTCCGATCCCGCATGAGCATGGAATCGGCTGAACACATCCTGCATCGTTTGGGCACTTCCGTCAGAGCGCTGAGTGCGGACAGTCGCAAGGCGGGCCCGGGTCTGGTGTTCGCTGCCTATCCCGGCACTCGTCTGGATGGTCGGGATTTTATTTCCCAGGCGATTGCCAACCGTGCCGATGGAATATTGTGGGAAAGGAAGGGCTATGTCTGGGACCCGGCGTGGTCTGTGCCGAATGCCGGAGTGGAGGACTTGAGGAACCGGGTGGGCGAAATTGCCAGTCAGGTCTACGGCCGGCCTTCCGAGCACCTGCACATGATCGGCGTGACGGGCACCAACGGAAAGACCTCGGTTGCCCACTGGATTGCCCAATGTCTTGCTCGCGAGGGACGCAAGACTGCCCTGCTGGGCACATTGGGCAACGGCTTCCCCGGCAGCTTGAGCCCCAGCGCCAACACCACGCCGGATGCCATCGAACTCCAACAAGCCCTGGCGCGCTATCTCCAGGACGGCGCGCGGGCCTGCGCCATGGAAGTTTCTTCCCACGGTCTGGATCAGGGCCGCGCCGTCGGTTGCCAGTTCAATGTGGGCGTCCTGACCAACCTGTCGCGCGATCATCTTGATTACCACGGCAACATGGATGCCTATGCGGCAGCCAAAGCCCGGCTGTTCAACTGGCCCGGCCTGAACAATGCCGTACTCAATCTGGATGACGAGTTCGGCCGTCAACTTGAGCGCGAGATCAAGGGCCTGCACATCGCGGGTTATGGCTTTGAACGCGGCGCCGTAATCGGCGAAATACTCCAGGCCGACCGCTTGGGCCTGCGCATCGGGATTCGTTCGGATTGGGGGCAGACAGAATTGCGGGCGCCGGTGGTGGGCCGCTTCAATGCCAGCAATGTGCTTGCAGTTCTGACCACACTGCTGGTCTCGGAGGTGCCGCTGACCCGGGCTTGCGAGCTTCTGTCCCTAATTGTTCCGCCGCCGGGCCGTATGCAGACTTTGGGGGGCGGAGCACAACCCCTGGTCGTGGTGGACTATGCGCATACGCCCGACGCGCTGGAAAAAGTCCTGGCCAGTTTAAGGAAGACTTCCGCCCAGGGCCGGTTGATCTGCGTGTTTGGCTGCGGCGGCAACCGCGACAGCGGCAAACGGCCGCTCATGGGACGGGCGGCCAGCGAAGGCGCAGACAGCGTAATCGTGACCAGCGACAATCCGCGCCACGAAGATCCGCTGGCCATCATCGACGACATCACTCCAGGCATGAAGGCAGGCTACAAGGTCGAGCCCGACCGGGCCCGCGCCATCTTCGAAGCGGTGGGTATGGCCCGCGCGGCGGACGTGGTGTTGATCGCCGGCAAGGGTCACGAGGATTACCAGGAAGTTGCCGGCGAAAGGCACCCGTTTTCCGATGTGGACGCCGCCATGCGGGCACTGGGGGCGTGGTCATGAGCAGTAAGGAGGGGCCCCGCGCAGCGGGGATCCGCACGTCCGCGAATGAGCACCGCACACCGACATGGAGATTCTGCACCGGGAGCGGCGCTGGCAGAGGTGTGGTCATGAGCAGTAAGGAGGGGCCCCGCGCAGCGGGGATCCGCACGTCCGCGAATGAACACCTCCAGCCACATGAGGGGCAAGAGACCGTGAGTGCGCCGTCGGAGGTGTGGTCATGAGCATGATGAGTCTGTCCGAAGCGGCTCAGGCCATGGGGAGCCACTTGGTCGGGGAGGACGGGGAGTTTGATTCGGTTTCCACCGACAGCCGTTCCATCGCCAGCGGGCAGCTATTCATTGCATTGCGGGGCGAGACCTACGACGCCGCGCGCTTTGCCGCGGACACCCTGGCAAAGGGCGCGGCCGGGGTGGTACTTAATCATTATGGCGCACCCGAACTCAAGCCCTCCATCGTGGTGGAAGACACCCGTATCGCCTTGGGCAAGTTGGCGGCCCACTGGCGGCAGAAATTTTCAATTCCGCTGGCGGCCATCACCGGCAGCAATGGCAAGACAACGGTCAAGGAAATGCTTGCAGCCATACTGCGGACCGAAGCGGGTGACGCCAACTGCGTGCTCGCCACCGAGGGCAATCTGAACAACGACATCGGCTGCCCCCTGACGCTGCTTCGCCTGCGATCCGGCCATCGGTTCGCGGTGCTGGAAATGGGCATGAACCATTTTGGCGAGCTGACCTATCTGACCCATCTTGCCCGGCCCACCGTCGCTCTGGTTAACAATGCCCAGTCGGCGCATGTGGGCTTGCTCGGCTCGCTCGATGCGATTGCAAAAGCCAAGGGTGAGATCTACCAGGGTTTGCGGTCAGACGGCGTGGCGGTGATCAATGCCGATGACCCTTATGCAGGCCAGTGGCGCAGCATGAATACAGCGTGCCGTGTCGTCGACTTTGGTTTCGCTGCCAGCGCCGAGGTACGTGGGCAAAGCGCGGGCGAGCAAAGCGGCCAGATGCTCAGCATCCATACACCCAAGGGTGAAGTGTCGGTTCGTCTGCAGCTTGCCGGGGAGCACAACGCCCGCAATGCCCTGGCGGCGGCGGCCTGCGCGTTGGCCATGGGGGCGAGTCTGCACGCGATAGAACAAGGCCTTGCCGGCTTTACCGGCGTCAAGGGGCGGCTCGAAAACAAGGCTGGTCATAATGGCGCGCTGTTTATCGACGACACCTACAACGCCAACCCCGATTCGGTAAGAGCCGCAATCGCCGTGCTGACCCAGCGGCCTGGGAAAAAAATCCTGGTACTGGGCGACATGCGCGAACTGGGCGACGAATCCGCCGCGCTCCATGCCCAGGTAGGCCTGGCGGCACGTCAGGCCGGAGTGGATCGCCTGCTGGCTTTGGGCGACTGGTCCAAGTCGAGCGTACAGGCGTTCGGTGCCGGCGCGCTGCATTACGAACGCATCGAGGAGTTGCTGGCGGATCTGGAAAACGAACTCGCGCCGGACGTGACAGTGCTGGTGAAGGGGTCCCGGGCCATGAAGATGGAGCGCGTGGTGGACAGTTTCGTCGGTCAAGGGGCTCTCTGATGCTGCTATGGCTGTTCCAAACCGTCGGTCAGAACATCAGGGCATTCAACGTCTTCAATTACCTGACCCTGCGCGCGGTGCTGGCAGTGCTGACCTCCATGAGCATTTCCTTTGTGGTCGGTCCGTGGATGATCAACCGGCTCAAGATCATGAAGTTCGGCCAGTCGGTGCGCGATGACGGTCCGCAAACCCATCTGGTGAAGGCCGGCACGCCGACCATGGGCGGTGCGCTGATCCTGGTTTCGGTGGCGATTGCCACCCTGCTCTGGATGGATCTCCACAGCCGCTATGTCTGGATCGCGCTGCTGACGACCCTGGGCTTTGGTGCGATCGGCTGGGTGGACGATTTCAGGAAGATCGTGCACAAGAATCCCAAGGGACTCATCGCACGCTGGAAGTACCTGTGGCAGTCCGTGTTCGGCATTGGCGCCGCGCTCGCGATTGTGTACACCACCGATCTGCCGGCGCAGACAGAGCTGATCGTGCCCTTCTTCAAACACGTGGCGATTCCGCTCGGCGCCCTGGGCTTTTTGGTGCTGACCTATTTCGTCATCGTCGGCTCATCCAATGCGGTCAACCTGACCGACGGCCTCGACGGGCTCGCCATCCTTCCCACGGTCATGGTGGCATCGGCCTTGGGGATCTTCGCCTACGTTGCAGGCAACGCGGTGTTCTCCAGATATCTTGGGCTCCCACACATTCCGGGGGCCGGCGAACTGATCGTGTTCTGCGCCGCCATTGCCGGCGCCGGCCTGGCTTTCCTTTGGTTCAACGCGTATCCGGCCGAGGTGTTCATGGGCGATGTGGGTGCCCTGGCGCTGGGTGCTGCACTCGGCGTGGTTGCGGTCATTGTCCGGCAGGAGATCGTGCTGTTCATCATGGGCGGCGTGTTCGTCATGGAAACCCTCTCGGTGATGATCCAGGTCGCCAGCTTCAAGCTGACCGGCAAGCGCATCTTCCGCATGGCACCCATACATCACCACTACGAGCTCAAGGGCTGGAAGGAGACGCAGGTCGTGGTCAGGTTTTGGATCATTTCCATGATGCTGGTGCTGATTGGGTTGTCGACGTTGAAGCTGAGATGAACTACGACTGCCTGCAACTTTCCGGCAAGAAGGCCCTGGTCCTCGGACTGGGGGATACGGGTCTGTCCTGTGTGCGCTGGCTGGTGGCGCGCGGAGCGGTAGTCAGCGTGGCAGACACGCGGACCCATCCGCCCCATGCCCGCATCCTGCAGGAGAAGTTTCCCGATATCGCGCTTCACACCGGTCCATTTCGGGATGAAATCCTGCAGGCAGTCGATCTGCTGGTCTTGAGTCCCGGTCTGTCGCTGGCGGAACCGGCGGTGGCAAGAGCGAGGGCGAGGGATATCGAAGTCCTGGGCGACGTTGAACTGTTTGCACGCGCCATCTTTGCCCTCAACCAGAACTCGGGCTACACGATGAAGGTGGTCGCCATTACCGGGTCGAACGGCAAGAGCACCACCACCGCCCTGGTGGGCGAGATGTGCAGAGCGGCCGGCTTGCGCACCTGCGTGGCGGGAAATATTGGTTTGCCGGTGCTGGACGCACTGACGGAAGTGGATGTGGGCGAGATCGCTATGCCCCAGGTGTGGGTGCTGGAGTTGTCCAGTTTCCAGCTCGAAACCACGTCCAGCCTCAACGCCGATGCGGCGACGGTCCTCAATGTCAGTGAAGATCACCTGGACCGTTACCCGAACCTGGAACGCTATGCGGCCGCCAAGGCGCGCATATTCTCGGGCAACGGCGTGCAAGTACTGAACCGGGAAGATCCGCGGGTAATGGCCATGGCCTGGCCGGATCGCAAGCGCGTGACCTTCGGCATACACACACTGCCGACAGCCGGGCATTTCGGCGTGTGCGAAGGCGAACTGTGTGAGGACTCCCGGCAGCTGATGCCGGTCAGCGAGATACCCATCACGGGTTTGCACAATGTCGCGAATGCGCTGGCGGCCCTGGCCCTGGCCACATCCATCGGCGTGCCGGAAACCCAAGCCTTGCAAGGCTTGCGCCATTTCAAGGGCCTGCCGCACCGGATGGAGCGGGTGGCAGACATCGATGGCGTCGCTTACTACGACGACTCCAAAGGCACCAATGTCGGCGCAACCGAGGCGGCCATGTATGGCATGGGACGCAAGGTCGTGGTGATTCTGGGCGGTGACGGCAAGGGCCAGGATTTTGCACCCCTGAGACAGGCGGTGGAAGCCAATGCTCGGGCGGTGATTCTGATCGGCCGCGATGGTCCGGAGATTGGAAGAATACTGGCGGGCGTGGCTGTCCCCGTCGTGTCCGCCGATACGCTGGAAGATGCGGTCAAGGCCGCGCGCAGCCTGGCTCATCCAGGTGACGCCGTATTGCTTTCGCCGGCCTGCGCCAGCTTCGACATGTTCCGCAGTTATCTGCATCGGGCCGAGGTATTCGTTGCTGCAGTGCACGCATTGGGTGGGGACGCGGGCTGATGATCTATTCCGCCCGTAAACTCAAGCCCACCGCCGAACTGGATTTCGGTCTGCTGTGGCTGACCATTGCGCTGCTGGTGATCGGCCTGGTGATGATTTATTCCGCATCCATCGCCACCGCTGAAGGCATGCGTCAAACCGGCCACCAGGGCCATTACTTTCTGCTGCGTCAGGCGGTCTATTCCTTGATGGCGCTCGCCATGGCGGTGGCCGTGTTCCAGATCCCCATGCGGGCCTGGCAGCAAATGGCGCCGTGGCTATTCTTCTCCGGTCTGCTGCTGCTAGTGGTGGTGCTGATCCCGCACATCGGCAAGGTCGTGAATGGCAGCCGTCGCTGGATCGGTCTGGGCTTCGCCAATCTGCAGCCTTCGGAATTGATGAAGTTCTTTGCCGTGATCTATGCGGCGGATTACACCACCCGCAAGGCCGCGTTCATGGATGACATCAAGAAGGGATTCCTGCCCATGGCCGGCGTGATGATGTTGTCCGGTGCCCTGCTGTTGCTGGAACCGGACTTTGGTGCCTTCGTGGTGATCGTGGCCATTGCCATGGGCATCCTGTTTCTGGGCGGACTCAACTGGAAGATTTTCGCCGCTCTGGTAGGCGTGCTGATGGTGGGCTTTGCGGGCTTGATTGTCATCTCGCCTTACCGGATGGAACGAATGCTGGGTTTTTTGCGACCGTTTGATGACCCCTACGGCCGTGGCTACCAGCTCTCCCATGCCCTCATCGCGTTCGGCCGGGGAGAGTGGCTGGGTCTGGGCCTGGGTGGCAGCGTGGAAAAGTTGTTCTACCTGCCGGAAGCCCATACCGACTTTCTCCTCGCGATCATTGCCGAGGAATTGGGCTTCATTGGCGTGGCAGCGGTGATCGCCCTGTTCGTGCTGCTCACCATCAAGGCTTTCATGATCGGCTTGCGCGCGGCCAAACTGGAACGCAACTTCAGCGCCCTGGTGGCCCAGGGGATCGGCATCTGGCTGGGCGTGCAGGCCGGCATCAACATGGGCGTCAACATGGGCTTGCTGCCCACCAAGGGCCTGACCCTGCCGTTTCTTTCCTACGGCGGCAGCGGCATCGTCGCCAACTGCATGGCAGTGTCGATCCTGCTGCGCATCGACTGGGAGCAGCGACAAATGATGCGCGGGAAGACGTTCTGATGCATGCAGCCAACCGGACCCTCATGGTCATGGCCGGCGGCACCGGCGGCCACGTCTATCCTGCACTGGCCGTGGCGCATGAAATGCGCACGCGGGGCTGGCAGGTTTGCTGGCTGGGCACCCGAAGCGGACTGGAAGCGCGTGTGGTGCCGGAAGCGGGCTTCGAGATGATTTGGCTATCGATGAGCGGCCTGCGTGGCAATGGCGCGGTTCGCCTGTTCCTGGCTCCGCTCATGCTGCTGCGGGCCTTCTACCAAAGCCTCAAGGCGATCCTGGCGCGGCGGCCTGACGTGGTGCTGGGCATGGGCGGGTACACCGCGTTCCCCGGCGGGATGATGGCATCGCTGCTGGGAAAACCGCTGGTGGTACACGAACAGAATTCGATTGCCGGCCTGACCAACCGCATCCTGGCCTGTTTGGCCGACCGGGTGCTGGGGGCGTTTCCATCAGCGTTCCAGGGCGACAAGGACAAGCCCTTGCCGTGCCGCAAGGTGGACACCCTGTGGGTGGGCAATCCGGTGCGCGCCGAAATTGCCTGCCTGGCGAATGAAGAACATCGCTACAGTGGGCGTGATGGTTCCCTGCGCCTGCTGGTGGTGGGCGGCAGCCTCGGCGCCTCGGCGCTCAATACCTTGCTGCCGGAAGCCCTGGCGCTGATCCCGGCCGCCCGGCGTCCTCAGGTGGTGCATCAATCCGGCCGCCAGCATCGGCAGGTACTGGAAGCCAATTACGCGGCGGCGGGAGTGGATGCAGACATCCGCGATTACATCGAGGACATGGCCACGCTGTATGAATGGTGCGATCTTGCAGTGTGTCGGGCCGGTGCCATGACGGTCGCGGAACTGGCCTGCGCCGGCGTGCCGGCGGTGCTGGTGCCCTTCCCGTTTGCCGTGGATGACCATCAGACCACCAATGCGCGCTTCCTGAGCGAAGCGAATGCCGGGTGGTTGATGCAGCAGAAGGATCTGAGCCCGGAAAAGCTCGCCGACCTTTTAAAGAGCCTGGATCGCGAAACCCTGGTCGCCATGTCGCATCGTGCCCAGGTTTTGGCGAAACCGGACGCAACCCGCGCAGTGGGTGATGTGTGCGAAGAGTTGGCACGATGAAGCACGCAGTCCGACACATCCATTTCGTCGGCGCCGGTGGTGCCGGCATGAGCGGCATCGCCGAGGTGCTGGTGAATCTGGGCTACACGGTTTCCGGTTCCGACCTGGCCGAAAATGCCGCAACCCGGCGGCTGAGTGCGATGGGCGCCAGGATGGTGACCGGCCATGCCGCCGACAATATAGGCATGGCGGATGCGGTGGTGACTTCAACCGCAGTGACACAGGACAACCCCGAAGTGCTGGCCGCGCGCGACCGCCATATTCCGGTGGTGCCGCGTGCCATGATGCTGGCCGAATTGATGCGCCTGCGCCAAGGCATCGCCATCGCCGGCACCCACGGCAAGACGACTACCACCAGCCTGGTGGCGTCCTGCCTGTCCGAAGCCGGCATGGATCCCACCTTCGTTATCGGCGGCCGGCTCAACGCGGCCGGCGCCAATGCGCGCTTGGGAAAGGGCGACTTTATTGTGGTGGAGGCTGACGAATCCGATGCCTCTTTCTTGCTGCTATCGCCGGTGATGTCCGTGGTCACCAACATCGATGCCGACCACATGGAAACCTATGGTCATGACTTCAACCGGCTCAAACAGGCGTTTGTCGATTTTCTCCAGCGCTTGCCTTTCTATGGCCGTGCCGTTCTGTGCATTGATGATCCGCACGTACGCGAAATCCTGCCGCAGATTTCCAAACCCGTCACCAGCTATGGCTTTGCCGCGGACACCGACCTGCAGGCAATCGATGTGCGGGCGGTTGACGGCCAGATGCACTTCACCGCAATACGCCGCAATGGCAGCGAAACACGTCTGCCTGTCGTATTGAATCTTCCCGGCCGCCACAACGTGCTGAATGCGCTGGCGGCCATAGCCGTGGCCAACGAGACCGGCGCCGATGACGCCGCAATCCTCAAGGCGCTGAGCGAGTTCACCGGCGTCGGTCGGCGCTTCCAGCGTTACGGAGAGATCACCGCAAAGGACGGCGGCAGTTTCACATTGGTGGACGATTATGGCCACCATCCCGTGGAAATGGCCGCCACCCTTGCCGCAGCGCGTGGCGCGTTTCCCGGTCGGCGCCTGGTCCTGGTGTTTCAACCGCATCGATATACCCGCACCCGGGATTGTTTCGAGGATTTCGTCAAAGTGCTGTCGGAGGCCGATGCCGTGATGATGACGGAGGTCTACGCCGCCGGCGAGGCGCCCATTGTGGCAGCCGATGGGCGGGCCCTGGCGCGTGCGCTTCGAGTGGCAGGCAAGGTCGAGCCTGTTTTTGCGGAGAACGTGGCCGACCTGCCCCAGCTCATCAGGGAACAGGCGCGCGATCGCGACGTGGTCCTGGTGATGGGCGCGGGTTCCATCGGCCAGGTTGCGCCAAAGGTGGCGGCGACATGAGCAGTAAGGAGGGGCCCCGCATGCGGGGATCCGCACGGCCGCGAATGGCGCCTGCAGCCGACGCGAGGCTGACTGAGTTGCCCACTTCTCTTGGGGAGGGTGCGACATGAGCAGTAAGGAGGGGCCCCGCATGCGGGGATCCGCACGCCCGCGAATGGCGCCTGCAGCCGACACGATGGGGCTTCAATTGACGACAGAAAATGCGGAGGCGACGAGATGACCCTGGCGCGCTTCCGCTTTCCCGAGGACCCGGGCAGGGGTGGCGCGGGCAAGGTACTGCGCGGCCGCTTCCTGCATAACGAATCGATGGCGCAACACGTGTCGTGGCGCGCGGGCGGCCGGGTGCAACGGGTTTACGTGCCGGCCGACCTGGACGATTTGTGCCTGCTGCTGCAGGGGCTCGACACAAGCGAGGCGGTCCACGTGGTGGGTCTGGGCAGCAATCTGCTGGTACGGGACGGCGGGCTCAAGGGCGTGGTCATCCTGCTTCACGGGGTGCTCAATCACATCGCCATGGAAGCCCGCAGCACAGGCTTGCCGCCACCTGCGCCGGGAATGGAGAACTCCGCCGTGATTTATGCGGAGGCGGGCGTGGCTTCGCCCAAGCTGGCCCGCTTTGCCGCCAATCACAATCTGACCGGAGCAGAGTTTCTCGCCGGCATTCCCGGCACCGTGGGCGGCGCGCTGGCCATGAATGCCGGCTGCTACGGTTCGGAAACCTGGAACCACGTCATTCAGGCGCTGACCCTGAATCGCCGGGGACATCTGAACGAACGCCGGCCCGACGAGTACATGCTGGGATATCGCCATGCCGCGCTGAAAGAGCCGGCAGAAGAATGGTTCATCGGCGGCTGGTTCCGCTTTCCCAAGGGGGACGGAGCCGCGTCGCGGGAGAAGATCAAGGCGCTGCTCACCCAGCGCATCGCTACCCAGCCGCTGCAACTGCCGAATGCCGGTTCCGTATTTCGCAATCCGCCTGGGGACTACGCGGCAAGGCTGATTCAGGCCTGCGGTCTCAAGGGCATGCGCGTGAGGCAGGCCCAGGTCTCGGAAACCCACGCCAACTTCATCGTGAATCTGGGTGGCGCGACCGCGGCGGACATCGAGGGCTTGATTGAGCGCGTGGAAGAGAAAGTGGAAGAGATGACCAACGTACGCCTGATCCGCGAAGTTCGGATTATAGGTGAACGAAAGTGAGGGGTGCGGGGTGAAACAGTTCGGCAAGGTCGGCGTCCTCCTGGGTGGCACATCCGCCGAGCGGGAAGTCTCGCTGATGAGCGGCAACGCTGTGTTGCAGGCGCTGCGTGAAGCAGGGGTCGATGCGTACGCGTTCGACACGGGTGAACGCAGTCTGCACGCTTTGGAAGCTGAGAATTTCGAACGCGTGTTCATCGCACTGCACGGGCGCCATGGAGAGGATGGGAGCATCCAGGGCGCGCTTGAGATGATGGGCATTCCCTACACCGGCAGTGGTGTGATGGCGTCGGCGGTCGGCATGGACAAATGGCGCACCAAGCTGCTATGGGAGGCAGTGGGTATTCCTGTTGCGCGCCACGTGCTGCTCGACGAGCGCAGCGACCTCGCGGCGATCGCAGCCGATCTTGGCCTGCCACTGTTCGTGAAACCCGCGAACGAGGGTTCGAGCATCGGGATCAGCAAGGTGAAACGGGTTGAGGAACTGCCAGCTGCCTACGCCGAGGCGGTGAAATACGACCCGATCGTGCTGGCCGAATGTTTCATCGACGGAATGGAGGTGCAGTTTCCGGTATTGGGAGACCAGGTCTTGCCATCCATACGCATCGAACCTGCAACGGAATTCTACGACTACCAAGCCAAGTATTTCCGCGATGACACGCGTTATCACTGCCCCGGATTGGCGCCGGACGCCGAACTACAACTGCACCCCCTGGTTCAGCGCGCGTTCAGAGTCCTGGGGTGCAAGGGTTGGGCGAGGCTTGACTTGATGCTGGACCGCAGTGGCAAACCCTATTTTCTGGAAGTGAATACCGTGCCCGGCATGACCAGCCATAGCCTGGTGCCGATGTCAGCCCGGGCGGCCGGCATTTCATTTGCAGATCTGTGCGTGAAGATCCTGGAGCAGACCCTGAATGGCGGCTGACAACGGCACCGCGCAAACCCTGCACAAGCTCGGCACCGCGCTGTACTGGCTGGCCGGCGGCCTGTTGTCGTATGCGGCATTGGCCTGGGGCTTGTCGCTGTCGGCGTTCGGCCTGCGCACCGTACAGGTGACGGGCGATCTCCATCACGTCACTCAGTCCGATGTGAGGCTGGTGGCCCAGCGCGTGTTGCGCGGCAATTTCTTTTCCGTGGACATGGAAGCGGCCCGTGAGGGGTTTGAAAGACTGCCCTGGGTGCGCGAAGCCAAGGTCGCGCGCGTGTGGCCCAGCGCGCTGGTTGTGCATCTGACCGAGAACGTGCCGTTCGGACGCTGGGGCAAGGACGCTCTGATCAATCCGCAGGGCGAAGTATTCGAAGCACGCTGGCCTGGCAGCCTGCCACAGTTTGACGGCCCCGACGGCAGCAGCCAGGACGTGATGGCGGCCTACCAACGCTATGAAAGAACGCTTGCGCCACTGCGCAGCACGCTGGTGTCGATCGACCTGTCGCCGCGCCTCGCCTGGCGGCTCAGGCTGGCGAACGGTTTGGTAGTGGCCCTGGGCCGGCAGGAGGCGGATGCCCGACTGAGTCGCTTTGCCGCTCAGTACCCGGGCCTGGAAGCCCGGTTGGGAGGCCAGCTGCGTTATGTCGATTTGCGTTATCCGGATGGCTTTGCGGTGCAACTGGCTGCCAGTCCGCCACAACCCGACCATCCGCATGGAAAGAAGCTGAATGGCTAGCAATAGACCCAAGGACCCGAAGAATCTGATTGTCGGCCTCGACATCGGTACTTCCAAGATCGTATGCATCGTGGCCGAGGTCAGCGAAGAAGGCCGTCTGGAAGTCATCGGCATGGGTTCCCACCCATCCCGGGGGCTGCGCCGCGGCGTGGTGGTGAATATCGAATCCACCGTCAACGCAATCCAGCGCGCACTGGAGGAAGCCGAACTGATGGCCGACTGCAAGATCCGCGAGGTCTATACCGGGATCGCCGGCAGCCACATCAGGAGCTTCAACTCGCACGGCATGGTGGCAATCAAGGACAAGGAAATCGGCCAGCTCGACGTGGACCGGGTGGTGGAAACCGCGCGGGCGGTGAACATCCCGATGGACCAGCAGATTCTCCACACCATCCCGCAGGAATTCGTGGTCGACGGCCAGGAAGACGTGCGCGATCCGCTCGGCATGAGCGCGATCCGACTGGAGGTCAAGGTCCACATCGTCACCGGCGCGGTGTCTGCGGCGCAGAACATCATCAAGTGCGTGCGGCGTTGCGGTCTGGAGGTGGCCGACCTGGTGTTGCAGCCGCTGGCCTCCGCCATGGCGGTGCTGACCGAGGACGAGAAGGAACTGGGTGTATGCCTGGTCGACATCGGCGGCGGCACCACCGACATCGCCGTCTTTACCGGCGGCGCCATCCGCCATACCGCGGTGATTGCGGTGGCGGGCGACCAGGTCAACAACGATATTGCCGTGGCCCTGCGCACTCCGCCCAAGGACGCGGAAGACCTGAAACTGCGGCACGGCTGCGCGCTGCGCCAGCTTGCCGACGCGCGCGAAATGATCGAGGTGCCGGGTATCGGCGACCGGCCGCCCCGCACCCTGTCGCGCCAGACACTGGCCGAATTCATCGAACCGCGCATGGAAGAGCTGTATTCGCTAGTCCAGTCGGAACTGCGCCGCTCCGGATTCGAAGAACTGTTGTCCTCGGGCATCGTCGTCACCGGCGGCACGGCGGGCATGCAGGGCATGGTCGAGCTGGGCGAAGAGGTGTTCCACATGCCGGTCCGGCTGGGCTATCCGCGCTACCAGGGAGGCTTGGCGGAAGTCATGCACAACCCGCGTTATGCCACTGCGATCGGGCTGCTGATGGCCGGTCTGGAGGGAAGGGGTAGGGATGCGGCGCCCAAACTGGGCGCGGGCAGCGTGAAAGACATTATTGAACGGATGAAGTCGTGGTTCAAAGGCAACTTCTGACGTTCGGGGAAAAGCCGTACCGGCGCCGCGCATTGTGGCGCACCGGGAGAAGCTTGGTGTTGTTTGTTTGGCTGTAACAAAGGAGAGCAAAATGTTTGAATTGATGGATGCAGAAACGCAGGACGCCGTCATCAAGGTGATCGGCATCGGAGGCTGCGGCGGCAATGCCGTGGATCACATGATCGACTCGGGACTCGGGGGCGTGGAGTTCATCGCCATCAACACCGATGCCCAGGCGCTCAAACGCAACCAGGCCAAGACCCAGCTTCAACTAGGCAGCGCGGTGACCAAGGGACTGGGCGCGGGGGCCAATCCTGAAGCCGGGCGGGAAGCGGCGCTGGAGGACCGCGAGCGTATCGCCGAGATGATAGATGGCGCCGACATGCTGTTCATCACTGCCGGCATGGGTGGTGGAACCGGTACCGGGGCAGCTCCGGTGGTGGCCGAAGTGGCCAAGGAACTGGGCATACTAACCGTGGCGGTCGTGACCAAGCCGTTCGTCTTCGAAGGCAAACGGGTGCGCGTCGCCAATGCGGGGATCGAAGCGCTTGGCCGGCATGTCGATTCCCTCATCATCATCCCAAATGACAAGCTCATGCTGGTACTGGGCGAGGATGTCTCCATGCTCGACGCCTTCAAGGCCGCCAACAACGTGTTGCATGGCGCGGTGGCCGGCATCGCCGAAGTGATCAATTGCCCGGGCCTGGTCAATGTCGACTTTGCCGACGTGCGCACGGTGATGAGCGAGATGGGTATGGCCATGATGGGTTCGGCCCAGGCCAACGGCGATCAGCGCGCCCGCCTGGCCGCCGAACAGGCCGTTGCCAGCCCGTTGCTGGAAGATGTCAACCTGAGCGGCGCGCGCGGCGTGCTGGTCAATATCACTGCGTCCAGCACGGTCAAGATGCGCGAGGTGAACGAAGTCATGACCACCATCCAGGGCTTTACCGCTGACGAGGCCACCGTCATCGTCGGCCAAGTCATCGATGAAGGCATGGAAGACCGGCTGCGGGTGACCATGGTCGCCACCGGCCTGGGCAGCCCGGTGTCACGCCAGCCGCATGCCAAACCCATGCAGGTCGTGCGCACCGGGACTTACGATGCACCGATGGCAGCACAGACCGAAGACGCCATGCCCAATGTCATCCGTGGGCGGCGCGAACGCGCGGTTCAGGCGATGGTCGACTCCGGGGTGGATATGCTGGACATTCCGGCCTTCCTCAGAAAACAGGCTGACTGAGCCTCTGGTAGAGGCAGGTTCTCCCACCGCTCTCCGGGGGAGGACTTGCTGTCCGCGCGACGCGAGGGAACACAAATGTCCAGGCGCAGTCCTGAAACGACGCCCGCCGCCCCTAAACAGGCTAGAATATTAGTATTCTATAATTAACGTATGACACGCGTCACTACATGATCAAGCAGCGCACCATCAAGTCCCAGATCAAGGCCACCGGCGTTGGTCTGCACTCCGGCCTCAAGGTCGAGATGACCCTGCGCCCGGCTGCGCCTGACACCGGCATCCTGTTCCGGCGCATTGATTGCGATCCACCCGTGGACATTCTGCTCGATCCTCACCGCGTCACCGATACCCGATTATGTTCGGCGCTGGAAGGTGGCGGCGCCAAAGTGTCCACCGTCGAACACTTGCTCTCCGCCTTGGCGGGCTTGGGCATCGACAACCTGGTGATCGACCTGACCGGACCCGAAGTTCCCATCATGGACGGATCCGCCGCACCCTTCGTGTTTCTGCTCCAGTCTGCAGGGCTGGAAGAGCAGAACGCGGCGAAGCAGTACATCCGGGTGAAAAAGCATGTGGAAGTGGTGGACGGCGACAAGCACGTCAGTCTGAGCCCGTATAACGGCTTTCGCCTCGAGTTCGGCATAGACTTTGATCATCCGGTATTCGAGAAAAGCGGCAATCGGGTCGTGATCGATTTTGCCGAGACGTCATATATCAAGGAAGTCGCACGCGCCCGCACCTTCGGCTTCTCGCATGAAGTCGAAATGCTGCGCAACAGCGGACTGGCCTTGGGTGGTTCCCTCGATAATGCCATTGTGATGGACGAATACCGCGTGCTCAACAACGATGGCTTGCGCTACGATGACGAGTTCGTCAAACACAAGGTGCTTGATGCCATTGGCGATCTCTACGTGCTGGGCAAGCCCCTGATAGGTAGTTTCCATGCCTACAAGTCCGGTCATGCCCTGAACAACCAACTGCTGCGTGCCCTGCTTGCCGACCAGGAGGCTTGGGAGATAGTCAGCTTCCTGCGGGTGGAAGATGCCCCCGAGGCGCTGGTGCGCTGGCATGCGTTGCTGGCCTGAATCAGGAAACTTTCGCCAAGCCTTGACGCGCATTGGTCTGAGGGGTCTTTCCGAGCGTAGCGCGGCAATCCAGTCAAGTCATGGTCGTCCTTAGACTCCTCCTGGTACTAACTCTGGGCGTTGTCGGCAGCCTGGTGTTGGCGTGGGTGTTTACGCGCGATCGGCGTTATCTCGACTGGGCGATGCGGGGGCTGCGGTTTCTGTTTGTGTTCGTGCTGATTGCGGCGATGCTTTACATCATCGAGCGGCTGGTGCTGATCTGAGGACTTGGTGAGAGGCTGCGAATGCAACTGTCAACCCGTGGTTACGCCGTTGCTTGCGTCTTTTCGGCCTTGATTCCGGCCCTTTCAGGCTGCGGCAATGAAGTGAAGCCCAAGTCTCAAGTGGAGGTTCTCGCCTCAAGAACATGTGCGCTAGCCACGATCTCAATGCTGGGACTCGACGGACCACTTCTGATGCATGAGTATGTCAATCTTGCCAACACTTATACGCTACAGAGAGAGTTTGAAGGCTATCTGCGAATTGAGTCGGAAAGGTTAGGCGCGAGAGAACTGGGGCCCGTCGCAAATACTATTTCGGCAAAATGCCTTCCGGATCAATCTATGACGATCAATATGCCCAATTCCGACCCTCGTGGAGCCATAGTTGGGAAGGACGTCGCACATTTATTGAGGAACTCTAGTAACCACATGATCGTCATTTCGGCTGACGATGAGGCGGTAAACATTTATGCTGAGGCTGTTATATAAGTGGACAACATTATGTGGCCAGACTCGATATTCCCGAGCCGGTCGCGTCGTGCCTCACGGCCTTTCGCCTCGTAGGCCGGGGGTTGCCCGGCGGCAAGTTACTTTCTTTTGCTTCGCTGTATAGACCGGCGAGATAGGTAACGCTCGTACGGAGACATGGGTAACACTCCTGCTCATCTTCTGCCCCCATGTTCTTGGGGTCGTTCAGGTCAAGCCGCATGAATTGTCGGTGCGACGTCTCCCCGGTTTGAGGCTGGCGGCTAATGGAAGCCAATGGCCAGCCACCGGGCAACCCCCGGCCTCTTGAAGCAACCAAAACAACGGCCGCAGCACGACTCGCCGCGCTCATTACGTCGCCAATGCCGGTTCGAGAACTTTTGCTCGGGATCTACAGGTCGCAATCCCGCGGGTACTTCACGATGTCAGAAGGGCGTCCGGATTTCCAGCGCCAAACACGATGTCCAAGCCCAGTATCTTGCGGCTGCCCGCCTCAAGCGGGCTCACGCCGTGGAGCAGCACCTCGTCGTTGAGCATGGACAACTCGCCGGGTTGAAGCTGGCGTTCGTCCAGCAGAACCGCACCGCCTTCTTGAGGCCGAAGTATCCGGCTCTTTGCGCCGATCACGGCCTCGTTTGCAATGACCACGGCTGGCACCACCACATGGGCGCCGTCGCGGTGATCTCCCTCGGGGACTACGGACACTTGCTCGCTGGTCTGGCATCGAGTATCCACCAGCCAGACCCGGGCGGTGGCGGTTTCTGCGTCCAAGTGGAGGGCGGCAGCAATTGATACCAGGCGCTCGACCGTCTGAAGCAGGTGGGTGCCCCTATCGAAGGCCTGCTCGGGGATGGCGGGATGGGTCCGCGGGATGGCGCGAATGTCGCCCAGGTATTGCACCACATTGCCTTGGCGAAACGAGCGCAGTTTCCACGCGCCGGATGCGCGGGCAAGCTCAAGTCCGGTGACGCATTTCTTGCGAAACGGCGCGATCTTCGGAATTGTGTTTGTGTCGATGCCGAAGGTCAGGTTGAAACGTTGGAGCAGCCTCGCTTCCCCGATCTGATCCTTCAGCGGGCAGGCATAGAGGCCGCGGGCAATCTCCAATTGCCAGAATGCCTCTGTGGATAGTTGTCCCGCCGGAATGCGCCGCTCAATCGCCTCGATCTGGCGCCGCCGAACGTCATAGGGGTCCCAGTCGGCGAGCGCAAACAGGGGAGCGACTTCCTGGATGAGCCGGGTGGCTGAGAGTCCGAGGTCGTCAAGTGAAGCGACAAAGTATCCGTCCTGACTCAGCCGCGAAACAGAGTCCGTCACCGTTCCCGGTGGGGTGGCTCCGCGATGTTCCAGATTCTGTTCCAGTAGACCCATTATCGTTTGCCCGCCAGGGGTGTCGGTCCTGCTTCCTTGGTCATCTTCGTTACACCTTGATGTTGGAAAGGTTTGCATCCTGGTTGGACCGGTGGTGACGCCAGGGTTCCGGATGCACGGGGCGCTCGGACGACGACGAGGATCCTGAGTTTCTCCCCATCTCAAATAACGGATATTTCGGCCAGATTTGAAGCCAAATGTGCGGGGTTGATTCAGGATCGCATGCCTGCACTGCCAAGAGCTGATTTCAGTGCCTCTTGGCCTGTTGCCGTCCCGTTGCCAGCGGGTCCCAAGGTTCGGGAAGGCTAATCAGGGTCTGTGCCTGCGGATCATCCGCCGCACGGCCGTTTGCAGACCGCCGGGTTCCAGTGATTGTTCCACCTCGGTCAAGGCATTCAAGGCGCCTCGGCTCAGTCCAGGTTTGGCCTTGGTTGGGCCACGGTAGAGCGGCAAATCGGGGCGGACCAGAATCTTGACTTGCTGAACGTCCAGGCCCTGTTTGGCAAGGGCCTCTGCAAGGTGCGGGCCTTCGCTTCTGAGCCGGGTGGCGAGCGCGCCGTGGGCGCAGGCCAGGGACAGGATTCCGTCCTTGAGGTCGGCGACAAATACCTGGCCGCGGAACGATTCCGGCAACAATTTATCCAACCGGGCTTGCAGGGCGAGTAGCGCCTGGCCACGCGCCAATACCTTGCCTTGGCCGGACGTGGCGAGCAGGTCGCCCAGACGTTTGGCCTGGGTCATGCGCTAACCAGATGGTCTTGCACGTTATGATAAAATTCTCTGATTTTCCTGCAAGAAACTAACTCATTCAGGCTATCCATGCTGCAAACCCTGGCAAAAAAAATATTCGGCAGCCGCAACGACCGGCTGGTTAAACAATACCGGCAAAAGGTCGCGGCGATCAACGCCCATGAGGCGGCGCTGGAAAAACTCACCGACGCGGAACTGAGCGCCAAGACCGCCGCGTTCAAGGAGCGCATTGCCAACGGCGAGCCGGTCGACAAGCTTTTGGCCGAGGCCTTTGCGGTCGTACGCGAAGGCAGCCGCCGCGCGCTTGGCATGCGCCATTATGACGTGCAAATGATAGGTGGCATGGTGCTGCATGATGGAAAGATTTCCGAGATGCGCACCGGCGAGGGCAAGACCTTGGTGGCAACCTTGGCGGCCTATCTCAATGCGCTGACCGGCAAGGGCGTGCACGTGGTGACGGTCAACGACTATCTGGCCCAGCGCGACGCCGATTGGATGGGGCGCATTTACCGGTTCCTCGGCCTGACGGTCGGCGTCAACCTTTCGCAGATGTCCCACGAGGAGAAACAGGCCGCCTACGCTGCTGACATCACCTACGGCACCAACAACGAATTCGGCTTTGACTACCTGCGCGACAACATGGTTTACCAGATGGAGGAAAAGGTCCAGCGCGGTCTGGCTTATGCGATCGTCGACGAGGTCGATTCGATCCTGATCGACGAGGCGCGCACGCCGCTGATCATCTCCGGCCAGTCCGAGGACAGCACCGAGCTCTACACCAGCGTCAACGCCATTCCGCCCAAGCTGAGTCGGCAGGCCGAAGAAAAGAGCGAAGTCGGCGACTACTGGGTGGACGAAAAGGCCCATTCGGTCATCATTTCCGAATCCGGTCACGAAAAGATCGAACAGCTTCTGACGGACATGGGGCTGCTGCCCCGCGGCGGCAGCCTGTATGACGCCGCCAACATCCGTCTGATGCACCATGTCAACGCCGCCCTGCGCGCGTTCTCGGTATATCACCGTGATCAGCATTATGTGGTGCAAAACAATGAGGTCGTCATCGTCGACGAATTCACCGGGCGCCTGATGACAGGGCGCCGCTGGTCGGAGGGCCTGCACCAGGCCGTTGAGGCCAAGGAGGGCGTGGCGATCCAGAAGGAAAACCAGACCCTTGCGTCGATCACTTTCCAGAACTATTTCCGCATGTACGGCAAGCTCGCCGGCATGACCGGCACGGCCGACACCGAAGCCTACGAATTCCAGTCTATCTACAACCTGGAAACCGTGGTGATCCCCACCCACCGCGACATGATCCGCGAGGACATGCATGACCAGGTATTCCTCACCACTACGGAAAAATTCCAGGCCGTGATCAAGGATATCCGCGAGTGCCATGGCCGCGGCCAGCCGGTTCTGGTCGGCACTACATCGATCGAAACCAACGAGTACCTTTCCGGTCTGCTGCAGAAGGAGAAGTTGCCGCACCAGGTGCTGAACGCCAAGCAGCATGCCAAGGAAGCCGAAATCGTCGCACAGGCTGGTGCGACCGGCGGTATCACCATCGCCACCAACATGGCGGGTCGCGGGACCGACATCGTGCTGGGCGGCAGCATTCAGCGCCAACAGGATGTCATCGACGATGACGCCAGTCTCTCGCCGGCCGAGAAGGAGCAGAAGCGCGCCGAGCTCAAGGCTGAATGGCAGCCGCGTCATGACGCCGTGCTCGCCGCCGGCGGCCTGCACATCATCGGCACCGAACGGCACGAATCGCGCCGCGTGGACAACCAATTGCGCGGCCGCGCCGGGCGTCAGGGCGATCCCGGCTCGTCGCGTTTCTACCTCGCTCTGGACGATCCCCTGCTGCGGATTTTTGCCTCCGACCGCGTGGCGGCGATTATGAACCGGCTCAAGCTGCCCGAGGGCGAAGCCATCGAACATCCCTGGGTGTCGCGCGCGATTGAGAACGCGCAACGCAAGGTTGAGGCACGCAACTTTGATATCCGCAAACAGCTTCTGGAATATGACGATGTGTCCAACGACCAGCGCAAGGTCATCTACGAGCAGCGCAACGAATTACTCGCCAGCGAAAATATCGACGAGACCATCACTGCAATGCGCCATGACGTGATCAATACGGTGATCGATACCCACATTCCACGCGATTCGATGGAAGAACAGTGGGATGTGGAAGGCGCGGAAAGAGCCATCGAGGCTGAATTCGGATCCAGACTGCCCCTGCAGGAATGGCTCAATGCGGACAAGACGCTGGACGAGAAAGGCCTGCGCGACAAGGTGTGCGTCGAGGCGGATGCCGCTTATGCGGCCAAGGAGCTGGCAGTCGGGGCCGAGGTGCTGCGTCATTTCGAGAAGGCCGTAATGCTGCAGAGCATGGACACCCACTGGCGTGAGCATCTGGCCGCGCTTGACCATCTGCGCCAGGGCATCCACCTGCGCGGCTACGCGCAAAAGGATCCCAAGCAGGAATACAAACGCGAAGCATTCGAATTGTTCTCTGCCATGCTCGATGCGATCAAGATCGAAGTCACCCGCATTACCACTACCGTGCAGGTCCGCACCGAGGAAGATGTACAGGCGGTCGAGCAACATGAAGGCCCGGCCAACGTGCAATATCAGCATGCCGACCCGGATGTGGCGCTGGCCCAGGCCGCCATGCCTATGGCCATGGCAGCGCTCGATTCCGGCGTGCCCAAGGTGGGGCGCAACGACCCCTGCCCGTGCGGCAGTGGCAAGAAATACAAGCATTGTCATGGGCGCCTGAACTAGGGCGCGGGCGGGAAGAATTCGGGCGACTTTTGTCCCTGAAAGGAATACGCTAGCTCCATGAAACGCACCCGACCCCATGACAAATCCCTTTCCCGCGAAGCGGAGAAACTGGTGCGCCTGGCGCAGGACTTATCCGAATCCGGCAGCCGCACTGAGGATGAGTTTTGGGAGCGCTCGCTGCGCAGCGTCATCGAGAAGCTGCTTGGCGCGGGCAACGACGATGCGCTGTTTGCCGCTCTGGATCATGCCTTCAACCTGGATCGTCTGGCCTATGATGAACTGGCCGACGCCGTCGAGGCGCGGTCGGAAAGTCCGGCCGATAACACCCTGCTCATCGCGGTCCCCATTCTCGCGTGGTCGCGCTTTGCTTTGCCGGCAGGCGCCCTCAAGGCCGAACTGGTCGCCAACCTGAGCGTGCAATTGGGCGCCCATGTATTTGCCTCCGGTGTGGAACTGAGCCTCGCCGACTGCCTGTTGAGTCCGGATCAGTTGCCGCGCGGTTTCAGTGAAACCCGCAGGCTTGCGGCCCAGCTGCTGCGCGCGCTGGACAAGGCCCAGGCCTTGTCCATGAGCAGCGACCAACTGCCACCCACCGCGCCTTTCCTGTCCGATGTGCGCTATCTGATAGGCCTCGCCCGAACCCGGCCGGACCAGCCCTTGTTCCATTGGCAGGAGCAGGACGTGAGCCGCGAATCGGTGCTCAAGGCCTGGCAAACCCAGGGTGGGGAAGCGTTGCGACCTGCCTTGCCGGCCTGCGCTCTGCAACTGCTCCTGCCCAACGCCTATTTCGCCGCAGCGCGCGAAGCGGATCGACAATTGCGCGCTTTCAGCCTGGGAGCCGCGGTTGAATTCCTCGGCGCAAGCTTTAGTGTGGCACCGGTGCAATTGCGCGTGGTCATCGCACCTTATGGCGACCGGGAGCTTGAAGAATATCGGGTCAGCTTCGGGCTGATGGCGAAAACCGGGCTGGTTCACGGCATCGTCTGGCCGCTGCTGGATACCGAAGACATCGAAGGCATACCCGATGACATCGCCCAGCAGTTGCAACGCCTGGGGGTGAAGGACATCACCGTGCTGGAAGGGCGCCTGCCGCTGGAATACTGCGAAGACTGCGGCGCGCCGCTGTTTCCCACACCGTCTGGTGATTCGGTGCACACTGAAGAACCGGAAGAATCCGGACAGGCACCGCAGCACCTTCACTAGCTTGTGCTACAGCAGCCTGGCCAGGCTACCGGTAACAAAACCGCTCGGCGCGATCACCTGCCTGCCCAATCCCATCACCTTGAACAACTCGCCCATTTCGACCGGAGACAGCAGCTTTTGCGCACCGCTTGCAAGCGGTGCATAGCGGGTCGCCGCTTCGACGGGGATTCCAGCCAGCAAGGCCGTAATGCCGCCATTGACGAGAAAATGCGCCTGGCTCGTATAGCCCAGCAAGTCCAGTCCTGCCTCCAGCCCCGCTTCGGCGACGGCCGTGAAATCCACATGTGCGCTCAGATCGGTCAACCCGGGCAAATGAAACGGGTCATCCAGTGCATGATGTCGGTAGTGTGCCCGTAGTGTGCCCATATGGCGTTGTGGATGGTAGTACTCACTACGCCCGTAGCCATAGTCGACGAACAGCAGCATGCCGGCTTGCAAGCGCCGGCCCAGCTCCCTTACCAGGGCGGGCGAGGCAAGATTGATTTCGCTGACATAGCCGGGTGGCAGATCGAGCGCAGCAGCCTGCTTCAGCAGCAGGGCATCAGCGATGGGCCGGTCCTGCCAGCGCAGTTGGTCTTCCTTCCAGACCACCCCGCGCTCCATGGGACCCTGTGCGGTCCAGTGGATCAGGTGAACCGGCAGCGCATCCAGCACCTCGTTGCCGAATACGATGCCAGAGAACGTCTCGGGTAGCGTGTCCAGCCAGGTCACCGCCCCGGCCAAACCCGCCTGCTCCAGGGTTTGCTCCTGCCGCTGGCGCAATTCGCTGCTCACTTCCAGGATGGAATAGGACGCCGGCTTCCCCAGCTGTTTCAGCTCGCCCAGAATCTGTGCCGCCAGCCTGCCGGTACCGGCGCCCAGTTCCAGGAGCGCTTTGCCGGACTGGTCAAGCACCTCGGCCAGTTGCCGCGCAAGCACGCGGCCAAACAGGGGAGAGATTTCGGGAGCAGTGACAAAGTCGCCGGCCGAGCCAAATTTGCGCGCGCCGCCACTGTAATAACCCAGGGCGGGGGCATAGAGGGCAAGCTCCATGTAGCGGGCAAAGCTGAGCCAGCCGTCGGTCGCGATCGCCTCCCGCATCCGGGCAAGCAGGCGCTCGCTGCTGGCGCGGGCATCGTCCGAGGGTGGAGGCACTTGAGGCATGACGACGGGCAGGGCTTGATGGATAATGCGTAAGGTCAGAACTATACGGGGTGTGGGAGATGCAAGGCAAAGTTGCGCTGATTACAGGGGCGTCCCGGAGGGTTGGGGCGCAGATCGCCCGCGCCCTGCACGGCGAGGGCATGAACCTGATGATTCATTACCGCAACTCCGCCGAGGCTGCGCGCGCACTGCAGGACGAACTCAATGACCTGCGGCCCGATTCGGTTTCCCTGATCCAGGCGGACTTGCTCGACACTGGGTTATTGACCAGTCTGGTCAACCAGACGGTCGCCAGCTTCGGCCGCCTCGATGTGCTGGTGAACAATGCGTCCAGCTTTTATCCGACCCTGGTGGGAAGCATCAGCGAGCGTGACTGGGTTGACCTGATGGGCACCAACCTGAAAGCGCCGATGTTTCTTTCCCAGGCGGCGGCGCCGGAACTGCGCAAGCACCGCGGTTGCATCGTCAACATCACCGACATTCACGCCGACAGGCCGATGGAAAACTATGTTGTGTATTCCGTCGCGAAAGCCGGACTGGTGGGGCTGACGAAATCGCTGGCACGTGAGTTGGGGCCTGAAGTGCGGGTGAATGCGGTGGCGCCCGGCCCTATCGTGTGGCCCGAGGACGATCCCAATTTCGACGAGCTTTCGCGCCAGCGCATCATTTCCAACACCATCCTCAAGTCCGCTGGCGAGCCGAGCGATATCGCCCGCGCCGTACGCTTCCTGGTGTGCGATGCGCCCTATGTGACGGGGCAGGTGATTGCGGTGGATGGGGGGAGGAGTGCGAGACTCTAGAACATTGACGGTGCCACCGGAGATTGTGAGTTGATTGGTGGCTGCGCCTCGTATTTGGTGTCAGCGTTCCTTCACTGGCGGCCCGTGTATTCCTTGTACCAAGCTGCCCAGTTCGCGACGCCCGTCTCCAGCGCCGTCTTGGGCTCGAACCCAACATCTTTCCTCAGCGCATCTATGTCCGCGTAGGTCGCTTCCACGTCGCCCGGCTGCATCGGCAGGTAATTCTTCTTCGCTTCCTTGCCCAGGGCTTTTTCGATGGTGCCAATGAAGCTCATCAGCTCCACCGGCTGGTGGTTGCCGATGTTGTAGACCCGGTATGGCGCGTGGCTTTGCGCGGGACTGCCGCTGACGTGGTCGTAGGCCGGATCGGGTTGGGGAATGCGGTCCATGACCCGCACGGTGCCTTCGGCGATATCGTCCACATAGGTGAAGTCGCGCCGCATCTTGCCGTGGTTGAACACATCGATCGTCCGGTCTTCCAGGATGGCGGAAGTGAACAGCCAGGGCGACATGTCGGGCCGGCCCCAGGGACCGTACACGGTGAAATAGCGCAGCCCGGTGGTCGGCAGGCCATACAGGTGGGAATAGGTGTGAGCCATCAGTTCGTTGGCCTTCTTGCTGGCGGCATAGAGACTGACCGGGTGGTCCACATTGTCGTCGACTGAGAACGGCATCTTGGTATTGGCGCCGTAGACGCTCGAGGAACTGGCATAAACGAAATGTTCCACCCCATGGTGGCGGCAGCCTTCCAGGAGGTTGGCGAAACCCACGATATTGGATTGGACATAGGCGTGGGGATTCTTCAGCGAGTAACGCACGCCCGGCTGGGCGGCCAGATTGATCACGCGCTTGAAGTGTTCCTTGGCGAACAATTCCTCCATGGCCATGCGTTCGGAAATGTCGCCCTTCACGAAGTGGAAGTTCTTGTGCGGCTTGAGTTGTTCCAACCGGGCCAGCTTGAGCTTGGGGTCGTAGTAGTCGTTCAGATTGTCGATGCCGACAACGTCTTCTCCGCGCTTGAGCAGAATCTGGGCGACATGCATGCCGATAAATCCGGCTGCGCCGGTAAGCAGGATTTTCATGGGAACTCCATCTGGTTTGGGCTGATTTTATCAGCAGCGCCGACATCCCCGTAAAATAGCGCCCATGTTGCTTGGCCTGCAAAGCTTGCTCTACCGCGCGATGTTGTGGCTCGCCCTGCCTTTCATTCCGCTCAGATTGCTGCTGCGCGGAGTCAAGGAACGGGGCTACTGGCGGCATGTGTTGGAGCGGTTCGGATTCTGCAAGCCATTGCCCGGCCAACCGGTCTGGATTCACGCAGTGTCGGTCGGCGAAGCGCGCGCCGCCGCGCCGCTGGTGGAGCGATTTCTCGCGCTGTCTCCTGTGCCCCCGGTGCTGATCACCTGCATGACGCCTGCGGGTCGCGCGACGCTTGAACAGATGTTTGGCGACCGGGTCAGCGTGCGCTACCTGCCTTACGATTACCCGGCCATGGTGCGCCGTTTTGTGCGGCGTTCAAGTCCGCGCCTGGGGCTGATCATGGAAACCGAGCTGTGGCCGCATCTGGTTCGTGAAGCGGGCCGTGCCGGGGTGCGCCTGTTCCTGGTAAACGCGCGCCTGTCAGAACGATCCGCACACGGCTACCAGCGGCTGGGGAGGCTGACGCGCAGTGTTCTGCAGGGTTTCGCCGGGGTCGCTGCGCAAACCGGAGAGGATGCCGAGAGATTGAGCGAGCTCGGCGCCGCAAATGTCGTGGTGACGGGCAATCTCAAATTTGATCTCGAACCGCCGCTGGATCAGATTGAACTGGGGAAGGTCATGCGCACGCTGATTGGCGAACGCCCGGTGTGGCTCGCGGCCAGCACGCGCGCTGGCGAAGAGAAACTCATCCTCGATGCGTATTGCAAGTCCGCCGCGCCAAATGTGCTGCTTGCGCTGGTTCCACGCCATCCGCAACGGGTCGACGACGTGGCTGCGCTGGTGCGTGATCGCGGATTGAAGATGCAGCGGCGCAGCGAGAATGCAGCGGTGCGCGCTGACACCCGGGTATGGCTGGGCGACAGCCTGGGCGAAATGTTTGCCTATTATTCGATGGCAGACTGCGCGCTGATCGGAGGCAGTCTCTTGCCTTATGGCGGGCAGAATCTGATTGAAGCCAGTGCGGTGGGTTGTCCGGCGTTGCTCGGTCCGCACACGGAAAATTTCAAGCAGGCCGCCGAGGATGCGATTGCGCACGGCGCCGCGCTGCGCGTGTCGAATGCCGCGGAATGGGCTGCCCAGGCTGCCTTGCTGAATCTGGATGAAACTGCGCGCCAGAGGATGGGAGAGGCGGGTCGTATGTTTGCCGCCGCACATCGGGGTGCGGCGCAGCGGGTGTGGACGATGTTGCAGTTAGCGCGGCGAAGCGAGACTCAGGTCACGGCTAAGCCTTAGACCACCGCCGCTCGACAGTGGCGTGATCTTCGGACTTGATGCCGGGGACTGTGAGCGCAGCCCGGTCGTCCTGGTTTGATTCGGTGTCTGCTCCTGCATCGCAGTCAGTACTTTGTCGATTTCGTCCAGATCGGCCGCGGACAGGATGCCCGCGGCGGCCTTGAGATTGAGCACCGACAGCAGGAAACCGTAGCGCGCGGCCGCCAGATCCTTGCGCGCGGAATACACCTGCTGCTGGGCATTGAGCACATCCACGTTGGTGCGCACGCCCACTTCCAGGCCAAGCAGGGTGGAATCCAGCGACACCTGGCTGGATACCAGGGCCTGCTCCAGGGCCTTGACCTGAGCAGCACCGTTCTTGGCGTTGAGGAAAGCCTGACTGGTCTGCAAGGTGGCATCGCGCAGCGCGTTCTCCAGATCCTGCCGGGCCTTCTCCTGGTTGGCGACTGCTTCCCTCACCTGGGAGGATATGAGGCCGCCCTGGTAGATCGGGATATTGAGTTCCAGGCCCACGACGCTGGTCTTGTTATCGATCTGGGTCGAGCCGAAGTTCTGGTTGCGGCCGTCCGTGTAGTTGGCAGTCAGATCCAGAGTGGGGTAATGGCCTGCCCGATTGCGCCGGATTTCCTCATCTGCAATGGTCTTGAGATAGCGCTGCACCACGACATTTACGTTGTCATTCTGGGCCCGGCCGACCCAGACATCCATGTTTGCCGGGTCCGGTTGCACGAGGTCGGCCTTGGGATTCAGATGGGACAGCTTGCTGTAATTCTTGCCGGTCAATTTGACCAAGGCCCGCTTGCGGATTTCCAGGTCATTGAGCGCGGCGATTTCCTGAGAGGTGGCCAGATCAAATCGGGCCTGCGCCTCGTTCGTATCGGTGATCGTGGCCGTGCCCACTTCGAAGCTGCGCTTCGCCGCGGCGAGCTGTTCGGAAATCGCGGCCTTTTGCGCCCGGATGAATTCGATATTGTCCTCGGCCTGCAGTACATCGAAATAGGCTTGGGCAGTGCGCAGGATCAGATCCTGCCCGGCAGCCTTGAGCTGGCTCTCCGCAGCCTTGACCTGGGCTTGGGCCTCATCGTTCACCACCCAATTTTGCCAGCGGAAAATGGGCTGCACCCCGGTTACAGCCCAACTGTTGGAGGTAAACGTCATACTGGGAAACGCCGAGGTGTCGACATTATTATGCAGAACGTTGGCACTGGCGCTTACATTGGGCAGCAGCCCCGCGCGGGCCTGCGGCAGCTTCTCCCGGGTGGCCTGGTAAACGGCCCGTGCCGAGGCGTACTGGGCATCAAACGCCAGCGCGTCGCGGTAAACGTCGCTCAGATTCTCCGCGCGGGCAAACGGTGCGGCCAATGCTGCGCCAAGCAGAAATACCAGGGGTTTCAGGCTCATGTTGTTATCTCAATAGAGGGGGATGGAAGAGTCGATCTCCTTGGACCAGGCATCGATTCCGCCGGCCAGGTTGATGACATTTTCGAACCCCTCGCTCTCCAGAAACTTGGCGACCCGCCAGGAGCGGATGCCATGGTGACAGATAACGACAGTTTCCCGGGTCTTATTTAATTCCTGCAGACGCGCCGGAATCTGGCCCATGGGTATCCAGGTCGCCCCGGCAAAGGGCGCCAGCCGCGTTTCCCATTCTTCCCGAACATCCAGCACCGCAGGCGCCTTCCCCTCTTTCAACATGGTCTCAAGCTCGGCAACGCTGATGTTGCGCACTGGACGCTATCCTTCTCTCGCCACGTTTTGCCTAGAAGACGAAACGTTCCGGTTGGGCCGCATGTGCCAGTGACTTGACCAGGGTTTCGAACAGCACCGTACGGCGGTAGGAACCCGGCGCAACGCAAGTGAACAGGGTAGCCTGCATGATCGGCCCTTCGCCCAGGATCACGAACAGCCGTCCGCCCGGGGCCAGTTGCTTGGGCAGTGCGTCCGGCAGCAAGGGCAACGAACCAGTCATGACGATGGCGTCATAAGGGCCATGTGCAGGCCAGCCGCTGGCGCCGTCGCCCGTTTCAAGAGTGACATTCCCAAAGCCATGGGCCGCGAGTTTTTTGCTTGCATCGGCGACGAATTCGCCGATGCAATCCACCGAGCGCACATGGGCCGCGAGCGAGGCGAGCAAGGCGGTGAGATAGCCACTGCCAGTGCCTACTTCCAGCACCTTGTCGGGTTTTTTCAGTTGCAACTCCTGCAGGGCGCGGGCTTCGAGCTTGGGTGACCACATCTGTTCACCGTGGCCAAGCGGGATTTCCATATCCACGAAGGCCAGGGAGCGGTAGGGTCCGGGGACGAATTCTTCCCGTTTGATCTTGATGAGAAGTTCCAGCACATCCGGATCCAATACCTCCCAGGGACGGATTTGCTGTTCGACCATCTTGTAGCGCACCTGCTCAATATCCATCAGTTCCAGCTCCGCTTAAATTTCGAAAATTCAATCAGTTAAGTAGGGTCTTATCTTGCAATTATTCCATATTTCCGCTACTTTCGGCCTATCGCTGGGGGTCCTCGCGTAAGCGTGAGGTGAGAAACACCCTTTGAACCTGATCCGGGTCATACCGGCGTAGGGAACGCGAGTCTCGCGCTCCCTCATAATTTTTTCGACAGGAGCGCTCATGAACGCACCCATCCCCCAACACGCGACTGAATTCATTGCCGCTTCCGCTCACGTGGACGAGGCGGCGATCCACCCATTGCCTCATTCGAGCAAGGTCTACGTGCAGGGTTCCCGGCCTGACCTTCAGGTGCCCATGCGCCAGATCAGCCAGTCAGACACCCCGGCCAGTTTTGGTGACGAGCCCAATCCGCCGGTGTTTGTCTACGACTGCTCGGGTCCGTATTCCGATCCCGATGCGAGGATCGACATTCGCCAGGGCCTGTCACCTTTGCGTGCCGGATGGATTGCAGAGCGCGACGACACGGAAATCCTGGCCGACTTGAGTTCCGAATACGGGCGCCGGCAGGCCGCGGATGCCAGCCTGGCAGCCATGCGATTCCCCGGCCTTCAGCGCAGGCCGCGCCGCGCGAAACCGGGCATGAATGTCAGCCAGATGCACTATGCCAGGCGTGGCCTCATCACTCCCGAAATGGAATTCATCGCCATCCGCGAGAACCTGCGCCGTCAGGAATACATCGAGTCGTTGAAAGCCGCCGGCCCGACCGGCTCGAAGATGGCGAAGCTGCTCAATCGTCAGCATCCCGGCCAGAGCTTTGGTGCAGCCATCCCTGCCGAGATCACGCCGGAATTCGTTCGCGCAGAAGTCGCGCGCGGCCGCGCCATCATCCCCGCCAACATCAACCACCCGGAAACCGAGCCGATGATCATCGGGCGCAATTTCCTGGTCAAGATTAACGCCAATATTGGCAATTCGGCGGTGAGTTCGGGGATAGCCGAAGAAGTGGAAAAAATGACCTGGTCGATCCGCTGGGGCGGCGACACGGTGATGGACCTGTCCACCGGCAAACACATCCACGAAACGCGCGAGTGGATCATCCGCAATTCGCCGGTGCCGATCGGCACGGTGCCGATCTATCAGGCACTGGAAAAGGTCGACGGCCGCGCGGAGGAATTGACCTGGGAAATGTTTCGCGACACTTTGATCGAGCAGGCCGAGCAGGGGGTGGACTACTTCACCATCCATGCCGGGGTGCGCCTGCCTTACATCCCCATGACCGCAAACCGGATGACCGGCATCGTCAGCCGCGGCGGCTCGATCATGGCCAAGTGGTGCCTCGCGCATCACCAGGAGAGCTTCCTCTACACGCGATTCGAAGAGATCTGCGAAATCATGAAGGCCTACGATGTGGCCTTCTCGCTGGGCGATGGCTTGCGTCCTGGCAGCATCTACGACGCCAACGACGAGGCCCAACTGGCAGAGCTCCGCACCCTCGGTGAGCTGACCCAGGTCGCCTGGAAGCATGATGTGCAGACCATGATCGAAGGCCCTGGACATGTGCCCATGCAACTGATCAAGGAAAACATGGACCTGCAACTGGGCTGGTGCGACGAAGCGCCGTTCTATACCCTGGGGCCGCTCACCACTGACATCGCGCCAGGCTATGATCACATCACCAGCGCCATCGGCGCGGCGCAGATCGGCTGGTATGGCACCGCCATGCTGTGCTACGTCACGCCCAAGGAGCACCTGGGACTGCCCAACAAGAAGGATGTGAAGGATGGCATCATCGCCTACAAGATCGCCGCCCACGCGGCGGATCTTGCGAAAGGGCATCCTGGCGCGCAGATCCGTGACAACGCGTTGTCCAAGGCACGGTTTGAGTTCCGCTGGGAAGATCAGTTCAACCTCGGGCTCGATCCGGATACCGCGAAGGATTTCCACGACGAAACCCTGCCGCAGCACGGCGCCAAGCTGGCGCATTTCTGCTCCATGTGCGGGCCGCATTTCTGCTCGATGAAGATCACCCAGGACGTGCGCGATTATGCGGCCCGGCAAGGCCTGTCCGATGAAGAAGCATTACAGAAGGGCATGGAAGTGAAGTCGGTCGAGTTTGTGAAGCAGGGGGCGGAGGTCTACCAGAAAATCTGAGGTACCCACGACAACAATCGAGGCACAGTTGCCGCCAAGTAAAATTGGGCCTGCCCGGGGAGTGCGAGACCTCGCTGCCAAGCAGGACATCAGCGAAAGTGGGACCTGTAGAGGGGGATGGCGAGCCAGACGGTGAAGTCGCACTGCGAGGCCGGAAAATAGCGCGTGCTATACGGATTATTGTCGATATTTGCCGAATATCGATTCATGCGCAAAACGAGCTGCGGCGCCTGGCAGATTCCGTTCACTTGGACTCAACTTACAAATGGAGGACGACATGTCAGCCACAAACCCGAATATTGGCCGCGATGAATACCAGGTGAATCCGGGCTTTATCAATGAAGGCTTGCTCAGGTTGGGAGACGGGCTGGACATGTCTGATCCCGGGGCGCCGAAGCGCCGAGCAGGCGATTGCCCGTTAAGAATTCCGAGATTGATGAGGGGCATGGAGGAAGTATCGGAATTCACGGTAGATGAGCATTTCGAGCTGAAAGAGGCCAGTTCCACGCGCGAGGAGGCGCACTTCCTGGCCGCCTATCTCCAGGGCAGTTATGGTTTTGTGAGCGCCTCGGCAGCTTTGGATAAGGCGGTGGAGGAGCGCAGCAACTCGCATTCGATCTACGCTTTGCAGGATTCCAAGGGCAGGACCAGCGATATCACGGAAATACTCGGACATGAACGCCTGATCTGGGACCCGGAAAGACGTCCTCGGGGCGAAGACGGCGAATTAAGCCCGGACTCGTTCGAGCGTCAGTTCCTGTTGGATTACGGGTCCCACTATGTGAGCGCGATCAAATACGGCTGCCGGCTTGCAATACGCGGACGGGTGATGGGTTCGAGCCAGGAGCAGACGACCAAGGTCAGGGCCGCGTTCCGGGCCACATTTCTCAGCGGCAGTGCCGACGGAAAGATCGACCAGACAGCAAAAACTGCCTTGACCGACAGCAGCGTGGAACTGATATTCGTGGCCACCTCGGGCGGCTTCCGGCGCAACGGCGAGCCTTATACCGGCGCTGCCGTGCTCACCCGACTGGAGGACATTATCGAAACACTGGCGCTGTTGCGTAGCGGCGAGTTGAAAATGCTTGGTGCGCCCATCTCTGCGACGGCGCGGAGCTACTGGAATCTGCTGCCTCCCGAGTTCGCCAGGTCGCGGGCGTTGCTGGCCCAGCACGAGGCACCACCGTTGCCGGAAGGCTCCTACGGCGTGCCGGCTGGAACCATCATCGCTTGGCATCCCACCGAGCGCGCAATCCATCTCGACGAAACCGGCGGTCGTCACCTCATCGCGCCCGAAGGCTGGACAATCTGCAATGGCGAAGAAGGCACCCCGGACCTGCGCGACCGGTTTCTGATGGGGACCGCCGACCTGGCACAGGTCGGTGTAAGGGCCGGCCAGGATAAACACGCCCATGGCGCTTCGTGCGGCGGGCCGAATACCACGGACAAGAGCAGATATGGATCATGGCCGGCCGGCGAGTTCGACTATGCCTCTAAAAAGCATGTCCACGGCATCACCGTGGCCGAAACGGCAGTCCTGCCGCCGCACGTCAGGCTGGTCTATCTGATGAAACGCTGAACTCCATGCACAGGCAAGCATGCGGTATCAGCCGATAGATTATCCCGGATGACCAGGTTGTCGATCCGCAATAGGGACATGCCCTGACAATTCAAGGAGCTGGGCTCGAGTTGTTTGAAATATTACCCAGGACGTGCGCGACTACGCTGACCAGTAAGGCCTGTCTGATGAAGAGGCGCTGCAGAAAGGCATGGAGGAAGTCGGTGGAGTTTGTGAAGCAGGGGGCCGAGGTGTATCGGAAGGTTTGAGAAAGCTCAAATATTCGGTCAGCAGATGCAAGTCAATTCATCTGCGGGGCGACGCCTGCCTGCACCCGATTCTTGGCGAGGATGAAATCGGTGTGCGGGACGTACAACAGCTCGGCCAGCGTGCGCACCAGCTGGTCCTCGTACATGTCGATGTTGCCGTCCGCCATGGCGACGCGCCAGAGCTGTTCGATGAAACGCGCCTTGCGCGCGGGGCCGAAGCCCTTGTTGATCTGCGTCACCTGGTCGTAGTAGGAGGTAAGCCGGTTTTCCGGGCGGCCGGCGGTGTCCATCATCGCGGTGAGATCGGCCTCCTGGATGGTGAACTGCTCCCGCATCACCTGCGCGACAACGGCGCGTTTCTGCTGGGTGTTTGCCTCGCTGAGTCGCGCCGCCTCCATCAACAACTGGCAACAGGCTTGCTGGAGGGCCGCCATTTCCTGACGCATGCGGGTCTCGGGACTGGGCGCGAAGCTTTCGACAAAGTCGTGCAGCTTGTTTTGAAGTTTTCCGAACATGCCATATAGGCGCTCTTGCGGAAGTTTAGTTCCGTGACCTTGGAGACGGTGGCAGGTCCGACAATAGGAATGAAAGTTGGGCGAGGAAGGCGGTCGAGTTTGTGAAGTTGCGCCTTGTGGGTTTAGCATAAGATAGCAATGAGCGATGGCCGCTGGCTTGAATTGCCAGTCGAACTGGCAAAGCCCGTCGGAAAGGACTATCAAGAAGCTTGAGGAACCATTCCGCCGTTTTTGCAGCCTGAGCGTGATTGCCTGAACCTCACGGAGAGATCGCCATGAAATTGCAATATGCCTTTGCGGTGCTGGCTGCGGCCGGCGCCCTATCGGGGCCGGTCAAGGCGGCGGACCCTCCCCCGCCCGTGGATCTGGAACGCCTTCGCGCGCTGGTGAAACCGGCTGACGTTGACCTGTTCTTTAACTATCTGCGTGATTCCGTAAAGGCCGGCATGCAGGGCAAGGCACCCCCCGCGCCGCCTCCGCAATTGTCTGAACGAGCGCGCGAGCTGGCCGAGTCTTTTCGTAAGGAAGGTGCCGTGACCCTCGACCAGATGCTGGAGTTGATCAAACAGGAGATGAAGGACTCATTGCCTCCGCCTGAGCCACCCGCCGCGCCGCCGGATGATTCCCTGGATAAGCCTGACTACCGGACCTGATTTCGTCGATCCGGGTTAAGATGGGCGCCTGAACAACCCGCCGCGCGGAATGCCGCGCGGTTTTTTTATCCGGACTCTGACGCTCATGGATATCGCAATCTTTCTCAAGGCCCTGATCCTGGGGATCGTCGAAGGCTTGACCGAGTTCCTGCCGGTTTCGAGCACCGGCCATTTGATCCTGGTTGGCGACCTGCTGCATTTCAACGACGAAAAAGGCAAGGTGTTCGAGATCGTCATCCAGATGGGCGCGATCCTCGCGGTTGTGTGGGATTATCGGTCGCGCCTGGGGTGGGCAATCAGGGGCTTGGGGCGCGACGGCGTCGCCAACCGCTTCTGGCTCAATCTGGCCATTGCGTTCATACCCTTGGCCGCTATCGGACTGCTTTACGGCAAGCAGATCAAGGCGGCCCTGTTTTCACCGGTGCCGGTTGCGATGGCGTTCATAGTCGGTGGCCTGTTCATACTTTGGGCAGAGAAACGTCGCCATGTGATTCGGGTGGAAACGGTGGAAGCCGTGAGTCCCATCGATGCGATCAAGCTTGGTTTTGCCCAGGCGCTCGCCTTGATTCCCGGAACCTCACGCTCAGGCGCGACCATTATCGGCGGCTTGTTCTTTGGCTTGTCGCGCAAGGCGGCAACCGAGTTTTCCTTTTTCCTCGCGGTGCCGACTCTGGGCGCGGCCTCATTTTATGAACTCTACAAGGCCCGCGACCTGCTCGACATGCACGAACTGGGCGTGCTGGCCGTGGGCTTTGTCGCCGCCTTCATCAGCGCCGCGTTTTCAGTGAAAGCCCTGATCCGCTATATCAGCAGCCATGACTTCACCGTGTTTGCCTGGTATCGCATTGTGTTCGGCGGCCTGATCCTGCTGACTGCCTATACCCATGTGGTGAACTGGTCGAGCAGCTAGGCTGTTAAGCAAAACTCTTCCCCGCATTGCATGGGGAAGGCAGATCAAGTCAGAACTTGATGTTCAATCCAGCTTCAAAGGAACGACCCGGCCCTGTCACAGAAGCCAGAGGTCCGCTCATGGTCGATTTCAGATCGGCAATGCTCACGCCGCCAAGAGGCAGGTCGTATTGCTTGTCGAACAGATTGCGTATGCCAAAGGTGATGTTGGCCTTGTCGTTAAACTGGTAACGGGTGCTGAGGTTGACCAGTGCATAGCCATCGGTTTCGGGTTCGTAACGCTGTGTATCCACATTTGTTTTCTTGTCGATCAGTTGCAACTCCAGCGAGTTGGTCCAGGCATTGGCCATCTGTTCGATGCTGACTGACGCGTTGAGCGGCATGATGTGATACAGGACGCCGCCATCGGTACGTTCGCCTTTGGTAAAGGCGAGGCTGCCCTTGATCTGTCCATGACCGTACTGAGCGTTGTTCCACATACGCATGTTTCCGCTCAAATCGATTCCCCAAAGCCGTGCGTCGTGATTGGCAAAACGCAGCAAGGCACGGGTAACGCTGGCGATGTTGTAGGGGTGATAGGTGCCGATCACATCGGCGTCGATGTAATCCTGGACATAGCTAAAATGCGGCGCCAGTTTGACTTCCCAGGCTTTGGCATCGGTGGATTTCCAGGTGACCGACGCGTTGATGGTATTGGCAATCTCCGGCTTCAGATCGGGGTCGCCGACATAACCATTCGCATCGCCAAACCAGCCTATCATCGTCATGTCCATGGTGTTGCGTCCCCACGTATAACGCTCATACAGGCTGGGCGAACGGCTTTTGCGCGCAAAGCCGAACTCATAGGTATCGGTAACTTGCGGCGTATAACGCGCCAGGACAGTCAGATCGAGGTTGTTGTCGCTCTTTGAACGGTCGCGTGCATTGAATGCAGCCGCATAGTTGGGGTCGACGTTCATCATGCTGGCCATGGGGTTGTAGGGCTGCACCGTACCCGTATCCATGCGTACAAACTCCTGGCGCAGGCCGACATTCGTCGTCCATTTTTCGTCCCAGCGCGATTCCATCTCGCCATAGAGAGCAAAACGATCGCGCTGGCCGTTGTTGATGTTCCGGAACGTGTTCGGACCCATCATCATCGATGAAGGCACGGGTGGCCACCAGTCATCGAGCCGGAGGCGATGGTATTCGTTACCAACGCGCAGCAGATGCGTTTCCGAAAGGGGGATGTCAGCCTTGATGTCGTAGCCAACATCAACACCATGCGTGTTCATCGGCATCATGCCGGGCTTCTCAGGTGTAAAGAAGCCCATCTCGTGCTTGGTGTCCTGCCAGTAAAGCCGTGTGTCCAGTATGCCCCAGGCAAAGTCGCCCGTATAAGCCAGATTGGCAAACACACCGTGATTATCGACCATGTCCATGAACTGATTGGGGAAGCCTTGATAAGGAACCCGTTGTTCGCCGACACGGAAGACAAGGCGATTGCCGTCGCCCTGTGCGCCCAGCGTAAGTGACTGGTTGCGTGCCTTGTACAAGGTGTCCAGAACCTTGTCGCCGTTGCCGTCCTTGTAGCTGTCGGCGGCGCGCCAGGATGCGTCATAGACCAGGCTCAGGCGGTCACTGGAAACCGATCCGCCAATTGCAGCGGAGTAACCGTGGTCAATGCTGTGTGCAGCCAGCGACAGGTTGCCTTCCTTATGCAGTTCTCCCGGTGTCTTGGCAAACACAGGTTCGTTCGTGTTCACGCTTATCGTGCCGGCAATGCTGTCGCCGCCCATGCTGACTGGCGTGACGCCGGCGACAACATCAATCTTGTTGACCTGTTGGGGATCGACATAAGAAAGCGGCGGGTTCATATGATTGCCACATGCCGAAGTGACTTCCCGGCCATCGACGCGGATACGGATGCGGTCATCGCCAAGGCCGTTCAGCGAAGGCAACGCGGAAATGCCGCCACCGCTGGAGAAAACCACGCCGGAATTGGAAAACAGCTCCGCAGCACTTGCCGCTGTGGATTTGGCGGATTCCAGTTCGCCGTTTTCAGCGGGTGCGCTCACCATGATTGCTGGCAGTACGGATGTTTCGGCGGCGTAAACAGAAAATGTGAGTGTTGCCAACGCCGTGGCAAGTATCGTTTTGCGCATTGTTGTTCTCCCCGAAATCTAATTTTTGATTGTTCAAGGGAGGATTGTATTGACTTGGGAAAATATGGGAGTGTGACAAATTGTCGCTTCAAGCTTGATGCGACAAGAAGTTGATCATTCTTCTACGGTTGCATTGATGGATCGGTCACAAACCCGATACGTGTCAGTCCGGCCTTTGCAGCAAGCGACATCACTTTTGCGATGGGCTCGTATTCCGCATGCCGGTCGGCGCGGATATGCAGTTCGGGCTGTGGCTGCTGCTTCGCTGTAGCCGCAAAGCGCGGGCCGAGTTGCGCCATCGTCACCTGCTCGCCATTCCAGAATAGGTCGCCGTTTTCACGAATGCCGAACTCAATGTGTTCAGGCTTGGTGATATTCGGCGAACTGCTGGCCTTGGGCAGGTCGATCTTGACCGCATTGGTCAACAGTGGCGCAGTGATGATGAAGATCACCAGCAGCACGAGCATTACATCCACCAGCGGCACCACGTTGATGTCCGCCATCGGTCCCTGATGGCGGCGTTGTTCGAAGCTTCCCATCGCCATGACTTAGCCCTTTCTTGCAACTTGCAGCGAGCGCACTTCGCCGCCAGCTGAACTGTTGGACTTTTCGCCCACCGTGATGATGGCGTAGAGATCATGCGCGAAGGCATCGAGCTTGGCCAGCCATACCCGGTTGCGCCGGTTGAAGGCGTTGTAGGCCAGTACCGCGGGGATCGCCACCGCCAGGCCCAGGGCCGTCATGATCAACGCCTCGCCCACCGGGCCGGACACCTTGTCCAGGGTGCCCTGGCCGGACAGGCCAATATTGACCAACGCGTGATAAATCCCCCAGACCGTGCCGAATAAGCCAATGTAAGGCGCGGCTGAACCCGCGGAAGCCATGATGGTCAGTCCATGTTCCACCCGCATCGATTCCTGGTCTATGCCGTTGCGCAGCAGCCGGGTAAGAAACTCGCCCAGGCCCCCGGCTGCGGCCAGTTTTTGCATGCCGTGTTTCTCGCTGTCGCTGGCCGCTTCCAGCGCGTCATGAGCCAGTTGGGCGAAGGCGTGGTCGCGCGGCTGTTGCAGCAGCGCGTGGCGAATCTGCTGTAGCGAGTCTGCTGCCCAGAACTGATCGAGAAATTTCTCCGCGCGCCGCTTGGCCAGCACATTGGCGATGGCCTTGGTGAGAATCAGATACCAACTTGCCAGGGAAAGCCCCAGCAGGAGAAACAGCACCGTCTTGCCGAGTGCATCGGCCTGGGTGATGAAGTGGGAGAAGCCTATTGTTGTGTCCATCTTATTTTCCCTCCAGAACGAAATTGAACGGTTGTAGCGCGATCGCGCGCACCGCAACACTGTCGCGCATTGGCGGACTGCAACGCCAATGCTTTACCGCGGATAAAGCCGCGTCATCAAGACGCGCAAAGCCGGAACTGGATTTGATCGTGGCTCGGTCAACCGCCCCGCTTTCATCCAGTTCCACCCGCAGCAGGACCTTGCCCTCTTCCCCGAGACGACGCGAAATCGAAGGATAGGCGGGCGGACTCCGCTGTGGACAGGACACCGCAAGGTCCCCGCTCAACACCAGCGGACCGGCTGGCTTGGACGGCGGTGCGGGCTCGGGCGGCGCCTCAATGATGGGCGGCGCGGGCGGCGGGGGAGGCGCTACCGGCTCGGCCGGAGAGAGCACCGGCGCCTGGGCTACGATCTGCTGGGGGGGCGGCGGCTCAGGCGGCCGCGGCCGCTCCAGCTTGACGGGCTGCAGTTTGGGCGGTTTGGGTTTGGGCGGCTCCGGTGGCGGCTTGGGCGGGTCGCGCAACAGATCAACGAACAGCGTCGCGGCCTGGGCCGGCGGCGGAAGCATGTGGTAATGCCACAGGCTGTACAACAGCGCGCCATGCAGGGCCAGCACGACGGCAAAGCCCGCCAGGCGGGCGATCCGGTCTTGCTGAGTGGCGAGTTCCAACATCAGTAATCCACACGCAGTTCGGCGCTGAAGGTACGCTGCGGGAACGGATGCGGCCCGATGAAATACGTTTCATTGGTCAGGTTGTCGACGCCGAGCGACGCCCGCACCAACTTGTTAAACCGATAGCCGACCCGCAGATCGACGGTAGTGTACTTGCTGAGGCTACCGGTGTCATTGTGGTTGGTATCCGAGTTGTCCAGATTGCCGAACTGCAGGCCGCTGTAGAGCAAGCCGACTGAGCCGGACCAATGCTCATCGAAACGATAGGTGGCAAAGGCCGACGCGCGCCAGTCTGGAATCCGGGGCACCTTCTTACCGACGATACCCGGGTTGCCTGGATCGGAAAGGACTTCCGAGTCGGCATAGGTCAGGCTGCCATTGAAGTCGAGGCCGGGCAGCACGATGTCGTAGGCTTCATACACCGCTTCCGCACCGGTGATGCGGGTGCGGCCGATGTTCTGGACGCTGGTGACACTGCTTGCACCCGTGCCGGAGGTTTGACTGGCGAGGAAATTATCAGTGTGCTGGTCGAACAGCGACAGGCGCACATTGCCGTCCTTGATCGCATGTTCGGCGGTCAGGTCGGTCGCCAGGATTTTCTCCGGCTTGAGGTCGGGGTCGCTGATGATTGTTCCGCTCGGCGTCTTCTCCGTCTGGAACAATTCCGTGACCGTGGGCATGCGATAGGCGCGCGCGACCGAACCCCGGATCAGCCAGTCGCTCGCAGCCTGCCAGGCAAGCGAGAGCTTGGGCGAGTGAAACGTGTCGTCGCGGCCGGCGATCGGGGCATAGCCGCTGATGAATCCGTTGTAGGCCTGCCAGCGTTCGCTGCGCCAGCCCAGGGTGAGGGTCCAGCGCGGGTCGAACTTCCAGGCATCCTGTGCGAACAATGCGTCGGTGCGGGTGTCACCCAGGGCTGCGCCGGTCGGCGTCGCGCCGATGCTGTCGTCGTCCTTCCAGTTGGACGCAGTGTATTTGAGGCTGCTGTAGGTGTAATGGTCAAAGTGGTAGCCAAAGGTGACGGCGTGATTGTCTTTGCCCTGATCCGGTTTCCATGTGGCCTTGGCGTCAAACGTCTTCCAGCCGGTGTCCTGGCCGCTTGTGATGGTGCCTGCACCACCGGCGGAACCGGGCTGCCCGAGCCCGCCGGCCACGGCAGCGGTCGGCGTGCGGGTGATGTCCTTGGGCGTGGTGTAGTCGGACGCGCTCAACTCGATCGACCAGTCCGGTGCCAGCCGGCTGTCCAGGCTCAGACCCAGCAGATGGTTTTCCGTGTTGCTGTCGGAGGGTGCCAGCGCACTGGTGCTGACGTTGTAGTTGTGATTGGCGATATTGACGCTGCCGCTCCAGATCGGATTGCCGGACGCATCATGCAGATAGGTATTGGTATCGTTGAAGCTGTCGTTCTGCCAGAAGGCATAGGTCAACGCGGCGTGGGTATCGGGGCTGAAGTCGTACGCCAGTCGTATCTTGGCGGTGTCCTGCACCGTGTGGTCCATGCTGGTGGCACCGAACATCGTGCTCGGCGTGTTCTTCGGGTCGTTGAAAGCGACTCCGCCAGTGACGGGGGTGCCCGCAGCGCTGGTGCTCCCCGGTACGGCGGCGGTGGCGAAGTTGATCGGCTGCGAGTGGGTATCCAAATGATTGAACAGGAAGGACCAGCTCAAGTCATGCACCCGCGCGCCCAATTCGGCCTGTTCCTGGTGGCCCCGGTAGGTATCGTCGGTGCCGTAGTGTTTGAAATCCTGGGTCCAACCCTGCACCCGACCGTGGGCTTCGAACTGCTGCGGCGTATGCGTGGTGATCAGGATCGTGGCACCCGCCGAGTTGCCGGGCAGCAGGGCTGAGAAGGGTCCGTACAGGACTTCCATGTTCTCGATTTCTTCACTGCCGACAATGTTCCAGCGCGGCGGGAAGTTATAGGAATTGCCCAGCAGGTTGGACAGCAGCAGACCATCGGCGTAGACCAGCGACCAAGCGCTTTGCAGGCTGCCGGCGGTGCGGCTGGCGATGATGCCGTTGCGGTCGCCGACATAGCGTTTGCGGATAAAAATGCTGGGCGTGTATTTCAGCGAGTCCTCAACGTTGATGACGTTGATCTCGCGGATCTGTTCCTGCGTCACCTCGGCCGAGGGTGAGGGATTGTTGGCGACGACGGCGGAACGCGTCTGACTGACGGTCATTTCCGGCAGCGCCTGCTCATCCGCCCACGCCGAGTGGGCGCCCAGGGCGGCAAGTGCGAGTACAAGTGGTTTTAGTTTCATGGCTCCTCCGAGAATATTGTTGTTGTTGGGATCGAACTGATTCAGCGCCTGTGCTGATCGAGCCAGGCTTTCAGCTTCTTCTTGTCGAGTTCTCCGGCGATGGCTTGCCGCGTATGCGCCGGGTCATACAGATAGGTGCGAGGCAATTCGCCCTGCCAGGACGGGTCGATGGCGGCACGCAGGCGTTCCGGGATCGGGTCGTCGAACACCCAGGACTCCATGTCTGCCAGCCCGAGGCGCTGCAGCGTTTCTTGAATCGGCTCGGCGAACTCTGGACTGTCGACCGAGACCAGCACCACGGGCAGATGCTTTTCGGACTTGGCCAGTTCTCCAAGCATGGTCAGTTCGGTGATGCAGTGGCCGCACCAGTTGACCGACCACAGGCTCAGGATGAAGGGCTTGCCTGCGTGGCGGGCCTGGATTCTGGCCAGGCTGCCGGCATTGAAAGGCGCAGGCTCCATGGCGTTGGCAACATGACAGATCAGTGCGAGAAGGAGCAGCCAGAGTGCGCGCATCATCACTCCACCCCCAGCACGCGCAGTCCATCATGCATGGTGTTCCACACCACGCGGGCCTGCTGCTTGTAGAGCAAAGGAATGGGGTAATCGGCCGCATCGTCGGTACTGGCGATGCGATGGGGTTGGCCCCACGACGTGCCACCGTCGCTCGACAACATCGTCCACGCGCCATAAGCATTGCCGTCAAATTCGCGCCAGGCGAGTAGAACGGTCTTGCCCTCGGCTGCCAGCGTGGCATGCCCGGCCTGCGCCTGAGGATTGCCAAAGGCCATGGGCGGCGTGGATTCGCTACCTTGCAGGCGCCGGTAAAACAGGCCCTGGCGGTTCTTGCCACTGGTGTACCAAACCACATGCAGGGCATTGCCCGCGCCGGTTGCGATCGAACCGCCATGATGCGGGCAGGCGTCGATATTCCACTCGTCATCGGCGACGCGTTGTAGCTTGCCGGTGTCCAACGCGCTCATCGCAAAGTCGCGCGTGTTGGTGCCATACAGATTGCGCCACAGGGCCACCGGGCCGGTGGTGGACCAGGTTAAGGCGGTTCGGCAGCACTCGCAGGTATGGTCGCTGATCTTCTTGTTGGATTGGAATGTGACGCCGTTGTCGTCGGAACGGGCTGTATAGATAGACACGCCGTCAAACGCTTCGCCCTTTTCCTTCGCCGCATCCCGCTCGCGGCCATCCAGCCAGACGATGGCGAGCTTGCCGCGCCCATCCGAACTCAGGGAATCAAAGCGGTGGCTGGTGAGACGCTTGTCATCGTTGACCGTGATAGGCAGGGAAAATGAATGGCCACCATCGGTGGAGCGCGCGTAGCGAATCTCTCCGGTATAAGGCCGGGGCAGCAGACGCGTCCAGGTAAGGTGGATGGTGCCGTCACGACCGACCAGGATCTTGGGCCGATTTTCGTTTTCCGCGGCGATTGCCTCAGGTTCTGCATTGACGGCAACAGGGGTGGAGAAGTGCTGGGCGAAATCGGCGGAATGGGAGACCCAGAGTGTCTGCTTGTCCATGCGCGCGAGCCAGAGTTGGCCTTTGGTATCGAGCGTCACCCCAATGGCGAGCGCCGATCCATGCTTCATGGTCATGTGAGTGACTGCGCTTTCCGCCGCCTGGCCAGATGCGGCCATCGCACTGGCGACAAGCGTGAGCCAGCCGCATGCAATTATTATTGTATAAACCATCTTCTCCCCCGATGAACCCATGCTAGCCCCAAGTCAACGACGGGGGAATGTGACAAATCGTCGCAGGACAGTGGCTCCACCTTCAGCCAACTGTGTCGTGAGTTCAGCGTCAGTCTCGGAATGCGGGCTTGCGATTGTTGTGCTGTCTTTGGTAGTGAGCGATTCTTTGCGAATCAGATGCCATGAGCATGCTGGCGCCACTACGTCGTGTCCATGCCCTATTTCATTTGGACAGCTTGTTCCATGTATTGTGGGCCGAAGCGAACCGCCTGCTGCTGTGCCACGCCCCCTTGGTTTGGCCAAATGGAGGTCGATGCCGATTCCACATGGTGTGGTTGCAATGCGTCATCCGCAACGCGGCCATTGATCATTGGGGACGGCACGTTGTTCAAACAACCATCAAGCGCACCTTCATCCGCACAAAGCACCAAGCAAGCAGTGAGATCTGGTCCCTGCGACACTATGTCACATTTACAACTCACGTTCGGCCTTACAGTATTAGAGCGTCTTATGCGCAATCTTCTTTCTGACTTGGCTCCGTGTCATTGAAGAGAGCATGCCAAAAGCCGTATCGCAAGCGCCTGTGGGCCTTGTGGGCTCAGAAGAGCGGCGCACAAGAACAAAAAATAATTGAATACATATAAATAGTTTTATAACGCAAACACCAGGAGGAGAGTCAAATGTGCCGGACATATACCCGTGTCTTGACCATTGCAAGTTTAGCGCTTGCCGTGTCAACACCCGCATTTGCGCACGTCGAATATTACGATCTGAACCAGGGACAGCAAATCAGCGACCTGACTGCGGCTGGCAAGGCCTTGGTCGGAAACGACCTGCCCATCAGCAATCCAGCGTACTGGAATTCAACCTATCAGTCGTCCATCACCTCGGGCGAGACTTGGGCCGACCTGGGCGGAACCTATGCTTCTGGGACTTGGAGCAAGAGTGTGCATGTGGTCAACCTGGACAGTTCGGGCTGGACTGACGGGCTGCGCAGCAATCCGAACGGCGGCGCCAACCTGTTGGGCGACAGCCACAAGGTGGATTTCGCCAACTTTCATCTAGGCCAGGACTCGATCGTCAGCATCACCTTCACGGATGACCAGGTCGGGACAGGCTACGGTCTCAATCCCTCTTTCTCGCTTTACAAGGGTTCGGCGGTGTATCAGGCCCACGACGGCGTGCCCATTGATCCACTCAATCCGGTCACCGCCACTCCACCTTTCAACAAGGTACAGAATTCCAAGGACACTGGCGCTGTCGTGGATTCGCAGGGCATCACGTCGGCCTACCGCAATACCTTGACTAACAGCGGAACCTATTACGGCCAGTTCAACGCCGTGGGCAGCTGGAGCATGGGCAATGCGGCGGGAGACTGGAGTGCGGTGGAATACCTCACATCGGCAACCGGTTATTTCAACCCATCCGGCGACTGGAGTGGTAACGCGAATTCTAACGACTTGCTCGGCTACTTCCTGCCGGCGGGTGACTACATCATCGCCTTCAGTGGCAATGCCCAGGCGGCCAGCTACGCTACCAACCGTTCGGCCGATACGAGCTCGCCCTATGGCGCAGTCACCAATCTGGGCGGCACCCTGATCTTCAGCGCGACTGCGGTAGCGGTCCCGGAGCCGAGCGCGGCGGGAATGTTTGCGGCGGGCTTGGCTGTCCTGGGGATGGCAATGCGCCGTCGGTGGAAAGCCTCCAATTGAACTGACCCGAACTGACAACGATAAATCATGAGGGCTGTTGTCATGAAGACGAATACCACACTTTCAATCAATGCGGCGGTCTTGCTTTTCGGGCTTGCGCAGACCGCGCTGGCTCATGTGAACTACATCGACCTGAGCGACCCCATCCTGTCGCCGGGAGGGGTAAACGGTTCGACCTTCTCCAACTTCGGGTGGTATGCCGGGACCACCGCCACGCTGGGCGACACGCATGAACTGGCGGGTGGAGACTTCTTCAAGTTTCACCTGGATCAAGCCTCGCTCGTCAGCATCAGCTTCAGCGACAACGGCAATGCCGGCGCGCTTGACCCGGCCTTCAGCCTTTACAGCGGATTGCTGCCCGACGATGCTCACGACGATACCAATGTCGATCCGCTGAACCCCAAGGCCGCGACGCCCCCTTTCGGCAAAATCGCTTCGCCCGTCGACAACGGCGTTTCGATGGATGCCTATGGACGAGTTTCACCGTTTCGAGATACCGCAAGCGTCAACTACGCCGGCCAATTCGATGCCCTGCATACCTGGAGCATGGGCAACGAATCAGGTGACTGGAGCGTGATTGAGTACCTAGCCCATGTAGATCCTGCAGGGGGCAACTCCGTATCGCTGTTGAACTATTTTCTTCAGGCCGGCGACTACACAATTGCCGCCGCAGGAGGCATGGCCTGTGACAGCGGTGGCTGCGTGAATCCGGCCTACGTCCCCTTGACCGGCTTGCCCGGTACCATCAGCTTCAGTGCGACTGCGGCTGCAGTTCCGGAGCCGGCAGAGGCATGGCTGTTTGCGTTTGGGCTGCTGGTCGTCGGCGGCGTGGGTGCCCGCAGAAATCGAAAGCGTCATCTGATGCGCTGACCAACATCAGAACAAGAGAGGGTATCGGGGAAACACCTTGAACCTGTGCAGTACAACATTAACAACGGAGGAAGCAAACAATGAAACACCCTGTGATTCGTACCCTTTCCGCGGCTGTCGCCAGCCTGTTTCTGGCCGCGCCGTCTTTCGCCCATGTGGGCTACAACAACGCGCTGTTCATCCAGGCCGGTGGTGTCGATCCTATCGGCACAGCCGGCACGGCCGGGAATGTCTATGGCGCGGACACCTTTGGCGCTGCGTCGAATTTCAACATGACGTTATCAAGCAATGCCGGCTATATCACCGGCCTGGATCCTGTTACCTACGGAAACAGCCACGACATGAAGTTCCGTTACTTCGTGTTGACCCAACAATCGCAAGTCAGCTTCACCATCGCCGGGCTTGCCAATTCGACAGTGACCGGCAACGCCAATCCGGCGCTCAACGGCATCACACCGGATACGCTGAATCCGGCCTTTTCCCTGTATACGGGCATCGTGCCGCCCTCTTCGCATGATGGTGTGGGCGACACGCCCGCCTACGCGGCCGATCCTGACGTGAACGCCCTGCTTCAGTCTTCGCCGGGCTTTGCCCCCTGGTCACCATTTTCCGGCACCAATTCCGCCATAGATACTGCCAACGGGCAGGCTGCGGGCACAGCCGCGGCGAATGGAACGCGCTGGGGTGCGTTTCGCACGAACGCAGATGTGACCATGGGTAATAACGGCGTCTCCCCCGGCGGCTCGACCTATAGTTACATGTTCGCCAACGGTGACAACAGTCCCACCGTAGGGACCATGTATTACACGGGAATTTCCGTGGCCGATGCCTTGGCCGGCGCAACTTGGACGGATTCCCAAGGTAACGTGAGTGGCGTACTGGGCGCAGATGGTGTGGTGGACAACATGGTGAGTTGGAGCGGCATACTTGGTCCCGGCGTCTATACCTTGGCCATCGGTGGCGCCAATCCTGACGACTATGCCGCCTATTTCGACGACGTGCGTGACTCGATGGGCGGCTTGGGCTCGGATACCGCGGCCAACAACGCCTATGGCGCAGATCGGCTCGCGCGCAAGTTCTCCATAAGCGGCTTTACCGTGACGGCGGTGCCGGAAGCCTCAACATGGGGAATGATGATTGCGGGTCTCGGTCTGGTGGGCATGGCGACCCGGCGCCGGCGCAAACCAGCGCGGATCTGGTGAGTTTGGCTAGCCACGGCGTACCGGATGCTCGCCGCAACTACGGGAGCATCCGTGTCCAACCGGTCCCATGAACAAGCTAACCGTGCCTTTCCTCTGTAGTCTGATCGCGCTGGCCTCGCTCGCACGCGCATCGGACGATGCGACAGGTCGCCCCGCGCCACTTTGCGACTTGGCTGCCATGGGAGACCTGCCGAAAGTTGATCTGCGCCAGTTGCGCGGAAAGGTCGTCTACGTCGACTTCTGGGCCTCCTGGTGTGCCCCGTGTGCGAAGGCCTTTCCCTTTTTGAACGACATGGACCGGGAGTTTGGCGAGCGCGGCCTGCAGGTGGTGGGGATCAACGTGGACGAGCAGATTGAAAACGCGCAGCGGTTTCTCTCCAGACACCCGGCCAGCTTTGCGCTGGCTTCCGACGCAAGCGGACAGTGCCCGCGGAGTTTCGCGGTCAAGGCCATGCCGGCCTCGTATCTGGTTGACCGCAAAGGCGTGATCCGCCGCGTGGTTCTCGGATTTCGCGCGGGGGAAGCGGAACAGATACGCGGCGAAGTGGAACAACTCCTGGCGGAGAAGACTGACAACGATTGATCGGGGAGCATAGGATGGACAATAACAATAAGAAATTGCCGCGGCGGGGGCCCGCGTCGCTAATCCTTGGCCTCGCCGTCGCGCTTTCCGCCTGCACCGCGGTCGAGCCTTGGGAACGCGGCAATCTCGCCAAACCGCAGATGGCAGCAGAACCCTATCCGGAACAACGCGCCATCCAGGAACATATCTACGGCGGCCGCGAGGCGACAATCGGTGGCGCCGCGGCGCAGGGTGGCGGTTGTGGCTGCTATTAAGGGCAACAGGATACGACTCAGCAGGCTGCTTGTTCGATTGCTTCGCCGCGTCGCCTCGTTCCTGAAAATTTCGGCGCTCAGAAGACGCAATGCCCGGCCGGAGGAGCGCGCTTCTGGTTTTGGACGCGGTTCTCCTCTGCATGCGCTGACCGCGGCTGCCATGGCGTTGCCCGGCATGGCGCATGCGGTGGAACCGCAAGACGCCCAGATCGGGTACAGCAGCTATCAGGAAGGTGATCGGGATGTCTGGACAGGTCCGAAGGGCAATATCAAGGTATTCGACCCGATTCATGTGGATAGTCTGCACGCCGGCACCGGCATAAAGTTGTCCGACAACACCCGGCTCGATCTGAACTACCTGCAGGACACCTGGTCAGGCGCGACACCCATTCTTGCGGCACCTGAGGGATTCATGACCGTCTCGGGCGCTTCTCCTTATCCCTCCGGCACCGCGCTGGTGAACAAAGCTCTGGTGCCCTATGGAATCGATACGAGCGGGCATCGGGTCCAGCAACCCAGGCTGGTCGACATGATGACTTCGGCCTCGGCAGAAACCCGGAAGGAGGGAAGATTCCGAATTGTTCACGCTTCCGAGAGATCCGAGCTGGGTATAGGGGGAGGTGTTTCGGACGAGCACGATTTCCTGTCACGCTTCATGAACGTGAGTGGGCGCTGGGATCTCAATCAAAAACGCACCACCCTGGACGGGGGGCTGAGCTTGACCCGCAGCAGAATCGACGCGGATATTGGCGCGCCGTCGGACTGGAACGATTATGGCCTCTACAAGAACGCGACCAGTGGACCCACCGTTACCGAAGAACAGCAGAATGGCAACGCAATCCAGAAATTCATCGGCGAGCGCCATGGCTGGTCGGCAAATCTGGGGCTGACCCAGGTGCTGAACAAGAATACGACCTTTTCCACGGGGCTATCTTACGTTCGCGACAGCGGGTTTCTGGAGGAACCGTACAAGCTTGTGCTGATGGCGTTCGCCGATCCGAACACGCCGCCACCCTTGTTTTCCGGCCTGCTGCTGACGCGCATGTACAGCGTCGCGGAGAGCCGCCCCGACGTCCACAATCGCTGGGCATGGAACTCCAGTCTGGCGCATTACTTTGCCGGCCCGGACGCGGCCTTGCAACTGGACTACCGCTACGCGCGCGACGACTGGGGCGTCGCCTCGCATACGCTGGAAACCCAGTGGCGGCAGGCTGCCGGCGAGGGCTGGACGGTGACTCCGCGGTTGCGCTATTACACCCAGAGTGCCGCCGATTTCTACCAGCCCTATTTCATCTTCGCGCAGAAAGCGCCAACCCATGCCGACGGCACGCTGGACTTCAGCCAGGTTCCGGTCACCTATTATTCCAGCGACTATCGGCTGTCCGCCTACGGCGCGGTGAGCGGGGGATTGTCGGTGAGCAAGCAATTCGACCGGGGGTTAAGCCTGGAAGTCGGCGTGGAGCGCTATGTTCATGCTGCCCACCTCAAGCTGGGGGGCGGAGAGGCCGACAGCTTTTCCGATTTTGGCTACTGGTTGTTCAACCTCGGGCTCAAGCTGGATTTCGACGCCATGGCGACTTCCGTCGGCGCAGGCTCCATGGACGACATGGAAGGCATGGACCATATGGATCACATGCGTCACATGGACCACGCAGGTCACATGGGTCATGCCGGCCACGCGGGCACGCTGGCACCGGCCGGGGTAATGAACGCGCACATGATGAGCGAGCCCGGCAGCATGATGCTGGGTTATCACTTCATGGTCAACCGCCAGTCCGGGGAGATGCGGCACGGCACGCAGGCGGCCACGGACGCCGACATCACGGCGCTGGGATGCGGCACCGAAGAGTGCACGCTCACGCCAAGACGCATGGACATGCGCATGCACATGCTGGACTTGATGTATGCCCCGACCGACTGGCTTAACCTGATGGCCATGTTTCAACTCATGGATATGGACATGAAGATGCGTCCGCTGGAGGACAGCGTGACCAGCAGCGGCGGCGTGCACAATCACGCCGGCCATCCAGAGCACACAACGGGCGGAGTCGGCGATACGACGGTGAGCGCACTGATGAAGCTGTTTGACGCGCCCGGGCACGAATTGCATCTCGGCCTTGGGCTGAGCATCCCCACAGGCGCAGTCGACATCAAGGAAAGCGACGGCACCAATTTCATGCACTATGGCATGCAACTGGGCAGCGGGACCTGGGACCTGCTGCCCAGCCTTACGTATAACGGCAGCCATGCGTGCTGGTTCTGGGGTGCGCAGGTTTCCGGCGTCAAGCGCACGGGAGGGGTCAACGACTCGGGCTACGCCTTGGGCGATGTTTTCCAGACGACCGCCTGGGGTGGATATCAACTGACCGACTGGCTCGCCGCTACGGTGCGTCCCAGCCATACGACGCAGGGCGCCATCAAGGGACACTTCAACGGCCCGCAGGTCATTCACGGCCCGATGGACTTGCCGGAAAGCTACGGCGGCAGCTACTGGGAAATGGGGCTGGGCCTGAGTGCCGCGGCGCCGGGCAGGATGGCGCAGGGCGATCGCATCCAGATAGAAGCGCAAAAATCCTTCGATGACGATGTCAACGGTTATCAGCTCGAGCGTGGCACCAGCCTGACGTTCTCATGGACAATGATGTTTTGAGCGCCATGGTGGCACACGTGGGAGCGGCAGATGATGGCAGGACTTCGCTGTTGAGATCCTGAGAGTTGGGACTGTTCAGTTATCCCTTCAAGGCCATGGGTTCGCCTTGCGAAATTCAGCTCTTTGCGAAGACGGAGTCGGAGGCAAAGCGCGTGGCGGACTTGGCCCGCGCCGACATCGAGCGCCTTGAGCAGCGCTATTCGCGTTACCGGAGCGACAGCCTTTTGTCGGAGATTAATCGCATCGCCGCATCAGGCGGCCGTGCAAAGGTCGATGAAGAGACCGCCAGCCTGCTCGATTACGCCAATACCTGTTACCGGCAAAGCGGCGGCCTGTTTGACATCACCTCCGGCCTGCTGCGCCAGGCTTGGCGTTTCGATAAGGGGCAGTTGCCGGACCCGGCGCAGATCGAAAGCCTACTGGTCCGGGTCGGCTGGCACAAGCTTCTCTGGCAGGCGCCGTTCCTGGAATTTGAACCGGGGATGGAGCTTGATTTCGGCGGCGTGGTCAAGGAGTACGCAGCCGACCGGGCTGCCACCGTATGCTGGAACGCGGGTGCGCGCCACGGCATCGTCAATCTGGGCGGCGATATCAAAATCATTGGCCCGCGCCCGGATGGCATTGCGTGGCGAATCGGCATCCGGCATCCCCGCCGGGAGGGCGCCATGGTCGAGTCCCTCGCGCTGCACAGTGGCAGCGTCGCGAGCAGCGGGGATTACGAACGCTGCATCGTCATGGATGGGGTGCGCTTCGGGCACGTGCTGAACCCCAAGACCGGCTGGCCGGTACATCACATGGCTTCGGTGACCGTGGTAGGCGAGTTTTGCGTGGTCGCGGGCAGCGCTTCTACCATCGCCATGCTCAAGGAGAAGGACGGCCCGGCCTGGCTGGAGGGCATGGGTCTGCCCCACGTCTGGATCGACGTGGAGGGCAGGATGGGCGGGCCGCTGGCGACGGGATCCACGCTCGCAAATGAGAATGACAAAAAGCGGGGCAATCAGCCATGAATGCGAACGAATCCTTGGCCGACAATTCGGTCCGGCAGCTGATGCCATTGCGCGCATTGGAGCGGATGGTGTTGTATGCGACGGTGACCATCACAGGTGGTGCCGTGATGGTGCTGGAGCTTCTCGGCACCCGTATCATCGGACCCTTTTACGGCGTGAGCCTGTATGTCTGGTCGTCTCTCATCGCCGTGACCATGATTGCATTGGCGCTGGGCTACTATCTGGGTGGATGGTGCGTCGACAAACTTCCGCGACTTCGCCTCGCTCACTTGCTTGTCGTCGCGGCACTGGGGACGCTCTTGATTCCCTTGCTGAGCGGTCCGGTCCTCATTGCCAGCGATCCGTTGGGCATGCGCGCAGGAGCGTTCTTCAGCGCACTTGCCCTGTTCATGCTGCCCCTGACCTGTCTCGGTATGGTGGGGCCCTATGTCATCAAGCTTTCCACGCACGAGCTTGATGGTGTGGGTGTCGCCGCCGGTTCGGTTTACGCAATCAGCACTTTGGGCAGCGTGTTCGGGACGCTGGCACTGGGCTTCTACCTGTTGCCCATCTTCGGCACCCGCAGCATTATCGAAGCAACGGGGGTGCTGTTGCTGGCGCTGGGAATTTGCCTTGCCGCCTACGAGCGCCATAGGCTGGGCCGGACACAGCTGCTGGCGATGGGCGCGATTGCCAGCGCTGCGCTGATCTTTCTGGCGGGCGGATTGCTGATGCCCATGCGCACCGCAGATGGCTTTTGGGTTCTCAACGAGGCGGAAAGCACCTATGGATGGGTCAGGGTGGCCGATGATCAACGCCGCGGCATCAGGCTTCTGCTATCCGACGCGTCGTCGATCGGTGCGGTTGAAATGAGTACTGGTCAGACTGAACTGGCCTATCAACAGATACTGACGCTTCTGCCACTTCTCAAGCAGTTCCAGCCAGCCACCCATGAGAACAGCCGAAATGCACTGCTGATCGGTTTGGGCGTGGGATATGTGGCCACTCAACTGAAGGAGAAGGGCATAGCCACAGACACGATAGAGATTGATCCGGCCGTCGCCCGGGCAGCAACGGACTATTTCAATTTCAAACCCACCGGCGCGTTTGTGGTTGGCGACGGGCGCTACGAGATCCGCAATCTGCACAAGCGCTATGACCTGATCATCCATGACTGTTTCACTGGCGGTGCGGAACCGGTCCACATGTTGACCCGGGAAATGTTCGCTCAGTTGAAAAACCTATTGACTGACGATGGCGTGCTGGCCCTGAATTTTGTCGGTTTCTCGCGAGGCGAAGGCTCGCAGGCAGTGGCGTCGGTGTCGAGGACGCTAGCTGAACTCTTTCCTTACAGCCGGGTGTTCGTAACCGCGCCGAAAGCGGATTTCACCGACTTCATTTTTCTGGTGTCGAGCAAGCCGGTCGAATTCGTTGCGAACGACGACGCGGAGAAACGCGTGTTGACTGTTCTCAATACCTACGAGAAAACTGCGCCCACCCAAGGCGGCATTGTGCTGACCGACGACTTCAATCCGCTGGAGCACATGCAGGTACGAAAGGCCGAACGATATCGCAAGCTGTTCATGGAGAGGGTAGCGCCGGAATTGCTGCTGCGCTAAAGAATCCCTTATGGCTCGCGCCAGGAAAATGAAGTCCTTTGCGGGTATAGATCAGAGCTGAACGGCTAAGATAAGAGCACTGCAGCGCCGATCCATTCGGCTGGAATTTCGGTGCCATGGACTGCAAACCATGTCGCACCGTGTCGTTGGTTCATTCACTTGAAGAGGAGGGAATTATGGATAGAAGAACGGTATTGGCAGGCATGGGTGCAGCAGTAATGGCCGGGGTTTCTACGGCGCGTGCGGACATGGACATGAAGGGGATGGACATGAAGAGCATGGGCATGGAACACCATCACCATCACATGGGACCCAACCGGCAGCCGCTAATCGATGCATCGGCCAACTGCGTGGTCAAGGGCGAGGCGTGTCTCAATCACTGCCTGATACTATTGGGCGAAGGCGACACGACGATGGCGGCCTGTTCAAGGAGCGTGAACGAGATGCTGGCAGTCAGCCACGCGCTGGAATCCCTGGCAATTCAGGATGCGCCCGCGCTGCCGAAGATGGCGACGCTGGCGATGACCACCTGCAAATCGTGTGAGGAAGAATGCAAGAAGCATGCGGAGAAGCACCAGGCGTGCAAGGATTGCATGGAAGCGTGCGCGGCGACTTACAAGGAGTGCAAGAATATCGCTGCATGATCGTGGTGTAAGCCTACACAGAAAAAGCCGGCTCAAGGCCGGCTTTTCTCTGTGCGACCATTCCGTCACGCAGGTTGTACTGATTTCTCGCTGAGAAATTCAGCGATATGGCCGAGCAGCAGGGCTTCCTGGTAGGGCTTGCCCAGATAGACGTTTACGCCGATTTCGGCAGCATGGTTGCGGTGCTTTTCCGCGGTCCGGCTGGTAATCATGATGATGGGCACATGTTTCAACGCGGAATCGCTGCGCATGATGCGGGCCAGTTCGAAGCCATCCATGCGCGGCATTTCCACATCCAGCAGGACCAGATCAGGGGTCAGGTCATGCATCTTCTCCAGCGCGTCCACCCCGTCCTTGGCGGTTTCCATCCGGTAGCCCTCACGCACCAGCAGGCGACCGGTGATCTTGCGCACGGTGAGAGAATCGTCCACCACCATGACCAGCGGTGCCTGGCTGATCGCATTTTCCGAGACCACGGTCGAAGGCGGGGCGGTCGGGCGATGGGCGGTGCTGCTCTGTTGCATGTCGCGCAGTGCCAGAGGCATGGGGTTGAGAATCAGCATGATGCGGCCGTCGCCCTGCACCGTCGCGCCGGCGATGCCGGTGATACGGGCCAGTTGCGGGCCGATGTTCTTGACCACGATTTCGCGTGCGCCCAGTACCTGATCCACCAGGAAGGCCGCGTGACTGGAGCCGCTCTTCATCAACACCACGGAGTTGAAGCGCTGCAGTTCATGGGTGACATCCATCTGGCCCAGCAGATGGGGCAAGTAGAACAGGGGGTAGCGTGCGCCACGCCATTCCACCGCACCGGCGGCCAGAGCGGCGGAGAGTTGCTCGGGCTTGAGTTCCTGGACCTGGCCCACCATGGTGGTGGGCAGGGCGAATTCCTGTTTGCCGGCGGCAACGATGACGGCTTGTGCGACCGCCAGGGTGAGCGGCAGGTAGATGGTGAAGCTCACGCCCTTGCCGGCCTCGCTGGCCACTTCGACGCGACCCCCCAGCGCGGTGATTTCGCTCTTCACGACATCCATGCCTACGCCGCGTCCGGCCACCGCAGTGACTTCATCGGCGGTGGAAAAGCCGGCCTGGAAGATCATGTGCGCAAGCTGAATGTCGGTGGGTTCCATGCCCGGTGAGAGCAGGCCCTGGGCCTCGGACTTGGCACGTATCTTTTCCAGATTGAGGCCGGCTCCGTCGTCTTTCAGGATCAGCACGATTTCGTTGCCTTCCTGTCTGGCGCTGAGCAGAATTTCGCCGAACTCCGGTTTGCCAGCGGCAATTCTTCCCTCCGGGTTCTCCAGGCCATGCGCAATGGCGTTGCGCAGCAGGTGCTCCAGCGGCGCTGTCACTTTTTCGAGGACCGAGCGGTCCAACTCCAACTCGCCGTTGCGGATGTCGATCTGGGCGCGCTTGCCCAGTTCGCGCGCAGTCTGGCGGACCACACGGTAGAGTCGCTCGGCGATGCTGTAGATCGGCACCATGCGGACCCGCAACAGATCCTGTTGCAATTCCCGATTCAACCTGGCCTGTTGGGTGAGCGCGGCCTGCGTTTCCCCGAGGCGGCCGAGCAGGGTGTGCTGGACGGTGGCAATATCGTTGACGCTCTCCGCCAGAAAACGGGTGACTTCCTGGAAACGGGTAAATCGGTCAAATTCCAGCGGGTCGAATTGGTCCTGACGGCCAGCGGTCAGGAAGGTGGCCTGCATCTGGGATTCGGCCTGGATTTCGACCTCGCGGATGTGGGTCTTGAGGCGATTCAGCGCTTCGGCCAGTTCCACCACGTGGCGCTTCAGGCCAAACATTTCGCTTTCAATGCGCGAACGGGCGATGGAAACCTCGCCGGCCTGGTTGACCATGCGATCCACCCAGTCGGCCCTGACCCTCAACATGGGAACTGTTTCCCGAAGCGGAGTAGCGGCAGGGGCCGGGCTCATGGGAGCCGCAGTCTCGTCCGCTTCGGTCGCTTGCTGCTCGTCGGGCATGCTGTCCTGAGGCAGCATGACCTCTTCATGCGTAACCGGCGTTTCCACCACGATTGAAGTCTTGACTTCGGGTCCTTGATGGAGCTTTTCCAGCGCGTCGACCAGGCGATCAAATTGTGCTTCGAGGGTTTCGAAGATTTCCTGGTTTGCTCTGCTGCGCCCTTCCAGAACATCGATGACCAGCGATTCCATGGCGTGGGTCAGTTCGCCCAAGCGGTTCGCACCGGCCATGCGGGCCGAACCCTTGAGGGTGTGCAGGACACGGCGCAAGGCGGCCGGTGCCTGGCTGTCAGGCGTGTTGTCCCGCCAGGCACGCAGGCTGCCGGCGGCATCCGGTACCAGGGTCTCGGCCTCTTCCAGGAATATGGGCAGCAGTTCGGTGTCGATCTCATCCCTGATGGCACGTTTCTCAAACACAGGGGAAGGCGTGTTGGGGAGTCCCGCCGTAGGTTGAGTGACAATACCCGTGAGCACAAATGGCTCGGTATCAGGCTCTTCCTGTGAGGCCTCGCTGGGTGCGGATTCAGTATCTAGGGCATCGGCAGCCTGGGTATCGTTTGGAGCGTAAGCAACCGGGACGGCCTCGCTCGGCTCCGCTTCAACCGGAAGGGTTTCTTCTGGCACCACAGGCGGTTCGGCTGAACCAGCTTCCAACGGGCCACTTGCCATTTCCAGCGGGGGTTCGATTTCATGGGCAGGCGGCTCTGCCGATTCCATCGCTTCCTCGTTGATCATGGCCACGCTGGCGGGCAGGCTCGATTCGGTGCAAGGGAGTTGGGCCAGGGTTTCGATCAAGTCCAGAGCGGAGGAAGGTTCCTGCCAGTCGCCAATCGCTGAGAGCATGTCATGCAGACGGTTGACCGTGGCATGGACGACAGAAAGGGCCTCGCCAGGCTGGGGGCGGGCGCCCAATTTGCCCCAATAGAGTTCCAGAATATGGGCCAGATCTGACATGACGTTGAATCCCGCGGTGGCGGCGATGCCCGCGAGGGTATGGGCCGCGCGGCTGGCGTCCTCGGTGATAAGGCTTTGTGGCTGCTCCGCCAGGCGGGCCATTTCATCTCGCAGTACTTCCAGGCGCTGGGCGGCTTCTTGGACGAAGACTTCATAAAGTCCGGGTGACAGGCTGATACTCCCCACTTGCACATCCTCGGGCGGGGGCGCAGGTTCAAAAACCGGTTCGGCTTGGACAACAGGGGCAGGGATGAGCTCGTCCTGGGGCTCGGGCGGCAGGTTGGACTCAGCCGCTTCGAGTCTTGCGAGACGCGCAGCGCGCTCCAGTAGCTCGGCCATGTCCGGGTAGCTAAGGAGGTTTTCCCGCAGTGCGTTGACCCAGCGGCCAAACTGCTCGCGCGCTTCGTCCACCAGATCGAGAAGATCAATGCTGGCAGGTCTATTCGCGTCCAGCCAGCTGTTCATCATTTGTTCCAGACCCCAGGCGGTTTCGCCAAATTCGCTTAGCCCGACCATGCGGCTGCTGCCCTTCAGGGTATGGAAAGAGCGTCGTAGCACGGCAAGATTTTCGCCATCGGCGAGATTGTCGCGGTAGGCTGCGCTTGACTCCGCCAGGTTGGACAGCACGTCCTGCGCCTCCTCCAGGAAGATCTCGAGCAATTCGGCATCGACGCCTGCCGGTGTGGAAGATACGGGGGTCGGGGCAGCTTCGTCAGCGCAAGCGGTGATCGGACCCTGTTCGGTTGCAGTTGGAATCGCGCAGAACGGGGCATGCTGGTCAGCGTCCGGGGAAGCGTCATTGTCGGATGCGGGAAATGATGTCTGTTCGGGCGCGAATGTGATTTCGCAGTATGGGCTAAACTCGCTTGCGACTGGGTGTACGTCGTTGTCGGACGCTGAAAATGATATCTGTTCAGCTTCGAATGTGAGGGGGCAGAACAGGCCTGCATCGACCTCAGTTGCGACAGAAGGCGTGGCCGATTCAAAAAGATCTTTGGCGGTTTCCTCATCAGAGAGCACGCTGAGATCGAACTCCAAGTTGGGGAGGCCGAAATCGAATGGTGCTTCCCCGGCGGCCGCTGCCTGCCCCGCTGCCGGCTGGGCCGGCAAGTCCAGGCCAGGCGCGTCGCCGGGTGACATCGACAAGCCTTCTTCCGCCACCAGTTCAAGGCCGTTGGACGTGCTTGGGTCGACGCCCCGGTTCGGATGGGTCAGGGGCTCGAACTCTAATTCTTCACCAGCGGGGGCCTGATTTTCCGGCTTGTCAGGGGACGAGTCGGCAATTACAGCATCGTGCTCCAACAAGTCGGCCAACGTCGCTTCCTGGTGGAATTCTTCCTCCGGCTCAGGTTGCGGAATCAGGCCAAAATCTTTCAATACCGGAGCCAGGATAATGGGCGCATCACTGCGACCTGCGCAGTGAGCTTCGACAAACAATTCCAGGCTGGACAGGGCGTCGGCGACGCGGTGCTGCTCGGCTTCGCCGACCGGGGCCCTGGCGTGAATGCTGGAACTGATCAAGCCCATGGTGGCGTCAAGCAGCAGGCTGGCGGGCAGTTGATCCAGGATCGCCAGCGCGCCATTGACCTGCTGCGCCAAGTCGTTCAGGAGGGGCAGTTCGTCATGGCTCTCCGGATTGCGGAAGAAGGCATCAAGGATTTCCTCCATGCGGCGCAGATTTACACCGACTTCCTGGCCTACCTGGCCCATCACGGCGTGTTCGCGCGCCTGACGCGAACCTTCGTCCATCAGGGGCACCGAGTGCTCCGGCATGAGCTGGCCGCCGGCGACAGCTTGCAGGCGACGGCACTGAAGTTCGGCGCGGCCGCCGAAATCCTTGCTAAACACGTCCTCGCTTTCCAGCGCCTGCTGCAGGACCAGCAAGGTGGTGGCGATCTCGAGGTTGAGGGCTTCCGGCTGGGCGGCGGCAGGAACGGCGGCAGCAGCCTGTTGCAGCGGAGTCAGCAGTGACTGTATGGCAGGCACGCACAATTCTGCGGCCTGGTCGCGAAGTTTGTCGAGCCAGGACTGAAACAGCGCCAGACTCTCGGGTTTGTTCTCGGTGTGGTCGTGCCACGCATTGCGGGCGTTTGCCAGTCCACTTCCAAGGGCATTGATAATCGGCCGCAAGCGCACCATGTCTTCGGCACTGATGTTGGACTTGGGTGCATAGCGATCCAGGCCGAAGGTGGATTTGATTTCCGCCGCATGGCTGCCCAAAGCTTCGCTCTTGGCGATGAAGAACAAGGCATCACGCATCAGCCGTTCCTCGACCTGTGGCGAACCTTCCAGCAGGTGGCGCATTTGCAGATCGATTCGCGCGAGCAGCTGTTTTACGTGGAAGTCCGCCTCCACGCCATGGGCCAGCAGGGTATCGATGAAACCGGTACAGGCCCACCAGAAGGTTCGGGATGAATTGTTCGGCGCCGCTGCTTCGATGCTGGCCAATGCGGCACGCATGTGGCCCAGGCCTTCTTCTGCGCCCTTGCCTTTGAGAAACGCCAACAGGCCGCGCTGGAATGAACTGCGTGCGGACTTGACCAGCGCGCGGAATTGCTCCGAACCGGACTCGGCATCGGGGGCGGAGGCTACTGACCGGCCGTGCAGGTCCGGAAAGAACAGTTCCCCTTCAAATACGCGCTCGATGCCCTGCGCCTGGCGCAGGCTGCGATAGAAAGGGAACAGGGCCAGTTCACCTTCGCCACGACCCTCGGCGGTCCGTGCCACCCAGCGGGACAGACCATCCAGGCTCTTGACCACGGCATCCAGTCCAGCATCCTGTTCAATGAGCCCGTCATCGAGTGCACCCAGCACATCCTCCATGGCGCCGCACAGCGTGGCGGCGCCTTCCAGCCCGACCAGACGGATGGCCCCGCTGGCTTGATGAACTTCGCTGCGCGCAAGACGCAGGGCGTTGGTCAAGGTCGGATCGCTGCGGAAAGCCTGGATACGCTCCTGGGCGGCTTTAAGCGCCTTGTCAATTTCTTCTCGAACCCAGTTCAGCGGCCCGGTGTCGTAGTCTGTCAAGGTGCTCATGGCATGTTCCTAGAGGGAGATGGTCTGGGTTCGCAGCTTGGTCAACTGAGCTTGAAGCCTGAAACGGACCCTTTCAGTTCTTCCGCCAGCCGGCTCAGACCACCCAGAGACTTGGCGGTCTGCTGCGTGCCATCATTGGCCTGCATGGTGATGGTCTTGATGTCCTGCATGGTTTCGGCCACCTTGGCGGTTGCATCGGCCTGATTGTGAGTGGCGCGCGAAATGTCCTCAATTAGCGTGGCGAGTTTCTTCGAAACCTGGCCGATTTCCTGCAGGGTCTGGCCGGCGGCGTCGGAGAGCCTGGCGCCTTCGACCACGCCCTGGGTGGAGACTTCCATCGCCGCAACTGTGTCGTGCGTATCCGACTGAATGGTGCGGACAATGGCGGCAATTTGCTTGGTCGCCTCGCTGGAGCGCTCCGCCAGGCGCTGCACTTCTTCCGCAACCACCGAGAATCCGCGCCCCGCTTCCCCGGCCGAAGCGGCCTGGATTGCGGCGTTGAGGGCAAGCACGTTGGTTTGTTCGGTGATGTCTGAAATCAGCTCGACGATTTCGCCGATCTCTTGCGACGATTCACCCAACCGCTTGATGCGCTTTGAGGTTTCCTGGATCTGTTCGCGCAGGGAGTTCATGCCGGTAATGGAATTCTGCACCGCTTGCTGACCCTTTTCCGCCGCCATCAGTGCTTGCTGGGCAACGTGCGCAGACTCGGCCGCGTTGTTGGAGACCTGCTGCACGGATTGGGAAATCTCCACCACCGACAGGGAGGTTTTTTCAATCTCCTTCACCTGGCGTTGCGCCGCCTGCTGGAGCTTGCTCGATACCTCGTTGGCCTGGCGCGCCGCGTCGTCCAATTGGGTCGTCGCGTTGTTGATGCCGCGCACCAGGTCGCGCAATTCATCGACGGTGAAGTTGATCGAGTCGGCAATCGCGCCGGTAATGTCTTCCGAGACGGTCGCCTGCATGGTCAGGTCGCCTTCGGACAGTTGACCCAATTCATCCATCAGCCTGAGGATGGCCTCCTGGTTGCGGCGGTTCTCGGACTCGCTCTTGCGTGCCCGACCTTTGGTTTCGTTAATATTGATCAAGCCAAGCACCACCAGGGATCCCAGTGCGATCAGGGAGAACAGGCCGGAGATGACATAGCTGAAGATGCCACCGGTGCCGTAAGTGTGGCCCAGTTCCACCGTGTCGTTCAGCAGCGTCTCGCTGTTTCCGAACATGTCATTGACGTTGAGCTTGGCCTTCATCAGCGGCTGGATGTTGCCCAACACGTAGCTCGCAACATTGACCAGTTCTCGCGTGCTATTGGCCACTTCATCGAGTTGCGTGGCGAGATCCTTGCTTGTTGCCACGCCTGATTGGCTCAGACCGTCCACGATAGTGCGAAAACTTGTGCTGTCCTTTTCCATCTGATGGGTGACTTCGGAGTCGATGGTGCTGGAGGACAGCAGGGAATTGGCATTATTTGCCATCCGCTGCGCCAGAATGGGCAGTTGAGCCGACCTCGACAGCAAGGCCGAACCCGCGGCGGTCGAGCCCAAAAGGTTAGACAGTTTTTCGGTCGATTCCTGCAAGTCGCCAGAGAGTTTGTTGATGCGCGCGATGCCAGCGTGCAGCAGCACCAGGGGTTTCTCGCTCTGCAGGATGAAATCGATGTCGGCAGGGTAGGATTTCCAATCGCTGTCAATCTTCTGCAGCATGGCCTGGGCCGCCAATGGCGAAGCGGGAACATCGCTATCGCCTTCCTTCAGGCCTGTGAGACTGGTTTCAAAGCTGGCCTTCCCTTCGGCCAGTTTTTTGAAGACATCCTGATTGCCTTCCAGCGCCCGTTGTGCCAAGGCAGGCAGTCGCTGCGAGAGCATGCCCAGTCCGCTCACGCGGTCCAGATATTGCCCCTGATTGTTCGATTGAACCACGCCATGAATGACGAAGCCGGCTGCAAGCAGCATCGACAAGATCAGGGCGCCTGCGCTAACCAGGTATTGTCTGTCCGCCGGCAGATTACCAATCAACGGCACGTCGCCCGGTTCCCGGTCCGCCAACTTGCGCAGATTCTGCATGATCATGGTGGTGTGCTGCTCCTTGCCAGTGTGCTTGGTCACGCGTCCGCTCAAGGCCTTGAAGCCGGGAAGAGAGATTGCCATTGTAAGAGTCTCCGCTTGCTGTCTTGGGTAATGGGTTTCAGGCCTCGGCAGCCATGAAGGCAGGCTCAGTCAGCAGCGTTGCCAGTTGAATTTCAATCCAGTCCGCACCGTCGCCATCGCGAAAGTGTTGGCTGGCGAAACCCCATTCGCCCCCCTGCTCGGCAGCAGTGAGCTGGGAAAGATGCTTGAGCCCCAAAGTCTGTTCCACCAGGAGCGCGGCGTTTACGCCGAATTTGGCGTGAACCAGCAGCAAGCGATTGGTGGCGGAATCCGGCGTCGGATTGGTAAACAGGAAATCCCCCAAATCACTGACCGCATACAGATTGCCCCGAATGTTGGCCGCGCCGCGAAACCAGCGGCGCGCGCCCGGGACCTGCAGGATGGCGGGAACGGGCAGGACCTCGTTGATATCTGCGAGATTGACCAGCCAGTTGCGCCCCGCCACTCTGAATCCCAAGCGTGAAGCATTGACCGGCTGGGTGCTGGCACTCTGCAAGCGGCGGGTGAGCTGGTTCTGAAAATCCTTCAGGCTGTAATGCTTGGACATGGGGGCTCCGTCTGTTCCTAACCCAGCGCCTTGATCTGGCCCAGGAGTTCATCGGCGTTGACCGGCTTGACCAGATAGGCTTTGGCCCCCTGGCGCATACCCCAGACCTTGTCCGTTTCCTGGCCTTTGCTGGTGCACATGATGACCGGGATGTTCTTGGTGATGTCTTCCTTGGAGAGCGCCCGTGTGGCCTGAAAGCCATTCATGCCGGGCATAACCACGTCCATCACAATGAGATCCGGACGCGAAGCTTTGGCCTGTGCCACGGCTTCTTCGCCGCTATCTGCCATGCTCACCAGGTAACCATTCCTGACCAGCAATTCAGAGAGAAAAAAACGTTCCGTGGGGGAATCGTCCACTACAAGAATCCGGCTGATAGACATCAATGACTCCACTCAATATGTTTTGGGGCTGATCATGCGCCCCTTTACCGAATAGGCACAACACGGCCCGGGGTTACGCTGCAACTTGTCCAGTACTGGCATGGTGACGCACTGCATTGAGCAGGGTCTCCTTGGTGAATGGTTTGGTCAGGTATTCATCCGATCCAACCATGCGTCCGCGCGCCCGGTCGAAAAGCCCATCCTTGGAGGACAGCATGACCACAGGTGTTGTGCGGTAACGATTGTTGCGTTTAATTAGCGAGCAGGTCTGATAGCCGTCGAGCCTGGGCATCATGATGTCGACGAACACCACCTGCGGCTGATGATCGGCGATCTTGGCCAGGGCATCGAAGCCGTCCTGGGCGAGTATGACTTCGCAACCGGCCTGGTTGAGGAATATCTCAGCACTTCGCCGTATGGTGTTGCTGTCGTCAATCACCATGACTTTCACACCCTTCAAGCCGTTGTTTTCATCCATGTTCGCTCTGACTGTTAATGAAAAGACAGTACTGTTAACGGCGGGGTTATTCATTACTTTAGGTGGCTTCCCGCGTGGACTTGGCGCCATTCGTCGGAGAAAAACCCTAACTGGACGAGCCCACCGCGGTACACGGATTGTGTTGAATTAGCCTTGATCGGCAGACGCTCTGGCGTTGCCTGGAGCAATAAGGCTGCCAGTGCTTTGGGTGGCACTCCCTGCCGCGCCGGAATGGTTCGCAGTCAGGCGGGAATGGTCAAAGTTCGACCATCTCAAAATCGCTCTTGCGTGCGCCGCAATCCGGACAGGTCCAGTTCATGGGCACATCCTCCCAACGCGTACCAGGCGCAATGCCTTCTTCGGGCAGGCCTTCTTCTTCTTCATAGACAAACCCGCAGAGAAGGCACATCCAGGACTTGTATGGGGGCGTTTCATTCATGGCTGGGGCTTGAATCGGATAAACTTGCACATTGAAGCCGCCATTTTATCCGGGTCTGGTCCCGGTGCCATCATGAAACCCACCCCCCCGCTAGTGCTTGTGTTTGCCGCCTCGGACCCGACTGGGGGCGCAGGCGTTCAAGCTGATCTGATGACCCTGTCTGCGATGGGCTGTCATCCCTTGTCGGCCATTACCGCCCTAACCATCCAGGATACCCGCGGGGTGGATGACGTGTTGCCGATTGATCCAGAATGGGTGGCGGACCAGGCTCGCATGGTGTTGGAGGACATGCGGGTGGACGCGTTCAAGCTCGGCATGCTGGGCAGCGTCGAAGCCATTGTGGCGATTGCCGAGGTGTTGTCGGACTATCCGGATGTTCCGGTTGTGTTCGATCCGGTGCTGGCTTCGGGCGCAGGCGACGAGCTGGTTACCGAGGAAATGATTTCCGCCATGAAGGAGATGTTGATGCCGCAAACCACGGTACTCACGCCCAATAGCACGGAGGCTCGGCGCCTCGCCTGGCAGGAGGATGACGAAAATGAAGTGTCGCTTGAGCTTGCGGCAGATCGCCTGCTCGGGTTCGGATGTGAGTACATACTCATTACCGGAAGCCATGAAAACACACCACGAGTCATCAATACCTTGTACACGGGGCAGGGCGTGCTGCGTCGCGATGCCTGGGACCGCTTGGCTGGCAGTTACCATGGCTCGGGCTGTACGCTGGCGTCTGCCCTGGCAGCAGGCCTGGCCTTTGGGCAGGATGTCTCGCAAGCAGTTTGGGAGGCTCAGGAGTTCACCCATGAAAGCCTGAAAGCAGCGTTTCGGCCGGGTATGGGTCAGTACATGCCGGAGCGTTTTTTCTGGGCCCGCGAGACCACTCCGGAGGGCAGTGCTTGAACCCCCTGAGCATAGGTGGCGTTTACGCCATCACACCGGAAAGTGTCGACACTCAGAGCTTATTGATCATGAGTGAGGCGGCTCTGAAGGGAGGCGTGGCAATTTTGCAGTACCGCGAAAAAACCGGCGACGTGGCACTGCGACATGAACAGGCCAGCGAGCTTCAGACGCTGTGTCGGCAATATGGGGTCCCCTTCCTGGTGAATGACGATCTGCGACTCGCCGACCTGCTTGGTGCAGACGGGGTGCATCTGGGGCGGAACGACAACTCTGTGCGGGAGGCAAGAATCATCCTGGGACCGGGCAAATTGATCGGCGTTTCCTGTTACCAAGACCTGGACCGCGCCAGGGAGGCCCAAAGGCTGGGAGCCCACTATGTGGCGTTTGGCAGCTTCTTTCCATCCCCGACCAAGCCGCAAGCCACGCTTGCCAATGTGTCGCTGCTGCGCGCGGCGAGTCGGGAAATCACCTTGCCAATTGTGGCAATTGGCGGAATTACCGTGGACAATGCCGGTGCATTGATCGATGCGGGCGCGGACGCCGTTGCGGTGATTTCCGCCCTGTTCGGTGCGCCGGATGTGGAGGCCGCTGCGCGGCAACTGAAAGCCTCGTTTGAAATTGAATCGGAAAACTAATGGATCGCAATCACCAGTTGTTTGAGCAATCGCAAAAAGTCATTCCCGGCGGAGTCAATTCTCCGGTACGCGCTTTCAAGTCCGTGGGCGGGGTGCCGCGATTTTTTGCCCGCGGCAAGGGCTCCCGCCTTTGGGATGTGGATGGCCGCGAATACATCGATTACGTGGGTTCTTGGGGGCCCGCCATTCTGGGGCACGCGCATCCGGATGTGGTACGGGCGGTACAGGAACAGGCGGCGTTGGGCTTGAGCTTTGGCGCGCCCACCGAACTGGAACTGGAAATGGCGGAACTGCTGGTCAGTCTGTTGCCAGGTTTCGAAAAAGTGCGTCTGGTTTCATCCGGCACCGAGGCCACCATGAGCGCGATCCGGTTGGCGCGCGGCTACACCGGCCGCAGCAAGATCATCAAGTTCGAAGGCTGCTACCACGGTCACGCGGATTTTCTCTTGGTCAAGGCAGGGTCCGGCGCGCTGACCTATGGCAATCCGACTTCCGCCGGGGTTCCCGCGGAAGTGGCGGCGCAGACCCTGGTGCTGGATTACAACGACCTGTCCGGGGTCGAGCGCACCCTGGAAAAGATCGGCAGCGAAATCGCCGCTGTCATCGTCGAGCCGGTGGCCGGCAACATGAATCTGGTGCAGCCCGCGGCGGGCTTTCTTGAAGGCTTGCGCGAACTGTGCAGCAAACACGGCGTTGTGTTGATTTTCGATGAGGTGATGACCGGTTTTCGCGTCGGCCCGCAAGGTGCGCAAGGCGTGTACGGCATCACACCGGATCTGACTACTTTAGGCAAGGTGATTGGCGGTGGCATGCCGGTAGGGGCATTCGGCGGCCGCGCCGACATCATGGGGCGGCTTGCGCCCATTGGCCCGGTCTATCAGGCCGGCACGCTGTCGGGCAACCCGGTCGCGGTGGCGGCAGGCTTGGCCACGCTCAAGGCCACGCGAGCCGCAGGTTTTTATGAAGCTCTGGCCCAACGGACCTTGAGCCTGGTTGAAGGGCTGGCGGCGGCGGCGGCCAAAACGGGAGAAGTCTTCAGTGCCGCCAGTGTGGGCGGGATGTTCGGCATGTATTTCAGTGCCATGCCACCTCGGAGCTACGCCGAAGTCATGAGCTGCGATAAGGATCGATTCAACCGCTTCTTTCACGCAATGATTCTGGAAGGGGTGTATCTCGCTCCTTCGGCATACGAAGCGGGCTTTGTTTCGGCCGCCCACAGCGAGGCAGACATCGCTGCGACGGTGGACGCGGCAAGCCGGGCATTCGCCAGCCTGCACTGACGCCGGCCAAACAACCTGCCTTCGCCGGCCGGCCCTTGGGCTGGTCCTCACTGCGTACTGCCTGAAGGTTCCAGCTCCACTCTGCTTGAGAATAGGCAATCGATAGACCCAAATGGGCTGCGGCATTCATGATGGCCGGCGGGTTGGATGGTGCCATGCATTGTTCTGCATCGTGCCGTGACCAGGAGGGAAAAAGCATCGCCCCGCTTTGTGCGGGGCGATGGGAGACAAGACGGTCTGGTCCTGCGCTTCGTATGTCGGTCAGGCAGGTCGTGGACGTCCTGCACTGCCATGGGTCAGGTCACTTGCCTGCTGGGGCAGGCTGCGGTGTCGGCGGTGTGGAATTGGGGAACATTTGCATCCAGGCCGACGGGTCAAACATGTTGGCGGCAGGCGCCTGGGGCGCAGCAGCTTGCGCGGTGGCTTGCTGGGGCTGTTGTGGTGCCGGCATGGACGGGAAGAACGGCATAAAGGCGGCTTGAGCCGGCGCGGCTGGGGCGGCATTCGGCATCCCATAGCCAGGCGCCGGTGCTTGTTGTTGTGACGTCGGAATCATGGAGAAGAAGCTGGGCGGAGTGGCGGCTTGGGGGGCCTGCATCACCGGGAAGAAGCTTGAAGCCGGGGCCGCCCGGGGTTGCATGCCAAAGGGGTTTCCCATTGCCGCCATGGGATTGAAGAAGGGGTTACCGGCGGCCATGGGGTTCAGATAGGGATTTGTGAATTGCTGGGGGTTCGGCAGCATGGCCATGGGATTGAAGAAGGGGTTACCGGCGGCCATGGGGTTCAGATAGGGATTTGTGAATTGCTGGGGGTTCGGCAACATGGCCATGGGATTTATCATGGTCGCCGGGTTCATCATGGCCATGGGATTTATCATGGTCGCCGGGTTCATCATGGCCATGGGATTCATCATCGTGGCCGGATTCATCATCGTGTCCCAAGGGTATTGGGCCTGGGCAGCAGAGCTGATCAGGGCGAGCGTAATAATGGGTAGAGCGTGGATCTTCATGGCTTCTCCTTGGGGTTTGGTGCTACCTTAGGTGGTGCTCGATACAACCGCAACGGCCTGGTGTCTGAAACCGGCCATTCTGTTGTCCTTATAAGTCGCCATTGGCGGCCGCCTGCATGATGTTGTCCATCTTGTCTCGAATGTCCTTGGCCATCGTCGCCAATTTGGGTGACATGTCCATGCTGCCATTGACCGAATCCAGCCAGGCAATGTCCCAGTCAAGCGTTATCACCCAGATGTTCTTGTCTGCATCCTCCATGACCGCAATGCGGCAAGGCAGAAATGCAATCGCCTCGGGTGCCAGGCTCATGACCTCACGGCCCGCAGCAATGTCACAAAAGCTGAAGACCTCCATGCGAGGCGTGGTCGTGTCCTCCAATACCGCCCGGATATCCTTCCACATCGGGCTGGTGCCCACCAACTTGAAATTGAGCGTGTTGGCGCGCAGCTTCATGGATTCCACCACATCATCAAAGCTCAGGCCCGGCTTGGCCTTGTACTTTGTGGTCATGTAATTCATGACATCTCGGATATTCATGTGCATGCCCTGGGCCATGAAGGGCATCATCATCTTCATCATGCGGGCTTTCTCTTCCTTGCTCTTGCTGGGCGACATCGTCCAGGGCGCGATCGGAGCATGTGCCCCGTAGCCGTATTGGTAAGGCGTGTTTTGCAGGTAAGGGTTGCCCTGCAGATAGGGATTGCCTTGGGCTTTTGGGGCTTCGTCAGCAAAAGCGACGGAAGCGGCCAGACAATATAGGAAAAGCAGAAGTTTGGCCTGAGTTTTCATGCGGATCTCCGAAAAGCTTGCTTGTGTTATGCGGAATCAATTGGGCTAACTATTTTGATAGCACAATTCTGATTGTCTCTCTGTAACTCGGGATTCGAGGGCCGGGCGCCACGGAAGTTGCGCCCGGCCCTTATCTGCAAGCTGCCGTCATCACCGTCACTCGCCAAAACAAATTTGGGGAGAAGCTCTCCCCAAATTTGCTGCTGCGTGTGGGCGTGTGAAATCGATCAGGCTTGCCTGCCTCTCTAACTGACAGTGGCTTCGCCTTTGCCGGTGTCACCACTGCTGTCGACGACATCGACTGTGACCTTGTCGCCGGCCTTCATGCCCGTAACCTTGATATTCAGATACGGGTCCTTGGCGATGCCGCCGCCCCATTGGCCATCGGCTACCACTTTGCCATTAACTGCCACCGTGATGTTCTTGATGAACAGGGCGGGAATGAGTTTGCCATTGGATTTGGCCAAGCCATTCTGGGAAGGATGAGTGATCAGAACCTTGATGGCCTCGGTACTTGCGCGCATTTTCATGGGAATTGCCATTTGTATCTCCGTATTCCGGTGGATCGAATAGTCTAAGTACGGTCCGCTTAGCCGCCGCAGCCGCCAATGGTGACTTTCACTTCCTTGGCGGTCGTCCAGACCTTGCCGCCCGCCTTCACGATGACGCGCACGTCGGCAGTCTGGGCCATCTTGATCCGAGTCGCCAGGAAGCCGCCAAAATCAGTCAGCTTGTAATCAGCGATCAGCGGGTAAACATTCTTCTCCGCCAGAATGGCAAGCGATTCCACATCGGGCATGCTTACCGTAATTTCAATCGGAACCGAAGCGCCATTCTCCGCAATATCGGGCGCCTTCAGCTCGATATTCGATGAGTTGGCAGCGTTCGATCCGCCGATCGACGCAAGTGAATCAGCCGGGTTCTTGGCGTCAAATCCTGCCTGATTCCAGTCGGCCAGCACCTGACCCGGCTTGAGCAGCCCGGCGGCGACGGCTACAGAAAGCGCGCCTACGCCTGCCGTGCTCTTGAGCATATTCCTGCGCAGTGGATTCATGGACTATATCTCCTTCTGTGTTGAAAAGATTTCGGGATTAGTGGCCTGATGCGGGGACCATGCCGGCCGTGGGCAACTCCATGGGGACCATCTGCATCATAGGATAAGTTGCGGGATTGGCCACGGCGCCCATCCACGCGTTACAGGTTTGCGGGTTGGCAGGTGACATCGTCGGGCTCATGACTTTGCGGCCCATGGGCAAGTTCATCATCTGCGCGTAGTAGCCGGAATTTATGGCCTGTATGCCCATATTCATTCAGCGCGGATCCAGCGGCATCATCATCCAGCCGGCAAGGTTGGCTGGATTCATGGGCCGAGCCATCGTGGTGTTAAAGAACTTGGGATTCATTGCGGCGCTACTCCATTGAATGAAGACTCGAGGATCCTTGAAGGTAGAGGCGTTTTGGTCGGGTCGGTCATCTTCGACATCCGGGAATCCGGGCTGGCCGGAACAGGGCCGTCAGACCAGACTAAGCCGCTTAATGCAGACAACAGACGAGTCAGCACCACGTTTCTCATTGGAGTTCCTTAAGACCGAGGATTAAGACATCCTCTTATCTATCTTACAGGATGGCTAGGCTTAGTCCCAGTACCGGATTTGACGCATATCAAAAAAGCGAAGTATTAGACCTTCCCGTTCACGGGGAGCTGCCCCCAAAGCGACAAACTTCGGCAATTCGTGATCGTATTTGCGTTCACAGCTGGATGGGGACCTAGGCCAGTCCATATGGCTTGCGCTGAGCCAGCAGAAAATCAAGGGTGACCGAAGCCACCCTGCTCGTCTACTGCGATTGCCTATCGCAGGCCCTGTATATATTGCGCGACTGCCCTCATTTCCGCATCGGTCATTTTTGCGGCAATTGTGCGCATCATCTTGGCAGCGTCATTGGCACGTTCGCCCAGGCGAAACTTGTTCAGCTGGTCGTACACGTAATCTCCATGCTGGGCATAGAGGGAGGGAAATTGAATCGGAATTCCGCGACCCTGGGGACCATGGCAAGAAGCACAGGCAGGCACGCCTGAGCCCTGGACGCCGCCACGGTAAATCTTTTGCCCAAGTAGCGCCAAATCCTTGTCCTTGGCGACATCCGTCTTGCGTTCCTTTTCGGAAAAATAGGCAGCCAGGTTCTTCATGTCATCCGGCGATAGAGAGGCAACCATCCCCGCCATGACAGCGCTTTTTCGATCGCCGGATTTGAAGTTGGCAAGTTGTTTATCGATATATTCATAGCCAAGCCCGGCCAGTTTTGGGTTGGCGGGTGCTACGCTGTTGCCGTCTTGGCCATGGCATCCGGAACACACGCTGGTAACGATGCTCTCCGCTTTTTTGGCGTCTCCCACGCCGGGGGCGGCGACTGGGTTGGCCATAGCTAGATTGCTGGCCAGTCCGGCAACAAAAATCAGCGCCTGTTGGAATTTCATCCGGGACTCCTTTAAGTCTTTCAATTTGTCAGAAAAATGAGTAGTTTAGCGAATTTTAATATTGAAGGGAATTCCCGAAAGCGCATTTGACGCTTGCCGGGAACGTGCCGCTACCATGACTTTTTTGCAACATGCTCGCTATGCAATATCAGTTGCAACCCTGACTCAGCTACCCCCAAGTCAAGCTGAGGTGGCCTTTGCAGGGCGCTCCAATGCAGGAAAGTCCAGCGCTCTCAATACGCTGGCCCGACATAACCGACTGGCCTTTGTGTCCAAGACCCCTGGGCGCACCCAACTCATCAACTTCTTCGCCCTGGCGCCAGAGGTTTATTTGGTCGACTTGCCTGGCTACGGCTATGCCAAGGTACCACTGGAACTGCGGATGCGCTGGGGCAAGGTGCTGTCAGACTATTTGCAATCCAGAGAAGCATTGCGGGGTATGGTCCTTATTATGGATGCCCGTCATCCCCTGACTCCGCTGGACTGGCAGATGCTGGAGTGGTTTGCCCCCACCGGCAAGCCGGTCCACATCCTCCTGACCAAGGCCGACAAGTTGTCGCGCAGCGAGGCCATCAAGATTTTGGCGAAGGTGAAGAAAAGTCTGATTGAGTGGCCCTGGATAAGCGCACAACTTTTCTCCAGCTTGAAAAATCAGGGTATGGAAGAGGCAGAAAAAATCATTGCGCCCTGGCTGGAAATCCGTCAGCCATAAAACAAAAACCCCGGGCCAAGGGGATGTGCCCGGGGTAAATGCCCTGCAGAGGCAAGGCACCCGCTCAGGGAGGAGAAGCGGGAGACGATAAAATCGTCTGCCAAATAGAGAGGAGCGGCTTAGAATAGTTCCTGACTTTCTTGGAGCTTCCTGTGGATAAGGTTTTTGGGCATTTTCCACCCCGCCGAATGCGCCGCATGCGGCGCGACGAGTTTTCGCGCCGACTGATGCGAGAAAACCATCTAAGCGTTGCGGATTTGATTTATCCTGTGTTCGTCCTGGATGGAAACAAACGGCGCGAAGCCGTGGCTTCCATGCCAGGCGTGGAACGCCTGTCGGTGGACTTGCTGCTGCCAGTTGCGCAAGAGGCGGCGCGATTGGGGATCCCCGCGCTGGCCCTGTTTCCCGTAATTGACCTGGGCTTGAAGACCGAGGATGCGCGCGAGGCAGTCAACCCGGAGGGCCTTGTTCCCAGGACCGTAAGAGCGCTCAAGCAGGCCGCGCCGGAATTGGGTGTCATTACTGACATTGCGTTGGATCCGTACACCAGCCATGGGCAGGATGGCCTGATCGACGCATCTGGCTATGTGCTGAATGACGAAACTGTCGCCGTGCTGACCCGTCAGGCCGTCTGCCACGCGCGCGCCGGGGCCGACGTAGTGGCGCCGTCGGACATGATGGATGGCCGCATTGGCGCCATTCGCGAGGCCCTTGATCATGAGGGCTATATCCACACCCGTATCCTGGCGTATGCGGCCAAGTATGCATCCAGCTTTTATGGGCCGTTCCGCGACGCCGTAGGCTCCGCCGCGAACCTGGGGACAGGGAACAAATATACGTATCAGATGGACCCGGCCAATTCTGACGAAGCCCTATGGGAAGTTGGCCTGGATCTGGAGGAGGGGGCTGATATGGTGATGGTCAAGCCTGGGATGCCCTATCTGGACATCGTCAGGCGGGTGAAAGAGCATTTTGGCGCGCCGACCTACGCCTATCAAGTCAGCGGAGAATATGCCATGCTGAAGGCAGCGTCCCAGCATGGGTGGTTGGACGAGAGGGCATGTGTGCTGGAAGCGTTGCTGTCGTTCAAGCGCGCGGGAGCGGATGGGGTATTGACCTATTTTGCCATGGACGTGGCGCGCTGGCTTCAGTCAGGCAGTTGAACCCCCATTTCTTAAACATTTGTCCAAATTTGGTCGATAAGAATCAATAAGAATGACTGTTGCTCGATGCCCGGTGTCGAAGGAAAAGGATAGTGGCCAAGTTACATACGTTAGTTTCACGCAGGAGATTGCCCTCCGACGAATGGGATAGGACCATCATTGCCTTTGAGTCTCCGTATAAACTCCGCGACCTCTTGACGCCCGAGATGGTGCAGGAGTCCTCGGCAATAAAGCAAGAGCAACAATTCAAGATTCGACTCGCGTCCACCGAAACGCGCCGCAATTCGGCCAGCATGCTTATCCAGAAGATGTATCTCGAGCGGGGCTATCATTTTCCGACGCTGGGTGATGACCCATACCGCATTACCGTATTGATTTCCCTCGAGGATCGCATCGTTGGAACGACCACCTTGGGGCTGGACTCGCCCAATGGCTTGCTGGCGGATACGAGTTACAAGACGGAACTGGACTTCTTGCGAGAACAGGGCCGAACCATCTGCGAATTGACGAAGCTGGCCATCGATGACAAGAACGCCGACTCCAAACATTTGGTCGCCGTCCTGTTCCATATGTGCAAGATTTACGGCAGCGACATTCACGGCGCCAGCGAATTTGTGATCGAGATCAATCCTCGACACGCCAATTTTTACCAGCGGATGCTGGGATTTCGCCTGCTCGGTCCAGAGAGGATTTGCCCACGGGTGAACGCCCCGGCCGTCTTGCTGCGCTTGCCGGTTGAGTATGCTGAGCGACAGATCGTTCAGTATGGCGGACAGCAGAAGGACGCAATCGGCGTTAAGTCACTGTACCCGTACTGCTTTTCCAAGGACGACGAGATCGGTATTGCCAGGCGATTACAGCGAGGCGAATAGGCAGATAGCCATCCATGGCCAATTTTGACTACTTCAAGGCATTCGCACGCAATATTGGCTGGGTAACCCGAGATGAACAGGATGTTCTGCGCGGCAAACGTGTCGCAATAGCGGGTTTGGGGGGGGTTGGCGGGGCCCATCTCCTGACGCTCGCGCGTTTGGGCATCGGGAGTTTCACGCTCGCCGATTTTGATGTCTTCGATCTGCCGAATTTCAATCGCCAGGTCGGCGCGACGCTGTCATCCATCGGCCAGCCCAAACTTGAAGTCATGATCCGGATGGCGCGTGAGGTCAACCCGGAACTCGACATCCGGGAGTTTCCCCAAGGGGTCAGCAGGGACAATCTCGAAGCGTTTCTTGCCGATGTCGATCTCTATGTTGATGGGCTGGATTTTTTTGTGCTTGATTTGCGGCAGGCCGTTTTTGCGGCCTGCAGAAATAAAGGCATTCCTGCCATCACGGTTGCGCCGTTGGGCATGGGCGCTGCGCTGCTCAACTTTTTGCCGGACAGCATGAGCTTCGAACAGTACTTCGGCATGGGCGAGGCGCCAGAATCCGAAAAGGCCCTGCGTTTCTTCATCGGCCTGGCCCCGGCGGGGCTCCAGATGGGGTATCTTGTGGACCCGTCAACTATCGACATCGGGGCAAAAAAAGGCCCATCAACCATGATTGCCTGTCAAATCTGTTCTGGCGTATGTGGCGCGGAGGCCCTCAAGATCTTGCTTGCCCGTGGCAAAGTCTACGCTGCACCCTGGGGTGTTCATTTCGACGCCTACAAGAATCGCCTGACGCGTACCTGGAGGCCGGGCGGAAATGACGGCAATCCGTTATTGCGCGTGGCGCTGAACCTTGCGCGCAAGCGTTTGCTGGGGAACCTATGAGCGCCGCGATTCCTGCTCCCATTCGAGACATCCTCGACAAGGCACGTTGGGCGCCCAGCGGCGACAATACCCAGCCCTGGCGTTTCGAGATCGTCGGCGAGGAGCACGTGCGGGTACACGGCTTTGACACGCGTGAGCATTGTGTTTATGACCTGGATGGTCATCCCAGCCAACTCGCCGTGGGTGCTCTGCTGGAGTGTTTGAGCCTGGCTGCCACCGCGCACAGTCGTCGCGCCTTGATCAACCGCAGGCCGGATGACGCGGAAACCCATTTGTTGTTTGACATTCAGTTTGAGCCTGACCCTGCGGCCAAGACTGACCCTCTGGTTGCCTTCATCGAGAAGCGTGTGGTGCAGCGCCGACCAATGTCGACCCAGCCGCTCACCGATGCACAGAAACTTGCATTGTCTGCCGCTGTCGGCGACGCTTTCAGAGTTATTTGGTTCGAACGGTCCGACCAGCGTCGCCGGCTGGCCAAACTTTGTTTTGACAATGCCAAGATTCGCCTGACCATCCCTGAAGCGTATGAAGTTCACCGCGCCGTTATCGAATGGGGCGCGCAATATAGCGCGGACAAGATACCGGCACAAGCGGTTGGGGCCGACGCGCTGAATCTGAAAATGATGCGCTGGGCGATGGCCAGTTGGGGGCGGGTGGATTTTCTGAATACCTGGTTCATGGGGGACTTGATGCCGCGGCTGCAAATGGACCTGATGCCGGGCATATTGTGCGCAGCCCATTTTGCGCTATCTGCCGCCAAGCCAACCGTCACCGTGGACGACTATATCGATGCTGGGCGGGCCATGCAGCGTTTCTGGCTGACGGCTGCAAGCCTCGGTCTCTACGTCCAGCCAGAAATGACGCCGCTCATCTTCTCCCGCTATCATCGGCAGCACATCAAGTTCACGCGCATTCCGAAGGCACGCAGATTGGCAGGCGAGCTTGACGCGCGCCTGAGGCAAATATTTCCCGGCGAGGATATCGAATCCCTGTTCTTCCTGGGACGCATCGGCGCCGGCCGTGCGCCGGCATCTCGCTCCACCCGCAAGCCCCTGGAAGCGCTCATGCTACCGACGGAAAGCGGGTCAGCGCGAGCTTAGAAAGTGTATCGCACCTCGGTATACACCCGGTCCTGATTGTCGAACTCGCCGAACAGGCCGGTTGCGGGACCAGAAAAGATGTCCGCGCCCCCGCGAACCTGCCAATTGCCGTTTACCCGCCAAGTCAGCTTGAGTTCAGCCAGCCAATCGTCGCGATTGAGGCTGTGAATCAGGAGCATCTCGGGCTCTATCTTCGAATGGAAAGCCTGGGTGCTGAGCAGTAAGGTGACGCCGCTCTCGCTCTTGTCCGGCCCGATGTCGGGGTCGTGATTCGGGAAATAGCGCTGGTAGAACTGGAGGTTAAACCGCGTTTCCTGTGGGAAAGACCAGTCCAGGCCCACGATGTAGTCGAGGAAATCCTGCTGAACCAGGCCATCGGCGTCTGACAGACGAGATACGCTGAACAGCTTGTCCTGGGTGTACACCGCTTCCGCCTTAAGGACCATCGGGCCCAGGTCCTTGCCCAGGGTGGCCCCCGTCTGGTGGATGCGATTGTGTATCGGCCGATAGGCGACCGTCGCTGCGGGAAGCGGCGTCACGCGCTCGAACGCGGCAGACGGGTCGATCGGGGTGTAATAGAAGCCGGACAGGTCCCAGCCGTCATACAGATACGACAGACGCAGACCATAGGCCCCGTCGCTCAGATTGGTGGGTTTGTCCTCGCCCAGTATGACCGAGGTTGATCCGGGAATCGCCGGCGGCGTGAACGGGTAGAAGTCGGCCCCGGGCTTGCCGATATCGTCATAGCTCATGTAGGGAATCCATATTCCCTCGGCATGAAAGTCGCCCTTGAAATATTCGGCCCGACCAGCCCATTGGGGAATCCGGATGATATCGAAATCCGGCAGGATGTATTCCCTCAGGTCCTTCGCCGACACTACATCCGCGAAGAACAATCCGACCATTTCGCCCCAGACGATGTGCTGTCGGCCGACGCGAAAATCCCAATCTCCGGCTGACGAGTCGAAGTAGGCTTCCCGCACCATGGCGTCAAATCTCTGATCATGGCCGACTTGGCTGTTGTAGTAATCGGTCAGGTCGTAGATGGGGTCATAAACCACGCGGCCGCCCAGCTTCCAAGGAATACCTCCGGCCGTGCGACCGGTGGCGGACAGGTCAAGCATATTGCTGAACTTCGACCAATGCTCGTCCCCGGCGTAGGTGTAGGCAAGTTCATTGCGATAGAAGCCGGTCAATCGATAGGGGGATGAGGTGCTGGCAGGTATGGTCGCTTCGGCTGCGGGCGCCGCTGGCGGCTCCTTGCCGAACAGGGCGTCCATCGATTCGGGTTCCTTGCCGGCTGCCGGACTTTCCTGGGCCTTTTCCGGGCTGGTTGCGGCTTTGGGCGTCTGCTCTGCCGCGGGAGGAGAGCCGAACAAGTCATCCATGGTTGTGGGCTCGGCGGCCTTGTCCGTCTTGTTTTCCGAAGCCGGCGTCGTGTTGGGAGCGGAAGGTTTTTCTACAGGCGGTGGCGAACCGAACAGGTCATCCATGGATTGCGGTTCCGTCTCGGATTTCCCCTGATCTGCAGCGGTGGCCGGCAAGCCATGTGCGATTCCAAGCAGGAGCAACCCTGCCATCACCCAGTTATTCCCGATCTCTCTCTTTGTCTTGTTTGAAGCCACGTCCATTCCTCTATTCGGCTAACTGGCCGTCACTGAGCTCGATCACCCGGTCAGCGAGCTCCATTACGCGGGGATCGTGGGTGGAAAATATGAAAGTCGTTCCTTCTTCCTGGTTGAGTTCCTTCATCAATTGCAGGATGCCTTCGCCGGTCTTGTGGTCCAGATTCGCAGTGGGCTCATCCGCCAGGACGATACTGGGCTTGGTGGCAAGGGCGCGCGCGATCGCCACGCGCTGGCGCTGGCCACCGCTGAGCTCGTTCGGGCGGTGGTGGGCGAAGCGTTTGAGGCCCACAACCTCAAGGTAATATTCAATCCGGCGCTGCCGCTCGGCCTTGTCCACGTCCCGCTTCTGCAGCAGCGGGTACTCGACATTCTCCCATGCCGACAATACTGGCAACAAATTGAATGTCTGAAAAACGAAGGCCAGGGTATTCAGGCGTAGCGCAGCAAGCTCGTCGGACGTCTTTCCGCCGATATCGGCCCCTTCGATCCGAATCGTGCCCGAAGTTGGCGTGTCGATGCAGCCTATCATATTCAGCAGGGTGGACTTGCCGCTGCCCGAGGGGCCCGCCAGCGCCATGAATTCTCCCTTGAATATGTTCAGGGAAATATCGCGCAAGGCCTGGACGGTCTGCTGTCCAAGCGCGTACTCTTTGCTCAGGTTCTGCATTTCAACGACGTTCGTCGCGTTGCGCGTTTCGGCCTCGACATCGATGACGAATTCCAGCTGGAAGGAGTGAATCGCGATCTTGTCGCCATCATGCAGCTGCTGACGGTGGATCTTCTCGCGATTGACGAAGACGCCGGCCTTGCTTTCCAGGTCCTCGAGAAAGAACAGGCCGTCCGCGCAGGTGATCTTCGCGTGCTTCCGGCTGACGCCTTTGTCCAGCAACTGGATTGCGCATTCAGACGACCTGCCAATATTCAGGGTGGGCTTGTAGAGCGGAATATCGCGCTGAACTTTTTGGTCCTGCCAGATCAGAATTCTGGCCATGGCTAGGCCTTCCTGCTGGATCGCAGGCCGAACAGGCGATAGGCGCGGCACATGCTGCCCTGCCTTGAGCCGCGTCGCGGTCGGAGCGATGGCTCCGGGTGGTGCATCGTATCGAACATGATGCCTTGCGTCACACTGATAACATGGTGTCTTTTCAACTGCGTTGAATCATACTTCAAAAGGGTATGAAGTTCATGGGGAGACTGTGCTTATGACCAGGTTGAATGCGATGCGCGGACTGCGACTTATCCTGCCTTTCCTGCTGTGCGGGCTTGCGCCCTTGGCTTCGACCGCACTTGCGACGGGCACCGAAGCGCAGGCCAGGGAACTGCTCGAGCATGTTGACCATATCCGTTTTCCCGCGGGCGGATTTCAGGCCGACGTGGCGATCACCACCACCGAACCGAATGCGGAGCCCGATGTTCGTGCCTACCGTATTCTCTCCGCAGGCAATAGCAAGACCCTGGTCAAGACCACTGCGCCGGCAATAGACCGCGACCAGATTCTGCTTATGCGGGATCACGATCTGTGGGCGTTTCTACCGAATCTGTCGCAGCCGATACGGCTGCCACTGGCGCAAAGGCTGACCGGCCAGGTCGCGAACGGGGATCTGGCACGGGCGAATTTCTCCGGCGACTACGTGCCTCAAATACTGCGCAGGGAAATCCTCGATGGTGAACCCTATTATGTTCTGCAGCTCGATGCGGTCGACAACTGGGTGACGTATCATCAGGTCCTGCTGTGGGTGAACGCAAGGAGCAGCAGGCCTTACAAGGCCGAACTCTACGCCCTGTCCGGGCGACTTCTGAAGACCTGCCATTACCAGGATTTCCGCACACTGGGGGGGGAAATACGCCCTGCCAAACTGGTCATCGATGACGCATTGCGCAGCGGCAACCGTTCAGTGCTCGAATACAGCAACATGTTTGAGCGCAATTTGCCCGACAAGATATTCACCAAGGATTATCTGAAGAAACTCAGTCGCTGAATTCGACGCCCCCCGGGTTCACTGGTGGCATTGCGTCAAATGTTGTGGCGCAAAGCGTCCACCACCGCGATCCGCGAGGCGCGGCGGCCAGGCAGCAAGGCTGCCAGCACTGTGGCGGCCATGCCAATCAGGGCAGCCGCGGCCAGCACCCAGGGCACGATGCGGATGGACACGATGTAGCCCAAGCTGGACCCTGGCGGAGGTGGCATCGAGATGCCAATGCTGGATATCATCCCGGCCAGAGCCAGTCCGACGATCACGCCAAGCACACCACCGAGCAAGCCCAATAGCGTGTTTTCGACCAGCACGAGGGTAAAGATCTGGTGCCTGCGCAATCCCATCGCGAGCAAGGTGCCAAATTCCCCGGTGCGTTCGAATACCGCCATGTTGATGGTGCTCGCCACGCTCAGCACCAACATAATCAGAATAATGAGCTGAAGCGCGCCAAACTGACGCTTGTATAGCTCCACGGTCTTCTCGTAGAAGTCGGCCAGTGAGTACCATGGCTTGATTTCATAGCCCTGCTTTGCCAGCATCGCACTTGCGGCCTTCACTACACTGTCTGTGGCGGCCGTATCGTCCAGCGACAGCACCAAGCTGTGGATTGCAGGCGTAAACAGCAGTTCCTGAGCGGCGGCGAGTGGAATTCTGACCGCACGGTCGTCGTAGTCCTTGGAAAACGTATGGAACACGCCCACGATCTTGAACTCCAGGGTGTTCAATGCACCTTCGGAGGTGTTGATCATCAGGGTCATGTAGCTTCCCGGCTTGAGTTGCAGCGCCGAGGCGACACCCTCGCCGACCACCGCCGCAAAGCGATCTGCGTCCTGCAACTGGCGGCCGGATATAATGCTGGTTGATGTTCCCAGGCGTGCTTCCTTGTCCGGCTCCACGCCTTCGCCAATGATGGGCAGATCCGCACGGCTGTTGTTGGCCAAGCCCGAGAAATTGATGCGGGCCAGCACGTCCCTTACGTGTGGGATTGTCTTGACAGAATCGACGAGGGGCTTGGGTTGCGCGATAAGGTAGTGCGACGGGTCACGATTGCCGTACTCGAGGTACCCCTGCCGAAAGATCTGCACGTGGCCCAGGCGCGAATGTATGGTTGCCTCTCTAATCTGAACAAAAATGTCCTGCACGAAGCCGCCGCTTACGATGATCGCAACCACGCCGGTCACGATTGCGGCAAGCGTCAGTGCAGTACGGGAGCGGTTGCGGAAAATGTTGCGAAAAGCGAGTTTGAACATCGGGACCAGACTCTAAACGTTGTGACGCAAGGCATCCACGATCTGCTGGCGCGAGGCTTTCCAGGCGGGATAGAGTCCGGCAAGCAGGGTGGTGGTGACTGCGATCAGAAATGCGCTTATGAGCAGGAAAGCGGTGATTCGGATCTTGCCCGTATAGCCCTCTTCCATGCCGGGGGGCGGAGGCATGGGGATGCCAATCGCGGAGATCAATTCGGCCAGCCCGTATCCAATGGCAACACCTATCGCACCGCCTATCAGTCCGAGCAGGATTCCTTCGGTCGCGAAGGTCTGCAAGACTTTTCCGCGCCTGAAGCCAATTGCCAGCAGGGTGCCGATCTCGCCAGTGCGTTCCATCACGTTCATGATCAGCATGTTCGAAATGCTCAACACGATGATCAATCCGATGATCGACCGAAGCACGGTCATCTGCTTGGAAAAAAGCGCTACGGTCTTATTGTAGAAATCGGCATGCGTATACCAGGGTACAAATTCCAAATGGTCCTTGTATTCCGGGAAACGGGCACGGAACCGGGCGAGAAAAGCGTCTGTCTGTTCGGTTTCTTTGAGCAGCACCAGCCACGCGTGTGCCCCTTTGACCCGCAGCAGCGTCTGTGCCTGCTCAATCGGCAGGCGTAGTGCGGCATTGTCGTAGGCCTGATTGGTGCTGACGAAGATGCCGACCACTTTGGCCTCGATGCCGTTCATGCTGCCACCTGAAGTGGTGGTGAGCAATGCCACGGTATCGCCTGGAACCACGCCCAGGCTGCGCGCCAGGCCATGCCCAAGTATCACCTCTCTTGCCGAGGGCGTAGACAGATCATGCCCACGCGATATGCGCAAGCCTTTGCTGAGCTCAGCCTCCTTATCGGGCGCCACGCCTTCGGCGATGAACGCGACGGTCGTTTCGCCATGGCTGATGAGTCCGGTTAACTTGAGCCTGGGGGCAACCAGCTTGACGCCCGGGGTGGACTCAATCGCGTTCCACACCGGCGAGCTTGGCGGTAGCAAATAGTCGAAGGGCGCGGCACTCCCCTTGCTGAAGTAGCCGGGCCGCACCACTTGTATATGGCCTGACTGGAATTGTATGGTGCCCTCGCGCATCGCCCAGAACACCCATTGGATGAAGCCGTCGGCAAGTATCATTGAAATGACGCCGGCCGCGACAATGAGCAGCGCAGCCAAGCTGCGACGTCGATTACGGGTGAGATTGCGCCCTGCGATGCGGACGTAGCCGAGACAATCAAAAATGGGCGCCAGTATCGGTCCGTGCATGTGAGCATGGCTGTGAGTTCAGTCTTGGTATTATATGCCTGCGCCAAGTTGCCCTGCGTTTGGCGTAGGATGGGCAAAACGGAAAATCTGCCAGGCTGTGCCGGGCGGGCAGGCACTATCGTGCGCAAGGCATATTGGGCGACAAGAGGACCAAAGTGGCTGGGAGTGAAACTGGATGCCCTCAAACGTGGCTGCCGGAAGTGTGACGATTGGCGTGAGCACTTCTGTCAAACGACGTATCCTGTTCGTTGCGGAGGCGGTTACGCTTGCACACGTCGCGCGCCCGCTTGCACTGGCGCGCATGCTCGATCCGAAGCGCTATGAGGTCATCCTGGCCTGCGATTCCCGCTATGACTCGTTGCTGGAAACATCCAATTACCGGCGTGTCCCGATTCATTCCATCCCTAGCGAGGCGTTCCTGAAGGCCTTGGCACGCGGCAGTCCCCTTTATGACATGGCGACTCTGGCAAGCTATGTCGAAGCGGACTTGAGAGTCATTGAGGAATGCCAACCGGACATCATCATCGGTGATTTCCGTCTTTCACTTTCGATCAGCGCCCGGCTCGCCCGCAAACCTTATATGACAATCAGCAATGCGTATTGGAGCCCGTATGCCAGGCCGCGCTTCACCGTGCCCGAACTTCCCATGCTCAGGTTGACCGGAGTCGGGCTGGGCCAGTTCCTGTTTGATCAAGTACGGCCAATCGCATTTCGCTATCATTCCGTTCCGCTAAATCGCCTTCGCCGGAGGCATGGGCTGCCTTCTCTAGGGCTGGACCTGAGACGTGTCTATACCGATGCCGATTACACACTCTATGCCGATATTCCTCAGTTGGTGCCGACCTACGGGTTGCCGGATACGCACCGGTATGTGGGGCCCGCCTTGTGGTCGCCACATGGACCGCTGCCGGATTGGTGGACCAAGCTGCCGGACGACCGACCCATCGTCTACGTTACCCTCGGCAGTTCCGGCTATGGCGATCTGCTGCCAGTCGTTCTTGAAGCCTTGGCAACGGCGCCAGTGACCGTAGTTGCGGCGAGTGCGGGCAAGGGATTGCCGAGCAAGTTGCCTGCGAATGCCTATGTGGCGCGCTATCTGCCAGGAGAGCAAGCGGCGCAACGTGCCGCCGTCGTCATTTCCAATGGTGGGAGCCTGACCTGTTATCAGGCTCTTGCACACGGCAAGCCGGTCATCGGCATTCCGGCCAATCTGGATCAGCATTTGAACATACAATATATCGAGGCGGCAGGAGCCGGTGAAATGATCAGGGCAGGATCGATCACGCGTTCTGCGATCGCCAAGTCGGTAAACACAATGCTGGAGGATGCGCGTTACACAGAAGGCACACTACGGCTGATGCAGGCGATTTCGGCTTACCCGTCGCAAAGAGTGTTTGAGGAGGTGTTGGACTTGGCTTGTCAGGAACAAGACGCGCGCGTACGAGATTGAGCTGCTTGATCTGGTGGAGGCATTAGTCGGGATCTGGTTCTGATTCTGATTTACAAAGAGCTGGAAGCAGTTTCTGAACGCACCCTATTCTGCGGGGGCGAACTTGAGGGAGCGGCAATGCGTAAGATAGGCGGAGCGGAGATTGTGTTTTTCTTGAGCTTGCTTGCAGGCGTGATCGCATTGGCCGTGATCACGACCAGACTTTTGTTCGGAGGACTCCATCTGGGCGATTTCCGAGGGATCACGCTTGTCGTAGCGGCGGTATTGCTTCTCTACGTTTATGCCTTCGCCGCATATAGGCTGTTCCTGCATTTCATGCCAATTCAAGAAGGGGAAATCGCGGAGAAATCACGCCAGGAGTTTTCCTACCATGTCTACCTGCTTTTCTACCTGATGCTGTTTTACCCGTTGATGCGCAGCGGCGCCATGCCGGTGCCCTTGATGCGGCTTGTGTACCTGGCCCTGGGCGCACGGCTCGGAGCGAACACGTATAGCTCGGGCATTATCTTGGACCCGCCTTTTGTCCAGATCGGGTCCAATTCCATCGTCGGCCAATTTGCTCTGATCGTACCTCACGTGATTGAAGGCACACGCCTTGCCCACCACAAGATCCGCATCGGCAGCAATGTTACGGTCGGCGCGCATGCCGTGGTCCTGGCGGGTGTGTCCATTGGGGACAACGCGATCGTTGCAACCGGGGCGGTCGTGCCTAAGGGCACTCAGATCGGGCCAGGTGAAGTCTGGGGTGGGGTGCCGGCCCGCCTGCTTCGCAGCGGCCAAGGCACCGAATAAGCGTTAGTCCGCGGGCAGCAAGCCAATTCAGGAGCGGCTTTCTGTGGCGCGGGCCGTGTTCGGCGCAGCAAACGGGTGTCAATCTTGCGTGGCTGGGTGAGGCTTTGCCGGGGAAGTGGGCGGTGGTCATCTTGCTGGCCCATTGCCTACCCAGATAAAAGGAGGCCGCGGCAATGTCGCGGCCTCCTTTCAGGTGCGGTTCGCGCTTGGACTATGCACTACGGCGACGTGCAATGCGGAGCCCAACCAATGCCAGCCCAGCGGCAAACATGGCCACCGTTTCCGGCTCCGGAACAGCGGCCGCCAAGGTCTGGTTCGCATCAACCTGAAACATAAAGTTCGGTCCACCACCGCCCCCGCCGTTGACGGGACCCAGGGTTCCGGTGCTTGTGAGCCCGCCCCCGATGCAGGTGTTCACGCCGCCCGATCCCGTATTAAAGCATCTGGAAGGGTCGATTTGCCTGTATGGCGTGACTAGGGAGGTGTTAAGGAAAGACATGACGCCGCCATTCGAGGGGAGCGTGGGAAAGTAATTGGTGTCGATGAAATCCAGCACCAGGACGAGGTCGTTTGCCCCGGATCCGACTACAGATTTCTGCGTGCCCCACTGATTTCCGTTGCCTGACTGGTCCAGACTAACCGGAGTGGCATTGGACACCGTAAAATCGCTGCTTTGGATCGAGGAAACATGCCCGCTCAGGATGGGCTTGCTGCTGACAAATCCGGCGCCGGTCAGATTGTTGCCCACTGCGCTTGTTGCGTACATGGTGAAGAAGTTCACCGGGTTGCTGGGGTCAAATGCGAAGCTCGCCATTCCGTTGCTCTGGACGCCGCTGACAGTCTCGCCGAGTCCCGCAACGAAGGTGAAGTACTTCCCGCCGCTGCCGTTCAAGAACAAGCCAGACGTATCCGAGTCCTGAATCGTTGCCAGATTCGCCTGGTAGTAAAGCGTAAATGCGGTCGACCCGGATCCGGCAAGGTAATTGGCGATTGCCGTTGAACCACCCTGCGCAATGGCGTTGCCCGGCGCCTGATCGATAATCCCAGCGTTGCTGATTGCGGTGCTGCCAGTGCCGTTAGGGTCAAATGCGAAGTCATCGGCCTGGGCCGCCGTGGCTGCGACTGTCGCCACAATGGTCGCGAGTAATATCAAGGCTTTCATTGCTTTTCCTCCAAGTCATTATGTTTTTGGTTCGTGGCGACATTCGCCTTGTTTTCTATGTTCTTGTGCTCGATGCTTCTAGCAAAATAAGCAAGCACGTTACATGCCATAAAATTAAGTGTTTGAATATCAACGGGAGGCTCGCTGATCCTGCACCAGGATGATCCAGGGAGTCAAATTTGTCGACTCTTTTTGGATGAAAGAAACGTAGCACCAAGAAAAAGCCGCGGACTTGCCGCGGCTTTTTTTCAGGATACCGCTTCTCAGCGGAGAGTCCTAACTCAGGATGCCTGACGGCGGGAGCCGCGCAGGCCCAGGAATGCCAAGCCAAGCCCAAGCAGGGCAACCGTTCCTGGCTCCGGAATGGTCATCGATTCGTTCGCATCGGCCAGAAACTCGAAGCTCGGACCGCTACCCACTTGCCCATTGACCGCACCCAGCGTTCCCACGGTGTTAATGTCCGCCGCCGTGCACGCGCCCGGACCAGTATTGAAACACTGGGACGGGTCGATCGACTTGAACGGGTCAATCTGTGAGGTATTCAGGAAGGTAATGACGATCATCGACAGGGGATCCAAATCCGGGAAATAGTTGGCGTCAACGGAGTCAACCACAAAAGTCAGATCGCTTGACCCCGACCCAACAACAGTCTGTTGCCCGGCCCAGTCGTCAGCGCCGTGCTGATCCAGGCTTTGGATCCCTCCCGTCGGGTCAACAGTAAAGTTGCTCGATTGAATCGACACCATGTGCGCCTGCAGGATCGGTGTGCCGGACGCAAACCCAGCTCCGGTCAGGTTGTTGGCGATGGCGTTGGTTGCATACATGGTGAAGAAATTCACCGGATTGAGCGGGTCAAATTGAAAGGTTGCGGAATTGTTAGCTCCGACGGTGGCCACTTTCTCGCCGAATCCCATATTGAACGTGAAAAAGTTTCCGCCCGCGCCGTTCAGGAACAAGCCGCTCGTATCGGACGCCTGCAGCGAGCCCAGATTGGACTGATAGTAGGTCGTGAAGGGCGAGTAAAGTCCGCCCGTGTTGATGAAGTTGGTGATGGCAGAAACGCCGTTCACCGCAACGGCATCGCCCGGTGCCTGGTCAATGATTCCGACGCCGGCAATGTCTCCCGTCGCACCAGGAGTTCCGGTAGGATCGAACGTAAAGTCCGTCGCTTGCGCCGCAACTGGTGCCGCGAGGGCTGCGAGTACTGCGACTGAAATCAAATTGAACTTCATTTTAAACCTCCAAACAGTCAAAACATTCAAAATCTGAGGTGATCACCTTAAATGCGCATTTTGCTAAACACTTAGGTGACGTGAGCCTTACGCATGGTATAAAGCACGCCGCGTGCCATCCAAAAAACATCGTGAAAAATCAAAATGTTGGAATTTCAGATATGGTAATCTGGTCGTTGCAAAGTAAAATTTTCCGACACCGGTACAATGATCAGATGCTGGATATTGCAGATTTTAGCGTTACAGGCAGGGCGCTGTAACAGGTTCCTCGGCACGCTCGCATCCAGACCGGTGGTCATTGGCTCGATTTGGGTAGCCTGAGCTGCCTTAACAAGTCCCAGGATATTGAAAGCGCTAACGGCCAGACAAGATGCAGGTCATTTCCGCTCCGCTCGGGAAAGTTGCCGGATTTTCTTTGTGAAGGCTGTGTGACGGCTACGGGCCCGCCTTTGGGGTCGCCAGCCCCAGCAGACCGAGGGTTATCTGGCAGCGTCTAAGTCGCGCGCAAACCCTACAGCGCGCTAGCGCAGGGTTGCCAACAATGCGCGCGCATCCTGCTCTTCAGGGAAATGCTTGGCCGAACGCAGGGTCTGTTCCAACTCGCTGCGCGCCTCGGACTTGTCGCCCGATTTGACCAAAGCCACCGCCAAATGATAGCGAATCCCTGGAATTGACGCCTTTGCCGTCGCTTCATGCAGCAGTTGCGCCGCGCGCGCCGCATCGCCCTGTTCCAGCAGGATCCAGCCATAGGTGTCCAGCACTACGGGGTTCTCGGGACTCATTTTGTAAGCTTTCTCGGCAGTGGCCAGCGCGCGCGGGTCTTTCTGCTTTGCATAGGTCCAGGCGAGATTGTTCAGTACGGCTACGTTGGCCGGGCTCTTGTCCAAAATGTATTGGTATTGCTCGACTGCTTGCGGGTAGCGCCCGGCCTTGCCATAGGTTTCGCCCAGATAGGCGCGGACCGCCAGTTTCGTGGGATTCTTCCGCAGCCAATCGAGCAATTGTCGCTCTGCTTGAGTGCCCTGACCGGCCTGGCTCAGTGCCTGGTGCATTTTGATGGCAAAGATGTCGCCATTCCCTGTCCGAAGCGCTTCTTCATAGGCGTTCGCGGCGGCAATATACTGCTTTTGCGTCATCAGGATGTCGCCTTCCAGACCGTGACCCAAGGGATTCCCCCGATCACGTTGTTGAATCTGCCGGGCGACAGAAAGCGCGTCGGCATAGTCGCCTATCTGCGTATCCAGCAAAACCAGGCCTACCTGCGCGTCCGGGTAGTCCGGCTTAAGCGTCAAAGCCTTCTTCAGTGAATTCCTCGCCGCTTGCTGGTTCCTCATCGAGGCCTGCACGCTAGCCAGTTTGAAGAGGGCGAGCGGGGATCTGGGGGCCAACGTCGCCAGACGGTTATATGTGGCGAGCGCGTCGGATTTGTTGCCAGTGGCCAACTGCGTTGCACCTAGGAAATCCAGGATGTCTGGATTTGCGGGGTTGTTGCTCTGGGCCTGGCGAGCGTAGGCCAGTGCCTTCACGTTGTCCTTCTGTTTGAGGTAATGAGTGCTCAGGAGCCGATAGGGTTCAAGCAATGCGGGCTTGGCCTTTATGGCCTTTTCAAGCCAGTCCACATAGTCATGTTCATTCCCTGCCAGCAGATAAAGATCCGCAAGGTCGAGCATGGCACCGACGTTGTCTTTTTCGAGGGCAAGTACATTCTCAAAGCGCCGGTACGCCGCCGACGGATTCTTGTCCAGCAAGTCCAATTTGGCTAGGTTCTCTGCCGCCGGCAGGAAGCTGGGAAGCACGGTCACCGCCTGCTCAAAACTCTTGCGCGCATTGGCAAGATCTTCCTTGCCGAGATAGGCTGCGCCTGCCAGATTGTAGATTAGAGGATTATTGGGCTGGTTCTTTTGCCAGGATTGGGCGGCTGCAAGCGCTTGGTCGTACTCTTTTCGTCTCAGGTGCGTCACGACCAACATGAGATCTGCCCTGGATTGACCCGGATCGAGGGCGACGGCAGATTCGAGGGCGGCTAAGGCCTGCTGTGTTTCGCCAGTCGCCAAACGAGCATAACCCAGCCCGGCTTTCAGACTGGCGTTCTTTGGATCGATGGTGGTCGCCTTTTCCAGGTATTCAGTTGCCTTGGCATAGTTCTTCTCCTGGTTGTAGACGCTGGCAGCCAGTATCAGGACCTGCGGATCATTCGGGAACGTGGCAAGCAGGTTGGCAACAATTTTCAATGCCTCGTCAGGCTGATTCAATTTCAAGTCTGTAGCCACCAACACTTTGGCGGCAAAGTAATTACCCGGATACTGCCCGAGAAACTTGGATAGGCTCTGGTTTGCCTGTTCATACGATCCGAGCGCGAATTCGACCGTCCCAGAAAGAAGAACACTAGGCATGTGGCCGGGTGCGTTGCGTAGAATCTCTTGCAACTCGTCACGCGCTTCCTTGTACTTTCCTTGACGAACGCTGACCAAGGCTTGGTTGTATCTGACCAGCAAGTTTCCCGGGTTCGCCTTGCGCGCGGCTTTGATTTCTGCGGCCGCCTTGTCCAGTTCACCATTCCTGATATAGAGAGAAACGAGTCCGACCGACGCCCGCACGTGTCCGTGATCAAGACTTTGTGCCTTCAGGTAGGCATTGCGGGCCGCTTGCTGATTCTCGCGCGCGACTTCCAGATCGCCCAATTCGGCCCAGGTATCTGCATCCTGCGCATCCAGTTTCAATGCGGCATCAAGCAATGTCTTGGCGACATCATAGTTGTGCTTTGCCATGGAGCATCTGGCCAGCCCCCTGAAGGCGGGGGCATATGCGGCAAAGACCTCCTTGGCGCGCTGGTACTGCGCGCAGCCGTCTTCGATCCGACCCAAGCCGATCATGGCATCGCCATGCTGGCGGAGGATAGTTGCCTGATTTACCAGCGAGGTTTCCGGGGATGCCTGAATTTCGTTCAGGACCTTCTTGTACTCCTCCTGAATCAGCAACGCTTCGCCTAGCAGTATCCTGATTGACTCCTCTTTTACACCTAGCTCCTTTGCCTTGCGCAATTCCTTTTCTGCCGGAATACCCTGAAGGCTCTTGATGTAGAGTTCCCCCAAGAGCAGGCGGGCCTGGGCGTTATTGGGCTGTTTCTGGATCGCGCTCTTCAGTTCGATGATGCTGGTTTTGATGTCACCCCTGGCCTGCGCATCCTTGGCGCGCTCAATGTGTTCCTCAGGGGTGGCACTGGCGAACTTGTCGCAGCCACAAAGCAAAGAAATGCTCAGGACTGCGAGTAAAGCGGACGCAGCGAGGGTGCGCAGTTGCATGGATAGATCCCTCTGTTAAAGCGATTGCATCAGTGCTTGGGCTGCCGCCTTCTGACTGAAATTCAGGCCGCTCTTCATCAGTTGATCCAACTCCTGCCGGGCGCGCGCTTTTTCGCCGCTCGCAGCCAAAGCTGCGGCCAGGTGGTAATGGATGTCGCCTGCGTCGGGCTGTTTGGACAAAGCCTTCTTCAAGTAGGGCAAGGCCTGACTGGCTTGCCCGGTCTTCAGCAGAGCCCAGCCCATGGTGTCCAGGGTTGCCGAGCTATCGGGCGCAAGCCTCAACGCCTGATCGGCCATTTGGACCGCCTGCGGGTCTTTCATCTGGGCCAGCGCGTAGGCCAGGTTATTCAGCAGCACCAGATTGTTTGGAACCTTTTCTGACAGGTAGCGGTATTGGTCCACCGCAGGACCATACTGCTCCCGGTTCAGCAGACTTTCTGCATACTGGGCGCGGACCGCCATGTCGTCCGGATGCTGCTTGAGCCAGGCGCTGAGTCGTACTTCGCCTTCCCCGGCGCGGCCCAGAGCGGCGAGTGCACTTTGCTGCTTGATCAGGATCGCCCCGCCTGCCTGTTTGGTTGCTGCCTTGTCATAGGCCGCGAGCGCGAGCGCAGGTTGATGGGCGACCATCTGGATATCGCCTTCCAGCACCAGACCCACAGGCTTGTCCGGATGGTTGGCCTGGGCCTGGCGGGCAATCTTGAGGGCGTCGTCAAAGTGTCCGGACTGGGCATGCAATCTGGACAGAACAACCTGGGCTTCGATGAAATCCGGCTTGAGGCTGAGTGCTTTCTCAAAACTGGCCTGAGCCGCCTCTAACTGTTTGGCGGCAAGCAGTGCCCGCCCCTGCTCAAAGCGCAAAGGGGCGGAGTCAGGTTTGAGGTCCACAAGCTTGGCAAAGGTGGCCGCAGCATTGATGGCCTCGCCGGCCGCCAGTTGGGTGGTTCCGAGCAATTCCATGGCCTCAGGGTTGTCAGGCTGGGCGGACTTTGCCTCCCGGGCCGTGGCGAGCGCCTTGGCGTAATCGCGTTTACTCAGATAGTACTCGGCAAGAAGTGCCCGCGGCTTCAGAGCGCCGGAATCGGTCTGCGTGGCCTTGTTCAGCCATTCCAGGTACTTGTTCTCCTGACCTGACCTGAGTGCAAGCAGCGCTTGCGCCTCCATGGCCTGAATGTTCTTCGGATCGGCGGCGAGCACTTTATCGAAACGCCCCTGTGCGGCCTTGGCTTGTCCATCCTTGATATCAAGTTGGGCCAGAGCGGCCGCAGCGGGATAGTACGCGGCATTCCTGGTCAAAGCCTGTTCAAAGTTCTTGCGCGCATTAACGTTATCCTTCTTGCCGAGATAGGCCATGCCGCTGAAGAACGGGGGAAGCGCGCTTTGCGGCATTTTCTCGTTCATGTCGGAGGCCGCTTTTAGCGCAGCATCAAATTCTCCGCGCCTCAGGTGGGCAATGATCAACAGAGGGGCAGCGCGTTGTCCGCCCTTCTCCGTTCCGGCCGCACTTTCCAGGTCGACCATGCCCTGGGAGTCGCCCTGGCCCAGCCGGGCCAGTCCAAGCTCGGTGCGGATCGCCGCGCTCTGCGGGTCCAGCCTGTTGGCCTTGGCGAAGAACGCTTCGGCTTGTGCGAACTGATGTTGAGCAAGGGCGATTTCACCGGCGATGATCAGGGTCCCCGCATCCCCGCTTGTGTCCGGCTTGAGTGGGGCAAGGCTTGCCTTGGCCTGATCAGGTTGACCCTGGCGTAGCTGGGCGGCCGCCAACAGGCGCCGTGCGAATAGGTGGTTGGGGTTGCTCTTAAGCACCTGTAGCAAGTGGCTTTGCGCGGCCTCCAGGTGGCCAAGGCTGTATTCCACCGCCCCGGCCAGGAAGACTGCGGGCAGGTAATTAGGGGCTGCCTTCAGGACGGGCGCGAGTTGATCCCAGGCCTCAGTATTCTTCTTTTCCTTAAAGTTGATGAGGGCCAGCGAGTATCTGGCGGAGAGATCTCGCGGCGAGTCTTTCAATACGGACTGGATCTTCTTCCGTGCTTCAGCCAGCTGATTGTTCCCGATATCAATCATGGCGAGGGCCATGCGGGTCCCGATGTGGCGGGGGTTGACCGCCAGTACAGCATTGTAGGCGGCTTCAGACTCGGCCGTTTTGCCCATCAGATGCAGTAAGTCGGCCTTGAGCACCAGGGAATCCAAGTGCTTAGGGTCCAGTTTTAGACCTTCTTCCACATCCTTGTAGGCTTCATCCAGCTTTTTGTCTGCCAGGGCGAGAGCCGCTTGGCCCACGTACAGATCAGGAGACTGCACCCCTTCCGCCTGCGCTTGTTCCAAGAGTACGGACGCCTCATTCTTGCGATCCAGAGCAGCCAGTGCCTGTGCGCGTTTGGCCAACAGATAAGGATAGCTTGGGCTACCCTTATCAGGAACAACGATCTCTTCGACGACACGCTGGTAATCGCGTTGACCCATTATGGCCCGCGCAATCAACGGATCCGTGATAGTCGAACTGGCGCCGTTTTGACGGGCTCGCTTGAACTCCTTTTCGGCCGACGCGTAGTCTTCCAGCGTCAGGTACAACTGGCCTAACTGCAAGCGGACATCCTTGTTCTCGCCTTGGGCCTGGGCTGCATTCTTGAGCTGGATAACTGCTCCGTTAAGGTTGCCAGCCTGCTCGAGCTTGGTCGCTTCGACCATTAAGGCTTTCGAATCGACCTTGTTGCCGCAGCCAGAAAGCAGCAGGGCGACAACCAGCGGAGAAAGGTGGTGGGTGCGGCAGGCCATCATTATCTATTTCATCCCGAATTTGTTCATCAGATCATAGAGTGTGGGTCGGCTGATACCGAGAAGCTCAGCCGTCTGGGCCACATTGTGTTGGGTTCGGGCCAAGGCCCGGGTGACCGCACGCCGCTCGGCTTCTTCCCTTACCTGGCGAAGGTTGAGCGGCTGACTGTCAACTTGTTTTGGTATCAGCCCCAAATCCTCGGCGCTGATCAGCGGTCCATCGGCCATGATTGCAGCGCGTTTGATCAGGTTTTCCATTTCCCGGACATTGCCCGGCCAGGTATGGGCTTCCAAAGCTTCCAAGGCATCCGGACTAAATCCCTTCAACGCCCGCCCTTGTTCCTGAGCCATGCGCTCCATGAACGCATGGCCCAACAAGACTGCGTCGCCATGCCGCTCTCGTAACGGTGGGATGTTGATGCTGATCTCAGACAGGCGGTAATAGAGATCTTCGCGGAAGCGGCCTTCCTTGATCATGTTGGGCAGGTCTTGGTGCGTGGCGCAGACTACCCTAACGTCCACCGGAACTTCTGCCCGGCCGCCCAAGCGCTCGATTACGCGTTCCTGCAGAAAACGCAACAACTTGGCCTGCAAAGGCAGCGGCAGGTCACCAATTTCGTCCAAGAACAGCGTGCCCTGATGAGCGTGCTCTATCTTGCCGATGGTTTGTTTCGCGGCGCCAGTAAACGCGCCCTTTTCATAGCCAAACAGTTCAGATTCAAGCAGAGTGTCGGGAATGGCGGCGCAATTTATTGCAACAAAGCGCTTGTCAGCCCGCGCTGACAAGGCGTGCACAGCGCGCGCTAAGACTTCCTTGCCGGTGCCGGACTCGCCAAGCACCAGAACCGTTAAGTCGGCCGGCGCCACTTTTTCTATGGTGCGGCAAACTTTGAGCATGGCTTCGTCGCCGGTGATCAACCCCTCAAGCGGTGATTTTGCCGTGTGCGCCAAGCGTCGGTTTTCCGACTCCAGAGTGTGCACATGGAAGGCCCGCGCAATCAAAATAGAGAGGATTTCGGGTTCAAACGGTTTCTGAAAGAAATCGTAGGCTCCCATGCCGACGGCCCTTACGGCATTGTCCCGATCCAGATTTCCGGTGAGGACGATAATTTTGGTGGCAGGGATCATAGTCAATATTTGCTGCAGGGTAGCCAGACCTTCGGTCGCGCCGTCGGCGTCCGGCGGCAAGCCCAGATCAAGGAGCACCACTGGGGGCTCGTGTCGGCGCATCATGTTGATGGCCGACTCCCGATCACCGGCTGTGATCACTTCGTAGGCGTCCAGGCTCCACTTGATTTGTTTTTGCATGCCGGTGTCATCTTCCACCAGCAATATCGTAGGCTTGGTTCCGCTCATGCGGCCTGTTCTCTCAGTTCGGTTGAAGGGCTGCCCGCCGCGGGCGGATGTTGGGCAGAGGGCAACCATATGTGGAAACTCGTGCCTTGCCCGGGTTCGCTCTGCACCGTAATCTTTCCGCCCAGTTCACGCACGTATTCTTGGCATTCATAGGCGCCGATGCCCATACCAGCACCCTTGGTAGAGTCAAAGGGCCGGAACAGCCGGTCGCGAATAAACTCCGCATCCATGCCACAGCCGGTATCGCGGATTGTCACGCCGATCCGATTATCCACCTTGTTGGCCTGAATGTGGACATTTCCGGAATCAGGTGTCGCTTCCAGAGCATTTTGCAGCACATGGCCAAAGACGCGCGCCAGTTGAGAACCATCCGCGTATACCTTCAGGTCGTCACCATAGAGGTCCAGCGTGGGCCTCAGGCGAAACGCAGATTTGGTGGAAATGACCTCCGGCAGTAGTTGCCGCAGATCCACGCATTGCTGCAGCCCGTCCTGTCCGCCACGTTTGAGTTGGGCCAGTACCTTATTCATGCGCATGACCGAACTTTCGACGGTTGCAATCATGTCGTCCTGGAATTCCGGTTTGTGTTTGTGTTTTTGGGCATTGGCCAGTAGCAGGGATAGTTGGGCGACGAGGTTCTTCAGATCATGAATGACAAATGTAGTTGCCCGGTTGTAAGACTCAAATTGGCGTGCCACGATCAGCGCGTTTGTCGCTTTCATCTGGGCTAAGTGGGTTGCCGCTTGACGAGCTGCGGTCTTGATTAGATCGCTGACTTCCCAATTGAAGCCAATTCTTGCCAGCGAGTGTTTGAGGACGATAAAACCTATCAAATGCTCATGATGCATGAGTGGAATAATAAGCCAGGCCCCCTGTAGGCTGGGGACCCAAATTGGCAATTCCAGTTCGCCATAACGGGCAGGATTGGTCCGGTATTCCTCAAGGTTGATCACCCACTGTCTGGTCTTCAGCCATTCGGTAAAGGGGGATGACGGGGGCTCAACGCCTTGGGCATCGGACATGTTCCAGTAGGCTGCGCGGTTGTAGCCAGCGTCTTCATCCAACAACCAGAGGGCGCCGCCGGGGCTATCCACCAGACGAGCCAAAGCCTCCACAGTGCGTTCGCCAAGCCGTTCACCCGCAGCTCCCTCAGACAGCATGCGGGTAAACTTGAGCCACTCTTCACGATAATCATAATGGTAGCGAAAGAAGTGCTTGCTCATCCACACCCGCAATCGGGCCCGAAGCGTACCGGAAAAGAAGATCGCTGCCAGCAGAATGACTGCGGCAAAGAGAAATGCGGTCTGTACGACACCGCCCCAGTCGCCGCCGAAAATGCGGATGTAGTATCCGGCGGCGGCCATAAGCAGAAGATAGATCCCCGCTGCAAGCAAGGCGGCACCATGAAACATGACGCGTCTGGACAGCGCCATGCCGGTTAGGGGCTCTTTGCTCTGACGCCCGTAGGATATGGCGACAAGAGGCGCGATTACCAAACTGACCAGACCGCGCGCGCCCCAAACCTCACCGTCAAGCTTCTGAAACAGGAGCGCGTTGGCGTAGAGGTAGAAGTCATAGGCAAAAAGTCCTCCTAGACCCAGGCTTAGAAATTTGAGCGACCAGCGCAATTCGGGTGGGCTGCCTCGGTATACCTGCTCTACCAACACTAAGCCCAGCACTGCCAGGCAAAGCATGCACGTAAATACGGTATTGGCCTTTGGCATGGGCAAGGCGTCCCAATAAGGAGGCAGTATCAGGGCTGGGAGAAGAATGACGGTCATGCCCAATGCCAACCAGAAGAGAATCTTCAGGTGGCCCGGGGCCGGGACTTCAGAGGGGCGTCGCGCAAAGAGTATGGCGAGCAGCAGACCTAACCAGGAAAAATCCCGAACCACTTCCAGAGACAAACCTAGTGGGCTGATCCCCGGCTGCAATCCGATAAACAGTGACCAACACAAGGAAAAGGCGCCGGCGGCCGCAAGGTATTTGGCGTGTGGGCGATCGCGCCAGATGCTCAACGCGAGAAATGTGAGCAAGGCATATGCCAAGGCGGCCAGACAATGGCCGATAACGGCGACAGGTGATGTCAGGACTGACATGGGCGTCTTAGCGCGCTCCCTTGCCCCACAAGACGACCTGAACGGTTTGGAACAGAATCATAAGATCGAGAAAGAGACTATGATTTTTGACGTAATACAAATCATATTGCAGCTTTTCCAGCGCGTCATCCACACTCGCGCCATAAGAATAGCGAACCTGGGCCCACCCGGTTATTCCAGGCTTGATGGTGTGGCGTACCGCATAGTAAGGGATTTGTTGACTCAATTCTGCGACAAAATAAGGACGCTCGGGCCGCGGACCCACGAAGCTCATGTCGCCCATGAAAACGTTGAAGGTTTGAGGGAGTTCATCAATCCGAGTCTTGCGAATGAAACGGCCTACGCGGGTGGTACGTTCATCATCGGCCTTGGCCCAGCATGGTTTGCCATCCTGTTCAGCGTCCATCCGCATGCTGCGAAATTTGAAGATGGTAAATGGGTTGCCGTGCTGGCCGACCCGTTCCTGACGATAAAAGACCGGACCGGCGCTTTCAAGTCTAATTGCCAAGGCGGTAAGAACCATGACAGGTAGGGTGAGGCTTAACAGCCCGAGGCTCATCACGACATCGAACATGCGCTTGACGGTGTCCCTCAGCATGCCTTGGTGGAAGCCGTCGCCCAGGATCATCCAGCTGGCATTCAGGGAGTCCAGCTGAAGATGGCCGTTCTCTCGCTCGAAAAAGGTGGACAATTCAAGCACGCGGACGCCATTGAGTTTGCATTCCAGCAAGTCCGCAACAGGCAATGCGCCGCCACGCCGATCTCGAATGGCAAGGATGATTTCATCCACCTGCAGTTTCTCTGCCAATACGGCGAGAGGCTCGGTGCTGTAGAGAATTTGATCGTGCGATATGAAATGATGGGTGCCGGCAAGTGGCAGGTAGCCCACCACCTGCACGCCGGATGCGGGACCCTGTTTGGTCAATATTTCGTCAATCTTGGCGGCGCGGCTACCAGAACCCAGGACCAGAACCCGGGTTTTGAGCGCTGCCAAGGATGACCAACGCCAAAAACCAAGGCGGATGAAGAGTACGACTGCCAGGCCAATGCCCAGCGCCATAAGGAAAACGCCGCGACCCAGATAAAGCGTGTCGGGGAACAGGTAGAACAACAAGCTCATTAATACCAGTCCCAAACCGAAAGCCAACCCGAGTCGAAGCAGAAGCGATCTCAGTCCGCTGCGCCATTCCCAATCGTACATGCCCAGCGCTGCCATCAAACTCAACATCACCGCCGCGAACAACAAGGCGCGCGGGAGCAAGGGCCCAACTGACTTGGGTACGCCTTCTGCAAAGCGAACGCCAACTCCAAGATACAAGGCTCCGATGAGGACCAAGCCTTCGACTATGACTAGGGCTAGAACGCCGAGAGGAATGTAGTGCCTAAAGAATCGGATCACGCTGATATTACTTTTGTTTTTTGCTAACCCTTACTGACGAGCAGGATTTATGCCAGAAGCCTCGCGCGATGGCAATCTAATATGCTAGTGGGCCGATGAGCGGAAGCAGCAAGGTTAAGGTGATGGTGTGAATGGAAGTAATCAGCAAATTTGAACGCTAAGGACGAACGGTCAACAAGGATTTGACTTGGGCAAGTCGGATTCGGCGCGGGCTACCATCCGCTTGACTGCGCTTCATCTGTCCCAGGGTCGCGCGCGGGTAAAGGACCAATTCAAGGGTTGCGCGCGGGTCATGTATACGGAAGCTGGGATAGCCGGTCTGACCAAAACGGGCTTCGCCGTGGACATAGTCGATTCTGCGGTTGAGCAAAAAGAATTCGAGTTCCTTTTCGTCGTCCCAGAACAATTGAAGGTTAATTTCTGAATGACGTCCCGCAGTTCCGGTTAACACTGGGCCGGTCAGATGCGGGTCGAAGGGCTCAAGCAAAGTCATGTATTCAAGGGCCAAGCGCCGAAGGAGGGTCAACTGGTCCTTTTGCATGTCACCTTGATACAGCGACTGATAACTACGCAGGGCTTCTTCTATTTCCTGGTTGTCCGGTAGATTCCGGCTATCCGGCGCCCCCAACTGCTTAGCCGCCTTCCGCTTGGCGGCTCCGTAATCCAAGCTGCCATCGCCGGCGATTAGCCGCGCAGCTTCAAACGCGATGAGCCGACGCATGTCGCGGGTTTTCATATTAAGTCTGGCACCAGCGGTTTTTGATCGCTGGTTCCGGGAGCCGACAGACCTTGGGACGGGCCATATTCCTGATAAAAATACTCGGTAATGCCGCCTGTCTCTCCTTCCGCCAAGGGGGCTCCCGTTTCAGGATTGATCTGCGCCGTGATCACGCCTGCGGGCACGGTGAATGACTTTTGCGGCATGTTGCGTAGGGCCTTTGCCATGAAATCCATCCAGATGGGCAGGGCCGCCTGGCTGCCGGTTTCCCCAGGGCCGAGTGAGCGTGGCTGGTCAAAGCCAACCCACGCAACGGCCACCAGATCAGGGTTGTACCCCGCAAACCAGCCATCCCGCTGATCATTTGTCGTCCCCGTCTTGCCGGCAATGTCCGAACGGCCCAATTGGCTGGCGCGCGCTGCTGTCCCGTAACGAACCACGTCTTGCATCATGTTAGTCATGATGAATGCGTTGCGGGCGTCCAGTACGCGGGGCGCTTCAATCCCCGGCCGGTAAGGCTTTGCCTGCATGACAACTTGGCCTTGCCCATCAACGACGCGATCTATCAGATAGGGTTTGACCGCATAGCCCCCGTTGGCGAATACGGCGTAGCCACCCGCTAGTTGCAAGGGGGTAACCGATCCGGCCCCTAGCGCCATGGTGAGGTAAGGTGGGTGGCGGGCGGGATCAAATCCAAACCGTTTTATGTAATCCCTGGCGTAATAAGGGCCGATTCCTTGCAAGATCCGGATCGATACCATGTTCAGGGATCGGGTTAAGGCCGTGCGGATGCGTACCGGACCGGAGTACTTGTTGTCAAAGTTCTTGGGCTCCCAGGCAGTGCCGCCCGCTTCTTCGGCAGACAGCGTTAATGGTGCGTCGTCAATGATGGTGGCGGGCGTATACCCTTTTTCCAGCGCGGCCGAGTAGATAAAGGGTTTGAAACTGGAACCTGGTTGGCGCCAGGCCTGGGTCGCATGGTTGAACTTGTTGCGGGCATAGTCGAATCCCCCTACCAAGGCAGTGATCCCGCCGCTGGCTCCATCGACTGCAACCAGTGCGCCCTCAACCTCCGGGATCTGGCTCAAACGCCATTTACCATCTTTGTCACGCGCAAGGCGGACCACATCACCTGGACCCAATCGGTGAGGGTTGCCCGTCTTCTTACCGGGTAACCAATTTGCTGCCAGCTTGGCGCCGGCAGCGAGGATCTCTACGTGACTGCCATTTGTCAGAGCCAGTTCCAAAGACTTGGGGGAGATCCTCAATATGACGGCTGGTTCTAGGCCGTTAACGGCGTCCATGTTACCCAGAGCTTCGGATATAAATTTGTCGCGATCGGCGTCATCTGTTTGGGGGAGATCCAAGTGTTTCTCCGGACCTCGATAGCTATGCCGCTGGTCATAGTTCAGCAAACCATTTTGCAGCGCAGCATTGGCGGCTATCTGCTGATCCTTGCGTATGGTCGTGTAGGCTTTAACTCCGGTGCTATATAGAGACTCACCAAACTGCTGAAAGAGCGTCTGGCGGACCATTTCGGCGACAAAATCCGCGGGAACATCGACGAGTTGTCTTTCCTTCCGCACCACCAGACCCTCTTCCAGGGCACGGTGGTAGGCGGCGTCAGCAATCATCTTCAGGCTCCTCATTCGTCCCAGTACATAATGCTGTCTGGCTTGGGCGCGCTGCGGGTTGATGACTGGATTGTAAAGGGAAGGACCCTTGGGCAGCCCTGCCAGCATGGCCGTTTCCGCCAGGGAGAGCTTGTCCAGCGGTTTGCCAAAATAGGTGCGCGCCGCAGCTTCGAAGCCATAGGCTCGCTGGCCGAGATAGATCTGATTGATATAAAGTTCGAGTATCTTGTCTTTGGACAGGTTATGCTCAATCTTCATGGCCAGCAGAACTTCGGACATTTTGCGCGTTAAGGTCTTTTCCCTGGACAGGAAGAAATTGCGTGCGACCTGCATGGTGATGGTGCTGGCTCCTTCCTTTGCGCCGCCTGATAGCAGATTGGCCGCAGCGGCGCGCAAGATGCCCAGCGTATCGACGCCACCATGCTCGTAGAAACGTTCGTCTTCCGCCGCAATGATGGCTTGTTTCATGCGCTGTGGTACCTTCTCGATCGGCACAAAGGCACGCCGCTCTTCGCCAAATTCGCCCAGCAGCGCGCCCTCGCTGGAATAGATGCGTAGAGGCTCTTTGGGCTTGTAGTCTGTCAAAGCTTCAAGCGGGGGCAAGTTCGGGTAGATAAGCGCCGCGGCCAAACCGGCGAGGGCCGTGCCTACTATGCCCAAGCCCAGCCCCAAGGCGAGGGCGTAGTGCCACCATTTGGAAAACATCAAAGTACTCGCTAAAGTTTGAGGGATTATAGGCGTTATGTGTGTTGGGATTTGGACACAGTGTGTCAATTACCTGATCAGACCCGGAAAATCATTTTGGGTTTCTTTAGGTTGCTGCTAGGATTTAAATATAAATCTAAGTAGTTGGCGACAACTTAGTAAAATCAAAAGGAAACTTCTTTGGGATTCGAGTTCAGCCTAGATGGATTTACCACCAAGACACCGCCCATGCTCGGGCTGGATGTCAGTTCCACCTCGGTCAAATTGGTGGAGTTATCGGACACTGGCAAGGGAGCCTATCGAGTAGAGCGCTACATCATAGAGCCCCTGCCCAAGGATTCGGTCAATGACGGCAATATTGCCAACATGGAGCAGGTGGCTGAGACGATACAGCGTGCCTGGAAAGCCTTGGGGACTCGGGTCAAACATGTTGCCATGGCGCTCCCTTCGAACGCAGTGATCACCAAGAAGATTCTGGCACCTGCCAGCTTGGCCGGCATTGAGCTTGAAAATCAAGTGGAGACCGAAGCCAATCAGGTCATTCCGTTTTCGCTGGATGAAGTGAATCTGGATTTCCAGGTATTGGGACCGGCAGCCAGCAGTCCCAGCGATGTGCAGATATTACTGGCTGCCGCGCGCAAGGAGAAGGTTGAAGACCGGGTAGCGGCGGCCGAGGCGTCCGGGCTGAAGTCCTTGGTTATGGATGTGGAAGCGTTTGCTACGCAGCTGGCTTATGAGGCGATGGCAAACCAGTTACCAAGCGGAGGTGCTGGGCAGACCGTCGCAATCATCGATATTGGCGCCAGCGCAATGCACATCAATATTCTCCATGATAATGATTCGGTGTATTTGCGTGACCACGGCTTTGGCGGTAGCCAGCTCAATCACGAGATTTCGCGTCGTTACGGCATGACCAACGAAGAGGCCGAAATGGCCAAACGCAAGGGAACACTTCCGGAAAACTATGAAGTGGAGGTCTTGCAGCCTTATAGCGAAACCTTGGCAATGGAAATCGGCCGCGCCCTTCAATTATTCACCACCTCAACCCAGTATCACAAAGTTGATCAAATCCTGTTGGCGGGTGGGGGTGCAATGATACCGGGGTTAGATGACGTCGTAGCCAACCGAACGGGCATTTCCACCATGGTCGCCAATCCTTTTTCCAATATGGCGGTGGGACCTAAAATTCGACCTCAGGAACTGGCTAATGACGCGCCTGCCCTGTTTGTGGCCTGTGGCTTGGCATTGCGGAGATTTGACCCACAATGAGTATACGCGTAAACCTGCTCCCTCATCGGGAGCTTAAGCGGGCTGCCCGGCGCCGGCAATTCAATTTCATGCTGGCCGCTGCCCTGATCGCGGGCGTTGCCGTGGTCGTTATTGGACACACTGTTATCGCGGCTCGGCAGGCTAACCAGGAAGCGCGCAACAAGTATTTGCAGGATGAGATTGCCAAGCTTGAGATACAAATTGGAAGGATCAATGATATCAAGCAGCAGACACAAAGCTTGCTCGCGCGCAAGCAGGTTGTAGAAACGCTGCAATCCGACCGGACCGAAGTGGTGCATTTGTTCGATGAGATGATTCGCCGACTGCCCGAGGGACTTTACCTCAAATCAATTGCGCAGTTGGGTGACACGATAACGATTGATGGTTATACCCAGTCCAGCGCCCGGGTGTCGACGCTAATGCGGAATCTAGATGAATCACCATGGCTCGAGCAGGCCAGCCTGGTTGAAATCAAGGCGGCCACAGTTAACAACTTGCGCGCAAACGAGTTTGTTCTGACGGTTAAGCAAACTCCGCAACAGGCGGAAAAAGAACCGGTTAAAGGAGGTAAGGCATGAACCTTGACCTCAATAACCTTGATCTAAAGACCATAGCGGATTGGCCCCTCGGGGCGAAGCTTGTTACTCTTGGCCTGCTTTTCCTGCTGATTGTGGGTGCGGGTTGGTGGTTCGACTGGAAAGCCGCACTCGATACGCTAGAAGCAGGCCAACGCAAGGAACAGGAGCTGCGGGCAACCTTTGTTACAAAGAAGGGCCAGGCTGTCAACTTGCAGGCGTATGAACAACAACTCAGGGATATTCAGCAGGCGTTTGGCGCGTTGCTCAAACAACTACCCAACCGGCAGGAAATGGATGCGCTGATCACCGATGTCAACCAGGCTGGCCTGGGACGGGGCTTGCAATTTGAGCTGTTCAAGCCCCAACCAGAGGTGAAAAGCGAGTTCTACGCCGTCACCCCGATCAGCATCAAGGTGACCGGTGGCTATCATGATATGGCAGCGTTTACCAGCGACGTCGCCAAACTGTCGCGAATTGTGACTTTGCACGACATCTCCATCGCTCCGAACAAGGACGGTTCGCTGACCATGGATGCGACGGCCAAGACCTATCGTTATCTCGATGAAGATGAAGTGGCGGCCCAGCAACAGGCCAAGAAGAAGGACAAGGCTGGCAAGGGAGGCAATAAATGAGACTACTTGCCTGCCTTTTTTTCAGCATGATGCTTGCCGGTTGTGGCTTGGGCGGCAAGAGTGACGTGGAGCAATTTGTCGCGGATACAGGCAAGGATTTGCAGGGCAAGGTCGAACCCTTGCCCACGGTCAAGCCGTATGAGCCGTTCGAATACAACGCATTTGATCTGCCCGACCCTTTCAAGCCACGCAAACTTTCGCCCAAGGGCAGCGGCGGCGGATTGCAGCCAGATCTGGCGCGGCCCAAGGAGCCACTCGAGGCCTACTCGCTGGAGACTCTGAAAATGGTTGGAGTCCTGGAAAGGAAAGGGGACATCAATGCGGTGATCAAGACCCCGGATAACGCCATCTACCACGTACACAAAGGCAATTACGTGGGTCAAAATTTCGGCTTGGTGGTCGGCATCAGTGATTCCGCAGTGAAACTAAAAGAGATTGTGCAGGACAGTGCAGGTGACTGGACCGAGCGCGACAGTACCTTAACTTTGCAAGAATGATCGAGGCTGACATGAATAACCTGGTCCATTTTCCCTCCGTTTCTGTCCGCTATATCGCATGGTTTTGGCTGGCCTTGTCGCTGGTCTTCGGTGTTCAGGCTCAGGCAGAGAGTATGCCCCCGACCTCCAATACGGTGCTGTCTGTCGAGCCGGCGACCTTGCCGGGGGGCAAGGTGGTGCTCAGGGTTGGGCTGAAGGAGCCGTTGAAGAATCCCCCTGCGGGATTCTCCGTCGGGAATCCGCCGCGCATTGCGCTTGACTTGACTGACACCGGGAATGGAGTCGGCAAGAATACGGTTGAAGCCAATCTGGGCCCCTTGGTGAGCGTCAATGTAATTCAGGCCGGGAATCGTACGCGTCTCGTGTTGAACCTGAACAGATCAGTGGAATATGAGGCAAAGATCGAGGGCAAATATCTGCTTGTGTCGCTTGGCGACAATCTGGCCGCGGCATCCGCGCCGGCCAATGCCTCACCCCAGTTTGCCGAGGCCGCGCCGGCCGCTGCCCGGCACGCGATTCGTGACATCGATTTCCGTCGCGGTCCAAACGGCGAAGGGCGCATCGTCACAACCCTGGCGGATGCTCAGACCGGGATCAATATCCGGCAGCAGGCCAATGGCGTCACGGTGGATTTTATCGATACGGAACTGCCCAAGGCTCTGCAGCGCCGGCTGGATGTGGCGGACTTTGCCACCCCGGTCAAGATTGTGGAAAGTTATGCCTTGGGGGACAGCACCCGCATGGTGATCGAGCCGCAGGGAGAATGGGAATATTCCGCCTACCAGACCGATAATCAGTTCATCGTCGAGGTCAAGCCTTCGACCGATGGGGCAAGGAAGACTACCGACGGCAAGATCAAGTACACCGGGGAGAAGCTGTCGCTTAACTTTCAGAATGTTGAAGTTCGTTCTGTGCTTCAGGTGATTGCGGATTTCACCGGCCTGAACATCATTGCGAGCGACACGGTCAATGGCAGTCTGACGCTGCGTCTCAAGGATGTACCCTGGGACCAGGCGCTGGACCTGATCATGCAAACCAAGGGTCTGGACAAGCGGGTCAATGGCAACGTGATCTGGATCGCTCCAAAGGACGAACTGCTGACCAAGGAAAAGCTGGAGCTTGAAGCCAAACTGGCGGTGGACGACCTGGAGCCGTTGTCAACAGAGTACATCGCGCTCAATTACCTTCGCGCCGACGAAGCGCAAGCCATGCTGTACGGTTCCCCGATCGGGTCCCTTCAAAGCGGGAATGACAGCAAGGCTACCTGTTCGACGACCGCCCAGGGGGTAGGGGGCACGTCCCAGGCCTCACAGCAAGTCCAAACGCAAAGCGATCAAAAGATACTTTCCAAGCGCGGGCGGGCAACATATGAGCTCAAGACCAACACGCTGATCATCAACGATACGGCGAGGAAAATTGACGAAATCCGTCAGTTGCTCGCCAAGCTGGATGTTCCAGCGCGTCAGGTTATGATCGAGGCAAGGATTGTTCTGGCGGACGAGACATTTTCGCGCCAACTTGGCGCGCGATTGGGTGTCGGAGTTGGCGGCATAAGTAAATTGGGAAGCAGTCAGACGGGGATTGGCTTGGGTGCCAACTTGAGCGATTCACAAGGCATTGCCAGCGCCGGCGGTGCGGCGGGACTTGCTTTGCCCAACGTCAACCTGCCCGCCCCGGTTACAGCCACCAGCACCTCCCCTGCGAACCTGGGTCTGACCCTGCTCAACGTCGCCACCGGCAATCTGATCAGCCTCGAACTTCAGGCACTGGAGGCGGATAACCGTGGCAAGGTAATCTCCAACCCTAGGGTGGTTACGTCCAACCAGAAGCCCGCGGTCATATTGCAGGGCGTGCAAATACCCTACACGACCGTGCAACCTGGTGGCACTACCACCGCTCCCACCTTCACTGTAACGTTCAAGGATGCTGTGTTGTGTTTGCTGGTCGATCCGCAGATCCTCAATAACGACTCCGTTGTGATGACGGTGGAAATACAGAAGGATACTGAGGGTGCCCTAGTCGTCGTGCCTGGCGGCGGTTCTGTCCCGGGAATCGATACCAAGCGGGTCAAGACCCAGGTACGGGTGAATAATGGCGAAACTGCAGTTCTGGGCGGCGTCTACGAAACAATACATCGCAATGACATCAGCAAGGTGCCTTTCCTGGGGGATTTGCCCTTCCTCGGCTATCTCTTCAAGAACAGCAACAAGGAAGAACAGAAAGTCGAACTGCTGATCTTCCTCACCCCGCGCATACTCGACGAGCGCCTGTCCTTGCATTGATTCCTGACCGCCCATGTCCGCTACAATGCGGACATGGGCAAGCTCGACAACATATTTCTCGTGGGGTTGATGGGGGCGGGTAAGACCACCATCGGGAAGAATCTTGCTCGGCAACTTGATAAGACCTTCTTTGATGCGGACCATGCGTTGGAAGAGCGCACTGGAGTTCGCATCCCCGTCATATTTGAAATCGAGGGTGAGGCAGGCTTCCGCAAAAGGGAAGAGGAAACCCTCGATGGCCTGACCAGCCAGCAGAACGTTGTTTTGGCGACCGGGGGAGGAGCCGTATTGGCGGCAAACAACCGGGAGCGCCTTAAGGCCCGCGGCACCGTGATCTACCTTCATGGCCGACCTGAAGACCTTTACCAGCGCACACGTCACGACAAGAATCGCCCTCTGTTGCAAACCGGCAATCGCCTGCAAAAACTTAAAGACTTGTATCAGACGCGCGACCCGCTTTATCGGGAAGTGGCTGACATCGTTGTCGATACCGGACGACAAAGCGTCCAAAGCCTGACGGATAAACTGAAACGCCAACTGATGGAACAGGGCTATGGCAGCGCACTCAGGACCGACGCCGAACCAAGCTAGCCTAGCGTTCAAGGCGCCTGCCGGTGCGCTGGCGATAGTATTGTTGATGGTGCCGGCTCTTGTGGGCGCGCGTACCATCCAGGCGAGCCCCGCGAACTATCGCGAACGCATGCAACTGCTTGACCCTGGCGACACGTTGCAACTGTCACCGGGCATCTATGCGAACGGATTACCGATCCATGAGATGCAGGGCCGGAAGGATCAGGCTATCACCATCACCGGACCGCAAGATGAGGGTGAGGCGCGATTTATCGCGCGTCCAGGAGTCAATACCGTCAGCCTGGTGGATACGGCCTACATCGTCATTCGCAACCTGACCCTGGATGGCCGAAATCTGCCGGTTGACGGCGTAAAGGCGGAAGGACATAGCCGATATGCCCATCACATCACCCTGGAAAACCTGCACATAGTCGGCCATGGCAACAACCAGCAGATTGTCGGCATTTCCACCAAATGCCCAGCCTGGGGCTGGGTTATCCGTGGCAACATCATAGAGGGGGCGGGAACAGGGATCTATCTGGGCAACTCAAATGGCGCGGACCCGTTTTGGGCGGGGCTCATCGAGGCCAATCAAGTAGTGGACAGTCTGGGGTATGACTTGCAAATCAAGCATCAAAATCCGCGGCCTACCCTTCAAGATACCCCTGCAGACCCTGCCGTAACGATCATACGCAACAACCTGTTCGGCAAGTCTCGCAATGCAACTGCGGGTGTGATGGCCAGACCCAACGTATTGTTGGGCCACTGGCCCCTCGAAGGTCCCGGCAACGGCGACCGATACCTGGTATACGGCAACTGGCTTGTGGACAATTCGACCGAGGCGCTGTTTCAAGCAGAAGGCCGGCTGGCCTTGTACAACAATGTCTTCATCAATCGCTACGGCGACGCCGTGCATATTCAGCCGCACAACGATATTCCCCGGGACATGGCGATCTTCAACAATACCGTATTGGCACGCGATGCAGGCATCGTCATTCGGGTAAAACCGGCGTCAGAAGAACACTATTCCCAGCGGGTCGAAGGCAATCTAATCGCCTCCTTCCGACCTATCCAGGGCGGGGAGGCGACGCGCAATCTGACGATGACCTATCAGCAGGTAGATCCGGACAGGCTGTATCCGGCCGCCAGACTTGCCAAAACTCTGAAAGAAAGGGCCCATCTCACGGACGAGGCGCTTCAGGCAACCTGGCATAGCGCCGCACCGTATCCTGATTGGGACCTGGACAGGCCAGTCACGGCGCAACTCGGTGCCTTGCGAGAGAAACTGGATGCGGGCGTTGAAACGTACATAAATGCACGTTGAGGTGAAATCAGATGAAGGCGACGCCAGCGGTATTGAAATGCACGCTGTCCGCCACACCCTGTTTTTTCTGGCGCTGATCTACCTCGCGTTTGTAATCTATGGCAGTTTGGTTCCATTGCACTTTCACGCTCAGGAATGGGGGCAGGCGCTGGCCCGATTTCGAGACATTTCCTATCGGAACCTGGGAATAGGCTCGCGAGCCGATTGGGTCGCAAACATCCTGCTGTTTATCCCATTGGCGTTCTTTTGGCTTGGAACACTGTGGCCGCTTGGGCTGTTGGCCAGATCACTGGCTACACTCGTGGTGGTGACCGCGTGTGTTGCACTTTGCGTGGGTATTGAGTTCACGCAGATATTTTTTCCGCCACGCACGGTTTCGCTTAACGATATCGTCGCTGAATGCATAGGCACCGTGATTGGCGTAGCGGCTTGGTGGGTGTTCGGCGGCAAGTTCGCTCGATGGTACGCAGACTGGAGAAACGTAAGGGAGCCGTCGTCATTTGCCGAACGCTTGGCTTGGGTCTACGTCGCCGTAGTCTTCGTCTACGGTGTGCTGCCGCTGGATCTCACGATCAGTGTCGTCGAGATTTTTCATAAATGGCGGGAGGGCAAGCTCAATCTGATTCCATTCGCCGCTCTGCCTGCCGAGCCCAGCCTGGCGCTTTACGATCTGACAATGGATGTGTTGATGTGGGTGCCGCTGGGATTCCTTTGGCGAATTAGCGGCGTTCGCAGCAGTATGAGGACTTGGGGAATGACCATTGGCGCTGCGTCATTGCTGGAATTTCTGCAACTGTTCGTGTATTCCCGGGTCACCGATGTCACCGAAGTGATCACGGCTACCCTGGGCGGGGCAGTGGGGGTCCTTCTCGCTGTGAAGTTTGGTGCTGGCATGCGGCAGGGCAGAGAAATGCAGAGCGCAAATACCACGTCAGAGGTTGCCAGGGTAATGTTGCCGCTCGCGTTTGCACTGGCGTGGACATGTGGCCTGGCCGTGTTGTTCTGGTACCCCTTCAACTTCAGGACAGATGGTGCTTTTCTACGTGAACGCCTATACAACTTTATGACACGCGTGCCTTTTGAGGCCTATTACTATGGCACCGAGTTTCGCGCGGCCACCGAGGTGCTGCACAAGGTGTTGTTCTTCATTCCGCTGGGAGCGATTCTTGGCTTGGCAGTCGCCCAACTAAGATGGACCTGGCGCGGGTTTGGTACCGGTATAGCGCTGGTATTGATTGCATTTACGGCCTTGGCCATCGATATTGGGCGGCTCGCACTGCCAGAAAAGAATCCGGACAACATCGATGTCGTTCTTCAATTGCTTGGCGGCGTCATCGGGTATGTCTTCGTCAGACTAATGGCGTCCCGCAGACGGATGGTGCGGAAATCAGCAAGGACTCATTCGTCGAACGCTGATCAACCCATTCGAACTGCGCAGCGTGTTCCACGCGGGAGCAGAGGCAAGTCTTGAAGACAATTCGTGCCGGAGTATGGAAATGTCGGACATAAGCAGTCTCATCATGCTCATTGCCATGGCCGCGATGACCTTGCGTGAGCCGTGGATGGGTTTGTTGGGTTTGTCCGTGCTCAACATTATTCATCCACAAGGGGCCGGAAATGGAGAGGGCGGAATTCCGGCATATTCCATACTGCTAGGCATCACGCTGGTTTCTTCTTTTTATGCCTGGTCCCGAAAGCGTGTTGAACCCTCGCTGTTCTGGGATTGGCGTTTTGCGGTCCTGCTCATGCTGTTGGGGCAATTCACCTTGACCACCTGGTCAGGAATAAACCCTTGGGCGGCATGGCCGAAGTTGGCGAATGTGGGCAAAATGTTTGTTCCTCTAATGCTTATGCCCGTATTGATTGACAGTAAGGAAAAGCTACGCCTCTTGCTGGTCGTAATTGCTGGATCGGTTGCGCTTGTGGCGGTCAAAGGGGGCTTTTGGGCATTAATTACCGGCTTTCAGGACCGGGTCTATGGGGCACCGGGGAGCGAAATGGCCGGAAACAATGAATTCGCCATTGCAGTCACGATGACAATTCCGCTGCTGTTCTTGTGGCGGGAGGAAGCCAGCGACCGCACCTTGCGGGCGGTGTTGGCGATGGCGACCGTGCTGTGCTTTGGTGCCGCGTTATCCTCCTGGTCGCGTGGCGCGCTCCTTAGCCTGGGCGCGATGAGCCTGCTATTAATCTGGCATTACCGGCGCAAGAGCGCGCCGCTGATCATCTTGATTGCGGGCTTGGTGGCCATCGGCCTGCTGTTTCCAGAGGGCTGGTTTGCGCGGATGACGGGTATGGGCCACTATCAAAGTGACGAATCGGCGATGGCAAGATTGGAAGTCTGGCAAAGCGGCTGGAATTACTTGTTGACGCATCCTTGGCTTGGTGGGGGTTTTGAAAGCTGGATTTATGTCTCGCTGCCCAAAGGCAGTCGGGATTGGCACAACGCCTACATCAAGATGGGAGTCGAACACGGCTTCCCCGGCTTGCTGCTTTGGGGGGCACTCCTGGCGGGAACTATTCTCAGCCTGACCCGCATGGGGTGGTTGGGCAAACGCTGGCACCTTGACTGGGTGCAAGCTTGGGCTGCCATGTTGCGGGCGTCCTTAATCGCGTATGCAGTTGGTGCGATCTTCTTGGGAATCACCTACTGGGAACTGTCCTACTGGCTGTTGATGGCCAGTCTGCTTGCCAGGCACTTTGCAATTCGGGAACAGCGCGACCTGCTCAAGGCGAGACGCGACAAGGGGCGAGGTTTCGGTCAGGGACACCGGGCTGGACTGGCACCGGGGAAGCAGACAGGCTAAGCTTTGTCGGAGATTTTTACGGATGAGCCGCTGGCGGTACATAGGCGAAGACTAATCCCTTGTTTGCTAAACAAAAAATATCATGGTGTGAAAATTGCTTTAATTGATTGATATGGCGATATTTTTGTAGCCGCCAACAGGGCGGGATTGGAGATAAAGAATGCTGGGGCACTTTTGGAAAGGCGTGTTTGGATTGTGTGCTGCTGCTGTGGGGCTCATGCTAGCCGGCAACGCCTTGGCAGCCAGCTACAACATTCTTCTCAAGGATAATGCAGGTGTGATCATCGGATGTGCCACCGGGGGGTTTGCTTTCACCAAGACCACTGCCGGATCATTTCCTGCAAGTGGGGCGACCATCATGCTGACAGGCTGCCCCAGCAGTTTCGTGCCTGGGATAGCCAACGGAACCTATATCCCAGGATCGCTGAGCGTGGTGGTACAGAATATCACCACCCCTCAACCCCAAGGCCCCAACGTCGAGGGACTGACCGGCACGGTACAGTTCAGCACGACGGCGCAGGGCACCTGCCAGGGTACTGGCGCCTCGACGCAACAGAAGACCTATACCATCACGTTTACCTACGGCGGCTCCCCGAATATTGCTTCCCGCGTCTTCACTCTAACGTGCGCGGGAAACGGCACTTTACGGGGAGTCACTGGCCACTACGATGTGCATAACAACGCATCTGTGCCGGAGCCCGAAACCTTGCTTCTGATGCTGGCCGGACTAGTTGGCTACAGGCTGGTCATGCAGCGCCGGCGCAAGCTTCGCACGTGATTGGCGTTCACTATTGCGTCGCGCCCACGTCCGTTTCACCGGAACCGGATGGCTTGAATATCTCTGGTCAATCGCTCTCGTAGCTTGTCTTGCGCTCGCGCTAGTACTTCCAGGCGAGCACCACATGAAGTTGGCAACCTGGGCCCAAGGCTATCTGGGCCTCGTGCTGGAGAATGCGTACTATTTCATCCGGTCGGCCGTTCGCTGGAGTGCATTGGGTTTGCTGATTGGCTTGGCGGGCTGGGAACGTCCGGCGCGATTGGCCTCACTGTTTGGTTTGCCGGCGCTTCTCAGCTTGTCTCTAGCCTTCGGCCTGGGTGAGCCACGGGATTGGCTGGCGCTTCCCCTTGGACTCGCTGCGGGGTTATGGCTGGCGCAGCGGAGTCGCGGTTTGCTCCCTGGCTCAGACAAGCAGCGGCTTGCGAAGAGAAAGCTGCCTGATCCCGAAGTGCAATCAACCCGAAGTGCGGACCAGCTTGGTATTGCTGCCCATGAACCGGTCCAACTTGATCAGAGTGGAGCGATTGCGATCGACGAGGGACGGCAAGCCCGGCGCTGGTTGGCGCGTCTGGTTTCTGGCTTACTGTTCGCGGCGGTGGGCGCTTCTCTTTGGGAGTTTCCTTGCTGGAACCTGTCCCTGGCCTTGGGTGGCCTGGTCTACTGTGTCCTCCTATTTCGTTACCCGAGCGCGTGGCTGGTCCTGGTGCCCGCTGCCTTGCCACTTCTGGATCTTGCACCCTGGACAGGGCGGTTTTTTTGGGACGAATTTGACCTTCTGATGGTGGCCACCCTTGCGGTGTCGATGTGGACGGGCCGACTGAGGGCACCGGGATGGCCAGCAAGTAAGCTGAGCAGTCTGCTGGCGCTGTTTGTGCTGACCTGGGCCGTCAGCCTGCTGCTGGGCCTTCTCCCCTTGCAGCCACTGGATGCCAATGCCTTTTCCGCTTACTGGAGTCACTACAACAGTCTGAGATTGGCCAAGGGCTTGGTCTGGGGACTGGCGACTTATGGGTTGTTCCGCTCTCAGCCTGACCAAGTGAAAGCCTTTGAAGCACTTTCTCTGGGCATGGCTTTGGGTGTATTGGGCGTGAGCCTTTGGTCGTTGCGCGAAGAAGTGTTATTTGCAGGATCGGCTGTGACGGCAGACTATCGGGTGACTGGCAGTTTTTCTAGCATGCACACCGGGGGCGGCCATATTGAGGCCTGGATAGTAATGGCGTTGCCGTTTGTCTGGGGGCTTTTGTTTCGTCTGCGCAATCCGCTCTATCGGGTGTTGCTCGCTGCCGATTTTCTCCTTGGCTCCTATGCGCTCTTCTTCACCGTTGCGCGCGGAGGAGCAATCGCCCTCATCGCGGGGGTTATGGTCCTGATCTGGGGAAGCTTGCGGCATCGGCACAAACAGTCAGGAGAACGCACACGCGCAACGGTGCCAGTGGCGATGGGCTTGCTGACACTCTTCGTGTTGGTGGCCGGCGTGTCAGGCGTATTCTGGCGGGAACGGCTTCAGCAGACGGGCACTGATGCCGGCATCCGCTTGCACCATTGGGTTGAGGTCCTCGACATGCGCGATTCTGGCTTGATGACCAGCCTTTTTGGGCAAGGACTGGGCAGCTTCCCCGCAGTCAACCTGGAAAACCAGCTGCCCGATCAAGCGGGAAGTTATCGCTACGTATCGGAACCTGACGGCAACACCTACCTTGCACTCAATTCAGCGGGCACGCTGTATATGGCCCAACGGGTTCCACCAAGCCCCGGGCAGACACTGAAACTCGAACTCTCCGTGCGGGCCACTTCGGCGAAGGCGGGCCTGGAGGCTTCACTGTGCGAAAAGAGCTTGTTCAATTCGCGTCGATGCCAATGGCTGAACGTGGACTTCAAGCACGCCGTTCAGGGATGGCAGCATTTCACGCTTGCATTCAATAGCGGCGAAGTGGGTCAAGGCAATCTTCTGACGCGGCGGCCGGTGCAGTTTTCCCTCTACAATCCCACTCCCGGCACAGTGGTTGATGTGGACGATGTTCGGCTGACGGATGAGCACGGCGAAAATCTATTGAGAAACGGTGATTTCTCCAAGGGCGGAGATTTCTGGTTCTTCAAGGCCGGCAACCACCTGTTTTGGCATGCCAAGAATCTTTGGGTGCATTTGCTTTTCGAGCAAGGATGGCTTGGGATGTCTTTATTTACCTTGATTCTGATCTTGGCCTTAGTGCGATTGGCCCGGGCAGTGGCGCGCGGAGAGCTCGAAGCGACGGTGTTGTTGGCATCGATCGCAGCCTGGATCATCGTCGGCGGCGTGGACAGCCTGCTTGATGCTCCGCGGATCGCATTGCTGGTGTATGGACTTTTGTTCATTGGTGCGGCATGGGGCACTGTGACAGGTACGCACATCAAGCGTCGAAGGCGTCGGCATGATGTCTCACGTCGAAAAGATCAGCATGCTGCAAGCCCTGCGTGACACGAATCACTTATGGTATAAGCTCAAGGACATTAGGGGGCCAATTTGCAGTTTGACGTATTCAACGGAGACGCCGACGGGGTGTGTGCCCTGCACCAGATGCGGCTGGCTTTTCCGGCCGATTCCTTCCTGGTTACCGGCCCCAAGCGGGAGATCAATCTGCTTGAAAGAGCTCCAGCAGGGGCTGGCGACGAGGTCTTGGTGCTGGACGTCGCGCTTTCCAAGAACCGCGCAGCCTTGGATCGGCTGCTGGCAGGTGGCGTGGCGGTGCGCTATTTCGATCACCACCAGCCGGGAAACATTCCGCAACACCCGGCGTTCGAGCCCCACATCGATACCAGTCCGGAAGTCTGCACCAGTCTGCTGGTCAATGATTACCTTTCTGGACAGCATCTGGTCTGGGCAGTCACCGCCGCTTTTGGCGACAACCTTGCCGCCGTTGCGCGCGAGGCAGGCAAGGCGCTGAACCTGGGTGAGGGGCAACTTGCCCTGCTCAAGGAGTTGGGCGAATGCCTCAACTACAACGGCTACGGCGAGACGCTTGAAGATTTGCATTACGATCCGGCCGAACTTTATCGTATCGTTCATCGTTATCTTGACCCGTTTGAATTGATTCGAACTGAACCGGCGTTCCAGGTGCTCAGGTTCGGGTACGCAGAAGACATGGCACGAGCCGCGGAAATCCCTGCCGATATGGAGCGGCCGAGCGGCCGGGTATTCATCCTGCCTGCAGAAAAGTGGGCGCGGCGCATCTCCGGCGTGTATGGCAATCTGCTTGCCAGCCAGTCGCCCGCGCAGGCCCATGCGGTGCTCACCGCCAAACCCCAAGGCGGTTACGTCGTTAGCGTGCGCGCGCCGCTCACCAACAAGTCGCGCGCGGATGAAATTTGCAGCCGGTTCGAAACCGGCGGCGGACGCAAGGGCGCCGCGGGAATCAACCATTTGCCCGAGACGGACCTTGATCGCTTTATCAACATCTTTTTTGAGAGCTATGCCCATGACTGACACCCACCTCATCGAACCCTATGGAGGTCAACTTGCCGATCCGATGGTCTCGGTGGATCAGGTAGAAAAGCTAAAGCACGAATCCCTGAACCTGGCGTCATTGGATCTGGACTGGCAGCAGCTTTGTGATCTGGAAATGCTGCTCAACGGAGCCTACTCGCCCCTGTCTGGATTTATGGGCCAGGCCGATCACGACAGCGTGCTGGAAAGACTTGAACTGGCCGATGGCACCTGTTGGCCTTACCCCATCACCTTGAACGTTCCGGCCAAACAGGCCGAAAAGTTCAAGCCCGGTGAGCGCATCGCGCTGCGCGACGGCGAAGGCTTCATGTTGGCGGTGCTGACGATCAGCGACCTGTGGCGGTCAGATGCAGAGCGTGAGCATGCGCTGCTGGAGAAATCCAGGGTTTCTACTGGAGTGGAACTGCATGCCGGACTCTGGCATGTAGGCGGAACACTTGAAGGGGTCGCACTGCCCCAGCATCATGACTTTGCCACGCTGCGCCAGACGCCGGCCGAGTTGCGCGCCCAGATGGGCAAGCGCGGCTGGCGGCGCATTGTGGCCTACCTGGCGCGTCAGCCCATGCATAAGCCGCATTTTCAGTTCTGTCTGAGGACGGCAATCGAGCATGAAGCCAACCTGCTGGTATTACCCTATGGCGGCGGGGACCTGACTGGTAACGCAGATTACTTTTCTCTGGTGCGCAGTGTTCAGGCCATCATGCCGCGGTTCCCGGCGGCGACTACCCAGCTGGCTTTGCTGCCTGCCTCGGCGCGCAGTTCCAGCCTGCGCGACCGGCTGCTGCGAGCCATCATCGCGCGCAATTACGGTTGTACCCACCTGATCGCTGGCGGCGAACATGAAGACGAAGGGGAATGTCGACGCGGGGAAGACACCAGGCTGGATTATGGCGCGTTCAACCTGGTCAGCGAGGCGCACCAGAAACTCAATGTCAGCCTCATTCCGTTTCCGCGCATGGTGTATGTGGAGGAACGCGCCGAGCATATGGGGGAGTCAGACGTTCCTGAGGGTACGCGAGTCCAGGTGATGGCTGGTAGCGAGTTGTTGCGTCGTCTGAAGAACGGCTTGAAGATCCCCGACTGGTGCAGCTTTCCGGAAGTGCTGAGCGAACTGCAGCGCGCCCACCCGCCGAAAGAAAGGCAGGGCTTCACGGTGTTCTTCACCGGCCTTTCGGGGGCCGGCAAATCGACGATCGCCCGGGCCCTGGCCATCAGGCTGATGGAAACGGGCAACCGGCCGGTCAGCCTGTTGGACGGGGATATTGTGCGCCGGCACCTGTCATCCGAACTGGGCTTTTCCCGCGAGCACCGCGACATCAATGTGCGCCGCATCGGCTTTGTCGCGTCCGAGATCACCAAGAACCGGGGAGTGGCGATCTGCGCGCCCATTGCTCCTTACCGGCATACTCGCCGCGACGTGCGCGCCATGATTGAACCGCTGGGAGGATTCATCGAAGTCCACGTCGCCACCCCGATCGAGACCTGCGAGTTGCGTGACCGCAAGGGCTTGTACGCCAAGGCCCGTGCCGGCCTGATTCCAGAATTCACCGGGGTGTCCGACCCATATGAGGTGCCTGAGCATGCCGAAATTACCGTCGATACGACCAATCTGGAAGTTGACGAAGCCATCCAGCGCATTTTGCTGAAACTGGAGCATGAGGGCTATCTGCGCTAAAGAACTGCTGGCCGGCAATAGAAAACGGCGGCCAGGGGCCGCCGTTTCTCCCTGAGCGGAACGTATCAGACGCGTTGCTTGCGGCGCATCGCGCCCAGACCGACCAGACCGATGCCCAGCAGGGCCAGGGTCGCGGGTTCGGGCAGAGGTGGTGGCGGTGCGGTGCCGCCCAAGCTGGCAATGTAGGCCGTCGTATCCAGCGCATCATCATTCGCATCAGCAATGATGAACGTGAGCGTGTGGTTGCTCGTGTCCAGGCCGCTCGCCGAGAACGTTAATACCGGGTTGCAGGGTCCTCCCACGGCAGGCTTAGGACAGAGGATGCCATCCAGTTCGGTGCCAGTCAGACCAGTCATGTCCGGATGGTCAATGTTAACCGGCAATCCGCCCACGAAGGCGAGATTTGTTCCATCCAACAACAGTCCGAATCCATCCTGAAACTGACCGACAAATTCGGGCCATTCTTCAGAGCCGAAAACCACATTGAAGAACACCGAGCCCGTGGTCGTGGTAAAGGTGATATCAAGTTCAGTGGCATCATAATGGCTTGATTGGCCCGTGATGGGGCCCAGGATAGCCTGTTGGGCGGGAGTCACGGCAACGCCGTATCCCGTACTTGTGCCAGTACTGAGGTTTGGACCGTCGTTATAATTCAATACGTTACCTGAAGAGATGACGATGCCGTCGCCGATCCCATAGGTGTTCGTAGCATTGGTGTAGGTGCCGCTGGAGATTGGGCCACCGGTAGGGCTACCGTTGCCGCTCAATGTGGCGTTCACCACTGTCAGTCCCGTAGCACCCGCTGTCAGGGCATTGGCGAGGCTTGTGGCATTGTTGTCACCGGTAATAGCAATAGCGTGACTCGGTGTGGATATAACCAATCCACCAGCAAAAGCCAGGCCAAGGGCCAAGCTTAATGTGGTTTTCAATGAATTGTGCATCTGAATTCCTTCCCCAAAAAATGTCATCATGATTAACGAACCGCTACCGCAAATTAAGCCAAATCTGTGCCAGATAACAATTTCTCAATAAACTCAATAAGATGACTCTTCGCGCAAGAGAAAAATACCAAGTGAACGTAAGGTGTACCGACATCAGGATCAATATTTCCCGGCAGGTAACAATTAGCTTGCGTGATCGCCTGGCGTTGAGCAATTTGGCGGAATGGAGACAGCTGGCTGCATGCCTACTCGTTGTTTGTGAAAGTGCCAGGGACATCGCTTGGCGCTTAGGAAGCCTGCGCGCAGCGGAAGATGCCAGGCCACAGGAAGTTTATTCGACGCGTATTGCGCGGGCCGGGCTAATTCCAAAGTTTATCGGGGCGTCCGATCCCTACGCGGTGCCGGAACATGAGGAAGCCGCAATCGACACGAGGGATCTTGAAGAGAATGAAGCCATCCAGCGCATCCTGCTCAAGCTGGAGCATGAAGGCTGCCTGCGCCGAGGCGCGTCTTCTGCGTCCCAAGCGTGGTCAGGACAGCTTAAGGGATGAATACTGGCTCGGCGTAACCGAAGTGATCGATGAACGGCTGCAGGGTAGGCAATATTGGCGTGAAGGCCGAGGCATAGCGTTTCCAGCGGTATCGGGCGTGCTGGTAGAGGGGCTGGGTGACCTGATGATAGCTGGGGGTGTTGATGACGGTACGTTCCTGCGCGTGGCGGGTGTGGTCGAGTACTTCGTCATCCCAGCCCACGCCAAGGAAATCCAGCAGCTTGCGTGCCTCGTCTTCGAAGTCTGCGATCAGGTCCTCATAGCGCACTCGATGCCATTGAAGCGGCAGCCGCGCGGAGAATTCCCGCCACGCGCCCATCACCTGGGCGTAAATTTCCGCGACGCTCTCCAGCGAAACAAACCCCGCCATGGCATCGTTGGCGCCGAAGTTCTGCATCAGGCAACTCAGCGTGACGTCGCAAGGATGGCGTATGGCCAGTATGAATCGCGCCTGGGGAAAGACACGCCACAACAGCGGCACGCGAATGGTGTTGAGCGGCAACTTGTCGACCAGCAGGGTGCCGGGCCGGCGCTGCACATGACGGGTGGCTTCGTCGAAATACGCCCGTCGCAGGCTTGTCACTTGGTCCGGTTTCAGGTCCGCCAGCGCATCCGGGCCGCCGCCGGTCATCGCCAGAAACGCCTGTTCCATGGCCGCGGCGGTCGGTTTTTCCTCCATGGTCTGGAGCGCGGGATGACTGCCCAGGATTTGTTCGAGCAAGGTTGTCCCGGAGCGCGGAAAGCCAATCAAGAAGACTGGCGCGTCGGTACTCGGGCCGGTATCGCTATCCCTGATCGTCAATAGGCGGTTTGTGAGCCCAGCCAGGGAGGCGTCGATCTTGTCCAGGAAACGCTTCCGGCCCAAACCCTCCGGATCGGCGGCTGAGGCCGTGCGCCGCTTTCCTTCGGCCAGGTGGAAGAATACTTCTTCGTTGCGGCCCAGGCGGTCGTAGAGTTGACCGAGCAAGAGGTGGATTTCGCCGCCCGTATCGTGGCGCATCGATTGGGACAGCACCGCTTCGAGCTGAGCGGCTGCCTCCGCATGGTGGCCCTCGCGCCGCTTGAGGCGTGCAGCGACCAGATTCAGGACGGGATGCTGCGGCTGCCGCTCCAGCCCGCTCTGAACTGCTTCGCGGGACTCAGCGAGGCGGCCGGTCTTTTCGAGCAGTTCGGCCTGCTTGGCCAGTATGTCCAATGAGTCCGGCTGCACGGACAGGGCGCGCGCATGAAGTGCCAGGGCCTCCTCCACGCGCTCATCCATTTCCAGCAAGTTGGCCATGTTGGCCAGCACTTCGGCGGAGTCAGGCCGCAGCGCCAGGGCGCGCTGCAGGATACCTGGGGCCTCGTCCAAGTGGCCGATCATGAGAAGGGCCGCTCCCAGATCGCTCAATGCCGCAAAGAAATCCGGGCGCAACGCGACAGCCTGGGTCAGGCTGGCCACGGCATTTTGGAGCTTGCCCTGCTCCATCAGGACATTGCCGAGGAGGTAATGGGCGTCGGCGTAATCTGGCTTAAGCTGGATCGCCCGGCGGTAGCCCGCAGTGGCGGCGTCCAGCTTGCCCAGGCATTGCAGGGCTGTTGCGTGCGCGTGATGGGCAAAGGCCAGCTTGGGCGCCAGTTGCAAGGCGCGCTGGCTGGTGGCCTCGGCCTCATCATGCCGCCTCAGGCGATGTTGCACTGCGGAGAGCTTGACCCAGGCCCCCACATCGGAGGGGTCGGTCTTGCACACGGACCCATACAGGCTACCGGCCTCGTTCAGGCGATTTTCTCGGGTGAGGCGGTCAGTTCCGGCCTTTTTGGCTTGGGTGAAAATGTTTTGTTGGGCCCCGGTGCCAGAGCTGAGTCAAAGGAATATTGTAGTACCAAAGAAAACGGCGACCAGAGGCCGCCGTTTCTCCCTGAGCGGGGACGATCAGACGCGTTGCTTGCGGCGCATCAAGCCCAGACGCGCCAGCCCCGGGCCCAATAGCGTCAAGGTAGGTATAACCGGCATGGCCACTGTACGGGCAGTCGGATGCCTGCAGGGTGAGAATGAAGTCGTGTCCGATCGCCCCCCAGCGCGGCCACATCAATATGCTCCACCTGCCAGCCGCTGCAGAACCGGCTGGAGTTGTTGGCGCAGAAACTGAAGGTCCCCGGGGTGGAGGCGGAGCTGTAAGACCGGGTGACGATATCCGTATTGGTGCTGTCACCATGCAGGCTGAGGGCAAACTAATCCGGGTCGGTCAGGCGATGCGACGACTCCAGCACCGCGTTCCATTCGAAGAAGATGTCAGTATCGGTGTAGTGGCTCACCGATTGCTTGAGAATCGACACGCCATAGTGTTGTTGATCGAGTCGTTCAGGCGGGCAGCGTAGCCGCCGCCATAAACGGTCGAATTTCCCGAAATTGGGTTCACGCCAACGCCGACCAGGGTGTTGTTCGGCGCGCCGGCAAACAGGCTTGGGTCGAGCGGAAGAGCGGCGCCGGTACAGGGGAAGACGGTGTGCGTGGCATCACATGAATAGCCAAAGAATGAACCGCCACCCCAGCAGCCGCTTCCAGTCAAGCTGCCCAAGTTGCCATCTCCAAAAGCGCCATTCACGAAGGTGTTCGCGAAGGCGGACCCGGAAGCCATCAGGCCTATGGCCAAGGCAATAGACGTTCTTTTCATGATTTCCCCTTAACTAGCTCAGAAAGAATTTGCAAATGCGCACCCAGCTTAACGCGTGGCTCACTTGGCTGGTTGCAACACTCTGAAGTCACGCGTGTAACCCATCTTGTCCTGCGCCATGAACAAAAAAGTCGCTTTAAATCAGTGATATAGCATAGGCTTGTTAAGCAGATCTCCATATCTAATAGGTGTAAAGAAGAGCGACGCCTCTAGCGGCCGCATTCGTTGCTGCGACCAAATTGCTTAGGGTCGGGCGGCGGGCCAGGGGCGCAAGGGATCTGCGAGTCTCGACGCCGGCGACAGGCGCAGATGAAGCGCCCTCCCGTAAGCGTGTTTACCGAGGTTGACTGGAAGACCGACAAGGCTGCCAAACCGGCGGGCGCCAGGCTGGCGTTGCAGGCGGTGGGCCACCTCGCGAATAATTTTGTCACGGGCTTGTGAGCAGCTCTGTGACCCGCTGTTAAGGGCATCCAGCGCGCCACCACTCAAACAAGTGGTTGTCGAGGAATCTTACAGGCACTAAGGGTTTGATGATTAGGATATGCACATCGACTTAGTACCGCTATGATTTATATAAATAAATGTCATCTGGTACACAATCTGCTTATACAGGAGCGAGGGCGAAATTGTAGTTGGTTACCGGAACATCGAGTCGCCTCACAGGGATTTCACATTTCACTATCAAGGGGTTATTTACTATGAAGCTATCAACTCGACTTTTCGGCGGTGCGGTCGCGCTGGGGGCCCTAATTGCCATGGCGCCGGCATATGCTGTTTTTACAACGTCCGGCGTGTGTCCGGACACCACTCTCGCTGGAGGAAATGCGGCGGATTGCAACCTGCTCATTACCTTCAATTCTGACGGCAGCATTTCCACGGAGTTTGGTGCCACCACCAACTATGAGTTTGCTGAGGATGCGTCGGTCGGTGTGGTCAACAACACCTCATCCCCGATAGCAAGCTTCGCCATCAGCGGAAGCTTTATCTTCGGCTTTGACGGTGATGGTATTAACCTTTACACCTTGGGCACGCCTAGCAACGCGGCAGCGGGCCTGAGCACCGGCCCGGGCACGGGCCCGGGTAGCGGTGTGGACGACTACGGTGGTCTGGACGCCTATTTCACGACGACTAGTTTTGATGACGGTGTGGTCCATTTCCTCACCCCCATCCCCGGCGGTGGTGGCCACGATTACTTCTCACTGGAGGAGCCAATCAGCCAAAGTGCGCCTCCCACCATCGGCGGTGTGCCTGAGCCTGCCACCCTCGCCCTGCTTGGCGCTGGCTTGCTTGGCCTGGGCTGGGGGCGTCGCCGCCAGAGCTGAGTTTCTGTCCGGCCCAAGGGGAGCCGGGACCCAGGAAGCCGAACGCGGCGTCATCAGACGCCGCGTTTGTTTTTTGCCACCCGCGCCGCTAGTCAGGCGCTTGCGCGCGTTTCCTGAAGGTCCGGTGCAGTTGATTCTTGACGTAGACAATTCCCAGGATGCCGCGGCCGCCGGCTATCAGAAGGTGCTCAGTGCAATTCCAAATCATTTTGATTCATTGCACATGCTCGGGCTTCTTGAAACCCAACGGCGCAATCTGAATCGCTCGATCAAACTATTCGAGCGCGCAATTCGACTTAATCCGGACATGGCCGCGGTGCACATGAATTTTGGCAATGCCTTGCGCGCAAGTGGCCGAATCCGCGACGCCATCGCACAGTATCAGCGCGCGATCAGACTGCAACCTGAATTTGAGGCCGCCCAACTTAATCTTGCCAAAGCGGCCCTTGAATCGGGTGATTTTGCGATGGCCTTGCGGCATGCAGACATCGCCATCGCGCTGAATCCCGACAACCCTGACAGCCACAATGATCGTGGCAGCGCACTATTGGCCCTGAACCAGGTCCAGCTTGCGGAAGACGCGTTCCGTCTTGCCTGCAAGCTGAATCCCCGCTTTGCTTCGTCGCAAAGCAATCTGGGCAATTTGCTGATGCAAACTGATCGGGTCGAAGAGGGCATCCAGTGCCATCGCAACGCCTGCGACCTCGCACCTTCTTCAGCAACGGCCCGCTATGGCCTCGGCGCGGCCATGCTCAAGCATGGCGCGGTGGAAGAAGCGACAGGCGTCCTGGAACAGGCGACCAGGCTGGCGCCAACCATGGCGGAGGCGTGGAACGCATTGGGAGTGGCGCAACGGACGATGGGCCATTTCGATCAGGCGGTCGAGAGCTTCAACCGGGCGATTGAGATCCGTCCCGACTATGCTGAAGCTTTTCGCCATCTCGTCAGCTGTCGCCGCGCGAGCAATGCCAACGCCGATATTTCCCGTTTGAAGGCCATGTTGAAGAAGCGAACGCTATCGCGTGAACAACGCATCGCGAGCCACTTCGCGCTTGGCAAGCTGTATGACGACGAGGGGAAATATGACGAGGCATTCGCCGATTTTTCCATTGCAAACGATAAATTCGAACAATTCCTCGTGGAAACCGGTCAAGCCTTTGAGCCCGACCAGTTCCGCGCCTATGTCAAGGAAATCATCTCCAGGACGACGCCATCCTGGTTGAATGAGCGCCAGGATTGGGGCAATCCCTCCGAGGTGCCTGTTTTCATTGTGGGGCCCCCGCGCTCGGGGACCAGCCTGGTAGAGCAGATTATATCCAGTCACCCGGATGTATATGGTGCAGGGGAGTTGCGGGACATTGGACTCCTTTCCGCACCCAACAGGCTTGATGGCCCGGTCGAGTTGCGCGCCTGCGCAGATGGCTATCTGGCCCGCATACGCGCACTGGCGCCGCAGGCGAGCGCAATTACCGACAAGATGCCGGACAATATATTCAGGCTGGGCGAAATTGCTGTCTTGTTTCCCAGAGCGCGCGTAATCGTGTGCCGTCGCGATCTTCGCGATGTCGGCCTGTCCTGCTATACGACGCGGTTTTCTTCAAGCCAATACGCCTTTTCCTATAACCTGAAGCACTGCGGCGATCGCCTTTACGAGACCGATCGGCTTGCCAGCCACTGGCTCAGTAATCTTGCCTTGCGCATGCTGGAAGTTGACTACGAGTCATTGGTAACGGACTTCGAGAATCAGGCGCGTCGCTTGATCGAGTTCCTGGATCTCGCCTGGACGCCCGATTGTCTTGACTTCAATAAAACGCATCGCGCCGTAAAGACCGCAAGCGCCTGGCAGGTGAGGCAGCCGATATATCGAAATTCCCTGGGGAGATGGCGCCACTATGAAAAGTACCTGGGGCCGCTGATTTCTGCGTTGAATATTCCCGTGGATTGAATCGAGCCGGCGACCTGGGGTTGCCGACCAGTGAAGGCGCCAAATTGACTGAATGCGTTTCGAATCAACGAATTCGGTGTAATTTCGTGCCCTAGGAATGGTGGTGGGGCAACGAACCGACGTGTTGTGTGTGGCCCGCTGCGCGGTGATGCAAGGCGGCATGAATATCATGCGCCGGCAGGGGATGGGCCACCCGCTGAGGCAGCAGGGAGCCGGCCACCATGCCCAGCAGGGACATCAGCAGGCCGGCAAACTGGGCAGGAATGAACGGGTCCTCCGGTCCGACGAGCAACATGGCAAGCCAAGTCGACAGGCCAAGAAAAATGGCCAGCAGTGCACCCTGGTTGGTGGCGCGCTTCCAGTACACCCCGAACGCCAGGGGGACGAAAGCCATGACCAGGGTGATCTGGTAGGCATTCTCCACCATCTTGAAAATGCTGGCCTTTGAATTGATGGCATAGAGCGTGACCAGAACGGTGAAACTCAGCGTCACTGCGCGCATCGTGCGCAGCAATTTGTGATCCGACATCTGTCCCATCATCGGTTTGAGCAGGTTTTCGGTGAAGGTCACTGAAGGTGCCAACAGCGTGGCCGAAGCACAGCTCTTGATGGCAGACAGCAAGGCACCGAAAAACATGACCTGGGCAAACATCGGCGCGTGATCGATCACCAGGCGAGGCAGGATCATCTGCGAATCGGTGTCGATCAGCCGTTTCACTAGACCGGGATCAATGAGGGTGGCGGAGTAGGCCAGAAACATCGGCACGAAGGCAAACACGAAGTAGAGGCTGCCGCCCAGCACCGAACCCCACACTGCGATCCTTTCGGTCTTGGACGACTGCACCCTCTGGAACACGTCCTGTTGCGGGATGGAACCCAGCATCATGGTGATCCAGGCGGCGAAGAAGCCGATCATCTCCTTGAGGTCCCATGCGGGCCAGAAGCTGAACTTGCCGGCTGCGGCCGCATGTCTGATCACGACGCCCACGCCGCCCACCTGGTTGCTGATTTCCCCACCGATCCAGAGCATGCCGATCACAATCACGATCATCTGCAGGAAGTCCGTGATCGCCACCGCCCACATGCCGCCGAACAGGGTGTAGATAAGTATGGTCGACGACCCGATCCACATGCCCGCAAGCTTGCTGATCGTACCGCCGGAGACAACGTTGAACACCAGTCCCAGGGCAGTGATCTGCGCACCCACCCAGCCCAGGTAGGAAATCACGATGGCGATGGTGGTCAGCGCTTCAACGCTGCGCCCGAAGCGTTTCTTGTAGAAGTCGCCGATGGTGAGCAGGTTCAGGCGATACAGTGGCGCGGCAAAGAACAGGCCCACCAGGATCAGGCATAACGACGCGCCAAAAGGGTCGGCCACCACGCCATGCAGATTCTCCTGCAGAAAGGTGGCCGGAATGCCCAGCACCGTCTCGGAACCGAACCAGGTGGCGAAAACGGTGGCGGTCACCATGTAGAAAGGCAGGTGGCGACCGGCCACTGCAAAGTCTTTGGTAGTGTGGACGCGTGTGGCGGCCCACAGCCCTATGCCGACTGAAATGACCCAGTACAGGATGACGAACCAGAGCAGGCTGTTATTCATGGCGAAGCTTGGGACGCGATCGCGGAGGTCGCGCGGCCACTCCAGCCGGGGCCGGCCCGGCTATGGCCCTTGTCCATGCGGAACTGCAGCTTGTGTTCGGGAAGAAGCCGGTTATTGAGATAGGTCTTGAACGCCCCGCCGAAATCGCCGGAACGGTAGTCCGGCTTGATGCTGAGCGTGAATCGAACCGCTTCGCTTGGAGCAGCATGGAGGATTTTAGCGGTCACCAGGATGCGCTTCATGTCCGTCAAATGATCAGGAATTGGGTGATATTTTATCGGTTAATGGGCAATTGCACCCCTCAGCCGCACAGGCGGCAGGCCGCGACCAACAGGAGTTCCTGGGCGCCTTTCAAGAGTTCGGGGGCGGCCTTGCGCAAAGGCCGGTCACCCTCGATATAGCCAGCGGCCAAAGCGGTCAGGGCCAGAATCAGCGGAGAAACGCGGTAAGGCCCAGTGGGGTGATCGCCGCTCTGGCTAGCCGCGCTCAGTACCTCAGGTGGAAGCGGCAGGGTCAGGGTATCCAGCGGCGTTCCGACTCGCAAGAGTTCCAGGGCCAGCCCCTGTGAACGATTGAGCAAGGAAAGCACAGATGCATCCGACAGTCGCCACGCCTCCACCATGTGCTCCTTGATGGAGGTGGGCAGGATCGTTGGCGCCGACTTGGAGAAATACTCGGAGACTAGCTTGTCCGGCGCGCCGGGCACCGCCAGCAACTGACCGGCCAGCGTTCTTAACCTGTCGTACATCTACTTGAGCCAGTTCCCGAACTGGCTCAAGGCCAGCAACAGGAGCAGCAGGAAGAGCACGAACATCATGCGCGCCTGGCGTTGTTGATGGCGCAGCCACTGCTTGTGCCATTGTTCCAGCCGGGCCGAATCCTTGCGAGCAAGGTAGCCGTGCAGCAGCCGCGGAATCTGGGGCACCAGGCTGGCCCATTCCGGTGCTTCATTTCTCATGTTCTTGACCAGGCCCCGCCAGCCCAACTGTTCGCTCATCCAGCGCTCCAGGTAGGGTTTGCCCGTTTGCCACAGATCGAGATTCGGGTCCAGTTCACGCCCCAGGCCCTCGATTTGCAACAGGGTCTTTTGCAGCAGCACCAATTGCGGTTGAATTTCCACATTGAAACGGCGCGACATTGCAAACAGGCGCATCAACAAATGGCCGAAAGAGATGTCCTTGATGGGCTTGTTGAAGTAAGGCTCGCAACAGGCCCGCACCGCAGATTCGAGTTCTTCCACCCGAGTGCTGGCCGGCACCCAGCCGGACTCGATATGGGCTTCGGCAAAACGCTTGTAATCCTGGCGGAAGGCGGCGAGGAAATTGATTGCAAGATAATGCTTGTCGGATTCGGAAAGGGTGCCGCAGATGCCGTAATCGACCGCCATGTACTTGCCTTTGTCGGGACCGTCCGTGCCGACAAAGATATTTCCCGGATGCATGTCGGCATGGAAAAACCCGTCACGAAACACTTGTGTGAAGAATATCTCGACGCCATTCTTCGCCAACTGCGGGATATTCACGCCGGCCTGGATCAACGCATGCTTCTGGCTGATGGGCGTGCCGTGGATGCGTTCCATCACCAGCACGGATTCGCGGCTGAAATCAAAATGGACTTCCAGCACCCGAAGCAGGCTTGAGCCCTTGAAATTGCGCCGGATCAGCGCGGCGTTCGAGCCTTCCTGCATCAGGTCCAACTCATCGCGCAGGGTCTTGCGGAATTCGTCCACCACTTCGCGCGGACGCAGCCGTTTGCCGTCGGCGAAGAGTTTTTCCACCAGGATGGCGGCGGCATCCAGCAAGGCCAGGTCATGCTTAATGATGGTCGCGATGCCCGGGCGCAGCACTTTGACTGCCACCGGATGGCCATCGCACAATTGGGCAAAATGGACTTGGGCCACCGACGCGGACGCCACCGGTTGGGGGTCAAACTGGCTGAACACCTGCTGCCAGGGACGGCCATAGGCGGCATCAAGTATCTTCTCAACCTGGGCGAATTCAAATGGCGGTACTTGATCCTGCAGGCGCGCCAGTTCGTCGGCAAAGTCTGCCGGCAGAAGGTCGCGCCGGGTGGACAGCATCTGGCCGAACTTGACGAACAGAGGGCCGAGGGATTCGAGCGCCAGGCGCAGACGCTGGGCGCGGGGGGCGGTGAGATTGCGCCAGAAGAACACGATGCGAAGAAAGCCGCGCAGGTAGCGGGCACGCGGCGACGCCAGGATCACCTCATCCAGCCCGAAGCGCCACGCGACCCAGGAAATCTGCACCAACCGGAATAGGTTCAAGATCCTTGCTCCAGGCGCTTCAGGCGGGCTTCGAGCCGGGCGGCATCATCCCTGAGCGCGTCGACGTCCCGATAGAACTGTTCGGCTTGCGGGCGGTTCGCCAAGAGCGGTTGTTCCTCGGTCAGATATTCCGCCACCGTAGCTGCCGCCGCTGTCCGGCTTTCCTTGGCCCAGTGGCGCAGGGCGTGGGCGCCGGTGGCCAGCCGGTGGGCGGCCATGTCGCCCAAGAGTGGCGCGAGGTCGGCTTCGCTATCCCAGCGCAGGGTCTGGAAGATCCGGTTCAGTTCCGCCAGCAGGCTGGCGTCCCCTTCGCTATCCAGGGCCTTGAAGGCCGCCCGGCCATTCAGGGGCAGACCGAGCAGCAGCCTGGGGTCGAGGCGGATCGTCGCGTCCGGCGCCGGTCTTGCGCTGTCAATGAAGGCTCCGTCTGCCGAGATGGCCACATCCAGGGTGAACAGCCCGCCATCCAGTCGCACGGTCTTGCCGGCGTGACGAGCGAGGCCTTCTGGGGCCCCAGGATTCTGTTCGAGCAAATGATTGATGGCCTGCAAGACCAGCGGGACGATCAGATTCAAACCTTGTAGCCCTTGTGCAAAGCCACCACACCACCAGTCAGATTCGCGTAATCCACCTTGAAGAAGCCTGATTCCTCCATCATGGCCTTGAGCGCTTCCTGGTCCGGGTGCATGCGGATGGACTCGGCCAAATAGCGGTAGCTGGACTCATCGCCTGCCACCAACTTGCCTATGCGCGGAAGGATGTTGAAGGAATAGGCATCGTAAAGTGGCGCCAAGGGTTTCCAGACCTTGGAGAACTCCAGCACCAGCAGGCGCCCACCGGGCTTCAACACCCGATGCATTTCCTTTAGCGCCTGTTCCTTGTGGGTCATGTTGCGCAGTCCGAAGGCGACGGACACGCAGTCGAACGTGTCGTCGGGAAACGGCAGACTTTCACCATCGCACTGTGCGGTAGGAGGAAGCCGGCCTTCATTGAGCATCCGATCCCGGCCTTCGCGCAGCATGGAAAAATTGATGTCGGTCAACACCACTTGGCCGCCGTCGCCGACTTGGTTGAGAAAAAGACGGGTCAAGTCCGCCGTGCCGCCAGCCACGTCCAGTACTCGCATGCCGGGGCGCAGCCCGGCTTGCAGCACGGCATATCGCTTCCAAAGTCGGTGCAGGCCGGCGGACATGAGGTCGTTCATCAGGTCGTAGCGGCTGGCTACGGAATGGAATACGTCGGCGACCTTGGCCGCCTTTTCAGCTTCGGCCACCTGCTGGTAGCCAAAATGTGTGGTCTTGTCCTGGTCTTCCATGGCCACCCCGCAAATCAGCCATTCTAACTGAGCCCGGGAGGGGTCAGCCTGTCACAAAACATTCATTTTGCTGTCATAGTATGAGGCCGTTCAATATCCGAGACGGAGCGACGATGGCTGCCAACATATTGCTGGTGGAAGACGAACCGGGAATACAGGAACTGCTGAAGCTGAATTTGGGCCAAGCCGGCCACAGCGTGACCGTCGCCCCGGACGCGGAACAGGCCTTGCGCGACTTACAGCAGAATCTGCCCGACGTAATCCTGCTGGACTGGATGCTGCCCGGCATGTCCGGGCTGAACCTGTGCCAGCGGCTGCGCACCGACACCCGATACAAGGATGTGCCCATTATCATGCTGACTGCGCGCGGCGAAGAAAGGGACAAGGTGGCGGGTCTGGATGGCGGGGCCGACGACTACCTCACCAAGCCTTTTTCCCCGCGCGAACTGGTGTCGCGAATCAAGGCCGTGTTGCGCCGCCGTGCTCCGCAAATGACGGAGGACCCGGTTGAAGTCCGTGGCCTGAAACTAGACCCCATCAGCCACCGTGTTACGGGCAACAACAAGGCCTTGGATCTCGGGCCGACCGAATTTCGCCTGCTGCATTTCTTCATGACCCATGCCGAACGGGTATTTTCCCGTTCTCAGTTGCTCGACCAGGTGTGGGGTGACGATGTATTTGTCGAAGAGCGCACCGTCGACGTGCACATCCGTCGGCTGCGACTGGCGCTGGAACCTTCCGGACACGATAGGCTGATCCAGACGGTGCGCGGCAGCGGTTACCGGTTCTCCGTCCAGCAATGATGGGACGTCTTGACCTGCGCAGACAAGCGGCCGCCGTGCGATAATCCGCGCGTCCAACATGAGGGGGCCTTTGGGGCTATCTAGAGGCATAAGCATGGGATTCTGGTGGCGGCCGTTTCTTGCCCTCGCGGGTTTTTCGCTGATAGCCTTGTTCGTAGGCGTTGCCAAGGGCATGGGCGCAGGCTGGATGGTATTCACCCTGCTTCTAATGCTTTATCTCCTTCGCCAACTGTGGCAGGAATCCCGCCTGGCTTCCTGGCTGGAAAGGATCGTCATCGTTCCCACTCCTGCACCGCGCGACTTGGGGCTTTGGGGTGACATCTTTTACCGGCTGGAAAAACTCTACAACAAGCAGACCCGCAACCAGTCCGAGCTGGCCTCGGCACTGGAGCAATTTCAGAATGCCGCCGGCGCGGTGCCCGATGGCATTGTGATTCTCAACGACGAGGATCAGATCGAATGGTGCAACGCCGCGTCGCGCACCTATCTGGGAATCGAAAGCAAGCGCGATAAAGGCCAGTTTATCCAGTACCTTCTGCGCCAGGCCAATTTTGTCGAGTTCCTGAATGCTCGGGATTATTCCCGCCGCATGACCTGCCGTTCCCCGCTCAACCGGGAAACCCTGCTTACCCTGCAACTGGTGCCGTTTGAGGGAGGCAAGAAACTGTTGGTGGCGCGCGATGTGACGGAACTGGAAAGGGTGGACGCGATGCGGCGCGACTTTGTCGCCAACGTGTCACACGAACTGCGCACCCCATTAACCGTGGTTGGTGGTTTTGTCGAGACCCTGGCCGACATGGAAAAACCGTCGGATGCGGACCTCAAGCGCTATTTCGCCTTGATGTTGGGGCATTCACGGCGCATGCAACGCCTGCTCGACGATTTGCTTACCCTCTCCAAGCTGGAATGCACTGACCAACCTCCAGCCGAAGAGCATATTTCAATTCCGGCCCTGGTGCAGGAACTCGGCCGCGAAGCGGAACAACTCAGCCATGGCCGTCATCGCATTGAAGTGGAAGTCGACAGCCAGGTCTGGCTCAGGGGCAGCCTGCAGGAAATCCACAGCGCTTTTTCCAATCTGGTCAGCAATGCGGTGCGCTACACACCAGAAGGCGGCCGCATCACGCTGCGCTGGGCCGAGCGTGACAAAGCGGCCACATTCTCTGTTACGGATACAGGCGAAGGCATTGCCGCCGAGCATATTCCCCGACTGACCGAGCGATTCTACCGGGTGGACCGCAGCCGCTCGCGTGAAACAGGCGGGACAGGTCTGGGACTGGCCATCGTCAAACACATTCTCAACCGTCACGGTGCGCGGCTTGAGATTCAAAGCATCCTCAGTAAGGGCAGCACCTTCTCCGCGCTATTTACGCAGGAGCATTTGATCCAGCCTCAGTCGGAAACGCAAGACCAGGGGCAGCCCCGGCTGCGCCTGGTCAAGTGAGTTTCTCCTTCAGCTCCCGGCGCAGGTCTTGTTCCAGCGTCCGGCCTGAAAAATGGGGGACCACATCGCGTTGTGGCCGCCCCCAAATCGGTTCAGGAAAGTGTTTGTCGCCGGTATAACGGGGAATCACGTGCCAGTGGAGGTGGGGCACCACGTTGCCGAAGGAGGCCAAGTTGATCTTGTCCGGCACCATGATTTCGCGCAATGCGGCCTCTACTGCCATGACCACCAAAAACAGGCGGGTTTGCTCGGCGGTCGATAGATCGGTCATTTCCATGACATGCCGATTCGGGATCACCCGGCATAGGCCGGGATAATCGGCTTCCCCGGCAAGAACGACGCGGCAAAATTCGTCCTGCCACAATACGGATCCGCCGGTTTCCAGACACAATACACAGTCCATTGTCAATCGAGATGGGTAAAGTTGCGCTAGTCAATGACAAGCGCGGTGGATTAGCAACCACTTGGCTGCCCGATCACAAATCCTGATGTCGTGCACCTTGCGGTCAATGGAGATTACGGGGAAAATATCCACTATAAAGTCATGAGTTGTGTGTAATGTTTTGTCCTTCCGCGATGTGCAAGCAAGTCGTTCATACGGCTGAAGTGTGCCCCCCAGGTCGAGCAAGCTAGTTTCCCCCTCGTGATTTCCCAAGCGATTTGATTCATGTCGATCCCGTTTACCCCGGCGGGATCGGTTAACTGTGTTTGAAGTGGAGCTTTCATGCTGAATTTCACCAACTCCCCCGCCGTCAACCTGTCACTCTTGCTGTTGCTGGCGTTTTCCATTGTCACCTGGAGTTTGATATTGGCCAAATTCTGGCAGCAGACACAGGCGCGCCGGCAAAACGAAAAACTCAAACGGCTGTTCTGGGGCGCTCGGGACTTTTCCGATGCCGAAAAGTCCGCGGCCGCTGAAGAAGGCATGCTGGCCCGACTTTGCCAGATGGGGTTCGCGACGCTACGCAAGGCGGAATATGCTGCGGACAATCTGTCCTTGGCCGGCAACCGCCAGGAAATCCTCGAGCGCAACCTGCGCATGCAGGCGCAGAAGGAGCAGCACCGGCTGGAGACCGGTCTGATGGCTCTGGCCAGCATTGGCAGCACCGCGCCATTCATTGGCCTGTTCGGCACGGTCTGGGGCATCAAGAATGCGCTGGCCGACATCAGCATGGCCGGCAACGCCACCCTCAACGTGGTGGCGGGACCAGTGGGCGATGCCCTGATTGCCACTGCAGTGGGTATAGCAACTGCGGTGCCGGCCGTGCTGGCCTACAACTACGGGGTGCGCCGTCTGCGCCTGTACGTCGCGGAACTTGACCAGTTCGCCGCCGATTTTCTCAATCTTGCCGCCAAGTCCGAATTCCGCGTGGAGCCCAAGTAAATGGCCTTCAATGTCGAGTCCGAATACACCGCCATGAGCGAGATCAACGTCACGCCCCTGGTCGATGTGATGCTTGTGCTGCTGGTGATATTCATGGTGACCGCGCCCTTTCTCATGCAGTCGGTCCAGGTCAATTTGCCCAAGACCGCCCCGCTCGCCAAATTGCCGGACGTGCAGGCGCTGGATTTGCTGGTCAATGCGGAGGGGGAAGTGTTCGTCGACAAGGCCAAAGTGGCAGGCCAGGACCTAGAAGGCCAACTCAAGCAATACGCAACAACACACGAGAATGTCAGCATACGGCTGAAGGCGGATGAGCGTGTGCCCTATGGGCGCATTGCCCAGGTGATGGCGGCGGTCAACCGCGCCGGTATTGCCAAGCTGACCTTTGTCACCACGGAGTTGCGCGAGCTAAATGCACGGCGATAAGTTCCTGCCGCTAACCTCCGGCCTTGCCTCGACCCAACTTGTCGAACGCCACCAGTGGGTGGCTTTTCTGGGTTCGGTGGGCCTGCACCTGATACTGTTGCTATCCCTGCCGTGGCTCTTGTACCGAGAGCCGCTGCCGCCTCCGTTGGAAATTGAAGTCCAACTGGAGCAAGAAGCGCCGCTTCCGGCGCAGGTCCAGCGCCAAGCGAGCCACGCCAGCCATGCCACGCACCAGCGCGCGAGCCGCACTCTCACGGCGTCCCGCCCGCCCGCCGTGCGTCGGACACCGGTCAACCCGCCGGTTGCGTTGCAGGAAATGCAAGCCGAGCTCAAAGCCGTCAGAAAGCGCAAGATCCGCTCTGCAGGAAATACCATCAAGCTGGCTACCTCCGCCATGACAGCCCCCGCACCGAACAAGGACGTCGGTACGGCGCCCGGGGCAGCAGGAAACCCAGGCCAGGGTGCCGCGCCGGGGGCGACCTTGCAGGCCAATGCGCCGGCGAGCCTGCCGCCACGCCCCGCATTCGCCGGACGTCAGCCCTCCATCGCTCATGCTAGCCTACCGCAACCCGGCGAGGACTCGAGGCCGGGCCCAAGATTCCTGTCCGGCAGCACGCCGGGGGCCCAATCCCTGACGCCCGAATATCGCCACGCCTCGCGACCGGGCGGCTCGCTAGCCAGCCAGGGCGGTGCGCAGCAGCCTGCGGCCGGCCTCGATTCACGTGCCAATGAAGCCCGGCAGGGTGGGTGGCAAACCGCTTCCACCAACCAGGCCGCGGCAGTTGCGACCGCCCCCGTTGGCCGAATGGCGGGCAGTGCAGCCCTGTCCCGGGGAGAAACGCTGGCAGCCGGGCGAACGACGGAGGGTGGAACCAACCGCCCGGGCAGGGAACCCGGAATGGCACTTGCTGCTGCCCCGGTGGGTGGCGGCAGTGCGGCGTCGAGGGTAGCGGCGTCCGGTGGCGGAACAGGCAGCAATCGGGACTACGGTTCACGCTCCAACGGTCAAGGAGGCTCAGCAACCGCGCCGGGGGAGCAGCAAGCGGGAGGGTTGACGGGATCCTCTGGTACGGGCCCCTCGCCAGTGGCGACTGCAGGTTTGGGAGGAAGCGCGCGATCCGGGCCTGACGGCAGCGGTGGATCTGTTGGTGGCCAGCGCCAAGCGTCCAACGAAGGCGGCGCGAACGCATTTCAGGTTGCAGCAGCTGACGGGGATCGTTTTGCGCGTGGCGGCCCGGGAAGCCAATCTCCCCAACTGGCCGGTGGGGATGCCCCGATCAATGCATCATTCGAAAGCGCGGAAGATACAAAGCCTGACATGCAGCCTGCCGCCGTCAGCGCCGGGAGCGCGCGCCTGCTCGAGGACCGTTATACCGCGACCTCGGTGAAAGCGTCGACGCCCACTCATTTCTGTGAAATCCCCCTGATGATGGCCGGGCTTGGCGCTAAACCCATTCCCAAAGGGCTGGACAGCATCATGCCGTCTTCCTCGGCCACGAGCACGGAATTTCCGCCCCAACATCTGCCGGGCAATCAGATGCCGGTCTACCCTCTGGGGGCGCTTGCCAGCAACCTGAGGGGCAAGGTGGTGTTACGCGCAGAGGTTTTGACCAGCGGGGCGGTGGGCACGATCCTGTTGAAGCAGTCCAGTGGTGCCCAGATATTGGATACCGCCGCTTATGAGACGGTTCACCACTGGCATTTCCAGCCCGCCCAACGGAATGGCCGGCCGGTCGTGGCGTGGATGACCGTACCGATTGAATATCGCAATCCTCAAACTTTGAATGGATCGAACCCATGAACAAATCCCTGCTTGTGCTGCTATGTAGTCTTGCTGTCGTTCCCGTTTACGCCTTGGATTTGCCGAACCCCACTGACTGGATGCGCTATTACCAGATGGCGGCCGAGAAAGGCGATCCGGAAGCTCAGATGAAGATGGGCTGGGCGTATGAAAAAGGTGATGGCGTGAGCAAGGATCCGGCCAAGGCCGCCGAGTGGTATCGCAAGGCCGCCGAACAAGGCGAACCGGCAGCCCAGTACAACCTGGCCATCATGTTGCTGGAGGGAACGGCGGTCAAGAAAGACAGTGCAGCCGGGCTGGACTGGTTAAAGAAATCCGCCGAGCAGAACTTTCCCGCGGCGCAGAGTTATCTGGCCAATGTCTACGACAAGGGCCAGGGGGTTTCCGCAAATGCCGAGGAAAGTGCCAAGTGGCTGACCAAGGCGGCGCAACTGAATGATGTCAATGCGCAGAACAATCTGGGACTCAAGTACGCCACTGGCCAAGGCGTGACGAAGAACTTCGGCGAAGCGGTGAAATGGTTTACCAGCGCCGCCGAGCAAGGTTTGGCCGCGGCGCAGGCCAATCTGGGGATGATTTATCGCGACGGGGCCGAAGGCGTGAAACAGGATTTCGAGCAGGCACGCAAATGGTTCGGCATGGCCGCCGAACAAGGCAACCTGCTTGCTGAGACCAAACTCGGCTGGATGTACATCAAGGGCCAGGGCGGCGCGCCGGATCTTCTCCAAGCGGCAAAATGGTTCGGCAAGGCGGCCAGTCAAGGCGATGCGGATGCCCAGGTGCAGTTGGGTTGGATGTATGAGCAGGGCCAGGGCGTCGTCAAGGATTTCGCCCAGGCCATCAACTGGTACGGCAAGGCCGCAGCGCAGAAAAACGCCATTGCTGCCAACAATCTCGGTGTTTTGTATCGCGATGGACATGGTGTGCCCGCCAGCACGACCGAAGCGGAGAAATGGTTCCGCATTGGCGCTGATGCAGGGGACATCCATGCGCAAAACAACCTGGCCCAACTTCTGGAACAGACCAAACCAGCAGAAGCCTTGGTTTATTATCGCAAGGCCGCCGAACAGGGCGTGGCCAGCGCCCAGGGGCGCCTGGGCTGGCTGCTCACAAAGTCTGGCGGGGACGCGAAGGAAGCGGCACAGTGGCTGGACAAGGCGGCAGAGCAGGGTGACGCCGCGGCGCAGAACAATCTGGGCGTGTTGTATGAACTGGGCCAGGGAGTGAACAAGGATCCTGTCCAGGCTGCCAGTTGGTACAAGAAGGCGGCAGAGCAGGGCGACGCCGCAGCACAAAACAACATCGGGGTGATGTACCGCGATGGCGCGGGCGTTAGCCAGAGCATGGATCAGGCCGTTGCCTGGTTCCGCAAATCGGCAGAGCAGGGTTACACCAAAGCCATGCTTAACCTGGGCAGTGTCTATGAGCGCATGATGAAGTCGGCTGCACCGACTGCCGCATCCGCCATGCCCATGCCGGGCGCACCTGCGGCCATGCCGCTGCAGATGCCGGCTGCCCCGGTGACGATGCCCCTGCCGATGACAACACGATAAGCCAGAGGCGCGGCCAAAGAAAAAGGGGGCGATGCCCCCTTCTTTCTGCCCCCCGTTCCTTCAGGCCCGGAGCAGGTGCCGCCCGTCCTTGCGCCGGCGCAGTTGCAGTCCGACCAGGCCGAGACCCGCTAACATCATGGCCCAGGTTTGAGTTTCGGGGACTGAACCCACTGAACCGCCGCTGGCGTCGCGGGCAAACAAGATCAAGTGCGATAGATCGGGATGCTGCCCGCCATTATTGGTGAAGACGATATTGAACGTGCCACTGTCGCTGGCATCGACAACGATGTTATCGAAGCCCCACAAGGCATATTCGCTTCCGGCCTTCAGGCCTACCACCATGTCCAGTGAGGTTGGGAAATTGAGCGGGCTGGCGCCGTTGCTATCCACACCGGTCAAAGTCCAGGTACCGGAAGAGCCTGAACCGGCAGAAGCCGTGAAGCTTAGCCCCGTGAAGGTGGCACTGGCTTCATCTGTTGCGTCGAGGTACGTCCAGCCTGTCCCCCAACCTGCCAAACCATCGATCACGGGTGCCCCGGCAAAAGTTCCGCTGCCCGTGATATTGCCAGCCACCACTCCGTAGCAATCGTTTGCGCTCGTGCCGTTGATTGTTACGTCGCCGGGTGCGATACCTTCAGTTGCCGCACTCGTTGAGCAGAAACCCGCGGCCTGGGCGGAAGACGCCAACCCCCAAAGGACTACGCAAATTGATGCAATCCCAAGTGCTACTGCGCGCTGGTTCACTACATATCCCCCGTACTCTTAATTTTTTTGACATTACCTGATAGTCGTCAAAGACAAGCAGGGATCATGCTAACGGCTCGATCATTCAATTAACTTTTCAAAACAGTGAGTTGAAACAATAAGGTGCCGCCCCACATTTGTGTGTGTAAAAATTATCGACATCCATATCTAAAATTGTCGTACTGATTAATTCCGTTTCACTTCCGGCATTACAGCAAGACTTTTTCGATCCCGCCCTGGTTGACCCGCGCCACATACTCTGCCAGCCAGTCGGTTCCCAACAGATTCTTCGCCAACTCCACCACGATGTAGTCGGGCTCGGTGGCTGTGTCGTTCGAATAGCGCGCCAGCCCTTGCAGACACGAGGGGCAGGAAGTCAGCAGCTTGACGGTCTCGCCTTCCGTTGCCCCCAGTTGGTTGCGAGCCTTCTGGATTTCTTCCTGCTTGCGGAAGCGTATTTGTGTGGACACGTCGGGCCTGGTCACCGCAAGCGTGCCGGATTCACCGCAGCAACGGTCGGATAGCTTTACTCCATCGCCCAGCAGCCCGGCGGCCACCTTCATCGGCGCGATTGTCTTCATCGGAGTATGGCAGGGGTCGTGGTACAGATACTTCACGCCCTTGGTGCCGCGCAGCTTGATGCCTTTTTCCAGGAGATATTCGTGGATGTCCAGCAGGCGGCAGCCGGGGAAGATCTTGCCGAATTCATACTTGAGCAACTGGTCCATGCAGGTGCCACAGGAAACGATGACAGTCTTTATGTCCAGATAGTTGAGCGTATTGGCAACACGGTGGAACAGCACCTGGTTGTTTACGCTGATCTGACTGCCCTTGGCTTCCTGTCCCGCGGCGGTTTGCGGGTAGCCGCAGCACAAATAGCCCGGCGGCAGCACGGTGGTGGCGCCCACATGCCAGAGCATGGCCTGGGTCGCAAGACCCACCTGGGAAAATAGCCGTTCGGAGCCACAGCCAGGGAAATAGAACACGGCCTCGCTCTCCTCCGCAGCCAGCTGCGGATCACGAATGACCGGCACCACGTGCGGATCGTCCAGACCGAGGAGGGCGCGGCTGGTTTTCTTCGGCAAGCCGCCGGGCATGGGCTTGTTGATGAAGTGGATCACCTGGGCACGCAGCGGTGCATCGCCCACCGTGGCGGGTGGGTGGCTGGTCTGGCCCTGGACCAGGCCCAAGGTCTTCGCAACGCGGTGGGCAACGCGTTGCAGCGGATAACTCCATTCGATCATCACCTTGCGCAAGGCCTTGATTGCAGCCGGGTCCTGAATGGTGAGGAAGGCCATGGCCGCTCGGGTGGCGAGGCGGGTCTTCTTCTGTCCGTGCCGGGTGAGGAAGTTACGCATTGCGACGGAAACATCGCCAAAATCGATATTGACCGGGCAGGGGCTCTTGCACTTGTGGCAGACGGTGCAATGGTCGGCCACGTCATTGAACTCGGCGAAGTGTGCGAGTGACACACCGCGCCGGGTCTGCTCCTCGTAGAGGAAGGCCTCGATCAGGAGTGAGGTGCCCAGTATCTTGTTGCGCGGCGAATACAACAGGTTGGCGCGTGGTATGTGAGTGTTGCACACCGGCTTGCATTTGCCACAGCGCAGGCAGTTCTTGATGGAGTCGGCAATTGCGCCGATTTCAGACTGCTCCATGATCAGGGACTCAGACTCCAGAAGAGAGAACGAAGGCGTGTAGGCGCGCGCCAGATCGCCGCCGGGCAGCAGCTTACCGGCGTTGAAGCGGCCTTGCGGATCCACCGCTTCCTTGTAATCGACAAAGGTAGCCACCTGCTCGGGAGTGAGAAATTCAAACTTTGTCAGGCCAATGCCATGCTCGCCGGAGATCACTCCGTCCAGGTCGGTGGCCAGCCGCATGATGCGTGCCACGGCGGCGTTAGCTTCCTGCAGCATCGCGTAGTCATCCGAGTTGAGCGGGATGTTGGTGTGCACATTGCCATCGCCCGCGTGCATGTGCAGGGCAATGAATACCCTGGATTTGAGGACCGAGCGGTGCAGTTCTTCGATGCCCGCGAGAACGGGGTGATACTCACGGCCGGTAAACAGTTGGTGCAAAGGCTGGCGGATGTCTTTCTTCCAGGAGGCACGCAGTTCGCCGGACTGGATCTGGCGGAACAGTGCATCATCGGCGGGCAACCGGTCCAGCCAGCCCTGCCAGCGCGCGCGTATGCCAATGAGCAGTTCCTGGGCCCGGTTCGTGCGATCCGCGGTATGAGCCGGATCGGCCGCGGTCTCCTCGTCTTCGAACAGGGGCAGTTCGGCCGAGAAGAACGCCATCAACGCGTCAGCCAACATGAGCTTGTTCTTGAGCGAAAGCTCGATGTTGATTCGCTCCACGCCGTCGGAATAGTCACCCAGGCGCGGCAGCGGAATCACCACGTCCTCGTTGATCTTGAATGCGTTGGTGTGGGCCGCGATGGCGGCGGTGCGTGCCCGGTCCAACCAGAATTTCTTGCGCGCCTCAGGCGACACTGCGATGAAGCCTTCGCCGCCACGCTGATTGGCCAGGCGCACGATACGCGACGCGGCTTCACCCGCAGCGGAGTCATCGTCACTTGCAACATCCGCCAGCAGCACCATGTTGGGCAGGCCGGAACGACTTGACTTGGTCGCATAGTCCACCGCCTTGACGTAACGTCGGTCCAGGTGTTCCAGCCCTGCAAGCAGCACGTCAGTGCGGCCCTTGAACAGTTCGGTTATTTCAACAATCGCCGGCACGGCATCAGCCACCTGGCCGAAGAACTCCAGGCACACGGTGCGCAAATGGGCGGGCATGCGGTGCAGAACGAAGCTGGCCTCGGTGATGAGGCCGTCGGTACCTTCCTTCTGGATACCGGGCAGGCCGGCGAGAAATTTGTCAGTAACGTCCTTGCCCAGCCCGATCTTGCGGAAGTTCCTGCCGGGAATGCTCAGAATCTTCGCATCGCCTTTGGCTGTCTTGCCGTCGACGGCGAAACGCTGCAATTCAAAACGCGCTGTCTCAACCTCATGGATCTTGCCCAGATTGTGATCCAGGCGTGTCACCACCAGCCAGTCTGCATCCGGGGTGACCATCTTCCACGACAGCAGATTATCCAGCGCGGTGCCCCACAGGACCGCCTTCTTGCCGCCGGCGTTCATGGCCACATTGCCGCCTATGCACGACGCATCCGCACTGGTCGGGTCCACGGCGAAGGCCAGGCCGTGTTCTTCTGCCGCTTCCATCACCCGGCGCGTCACCACGCCGGCGCCGCAGGTAATGACCGCGGCGCTCTTTTCGCTGCCTGGCAAGGTCATGCTGGAGATGGGTGACAGGCTTTCCAACTTCTCGGTGTTAATGACCGCAGATCGCGGCGTAAGCGGGATGGCGCCACCGGTGTAGCCAGTGCCGCCACCGCGAGGAATCACGGTTAGGTCCAGCGCTATGCAGGCCGCCACCAGGCCGGGAATTTCTTCCGGGCCATCTGGATTGAGTACCACGAAGGGATACTCGACCCGCCAGTCGGTCGCGTCCGTGACATGGCTGACCCGCGCCATGCCGTCAAAGGCGATGTTGTCCTTGCGCGTGTGACGCGACAGTTTCTTCACGATTTCCCGTCGCAACCTGGCGGTTTCGGCAAAGCCAGTTTCGAATTTCTCCACTGCGTGACGGCCCGCCGCCAGCAACAGTTCCACCTTGTCGTTGCCTTGGCGGCGGCGGTCGATCTCATTCAGGCGATGGCGCAGCGCTTCGATCAGGGCGGCGCGGCGCCTGGGGTTATCGAGCAAGTCATCCTGCAAATAGGGATTGCGGTCCACCACCCAGATATCGCCCAGGACTTCGAACAGCATGCGCGCAGAGCGGCCGGTGCGGCGCTCGCTACGCAGTTCGTTGAGGATGCGCCAACTGTCCGTGCCCAACAGGCGAATGACAATCTCGCGGTCGGAGAACGATGTGTAGTTGTAGGGAATTTCGCGCAGGCGGGATGCGCTCATGGCAATGTAGATGCTCGCTAAAGCGGCATTTTACCGCAATCGATCCCGGGCATATCAGACGAAACGTCGCATCTTCCTGATCTACCGGCCATCAGCAGCTTCGTAATCGAGATGCCCATCGATCACGGTATAACGCACTTTCCCCGCCATCTCATGGCCCAGGAAAGGCGTGTTATGACCCTGACTGATCATGCTGCGGGGGCTGACGATCCAGCGCGCTTCCGGATCGAATACGCACACATCTGCGCACGCGCCGACCGACAAGTGCCCGGCAGGGATACCGAGAATCTGCGCTGGCTTCCAGGTAATCCGGTCGATGGCATCAAGCAGCGGGACACGATGCTCGGTCGCCCATTTCAAGGTGAGCGGCAGCAGCAGTTCCACTCCGGACGCACCCGGGCTGGCCTCGCCGAATGGCAACTGCTTGGCGTCGTCATCCAGGGGCGCATGGTCCGAGCACACCGCATCGATGCTGCCATCCTTAAGCGCTTCGCACAAGGCATCGCGGTCGCGCAGGGAGCGCAGGGGCGGAATGAGATGGAACTGGCTATCGAAACTGGTGAGGTCCATTTCACTCAGGTGCAAATTGGCAATGGCGACGTCGCAGCTTAGCTTAATGCCTTGCAGCTTGCCCGCCCGCACCATGGCGATGCTCTCCCTCGCTGAAAGCCGGGTCAGGTGGACGCGGCAGCCGGTTTCCCGCGCCAGCAGCAGGATGGTGGACAGAGCGACCGTCTCGGCCAACACCGGGATGCCCGGCAGGCCAAGCCTGGACGCCACCGGGCCATCATGCGCCACACCATCACGTGCGAGAAGAAAATCCTGCGGCCTGAGCCACAACATGAAGCCGAAAGTCGAGGCATACTGCATGGCGCGCATCAACACCAAGCCATTGGTGAGAGGTGCGTCGTCCTGGGAAAAGGCGACGCAGCCGGCCTCCGTCAGCTCGGCCATCTCGGTGAGGTATTCGCCCTTGAGCTGCTGGGTGAGGGCGCCGATGGGGTAGACACGGGGGCCGGGCAAATTCTTCGCGCGAAACTTGAGCATTTCCACCAGGCCGGGTTCGTCCAACGGCGGATCTGTATCGGGCGGGCAAGCCAGGGAGGTCACTCCGCCCGCCGCGGCAGCCGCCATTTCGGATTCAAGTGTGGCCTTGTATTCGAACCCCGGTTCGCGCAAACGCACCGACATGTCCACGAGGCCCGGGCAGACGATGCAGCCGCTCGCATCAAGGGTACGATTGGCATGGAAGTCCGCTTGGGATTGGCCAACACCGGCGATCTTGCCGGCTGCAATATACAGATCGGCGATCATGTCCAGGCGGTTCCTGGGGTCGAGGACGCGTCCGTTCCGAATGTGGATCTTCATGCCGTCGCGTCCAGGTCGGGTATGGGTGTTTGGGCAGTCTGGCATCGGCGACCGACGGCATTCGCGGCCGTGCACATCCCCACTGCGTTGGGCCGCTGCTCACTGCTCATGCCGTTGCCGCTCCACTCATGTTGCCCGCCAGGATGCTCATCACCGCCATGCGTACCGCGATGCCGTAGGTGACCTGCGGAAGGATAACGGACTGCGGACCATCCGCCACTTCGGAGTCAATCTCAACACCGCGGTTCATCGGGCCGGGGTGCATGACAATGGCATCCGGCTTGGCGAGTTTGAGCTTCTCCATGGTAAGGCCATAGTGCTTGAAGTATTCCCCCGAAGAGGGCAACAGCGCGCCTTTCATGCGCTCGTTTTGCAGGCGCAGCATGATGATCACGTCAACGTCCTTGAGGCCGGCGCGCATGTCGTGGTAGACATGCACGCCCATTTGTTCAACACCAGTCGGCAGCAGCGTTTTGGGCGCGATGACCCGCACTTCCGGTACCCCCAGGCTGGTCAGCGCGTGCAGTTGCGAGCGTGCCACGCGCGAGTGAAGCACGTCACCGACCACCGCCACGCGCAGGTTGTGAAACGCGCCCTTATAGCGCCGGATGGTAAACATGTCGAGCAGCCCTTGAGTAGGGTGGGCGTGACGGCCGTCACCTGCGTTCACCACCGAGATGTGTGGCGCCACGTGACGGGCAATAAAATGTGCGGCGCCGCTTTGCCCGTGGCGCACAATGAACATGTCGGCATGCATGGCGGTGAGGTTGGCGACCGTGTCGAGTATGGTTTCGCCCTTGCTCTGGCTGGATGTGGAGATGTTGAGATTGACCAGGTCGGCCGACAACCGCTTGGCGGCGATTTCGAACGTGGTGCGAGTGCGTGTGGATGGCTCGAAGAACAAGTTGAAGATGGCCTTGCCACGCAGCAGCGGAACCTTTTTTACGTCCCGTTCGCCGACATCCATGAAGGATTCGGCAGTATCAAGTATCTGGGTCAGGATGTGGGGGGGCAGACCGTCCAGCGTTAGCAGGTGTTTGAGACCTCCATCCGCATTGAGTTGAGGATTGGTGCTCATTGAAGGTGCGATCAAGAAATCCTCTGGGTAATCGACAAACGGCCGTCGGCGGCGCGGTCCAGCTGAAGATTGCGGTCGCCGGGCAGATTGAGGCGGGCACCGGCGTAATCTGGGCAGATCGGTAGCTCTCGGCCACCACGGTCCACCAGCACCGCCAGCCGGATGGAAGCTGGCCGTCCATAATCGAACAACTCGTTCATGGCGGCGCGCATGGTGCGGCCCGTGTACAACACGTCATCCACTACGATAACGGGCCGGTCCTCGACCTGGAATGGGATCCGGGAGGGTTTGACCTGGGGATGCAGGCCGATGCGCGAGAAGTCGTCGCGGTAGAAGGAGATATCCAGAACGCCTAGGGGCTGGGCGATCCCAAGCTGGGCATGGAGGCGTTCGGCTACCCAGGCGCCGCCGGTATGGATCCCGACCAGCGCGGTTTCGGGCGTGAGGTCGGACGCGATGGCCAGGGCCAGTCTGGCGAGCAGGTCTTCGGCGTCAGGCAGTGTGTCGTGCATCAAGAAATCCCTGCAAGATCAATTGGGCGGCGACGGCGTCCAGATGGTCACGGTTCTTCTTGCCATGGATCCCGGCTTCATGCAACTCACCCTCCGCAAGCTGGCTAGTGTAGCGTTCGTCAGCTAGAAACACCGGGAGTTTAAAGCGGTTTTCCAGTTTAGCGGCAAAATTACGCGCGGCGCGGGTCAGCTCGTGCTCGGCGCCGTCCGGGTGCAGGGGCAAACCAACAACCAACAGGGTAGGCTGCCACTGCTGGAGCAGTTGGGAAATTTGATTGAATCGCTCATCAGGGGACTCGGTGCGAATGACGGTGAGGGGATGGGCCACCCCTATGCCCAGTTCCCCCGCCGCAACTCCCGTTCGTTTCAAACCAAAATCAAAGGCAAGAACAGTCCCGCCTTCAGGCATGGCCCGCGACGTCGGACAGATTGGAAAGATCAATTCCGAGGAGCTTGATCGCGGCGGGCAACCGCTGTTCCGGGTGCAGGTCGAATATGACTTCGGGTTGAGCCGCAACCGACAGCCAGGCATTTTGTGCCAGTTCACTTTCCAGTTGTCCTGCCGCCCACCCTGCGTAGCCCAGGGAGACCATGAACTTGCTCGGGCCAGCGCCTTGGGAAACGGCCTCAAGAACGTCCTTGGATGTTGTCAGATTGACGTTCTTGTTGACAGCCAAAGTCGAACTGTAGGCTCCGCTGGGGGTGTGCAGGACGAACCCGCGCTCGGTTTGGACCGGGCCACCGAAATACACGATCTGCTCCAGACTGTCTGGCAGCGACAGTCCGATCTGATCAAACAGGACAGACAACTGGAGATCCGTGGGGCGATTGACCACCACGCCCAAGGCGCCCTGTTCGCTATGGTCACAGATATAGGTGAGCGAACCGGAAAAATTGGGATCCACCATGTTGGGCATGGCGATCAGGAAGTGATTGGTAAGATTTACGTTGTCCATATCCGCTACCTCACAATAGTAATCCTAGATCGGAAACAAGCCCTTTTTCCTACGGGAAAGAATTCTCTTCCGCTAAACCGGTTCAAGCAAAGCCCATGCCCGAGTTTGAATACCTACTCAGGTGGGATCGGCGTGATTTACATCAGCTGGCCCATGCTGCGCTTGAGCGCGGCAAAGTCGAGAAAAGCAGTTTGTGCACCTCTGCATTCGACACGCAAACTTTTGCCGGTTTGGCAGACGCGCATCTTAACCAGTGGACTTCGGTGCGACAGGGCGCTTGCTGACTGGGTAGCGTTCGCAGGACCACGGTGGTCGAAGCGCACTGGGGCTGGAAACAGGCGGGATTCGCGCTGCCACGCCCGTCCAACTCTCGGCGGGCATGCTCAAGGGCCAACCAGAGCCCGCAAAAATGGTGCAGCCAAGCCAAGTATCAGTGCGCCACCAGGCTGATTTGGAATCCACGCAGATCGCCGCAGAACGCTCGAGCTTCTGCCGCGGCCTTGTCAGGGCTAAGCCACCTGCAACGAGATGCTTGCCAAGTCACTGCGTGTGTCAGGCGCAATACCGGCTCGTAGACGGCCTGCGCCCATCCGCAGGATTCGCACCTAGTTGCTTGCCCGGACGTCTTTGTCGCCCCTGATTCCGGGCATGGGGAACGCAGGCTTGCCCAAGCTTTGATAGTAGGCTGCGATATCCTCGACGTCCTTTTCATTGATGAACATGACGGCCAAATTCATCATGGGGGAAATCAGCTTGCCGGTACGGTATTCGTTGGTCTTGATGGCGAGCGTGCCGGCGTCCCGACCGCCCAGTTGAACCAGCGGGAAGATTCCGGGGAATGTGTTGTTGCCATGGCAGGTTACGCAGAGAGCGGCCTTTTGACCGCCGACCGTTGGATCACCGGCGGCTAGAGCTGATAAAGCAATCAAGGCAGTACCAACAAACAGCAAAAACTTGGTCGTGTTCATGACGGGCTCCCGGACGAGTGAACAGAAGAATAAAGGACCTGTATATATTAAAAAATAAGCATATTAAGAAATCAACCCATTCCGACCCTTTTCAAGCGTTTCTTTCCGAAAGTGTGGTAAACGCAGCAACCAACGATAGGCCCCATTCATTGGCGCGGGCACTCCGGCAAGCCCGGATTTGCCCTGATCGCGCCGCTTCTGGATGAATGGCTAACGTCAAAGGTAAACAGGATGTCAGTCAGCGCCTACTAACTGATCGGATCGGGTGAAGGTCCAAGTCCGCGTAATGCCCAGGATATCTACCTTGTCGCGCATCTCTTTGGGAAAGCGGGCAAACGGTGCGCTCATTTCCACGATGCGAATGGCTGCGCTGTCGAGAATCTTGGAACCGGAGGACTGATCAATATCAATCTTCTCAACCCGCCCATCTGCGTACAGCGATACCGTAAGGCGCAGTTGACCGTAGATGCCCTGGCGACGGGCGGCTTCGGGGTAATTAAGGTTGCCGATCCGCTCCACCTTGGCGGCCCAGTCTTCCACGTAGCGGGCAAAGGCGTATTCCTTGGTGTTGGCGCCGACGAACGCGCGTCGCGGGCGGCGCTGATATTCATCCCATTGCTGTGAGATGCGCGCTTCCAGCCTAGCCATGTCGGCGCCCTCCTGGAGCAATTGAGCGGAGCTGGGTGGGGCTTGAGGGGGTTCCTGCTGGGAGGTGTCCTGGGGCGCGGTCTGCACGACAGCGGGACTCTTGAGCTGGGTAAACAGCTGCTTGGCCTGCTCCTCAAGTTTCTGAACGCGCGCCTGCAAGGCCGCGTCCTCGGCGCCTGCCTCTTCCTTCGTCGAGACTGGCAGCGGGCTCTTGGCCCGCCGGTCCTCTTCCGTATTGCCGCCACCCGCCAGATTGGCCTGTGCCAAGGCATCCGGCTTGAGCGGTGTGTCCTTGCTCTTGGCGTTGACCAGCACGACCTCGATGGGCTGGTTGTAGTCCTCGAACAGGTGCGGATTGAGCTTGACGAAATGAGTGCTCAACAGGACCGCGTGCACAGTGACCGAAGCCATGAGGGCAAAGGCCATGCGGGTGCCCTGTTCCGATGGGGTCGAAAGGGCAAGAGAAGTTGAGGCTTTGGCCACGGTTCAGAAGGAATTACGTAGCCGTCGATTCTACGGAATCCTCGCTCGATGCGTCAGGAATGGGCAGGATTTCTTTCAGTTCGGCGCGCAATTCCACCGCCAATTCATCCCGATCTGTAATGGCGAGCCGCAAAGCAGTTCCTGGCGCCAGTGGAGGCAGGCCCGCCACCCGGGTGATGAAGGGTATCTCGTCAAACCGCACCAGGTCGTCCCGGATGAGGCGCGCAGTCATTTCCTTGCGCTTTTCCTGGGCCAGCCAGCGCAGGCACCAGTAACGCTCCATCTTGCGCTGAAACTCGGCGTAGGCGTCATAGGCCAGCTCAAAATCACGCACCGCGGCAAACAAAAATTCGCTGCGCGGCGGATAGGCCGGCGCTTCTTTTCGGGCCAAGCTTAAAAGCTGGCGCTGATTCACAAGGTCAACATAGCGGCGCAAAGGCGAGGACGACCAGGCGTAGTTTTCCACGCCCAGGCCCTGATGCGGGCCGGGCTGAGTCGCCATGCGGGTCTTGCCCTGGCTCTGGTTGCGGTAGATGCCCGAAACGTGCTTTTCCGCCAGCCAGCTTCCCCAGGTCGAGTTGGTCAGGATCATCAGTTCGGATACCACCTTGTCGATCGGGCTGCCGCGGCGTCGTGGCTCAATCAGAATGCGGCCGTTATCGATCTTGAAGTTGTAGTCCACCCGATTGGTCTGATTGACCGCGCCGCGGACCGCTTCAAGACTTGCGGCGAAGCCCCACAACCATTCAAGCTCCCGGCGGTAGGGGTACGCGGGGCCGGCGACGCCGATGGTCTCCTCATTGAATTGTTTGTCCAGGCTTTCGTGGCGCAAATTGGCGGCGATGCTTACTTCTTCTAGCCGGGTCTCGGTGGCAGTGATGCGGAAATCCGGCGCCACGGTGAGATACAACGACAGGGCCGGGCAATCCCGCTGTTCTCCCAGGGTGTAATGGTGGATGAACGCATCCGGCAACATGGTGAGCTTGCTGCCTGGGTAGTAGACCGTCGATAGCCTGTCCCGCGCCAAGTCGTCCAGTTGAGAGCCAGGCTCAATGCCCAGGGCAGGGCAGGCTATGTGAATGCCGACCCGTATCGTTCCATCCGTTTGAAACGCGACAGAAAACGCGTCGTCAATTTCCGTGGTGGCTTCATCATCCATGGAAAATGCGGCCACGTCCGCCGCAGGTAGGTCGGGCGGGTCCATGGGTTCATGGATGGCGGGGAATTCCGTGCCCTTGGGAAAATGTTCGAGTAGAAAGGCCTGCATGTGAAAGGCCTCCCGATCGGGGATGACGCCGCAGCGGTCGAGCAACTGGACGGCCGATAGCCCGGCCTGTTTGCAAGCTTCGTCAAAGGCTTTGAACTCGAGGGTGTTCTTGTCCGGCTTGAGCGCGATGCGTGGCGTAAGATGGGCCAGCGCCTCAGGCAGGCGGAACTGGAGCAACTCGGCTACCCAGACCGCGATTTGCTCTGCGTCACGCTGCTTGCGCTCCAATCCCGCTTTGGCGGCGGCCAGCGCAACGGCGGGCGCAGGCCTGTAGCGACCCTTCCCCTTCTTGTAGAAATACATGGGTGAGTCGTGCAGCCGCAGCAGGATCCCGGCAGATTCGGCCGCACCGGGTTTGTGACCGAAATACTCAGTCGCCAGCGTCTGATAGTCGAATTCTTCGGTGCCGGCGGCTTCCCAGAGAAAGTCCGGATCGGCCTCATCGCGTATGGCCTGCGCCTGTGCCAACAACTCCAGAGGGGCAGGCGCGTCAAAGCGCAGCGTTACCTTGTCCGCCTTGATCTTGAGGCGCTTGCCGCTTGCCGTTTCCACCTGCAGGTTGGTATCGTTTTCCTGCATGATGCGGCCGGTCTTGAACTGGCCGTCTTCTTCATAAAAAACAAACATATGTAAATCAACTATGAGGACATGGGGACACGAGGACATGCGCAAAGGCAGGACAAGAGTCGCTGGCTTTTCTTTCTTGGCCCGCTAGAAAACATCAATAATCGGCATCAAGTCGACAAAGCGGGTAAACCCGTGATCGCCGCCGTGGAAGATCATTTGATGGCACTCACGGTAGTAGTTCACCGCGTCGCGGTAGTCCAGCACGCTGTCGCCGGTTTCCACCAGCAGCAGCAGGTTTTCCGGGTGCGCGGGCCGGGGTAGATCGAAGCCGGCCAGTTCGTCCAGATGGCTCTGGGAGAACTCATAGACCTCTTCCGTATAGTAGTTCCGGTTGGGGCCCAGGGCGTCCCTGAGCAGCAGTTGCGGATGCACGGCAGGGTTGATGAGTGCCGCCTTGACGAGGGGATGACGTGCGGCAAGTACCGTGGCGTAGAACCCGCCCAGCGAGGATCCAATCAGGCGGACCGGCGCGGTTGAGCCTGCCATGAGTTCTTCCAGCGTGGCGATGGCCTGAACAGGGCGGTGCGGCAGGTCGGGGCAGGCAAATTCATGTTCGCGATCCTGCGCCTTGAGCCAGGTCCGGAGTTGCAGCGCCTTGCTGGAACCGGACGAGGAATTGAAACCGTGGACATAGACAATCATTGCGCCAACCGTTCCAGCAGCTTCTGGTGTATGCCGCCAAAGCCACCGTTGCTCATCACCAGAATATGGTCGCCCGGCCGGGCTTGTTCAACGATGGAACCGACCAATGCATCGAGATCGGTTTGCACCTCGGCACGGCCATTCATGGGAGCGAAAATCTCTTGCGCATCCCAGCCCAGATTGGCCCCGTAGCAGAAGATCTTGTCGGCCTGGCTGAGACTGGCTGGAAGCTGGGCCTTCATGTTGCCCAGCTTCATGGTGTTGGAGCGGGGCTCCAGCACCGCAAGAATGCGCGCGTCCCCGACCTTGTTGCGTAAACCGTTAAGCGTCGTCTGGATGGCGGTGGGGTGGTGGGCGAAGTCGTCATAAACGGTGACGCCTTTTGCCGAGCCACGAACTTCCAAACGACGCTTGACGTTCTCAAACTTGGATAGCGCCTCGCACGCCACTGACGGCGCAACGCCGGCGTGACGGGCGCAGGCGATGGCGCCCAGCGCATTCATGCGATTGTGCTCTCCCAAAAGGGCCCAATCCACCTGGCCCTGGCGTTCACCCTGAAAGCGTACCTGGAAGCTTGATTCGGTTCCTTCCGCGCTCCATTGCGGCGCGACCCCAAACCATTCCACGGGGGTCCAGCAACCACGCTCGACGACCCGCTTCAAATTTTTGTCCCGATCGTTGGCGACGATCAGCCCTTGGCCGGGAATGGTGCGCACCAGATGGTGGAACTGCGTTTCGATCGCCGCCAGATCGGGAAAAATATCGGCGTGGTCGAATTCCAGATTATTCAACAGCGCGGTGCGCGGCCGGTAGTGGACAAACTTGGAGCGTTTGTCGAAAAAGGCCGTATCGTATTCATCAGCCTCGATGACAAAGAAAGGCGAGTCGGTCAGGCGCGCCGAAATGCCAAAATTTCGCGGAATGCCGCCGATCAGAAAGCCCGGGCTCAGTCCCGCATCTTCCAATATCCACGCCACCATCGCCGAGGTCGTGGTCTTTCCATGGGTGCCGGCAATTGCCAAGGTCCACTTGTCCCTGAGTACCTGTTCGGCGAGCCATTGCGGTCCGGAGATATAGGGAAGCCCGCGATTGAGGATCTCCTCCATCAGCGGCTGCTTGCCGCGTGTCACCACGTTACCAATCACGAAAACGTCTGCGCCGATGCGAACCTGATCGGCGTCGTAGCCCTCGATCAGGTCAATTCCCAGAGCGCGCAACTGATCGGACATGGGTGGATAGACCTGCGCGTCGCATCCGGTCACCGCGTGCCCGGCCTGCTTGGCGATGGCCGCAATCCCGCCCATGAAGGTGCCGCAGATGCCGAGAATGTGGATGTGCATGGGCCAGTCAGGAACAAAACCGAAATTATACGGTTGTGGCCCCGGCATATCGAATTGGCGTTATTGAGGCAACGCGTTCAGGGGTGACACGGAAGCTAGCCGCGGTCGGAACCGGTCTGATGCAGATGGGTTAGAAGCGAACGCAGTCTGGCCGGGCGCACCGGTTTGTGCAAGACGGCCAATCCGGCTTGGTTGAGCGTCTGGATGCTCTCCGGCGCCGTGTCGCCGGTCAGGATGATGGCGGTCAGGTCCGCTCCATAACGCGCACGAAACGCCTCCACGACCTCGATGCCGTTCGTATCGCCGGGCAGCCTGTAGTCCGAGATCACCACATCCGGTTTCAGTCCGGTTTCATCCAGGACCTTCATCGCCTCGGCCGTTGTCTTGCTCGCGACAAGATCGATTTTCCAGCCGTCAAACAATTCCTCCATGGCTCGCAGGATGGCGTCCTCATCGTCGATCAGCACGGCCACGTCGACGCCTAGAGATCCGCTTGGGGCCGGCCGCGCCAGGGCCTGTTCGGCCAGGAGGGGCGAGCCCAGCGGAACCTGGATGGCAAAAACCGACCCTCGGCCCGGCCGCGAGGACAGGGTGAGGGGGACATCCAGAAGTTTGGCCAGACGGGAGACGATGGCAAGTCCCAAACCCAGTCCTTTGCTGCGGTCCCGTTCCGGATTGTCCAGCTGGACAAATTCCTGAAAGACTGTTTCCAATTGCCCGGCCGGGATGCCTCGACCGCTGTCCCAAATCTGGATAAGCAGATTCTTGCCGCGACGACGGCAGGCCAACAGGACTTGGCCGCGGTCGGTATAGCGGATCGCATTGCTGACCAGGTTAAGCAGGATGCGCTCCAGCAGCAGGGGGTCGCTGAGGACCGCCCATTGGCAGGGGCGAACCCGCAGCCTGAGCCCCTTCTTTAGCGCCTGGGGAACAAACTGTTTCTTCAGCCGTTCCATCAGCGAAGCAATCAGAAAGTGTTCAGGGTGCACTTCGATCACACCGGCATCCAGGCGGGAGATGTCGAGCAGCGAATTGAACAGCGTTTCCATGGCGTCCACGGACGCTTCGATCTGGTCGACCAGAGTGCGGAGTTCGGGATTGTGGGTCCGCTCCTTCATTGCCCCAACAAACAGGATGAGTGCATGCAGAGGCTGGCGCAGGTCATGACTGGCCGCGGCGAAGAATTTGGATTTGGCAATGTTGGCGCGTTCGGCCTCGTCCCGTTGTGCGGCAAGCTTGGCTGTGGCTTCGAGTATCTTTTCCTCCAAGTGCGTTTGATGCTCATGCAGGGCTTGCGCCATGCGGTTGATGCCTTGCTCGAGCTGGCCAATCTCGCCGCCTGTATCTTCTGCCACGCGCACCCCCAATTCGCCCGCGGCAATGCGTCCGACCGTGCGCGAAGCGTGACGGACCTGGGTGGTTAGCCGGCTGGATAATCTCCAGGCGACAAACGCGGTGACCGCCAGTGCGGTCAATAGCAGGATTCCGGCGGACAGCAGCAAGGTGTTCTTCTGCGCGGTGATGTATCTGGTGCTGACCCCGACTATGGCATGGCCCAAAGGCGAGACGCCGGCGGCAGGAACCTTTGCCCCATCGCTGAAATCATTCGGATCGGCCGGCGCAGGTGGACCGATGGCTTCGGCCCGATATAGAACGCCGTCTTCCACATGGCCCTGGTGGTCACTCAATTTGGCCAGCAACCGGATCGCGTATTGCGGCAGCAAACCTGCTTGCGACTGAAGCGGACCGTCGAATTCCAGGATGCCGGCGTAGACCAGGTCGCCCTGGCTGATCTCATGCAGGACGATTTCATTGAGCATCTCCTGGTTGCCGCTGACGACCGCATACTGGGCCGCCGCGGCGAGTACACGCGCGGCGTAAAGCGCCCGGTCGTCCAGCTCCTTCTGAGCTCCCAGCATGCTCTGATGGGTGAAATAGGTGGTCAGCGCTGCCGCGATCAGCATGGAAGGAAGAATCGCGATAAACAGAATGCGGGTACGTATCCCGGCGTTTCCCGCACTCAGATTCCAGAAAGCTAGCAGACGCTTAAAGCGAGTCGGGGAACTGGGCGACATGATGTCAGGGGCCGTAGTCCGAAATTTCTGCACCAAGGCCAATCTTGCGGGCGGCGACCACGGCTTCGGTTCGGTTATTCACATTCAGAGCGCGAAAGATGGCAGCCACATGAATCTTCACCGTTCCTTCAGTCAATTCGAGTCTGCGCGCGATGGATTTATTGGGCAGTCCTTGCAATAGCCCATGCAACACCTCCGTTTGCCGTGTGGTCAAGTTAACCGTAGGGCGGCCGGAAATCGGGGCTGGACCCAAATTACTTCCAGACGCCGATTCCCTGATGGGCTCAGGTGTGTAGATTCCTCCCGATAACACCAGCCGCAACGCATGGAGGATCAGGGAACTCGGCGAGGATTTCAGTACGTAGCCAAGGGCACCGAGGTTCAGGGACTGTTCAATGTCCTGCAGCGATTCGGAGGCGGACAATACGACCAACGGCACGTCCGGGAAGCGCTGGCGAAACTCGCGTATGCCATGGAGTCCCGGCATGCCTGGCATGTTCAGATCAATCAGGGCCAGATCCAGCCCTGGATTGATCTGGGCCTGCACGAACAGATTCGGGTAGTCCTGGGCATCTATGATCGTGGTGTCACCCTCCAACTGGCTCAGCACCTGTTTGACCCCTTCGCGGAACAGCGGGTGATCATCGGCAAGGAGTATCTTCATTGCATCAGTGACAAGCTATTGATTTGCGGTGGGGAGTCTTCATTCACTTGGCATTCTGACGGATACCGGGCCAGGGGTACCTATAACTTTTGGCATATATGCAGGAGGCTCAATCCCGCCTAGCCTTAACACAGGCCTGAGTTTGCCATATTGACCTCGAGACGAGGGCAAGTTGGAACGAAGGCGTGGGGTTTGGGTAATTCGAGACGGCTGGCCGCGGCTTGTCGCCTAAGTCCGGGCCGTTCCAGCCGGTAACAACGGGTTGGGGCAACGATCCGGAACAGTGTTCTCCGCAATGGGACGACGCGTTCGTCTTCTCCGGTTGACCGGGTGGTAACCCCACCCGGTTTTTTTTTGCCGAAAATCCGCATGTCGAGTGCACTGTAACGGGCAAGAGCCGCAGTGAAGAGGATGCAGGCCCATTCAAGATGTTCCTGGCATGCCCGAGCATCCTGGGATGGCAACGATTCCTCAATACACACCCGGGATAAAGCGATACCTTACCTCCTCGCAGTAATGCTCGTATTCCCGATCCACGCTGCGTAGGTGTCGTTCTTCCGTGAGTGCGCGCAGCACGTAAATCAACGACCAGCCGCACATGGACCCTGCTACAAGCAGGGTAGCCATCAGGGAGGTGTGCAAGGCGTCCCACAGTGCCGGCTGCAGGCCGATCCACCATGCCAGGTTCTTGCAGACGTAGGCCGAATGACGGACGAAGCGGTACGGTCCGCGATCCACGATACCCCGGTGGGTGAGGTTGCTGGCTTTGAAGGTAAGAGAAACGGAGGCCGAGGTGTAGATCCCCATTAGAACCAGCAAGGAGAAATTCGCCACGAGATGCACGGTCGAATTCGCGAAGTGGGGGAAATCCGTCGAATGCCAGGCAAACACATGACTTATGAGGCCGTTGAACGGCGGATAACACGCCAGGACGACCCCCCATCCGAGCCAAGTCGAGTCCACCGAACGGATTTCATTCTTGAGCGCCGGAAGTTCCACGAGGTAGCCAATCGTGTAAAAGAAGACATCCAGAAACAGGATTAGCTGAAACAGGAACCAGTACCCGTGGGCGTTGAATACCTCCAGGAATCGGGTCGACAAGTCTCCGGCCTGCTGCCCAAGGCCTACTGCGTTGTTCACCATGATGACCACATGTTCCGCAAGCCAGACCAGCATGAGCGGCACGAAGAAGAACTTGAGCAGTAGGGTGAGCAGCCCCAGACGTTCTTCTTTTAACCAGCCGCCGCGAAGAACTGTTCCGGGCGAGGTCAGCAACCGGCGCAAGGCGCGCAGGCACCAGATGGATTTGGAAACCCGCGGAGCTCGCTCAGTCAGGTAGAAGAGTGCCAGCAGCAGACCATATCCGGCAATTGCGGTCTCCAGGATCTGCCAGTGGCCGATCTCCCAGCCCGTGAATAGTGTCGTGCTCTGCGAAAACAGGTGCCGGTAGTAGGGGACCATGTCGTAATACAACCAACCCGCAAGGAAGATGATTCCGGTGGCGGAAAGGTTTTGGAGCTTCTGGCGGGTGTCGGACATGCTGCGCGCATTATGCAGCAGCCCAGGCGCACGCCGCATCTGTCCAAATTCCGCGTTTTGGAGGGCTTCGGTTCGCGCGGGCGTTCAGATTCGGGCTACCGCATTCCACGCGGACAACCAGCACCGGCGCGGCATCACCAGCGATGAACTCGTTCCGCGGCGCGAGACCACAGATTGCCAAGCTTCACATGGTCATTCCTGGAACGTCGGGCACGCTGTGTGAGCAACGTGAGGGTCCAAGTCCATATAGAATTTGGGGAGCCCCTTGAAGTCGGGATTCGCGTGTCACAGATTCTTACAGTCTTTGCTCATGTTGTGATTTTTGTCACATAAAATCAGTTGGATATACGGTTGGCATGGCTCTCGCCCCATAAACGATAGATTCTTTGGAGTGAATCATGAAGCCCAAGCACCTTTGTGTCGTTTCGAGTCGTGTCCCCGTTATTGCGCTCGCTCTGTCGTTCGCTGTTTTTGGCGGCCCCGATACTGGCCGTCGATCTGACAGTTAACAACAGTGGCACGATCAGCGACGGAACCAACACGGTCACGTTCAACTTCGACCAGCAACAACCGTCCGGCACGGGCGTGCTTGATTCTTTCCTGCGTGTTCAAAAAAACGGAACGGAGCAGGGCTACAACACCACACAGGCCAATGCGGGCGCCCTTCCGTTTGACGACAAGTTTGGCAACTTTACTCATGACCTTGCTTTCAGCAGCATGCAGATCGTCAACGGAGTCCATGATTTTGTGTTGGACATCGGCGAACCGGTCAGCACCAACACGAACAAGGGTCAGGAGAGCTTGCTCTCTCTGGATGGGCTGAAACTCTATGTCACGAATACCCCGGGACAGAACAGCAGTTCCGTCGATGGCAACGGCAATGCGAACGGCATTGTGGGGACCCTGCTCTGGGACATGGATGCGCTGGCGGACAACTATGTCCTGCTCGACGCCAACCGCAATGGCAAACCGGGCAATGGCGTCAGCGACATGTTGATGCAGGTGCCGACCAGCGTTTTTGCCAGTGTGGGCAGTTCCCAATATATTGTCCTGTGGTCGCGCTTCGGCCTGCAGGATGCTGCAGATCCCGGTTCGGAATCCTTTGGCACCTTTGAAGAATGGGCGCAGCTTTCTGATGCTGGCAGCAGTTCGAGCAGTTCGAGCAGTTCGAGCAGTTCGAGCAGTTCGAGCAGTTCGAGCAGTTCCAGTAGTTCCAGTAGTTCCAGTAGTTCCAGTAGTTCCAGTGGCGGGGGTGGCGCTGGGGGTGTTCCCGAGCCTGCTACCTTGGCCCTTATGGCCCTCGGCTTGGTGGGTCTGGCAGCCACGCGCCGCCGCCTGTCGGTCTGAATTCCTGCCGTTTCGCAGGCATGAGTGGCACCCGCGAGGTGCCATTCTTTATGGACTGACAGTGTTCCTTAGTGCCGCCCAGGTTGATGATTCCTGACAATGGACTTCGCAGGTCGTTGCGTAGGTATTCAAGAATCCCGCAGATACCCGGTAGTGCCGCGCAATCCTTCAACTACCAGACCGGTGAATTCATGCGCTCCGAATCCCCGACTGGCGATTTAGCCAGTGGCGGCAATCGACTTGCCGTGACCGCGGAACTCCGGTATTGATTCGGTCACTACAAGTGAGGGACTGGACCCATCATGGACTTGACCGAAACCGAGCTTTCTTCCGAGCTGCTGTGCCAGGGAAACCTGCTGCACGCACGACGTGACCGAGTACGCTTGCCGAATGGCAAGACCTCGTCGCGGGAATACATTGTCCATCCGGGAGCGGCAGTCATATTGCCCGTGTTCGACAATGGCGATGTGCTCCTGGAACGTCAGCACCGCTATCCGCTGCGCCGCGACTTCATTGAGGTACCGGCAGGCAAGCTCGACCCCGGCGAGGATTCTGAAACTTGCGCAAGACGTGAACTGATTGAGGAAACCGGCTATCGGGCAACCAAACTGCGCTTTCTATTCGAGTTCTATCCTGCCATCGGCTATAGCAGCGAAATCATGTATTTCTACCTGGCGCAAGGACTGGAGCATGTTGGCCATGCTCGCGATGACGATGAGTTTCTGGAGATCCTGCGCGTTCCGTTCGCCGATGCATTGGACATGATCCGAACGGGCGAGATTTGCGAGACCAAGACCGTTACCGCGCTGTTCTGGCTGGAGAAGATCCGTACCCAAGGCTGGTAACAGACGTTTTTTAGTAGCCCAGGTTCGGCGCCAGCCACTTTTCTGCAGTCGCGACATCCCAGCTCTTGCGGCGGGCGTAGTCCTCAAGCTGGTCGCGTCCAATTTTCGCGACCGCGAAATACTGGCTTTGCGGATGGCTGAAATAGAAACCGGATACCGCGGCGGCCGGCCACATGGCAAAACTCTCGGTCAGGATAAGGCCGGTATGTTCCGTCGCGGCAAGCAGCTTGAATAGCGGACCTTTTTCGCTGTGCTCCGGACAGGCGGGATAGCCGGGAGCGGGGCGGATACCCTGATATTTTTCCGCGATAAGATCCTCGGCGGACAAATTCTCGTTCGCCGCGTAACCCCAGAATTCCGTTCGGACTCTCTGATGCAGCCGTTCGGCAAACGACTCGGCCAACCTGTCGGCGAGGGCCTTGAGCAGAATGGCGTTGTAGTCATCGTGGGCCGTTTCGAATTCCTTGAGCTTCTCGTCAAAGCGCCCGGCGCCGGCGGTGACCGCGAACGCGCCGAGATAATCCTTTACCCCTGAAACCTTTGGAGCAATGAAATCCGCCAGGCAGAGATTGGGCCGGTCGAGCGGCTTCTCCATTTGCTGGCGCAGGTTGTGCCAGGTCATTAAAGTGACAGTGCGTGATTCGTCGAGGTAGATCTCGATGTCGTCAGCATCCACCGTGTTGGCCGCGAACAGGCCGATCACGCCATGGGCAGAAAGCCATTTCTCCTCGATGATGTGTTTGAGCATGTCCTGCGCATCGGCGAAAAGCTTCTTCGCTTCCTCGCCTACCACTTCATCATTCAGGATTTTCGGATAGCGGCCGGCCAACTCCCAGGTCTGGAAGAAAGGCGTCCAGTCTATGGACTCGGCGAGTTCCGCCAGATCGTAGTCGCGAAATTCGTGGATGCCAGGCTGCCTGGGTTTGGGAGGAGTATAAGTCGTCCAGTCCGTCTTGAATCCGCGTTGCCGGGCCACATCGAGGGACAGAAGCTTCCTCGACTCGCCCCGTCCGGCATGTTGTTCGCGGATCTTTGCATAGTCCGCCTTCACCTCTGCCATATAGGCCGGGCGCAGGTCTGCGGACAATAGCGTGCTGGCCACGCCCACGGCACGTGAGGCATCCGGCACCCAGACCACGGGTTGGTGATAGTTGGGCTCGATCTTGACCGCGGTGTGAGCGCGGCTGGTCGTGGCGCCGCCAATCAGCAAGGGCTGTTGCATGCCGCGCCGCTGCATCTCCTTGGCGACATGGGCCATTTCCTCGAGGGAAGGGGTGATCAGGCCGGACAGGCCGACTATATCGGCGCCTTCCTTTTCCGCCGTATCGAGGATCCTGTCCGCCGGCACCATGACGCCGAGGTCGATCACCTCGAAGTTGTTGCATTGCAGCACCACGCCCACGATGTTCTTGCCGATGTCGTGCACATCGCCCTTGACCGTGGCCATGACGATCTTGCCGTTGTTCTGCGCAGCGCCCTCCGCCTTGGTGGCTTCTATGTAAGGCATCAGGTGCGCGACCGCCTGTTTCATCACGCGGGCGGATTTCACCACCTGCGGCAGGAACATCTTGCCGGCGCCAAACAGATCGCCGACCACATTCATGCCCGCCATCAGCGGCCCTTCGATGACCCTGAGAGGATGCTCGGCCTTGAGCCGCGCCTCTTCGGTGTCTTCAATGATAAAGGCGGTGATGCCCTTCACCAGCGCGTGCGAAAGCCGCGCCTCGACTGGAGCGTTGCGCCACGCGAGGTCTTCGGTATCCTCTTTCTTCTGCCCGGAGAACCGCCCGGCAGCCTCGACCAGCCGGTCCCCGGCATCAGGCCGGCGATTGAGCACCACGTCTTCGGCCAGTTCGCGCAGTTCGGGCTTGAGTTCGTCGTACACGCCCAACATCCCGGCGTTGACGATGCCCATGTCCATGCCTGCCTGGATGGCGTGATAGAGGAACACAGTGTGGATCGCCTCGCGTACCGTGTCGTTGCCGCGAAATGAGAAGGATACGTTCGACACGCCCCCGGAGACCTTGGCGTGCGGGAGGTTCTGCTTGATCCAGCGGGTGGCCTCGATGAAGTCCACCGCGTAGTTGGCGTGTTCCTCGATGCCGGTGGCGATGGCGAAGATGTTGGGGTCGAAGATGACGTCTTCGGCGGGGAAACCGACTTCGTCGACCAGAATGCGGTAAGCGCGTTCGCAGATTGCAATCTTGCGCGCATAGGAGTCGGCCTGACCTGCCTCGTCAAACGCCATCACCACGACTGCCGCGCCATAGCGCAATGCGAGGGTCGCCTCGTGCTTGAACTTTTCCACCCCTTCCTTCATGGATATGGAGTTGACGATGCATTTGCCCTGCGCGCATTTGAGCCCGGCCTCGATCACTTCCCACTTGGAAGAGTCGATCATCAGCGGTACCCGGGCGATGTCCGGCTCGGAGCCGATCAGGTTGAGAAACCGCGTCATGGCTGCCTTGGCGTCCAGCATGCCTTCGTCCATGTTGATGTCGATGATCTGGGCACCGTTTTCCACCTGCTGGCGCGCAACCGACAGGGCGTCGTCGTAGCGCCCTTCCAGGATCATGCGGGCAAACGCGCGCGAGCCGGTGACGTTGGTGCGTTCGCCAACGTTGACGTACAGGGCGCCGGGGCAGACGTTGACGGGCTCCAGGCCGGCAAGCCGCAGGCAGGGCTGGATTTGCGGAACATCGCGTGGTGGCAGACCGGCGACGGCCTCTGCCATCGCCTTGATGTGATCGGGCGTGGTGCCGCAACAGCCGCCCAGGATGTTGAGGAAGCCAGACTGCGCCCATTCGCGCACTTCCTTCGCCATTTGTGCCGGGGTTTCGTCATAGCCGCCGAACGCATTGGGCAAGCCTGCGTTGGGATGGCTGGAGATGTTACAGTCTGGCCACCCGCGAGAGTTCCTCGACAAAGGCGCGCATCTGCTTCGGCCCCAGGGCACAGTTCAATCCGACGGAAAACGGCCGCACATGCCGCACCGAGTTCCAGAAGGCTTCCGTGGTCTGGCCCGACAAGGTCCGCCCGGAAGCGTCGGTAATGGTGCCGGAGATCATCACCGGCAGCTTGTCGTCGCGCCCGTCATAAAACTGCTCGATGGCAAACAGGGCAGCCTTGGCGTTGAGGGTGTCGAAAATGGTCTCGACCATCAGCAGGTCGACACCGCCATCCACCAAGGCGGCGATCTGTTCGGTGTAAGCCTCGACCAACGTCGTCAAATGAAATGTTGCGCGCGCCAGGGTCGCTCACGCTGGGCGAAATGCTCGCGGTCTTCGAAGTGGGGCCGAGGATGCCCGCCACGAAGCGTGGCTTGTCCGCGGTGCTGAATTTGTCCGCCGCTTCCCGCGCCAGCTTCGCCGCCGCCAGGTTCATTTCCCGGGTCAGGTCGCCCATGTGGTAGTCGGCGAGTGAAATGCGCTGGGAGTTGAAGGTGTTGGTTTCGAGTATGTCCGCGCCCGCGTCAAGATATTTCTCGTGGATTTCGCGGATGATTTCGGGGCGCGTCAGGCTCAGCAGATCGTTGTTGCCTTTCACGTCATGGGGCCAGTCCTTGAAGCGCTCGCCGCGATAGTCCGCCTCGGCCAGTTGATAGCCCTGAATCATGGTGCCCATGGCGCCATCCAGGATCAGGATGCGGCGGCCGATGGCGCGGGCGAGGGGGCTGGTTTTGTCCATCATGGCAGAGCGGGAAGGAAGCGGCCTATTATAAGGGAACCCAAACTCGACCTGGACCGCCATGAAACACCTGACACCCCGCGAAGCCCATGAATATCTTCAAGCCAACCCGAATGCCGTGTTCGTCGACTGCCGTTCCGAAATGGAGTACTTATTTGTCGGGCATCCCCAGGGATCGATCCTGATACCTTGGCAGGACGGAATGGATTTCGACGTCAATCCGGATTTCCTCGGCCATGTCCGCAAGGCGGCTTCGTTCAATCGTCCTGTTGTGCTTATCTGTCGTTCAGGCAACCGTTCCAAGGTGGCCGGCCACTACCTGGAGAAGAACGGCTTTCCGGAGGTCTACAATGTGCTCTTCGGCTTCGAAGGGGAACTGGACGAAACCCGTCATCGCAATACGCGCAATGGCTGGCGGGTTGACGGGCTGCCCTGGGAGCAGTCCTGAGACCCTGAGCGTACGCACGCCGCGCTTTCTGGGCATGGATCCTGCATAATGCGCGTCCGGAGTCCGGATTCAGTCCGGGCGATAACTTGTGCCGGGGAGTTTCTCGCCTGGCAATCAATAGATATCTATTAAGATGATGATTCGAATACAAGGCTTGAGTCGGTGGGTTTGCTGCAGCGTTTCTGTTGGGCATGTTCCTCTCCTGGCCGGCTAGTGCTGCCGACCGTGCCCTGAAGGCATCGGAATTCTATGAAGATGCGCTGGTGCGCATGGACCGCAATGATACCAAGGGCGCGATTATTCAACTGAAAAACGCCTTGCAACAGGACGGCAAGAATTTGCCTGCCTTGGTCCTGCTGGGCAAGGCTTATCTGAAGGCCGGCCAACCCCTGGGCGCAGATCGAGTCCTGGCCGACGCGGAGCGGTTAGGTGCCGATCGTTCCGAAATCATTGTCATGCAGGTCGAGGTCTATCACTCCTGGGCCGGAATCAGGCCTTGCTTGATCGCTTCTCCCCGGACGGGCTTGCCGCCCGGAGTCAGCTACAAGGTATTGGTTACCCGGGCGTACGCCCAGATGGACCTGGGCAAGGATACCGAGGCGATCCAGTCCGCTCGAACAGGCAAGGCAGATCGACCCGGATAATCCGGCGGCCTTGGTCGCGCATCGCTCGCCACCTGCGCAAGAACAATTTTTCCGCGGCCCGGAATGATGGCTGCAGTCGGCCATTACAAGAACCCCGCGACCCGGCCGGTTGGAACATGAAGGCCTCCATCGCCCATGCCCAGGGAAATGTGCAGGATGCGCTCGCGGGTTATAGCAAGGCCTTGGCCTTGCAGCCCGACTATCTGGATGCCCTGATTGCCCGGGCGTCCTTGTTGCTTGACCTGAATCGGGACCGGACGCCGGCCAGGATATCGCCGTGCTGACGCAGAATTTCTCCGGACGATCCTCGAAGCGCTTATCTCGCATGCGTTGCTTGCTGGGCGCCAGGGCAAGACGTGGAAGCGCGAAACGCGCTGATTGCCGCAGCGAAGCGCACTGGATGCGCTGCCCTACGAGGCAGTGCTCACTCATCCCCAGTTGATTCTGTTGGGCGGCATTTCGCATTTCAGCCTGGGGCAGAACGAAAAAGCCAAGACCTATCTGGGCAGCCTACCTCAAGCAATTTCCCCATCACATGGGCGCGCGCAAGGTCTATACCGCGATCTTGCTGAAGGAGAAGGATTATGCCGGGGCCATCGCGCTTCCTGGAGGGCCCGGCGCGCGCCACCCCCAATGACCCGCAGGCGCTGTCCATGCTGGCCACCGCGTACATGGCCCTGAACCAGCATTCCAAAGCGGTTTCATTGCTGCAGATGGCCACGGAGTTGAGCGGCGGCTCGACGCCTGATATCACGACAAATTTTGGTGTCAGCCTGATCGGGAACGGCCAGGCGGATCTGGGGATCGCACAGCTGAAGAAGGCCTATGCAAGTCAACCTGGGCGGAGCACTTCGGGAGTGCCCCTGGCCATCATGTACCTGAAGCAGAATCAGACAAAGTCGGCGATCCAGGTGCTGTCGGCAGTGACCAGAAACGAGCCGGCAAACTTGACCGCCCTGAATCTCTTGGGGATTGCCCGAGGCCTGTCGGGCGACCTGGTGGGCGCGCGCAAGATCTATGAGCAGGTCCTGGCAAAGGACAATCGCGTAATCGCCGCAAGGCTCAATCTGGCGCGGCTCGACCAGGTTGAGGGAAAAATCGAAGATGCCAGGCGTCGACTGCTGACAATCCTGAAGGATGACCCAAGAAACCTGGATGCCCATTTTGAACTGGCGCAGTTGGAAACCGACAGCGGACATGTACAGGATGCGATTCGATGGCTTGAGAAGGCGCACTCACTCAACCCTCAGAGCCTCAGGCCAAACCTGATGCTGGTGGACTTGTATCTGAGCGTTGGAGATGCGCAGAAGGCGCTCGATGTGGCAAAGGATGCACAGGCCGGGCAGCCGCGACAATTTGCAGGCATTGGCGGCCCTGGGGCGGGCCTATCTGGCATCGGGCAACCGGGGCATGGCGCAGCAGAATTTCCGTCGCATCACGCAGGTCGCGGGCTTCGATGCCGACTGGCAACAGCGCGCGGCCCAGTTGCAAATCGGCGCAGGGGATTATGAGGGGGCGGGTTATTCCCTGGACAAGGCCTTGCTCGGCAAGCCGGGCTATTTGCCCGCGTTGCTGTCCAAGGCCATGCTGGAGGAGTTGTCCGGAAATCTGGATGGGGCGGAGCAGCAGGCACGCGCTTTGGCTGCGCGAGCATCCGCGTGAGCGCGTCGGTGCAACAATTGCTCGGTGACATTGCCATGCGGTCGCCAACGCTATCAGCGACGCCATCGCTGCCTATGGCAAGGCCTATAGCCAGGAAAAAAATGCCGAGCATGCGATCAGCCTGTACGGCGCCTACAGCCGGTCAGGAAACACGGCCATGGCTTTGGAACTTGCCAAGTCCTGGGCGCAGCGCAGCCCAGCCGATCTGACGGCGCGTCGTGTCCTCGCGGAAGCCTACCTGGCGGCAGGTCGCTACCAGGAATCTCGCCAGGCGTATGAACGCGTGCTGTCACAAGACAGCAATGACCCCGCGTCGCTCAACAACCTGGCCAATGTCCTGCTGCAATTGGGAGACGCCGGCGCGCTGGATATGGCCGAACGGGCCTACAAGGCCGCGCCCGCGGACCCGAATGTGGCTGACACGTTGGGATTGGCATTGCTCAAATCCGGTCAGGCGGAACGCGCACTCAAGTATTTGAGAGAAGCGCGCATACGCGCGCCAGGCAACGCGGAGATTCGAGAGCACCTTGCGCAGGCCCTCGACGCGACTGGGCGGGCAGACGAGGCACGCAAGGAGCGTGCGGCCGCAAAGTCCGTTCGCGATCCTCTTTAACCATACAATTGGGATTGGTCTGGATTTGCTCTGCCCCAGCCGTGCAGCCCGGGCGATGCTTCGAAACGCGCCACTTACGCGCCATAATAGTGGACTTGAATGTCGATATTTTTTACATGATGGGCCCCAGATTCCGCGATAGGCAAGTTAGTACCTTGAATTTTGGTGGATTTATTGTGTGGAACGATACTTGCTTCCAGAACTGTGCATACGCAAGATAACAGGGAGTCACTTGATGAAGACCAAGACACAGATCGCTGCTCTGCTGGGAGGAGTCCTGCTGCTTTGCGGCGCCCAATCCCACGCCGCGATCAACTGGACATACAGCGGCAATTATACCGGTAATACTGCAGGGAATACGATTGCGTTATTTCGAATTCGGGTGGGGTTACGGCGACTGCACAGGCTTATTCGAATACCAATGACGGCACATCCGGCACGTCGAACACAGCGTTGGGCAGTACCAATCGTATCACTGCCGCGACGTACAAATTGGAAACCGCCTACCTCGCAGCTATGGAACAGACGGGTTGGGAGTAAACAACCAGGATGGTACCAACAGCACTACGATATGGCGACAATGGTGATCTTGCAGGAACGGCACCCGAGCACGCTATAGACAATAATCAGCGTTATGACTCCGTACTATTCAGCTTCACCAGACAAGGTCAATCTGACGTCGATGACCACGGGTTATGTTATTGCACTGGTCGAGTTGCACACCCGATTCGGACTTTACCGTGTGGTACTACAGTGGATTGGGCACACCTACCCTTTCAGGTAATACGTACGCTTCGCTTGGCGCGGGATGGAACCTGCTGGGGAGCTACGACGGGGCGAGCAGCCCAGGTACGACGACGTTCGCCAATTCCAACTATTCCAGTTACTGGCTGATCGGCGCATATAACGAGTTGGTCGGCGGCAGCAAGACGGGAACGCTGGACAGCCGGCGACGATGCTTTCAAAATCGCAAATCTGACCGGCGGCTATGCGCACCCCGGCATTCCCGGTTGCGGCGGCGGCGGAAGTACCGGTGGTGTGCCAGAGCCCGGCACGCTGTTGTTGATGGGCGCGGGTTTGATCGGGTTGGTCCGCACCACCCGCCAGCGTCGGGTTCTCGCCGCATAGATCCATTCATTCTGCAAAATCGGGCCCCGCCAAGTGCGGGGCTTTTTTGTTTCTCAGCTCAGCGTAATGCCAAGAAAATGGCCGATAAGATAGGTGGCGCCACCTGCCAAGGCGCCGATGGCCAACATGCGAAAGCCTCCCTGAATGGCGTTTCGGCCGGTAAACAGGCTAAGGGTTCGCGCCGACAACGAATAGTGCCAAGCCTGTCAACGCGACGCTGCCATAGAGCGCGTTTGCCCCTGACGAAAACAGGTAGGGCGCGAGGGGAACGGTGGCGCCAGCGGAAAACGCCACGAAGGACGACAGTGCAGCGCCAACGGGCGAGCCCAGTTCGTCGGGGTTGAGTCCGAGTTCTTCCCGGGCCAGCGTGTCCAGAGCCCGATTGGGGTCCTGAATCAATCGATCAGCCAGGCTTCTGGCTTCGTCCCGCGGGATGCCCTTGGCGGTGTAGATCAGGGCCAGTTCCGCCGCCTCTTCCTGGGGGTACTGATCCAGTTCTTCGCGCTCGAGCCCGATCTGGTATTCGAACATCTCCCGCTGCGATCGAACCGAGACATATTCGCCCGACGCCATCGAGAATGCCCCGGCCAACAATCCCGCAACGCCGGATAGCAGCACCAAGGCTGTTTTCCGACGTGGCGCCCGCCACGCCGAGTATCAACGAGGCATTGGAGATCAAGCCGTCGTTGATGCCGAACACGGCAGCCCTGAGATTATTCCCCGCCCCCGATGTCTGGTGGCGGCGGCCGACCTCTTCCACGCTAAGCGGCATCCGGTGTGGGGTAGTGCCCGCTGGCATAGATGGACATGCCGCGAACCTTCATCGCCGCCAGCACGCCCTCAGACGGTGGGGTTTGAACACTCGGATCAACTGGCCGACCAGGCGGGCACGCAAGTCGGGCTGAAACGCCTCTGGCAGCGAAAGTCCCTCGCTCGCGGGCGAGATCCGCCCAGATGCCGGCCTGCTGCTCGGCGGCCTTGCCCAGTTCCTGGAACAGCGCGGCCCGGCCGGAATCCCTCTCTGCCTCGGATACGATGCGATAGAGCCAGGCGGATTGTTTTTCTTCGTTCCAGCCTTCGAGCGGGTTGGGGCCGTGCGTCATTCCTATCCCTTGGCCAATCGGCGGTATTGAATTGCTTCGGCAATGTTCGGTGCGCTGACGGTCACGCTACCCGCCAGGTCGGCAATGCTGCGGGCGATCTTCAGTATCCGGTGATAGGCACGGGCCGACAAGTGCAGCCTTGTTATGGCTTGCTGCAACAAGAGCTTGCCGCGGCGTCCGGAGCGCAATACCGATCAATCTCAGACGGCTTGAGATCAGCGTTGCGTTTTCCCTGACGCGCCAACTGCCGGCTCCTTGCGGCGTCAACCCGTTGCTGCACGGCTTGACTGGACTCCCCTTCCGACGAGCCAGTCATTTCCTTTTCGCTCAAGGCGGGCACTTCAATCTGCAAGTCAATGCGATCGAGCAGGGGTCCGGACAGTTTGGCGCGGTAACGGACCACTTGGTCGGGGGTGCAGCGACACTTTCCGTTAGGGTGACCAAGATATCCACAAGGACAAGGGTTCATCGCCGCCACCAACTGAAAACGGGCAGGGAAATCCGCTTGGCGCGCGGCGCGGGATATGGTGATGCGGCCAGACTCCAACGGTTCCCTGAGGACCTCCAATACCTTCCGGTCAAACTCCGGCAGTTCATCCAGGAACAAGACGCCGTGGTGAGCCAGGGAGATTTCACCGGGCCTGGGGCTGCCGCCGCCGCCTACCAAAGCCACGGCCGACGCCGTGTGATGAGGAGAACGAAAAGGCCGCTGTCGCCAGGTCTCAAGCCGAAATCCTCCGTTAAGCGAGCGTACAGCGGCAGATTCCAGCGCCTCGATTTCAGTCATTGGAGGCAGGATGCCCGGGAAGCGTGCAGCCAACATGGACTTGCCTGTGCCGGGTGGCCCGGACATCAGGATGGAATGACCGCCGGTGGCTGCCACCTCCAGTGCTCGCTTGGCAGCGCTCTGACCCTTGATGTCACTTAAGTCCGGATAGTTTGGAACAGCCGCAGTGTCAGTTGGAACCGGTACCGGAAGTTCCGCCCGGCCAAGCAGGTGAGCACAAACTTCCAGCAGGTGGTTTGCCGCCAATATCCTCGCGCCTTCAACCAAGGCCGCCTCGCGGGCCGATTCCATTGGAAGAATCAGCGTCTTACCCTGGGCCCGGGCTGCCAGGGTCATCGCCAACGCGCCCCGGATGGACCGCAATTCTCCGGTAAGGGCCAGCTCTCCGGCGAATTCGTAATTGGCCAGATTGTTGCCAGGCAGTTGGCCGGACGCAGCGAGAATTGCCAGCGCAATGGGTAGGTCAAAGCGGCCCGACTCTTTGGGTAAATCCGCTGGTGCCAAATTCACCGTTATCCGCCGGGCGGGAAATTCAAACCGAGAATTTTGCAGTGCGGCCCGAACCCGGTCACGGGCCTCCTTCACCTCGGTTTCCGGCAAGCCCACCAGCGTGAAAGCGGGAAGGCCGCCCGCCAGATGGGCCTCCACCCGGACTTCCGGCGCCATCATGCCGTTCAGAGCCCGGCTGCTGAGAACCGCGACTGGCATCAGTCTTGGGTCAGGGTAGGGTTAAGGCGTTTTTCCAGCTCGGCTAGGCGGCCTTCCAATGCTGACATCTGGGTCTTGGTGCGCCGAAGCAACTCTGCTTGGACATCGAACTCTTCCCGGGTCACCAAATCCAGTTTGCTTAGTAATCCAATCAAGCCGGTTTTCAAATTGGCCTCCAGGTCCTTGGCCGGGGAATCTTTTACCAGATCCGCCAACTTGTGACTTAGCGTATTCAGGAAATGTAACTTTTGTTGCATCGACGCAACTCCCTTGTAGGTTTTTTGCAAGTTTAGCAAGCACGGTGCCATATACCGAAGCAAATCTTTTTGCACCGGAAAGGTTCATTAGAGACGACTTATTTTATGGGCCGGTAGCCGAAGTAGAGCCTTGTTTAATCGAAGATTTGATTGCTGTTCGCGTTATGACGAAAAACGCCAGATTGTGGTGCGCGCCCTAATGGAAGGCACCAAAGTGGCGCATGAAACATGCTCGCGCACCGGCGGAATGCACGCAACCTATTGTTTTATTGCAACTATTTTTCTGGCATAGTCGTTGCTGCGTCTCCCAACGCAGCATTTTCTTAACTTTAGGAGTCGAAATGAAAAAGCAACTTCCTCTGCTGGCTGTCCTTCTGGCCGGATTTCCCATGTTTGCCCAGGCGGAAGACAGTCCGAGTCCGCATAGCTTGACTGGCAACGTTAGCCTGACCTCTAACTACGTCTTCCGTGGCATTTCCCAGACCGGTGGCAAGCCTGCCATTCAGGGTGGCTTTGACTATACGCACGCGAGCGGGTTGTATCTTGGCACCTGGGGCTCCAACGTAGGTTGGGTCGAAGATTTCCAGGGTTACAGCCGCGGCAGCATGGAAATGGATATTTATGGCGGTTACCGCAACAGTATCGGTGATGTCAGCTATGACGTGGGCGGCATCCGCTACATGTATCCCGGTGGTTTGAACAATTCGGGTCTGCCAGGCGTATATACCTCCGAGCTCTATGGCTCGCTAGGCTGGAAATGGTTCACTGTCAAGTATTCACACTATGTGAGCGACTCCGTTTTTGGCGTCGGCCCCAATACTAATGGCACCTACTATCTGGATCTTTCCGGAAGTCTGCCTGTTGGAGATACCGGCCTGACCCTTGGTGCGCATTGGGGTACTTTCCAGTTCAAGCATGACTCTTCATTTGCTGTTTCTCCAAGCTACGACGACTGGAAAGTCAATGCAAGTTATGACTTGAGTAAGCTGGGTAGCCTGGGGTCCGGCATGACCTTGGGGTTGATGTATACAGACACCAATGCCAAGAAGGGTTTTTGGACTGACCTCAACAATGAGTACCTGGGTAAAGGCACGACTACCGTGTCGATTTCCAAGGCGCTTTGAACAGTTGATTAACGGGGGCGTGAGCCCCCATTTGATGTCAATCGGGAGACGACATGAAACTTGTAACGGCAATTATCAAGCCCTTCAAGCTTGACGAGGTGCGTGAGGCCCTGTCCGCCATAGGCGTAACGGGTCTTACAGTCACCGAAGTCAAAGGCTTTGGGCGGCAAAAGGGGCACACCGAGTTGTACCGGGGTGCGGAATACGTCGTGGATTTCCTGCCCAAGGTGAAAATCGAAGCGGCAGTGAAATCCGATATTCTGGACCGGGTCCTGGAAGCCATCCAAAAGGCCGCCCATACCGGCAAGATCGGTGACGGCAAGATCTTTGTCTCCGACGTTGAGCAGGTTATCCGCATCCGTACCGGTGAATCCGGTCCTGATGCGCTTTGAGGGGAGCCGAACAATGAGAAAGCTAATTGCAAGTTTGAGTTTATTGCTAGGGCTGGGTCTCGCCATGCCAATTATGGCGGACGAACCGGCCGCGGCCCCTCCCGAACCCGCTGCGACTGCGCCTGCTCCGGCAACTCCAGCCGAAGCCACCCCTGCACCCGAGGCGGCACCTGCGCCTGCCGCGGCTGCGCCTGCCGCCGCGCCCGAAGCGCCCAAGCTGGATACGGGTGCCACGGCATGGATGCTGACATCGACCGCTCTGGTGTTGTTGATGACGATTCCGGGCCTGGCCCTGTTTTACGGCGGCATGGTTCGCAAGAAGAATGTCCTGGCAACTCTGATGCAGAGCTTTGCCATCACAGCCTTGGTCACTGTGTTGTGGATGGTGGCGGGTTACAGCATTGCATTTGATACCACCGGCATGAGCAAGGGAGTTACGAACTTCTACTCCTTCTTTGGCAGCCTCAGCAAGGCCTTTTTGTCCGGCATGGGCAAGGACAGTCTGACCAGCGTGATTCCAGAGTCGGTGTTCATGACCTTCCAGATGACCTTCGCCATCATCACGCCGGCCTTGATCACCGGTGCCTTCGCCGACCGGATGAAGTTCTCAGCGATGCTGTGGTTCATGTCGCTTTGGTCGCTTCTGGTGTATTCGCCGATCGCGCACATGGTGTGGTCCGGCGATGGCGGCTTCATGTGGGATCTTGGCGTGCTGGACTTCGCGGGCGGCACCGTGGTGCATATCAACGCGGGAGTGGCCGGCCTGATTACCGCACTGATGCTTGGGCCGCGGATCGGCTACGGCAAGGAGCCTATGGCACCGCATAACCTGACCTTGACGGTTATGGGCGCTGCCATGCTGTGGGTGGGCTGGTTCGGATTCAACGCAGGTTCTGCGGTAGCCGCCGACGGTCGCGCGGGCATGGCGATGGCCGTAACCCAGATCGCGACTGGCACCGCGGCCCTGGCGTGGATGTTTGCTGAGTGGGTGAGCAAAGGGAAGCCCAGCGTACTGGGCATCGCGTCTGGCGCAGTCGCCGGATTGGTGGCGATTACGCCCGCGTCCGGCTTCGTGGGCCCGGTCGGTGCCCTGGTAATCGGCATCGCCGCCGGTGTGATCTGCTTCTGGTCTGCTACCTCGCTGAAGAAGATGCTGGGTTACGACGATTCCCTGGATGCCTTTGGCGTCCACGCGATCGGCGGTATTGTGGGTGCCCTGCTTACCGGCTTCTTTGCGGTTGAGTCGATCGGCGGCACAGCCGGCAGCTTTGGCCAGTTCATCATCCAGGCCAAAGGCGTCGGCATCACCATCGTTTACGATGCCGTGGCCACCTTCATCATCCTAAAGGTGATCGACATGGTAATTGGCTTGCGCGTGACCGAAGAAGAGGAACGTGAGGGTCTCGACATCTCGCTGCATGGCGAGCGGGTAGAGTAATTTATGTAGGACATCTGCTGCAGTTAGCGCTGAGGGGGGCTACCGGTCCCTCTCTCGCCCTAATCTGAGGAAGATCTTCAAGGCGCCGCAGGGCGCCTTTTCTTTTGTTAACGTGTGGTCTGGCCGTGTGGTGGAATATGGCTATAATCGCCGCATCTCCCCACGATTCGTTGCCAGAGACCCATGTCCGACTCGGTCGGTGTCGTCAGTCCACAGCGTGCCCATTTTGAGTTGCCCCTGACGCTCAAGAGCGGGGCGATTCTGCAAGACTATGAGCTGGTCTACGAAACCTATGGTGAGCTGAACGCCACCAAGTCTAATGCCATTCTGGTCTGCCATGCGCTTTCCGGCAACCACCATGCGGCTGGCAAGCATGCCGAAACTGACAAGCACCCAGGTTGGTGGGATAACATGATCGGTCCGGGCAAACCCATCGATACGGACAAGTTCTTCGTCATCGGCTTGAACAATCTCGGCGGCTGCCACGGTTCCACTGGACCGTCCTCGCTCAACCAGACGACGGGCAAACCCTGGGGCTCATCGTTCCCGGTGGTGACGGTGGAGGACTGGGTGGAATCCCAGGCCAGGCTGGCGGATCGGCTTGGAATAGAGCAGTTTGCCGCCATTGTCGGGGGTAGCCTGGGTGCCATGCAGGTCCTCCAGTGGTCGATCAGCTTTCCGCAGCAGCTGCGCCATGCTTTGGTCATCGCCGCGGCACCGGGTCTCACCGCGCAGAACATCGCCTTCAATGACGTCGCGCGCAACGCGATTTTGACCGACCCGGATTTCCACGGCGGCGATTTTTATGCCCACCAGACCCGGCCGCGTCGCGGGCTCAGGCTGGCACGCATGCTCGGCCACATCACCTACTTGTCCGATGACGTGATGGGCAGTAAGTTCGGCCGACTGTTACGTACCGAAGGCTTCCAGTACGGCTTTGATGTGGAGTTCGAAATAGAGTCGTATCTGCGCTATCAGGGCGACAAGTTTGCAGAAAGCTTCGATGCCAACACCTATCTGTTGATGACCAAGGCGCTGGATTATTTCGACCCAACCCATCACGGCCGGCGTGGCTCCTTGTCCGAAGCGCTGAAGCCCGCTACGGCGGATTTCCTGGTGATTTCCTTTACCACCGACTGGCGTTTTTCTCCGGGCCGCTCCAAGGAAATCGTCAAGGCTTTGCTGGACTGCGGCCGTAATGTGACTTATGGAGAGGTGAGCCATGGCCACGGCCATGATGCCTTTCTCATGGACGACCCTTACTACCATGGACTGGTGGCGAGTTATATGGAGCGGGTGGCCAAATGAGCGGTAAGGAGGGGCCCCGCGTGCGGGGATCCGCACGTCCGCGAATGCGGCCGGCCACCGATGCGTTAGCGGCGGGCGCTCCAACTCCGGAACTGGAGGTGGCCAAATGAGCAGTAAGGAGGGGCCCCGCGTGCGGGGATCCGCACGTCCGCGAATGCGGCCGGCCACCGATGCGTTAGCGGTGGGCGCTCCAACTCCGGAACTGGAGGTGGCCAAATGAGCAGTAAGGAGGGGCCCCGCGTGCGGGGATCCGCACGTCCGCGAATGCGGCCGGCCACCGATGCGTTAGCGGCGGGCGCTCCAACTTGGGACCGGAGGTGGCCAAATGAGTGCTGAAGTCAGACACGACTTCGAAGCGATCGCGGCCTGGATCAAGCCTGGCAGTCGGGTGCTGGACTTGGGCTGTGGGGACGGCGCTCTCCTGGCCTATCTGGAGGAAGGTCGCCAGATAAATGGGTACGGCGTCGAAATCAGCAGCGAAGGCGTGCTAGCCAGTGTCAAGCGCCGCATCAATGTCTTGCAGATGAATCTGGAAGATGGCCTTTCCATTTTCGAGACCGCTTCATTCGACTATGTGATTTTGTCTCGCACGCTTCAGGCCATGCATAACACCGAGGGAATCTTGCAGGAGATGCTGAGGGTGGGACGCCAGGGTATCGTGACCTTCCCCAACTTTGGCTATTGGCGAAACCGTCTTCAGGTGCTGGCCGGCCGCATGCCGGTCTCCGACGAAATCCCCTTCGAGTGGTACGATACTCCGAACATCCACCTGTGCACCTTGGACGACTTCGAAGACCTGTGCAAGGAAGTGGGCGCCCGGGTTCTGCAGCGCATTGTCATGGCCGATGGCAAAGATGTCGGCGTGCTGCCCAACCTCTTGGGCAGCCTGGCCGTGTATCGATTCGAAAAGGAGGTTTGAGTCTTGACTTCACCCAGCGTCAGGTTTCAGCAAACTGAGACCGGTTGGGTGTTCCGGCCCCAGGGCGACTGGGTGTTGGCTCATCTTCCTCTGGCGAAGCAACCCGTCCTGCCTCGCATCGATGGACAAATCAAGCTCGAAGGCAGTGAATTAACCGGATTGGACACCAGCGGCGCACACGTTCTGCTCCGACTGCTGGGGCAGGCCGGTGCACGGCCGGAGTCATACATTCTGGATGCATTCAAGCCGGCCCATCGGCAGGTACTGGAACTGGTGGCCCGGTACTTTTCCGTGTCGTCGCAAGATCTGACCGGCCGGCAGCACCGACGGGAGATGTTGGCCCGCCTCGGGCATGGTGCGGCAAGTGCCTGGTGGCATATGCTTGGTCTCACACGGTTTCTTGGTGGGCTGACCTTGGAGTGGCTGGCGTTGTGGCGCAGTCCGAGCAAGTTCCGCTTCAAGGAGCTGACTGCGCAAATTGAAGTGATCTTCGTCGATGCCATCCCCATCGTGATGGCGATGATCTTTCTACTGGGAATCGTGTTTGCCTACCTTCTGGGGGTACAGGCGCAGAAGTTTGGCGCCAATATTTTTGTGGTGGACGGTGTCGCCGCCGCGGTACTGCGAGAGATCTCTCCCGTCATCGCCGCCATCCTGGTGGCCGGCCGTTCGGGGGCGGCGATAACCGCGCAACTCGGTACCATGAAAGTCAATGAGGAGATTGACGCGATTGCGGTGCTCGGCCTCTCGCCTTATGCGGTATTGGTCATACCCAGGGTCGTCGCCTTGATTGTGGCGATGCCGTTGCTGGTTTTCCTTGGCGACGTGGCAGGGCTGGTGGGTGGCATGGTCATTGCGGACTCCCAGTTGGGCATCGACCCGCACTTGTTTTGGGACCGCCTGAACAGCGTGCTGAAAATCCAGAGCTACGAGATCGGCCTGGTCAAGGCGCCGGTCTTTGCCGTGATGATCGGGTTGATTGCCTGTCGCATGGGCTTGTCCGTGCAACGCGATGCGCGCAGCGTGGGCGTGAACACAACCTCCACGGTCGTGCAATCGATCGTCGCAGTCATTGTGCTGAATGCCCTGTTTGCGATTCTGTTTGCCGACGTGCCGATCTAGATGGAAGCGCCAGTCATCGAAGTCAGCCAGATTGTCACCCGTCTCGGCGGCGCGTTGATCCATGACAGCGTGAGTCTTTCCGTAGGCAGCGGTGAAGTGGTCGCCCTCATCGGCGGCAGCGGTAGCGGCAAGTCGGTGCTGCTGAGGGAAATGATCGGCCTGCTGCGCCCCACCTCGGGCCAGGTCCGGCTGTTTGGCGAGGATGTCTGGTCACTCGACCCAGTCAGGCTTAACCAGTTGCGCGAGCGCTTCGGCGTGCTGTTTCAGGATGGCGCGCTATTTTCCTCTCTCAATGTGGAACAGAATGTGGCGGTGCCCTTGCTGGAACACACGCAACTCACGCGCGAGGAGAGCCTGCAACTGGCCCGGCTCAAGCTTGCCATGACCGGGCTGCCGCCTGACGCGGCGCGCAAGAAACCCAGCGAACTGTCGGGCGGCATGCGCAAGCGCGCAGCACTGGCGAGGGCACTGGCCCTGGACCCTGAGCTCCTGTTCCTGGATGAGCCCACGTCCGGTCTTGATCCCGTTTCCGGCCGGGCGTTCGACCATCTGATCCGCCTGTTGTCGGAAAGCTTGGGGCTGACGGTCTTTCTGGTCACGCACGACTTGGATACACTGCTTTCCATCATCGATCGGGTGATCGTGCTGGCGGATGGCAAGGTGAAGGCGGATGGCACGGTAGGGGAGCTGAAACAAATCGACGATCCCTGGTTGCGGGAATATTTTTCTGCGCGCGCGTCGATGGAGGAATAACATGGAAGCCGAAGCCAAATATACGCTGGTAGGCGTCATCGTGCTGCTGGTCGCGGCATTGCTCGTCCTTGGGCTGATCTGGCTGGGGGGATGGGCGGACACCGTCGCCTATCGTCGCTACACCATTTATTTCAACAATCAGTCCATGGATGGACTCGATGTCAACAGCGCAGTCAAGATGCGCGGAATCAAAGTCGGTGTCGTCTCGGATCTCGATCTCTCTTCAGAAGCTCGGGGTGGGGTGCGCGTCACGATCAATGTGGATGAACATACTCCGGTGCGACAGGGTGCGCAGGCCTACGTCAAGCGCAATGTGGTGACCGGACTGGCCACACTGGAAATTGCCAATGGCGAAGCGGGGGCGCCGTTGTTGACCGAGGTCCCCAAGGGGGAGAAATATCCGGTAATTGCCGAAGGCAGTTCCGATCTTGATAAAGTGGCGACCGCCGTCTCCCGGATGGCTGAAAATGGCGCCGAGGTGCTGGACAGGGTAAACGGCGTGCTGACCGATGAGAATCGCAAGGCCTTGAGTCAGACCTTGGTCAACCTCCAGGACCTGTCTGATTACCTGGTGCAGAACAAGCGCTCCGTCACGGAAACCATCGCGGCCCTGCGTGCTGCGGCGGACGAATTCCGCGTGGTCGGGGCCAATGTCTCTTTGGTTGCGGCCAAGGCAGAGGGCAACATACAGGGCGTTAGCAAGGACGCGGCTGCCACCCTCAAACAGGTTGGCACAGCGATGGAAAACCTGCAAAGGGAAACCAGCGCGATTTCGCAAAAGCTGCAGAGTTTGTCGGACACCAGTGGCGTGGAAATAACGGCCATTGGCCAGGACGTGCGGGCCAGCACCGATGCCGTGACGATTGCCGGCCGCAAGTTGGCCAATCCTCGGAGCTTGCTGATGGAAATGGGTAAACCCAAGCCTGGGCCGGGAGAAAGGAAATGAAGCGATCCTGGCTGCCACTTAAACGATCCATGGCTGGCATGGCGCGACCGGCCAGTGCCCTGTTGATGGCGCTGGCCTTAAGCGCGTGCATCAACCTGGGCGTGGACAAGGACGCGCCCCCGGTAAGCAATTTTGTGTTGGAGGATCTTGGCCGCACCGCGCCAAGCCATACACCCCGCCCACTGACCCTGGTGGTGCTGGATACCCAGGCGACGGCTTTCTACGACACGGATGGATTGGCCTACAGCGATCAGCCCGGTACCCGGTCTTATTATCAATATGCACACTGGACGGAGCGGCCGGGCAAGCGTTTCACCGATCTGTTGAGCTTGCGACTGGAGCGGGAAAATCTTTTTACGGCCGTGGTGAGGGATGGTCAGGTCAGGGGCGACTGGTTGCTGGAGACTCAGTTGCTGGAGTTCTACCACGACGCGACGCGAGTTCCCGGCAAGGCCCGCGTGCTGCTGCAGGCAGATGTAGTCAACCTGGCGACGCATGGTCTGATGGCACACAAGCTTTTCAGCGTCGACGCGGATCTCGCCAGTTTTGATGCGGCCGGGGCGCATGTGGCCTTGAATCGGGCCACCACTCACTTGCTCGACGATATGATGGACTGGCTGGCCAGCCTGCCTGAAAGGAATTGATCGTCTATATTGAAAGAGCTTTGCAAACGCTATCACCGCTCAAGACAAACAACACGAGGAGACTGTATGTACCGCTGGCTTGCCGTAATAACCCTTGCCGTAATTCCTGTCGTTGCCCAGGCCGAGAAATCGGAAAAGTTCGGCAATGTCGAAGTCCACTACAACGCGATGCTGACCAGCGATCTTTTGCCGGAGGTGGCGCGGACCTACAAGATCGACCGCAGCAATACGCGCGGCCTGGTGACCATTTCAGTCCTGCGCAAGAATGCGATGGGTGTCGGCATTCCCATTGCGGCGAAGCTCTCGGTTTATTTCGTCAACCCGAGCAATCAATTGTCCACCATCGACATGCGCGAAATCAAGGAAGGTGCTGCGATTTACTATCTCGGAGAATTCCGCGTGTCGCCGCCGGACACCCTGAAATTCAATGTCAGCGTGGGAACGGCCGGGGAACCCAACCGGGAAGTTGCGTTTACCCAGCAGTTCTACAGGTAGCCTGCCTGCAAACTCCTAGATCACATGCCTGATCAAGCCCCACAGGCCAAATCCTGCCACCAGCAGTCCCGCCGCCCGGCGCGTCATGGGATGCTGAAGAAAGGGTTGCAGGGAGCGCGCGAACAAGCCCATGCCCAGCAGATTGGGCAGGGTGCCCAGGCCAAAGGCCAGCATCAGCGCTGCCCCGCCGGTGGCACCGCCGGAAGCCAGCGCAGCGACCAGCACCGAGTACACCAGCCCGCAAGGCAACCAACCCCAGACCATCCCCGCAACAAACGCACCGGGTAGATTGCGCACCGGCAGGAGCTTTTTGAAGATCGGTTGGACATGGTTCCAAAGCGTGCCGCCGGCGCGTTCGAAAATCAGCACCCAGCGATTCCAGCCTGCCAGATACAGACCCAACAGAACCATCACCAACTGGGCCATAACATAGAGCACCATCTGCAAGGGACGGATTTGCAGCAGGTTGAGGCTACCCCCCAGCGCGCCCGCCAGCGCGCCGAACAGGGTATAGCTCAGCACCCGGCCCAGGTTGTAGCCTAAATGGAGACGAAACGGCGGGGCGATGCCGTCGGCACGGAACGAAAAGGCTGCGACAATTCCGCCGCACATCCCCGCGCAGTGCACACCACCCAGCAGACCAACCATCAACGCAGAGAGCAGGGAGAATTCAATCATGTCGCAGCGGGTTGCTGGGTCAGTTTGGCGATCGCCTCGCGCATTTTCCACACCATGTACAGTCCCGGGAAACCAAGAACGACGGCCAACACAAAGAACGCAGGCCAGCCGATGGATTCGGACATCACCCCGGCCAGCGGACTGACATATATACGTCCGACCGCGGCTAAGGCTGAAAGCAGGGCGTAGTGCGTGGCGGTATAACGGTGGTTGCACAAGCTCATCAACAATGCCACAAAGGCAGCAGTGCCCATGCCACTGGTGATGTTCTCGGCTGCAATGGCAAACATCAGCAGACCATCAATGGCGGCGGGCGTTCTGAGCGCCACAATCCCCAGGTCGAATGGCGGCAGCATGAAACTTCCCCATGCGCCCTTGCCCGACACGGCGAGTCCCCAGAAGCCGAAATTCGCGACCATTTGCAATGCACCGAAGACCAGCAGTGCGCGATATAACGTCAGGCGCAACATGAGTGCCCCGGCGATCAGTGCGCCGGAAATAGTGAGCCAGATGCCGATGATCTTGTTGACAATGCCAACCTGGGCCTGAGAAAACGCCATGCCCTTGATCAGAAACACGGTGGTCAGGGTACCGGCAAAGGCATCGGACAATTTGTACAGCACGATAAGCAGCAGAAACGCCCAGGCGCCCGGTCGCGCAAAGTAGCTCGAGAGTGAGCGGTTCAATGTTTCAAAGCCGGCCTTGTGTGCTGCCCATGCGCCCATCGGCAAGGCGCAGGCGATGCCCGCCAGCACAAATAGCAAGCGGATCCATTTGTTTGGATCATCCGGGCTCAGACCCATCTCGATCAGCACCCAACGGCTGGCCAAGGCGCCGATCGCCACGCCTGCCAGCAATGCCAGAAAGCCCATCAGTTCGCGCGATGCATTGGAGTGCATCGGCTTCGACGCAGAGCTGACGCCCGGCAGGGTCAGCAGCGACAACACTGCCGCCACAACAAAAATCCCTGCCATCACCCGATAAACCTGTGCCCAGCTTCCCCATTGATCGGCCCAGATAAGCGCAATCCCGCCCGACAGAATCATCGCCAGCCGATAACCGAAGACCGCCAGCGACGCGCCGAGGCCCCGCTCGCGCGGTTCCAGCACATCGGTGCGATACGCGTCGATCACCACATCCTGCGAGGCGGAAAAGAAAGCGACACCAACGGCGACCGCGGCAAACAGAAGCGGCGTCGCTTGCGGGGACACACTGGCCATGTAGTACAACACCCCGGCCAACATCAACTGGGTGAGGACCAACCAGCCGCGCCGCCGCCCAAGAAACGGCAGTTCGAAGCGATCCATCAATGGCGCCCAAAGAAACTTGAATGTGTAGGGAACGCCTACCAGGCCGAGAAACCCGATCGTTGCGATGTCCACACCCGATATGGTGAGCCAGGCCTGCATGGCCTGACCGGTAAGCGCCAGCGGCAGCCCCGAGGCAAAGCCAAGAAAGAGTACGGCCAGCAGACGATGGAAGGCGGCGAATCTAGAGGGCATGGTTGTAGTCGACAATCAACGGCGCGTGATCGGAAAAGCGCTGATCCTTGTATACGCTCGCGCACCTTGCCTTTGCCGAAATCCCGGGCGTGGCGATCTGGTAGTCGATACGCCAGCCCACGTTCTTCGCCCAAGCCTGGCCGCGGTTGCTCCACCAGGTGTAGGCTTCGCCGGTATGTTCCGGATACAGCTTGCGGTAGACATCGACGAAGCCCAGTTCGTCGAACACACGTGTGAGCCAGGCTCGCTCTTCGGGTAGGAAGCCGGAATTCTTCTGGTTGGATTTCCAGTTTTTCAGATCGATCTGCTGGTGGGCGATATTCCAGTCGCCGCAGATGATGATTTCCTTGCCGATGCGCGCGAGGCTCTTCAGGTGAGGAAAGAACTGTTCCATGAAGCGGAATTTGGCGGCCTGGCGTTCCTCGGAACTGGAACCGGATGGCTGGTAGAGGGAAATGACCGCAAGGCGCCCGTAATCGGCTTCAATGTAGCGGCCCTCGGCATCAAACTCGGGCAGGCCAAGGCCTTCGATGAGCGTCTGGGGCGGCCTGCGGGTGTATATCCCCACACCGCTGTAGCCTTTCTTTTCGGCGCAATGGAAGGCGCCGGTGAGGCCATCGCAGGCCTTGAATTCAGGCCGCAGGTCAGCAGCCTGTGCCTTCAATTCCTGCACGCAGACCACATCGGCCCGTTGCTTGGGCAACCAGTCGAAAAAGCCCTTGCTGGCCGCGGATCGGATGCCGTTCAGATTGGCCGATATAATGCGCACGATAGAGTCAAGAAATGGAAGAAATGTCCGCTTATAAAACCGAATTCCTGGATTTCGCCATCGCCTCCGGCGTCTTGTGCTTCGGCGAATTCAAGACCAAGGCTGGGCGTCTGTCCCCCTATTTTTTTAATGCCGGGCTTTTCAATGATGGGGCCAAGCTGAAAAAGCTGGGTGAATTCTACGCCAAAGCCATAGTCGAATCCGGTATCGCGTTTGAGGTGTTGTTCGGGCCGGCCTACAAAGGCATTCCGCTGGCGGCCTCGATCGCCATCGCCTTGGTCTCGCTGGGACGCAATATGCCTTTCGCCTACAATCGCAAGGAGGCCAAGGACCATGGCGAAGGAGGTACGGTGGTCGGCGCCGCGTTGAGAGGTCGGGTGTTGATCGTGGACGATGTGATCTCTGCCGGCACCTCGGTGCGGGAATCGGTCGAACTGATACGCGCCCAGGGCGCTGAGCCCGCCGGCGTGGTGATTGCGCTGGATCGAATGGAGAAAGGCGTGGCGGACAAATCGGCGGTGCAGGAAATTCAGGGGTCTTGCGGCATGCCGGTGATTTCGGTCGTGACCCTGAATGATCTGCTGGCCTATCTTGAGGAAAAATCAGGCTGGGGCGATCGGCTGGAGTCGGTGGCCCGGTACCGGGAGCAATATGGCATTTGAACGTACTCTGTTGATTTGCTGCGCGCTTTGGATGGGCTTGACCCAGGCTGCGATAGCGGACAATTCGGGAAAACTCTACCGCTGGGTGGATGAGAGCGGCCGGGTGCATTACGGCGATACGCTGCCGGCCAATGCCGGAGTGCGTGGCTCCGAAGAACTGGGCAAGACCGGCCAGGTCATGAAGCGTACCGAGTCACTGAAGGAGCGCACGGCGCGACTGGCCGCGGAGGCAGAAGCGGCCCGCATCAAGAAGGAAAAGGACGAGCAAGACCGGCAGGACCAAGCCCTGCTGGGTACTTATACGAGCACCAAGGAAATCGACCTGGCGCGCGACCGCGCGCTGGTATTTCACCAGATGGCGATCCAGAGCGCGCAAACCCGCATTTCCCAGGTCATTGTCAACCAGAAGGAAGTGAATGCTCGCGCCATGGAGCTCATCAGTCGGGGTAGGACGGTGCCGCCTTATCTGCAAAACCAGATTGATGCCAATCAGGCTGAACTCGACAGTTTGAATCGCATCATCAAGGCCAACCAGGAAGCGCTGATTGGGGTCAGGGAGAAATACGATGCCGATAAGCAACGCTATCGGGAGCTGACCGGCAAATAGGACGTCTCGTCGCCGTCGGTAGCCGCCATCCACGACCCTTCATTCTGCGAAATCCTAGCGCTTGCAGATGGGGCGCGGATCGGGATTCTCTACCGCACTGGCAATCGCATCGACCAACCGGCCTATTTCTTCCGGACTCAATACCGAGAGCAGGCGGCGCATCACCTCCGCCGGAATGCTGGCGTAGACGGTCTGGCCTCCACTCAGTTGCACGCTTAATGCTGTGGTGGTCTTGCCGGCAGCTTCACCGTCCCGGGTGGAAGACAGCGCTTCCTGTTCCTGCAGCAAGGTGTCATAGCAGGACTCGACTGCATCCACAATCGCGTCATCCAGATCTTCCGCGATGGCCACGACCAGGCCCAGCGCATCGTCCCGGCTTTGGTAGGGAATTCTGCGTGAGTCCAGAAACCGGGTGAAACGGGTCAGGCTGTCGGGATAATGAAAAATATAATCGAGCACGGCGAACGACGCTCAGCCTGGGTTCTTCATGACCCGCTTAGCTTGGCCTTGAGAATGTCGGTCACCTGCTGCGGGTTGGCCTTGCCGCGGGATTGCTTCATCACCTGTCCGACCAGGGAATTAAACGCCTTGTCCTTGCCGGCGCGATATTCCTCAATCGACTTGGGATTGGCCGCAAGCACGTCGTCGACGATCTTTTCCAATTCGCCGGAATCGGACATCTGCTTCAAGCCGCGTGTCTCAATCAGCTCGTCGACTTCATGAGGGTGCCCACCATGGGACTCAAAGTTTGCGTCTTTGGATCGCTCCCAGAATTCTGCAAAGAGTTCTTTGGCGGTCTTTGCGTTGATTGTTCCTTCGCGTAGCCGAAGCAAAATCCGCCCCAAGGTTTCTTCGCCAACGCCGAATTGCCAACTGGGCAATTCGTCCTGATTGCGTTTTGCAGCCACTTCGTTGATGGTCCAGTTGGCGCACAACTTTGCGCTCTCGGCAGATTCCCGCTCGCCGTCCTTCAAGCAGGCGCGGGACAGTGCTTCAAAATAATTGCCGATGGCCCAATCCGCATTCAAGGCCGATGCATCATATGCCGAGAGCCCCAGATTCAAGTAACGCCGCTTCCGTTGCTCCGGAAGCTCGGGCATTGCTTCCCTGATCTCAGCGATCCACTCTTCGTCGAGCTTCACCGGCAGCAGATCGGGGTCGGGAAAGTAGCGGTAATCGTGCGCGTCTTCCTTGCTGCGCATCATGCGCGTCTCGCCGGTGTCGGGGTCGAACAGCACGGTTGCCTGCTCGACACGGCCGCCATCTTCCAGCGTTTCGATCTGCCAGCGCGCTTCATACTCGATGGCCTGCTGCAGGAATTTGAAGGAGTTCAGGTTCTTGATTTCGCGCCGGGTGCCCAGCTTGTCCGACCCCTTGGGGCGAACCGATACGTTGGCATCGACCCTGAAACTGCCTTCCTGCATGTTGCCGTCGCAAATGCCGATCCAGGTCACCAGGGTATGCAAGGCACGCGCATAGACCACCGCTTCTTCGGCGGAACGCATGTCGGGTTCGGAGACAATTTCCAGCAGCGGCGTTCCGGCGCGATTGAGATCGATTCCCGTCATCCCATGAAAATCCTCGTGCAGGGATTTTCCTGCATCTTCTTCCATATGCGCACGGGTAAGCCGGACCGTCTTCTCAACCCCACCTACCAAAATGTTCAAACAACCGTGCTCGACGATGGGCTTGGCCAGTTGGCTGATCTGATAGCCCTTGGGCAGGTCAGGATAGAAATAATGTTTGCGGTCGAACACGTTCACGCGGTTGATCGTTGCGCCGACAGCCAGGCCAAATTTGATCGCACGCTCAACCGCACCCTTGTTCAATACCGGCAGCACGCCAGGCAAGGCAATATCCACCGCACTGGCTTGCGTATTGGGTGCAGCCCCAAAAACTGTACTGCTGGCAGAGAAGATCTTTGATCGGGTGGAAAGCTGGGTGTGGACTTCCAACCCTATGACGATCTCCCAGTTTGCGTTGCCGCGCTGCATCTCAAATTTCCTCCGGCATGCGACGGTGCCAATCCGTCATCTGTTGATACCGGTGGGCTGCGTTCAACAGCCTTGCCTCTGCGAAGTAATCGCCGATCAACTGCAGCCCGATCGGACGAGTGTTGGCGGTAAATCCGCAAGGGATTGACATGCCCGGAAGCCCGGCAAGATTGACCGCGATGGTGTAGATATCCGACAAGTACATGGCCACCGGGTCGGCCGCTTTCTCGCCAAAATTGAACGCGGCAGTGGGTGCCGTGGGTCCAAGAATCACGTCGCACTGCTTGAACGCGGCGCTGAAATCGTTGGCGATCAGGCGGCGAATCTTCTGCGCCTGCAGATAATAGGCGTCGTAGTAGCCGTGCGACAGCACATAGGTGCCGATCATGATTCGGCGCTTGACCTCGGTGCCAAAGCCTTCGGCCCGCGACTTCTCGTACATGTCCAGCAGGTCTTTGTATTCGCTGGCGCGGTGTCCGTAGCGCACGCCGTCGAAGCGTGACAGATTGGAGGACGCCTCGGCCGGCGCCAGCACATAGTAGGCCGGCACCGACAGACCGGAATTGGGCAGGCTGATGTCAACCGTCGTCGCGCCCAGCTTGCGATATTCGGCGATCGCTGCGTCCACCGCGCTCGCGACCTCGGCTGACAGACCTTCGCCAAAGAATTCCTTGGGCAATCCAATGCGCAAGCCGGAAAGAGGCTGATCCAAGTCGCGGGTGTAATCTTCCGCATCCCGTTCCAGGCTGGTGGAGTCGCGCGGATCGAAGCCGGCCATCACGTTCAGCAGCAGCGCGCAGTCTTCGGCGGATTTGGCCATAGGGCCGGCCTGGTCGAGCGAGGAGGCGAAAGCGATCATGCCGTAGCGGGAGCACACGCCATACGTCGGCTTGAGGCCCGTGATGCCGCACAGCGCAGCGGGTTGCCGGATCGAACCCCCCGTGTCGGTGCCCGTGGCGGCAGGTGCCAGGCGCGCGGCCACCGCGGCGGCCGAACCTCCGGACGAACCGCCCGGCACGGCATTCTCATCCCAGGGGTTCCTGACCGGACCGAAGAAGCTGGTTTCATTGGACGAGCCCATGGCAAATTCGTCCATGTTGGTCTTGCCCAGGCTGACCATGCCGGCCTGTTTGAACTTGCCGATCACCGTGGCGTCGTAGGGCGCGACGAAGTTTGCCAGCATGTTCGAGCCGCAGGTGGTGAGCCAGCCTTCGGTGCAGAAAATATCCTTGTGCGCGATCGGCACACCGGTCAGCGGCCCGGCCTTGCCGGCAGCGCGTTGCTGGTCGGCAAGGCGCGCCTGTTCCAGTGTCTTGTCCCGGTCCACAGTGATGAACGCATTGAGGCGAGCGTTATGGGCCCCGATCCGGTCCAGGTATTGACCTGCCAGTTCGGCCGCGCTTGTCCTGCCGGTTTCCAACGCGGCAGAGAGTTCCTTTAGCGTAGCGTTGATCATGAGGCTGCGAGCAGTAAGGAGGGGCCCCGCTTGCGGGGATCCGCACGTCCGCGAGCGGCCTCGGCTCCCGACGCGCATTTCGTTGCGGAGGCAAGGCTCTGACGGAGGGAGGCTGCGAGCAGTAAGGAGGGGCCCCGCTTGCGGGGATCCGCACGTCCGCGAGCGGCCTCGGCTCCCGACGCGGATTGCGTTGCAGGAACACGGCGCTGGCGGAGGGGGCGTGGGGCGAGTCGAATTTCGCTCGAAGACGCTTGCATTATCACGATTGAGTCACTTCTATCACTCGATGACCTTGGGCACCAGATACAGTCCGTCTTCCACCGCCGGGGCAATGGCCTGGAACTTTTCCCGCAGGTTGGGCTCACCAGGGGTGTCCTCACGCAGACGAAGCTGCACATCGCGGGCGTGCGACATGGGTTCCACGCCCGTGGTATCGACTGCCTGCATCTGTTCGATCAGTCCGAAAATGCTGTTCAGCTGGTGTTGCAGTCCGGCCGCCTCTTCGGGGCTGACGGCGAGGCGGGCCAGGCGCGCAATACGCTGGATATCTTGCAGGCTCAGGGACATGGGCAAAGAAGCTGAATACGGTGGACAGAAACCGGGCGGGGTGTATGCCCTACCAAGACCAATAGGTTATCATAGCCGCTTGTTTTTTCTAAGGAACCGCTGAAAGGGCGCAGGCTTCCGCCTGAGCCGGATGCGGTTCCTCAAGTGATCGCGCGCAGTCGCGGTTCCTGCAACATATCGACGCCTTCGGGCGCAAGGACAACATGCTCGGTTTTCTTACCCAATATTTTTCCACCGATCTCGCCATCGACCTGGGTACGGCCAATACGCTGATTTATGTGCGTGGCAAAGGCATCGTGCTGGACGAACCTTCGGTGGTTGCCATCCGCATCGACATGAATGCCGGAGGCAAAAAAACCATTCAGGCCGTGGGCCTGGAGGCCAAGCAAATGCTGGGCCGCACCCCGGGCTCGATGAATGCGATCCGGCCGATGAAGGACGGCGTGATCGCTGACTTTACCGTGACCGAGCAGATGCTCAAGTTCTTCATCAAGAAGGTGCACGATTCCAAGCTGTTCCAGCCCAGTCCGCGCATCATCATTTGCGTGCCTTACGGCTCGACCCAGGTGGAACGGCGGGCGATCCGGGAATCCGCGATCGGGGCCGGCGCGCGCCAGGTGTATCTGATCGAAGAACCGATGGCGGCGGCCATCGGCGCCGGCCTGCCGGTGTCGGAGGCGACCGGTTCGATGGTGGTGGATATTGGCGGCGGCACCACCGAGGTGGGCGTGATCTCGCTGGGCGGCATCGTCTATGCGTCGTCGGTGCGGGTCGGGGGTGACAAATTCGACGAGTCCATCATCAATTACATCCGGCGCAACTACGGCATGCTGATCGGTGAGGCGACCGCAGAATCGATCAAGAAACGCATGGGTTCGGCCTTTCCCGGCGCCGAGGTGCGGGAGATGGAAGTCAAGGGCCGCAGCCTCGCCGAAGGCATTCCACGCAGTTTCACCGTGACCAGCAACGAAATTCTCGAGGCCCTGACCGATCCGCTCAACAACATCGTCAGCGCGGTCAAGCAGGCCCTCGAACAGACCCCGCCCGAACTGGGGGCCGACATTGCAGAAAAGGGCATGGTCGTCACCGGCGGTGGCGCTCTCCTGCGCGATCTGGACCGGCTGTTGATGGAAGAAACCGGCCTTCCCGTTATCGTGGCGGAAGATCCGCTGACCTGCGTGGTAAGGGGCTGCGGCAAGGCGTTGGAAGAAATGGAAAATTTGCCCACGGTCTTCACCCATGAATGATGGCTGCACTGCCAACCCTGTCCTGATCAGAAGCATGGACTAAACGGGGGCAAGCATGGCCGCCCCCGCACATCCTCTTTTTGCCCGCAGTATCGGGCCGGGTATCCGGCTCGCAATCTGGACCGCCATATCCATCCTGACGATCGTGCTGGACGCCCGATTCAATAGCCTGTCGATGCTCAGGAATGGACTGGCATCCTTGCTTCACCCTTTGCAGACCGTGGTGCGCCTACCGGTGGAAGTGGCGGCAGAAGTGAGCGGGTATCTGGTGCGCCATCGCACCATCCAGCAGGAGAACGAAGCGCTGCACGCCGAGCATGTCCATGACGCGGCAGAGCTGCATCATCTGGCCGACCTGGAAGCGGAAAATGCACGGATGCGCAGCTTGCTCGAGGCCCGGGCCAAAACAAAAATACGCACGGTCGCCGCAGAAATCTGGACCATCGCACGCGATCCTTTTTCCCGCCGGGCGGTGCTGGACAAAGGCACCCAGGCTGGAATCGCGGCTGGCCAGCCGGTGGTGGATGCCCAGGGTCTGATGGGGCAGGTCGCCCGTGCCTACCCGTACAGCAGCGACGTGGTCATGGTCACCGACCCCGATCAGGTGGTGCCCGCCTACGTGCAGCGCACCGGCAAACGCGTGTTGGCGTTTGGCACCGGGTATGGCCTGGAGATTCGCTACCAGCCCGCGGCTGTCGATATTCAACGGGGTGACGTATTGCTGACTTCCGGCATCGATCATGTCTATCCCGAAGGTTTGCCACTGGCCCGAGTCGGCAAGGTTGTGAGACCCAGTTCAAATCCCTATGCCAAGGTGTATTGCGTGCCCATGGCCGATGTTGAAGGCAGCCGAATGTTGATGGTGCTGTTGATGAAGCCGGTTGGGGCGCGCAGGCCGTGAGCGTCCAGACCACTGTTGCGCATGAGTCCCAGGCGGGCTGGGGGCTGATCCTGACCAGTCTGTTGATTGCCCTGGTGCTCAAGTTGCTTCCCTGGTCGGGCTGGGGATTGACGCTGCGGCCGGATTTCCTGCTTGTCGTCCTGTTGATCTGGGCGCAGAAGCGCCCCAGCCTGGTAGGCATGGCGCTGGCCTGGCCCCTGGGTCTGCTGGCGGATATTCAGGATGGGGTCGTGCTGGGTCAGCATGCGCTGGGCTATGTCGTCGGAGTCTTCCTGGTTCAGTACCTGCAGCGCCGTCTCGTGCAGTTCGCGCTGCTCTATCAGGCGATGCATGTGTTTGTCATTCTGCTGCTGGTTGAGGCGGCCACCCTGGTCATTGGCTGGATATCCGGCAAGACCCCGCAGATCCACATGATCTTCATCGCCGCACCGATCGGCGCCGTGCTCTGGTATGGCCTGGCTCATCTGAGCCGGATGCCGGCTGCCGGAACGAACACGGACTGACAAAGCGTTGATCCGTACCGCATGGCAGCGCCTCAGCTAAAGAATCTCCAGCTTGAACTTGAGCAGTTCCAGGGCCGGCTCAAGTGGGCCGGGATATTTGCCGCATTGCTTGCGCTGACCTTGCTGGGCCGGCTGTTTTTCATGCAGGTGATGCGCTACGACCATTACCAGGCCCAGGCCGAGTCCAACCGCATCACCCTGATTCCCACGGCGCCCGGGCGCGGCCTGATGCTGGACCGCAAGGGTGTGGTGCTGGCGGAAAACTACTCCGCGTATACCGTCGAGCTGACCGTGTCCAAGGTCGGGGACCTGGAGAAAGCCCTGGTTGAAATCGGCAAGCTCATCACCATCACGCCCAAGGACATTCGCCGTTTCAGAAAACTCCTCGATGAATCACGCCAGTTTGAAACCATCCCACTCAAGAACCGCCTGACTGATGAAGAAGTCGCCATTCTGGCGGCCAACCGTTACCGTCTTCCAGGCGTCGAGGTCAAGGCGCGCCTGTTTCGCAACTATCCTGCGGGTGAGGGGCTATCGCATGTCATCGGCTACATCGGTCGCATCAACGACCGGGATTTGCAGGTGCTCAAGGACAGCGGACGGTTGACCAATTACAAAGGCTCGGTGCATATCGGCAAGATGGGCCTGGAGCAGAGCTACGAGACCATGCTGCACGGTCGTACCGGATTCGATCAAATGGAAACGGACGCGTCGGGCCACGCGGTGCGTCTCCTGGCCCGGGTGACGCCGGTGCCCGGGCATGATCTGCTGCTCAATCTGGACGCGCAGTTGCAGGCCGTGGCGGAGCACGCCTTCGGCGATTACCGTGGCGCCTTGGTGGCGCTCGATCCGAATAACGGCGCCGTGTTGGCGATGGTAAGCAAGCCTGGTTTCGACGCCAATCTGTTTGTCGATGGCATCGATCCGCTGAGCTGGAAAGAACTGAACGATTCTCCCGACCGGCCCATGGTGGACCGCGCGCTGGATGGCATCTATCCGCCCGGATCGACCATCAAGCCGTTCATGGCCATGGCGGCGCTGGAACTGGGCGTGCGCAAGGCCACGGACACCATATTCGATCCGGGCTATTACTCCATTCCGGGCAGCAGCCACCATTATCGGGACTGGCGCAAGGGGGGCCACGGCGTGGTCGATCTGCACAAGTCCATCGTCCAGTCCTGCGATTCGTATTACTACCGGCTGGCGGTGGACATGGGCATCGATCGCATGCATGACTATCTCTCGAAGTTTGGTTTCGGCGACAAGACCGGGATCGATCTGGACGGCGAGTCAAGTGGCCTGCTGCCATCCCGTGACTGGAAGGAAAGGCGCTGGCACAAGCCGTGGTTCATTGGCGAAACGGTCATCGCCGGCATCGGTCAGGGCTACCAGCTGGTTACGCCGCTGCAGCTTGCCGGCGCTGTTTCCATGCTGGCCAACGGCGGCACCTACTATGAGCCGCAATTGGTCAGAGCGGTGCGCGACGGGCAGACCCGCCAGGACACCGTGATTGCGCCCAGGATCCTGCGCCAGGTCAACTTTCAGCCTGAGCATCTGCAGGCCATACGCGCCGCCATGATCGACGTGCTAAAGCCCGGCGGGACGGCGGTTGCGGCGGGTGCCGGGGCCGAGTACCAGATTGCCGGCAAGACCGGGACGGCCCAGGTATTCAGCATCAGGAAGAATGAACGCTATGAGGCAAGCCGCGTTGCCCAGCGATTGCGCGACCATGCCTTGTTTGTCGCCTATGCGCCGGCGGACAAGCCAAGAATCGCCCTGGCGGTGGTGGTGGAAAATGGCGGCCATGGCGGTACCACCGCCGCGCCCATCGCGCGCAAGGTGTTGGATTACTATCTCCTGGGACGCAAGCCCCAGGGAACGACGAAGATGAGCGGAAATGAACCGACAGGAGATTAGCTTTCGCCTGCGCAAGGTGGTGCGCCACCTGGACGGCATACTGCTGGCGCAGATCCTCATTCTGCTGCTGGTCAGTACGGCGGTGTTGTACAGCGCCTCGGGCGAGAGCACGGACCGACTGAGCGGACATCTAATCAATGTCCTGGCCGGATTGATCGTGTTGGTGGTGGTTGCCAACATTCCGCCGCACATCCTTTCCAAGCTCGGACCGCCGCTCTATGTGCTGGCGCTGGTGCTGCTGCTGGGGGTCGCCCTGTTCGGCGAGGTGCGCAATGGTTCGCGCCGCTGGCTGAATCTGGGGGTGGGCGCGATCCAGCCTTCGGAGTTGCTGAAGATCGCGCTGCCCTTGATGTTGGCCTGGTACTTTCAGCGCCGCGAAGGGATCCTGCAGATCAAGGATTTTGCGGTGGCGGCCTTGCTGGTGGTGGCTCCGCTGCTGCTGATCCTGCGCCAACCGGATCTGGGGACCGCCATGCTCATCGTGGCCTCCGGATTCTACTTGCTGTACTTTGCCGGCCTGCCCTGGAAGATCATTGCCGGCCTGGTTGCGATGGTGGGGGCGCTCCTGCCGGTGGCGTGGAACCTGATGCACGACTACCAGCGGCAGCGGGTGCTGACTTTGTTCGATCCTGCGTCGGATCCGCTCGGGGCGGGCTACCATATCATCCAATCCACCATCGCCATCGGCTCCGGCGGGCTGTTCGGCAAGGGCTGGATGGAGGGCACCCAGTCCCGGCTGGACTTCATCCCCGAGCGAACCACCGATTTCGTGTTTGCGGTTTTTGGCGAAGAGTTCGGCCTGCTGGGCGGCGTCCTGCTGGTGCTGCTCTACCTGGGCATCGTGGTGCGCGGCCTGATGATCGCCTCGCGCGGTGCGCACCTGTTTGCCCGACTGATGGCGGCCGCCATCAGCCTGAATTTTCTTACCTACGTATTCGTGAACATGGGCATGGTGTCCGGTATCCTGCCGGTTGTGGGTGTACCCCTGCCCCTGATGAGTTATGGAGGGACGGCCATGGTCACACTGATGATCGGTTTCGGCATCCTGATGAGCGTGGCAACCCACCGCAGACTGCTTAAGACATGAAAACGTATTTCTCCCTTGTGGCCGTGCTGCTTCTATCGGCCTGCGCCAGCGCGCCACCCAGACCTGCGGCTCCCCCGCCGACCGGACCGGTAGCGGCGACTGCGCCTCCGCTCAAGCCGGGTGGCTATTACAAGGACGACGGGCCGGGCGATCATCCGCCGCCCAACCTGGACAGCATTCCCGACGCGGTGCCCAAACGCGAGCCGCTCCATCCCTATGCCAACAAGGTCTACGTCGCCCTCGGGCAAACCTATGCGCCGGAGACCGAACTCAAGCCCTTTGTCCAGGAAGGCACGGCCTCCTGGTATGGGCGCAGATTCAACGGCGGGCGCACCTCTTCCGGCGAAGCGTATGACATGTACGCCATGACCGCCGCCCATCCCACCCTGCCCATCCCCAGTTATGCGCGGGTCACGGCCCTGGACTCGGGCAAGTCCGTCATCGTGCGCATCAATGATCGCGGGCCGTTCCACAGCAACCGCATCATCGATCTGTCCTATACCGCTGCGCACAAGCTGGGGATCATCGGCCGTGGACAGGGCCGGGTGCGGGTGGAGAGCATCGATCCGGACAAGGCGGATGTGGCGGGGCAGGTACTGCCCAGTGGGATCTACGTCCAGTTGGGCGCGTTCAGCGAGCTCGACCATGCCAAGGACCTGCTTGATCGGGCCCGGCAGGATCTGGGGCTGGACCAGAACCTGGGCCGCATCGTGCTGGCCAATGGTTTGCACCGGGTCAGCCTGGGCCCATTTCCCGCAGAGGAAGAAGCAGACCGGATGATCCGCCGTGTGCAGGAAACTTTGCAAATTCAACCCGTCAAAGTGATTCGCTAGCTTAGACCTTACCAAGATGAGACCGATGAAACTCCTTTGCTTGCTGTTGTGTCTTCCGCTCGCATCCCTGGCGCAGGACGTTCCTCCGGCGCCGAGCCTCACTGCCAAGGCGTATATCCTGGTCGACGCGGCCAACGGGGTGAAACTTGCCGGACGCAACGAGGACGCCAAGCTCGAACCGGCCTCGCTGACCAAGCTGATGACGGCCTATCTGGTGTTCGCCGCGCTCAGGGACGGCAGGCTGAAACTCGATGACGAGCTGACGCCGTCTGACCAGGCCTTCAAGGCCGAAGGCTCGCGCATGTTTCTGCCGTCGGGCAAGCCGGCCAAGGTCGAGGATTTGATACGCGGCATGATCGTCCAGTCAGGCAATGACGCCACCCTCACGCTGGCCGAAGGAGTCGGCGGAAACGAACAGAATTTCGTTGCGCGCATGAACGAGACCGCGAAGAGAATGGGTCTGAGCGCTACCCATTACACGTCGCCCGATGGGCTGAGCGAGCCGCTGCATGTCAGCAGTGCGCAGGACCTGGCGCGGCTGACGCGGAGCCTGATCGAGGATTTCCCCGCCGACTACAAGAAGTATTTTGCGCAAAAGGAATTTACCTACAACAGCATCAGCCAGCCCAATCGCAATCGCCTGCTGTGGCTGGATCCCAATGTCGACGGCGTGAAGACCGGCCACACCCACAACGCCGGCTACTGCCTGATTGCCTCCGCCAAACGCGGCGACCGGCGCCTGATTTCCGTGGTGATGGGTACGTCGTCCGACCAGACCCGCACCATGGAAAGCCAGCAACTGCTCAATTACGGCTTTCAGTATTTCGACACGGTCAAGCTTTACCAGGCCAACCAGAGCGTGAAAGTGGTGCCGGTCTATCGCGGTGGTCGCGATTCGATGAGACTGGGCTTTCCCTCTGCGTTCTACCTGACCTTGCCGCGCGGCACCGCCAACCGGATCCAGGCCCAGGTCATCACCCGGCAACCCATGCTCGCGCCCATCCGCCAGGGTCAGGCAGTGGGCACGCTGCGCATCTGGGCGGCGGGCAAATTCGTCGGCGACTATCCCCTGCTGGCCCTGGATGACGTACAGGTTGCGGGCGTCCTCGGCCGGGGCTGGGACAACCTCAAACTCTTTCTAATGAGGCTGTTCCGATGATCTACCTCAACGGCCAGTGGGTGCCGCTGGCGGAGGCCCGCATATCGGTCCTCGACCGGGGCTTCCTGTTTGGCGATGGCGTCTATGAATTGATCCCGGTGTATGCGCGCAAGGCGTTCCGCATGGCGGAACATCTGCGCCGCCTGCAGCACAGCCTGGACGGCATCCGCCTGCCCAATCCCAAAGCCGAATCGGAGTGGATCAGCCTGATCGAAGAACTCATTGCGGGTCAGTCCTTCGACAATCAGTCAATCTATCTGCAGATCACCCGCGGCGCCGCGCCGCGCGACCACGCCTTTCCCAGGGACACGGCCCCCACCGTGCTGTTGATGGCCAACCCGCTCACCGAGCCCGCGCGCGACCTGATCGAGAACGGCGTGGCCACCATCAGCGGCCGCGACATCCGCTGGGGTCGCTGCGATCTCAAGACCCTCAACCTGCTGCCCAACGTGCTGGCCCGGCAGGCCGCCGTGGAGCAGGGCTGCGTGGAAACCGTCATGTTCCGCGACGGCGTGCTGACCGAAGGCGCCGCCTCCAATATCTTTGTGGTGAAAGATGGCGTGATCCTTGCGCCGAACAAAGACCATCGCGTGCTGCCCGGCATCACCTACGATGTGGTGCTGGAACTGGCGGCGGAAAATGGCATGGCCAGCAAGGTCGGGGACATCGCCGAATCCACGGTGCGGGATGCGGATGAACTTTGGCTCACTTCCTCCAGCCGGGAAGTCCAGGCCATCGTGACGCTGGACGGCAAGCCCGTAGGCGGCGGCCATCCCGGCCCGGTCTATCGACGCATGTATGGGCTGTATCAGAGTTTCAAGCGGGCGCTGACTGGCGGGGGTTGAGCCGGCCGACAGCAGGGGTGGAACGGACACAAGGAAGTTGCGGCAGACCATGCGGCGTAGCCGGCCAGCTTGCGAGCCAGGGCGTCGGGCCGCCTAGTCCTTCCGCTATATTGCATTTTTCCGTGCGCGCGGTAATGCTGGACGTGGGGCGGGGTGCCTACTCTGTCAAAGAGGAGCTCTTCACGCAGGTGCATTGGCCTTGCCGCTCACGGCCCGCTATTTTTAGCCGGGTTAAGCAGAACAATCACTTACGGGAGGATGGCCAGTGTTATACACCTACCAACCAGGTAAATATACACCTTTGCAGGTGTATATTTTACGTTAGCCGCCATGAGAACCCCCTCAAGGACTACGCCTACAGCTTTCCGAATGATGATCATATTCTGCTGTTGGACCTGAGTGTGATATCGGGCCAATGCAGCAACTTACGGGCGATTCATGAAGAAACCGACAAATAAATGATTACAAGTGCATTGAGTTCACGAGCGGTGGATAACGCAAGTGTTGATACACACGCTCTGTCGAACACTTCGGCTTAGTCAATTTATTTTTATGCAGGTCGGACTAGCTTAGTCCGAGAAATGGCACCATCGTTCTAGACCGACATCTCTGACGTCCAACGCTTCGATCGAGCACACTTGCGCCCTTCAGGCTACAAGCCCCTCACCTTAAACGTTAGAGCGCATGAACTCACGCACCCAGAGCTTCCCAATACTCGCTCTCAAGAATGTTGCAGAGAGCGACTTTATTGAGTTTTGGTCGGCTTGGTATCCGACTAACAATGAGCCTGCCTACCAAGCAAACATCGGGAAGCCCCTTACTAAGAAAAGACTGCTTTCGCTATTCGAATGGAAGAACAACGGCCGGATTGCAGAACATAAACTCGCGTCGATCTACCGCAACTACATTGACGCTAGACCCGTTCCGCCAGCACCTGGCGATTTGCGCGCCATAGAAACCTTCATTAGGCAACCGGGAGGTGCAATCTGGCGGATCTTTTGGCTGCATTGCCACGATCCATCTCGCTATCCGATCTTCGACCAGCATGTGTATCGCGCCATGCGTCGCATAGAGATAGGACGCCCAGAAGAAATCCCAAGAAGCACTAGCGCCAAAGCAAAAGCGTACGTCGAGCAGTATCTGCCTTTCCATGCAGCTATCAAGTACCCAAACGCGAAGAAGATCGATGAAGCGCTTTGGTCATATGGAAAATTCCTTAAAGGGAAAAATGCGCTCTAACCCATCCATCAACGCGGACGCTGCGCGATGAAGCCGCGCAGCGCCGGTTATGTCAGACGTTAGCGCGCACTACATGAGCCCAGGAATTGCACTCACAGAGAAAGCCGGCGACCAATCGCTAGCGGACCTAAATCGCTTTCTATCGCTGATAGGACCGCAGGATGACCGTGCAGTGGTGCTATCTCTGGCAACGTTCATCGAAGATACGCTGGGACGACTGCTGCTCGCCTATTTCCGGCGGTGCAAGGCGACAAAAGACCTCGTGGAAGGTTTTAGTGCTCCTCTAGGTACACTTGGGGCGCGGATCAAGGCAGGTTACTCCTTTGGCCTGCTCACCCACGATCAATACAAGGACATTGAGATTCTTCGCAAAGTCCGCAACGAGTTCGCCCACAATTGGGAAGGTATTTCACTAGAACGGCAGGACATCAAGGCAAAGCTCGGAGAGCTCAGTGGCTACACGCTAGATGGCAAGCCGATCGAGGGTGGTCCGCGTGAGAGACTGATCGGCACGCTATCGGTCTGCTGCATAGAGCTTCAGGTATTTTTGGGCAGACTCGAAGCGCACAAAGCAGAAAAAGCTCCCGACGTAAGCCATCGCTTGGCCACCACGCCATTCAAGGGTCCTGCTGTGCGCAGATTCGTTGAGTAGTTGCCATGACCCACGTTTACGCAGCGCGCTCTAACCCTTCCGTCGAGAGGGACCGCCCACAAGCTGCGCTTGTGGGTTCCCTTCGCGGCTTCGCCGCTTCGGCGGCCCCTCACGTCAAACGTTAGGCAAATATGGGCGAGAAAACGGACGAAGAGATTTTTTTGGAAGCCCATCAAAAGGAACGGGATGTTTTATTCTCGAATGAGGCTTTTGTCATCAGCGTCCTTCAGGCAGTTTCCGGCGGCTCACTATTTGCTGCCCTTGCGCAGTCCGAAACCCTCCTCAAGCTTGCAGGCAAGCTGCCATTTCTTTTCTTTCTTACGTTGATGGGAACAGGCTTGATATCGGCAGTCCTCGCCGCCTACTGGAAACATCAATACAAGATGTGGGACGTAAAGGCACGCGTTAGTGCGGCGAACGGCAAATCATCAGATGCGCAAACACGCTCAAGCTCTTCTGTTGCATACCTAGTCGCAATGCGTCGCGCTATGTTTGTTGCCGTGCTTGCCTTCGTGTTTGGCCTTAGTGATCTTTTGATTTTTGCGTGGGTTCGCGCTCTATGTCCAATTATCTCAGCCTAATTTGAACGTTGGGCGCCACAACATAACCAGGAGCCACACCGGCCCTAATTTTGCTTATTCAACCAGCGGGAGTGCAAATGCTCGAAACCATCCAAAAGCTAATTCCATGGGTCGGAACGCTGTCCACCGCACCCAAAATACTGCTCAGTTTCATCATTGTCGCCCTCGCCGGCTTCTCTCTTGCCGTAGTGTGGCTACCGCAAGCTGCGCAAGCGGACCCAACCCAAAAGCCGATAGTAGGAGGTCCAATGTGGCCAAGCGAAAAGTCTCTCGACGCACTAAAGCGCAAGCTTGATCGCATATCTGAGACCAATGCGAACATCATCAAGATAGTAGGCAAATCCGGAAAGTATGGTATCTACGTCAATGACTTGGCCAACAAGACGAAGCAGACCAGAGACGAAGTTGTATATCGACTCAAGGATCTTGAGAAGGATGGCTTGGTGGAAATATTGCCCTTAACCGACATGAACGTGCGACTGAATGAAGATGTGCTAAGAGTTTTGGGGCCTAATGCTGCCAACTTTCTGGCTTCTTATCTGAAGTGACGCCCAACCTCTCGCTCAACCGGACCGCCAACAAGCTGGGCTTATTGGTTCCCTTCGCGCTGCGCGCTCCGGCGGCCGGTTAGCTTGAACGTGTGCGCCGGGCATGGCGCGTTACTTCGTAGGTGAAAGTCCTATGGCCAGGTTTTCGCAGAGCCGAAGGCAAGGAGAAGGGCAAGGGCGTCGTCGTGAGGCGGGGTCTGGAGGAAGCCCAATCCGAAACTGCGGGGCGATGAACAAAAACCGGATATGAGGCGTGATGCATCCGGGGCGAGCGGGCACGTGACCGCGAAGCCCTCCATCTGCGGTTGGGGTGCATTTTGTAAATCCGGCGTCTATGCAGTGAAGGTAACGTGTCTTACCCCGGGAGATCTCCCCGGTGCTTCGGAGGATCGAAGCTGGGTGTCTGGAAACGGATGCTGAATACCGTGGAGAAGTCAGCAGAGGGCGTACTAGGTGCGAGGCAGGTGAGGCTAGTGAGGCACTGCAATGTCGAAAGACGCAGCCCCGGCAATGCGGCTCACCGCAACGTTTCTGCACTGAAGGCCCGAACGGTTCCCCGAGAGGGGATTGAAAGAGAGAAGCACTTGCCTGGCAAGGGACAGTGGCATTGCACTCGGCGAGCCCAGGGGCGCAAGCCTAATGGCTGGAGTGAAGCCAAGGTCGGCGCGACAGGAGACAGAGGCTTCGGTTGAACGGCATGGCGGCAGTGATAAGCTAACCGTCCATGCTGAACGACTCAATCTGCCGAACCGCCGTGTACGTGATCCGTACGCACGGTGGTGTGGGAGGGGGGAGCCGTGAGGCTTCTCCCTATCCCGATTAGCCCGCGCATGAAAGGAGTCGATCCATGAATAGCCTCGCACTATTTGGGCTCAGCATCTTGATGAGCTTTCTAGCTTTCACTATCGTCACAAAGGTGTACGTCTGGCCACGGCTCCGGGTCATGCACCGAACCGACGCCCTCATTCCTTTGGTCATTCCGCACATGTTCCGATTTGCTGGATTAAGCTTTCTGATCCCTGGGGTCGTATCCCCCGCGCTTCCGCCGGCATTCGCTATTCCGGCAGCGTACGGTGATCTAGTTGCAGCCATCCTTGGAGGGATTGCGACATTGTCACTTGCCGCCCGCACATCCTGGGCCATCCCAATCGTGTGGGTGTTCAACGTGTGGGGCGCCGTCGACCTCTTGGACGGATTTTACCAAGGCCGAAACAGCGTGGGTATTGACCCTGGATTGCTGGGAGCAGCGTTCTTCATCCCGACAGTCGTTGTCCCACCGCTGCTCGTAACGCATGGGCTCATATTTTGGCTACTTCTGCGACCAAAGCAATGAAGCGGGGAACGAATCATGGGTACTACATGGTGCCTGTTCAGATACAGAAGACCGGCTAACAAGGCGCTCCAGCAGACCCGCCCCTCGCTGCGCTCGTGGCCGGCTGCTGAGCTTGAGCGTAAGCCATCTCATGAAGAAGACCAGTCATATAGCATTTGTCTATACACCGACCGCTTGCCTCCACTTCCTCCGCACGCCAAATCCGTCGGCTCTTACCACCAACCGTTTTCGTGATATCGATGGTCGTGTATCCACTGCGGATAGATCGCGGTCAGCGCAACGCTGTTGCTCAGCGATCGCATGCAGCCAAACCAGCCATCGTTGTAGACGAACAAGTCGTCCCAGCCCGAACCGCCATTGAAATTGGCGACCTCGAACTTGTCATCCTTGCCCAGATTCCAGCTGCCGATCCAGTCGGTCTGGAACCCGCCGCTTAACGAGTTACCCGACGACAGCAGGCTGCCCAGGTACTGGGTGGACCAGTCGTCCGCGTTATAGACGTACAGGTCGGAGCGGCGATCGCCGTTGATGTCGCCGACAAACCAGCGATCATGGCGTCGCATCTCGCCCCATCCCGGCACGTCGCGATCGAATCGATGCGATGAACTCATGTTGGTCCCGCTGGAGTGCAGCATTTCCAGGTAAGGCATTGACCAGTCGCTGCCGTTGAAGACGTACAGGTCCTGACGCCTGTCGCCGTCAAAGTCGGCAACCAGGAACTGATCGCCGGGTTTCATGTCGTCCCAGCCCGGCAGCTTCTGGTCGAAGCGCCGCACGAACGAGTAATCTCGGCCGTTAGAGCGCAGCATCAACAAGTAGCCCACTGACCAGTCGGCCTGATTGCTTACATACAGGTCTTTCCTGCCGTCAGCGTCGAAATCGGCAACGAAGAACTCGTCATTGCGCCGCATGGGGCCCCAGCCTGGCAAAGTATCGTCAAAGCGGCGCACGAATTGCAGATCATTGCCGGTCGAGTGCAGCACAAGCAGGTAGCCGACGCTCCAGTCTTCGCCATTGAATACGACTATGTCGTCCTTGCCGTCGCCGTCCACGTCGGCCACGAAAAACTTGTCATGCGCGCGCATTTCGCCCCAGCCCGGAAGGTCGCGATCGAACCGGCGAACCCCCGTAAAGCCGCTGCCCGTGGAGTGAAGCATCGCAAAATATGGCATCGACCAGTCGACGAAGTTGTAGACAAACAGATCCTGCTTGCCGTCCCCGTCAAAGTCGCCCACCAGAAACCGATCGCCAGGCCGAAACGCGTCCCACACGGGATCCGGCATTGTGCGCACCCAGGTGGAGGCCAGCGTGTCCCACTGCCCGGTGAACAGGTAAAGGGAGTTCTCCTCATGCAACAGCATATCGGCCCCGGCACGGCCGGTAAAACGGCCGGCGTAGACATTGCGGTACTTGGTGTCCTGATGCTGGGCCGCGACGTTGCGCATCTGGTCGTAGCCGATCGAGTCGAATTCGGGCGCATTGCTGTTCATGCGCGAGTTGAGCGACGGCCGGAATATCCCGGTCGCGTAGCGCGTGCCGCCGTTGGTTCCGCCTGCAAACAAGCCGGCGTCTTCCACCGGATCACCACCAAAGGTGGCCGGAGTGGGGAGGGCGGTATTCGGGTTGACAAACGCTTTCCACTTCAGCGTGTTTCGATTCGTATTGATCGTCAGGTCGACAACGCTCGGCTCGGTGCCGGTGTAGTTTGCAGCGCCGGTATACTCGTCGCCGAGATTTCCTATCATGTGGCCCATCTCGTGCGCGGCCACGGTCCAGGTTCCGCCCATGGTGATCGCAAGCTGATTGCCGCGCCGGCAACCCCCGAATGAAGCGGTGTTGAGAATGATGAATGCATGCGTCCACCCGGGGACAAGATTATTCAGCGTGTTGGTGAGGATGGTATTGCTGTTCGGCCCCGGCTCCATCCAGCAGCGATTCCAGTTGCCGCTGAAGCGATAGCCGAGGAATGTGTTCACGGCATTGGTCACGTTCCCATTTGCGTCGACCGTGGTGATGCCGCTTTGCGCGGAATCGACATTGACGCGGAAGATATTGAACGCTCCCATGATTTCACGATATGCGCCATTGCGGGTTTCGTCGAACAGGTCGCGGATGATCGTGTTTTGGACAAAGTTGTTATAGGTCGTTTGATCGTTGCCGGCCGCGAATCCATCGCCGATGATGACAAGATTGAACTTGTCGCCGTTTGCGCCGTTGCGCAGCAGTTCGGTCACGGTTTGCGCATCTGCCGGCCGGATGACGATCACGAGAAGCACGCTGAGAAGTATGACGAGGCGATTCATTTTGCCTGCTCCTGTTCAAGCGCCCGCAGCAGCTCCGCGGTCGGCATTTCAAGTAAAACTTTGGCGCGCTTCATCGCGCCAAGGATGACTTCATCGTCAAGCTCGCGTGGCAGCGCAAGACCTCGTGCGTCAATGACCAGCAATCTGGCGCTATCGATCTTCGAACGATCGAGCGAAATGCCCGCTATGCCTGACTTCGTACGGCCGATGGAATGGGGCCCTTCTGGCAGGTAGCTGTGCTCTTCGAGTGGATCTTGAAAGCTGCCGTATTGAATCGGGCGGCCGTCCGCATCAACCAGCGCGAATAGAAATGGGCCGCGCACAAAGCGTTCAACCGGGGCGCCCCCCTCTATCGATTGCACGGCGATGACGCGCGGTGTCGCGCCTTCCTCGAATGCGAGCGTGACGCGCACGGAGGAGCGTGGGATGCGCATGGCCCGTGGCGACTTGGGCTCATAATTCGCGGCCATCAGAAGCTTGTCAGCAGGCGCCTTGAGCATGGGTCCCGCGATTTCCACCGGCTGGTCGGGGCGCGTGAAGTTGACGGCAGGCTTCAGCGAGCCGTCTCGCCTGAGGTCCGCGCGAGTTTCATCCTTGGCGGGCAACCCAGGTTTGACATCAAGCTTCCCGCCTTCCTTGCGCTGACCCGTGGCCGGTACGTGCGAACTGACCTCACGATCGCCGCGGCGGGCGATGTAGTGCGTACCTGCCGGCATCAAGCGGGCAAGCAATTGGTCGAGATCGAGCCCCTCAGCATCAAGCGTAAGCTTGTCGTCGCGTGCCGGCTGGGGTCGCACATCAACCTGGTAGAGACGTTGCAGTTCGTCAAGCAACTCTCCGCGCGTGGCGCCGGCCACGTGCACGCCGTACCGTTGCGTGCTGTCATCGAAACTTAGGCCGCCGTCAGGCCCGGGTTTGAGCGGCGAACAGCCAACCAGCAACAGAGCAATTCCGCCTAAGATCCAACTTGTGTGTGTAATTCGTTTCACGTGCGTTTCTCCTGGATAAACAAGAATCAAGCAATGGATCAAGGCGTAGAAGGGAGATCAGCCACCACCCTTCCGTGCCCCAGGTTTGCAAGCGACAAGCCTGCACGCAGCGCTCAAGTGCGCGCTGCGTGGCGGGCTGTTCCGCCCACAGCCCCACAGGCGCCCGCCAAAATGCATGGAATCGGCGGCCCCGCGAACGAGAGCGCCGCCGGCCACCTGGACGTCCGATTGAACTCGGCGCGACACCGGGACCACGGCGCCATGATGAAGTCAGACCGCATGGCTGGGTACCGGTATCGCGCTGCGTGCCGCTGCGGGGTCGTTTGAGGCGAGCGTCGACTGTCCAGCCCTTGCCTCTCGGTACCAACTGGGCACAAGGTAACCCAGTACAAAGCCGCAAATGACCGAGGTGCACAGCACAGTGATGGGATCTGGAAGGCGGTTGGGCGGGAGGATGCCTTGCAGCCACCACAGGACCAGACTTGCCGCGAGCATGAAGATCAGCGACTGACCGATGCTCTCCAACCAGCACAAGCGACGCGCGGGCAACCGCATGCTCGGACGGTTGTCCGCCATGAACGCTGTCGTTGCCGCGCTCGTGAAAGCCAGCAGCAGCCACGGATAGGAATGGCTTTGAAGACCGCTCCAGGCCATCGAGATTGCCGATGCAATGCCCGTTGTGGCGTCCAGCTTGATCAGGGTCTTGTATGCCACTTGGATAGGCACGCTCACCACCACCGCAGCAAGCCCCGAAACCATGTATGCGGCAACAGGGCGAGTATCGTCGTCGCCCAAGCCAAAGAATCCCCAGCGCACTTTCGGGTAAATGGCGCACACGACGGCAACCATGTGAATCGTCCCTATCATGGTGACCATGATCAACAAATCCTCATGATTCCGGTCATAGCGCTGAAACAGGATGAAATTGAGCAGCAGCAGCGGCACAAGAATAACGAACAGGGCCAGCACTCGATTCACGGATAAACCGTGATCGTTCATCCCCTGGGGCACATCGAAGCCCATGGATTTAAGTGCTTGGTCTCGCGTGCCACGGGTGAGGCCGCATTGAAGCAAGCCCTGCGCGGCGAACAAAGACAGGCTTCTCGCAAGTTCTTCCGCCTGGTTCGTGTAGTTGGCCCGGAACTTGTCCACTGCGTCTGCCAAAGGCGCATCCGGACTCCCTGTGCGGGCGGCCTGCTGCAGCGAGAAGCAATTCTTCGCCACCGCCTCGATCTGTTTGTAGCGAAGGCCCAAGGCCTTGTGCTCTTCCCGCCGGCGCTGAATAAAGCCCGCAAATCCGCGTTGGGATTCCCAGGAGTCGATCCCATGCTTCAAAGCGGCAATCCGCACCCACAAGGCATGGGGAGTGGTCGGGCCAGTGCCCTCGCCCAAGTCAAAGACGATGTCATCGGCGTTAAATCCTGAAGAAAGCAAAGTCGACTGAATGGTGTCTCTCAAGGGCCCGTCCGGATTGAAGCGCGCCTGTCCGATGAGCTTGCCGATGCGAATGGCCTCCCAGGGAATTTCGGCCAGATCCTGCAAGAATGCGCGCAGCCTGGAATCGACATGAGCCACCACCGGAATCTTGGGTAGCAAGACTGATAGCAACATGCCGACCACCACGGTGGGTGGCAGCTTTGTCTGATCCGGGACAGAGTCGGCGGACGCGCCCTGCACGGGGGGTATGAATGCAAGCAGCTGGGGGTAGCGAGTGAGCGCCCAGTAGAAAAGAAGCGACACCCCCAGGTAGGCCGACGCCGCAGCGTAATACCTTCCCGCCGTGGTCGAGGCTCGATTGCTTGTCGGCGTGTTGAACCGATCCAATGCATAGACCAACACAAACACGGCACCGAGCAGAAATTCTGGGCTAAGAGTCGAAACAATGCTTGCATCCATGGTCACCTCCGGCACGCCATTTGGCTAAGAGACATCCTGCAGTTCAATCTATACCAGGCACGTGGGAATGAGTTGTGCGATCTGAACACTGCTGATGTGAATTCTTCACGTCATGACTTCACCTCTTGCCGGCGTTTGTCGGATTCGGTCAAAAGCATAATCACAACCCCGCCGGCTTTATAAGTGCTGACGGGCGTTTCGCCACGGGCGCGTTTCGGCGCCGGGGATGTGCTCTGCTCCGCACCGGCGGGAATACTTAACGGCCTCGTGGTGGCTGCGGTTCTCACGCTGGGTGAATTTCACGCAAAGTTCGGCTTGCAGAGTTCACAGACATCGCAATGCAAGCCAACCAAATTGGTCATCGAGGAATGCAGCTTCTGATCCTTCCTTAGGACCGAGGGCCAACATGGGATCTGCATTCTGATCGTCCAGAGAGTCGAGGTGAAGGAGAAGTGGGTTCGCTCGGCGAGGCCTTTGAGTTGTCGGCGCGACGTCGACTTTTCCGGATCGGAAACATCATCCGTGGCTCACCTTTGCCAGATACACGCCAACCGCCGTAACATCTTGCATGGCTTCCCCGCGTCTTCAGATTGATCGAATGCGCTCAATCCTGGCGCCTCGATGCCGTACCCCGGCAGGACAAGTTCCGCCCATTCGCTCAAATGGACCTGGGTGAAACGCTGCGCAGGTCGGGTGGCGCTACCTTAGGCCAACGCGCTTTCATGAGAGGAGTCTTCAATGCCTATTCCCTGGCTTGCCGTACTGCAAGGTCTCCCCTGGACCGATGTGATCAGGAACGCGCCCAAAGTCGCCGATGGGGCGAAAAAACTCTGGAGCACGGTCAGCGGGAAGGGGCCGTTTGAGGAGTTGCCAACCGGGAGTTCGGAAGCGCCGCTGGCCCACGAATCTCCAGCCATCGCCCTGCTTCAGGCGCGCCTCGCGGAAATGGAGGGCGCGATTTCGGACCTGCACAGTCAAATGCTTGCGTCGTCCGAGCTAATCAAGACACTGGCCGAGCAGAACACCCGGCTCATCGAACGCGTTGAGACCAGCCGCATTCGCGTGATGTGGCTGACAGGGGCAACGGTCGCGTTCGGCATTATCGCCATCGCGAGCCTGGCGCTGGGGCTCATGCGCTGAACTCGTTTGGCCTTTCATCGAATGGACGTTAAACAAACGTCCTGGCTCGTCGTCGGCGGTGAGACATTTCAGGCGCCGCCGTCGATCTCCGCACCAGGTGCTTTAGTTAGATCGATTGCGGCGTTTCTGCACCACCCACCCTACTGAGACCGAAAGGTATTCCCGACCAGGTCTTTCACGTTGGCCTGCGGCACATGGCACTGGGTGCAGACATAGCGGTTGTTGTTGCGCTGCCACTTGCCGTCCACTTTCGTGTAGTGCGATTCCGGCATGGGGGTGGCCAGTCCCTTGAGCTTCTTGCCCATCAGCTTGGGCTTGTCGTGGCAGGACAGGCAGGTGTTCTCGTCCGCCGTGATCGGCAGGAAGTCGGCTATCCCGTGCGGAACCTGCGGCGGCGCGCCCTCGTAGGCGCGGGGCAGGGGGTGGGCTGCGGCCGGGGTGGTGTCCGGGTAGGCAAAGGCCGGTGGACTGGGATCGTCGAATACACTGGTCTTCGAGAGTCCCATCGCACTGTCCGCCACAGGTCCGCCCGAGTTTGCCCAGGCGAGGGAAGATAGCGCGAGCACACCGATGATGGATGCAATGGTTTTCATGCTGGGCTCCTTGGCGTGTGGGATGGCGGGTGATCGTGTCGGCAATCAGACCTTGTAGACCTTGACCGCACATTTCTTGTAATCGGTCTCCTTGGAAATCGGGCAGGTCGCGTCCAGCGTCACCTTGTTGATGAACACGCGCTCGTCAAACCAGGGCACATACACCATGCCGCGCGGCATCTTGTTGCGCCCGCCAGTCTCGATACGGACCTTCACCTTGCCGCGGCGCGACTCCACCCATACCAGGTCGTCGCGCTTGAGGCCGCGCTTGTCGGCATCGCCGGCATGCATCCACAGCACCGCGGCTGGCATGGCCCGATGCAATTCGGGAACGCGCTGGGTCATGGTGCCGGAGTGCCAGTGCTCCAGTACGCGGCCGGTGCACAGCCACAGATCATATTGGCTGTCGGGCTGCTCGACCGGGGATGCGTAGGGGCGGAAGAAGATCTTGGCCTTGCCCGGCAGGGGCTTGGGCGTGGCATCGGTGATGGCATCCAGATTGCCGCTCGGGATCGACTTGTCCGCACCCCCATAGAATTCGATACCGCTGCCTTTCTTGACGTAGGGATCGTATTCCTCGTTGAAGCGCCATCCGGTTTCCACCCATTGGCCGTCCTTTTCCACCACCGGCCATTTCAGTCCGCGCACATCGTCGCGGTGGTAGACGTCAAACGGCGCCAGGTCGTGCGCGTGCCCGGTGCCGAATTTGCGGTACTCCTCGAACAGCGCCTTTTCCGGGAACCAGCCGTCGCCGAGGAGATCGGTGGTCTGGTTGTCGTGGCCCTTGGAGACGGGATCCGGCCAGGCGAACTTCTTGTTCTCAGCCGTGGCGAACAGCACGTCGTAAAGGGTGGACTCAGGGGTGTAACCCAACTTCGCTGCCTCAGCTAGCACGTCCGGAAGCTTGCCGTCGGGAAAGCCTTCCACCTTGAGGCCCGGTATCGGCTGCTCGCCCCAGACATCCTTCAGTTTGAAGCGCTTGGAAAACTCCAGCATCATCCACACGTCGCTGCGCGCATCGCCGGGCGCCGGCACCTGCTGGCGCCAGTGCTGGGTGCGGCGCTCCGCGTTGCCATAGGCGCCCCACTTTTCCGAGATCATCGACGCGGGCAGGATCAGGTCGGCGACTTTCGCGGAGATGCCCGGGTAGGCCTCCGACACCACGATGAAGTTGTCCATGTCGCGCGCGGCGCGGATCCAGTGCACCGCATTGGCGGTGTTCTGCCAGGGATTGTTGACCTGCACCCAGGCGAACTTGACCGACCCGTCTTCCAGATCGCGCATGATCTTGACGAAGTGCGAGCCGACCACCGGATTGATCGTATTGGTCGGCAGATTCCAGATCTTTTCACTGATGTCGCGATGTTTCTTGTTGTTGACTACCATGTCGGCCGGCAACCGATGCGAAAATGTGCCGACCTCGCGCGCCGTGCCGCATGCGGAGGGTTGGCCGGTGAGCGAGAACGCGCCGTTGCCCGGCTGCGCCTGCTTGCCCAGCAGCAGATGGATCGCGTAGGTCTGCTCGTTCACCCAGGTGCCGCGCTGATGCTGGTTGAAGCCCATGGTCCAGAACGACACCGCCTTGCGGTCCTTGTCGCAGTACAGGTCGGCTAGCTGCTTGAGCTTGTTCTTGAAGCTTTCGTCCGATTCGTCCGCATCGCCCTTGGACACGGCGGTGACAAAGTCCAGGGTATAGGGCTCCACGCCCTTCTTGAAATCCTCGAGCGTGATCATCCAGTTCTTGCCGGCCGACGCGGTGTTGGTCTGCTTGACCTTTTCTCCAGGCTGGCGCCGCTGGGCGATCGCTTCGTGTTCGTCCAGGGTGTGTTCCTGTTCGTTGGCGACGATGTCCTGTTCGGACGCGAAGGCGTACTTCTCTGCATTCTTGGGGCGCAAGCCGTAGCCGATGTCGTACGGCCCGGTGGCGAACACGCAATGCGTGTTGACGAAGTCCCAGTTCACCGCGTCGCGCGCCAGGATCTCGCGCAGCAGGTAGTTTTGGATGGCCAGATCGGACGAGGGCTTGAAAATGATTTCCAGATCGGCGAGCTCGGAGGACATGTTGTGGTACGTCGTCAGGTTGACGATCCGGGTGTTCTTGTTCGACAGTCGGCGGTCAACGATGCGCGACCAGAGCACGGGATGCATCTCCGCCATGTTGGCGCCCCATAGCACCACGGTGTCGGTGTGCTCGATGTCGTCGTAGTTTCCCGCCGGTTCGTCGATGCCGAAGGTCTGCATGAACGCCGCCACTGCGGACGCCATGCAGTGGCGCGCGTTGGGATCCAGGTTGTTGGAGCGAAAGCCCGCCTTAAGCAGCTTGACGGCGACATAGCCTTCCTGGACGGTGTACTGGCCGGAGCCGAAGATCGCAACGCCGGTGGGTCCTTTTTCCGTGTAGGCCTTGCGGAACTGACGTTCCATCTCGTCCATGGCCTGATCCCATGAAACCGGGGAGAACTTGCCCTTCTTGTCGAACTTGCCCTTCGTCATTCGCATCAAGGGCTCGGTCAGGCGATCCTGGCCGTATATGATCTTGCCGTTAAAATAGCCCTTGACGCAGTTGAGCCCTTTGTTGACGGGCGCCTGGGGGTCGCCCTTGGTCGCCACGATGCGGCCGTCCTTGGTGCCGTATAGAATGCCGCAGCCGGTTCCACAGAACCGGCATACGCCTTTGTCCCATTTCCAGTCCTTTTCCAGTTCGGCAGCGGCGGCCCGCGCCAACTCGGTCAGAGGCAGGCCCACCGTGGCGGCGGTGGAGGCGGCGACGGCGGATTTCATGAATTCACGACGGGAGATGTGCATGGCGGTCTCCTTAGGACAGGTAATCGTTGAGCTCTGCCAGGGCTTTTTCGCTCAGGCCGGGATGGGATTGAAACTCGTCAGGCAAGGTGTTGATGATCTGCTGGTCCTCGGCAAAATAATGCGTGACCATTTCAGCCATGGCCACGTGGGGCAGGGATTGGATGCGTTTGAGCAGATCGGTTTCCCCCTTGATGTCTTCTGCCTCCAGGACGACCACCAGTCGACCAGTGGCGGGGTCCTGCTGATGCACCTCCACGCCGGGCAGCGCGGCGAGGGCCAGGGCGACGGAGGACAGGTGATCGGGGCGGGCGACAACCAGTACGCCAGACAGGTTCATGGCTTGATCTCCACTGAAGAACTGCACATGCTGCGCTTCGACGCGAGAAATAACCTTGATTGACATCAAGTTTTGTTTGTGAGGTGGGCAATGTTGAAAGCCATACTGATAGAGAGAGGGACACATGCGCGAACAGATAGGAGAGGAAGGCCGGAGAGCCATTGCGAGGCTGCCGTTATTCAAGGTGCTGACGCCCGAGGAAACGCACTATCTTGTCAGTCACGTGAGGGAGCGGCAGTTGACCAAGGGGCAGATCCTGTTCAACAAGGGGGATACGCCACATGGGTTTTATGTCCTGATCGAGGGACGCATGCAACTCTCCTTCCCCTCGGAGCAGGGTGTGGAGCGGGTGCTGGAGGTGATCAAGCCGGGCGAGAGCTTTGGCGAGGCGATGATGTTTCTGGATAGGCCCTACCCGGTTTCTGCGCATGCGACCCAGGACTCCACACTGCTCGACGTGCCGGGTGTAACCATGCTGGAGCTGTTGGAGAAGGACAGTCGGCTGGCGCGCAAGATGCTTGCCGGCATCAGCATGCGACTGCACGAGCTGGTCGGTAACCTGGAAAGCTGTTCCATGCGTTCCAGCACCCAGCGGGTCGCCTGCATGCTGCAGCACCATGCGCCGGACAAGTCGAGCAATCAGTATGACGTCGAGCTTCCTGCCACCAAACAGACAGTGGCATCCCAGCTCAACCTGACGCCGGAGACCTTCTCCCGGGTGCTGCATGTACTGAGCGAGGCGGGGCTGATCGAAGTTTCGGGCCGCGTCATCAAGGTGCTGGATGCCGAGGGCCTGCGCCGAATGGAAATGTGATGCGTGGCAGTAAAATTACAGCCAGAGGATGTGTTTCTGGATAAGCATGGACGACAGCCTGTTCGAGTTTCCCTGTGACTTTCCGCTCAAGATCATGGGGCAGGCGCGGAACGATTTTGTCCGCGCCATGCTGACCGTGGTGCAGGCGCACGCGCCGGACTTCGACCCGGCAAAGGTGGAGATTCGGCCCAGCGGCAAAGGCAACTATCTGGCCCTGACCTGTACGATACGCGCGCATTCGCGCGAACAACTCGACAATCTCTATCGGGATCTGACATCCCATCCTTACGTCAAGATCGTGCTGTAGTGGAGATTCGAATCAGGCATTGGGGCCAGGTGGAGTACGAGCTCACTTGGCGGGCCATGCAGGCCTTTACCGCAGAGCGGACCGAACTCACAGAGGATGAATTGTGGGTGCTGGAACATCCGCCGGTGTTTACTCTGGGCCAGGCGGGCAGGCGCGAGCACCTGCTTGCTGCGACCGAAATTCCGGTGCTTGCCATCGACCGGGGCGGCCAGGTGACTTTCCATGGTCCCGGTCAGGTGGTGATCTACGTGCTGGTGGATCTCAAGCGTCGTGGCTACGGAGTCAAGGAACTGGTGTGGCGCATGGAGCAGGCCGTCATCGGCTTGCTGGCACGGCACGAGCTTACGGCCACCCGCCGGCAAGGGGCACCGGGGGTGTATGTGAACGGCGCCAAGATTGCCGCGCTCGGCTTGCGGATCAAGCGCGGATGCAGCTATCACGGCGTGGCCCTCAACGTGGACATGGACCTGCGGCCGTTCAGCAAGATCGACCCCTGCGGGTACCCGGGCATGGCCGTTACCCAGACCAGGGACCTGGGCGTTGCCGACACCCCGGATCAGTTGGGCACTGAACTGGCGCACGATCTCGCTGCGCTGATTGGCGCAGGCGAGCTGCAACGCTGATGGAGACCGGGGGAAGCGAGCGCGCTACATCCCAACGATTTCGGCAGTAATGCCCTTGTCCTGGATCTTGTGCAGAATGTCGCTGGCGCGGCCGCAGTCCGCGTCGTAGGCGACCACCATCAGATGCGGGTTATCGGGGGTGATGCCAACGCCCACCACGCAGGCCTGGTCACGCACATAGTCTTCGAGCTTGCACTGCTCTTCGGGGGGAAGGGTGGGGTCGAGATGGACCATGAAATCGGCGATTTGGCTGCCCATGATGTTCTCCTTGTGGCAACAGATACCTCTGTATAGACCACAGGCGCTACCCTGGTTGAAGTAAAATTGATGGCTGAATTTATTGGACATCGTGTTGTGGCTGACCCCAAACTACACAAGGGCGCGGCAAAGACCGCGCGCATCCCGATCAAGATCATCCCGCAGGAGCGGCTGCGCCTGCCGCCCTGGATTCGGGTCAAGTCCCCCAGTCCCGAAGTAATGGAGATGAAAGGCCTGTTGCGCCGGCAGGGGCTGCACACGGTGTGCGAGGAAGCCGCCTGCCCCAACCTGCCCGAATGCTTTGGACACGGTACCGCGACCTTCATGATCCTGGGCGATTTGTGCACCCGGCGCTGTCCGTTCTGCGACGTGGGCCACGGCAAGCCGGACGCGCCCGATCCCGAAGAGCCGGGCCATCTGGCGGATACCGTCAAGGCGCTCAAGCTCAAATACGTGGTGATTACCAGCGTGGATCGCGACGATCTGCGCGACGGCGGCGCCCAGCATTTTGTCGACTGCATCCGGGAGGTGCGTGCGGCCTCGCCGGCGACCAGGATCGAGATCCTGACGCCGGACTTTCGCGGCCGGCCCGAGATTGCCCTGGACATCCTGGGTCAGGCTCTGCCCGATGTGATGAACCATAACCTGGAAACCGTGCCGCGCTTGTACAAGGCGTGCCGGCCGGGCGCGGACTATGCGCATTCGCTGAAGCTGCTGCTGGACTTCAAGGCGTGTTATCCCGGCATTCCCACCAAGTCGGGACTCATGCTGGGATTGGGCGAGACCGACGAGGAAATTCTTGAGGTCATGGGCGAGATGCGCGCACACGCCATCGATATGCTCACCCTCGGGCAATATCTCCAGCCTTCCAGGGACCATCTGCCGGTCAAGCGCTTTGTCAGTCCGGAAGACTTCAAGCTGTTCGAACGGCGCGCGACTGAAACTATTTATAATATCCAACCCCAAAGCGCTCTAATACAGTATCGAAGCCATATGTAAGGAGTTCCGCCATACCAAAGTGTACTGCTGATCAGCTAAGTTTTAAGCGCCTAGTCGCCTCATCGAAGCCAACTTTGAGGGCGGCGCGCTCAGCTCCGACCGCGGGTTGATGCTGCTAAGGAAGTGGATCGGCGCATCGGATTGTCGGCCTCGGTGGCCGCGCACTGCATGACCCGCGCCATCCCGATCTGATCACTCACGACTTGCGCGATCTGGTGGCGCAGCGGCTGTACGGGCTGTGCTGCGGCTACGAGGACCTGAATGACCACGCGGCCTTGCGCAGCGATCCGCTGATGCAAACGGCGGTCGGGACTGCGGGAGCTGGGCAGTAGCCCGACTCTGTGCCGCATGGAACAGCGGGCCAACCGGGCCCAGTCCTCGCCCTGAATCGGGTGCTCATCGAGCAGTTCATCGCCGCCCAGGCGGTGGCGCCCCAAGAACTCATCCTCGACATCGACGCCTCGGACATTGCGCTGCAGGCGATCAGGAGCAGGGCGAGTTCCACGCCTACTACGATCACTATTGCTATTTGCCGCTCTACGTCTTCGCAGGCAAGAGCATGCTCGCCTGCGTCCTGCGCCGCAGCCGCATCGACGGGGCCAAGCACGCGGCGGCGGTGATCAAGCTCCTGGTCACCCGTCTGCGGCAAGCCTGGCCTAAGGTGCGCCTGATCGTGCGCGGCGACTCGGGTTTCTGCCGGCAACGCCTGATCCGCTGGTGCGAGCGCCACTATGTGGGCTATGTGATCGGCGTGGCGCGCAATGCCCGCCTGCACCACCTGTCGAGACTGGGAGCAGGCGATGGAACGGGCGTTCGAGCAAACCCGGGCCAAGCAGCGCATGATCCGTGAGTCCGTTACGCTGCCGAGAGTTGGAGGGAACGACGCATCATCACGCGGCTGGATTTGGCGCAGGGCGCCAATCCGCGCTTCATCGTACGAATCTGGACGGCTTGCCCACGCTGTACGACGATCTGTATTGCCTCGTCATGGGCTTCACCAATGCGGCCTGCGGTCCGCTGGTGCGCTCCAGCTATCACGCCGACCTGCAGGCCGCAGGGATCGCCTGATCTCTTCCGCAAGTCTAGGCCGGATGAGCGCCGCCCGGCAGGTCCGCGTGCGCGTCTTCGATGATCACGTCGCTGGCCTTTTCGCCGATCATGTACACCGCGGAGACAATGAAGAATCCCGGAATGCGCGGAAACACCGAGGCATCCACCACGCGCAGGCCATGTGTGCCGTTGACCCGGAATCGGCTGTCCACCACCGCCATGCGATCGTTTGCCGGGCCCATGCGGCAACTGCAGGACGCGTGATGGCCCCAGGCATTGTCACGGATGAACTGGCGAATCTCGTCCTTGCTCGTAACCTGCGGGCCGGGTAGCAGTTCTTCATCGATCACATCCTGGCAGCGCGCGGTGATGCGCCTGACCGTTTCAACACCCTCCACCACCGCGTCCAGATCGTCGCCGCCTTCGGAGCCTTCGTCAAAATAGTGGAAGTTGATGTGCGGCGTGGCGCGTGGGTCGGCTGAATTGAGCGTGACGCGGCCGGCCCGGTTGTGGGTATGGGCCTTGAGCACCGCCCAGGTGAAATAGTTTTCGCCACGCGCGATCTGTTCCGCGTAGCCGGGGAAATAGCCTTTGAAGTAGCCCAGCAGGCCGAACAGGAACAAGTCGGGCGCGGGCCGCTCCGCTGATGAGCGCTTGATCAGGGAGATGACCGCGCCGTTGGTGGTGTAGGGCCCCTTGCCTTCCAGCCACTCGGCAAACAGCGGATCAGGCGCTTCGCCGGGCAGGGGCGGGCGAAATCTTGCGCCGCGAATCAGGGAGAAATCCGCCCGCATCCGGCTGACCACGCTGACTTCATAGCGGTCCTGCAGGTTCTCGCCGACGCCGGGGAGGTCCACCTTGACGGGAATGCCATGCGCCTCCAATTCCGCGCGCGGCCCGATGCCGGAAAGTTTCAGCAATTGCGGGGTGTTGAACGCGCCCGCGCACAGGATCACCTCGCGCGTGGCTGCGACGCTCGCTTTGGTTTCGGGAATTGCCGTCTGGCTGTTGGGGTCGGCCGCATACAAATGTGCGCCGGCCAGGTATTCCACGCCGGTGGCGCGATTCTCTGCATCCAGCACGACGCGGCTGACCAGGGCACGGGTGCGGATGGTCAAATTTCCGGGGCAAGCCTGCTGTACTCGCTGGAGGTACTCGCGGCTCCCCACGCGTTTTCCATTGCGGGTGGAGAGCGGCGTCAGACAGACGCCCTCCGCGTTCTGCATGACCAGCCGCCAGTCGTTCGGATCAAAGCGGGTCCTGAACTTTTGCCAGGTGCGGGTGATGGGGCTGCCCAGCCTGAAGAAGGACTCCTTCAATGCGCCTGAGATCAGCCTGAGGAGGAAGACGTCGCCGACGATCAGAAGCGGATCGGCCACGTTGGTAGCGAGCCATCCCGTGAAGCCGTGGCGGCTGGCCTTGTCGTCGCTGTCGACATATTCGCAGCGTTCCAGGCGTTCGAAGTATTGCCGCATGTTTCCACTGGCCCACGACGCATCACCGGTGAGTTCGACAATATGGTCCCAGTCGCTGTTGTGCGGATACAGGACGATCATGGCGTTGTGCGCGGTGCAGCCACCAATGGTTGCTGCGCGCGGGTACAGCACACCGTCACGGTCGGGGACGAACTTGGGGTCGCGCGCCTGGCGCGCGTCATCCGCGTAATGACGGACAAAGAAATTCCAGGCGAAGCGCGGGTCTTCGGAGGCGCGGGCGTGGAAGGCCGGCACCTCGTAATCGTAGTCTTCCTCATCGCCGCCCGCTTCGAGCAGCAGCACCCTGAAGCCGGCCTGCGCCAGGTTGGCTGCGACCGGCCCGCCCCCCGCACCGGAGCCGACCACGATGTAGTCGTAGGCTTGCGAATCAGGGAGGGGCTTGCAACTGATCGGCGGTGCTTCGGGCAAGGCTGGCCTGAGCAAAGCGGTGCAGCCGCTGAGGAATCCGCCGAGCGCCGACAATGCTGTCGCGCATACCCGAAGAAAACGCCGCCGCGAGGAACGGGCGGCCTTTTCGGGTTGGTTTGTCGATTCGGGCGGCGCGGCGGCGGCCCCGCTCACAGGGTCTTGAGGAATTCGATCAAGGCCCACTTGTCCGCATCCGATAGTCCCGGCTCTTCGCTGAAGTAGTCGGTGCCGAAATAGTGTCCCCGGTTGACCACGAAATCCGGGCACTTGCTGACGTCCCGCAATGGATCGGCCAGGTTGGCGAAGACCGCGCGCGCGTCCTCGTCGCTTGCGTCAGCGGGCAATGCCTTGAGGTCGAGCTTGGCCTTGAGCAAGACCTTGAAGACCTTGTCCTTCTGCGCCAGATCGATATTGGACAGCAGGTTGATGGGTGTGCCCTTGGGAATGGGGCCGATCTCGATACCGTCTTCACTGAATACGTGCGGATCGACATGACTGAGCGGACCCACCAGCGGCTGTAGGAAATCAGGCAGATAGCCTTTCGCCACCCGCAGGTAGCTGGTAGCCGAGGTCACGTCGATGATGCCGGGCAGGAGCTTGCCCGAGGCCGTGAGGTATTGCCGGTCGCCACGGCGCTTTTCCGGCCACAGCAGTTGCTCGATGCCGCTGTCGAAGGACTTCATTCGATCTTCGACGGAACCAGACCAATAGAAGTCGCCCACAGTATTGTTGAGCAGGTAAGGAGCGGTGGACCAGACGCTGATGAGCGATGCCGGACGGATGTAGCCGCGTCCACCTGCAGGCATGACATAGGGGCGCGCCTCGCCGGTGATGGGATCATGGACGGTAATGGTTCCCACCGAGGGCAGGCTCTTGTACGACTGGGAGGAAAAGTTGTCCCAGATGTCACCGGCCAAGGCATTGGTGGCGAGCGATGCGCAGGCATTGGTTTCCAGCAGCGTGACGGGGATGCGCAACTCGGTGGACAAGTAGTTGTCCTTGAGGAAATCGTTCGCCTGCACGATCCGCCTCATCTCTTGCTTGAATTCGTCAGTCTTGGTCCAGGCCCAATACCCGTTCCAGCACTGCAGGTAGTCGGGTCCCACGCAGCCATTGTTCTTGAAGAAACTGAACGCCTTGTCGGGAAGTTTGCTGGAGTGACAGCGTGCGCAGCGTTCGGCGAACACGTCCTTGCCGCGGTCGAGCTTGGTCTGGTCAGTGGAGAGATAGGCGCTGCCGCCAGGCGCGTCTTTCAGGTAATCGGGCTTGGCCGAGGCCAGGAAGAACAGCGCCACATCGGGCGTCTGGGCTTCGTTCGCTTTCCAGTAACTGGAGTTCTTGTCCGCGTTAGCGATGGGGAAGGGCGTGAAGGGCGAACCGCCGATGAAGGGCCGGATGTGCTCCAGCCATTCCTCGCTGAACAGGCCGATGTTGACATACACGCGGTTGAGCGCACCCAGCGCGCCGACCGAGTCCGACCCGTCTTTCAGCACGCGCGGCGTCCACACCGTGTCCGGCGCTTTGTAGAACCGGCTCAAGGGCGTGTCTGCCGGCACATATTTGTTCAAATGTTCGTTGTTCAGTTCGCCGCCGGCGAGTTTCTCTTCACCCAGCTTGCGCGCAATTTCCAGACGCGCGCCCAGGTTGTAAACCGCGTTCATGGTGCGCGGGTTGTTGATGTAATCCGTGGAGACAAAGGACGTGTCCAGGGCACCGGGACGCGAGGTGTGGAACAGCTGAAAGGGGAAACTGGATTTGTCCGTTTTCCAGACGAAAATCCGGTCTACCCAGAAATACTGGGCGCCGGGATTGGAGTTGAGGTTTTCCCATTTGGGATGCTCGGGGTCCTTGGGTGGGTTACTGGGATTCGGCCCCACATGGCAAAAGCCGCACGACATGCCCACGCGGTAGGGGCGCACCAGATTCTTGTCGTTGTAGTAGCTCGGGTCCGTATAGAAACGCACCGGATCCCAGCGCTGCGCCGCCTTCGCGTCGAAATTGGGATTGGGGAACAGGCGCAGGCCGACGATGCCGGTGGCATAGCCATAGTAGGAGCCCACCGGAACGGTCTTCCCGCGCGCGCCGATCTTCACGCCTGGGTACTTCTGCTCATTTTCGAATGGGTCAGGTCCGCAATCCGGGCTGCGCATGTCCAGCCACAGTCCGTAGCGGTCGGCCCGCGGTCCGGTCCCTTTTTCGAAGCAGGGTTCGTTCACGACCCCCAGATATTGCCAGCGGTTATCGCGGCTGTAGTCCAGGCTGGGGTGGTCGGACAGGACCTTGAGAAAATCCAGCATCCCGACGCTCTTCGCCGAGAGCACGTCCCACAGCCGATCGTTGCCCCCGGTCCAGACGATCCAGTTGTTGCGGCCCTTCACCGCGGCATCTACTGCCTGGTCGGGTGTGATACCCGGCAGGTACTTGCCGAGTTCGGCCGCGACTGCTTTGGGATCCTTGGTGACCCCATAGTCCATGTCGCGAAAGTAGTCCTCGTCCGCAGCCGGCAGGCTCTCGGCCGTGCGGCCGACGCACTTGGCTTCGTCCAGCACAGTGCCGGCGCCGCTGCCACAGGATTGTGTCGATGGCGTGGTGGCGCACGACCCCAGCGCCAGTATCAGGGCAGCGTACGCGCCCGGAACAATACGGGATTTCCAGTATTGCATGTTCCTCCCCTGCTAAATATCTGGCCAATAGACGCATCCGATTCTGGATGACTACAAGGCGGCTTTCGTCCCAGCATAGTTGGGCGGAGCAGAATGGCCAAGCGAATCGACGATTAAGTTTGGCTCAGGCAAAGGCAACCGGCCGGGCGGTAGATCTAAACGGCAAACAAAAGAGGAAATGCGCAGATAGGGGCGGTGACCCGTTCAGGCGGGCCGAGGCGGAGCTTGATCGGTCATGGCGACTTTGCCGCGCCTGTCATGGTGCAGCACAACCGTGATTTCCAGTCAGACGCAATGCTTGAGCGGCAGGCAAGGCGTCGCAACGCTTACACACACCCTGTGGGTTTGGGCAGGCCGCCGTACTTGGTGATCGGCTTCATCGGGCCGGTCATCCACATGGCGAACACTTCCTTCTGGTCCATGTCGATGTATTTCGCGAACTTGCGGATCGGTGGAACGGCGGCGAATTCATCGAAATATTCACGCGCTTTCAGGACTTGCTCCCATTTTTCGTCGGTCAGCTCAATCCCATCGGCCTCCGCCATGGCTCGCCCGATTTCCGGAGTCCATTCATTCATATTCTGCAAATAGCCGTCGCCATCACGTGCAGGTATATCCATATTTCACTCCTTAATCAATCTGTTAGCCGGGTTGCCGGCCGCATGAACAGTAAAACCCTACTGACATTTAATATTACTTGACTGATTTAGTCAAGTAATTTCTGCCTGCCGGCCTTCGGCTATTTCAGCAATCTTCGTCGGGTAAGCGTTACCGCAACCCAGTAGCTGACTGCGCCCCACGCAGCGAGGGCCGCCAGGTGACCGATAACCTGTGGAGGCACCCGGCCAAGTATGAGGGGCCGAACCAGATCAATTGCATGACTAAGCGGCAGCCAGCTGGACACGGCCTGGAGAAAGGCAGGCAGCTGGCTGACCGGATAAAAGACGCCGCATAGCAGGACCATAGGGGTGATGGCCAGGGTGAAGTAATAGAGAAAGAAATCGTAGCTGGGGGAAAGGGCGGTCATGACCAGCCCCATCGCAGAAAAAGTCAGGCCCAGGAGAATGACGATGGGAATGACCCACAGGCTCATCCAGAAGCTGTACTGCAGATTCAGCGTCCAGATCACAGTCAGGATGGCCACCCCGGAGAGCAGTGACTTGGAGGCGCCCCAGGCCAATTCCCCCAACATCACATCGTCCAACAACAGGGGCGCATTCATGATGGCCTCCCAGGTCTTTTGCACATGCATGCGGGAAAAGCCCGAGTACAAGACCTCGAAGGTAGCGCTGTTCATGGTCGAATAGCACACGGTTCCGGCTGCCAGGAAGCTGATGTAGGCTACTCCGTTCACCTGCGGCATGAGGCTCCCCAGGCCATAACCGAGACCCAGCATGTACAGCATCGGGTCCGCGAGATTGCCTAGGATGCTCGGCAGAGCCAGTTTCTTCCACACCAGGAAATTGCGCCGCCAGACCGGAATGAATCGCAACGACAGGCGCGGAGGCAGAAGGTGATGTCGATTCATTGGTCGCGCAGGTCCCGGCCGGTGAGCTTGAGGAACACGTCTTCCAGATTCGAAGGTCGGTGCAGATAACGCAGGCCGGTTTGTGCCTTGAGGCTGTCCAGCGCCGGCGCTTCATCCACTGCGTAACAGAACAAGGTTTCGCCGGCGATTTCCAGGCGGGTGCAGCGGGTCTGTCCCTCGCTCTTCCAGCCTGGTGCGCCTTCACCAAACACTTCGATCACATGCGGCTCGATGTGCTCACGTATCATTTCCCGCGGCGAACCTTCGGCAATCTTGATGCCATGATCGATTACGATCAGCCGGTCCGCCAGTCGTTCGGCCTCATCCATGAAATGCGTAGTGAGCAGTACGGTCTTGCCTTGGGCGATCAGGCTGCGCAGGCCTTGCCACATTACATGGCGGGCCTGAGGATCCAAACCAGTGGTGGGTTCGTCCAGAACGATCAGGTCGGGATCGTTAATCAGCGCGCGCGCCAGGGTCAGGCGTCGCTTCATGCCACCCGACAGGGTGGTGACCTTGTTGTCGGCCCTGCTTGCCAAGCCTGCGAACTCCAGCAGTCGGGGGATGCGGGATTTCAGCAGGCTTTCAGGCAAACGAAAGTAACGGCCGTACACCTGCAGATTTTCGGCTACGGTGAAGTCCGGGTCCAGGCTGTCCATTTGAGGCACCACGCCGATGCGGATGCGGGCTTCGCGCGCGGCCTGGGGCACGGGAAGGTTCAGGCATTGAATGCTGCCGGCATCGGGTTCGATCAGACCGAGCAGCATCTTGAGCGTTGTCGTCTTGCCTGCGCCGTTAGGCCCCAAAAGTCCGAGGCATTCACCGGACGCGATGTTCAGGTCCAGGCCGCGAACCACTTCGGTGCCGCCATAGCGCTTGACGAGGCCCTTCGCCTCTAGCAACGCCACGCGTTCTCCACGATGAGAGCCAATTCCCTGAGCTTCTTGTGGAAGTAGTGATCTGCGCCGGGAATGACGGTCAGCGTTGCGCCGCAAGTATTCGCAAATCGCCTGACATCGTCCACCGGGACCAGTTCGTCCCCCTCTCCGTGGATTATCAGGGTGGTGGGCGGAACCGTTTGGAAGCTGTAAAGATTGACGGCGGGCGCGACGAGCAGAAGTCTTTCATAGTCCAGCTGCGTAGCCACTTGGTGCTGCACGTATGCGCCGAAAGAGAAGCCTGCCAGGTAAATCGGCAAATTTGCATAGTGGCCCATAACGAATCGGATGATTTCCTGAAGGTCTCGGGATTCGCCCGCACCCTGGTCGTATTCGCCTTCGCTTTGTCCCACGCCGCGGAAGTTGGGGCGCACCACCACCATGCCCCGCTCGTAGGCCGCCTTGGCAAGCGTTTGGACGACCTTGTTGTCCATGCTGCCGCCATGCAAGGGGTGGGGATGAGCGATAAAGGCCACGCCGCGGCGGTTCTCCACCGGATCGTTGACCAGGGTTTCCATGGAGCCCGCCGGGGTCTTTATACGTAACCTCGAACGATTCACAGGATTTGCAGGCGCTTCACGATGCGGCCGTGCCGGAGATGTTCCTCGATGATCTCGTCGATGTCAGACTCATCCACATAGGTGTACCAGACGGCTTCCGGATAGACCACCAAGAGCGGCCCCTGATCGCAGCGGTCCATGCAGCCCGCAGTATTGATGCGGCATTTCTCCGGGCCGTTCAAGTTCAAGTGCTTGATCTTCTTTTTGGTGTAATCGCGCATGGCTTGGCCGCCCGAGGCTCCGCAGCACTTGGCTCCATCATCCCGTACATTGGTGCAGAAAAAGACGTGATACTTGTAGTGACTCATAATTCATCGTACTTGGCAGAATTGCCCCGCGCCTTGTCCACCGGATATTTCTGTCCGTTCAGTTCGATCTTGTCCGCGGCAGCCTGCAGCAGGTCCATATCCAGCAAATCGGCCAGGCGGATCAGATAGATGAACACATCGGCAATCTCCTGGCGCACCTGTTCACGCCGTTCGGGTGGGAGGTGAGCGCTCTCTTCCGGGGACAGCCACTGAAACCGTTCCACCAGTTCACCGGCTTCGGCGATTAGTGCCATGGCCAGATTTTTCGGGGTGTGATAGCGCTCCCAGTGTCGATCGAGGGCAAAGGTGCGGATGCGTTGCTTGAGTTCATCCAAGCTGGCCGGGACTGGCAGATTCATCATGATGAAATGATAACGCAATCTGATTGACCCGATTTCTTGCCATTGTTGTCGGGAGTTCGTCGGCAAACTCGGTAATGCGGCAGTCAGTCAGATCGTCTTTTCCCACAGCCTCGGCCAAATGCCATATTGTGCCTGGAGTCGACAGTGCACTAGGCTAATGGCTTGAAAGTTGCTCTTTATGTCTGAAATCGTTCGTTTAAGTCGCTTCGCGCCAGCCTCTGGCATAATGCAAGCCTTAAACCGTGTCCAGGGAGGAACCCATATGTCTGTCCTAAGAAATTCCATGGTGTGGGCGGGAACCGCAATCTTGATGCTTGCGCTGTCAGCCTGCAGCAATACACCGGCTTATCCTCCGGCGCCGGCCAAGCCGACGCAGGGCAGTGACTGGAATTATCAGGTCGGACCCGGAGATTCCGTCCAGGTATTCGTGTGGCGCAACCCGGATGTCTCGGGCACGTTCCCCGTCCGGGCCGACGGCAAGATGACCATGAATCTGGTTGAGGACTTGCCGGCTTCTGGCAAGACTCCGAGCCAGCTTGCCAGGGATATCGAGAAGGCTTTGTCAAAGTACATCCAGGAACCCATCGTAACCGTCATTGTCGGTAACGGCGTCGGCACCTATGAGCAGCAAGTGCGCGTAGTGGGTGAAGCGGCTAAGCCTCAGGCGCTCAACTATCGCGAACACATGAGCCTGATCGACCTGATGATTGCAGTCGGCGGGCTGACCGATTTTGCTGCCGGCAACAAGGCCTACATCCTGCGTACCGAGGACGGCAAGACAACCCCTCTGGGTGTGCGGCTTGAAGACTTGATTAAGGCCGGCGATTATGGCGCCAACGTGGAAATGCGGCCTGGCGACGTGTTGGTTATTCCTGAAAGATTGTTCTAGGGACATCCCCTGGGCAACCAGGGGCAGTCCCGCCTGTGACCACAATTTGAGGCAAGCGGATGGATGAAGTTGTTCAGCAGTTATTGGGGTACGTCAAAGCCACCTGGAACCGACGCTGGTACATCGTCATCGTGGCGTGGCTGGTTTCCCTCGTAGGATGGGCGTGGGTGTACATGTTGCCTGACCGCTACGAGGCTGCGGCTCGGGTCTATGTAGACACACAGACGCTGTTAAAACCTCTGCTTCGCGGTCTGACCGTAGAACCCAATGTCGATCAGCAGATCAAGCTTATGACCCGCGCTTTGGTGAGCCGCCCGACATTGGAGAAAGTCGCGCGGATGACGGATCTGGACGTTACCGCCAAGACGCCGGAGCAAACCGAGAAACTGCTGGACGACCTCGCGAGCAAAATTGCCATAGCCGATGCCGGGAAGGAAAATCTCTACACCATCAGCTATCAGGACAAGAGTCCGGATTTGGCAAAAAAGGTCGTTCAGTCGCTGCTGACCATCTTTGTCGAATCCAGCCTGGGGAAAACTCGTCAGGACATGGCTTCTTCACAAAAATTCATTGAAGAACAACTGCAGCAGTACCAGCAGAAACTGGTGGATGCGGAGAATGCGCTCAAGCAGTTCAAACAAAAGCACATCGGCATGATGCCAGGCGAAGGTGGGGATTATTACGCCAAACTGTCAGAGACTGCTGGCCAGTTACATCAGGCAGAACTGGATCTGCAGGAAGCGACCAATCGCCGTAATCAATTCAAGCAGCAGTTGCAGGACGAGGAACCGGAACTCGCGGCGGGGACCGATACCCCGGCCACGACCGAACTCGACAGCCGGATTGAGGCGCTGAAGAAGAACGTGGATCAGCTTTTGCTCCAATATACGGAACGGCATCCTGATATCGTGGCGGCCAGACGCCTGATTGCCAAACTGGAAGAGCAAAAGAAGCAGGAAAAAGCTCAACAGAAGGCAGATCCTAGTGGACCGAAGGTGCAGAACCCGGTCTATCAGCAGCTCACGATTTCCATAGCCGAGGCTGACGCCAACATGGCCTCGCTAAAGGCCCGAGTCGGCGAGTACAAGCGCCGCTACGACGAGCTTCGCCAAGCATCCAACATGATTCCACAGGTCGAGCAGGAATATACCGCGCTGACTCGGGACTATGACGTTTACAAGCAGAATTACACTGCGTTGCTGGCGCGCCGCGAGTCCGCGACAATGTCGAGCGACGTGGAGAGTAAGACCGATTCCGTTGATTTCCGGGTGATTGATCCGCCTCGCGTGCCTCTCGTTCCTGCCTGGCCAAACCGACCCTTGCTGATTTCACTTGTGCCGCTGGGGGGATTGCTGGCAGGCGTGGCCGCTGCCTTCCTGCTGAGCCAGATTCGCCGCACTGTCAATGATCGGCGCACCCTGCGCGATCTCACCGGCTTGCCTTTGCTGGGTGGTGTAACAAAATTGGAAACGGATGAAAGCCGGAGCAGAAAACGCAAGGGCCTAGCGGCCTACCTGGCAACCCTCGGCAGTTTGCTTGGAGTCTATGGGGTCTTGATGATGCTGCAGTTTGTCATGGCCCGGACGGGCTAAGGGGGAGGCGTGAGTATTATTGAAAAAGCTGCGAAGAAGCTGGGTATCCCGGCAGCGCCAGCGCCGGCCCAAGGCCTGGAAGAACCGCAATTGCTAGTTGAGAACGCCAGCGTCATGGAAGCAGCGCTTGAACAAAGTCGTTCCGCCCCCGAGTTCCGGGAAACGGGCTCGGAGAACGCCCCGTATCTTGCGGACCAAGTCGAGTCCCAGGTGGATACCGTTGTCACCGCCAAAGTGCAGAACGTGGATTTGTCCCGCTTGCGCAAGACCGGGGCAATTACGCCTGACACAGAAAAGAGCCAGGTCGCGGAGGAGTTTCGCATCATCAAGCGCCCGCTCATCGCCAATGCCTTTGGCCAAGGCACCGCCAAGGTCAAGAACGGCAATCTGATCATGATTACCAGTTCATTGCCAGGTGAGGGCAAGACTTTTTGCGCCATCAACCTGGCCATTTCCATGGCGATGGAAATGGATCGTACCGTGCTGTTGGTGGACGCCGACGTGGCGCGTCCGCGGATTCCGGAATACCTGGGCCTGCACACGGATCTGGGATTTCTCGATGTGTTGCAGGACAAGAAGCTAAGTCTGCCCGATGTGCTGATCCGCACCAATATTGCCAAGCTCACCATTTTGCCGGCAGGCCGTACCTATAAGCGTGCCACCGAACTTCTGGCCAGCGCGGCCATGACCCGTTTGGTGGAAGACATCGGCAATCGTTACCATGACCGAATCATCATCTTTGATTCGCCGCCCTTGCTGGCAACCAGCGAGGCCAGTGTGTTGGCCACCCATATGGGACAAATCGTGATGGTGGTCGAGGCCGAGAAGACCTCTCAGGAAGCTGTCACGGAAGCGCTAAACCATATCCAATCCTGTGAGGTGGTCGGAATGTTGTTGAACAAGACCACTCCTACGCCTGGGGCGGATTACTACTACGGGTATTATGGCAGCTACGGAAAATAAGGCTGTGCCGCCTGTTTCGCTGGCACAAGTATCGATTGTCCTGGCCGTGTTTCTTGTTGCTGAACCGGCGATCGCGGGCCAATGGAGTCTTACTCCCAGTGTCAGCGCCCGCACCGAACTGACCGACAATGTTGGCCAGGCCCCCGACGGACAAAAGGAGTCAGCGGTGATTCTGGGCGCTACACCCGGATTCACTCTGACGTCCGAAGGCTTCAGGCGGCTCCAGGTGAATGTGAGCTATTTTCTATCAGGAGTGGAGCGCATAGGTGAAAAGAATACGTCCAGTGATCTCAATCACAACCTGGGGGCCAGGGCAAGCGCCGAGCTCGTAGACCAGCTCTTCTTCGTCGACGCGCAGGCCAATGTGTCTCAGGTGCTAACTTCCCTGTTGGGCTCGCCAGGCGGCGGGACGCTGGACACGGGTAATCTCACGACGGTGGGTACGTATTCCCTGAGTCCCTACCTGACCAAACGCTTTGGTACCTTCGCAAGTGGCTTGGTCCGTTATACGTCGTCCGGTGCCCTGTTCCAGAACAATTCAGGCAGCAACATCAATTCCAACACCCTGACCGCTGCGCTCAACAGCGGAACTCGGTTCAATGATTTGAACTGGGGACTTCACTACTCATTGCGCGACGCAACAGTCCATGATGGCGGCAATAACCAGTTCGAGCATTACGATGCAACACTGGGATATGCGCTCACCCGCAAGATCAGGGCATTCGGCTCGGTCGGCTACGACAACAACGACTATCCCTCGCTTACCAAGACCAGTGGACCGTCCTGGAGCGCCGGGCTGGGCTGGTCGCCGAGCCGTCTCACCTCAATGGATGGTTCCGTGGGCCATAATTATTTTGGCAATACCTATGGGGCGCATTTCAATCATCGCACGCATTTTTCCACCTGGTCGATCGAGTACAGTGAAGGGGTGAACGACGTTTCGCAGCAATTGCTGCAGGGAAGCGATAGCGTGATTTGGACTTGCCCCGGGAACACGACCGAGGTGAACACCAGCCTAACGACTCCACCTTCCGCCGGTTGCTCGAATCCTCTTACTCTGGGGCAGTTCATTGCGGTGGGACAGGCGTTGGGTTTTACACAGCCGCAATTGGTTCAATTGCTGTTCAATGCGGGGATACTCAACACCAGCCTCGCTAACGGCGTCTATGACCTCAAGTCGCTACGGGGTGGGGTAACATGGACCAAACGAAAGAACACCTTTGGATTGAGCGTATTCGATAGCAAGCGCATATATCAAGATCTAGGCGGCTTGCCGGGCGATGAGACCCGTGGAATTTCGGGGTTATACGGTTACAGGCTTGATCCCAGAACAACTTTGAATTCCAGCCTGACCTACACCAATAATCTGGTGCCGGCCTTGCTAAGTGGATTGCCTACGGACCGTGATGACAAGATATATATTGCCAGTGTGGGTCTGACACGGCAGTTTCAGCCCAAGCTTTCCGGCTCGGTGATTTATCGTTTCACCACCCGACATTCGAATGACAGTACTACCGACTTTAACGAAAACAATCTCACTGCCCTGGTCAACATGACCTTCTGAGTGCCGCATGTACGAATCCTTTTATCATTTCTCTGCCAAGCCCTTCGGGTTGAACCCCGATCCACGCTTCTTCTTCGGCAGCAAGGGCCACAAGCGGGCCATGGCCTATCTGGATTACGGGATTTCCCTGGGGGAAGGCTTCATTGTCATCACCGGCGAGGTGGGCGCGGGCAAGACCACCTTGGTGCGCAATTTGTTCAAACAATTGGAGAGCGAGAACATAATCGCCGCGCAGCTCGTCAGCACCCAGCTTGACGCCGAGGATACCTTGCGAAGCGTCGCGGCCTCGCTGGGACTGGAGCACGAGGGGTTGAACAAGTCGGCGCTGCTCAAGAACCTTGAGGACTACCTCAACTCAGCTACCCGTCAGGGCAAACGTGTCCTGCTGGTGGTGGATGAAGCGCAGAATCTGACCGCGCGGGCGGTGGAAGAGCTGCGCATGTTGTCCAACTTCCAAAATAACGACCGGTCCCTGATCCAGACCTTTCTCCTCGGCCAGCCGGAATTTCGTGGCATGTTACAGGGCGCGGACATGCAGCAGCTGCGCCAGAGGGTGATTGCCTCCTACCATCTGGGTCCGCTCGACGCGGAAGAAACCCAGGGCTATATCGAGCACCGGCTTTACACCGTGGGGTGGCGAGCCAATCCTGGTTTTTCCGCCGATGCTTTTGCTGCAATTCACCGGTTTACCGGCGGGATCCCGCGGCGCATCAATACATTTTGCGATCGCCTGCTGTTGTTTGGTTATCTTGAGGAGCTCAGCCACTTCGACGTTCCGCAAATAACCGAAGTGATTGAGGATCTGCGCAACGAAGTTGCGCATCAGGAGCCGGTGGCGCACATCAACTCGGCACGGGGTTCTGCTCAAGGAGTCGCTGTCTTGCACACTCAGGATTCCGGCATCCTCACCCAGCGGGTCGAGCAAATGGAGCGATCCATCAACCGGATTTTGCCTATCGTGCGCAAGATACTGTTCATGCTGAGCGAGCGAAGCACAGAGGACGCGGTAGATCCAGATTCCAGGGATCAGCAGCTGCCACATTGAAGAGTCTCGAATCCGTGACCCAGGTTCTTTGCGTAGTCGGCGCCCGGCCCAACTTCATGAAGATTGCCCCGGTCATGGCCGCACTTGCCGAAGCCGGATTGCGCGCAAAATTGCTGCATACCGGTCAGCACTACGACGCGGACATGAACGAACGTTTCTTCCTCGACCTGGGCATCGCTGCCCCGGATTTTCATCTGGAAGTGGGCTCCGCCTCTCACGCCGTGCAGACTGCGGAAGTGATGAAGCGATTCGAGCAGGTAGTGGAGGCCGAGGCCCCACAATCTGTGCTGGTGGTTGGAGACGTCAATTCCAGCATCGCGTGTGCGCTGGTGGCGACCAAATTAGGCGTGCCGGTAATCCACGTGGAGGCGGGCCTGCGCAGCTATGATCGAACCATGCCAGAAGAGGTGAACCGGGTGCTGACCGATCAGATTTCCGATCTGTTATTCACCACGGAACGCAGCGCGCTCGACAATCTCAGCAAGGAAGGCATCGACGAGGCGCGCGTTCACTTTGTCGGCAACGTGATGATCGACACGCTACACCGTAATCTAGGGCGCGCGATTCCTCCCGCAATCACACTCAATGGATATGCGGGGCCTTTTGCCGTGCTCACCCTGCACCGGCCTTCCAATGTGGACGACCGGGCCGCGCTGGAGAAGCTGTTGCAAACTGTGGCGGACATCAACCGGCGCATTCCCGTTGTCTTTCCACAGCATCCCCGTACCCGATCGCGCATCGAGGCCTTTGGCTTGAACGGGCTCATCAATGAGGTGCGATTGATGCCGCCGTTGGGCTATCTGGAAATGCTCGGCTTGATGCAGCGCGCCAAATTTGTCATGACCGATTCCGGCGGCATTCAGGAGGAAACCACGGCTCTGGGCGTGCCGTGCCTGACCCTGCGCGAAAATACCGAGCGGCCGATTACGGTAAGCGAAGGAACCAACACCCTGATTGGTATGGACATGGCCAAGCTCCGCACGGAGATAGACACGATATTCAGCAGCGGCGGAAAGGCCGGCCGCGTGCCGGAATATTGGGATGGCCAAGCCGCGACCCGTATTGCGCAGGTCATCCGGCCATGGTTACCGGATGAACGGGAAGCAAGGGTGGCCTGATGACATCCATCCGCAACGCCATGACCATCGATGTGGAAGATTACTTTCAGGTCTCGGCCTTCGTTCCACATATCCCGAGGCAAGAGTGGGACAGTCTGCCCTGCCGGGTGGAGCGTAATGTCGATTTGATTCTTGGCCTACTGGACGACGCGGGCGCCAAGGCTACATTCTTTACCCTGGGCTGGATCGCCGAGCGTCATCCGAACATTGTGCGCAGCATCGTGGACAACGGCCACGAGTTGGCCAGCCATGGCTATGGCCATCAACGCGCGTGCGACTTGAGTCCGGAAGAATTCCGCCTCGACGTGGTGCGCGCCAAGCACATACTGGAAGATGCGGCCGGCCTCGAAGTCAAGGGCTACCGGGCGCCGAGCTTCTCCATCAGCGGACGCAACCGTTGGGCTCTCGACGTGCTGTTCGAAACCGGCCATGCCTACAGCTCCAGCATTTACCCGGTCCGGCATGATCACTATGGTGCGCCCGATGCGCCTCGCCATCCCTATCGACCCAATGGGTTGGAGGGGATACTGGAGCTGCCGCCCACCACCGTGCCCATATTCGGACGCAATTTGCCGGCGGCAGGCGGAGGTTATTTCCGGCTCATGCCTTACGGCGTGTCGCGTTGGTTACTCAGGCAGGTGAATCACCACGAGCATGCGCCTTGTATGTTTTATTTTCATCCATGGGAAGTGGACCCCGACCAGCCGCGCCCCGCCGGGCTCAGCGCAAAAACCCGCTTTCGGCATTACGTCAATCTGCAACATATGCAGGGCAAACTCGAACGACTGTTGAAGGATTTCCCCTGGGGAAGAGTGGATGAAATCTTCCTCAATTCCCAGCCGCATCATTGATTATGGAAATTCAGATTCCGGCCCCGGTGGCTGCTGCTGAACCGGTGGTCAGACTGTTGACCGAAGCGGACCTCGATCGCTGGGATACCTATGTGTTCGCGCATCCTCAAGCCACATTTTTTCACCGCGCCGGATGGAAGCGGGTAATAGAAGAAGCGTTCGGGCACCGAACCCACTTCCTTTACGCGGAACAGGGCGGTGCGATCACTGGGATCCTGCCGCTGGCGGAGATCGATAGCCGACTGTTCGGTCACAGCCTGGCCTCGCTTCCGTTTTGCGCATATGGAGGAATCGTTTCGGACAACGATGCGGTTGCCCGGGTTCTGGACGATACGGCGCGTGAACTTGCGTATTCACTGGACGTGGACGTGCTTGAGTACCGCAGTCTGGACGCACGCCATCCGGACTGGAAGCTCAAGGACTTATATGTGACGTTTCGCAAGAAACTGGAACCGGAAGTGGAACAGAATATGAATGCCATTCCCCGCAAGCAACGCGCGATGGTGCGCAAAGGCATCAAGGCTGGTCTGGTCAGCGAACCGGACGCGGGGGTGGAGCGTTTCTATCGGGTATTCGCAAACAATGTTCACCGGCAGGGTACGCCGACCATGCCCAGGCGTTATTTCGAGATTCTGCGCGAGGTGTTCGGGCCTGACTGTTCGGTGCTGTCCGTAGTAAAGAATGGCGCAGCCGTGAGCAGTGTGCTTAGCTTCCACTTTCGCAACGAAATTCTGCCCTATTACGCGGGTGACCTGGCCGAGGCTCGCGATCTGGCAGCCAACGATTTCAAATACTGGGAGTTGATGCGGCGGTCCTGCGAGGCCGGCTACACGCTGTTTGACTATGGCCGCAGCAAGCTCGGTACCGGGCCATATCATTTCAAGAAGAACTGGGGCTTCGAGCCGCAACCGCTCTACTACGAAAATTTCCTGGTGCGGGCCACTGAAGTGCCTGAAGTCAACCCTCTCAATCCCAAGTATCGCCTGTTCATTGCAGCCTGGAAGAGATTGCCGCTACCGGTCGCCAATGCTGTTGGCCCGCATATCGTCAAGTATCTGGGATGATGGGCGGCATCCTCTTCCTCGTCCACCGCCTGCCCTATCCCCCCAACAAGGGCGACAAGATCCGCTCATTCCATTTGCTCAGACACTTGGCCAGTAAAGGACCGGTATATCTGGGCACGTTTATCGACGACCCGGCCGACCTGGTTCATCGAAAGGCCTTGGCGGCCTGGTGCAAAGATTCGTTCATTGCAGAAATTCGGCCGTTCAAGGCCAGGCTGGCCAGCCTCCGGGGAATCTTCACGGGTGAAGCCCTGACCCTGCCGTACTACCGACAGGCCAGGCTGCGTGCATGGGTGAAACAACTGGTCGAGCAAGGTCTGGTTGACAGGGTAGTCGCGTTTTCCTCGGCCATGGCCCAGTTCGTTCCCGCGGGCCTGCCGCTCAAACTGATGGACATGGTGGACGTGGATTCGGACAAGTGGGCCCAGTACGCCCCCACCAAGTCCTGGCCGCTGTCCTGGCTCTATCGGCGCGAAGCGGTGAAATTGGCCGAATGGGAAAATCAGGCCGCGCGGACTTTCAATGCCACCTTCCTGGTTTCCAGGGCGGAGGCCGGGTTGCTCCAAGCCCATGCGCCGGATGCGGCAGATCGGATCCACTGGTTTGAAAACGGCGTTGATGCGAGCTATTTCTCACCCGAGCATGATCTGCCCAATCCTTATCCCAAGGGCATCGTGCCCATCGTGTTCACGGGTGCCATGGATTATTGGCCAAATGCGGACGCGGTTCGCTGGTTTGCCGAGACAGTCTTCCCCCACGTGCGGGCAGCCGTGCCGGACGCGGCTTTCTACATTGTGGGCAGCCATCCAATGCAGACTGTCCAACAGTTAGGGCGAATTCCCGCCGTGACGGTTACAGGTACGGTGCCCGATGTACGCCCTTATCTCAAGCACGCGGCCTGCGCAGTCGCGCCCTTGCGGCTGGCACGGGGTGTGCAGAACAAGGTTCTTGAGGCCATGAGCATGGCCCGCCCGGTCGTGGCCAGCCCACAGGCGACGCAAGGCATTTCGGCCCAGGTTGGACTGGATTTGCTGGAGGCAGGCGACGAACAGGGCTTCGCAAAGCACGTCATCGGGGTTTGCCAAGGCTCGTATCCTGACCTGGGCCAACATGGCCGGGCAAGAGTTCTGCAGGCCTATGACTGGGAAAACAATCTGAGCCAACTGGATGTCTGGTTATGAATCAAATGACACAACGCCAAACCGATCTGACTTTATCCGCCTCCCATGCCAGTTGGCGCAATGCCGCCCTGTTGGCGCTGGCATCGGTAGCTGCGCTGATCGCATTATTTTGGTCAAGCTTCCATTCCATGGTGGAAATCTGGGAGCGGTCGGAAACCTTCACGCACGGATTTCTGGTCTTCCCCATTTCGCTCTGGCTCATCTGGGGGCGCAGGCATGAGGTCATGTCGCTGCAACCGACTCCAGACCGGCGCGCACTGCTGTTGCTGGCACTGGCAGGCATCGGGTGGCTGATGTCAGATGCCGGCGGCGTACGCGTAGTTGAGCAGCTGAGTTTGATCACCATGCTGATCGCCGCGGTCTGGGCGGTATTGGGCTGGGCGGTATTCAAGGCCTTGTTCTTTCCACTCATGTTCCTGTATTTCGCCGTACCAATGGGGGAATTCCTCATTCCCCGTCTGATGGAATTTACCGCCGACTTCACCGTATCGGCCCTGCAATTGACGGGTATCCCGGTCTACCGTGAAGGCACTTTCTTTTCCATTCCCAGCGGCGACTGGTCGGTGGTGGAGGGCTGTAGCGGGCTGCGCTATCTGATTTCGTCCTTCACCCTGGGCACTCTTTACGCTTACCTCACCTACCGCTCCCTGGGCAGGCGTCTGCTGTTTGCGCTGGCGGCGCTGATCGTGCCGGTGTTTGCCAATGGCGGCCGCGCCTACATGATCGTGATGATCGCCCATCTATCGGGTATGAGGCTGGCTCTGGGGATTGACCACTATATCTACGGCTGGGTGTTCTTCGGGATTGTGATGCTGCTGCTGTTCTGGATCGGCAGTTTCTGGCGTGAAGATGAGCATGGCGCGCACCAGGATCAGACCGGCAAAGACTATGCTGTGACCCAGGTAAATGCGTTCGGGCCCATGCTCGGCATGATGGGCGTGGTTGTCCTGGTGGCCATCCTGTGGCCGATTTATGGAAACTGGCTTGATCGGCGTCCCCTGCCGGACATGCCGCAACTTAAAGTCGAAGGCGCGGGGGGCTGGCAGCCGGCCCCGCCTTTCTCCGATTGGCATCCGCACTGGATCGGGGCGGCGCGCCAGTTGGAACAAAATTTTGCCAAGGATGGCAGGACCGTGCTTCTGCGTATCGACTACTACCCCACTCAGCGCCAGGATCAGGAACTGATCAATTCCCAGAACTACATGATCAAGCAGAAAGACAAGGTCTGGTCCAATGTGGGAGAGACCTTGACCAAGGTGAAGATCGGTGGCGGGGCCACGGAGGTGCGCCAGGCCAAACTGCGTTCATTCAGCAAGCAGCGCATTTTGGTGTGGCAATGGAATGACATCGATGGCAGGGTGGTGAACAACGATTATCTGGGTAAGCTGATCCTGGCCTGGGACAAGGTCAGGGACAGCCGCGACGACGGGTTTTCGGTGCTGATCGCCACGCCCTACACGGAAAGTATGGCCGCAGCCAAGGCGACTCTTGCCGACTTTGCCGCGGACATGCGCGCATCAATCGAACAGGAACTCAAATCAGCCGCGGCGAAATGACCCGCCCCCTGATCGTCCACCTGGTCCACCGGTTTGATACGGGGGGCATGGAAAACGGCATGGCTAACCTGCTCAATCACCTTCCACCCGAGCGCTACCGTCACGCGGTGGTGTCGCTTACCGACTACACCGAATTTCGCCAGCGCATCTCGTCCCAGCGCGTGGATTTCTATGCCCTTCACAAGAAATCCGGTCAGGATCCAGCCGTATTCGTCCGGCTTTTCCACATGCTCAGGCAGCTTAAGCCTGCTATTTTGCACAGCCGCAACCTGGCGGCGCTGGAAGGACAATTCGTCGCTGTCACCGCCGGGATCAAGGGCCGAATCCACGGCGAACACGGGCGCGATACCTTCGACCTGCATGGACAAAGCCGCAAATACAATCTGCTGCGCAAGCTGGCACGGCCGCTTGTCCACGAGTACATTGCGGTCAGCAAGGATTTGGCGGGCTGGCTGGTCAATACCATTGGGGCAAAGCGCTCCAGGGTGAACCAGATTTACAATGGCGTGGACGACACCAAGTTCCGGCCGCGTGACGCTGCCCGGCCGCGTATTCTGCCGGCCGGCTTCGCCGAAGAAACCAGCGTGGTGTTTGGTTCTGTCGGTCGCATGGCGGAGGTGAAAGACTACCCGACCCTGGTGCGTGCCTTCATCCAGTTGGTGCAGGAATCCGATGAAACGCGGCGAACGGCGCGCCTTGTTCTGGTGGGAGACGGGGTGACGAGGGCGCGATGCCAGAAGTTGCTGGATGAGGCTGGTATGGCGCAGCTGGCCTGGTTGCCGGGCGAGCGGCATGACATTGCTGATTGTTTGCAGGCCCTGGATGTGTTCGTGTTGCCGTCCCTCAACGAGGGCATCTCCAATACCATACTTGAAGCCCAGGCCTGTGGCCTGCCGGTCATTGCCACCCGGGTGGGCGGCAATGTGGAACTGGTTGCCGAGGGCCAGACCGGAGCCTTGCTGGAGCCGTCGAATCCCGTGCAGTTGGCACAGGTCTTGCGATCTTATCTGGATGACCCGGTCCGCTGCCGGCGCGAAGGCGCGGCGGCCAGGGCCGGGATAAAATCGGCGCACAGCATCGAGAGCATGGCTGCAGGATATCGGGCTGTGTATGACCGGGTGCTGGCGAAAAACAATCAATAACTATTGCTCCTGGTTGAGGGCGCAAGCCAGGCCAAAGCGGAAAACTAAACATATGTGCGGGATTACGGGCATTTTTGATCTTGAGGGACGGCGCGACTTTGATCGGGGCTTGTTGACCCGCATGAATGACAGCCAGGCCCACCGCGGACCGGACGAAGCCGGCTTGCATCTGGAACCGGGGGTCGCCCTGGGCCACCGCCGGTTGTCGATTATCGACCTCTCCACCGGCCAGCAACCATTGTTTAACGAGGACGGCTCGGTTGTGGTGGTGTTCAACGGTGAAATCTACAACTTCCAGGAACTGGTCCCGGAACTGCAGGCGCTGGGCCACACTTTCCGAACCCACTCCGACACGGAAGTCATCGTCCACGCATGGGAAGCGTGGGGCGAAGCCTGTGTGGAGCGCTTTCGAGGGATGTTTGCATTTGCCCTGTGGGATCGCAACCAAGGCAAACTCTTTCTGGTACGCGATCGCTTTGGCGTCAAACCGCTCTACTACGCGTTCCTCGATTCGGGCGAGCTGGTATTCGGTTCCGAGCTCAAGTCGCTTATGCAACATCCAGGATTAATCCGGCAGATCGACCCCTTGGCGGTGGAAGAATATTTTGCCTACGGCTATGTTCCCGAGCCCCGCACTATTTTCAAGCGCGTGCATAAACTTCCGCCGGGGTTCGTCATGACTGCGCAACGCGGGCAAACCCGGCCGCTGCCCAGGCAGTACTGGGATATGCCATTCACCCCGGTGCAGGTGGGAAGTCTGGAGGAGGCAGAAGGCGAGCTCATTGCCCGGCTCAAGGACTCGGTACGCCTGCGCATGATCGCTGACGTGCCGCTGGGAGCCTTTCTTTCCGGTGGGGTGGATTCCTCGGCGGTGGTGGCGATGATGGCCGAGCAGAGCCGCGAACCGGTCAATACCTGCTCCATTGCATTTACCGACCCCGCTTTCAACGAGACCAAATTCGCCCAGCAGGTGGCGGACCGGTATGAGACGCGTCACTTTGTCGATACCGTGGACAGCGATGACTTTTCCCTCATCGACAAGCTGGCCAATGTGTACGACGAGCCGTATGCGGACAGCTCAGCCCTGCCTACCTACCGGGTCTGCGAACTGGCGCGCCGGCATGTGAAAGTTGCGCTGTCGGGCGACGGTGGCGACGAAAATTTTGCCGGATACCGGCGCTACCGCTGGTTTCGCTACGAAGAGCGATTGCGCTCCATGATGCCGCTATTCCTGCGGCGCCCGGTATTCGGCGCACTCGGGCAGATCTATCCAAAAGCCGACTGGGCGCCCAAGGTGCTGCGCGCCAAGACTACCTTTGAGGCCCTTGCGCGCGATACGGTCGAGGGCTATTTTCATGGCGTGTCTCTGCTCTCCGACGTGCAGCGCAAGCGGCTGTTCAGCGACAGCTTCAAGCGCGAACTGCAGGGCTACCAGGCGGTGGAGGTGTTGCGTCGCCATGCGGCAGCCAGCCCGACGGACGACCCGCTTTCGCTTGTTCAGTATCTGGACATGAAGACCTACCTGGTGGGAGACATCCTCACCAAGGTCGACCGCGCGAGCATGGCCCATGCACTGGAAGTCCGCGAGCCGCTGCTTGATCACGAACTGATGGGCTGGGTGTCGGGTCTTCCGGTCGACTTTAAGCTGCGCGGCACGGAAGGCAAATTCCTGTTCAAGAAGGCACTCGAAGCCTATCTGCCGCACGATATCCTGTACCGGAAGAAGATGGGCTTCGCTGTTCCGCTGGCTGGCTGGTTTCGTGGCCCACTTAGAGATCGGGTCAGGCAGGCGGTTCTGGGGGATCGTCTTCTGGGAACGGGCATGTTCAATCGGGATTACTTGCAGGAGCTTCTGGACCACCATCAGTCCGGTCGTCGCGACTATTCCGTCATTCTGTGGACACTGTTGATGTTCGATGCGTTTCTGGGCCAGGTAATGGGAATTTCAGAGCGGGCAAGTCAGGCTGCTTGATATGCGCATTCTCCACGTATTTGACCATTCCATTCCGCTTCATTCCGGCTACACGTTTCGCTCCGCGGCAATCTTGCGCGAACAGCGCGCCTTGGGTTGGGAAACCTTTCATCTGACGAGCCCCAAACAGGCCGGCTGCACGGTGGCGGAGGAGACGGTCGATGGTCTGCATTTCTTCCGCACTTCCGAACCGCAGGGCTGGTTCAGCCGTCTGCCGATGGTCGGTCTCTTTGCCCAGATGCGGGCCACCGAACGGCGGGTACTGGAAGTCGCGGACATGGTCAAGCCGGACATCATCCATGCCCATTCACCGGCGCTCAACGGCATGCCCGTGGTGCGAGCCGGCCATGCACTCAATATTCCCGTGGTGTATGAAATTCGCGCATTCTGGGAGGACGCGGCGGTGGATCACGGCACCACGCGCGAGGGTAGCCTGCGTTACCGCATGACCCGCAGCCAGGAATCCTGGGTGGTCAAGCATGCTGATGCGATTACCACCATCTGTAAGGGTTTACAGGACGATCTGGTGGCACGTGGCGTAGGCAGAAAGAAAATCACCGTCATCCCCAATGCGGTCGATATCGACAAGTTCAGTCTGAGCGGCAAGCCGGACCCTGCCCTACAGCAGCAATTGGGCTTGTCGGGCAGTCGAGTGCTGGGATTTATCGGCTCGTTTTACGCCTATGAGGGCCTCGACCTCCTGCTCAATGCCCTGCCAGAAATGCTGACCCGGGCGCCGGACGTGAAGCTTCTGCTGGTCGGCGGCGGGCCGCAGGAAGAAAATCTCAGGGCCCAGGCAGAGCGGTTGAAGCTTGGTGACAAAGTCATATTTACCGGCCGGGTGCCTCATGGTGAAGTGAATCGCTACTATGACCTCGTGGATGTTCTGGTCTATGCCCGGCATTCCATGCGGCTTACGGACTTGGTGACTCCACTCAAGCCGCTTGAAGCCATGGCTCAGGGCCGCTTGTTTGTTGCCTCCGACGTGGGCGGCCACAAGGAACTGATCCGCAATGGCGTGACCGGTATGCTGTTTCCCGCCGGCGATGCCCATGCTCTTGCGAGCGCCGTGATGAACCTGCTGGATCACCCTGAACAGTGGCCCCGGCTCAAGGAAAATGGGCGTCACTTTGTGGAAAGCGAGCGCACCTGGAAGGCCAGCGTGTCAAATTACATTCCGCTCTATCAGGGTCTCAGGGGCGCTTCGACATGAATCAACGCGAGCCGCGCCTGGTGGTGTTGAGCAGTTTGTTCCCCAGCACGGTTCAGCCGGGTGCCGGCCTGTTCATTCGCGAACGTATGTTTCGCGTTGGCCGCGAACTGCCCTTGATAGTCGTGTCGCCACGTGCCTGGTTTCCCGGACAGGGATTGATTCGGTGGTTGCGGCCGGGCTACCGCCCCATGCCTTCACGCCGCGAGGTCCAACAGGGTATCGAGGTGTATTACCCGCGTTTCCTCGCATTGCCCGGCATGCTTCGGCAGTTCGACGGCATATTCATGGCGCTCGCAACGCTGCCCCTGCTTTGGCGCTTGCGCCGGCGCTTCGGCTTTAACCTGATCGACGCCCATTTCGCCTACCCGGACGGCAATGCAGCAGTGCGGCTGGGCCGCTGGCTTGACCTGCCGGTCACGGTGACCTTGCGTGGAACTGAAGTGCCGCAGAGTCGCCAACCGGGCCTGCGCGAAAAACTCAGGGAAACGCTGCGCAACGCGACACGGGTATTCAGTGTGTCCGAATCGCTGCGCCAGCTCGCGATCCAGCTCGGCATGTCGCCGGTCAAGGGCCGGGTGGTGGGAAATGGCGTGGATACAAGCCGGTTTCGGCCCGAGGACAGGCATGCGGCGCGTGCTCGCTACAGCCTGCCCGACTCGGCACGAGTGCTGGTCTCGGTCGGTGCGCTGGTGGAGCGCAAAGGCTTTCATCGCGTCCTTGCCTTGCTGCCTGAATTGCTTCAGGAGCAGCCGGATCTGCATTACCTCATCGTCGGGGGCGGGAGTCCGGAGGGCAACATGGAACACGCGCTGCGGGAACATGCGGCAGCCCTTGGCCTTGAGCAGCACGTGCATTTTCTTGGACCGATTGTTCCCGATGAGCTCAAGTGGCCGCTTTCCGCCGCCGACGTGTTCGTGCTGGCCACCCGCAATGAGGGCTGGGCCAATGTGTTTCTCGAGGCCATGGCGTGCGGCCTGCCGGTTGTCACCACCGACGTGGGCGGCAATGCCGAAGTGGTGTGCCGTGCCGCGTTGGGGGAGATCGTCCCTTTTGATGACGCAGGCGCCCTCAAGCGGGCAATTTCCAATGCCTTGGGCAAGGATTGGGACCGCAGCGCGATCCGCGCCCATGCCGAGAACAATGGCTGGGACGCACGGGTCGCGATGCTGGTGGATGAATACCGCCGCCTGGTCAATTCCGGAGTGGAAACCGGGACCGAACTGCCATTTGCAAGTCGGGAGCCGATGCCATGAGGTCCTGGTTGTCGCGCCGCGTCGTCTATCCCCTGCAGGAACGGCATTGTGGGGCGGCCGACTTTTGGTTATCTGCAGGAGCTGGAACAAAGTCAGTGGCTGTCCCGCGCGGAGCTGGAAGACTTGCAGGCGCGCAAGCTCAATGACCTGTTATTGGCGGCATTGGAGCATAGCCCCTGGCACAGACAACGCATTCAGCAGGCCGGCCTGGAACGGCTGGTTCGGCAAGGACATGCGGGCTTGGGCGACCTGGCGCGATTGCCGGTGATGGACAAGCGCGATGCGCGCGAGAACCGGGATCGCATGGTGTGGAAAAAGGTGCCGGGCGGCGCGTTCAAATACACCACCGGAGGTTCGTCGGGCGAGCCGCTGATTTTCTTTTTTGGCCGCCGGCGCCAAGCTTCCGATGCCGCCGGCCGGATGCGCGCGCGGCGCTGGTGGGGCGTGGAGGTGGGGGACCGGGAGGTCTACTTGTGGGGCGCGCCGGTGGAGCTCAACAAGACCGATCGGGTCAAGACCTTGCGCGACCGGCTGATCAACCAGTTGGTGCTGAATGCGTTTGAGATGTCACCGGCGCGCATGGATGAATACCTCCAGGCCATTTCGGCCTGGCAGCCACGCTGCATTTATGGTTACGCAAGTTCTATTGCGTTGTTGGCCGCGCATGGCGAAGCACGCGGGGTGAAGCTCGACCTGCCGGCGCTCAAGGTGGTATGTACTACGGGCGAGCCCCTTTATCCGCATCAAAGGCGGCTGATCGGGAAAGTTTTCGGCGCGCCGGTCGCCAATGAGTTCGGCAGCCGCGACATTGGCTTCACCGCGCATGAGGCCCCGGGCGGCCAAATGCTGCTGATGAGCGAAAGCCACATCCTTGAAGTTCTGGACTCGCGGGGACAGTCGGTGGCGCTCGGCGAAGAGGGCGAGGCGGTCATTACCGGGCTGACCTCCGAGGCACAACCGTTCATACGCTACCGCACCGGAGACAGGGTACGCCTGTCGGCAATGCCCGACTCGGCAGGCCGCGGACTGCATGTCATTGATGAGGTGGCTGGGCGCCAGACTGACTTTGTGGTGCGCGAAGATGGCACCATCATGCATGCCCTGGCGGTGATTTATGTGCTGCGGTCAGTGGAAGGCATTGCGCAATTCAAGTGCATTCAGCACAGCACGCTGCAGATGGAGGTGCAAATTGTTGCCGGCCGGTCCTGGGACGAACAGGCGGGCCAGGCCGTGATCCAGGGATTGCGGGCACGCCTTGGGCAGAACCTGCAAGTCACCTTGAGCATCATGGATGACATTCCACCCGAGGCCTCGGGCAAACATCGTTATGTCGTGAGCCACGTGAAGCTGGACAACGAACTGAAACAGGCGGCGGCCTGATTCGTACTTTGAAGAAGAAAATGAAATCAACCAACCTTATCGACTTGCCTTTGCGCTACAAACCCTGGCAGTCCAGGCACATGCGCCTGGTGCTGGAAGATCTGCCCGGCAGTGCCAGGCAACTGGAGCATGATCACCGCACTCACTTGCGTGCTGCCATTGACTGGCTGTGCCGTGCGCAGGACGTGCGCATGAAACAGTCCGATGCCGGCGGAGTGGCGGCAGGCTGGAGCTTCGAAGATGGTTGGCTGCCTGGCTATCCCGAAACCACGGGGTACATCATTGAGACCTTTCTGGCGGCATCCCAATATGTGGGCCGGCCTGAACTGGTTGGTCGCGCCCGGCACATGATTGACTGGGAACTATCCTTGCAGGATGCAGATGGCGCTTTTCCCGGGCACTTCGGCGAAAAAGGCAGCCGCCCGGTGATATTCAACCAGGGCCAGATCATGCACGGGCTGGTTGCCGGTTACACGCAGTTGCAGCGCGAGGATTGCCTGACGGCGGGCGTTCGGGCCGGCCATTGGCTGGCGGCGCAGCAGGACGATGACGGCTGCTATCGCAAGTTCGAGCACAACGACGTGCCGCACGTCTACAACACCCGGGCAACCTGGGCGCTCGTCAGCCTGGGCTTGCTCGCCAATGAAACCCGCCTGGTCGAGGCGGGGCGCCGGAATCTGAACTGGGCGCTTGCACAGCAGACGCCTTCGGGCTGGTACCGGCTCAATGCATTCTTGCCTGGACGTAACCCATACACCCACACCATTGCCTATGCCATTCGTGGATTCCTGGAGTCTGCCGTTCTTCTGGGGGACGAGCGCTATTTCAAATCCGCTGAACTCGCCGGCCAGGGTCTGATGGCCCAGCAGCGCGGCGACGGCTGGCTGGCCGGCACCTACGACGATGGCTGGACCCCAACCGCCGGCTACGCCTGCGTGACTGGCATCGCGCAGATGGCACTCTGCTGGTTGCGGCTGTTCCAGTTCACCGGTCGACGAGATTACCGGGAAGCCGCGGGAAGGGCCATTGCCTTCGTCAAGCGCACCCAGCGCATTGAGGAAGCGGATGACGTGTTGCGCGGCGCCATCCCCGGTTCTGCGCCGATATGGGGCGCCTATTCCCGGTTTGAGTTTCCCAACTGGGCGGCGAAATTTTTCGCCGATGCCCTGATGATGGACATGACCAACTCGGTCGTGCCGCCCGTTCCGGCAGTGGCCAAAGGATTGGCTCGGTGAGTGAATTGTCCCTGATGATCCTGTGCGGCCGAAGCCCTCGCCATCTGTATGTCGCCAACGCCTTGTGTCGTGCCGGCCAAGTCCTGGCCATCGTGCAGGAGACGGGTAGCGAGCGGAATCTGCGAAAGGTGCTCAGGAAACTACGTCCCGACAACCTCTGGCGTAAGGCTTGGCGCTGGCTGCGCGACCGGCGCCGCTATGCGGGGGGAGAAGAGGCCACATTCTTCTTTGGCGGGGACGTGCCGTGCCTGGACAGGCCGGAACTTGTCCACGAAGTGCCACACGTTAATCATCCCGAAGTGTTGCGTCTCGCTCGGGAGCTCAAGCCTGATCTGATATGCGTATTCGGCACGTCCCTGATTCGTGGCGAGCTGTTACGGGAAGGGCGGCTGGGGATGGTCAACCTGCACGGTGGCCTTTCACCCGAGTACCGGGGTGCGGACTGCACCTTTTGGGCGCTCTACAATGGCGAGCCCGAGAACGTGGGTTGCACGCTTCACTTTATCAATGAAGGCATTGATACGGGCGAACTGATTGCCCACATCCGTCCCGCCATGTGGGAGGGAGATACCGAGTTGCCTCTGTTCTGGCGAGCGGTAAGAGAGAGTGCAGCGATCTACGCGCAATTCGTCGGCCGCCTGGCCGCGGGAGAGCAGGTTTGGCGCGCCACAGCAAACCAAGGGACGACTCTACCAAGTGAAGCAGCGCGGCTTCGAACAGGAGCGGGAGTTGGCCCAACGACTGCGCGAAAGAGGCATGTTAGCGGCGGCATCAGCCTGCCGCCGCGGGTCAGTTGGTATCAGCACATCGAGTTCCGATGACGAAGGAATTGGTGTGAGAGATCTGCTTGTCACCGCTATTGTATTCGGTGGCCTGTTCTTTGTGTTCCGTCGCCCTCACTATGGGATCTACCTGTGGTCCTGGATTGCCTATATGAACCCGCATCGGCTGTGCTGGGGGTTTGCTTATGACTTTCCTTTTGCGCTGATCATTGCGGTTGTCACCTTGGTGTCCTATGCATTTTCCAAGGAACCCAAGCGCATTCCGTGGACTCCGGAAATCATCGTCCTGTTCTTGTTTAATGCCTGGATCGTAATCAGCAATTATTTTGCCTTCTATCCAAGTCTGGCCTGGGCGGAGTGGGACAAGATCTGGAAGATCCAGCTCATGACCCTGGTAACGATCATGCTGATAACCGACCGGCAGCGCCTGCATTGGCTGGTGTGGGTAATTGCCCTGTCTTTGGGGTTCTATGGCGTCAAGGGAGGAATATTTACGATCGTTCATGGCGGTGTTTACCAGGTCCAGGGGCCTGAGAGGAGCCTTCATCGGCGGAAACAATGAGATCGCGCTTGCCCTCATCATTACCATACCCTTGATTCGCTACCTGCACCTTCAGGCTACGCAAAAATTGGGTGCGATGGGGCTTGGCGGCGGCAATGGTGTTGACGGGTGTGGCAGCCATCGGCAGCCAGTCAAGGGGCGCCTTGGTGGCCATGCTGGCCATGGGCGTCTTTCTGTGGCTCAAGAGCCGCGGCAAGATCATGACCGGCCATCTACATTGCGATTGCCATTGGCATTATGGCCATGGTCATGCCACAAGCGTGGTATGACCGAATGAATACAATTCGGGATTACTATGAAGATGACTCGGCGCTGGGGACGAATCAATGCTTGGCATACCGCATTCAATGTGGCCAAGGATCGGATCACCGGCGGGGGATTGATGATGTTCCAACCCGCGACGTTCCGGCACTATGCGCCCGATCCGGAGAATGTCCATGATGTCCACAGCATCTATTTCGAGGTCATGGGAGAGACGGGTTTTGTCGGATTCGGCCTATACATGTTGCTCGGGCTTCTGACTTGGTGGAAGGCCAACAAAGTCATCAAGCGATGCAAGAATGAACCCGAGCAAAAATGGGCAGTCGATCTGGCTGCCATGATTCAGGTCAGCATGATTGGCTATGCGACCGGTGGGGC
>CAWAJU010000004.1:0-418294 GCA_963782495.1 uncultured beta proteobacterium | reverse complement strand
GAAGGACGTCACGGTCTGGCATCCGGACTGGAGCGCGGTGAACGCGCTCTTCGTTATCCAGGACCGGCAGATTGATCGCCCCGGGTATATGGTCGGCGGCAAACTCGGCGGGCGAGCGGGCGTCGATAATCTCGTCAAACTCTGTCAGCTGTGCTACGGTTGCAGCGCCCAAAAGCTTCACACCATTACCCATGAATACCATCAAATTGACCACATTGTCCCATGGTGGGGGATGTGGCTGCAAAATTGCGCCGGCCGTATTGAGCGAACTGCTGGCCGGCATGGCTTCCGCCGGACTGATGCCAGAAGCCTTGCTGGTGGGAACCGAATCCAGCGATGATGCGGCGGTCTACAAGCTCAATGACGAGCAGGCCATCGTTGCCACCACCGATTTCTTCATGCCTATCGTGGATGATCCGTACGACTTTGGTCGTATCGCCGCGACTAACGCACTGGCCGATATCTATGCCATGGGCGGCCGTCCCCTATTCGCCCTGGCGGTATTGGGAATGCCCATGGACAAGCTGCCCGTGGAGGTCATCCGCCGCATCCTGGAAGGTGGGGAATCAGTCTGCAAGGCTGCCGGTATTCCCGTGGCCGGAGGCCATTCCATTGACTCCCCTGAGCCCATTTATGGCCTGGTTGGCATAGGCGTGGTGCACCCGGGCCGGGTTAAGCGCAATGATGAGGCCAGACCAGGCGATGTATTGATCCTGGGCAAGCCTCTGGGCATCGGGGTATTTGCCGATGCGATGAAGAAAGGCCAACTCAGCGCCGAGGGCTATGCGCAGATGCTGCGATCCACGACCCAACTCAATACACCCGGCATCGCCTTGGCCAACTTGTCTGCCGTCCATGCAATGACGGACGTCACCGGCTTTGGCTTGTTGGGACACTTGCTGGAAATGTGCCGTGGCTCAAAGCTTGCGGCTGAGATCCAATTCTCGCGTCTGCCGATTCACCCACTGGCGGAGGAACTGGCCCGGCAGGGGTTTGGGCCTGGAGCGTCGACACGCAACTGGAAGAGTTTTGCTCAGGACGTCGTATTGCCCGACGGCATGCCAGACTGGCAGCGCAAGCTGCTGTGTGACCCTCAAACCAGCGGAGGCCTCTTGGTGACCTGTGACGCGGGCGCTGCGAAGGACGTATTAGACCTGTTCAAGGATTGCGATTTTGCCAGCGCCAGACTGATAGGAAAGCTGGTGGCGGGAGATTCCCAGGTTAGGGTAAGCCACTAAGAAAAAACCGTCCTACTGGACGGTCTTGGCTTGCTGAGCGTGATTCCGGTCTTGCAACCTTCGACCTTCTGAGTCGCGTCTATCCTTTTGCAGACCTGGAGGGAGCGGAGAATTGCCCGTTGTCCTGCGGCGATCAACCAAGCGCCGTTCCAAGGGAATAAACTCCACGTCGTAGCCTTCAAGTGGCAGCGTAGGCATTCCAACCTCCTTAAGCCATATATCCTTAGCTTTTTAGCGAAATTCGACCCTATTTACAAGTCTGCCTGACAAATGGCACGCAACTGTTTGTACGGCAGACAAAATGCGGTCTCGGTTCAGGCATCTTCCAGGACTTTTGCATGCGTGCTTCCACATTAGAAAACTAGGCCGATTTTAGCGGTTAGACAAGGTATAAGCGATTAGGGAAACCCTGCAAAAGTCATCAAGCAACCGTGTCGTGCATTAATATTGGTGCGTGACTGGGAGGGAGACGAATGAGACAACAAACCTTTGCCGAAGGCAGCTTTGAACTTCATGCCAAGCCCACGCGGCGCGCGACGTTTCTTGCCGAGATGGAGCGTGTGGTGCCTTGGTCTGAACTGTGCGCGGTAATCGCGCCGTACTACCCTGCAGGTGAAGGCGGCCGGCCGACGGTGGGGCTGGAGCGCATGCTGCGCGTCTACTTCCTGCAGCAATGGTTCAACCTGTCCGACCCGGCGGTGGAAGAGGCCATCTACGACTCGGCTGCCATGCGCCGCTTCGTCGGCATCGATCTCGGGCGTGAAGCCGCGCCGGACGAGACCACCGTTCTGCGCTTTAGGCATCTGCTGGAGAAGCACCACTTGGGCAAAAAGCTGTTCGAGCAGGTGCACCGCCACCTGGAGGCGCAAGGCATGAAGGTGGCCCGAGGCACCATCGTCGACGCCACCATCATCTCTGCGCCGTCCTCGACCAAGAACCGCGATCAAAAGCGCGACCCGGACATGCACCAGACCAAGAAGGGCAACCAGTGGCACTTCGGCATGAAGGCGCACATAGGGGTCGATTCCAAGAACAAGCTGATCCACTCGGTGGTGGCCACCGCCGCCAACGTGGCAGATTCGCAAGTGCTCTCTGACCTGTTGCATGGAGATGAAACCAAGGTTTGGGGCGACCGTGCCTATCAGGGGCAAACGGAGGTCATCAAGCAATGCGCGCCCCAAGCGCAGGACATGACCAACCGGCGCTGCCGCCGCAAGGGCGAAGTCGATGAAATCGAACGGGCGAAGAACCGGAACAAATCCCGTGTGCGCGCGAAGGTCGAGCACGCGTTCGGTGTCATCAAGAACATCTTCGGTTTCGTGAAGGTGCGCTACAAGGGACTGGAGAAGAACGCGAACCGATTGTTCGCCACCTGCGCCCTGGCGAATTTGTACCTGGCGCGACATCACCTGTTGCGACCTCAAGGGGCAAGGTGCGCCCAATGAATGAGAAATGGCCAGAAAGGCCGAACGATGCCGGGGTAAAATACCCGGAATCAACCCGAAGCCTTGCCGCTGATGATCATGCATCCAATTTGCTCATGAAAATTGGGGCTTCTTCAGACCTTCCTTAGAGACTCCTGGTACAGGGTGGTTGTCGACGCCTTGATAGCCGCTGCGCGCATCGTCCCCGATGCCTCAGGCCATGAATCATTTCAACGGAGGCTGCGGGCAACTTGAACGACGAGCCGTGGCTGACGCCCTAATGCCCCTGGGCCTTCTTGTCGGAGCGCATTAGCCTGGCTTTCTCTCGCACCCATTCCCTTTCCTTCTCGGTCGCCCGTTTGTCGTGCTGTTTCTTACCTTTGGCCAAGCCGATATCGAGCTTGATGCGACCCTTGGCATAGTGCAAATTCACTGGCACCAGAGTGTAGCCGGCGCGTTCGGTTTTGCCGATCAACCTGCTGATTTCCTCCCCGTGCAACAGCAGCTTGCGCGTGCGGGTGGGGTCGGGATGGATGTGTGTGGAAGCTGTGGGCAAAGGGCTGATGTGGCAGCCAATCAAGAAGACTTCGCCATTCTTGACCACGACATAGGATTCCTTGAGTTGTACGCGCCCAGCCCGGATTGACTTGACCTCCCAGCCTTCGAGAACCAGGCCGGATTCGTAGCGTTCTTCGATGAAGTAGTCATGGAAAGCTTTTTTGTTGTCGGCGATGGTCATGAGTCCGGGATTCCGTAAAATGCCAGTTTTGTCTTGAGTCGAGGCTATGGCCCAGGTAAGCAAAACGGTGCTGGTGGAATTCAGCGCTGGGCAGATGTTCGAGTTGGTCGACCGGGTAGAGGATTATCCGCTATTTCTTCCCTGGTGCGGCGGGACCGAATTGCATAGGCGGGATGAGCAAGCCACCGTGGCGACGCTGACCATTGACTACATGGGAGTCAAACAGAGTTTCACGACGGATAATGAAAAAACGGTCCCCACCGAAATGCTGATCAATCTACAGAAGGGCCCATTTTCCCACCTGCGCGGGCATTGGCGATTCAAGCCCTTGGGGGAAACGGCCTGCAGGGTGGACTTTGAAATGATCTATACTTTTTCCAGCAAGCTCTTGGAATCCGTGCTGACGCCGGTGTTCAATCATATTGCCAACACCTTTGTGGATGCCTTTGTGCGTCGCGCTGAACAGGTCTACTGTGGACATGAATAAGATTACGGTGGAAGTCGCCTATGCCTTGCCTGCCCAACAGGTTATCTTGGCCGTGCAAGTGGACGAAGGGGCGACGATAGAGCAGGCGGTCAACGCTTCAGGCCTGATGGAGAAATTTCCGGAAGTCAACCTGACGTCGAACAAAGTGGGTGTATACGGCAAGCTATGCAAGCTGGATACGGTATTGCGGGATCGGGACCGGGTGGAAATCTACCGGCCGCTCATTGCCGATCCGAAAGAAGTTAGGCGGCAGCGGGCAGAGCAGGGCAAGGTGATGAAGAAAGGCGGTGGCGACTTGCCCACCAAGGAAGCGACCGAGCCTGACAGTCAGGCTTAACGACAATTTTCCGCTATGAATTTTTCCGCCGCGGCGCGAGTGTCAGCGCGCTGCTGGTCGGTCAAATAAGTTCGTTGTCCGGATGGACCGATTGTATAGCTGCGCGGACTCTGATCGAGGTTGACCAGATTCTGCCGGGCGCGCTCGCAGTTTTCCTGTTTGGTGCGCGCCGCTTGGGCATCCGCATCGGCCTTCTCCCTGGCTTTGGTCGCATCCTCCTGCCGTTTCTTGAAGGCGAGGTCTTTCTCTGCGAGTTCCCGCTGCGCCTCGCCAGCCTCCGTTGGAGGCGCGGGCGCGGCTTTGATTACCAGGGCTTGGTCAGAAGGTGGCTGGTCGGAGTAATGGACTTGTCCCGAACCGTCCGTCCATTTGTAAATCTCCGCGGCGGAAGCCAGGGGGAAGCACAGACAAAGTAGAAGCAGAACTGCGCGCATCTTGGAGGGGTATTGCCCCATCTCCATGGTTTACAGGTTCTTAAGTTCCAGCGCGGGGCCCTTCGCCTGCTCCAGACCCAGATGGGCCTGCTCCTCGGCAGTCTTGGCGTTCTTCATCACGGCCTCGCTGTCGCCCGTCTTGGCAGCCTCTTCGGCGGCTTTGAGCGCGCTCTCGGCGGTGGTCCACAGTGCATTTTTCGCCTTGGCTTCCTTGACCGCAGTCTGCGCCTTGCTCAACGCGGCCTGAGCCTCTGCGCTGATGGTGGGCTGTGCCGGCGCTTGCGGTTGCGCTACGGCCGCACTGGGCGCTGGGGGTGCGCTGGCGGACTGATTGGCACAGCCTGTCAGGGCGAGAACGGAAACGGCGGTCAGGGTGGTCAAGATGTGGCGCATGCTAGTCTCCTCAGCGGTATGGGCGATCAGGTCAAGCCGGGAAGTTTTGCCTGCAATCCCGGGATGCGTGGAAAGTAGCCCGTATTCTTATCTGCGTCAATGCGGAAAAGCCGGGTTTGCCTTGGTAGATTTCGACCACAGGGCACGCATTCGGCATCCAATCCTGAGCAAATAAGCATGCCTGCTATCGGGGGTCAGGGTTTGTGGACGGGTGCGTGGATCGGGTATTGGGCCGCGGCCATGGGATTCGGGGCCCAAGGGCCTGAATGGGTGGCGCATTTTGAATGGAGGACACGTCAACGTATAATTCGAATTTGCGCCTAGGAAAACAACATGCGTGTCCTGCAAAAAGCGCTCACTTTCGATGACGTTTTGCTCGTCCCCGCCCATTCTTCAGTTCTGCCTCGTGATGTCAACCTGCGGACCAGGTTAACCCGAACGATTACCCTCGACCTTCCCCTTATTTCCGCTGCCATGGATACCGTGACAGAAGCGAACTTGGCCATTGCTATCGCACAGGAAGGCGGAATCGGCATCATCCACAAGAACATGACCCCACAGGAGCAGGCTGCCGAAGCCTCCAAGGTCAAGCGCTTTGAATCCGGCGTCGTCAAGGATCCCATCACTATCGCACCGCAAATGACCGTGCGGGACGTGCTTGCGATTACCCGGATGCACAGGATCTCAGGCCTGCCGGTGGTGGAAGGCCGCAAAGTCGTCGGCATAGTCACCAACCGCGACCTGCGCTTCGAGACCAACCTCGATCAGCCCATATCCAACATCATGACGCCGCGCGAACGCCTGGTGACGGTCAGGGAAGGCACGAGCCGGGAAGAAGCCACCGCGCTGTTGCGCAAGCACCGCCTGGAGCGGGTGCTGGTGATCAACGACGCATTCGAGTTGCGCGGCCTGATCACGGTGAAGGACATCCAGAAATCGACCGAGCATCCCAATGCGTCCAAGGATGGCCAAGGGCGTTTGCGGGTCGGCGCCGCGGTGGGAGTGGGGGCCGGCACCGAAGATCGGGTCGCGGCGCTCGCTGAGGCCGGCGTGGATGTCATCGTCGTCGACACCGCTCACGGCCACTCCAAGGGTGTGCTGGACCGGGTCAAGTGGGTCAAAACGAATTTCCCCGACGTCCAGGTCATAGGCGGCAATATTGCCACCGCAAGTGCCGCGCGGGCGCTGGTCGATCACGGCGCAGATGCGGTCAAGGTCGGCATCGGCCCCGGTTCCATCTGCACCACCCGCATCGTCGCGGGAGTGGGCGTACCGCAGATCACCGCGGTCGCCAATGTCGCGGAAGCACTGGCCGGAACCGGCGTTCCCCTGATCGCCGATGGTGGTATACGATATTCGGGAGACATTTCCAAGGCCCTTGCCGCGGGCGCCCATTGCGTCATGCTGGGCGGTCTGCTGGCGGGTACCGAGGAGGCGCCGGGTGAGGTGGAACTGTACCAGGGCCGCTCCTACAAATCCTACCGCGGTATGGGCTCGCTGGGTGCCATGCAGCAGGGCTCCAAGGACCGTTACTTCCAGGATACCGAATCTGATGCGGACAAGTTGGTGCCCGAAGGCATAGAGGGTCGTGTGCCCTACAAGGGCACTGCGCTCAACGTCATCCACCAGCTGATGGGCGGCTTGCGCTCCTCGATGGGTTACCTGGGCGTGTCAACCATCGAAGAGATGCACAAGAAAGCGGAATTCGTCGAGATCACTTCGGCGGGCGTGAAGGAATCCCATGTCCACGATGTGCAGATCGTCAAGGAAGCGCCCAATTACCGGGTGGAGTGATCGAATCCCGGACCAGAGGGGGCGCGAGCCCCCTTTTTATTTAGCCAGCACATATGTCACACGAAAAAATACTCATCCTCGACTTCGGCTCCCAATACACCCAACTCATTGCCCGGCGCGTCAGGGAGGCCAGCGTCTATTGCGAGTTGCACCCCTATGACGTCAGCGACGAGTTCATCGGGACCTTCAAGCCGAAGGGCATCATTCTTTCCGGCGGGCCCAATTCTGTGTATGAGGACGAAACCCCGCGTGTGCCCCAGGCGGCGTTTGAACTGGGTGTGCCGGTCCTGGGTATCTGCTATGGCATGCAGGCCATGGCCGCTCAATTGGGGGGCAAGGTGGAATCCACCAGCAAGCGCGAATTCGGTTATGCGGAAATCCGCGCCCAAGGACATTCACGCCTGTTCCGCGACATTCAGGATCGCAGCAATGACGAGGGCCATGGCCTGCTCGATGTGTGGATGAGCCACGGCGACAAGGTCACCGAACTGCCAACGGGCTTCAAGGTGATCGCATCCAATGCCGCCACGCCGCTCGCCGGCATGGCCGACGAAGAACGTGGATTCTATGGCGTGCAATTCCATCCCGAGGTGACCCACACCCTGCAAGGCAAGGCGATCATGCAGCGCTTCGTGCACGACATTTGCGGATGCGGCAGCGATTGGAACATGCCGGATTACGTGGAAGAGGCAGTGGGCCGCATCCGTTCCGAAGTGGGCAGCGATGAAGTGATTCTGGGCCTGTCTGGCGGAGTGGATTCCTCGGTGGCCGCGGCGCTGATCCACAAGGCGATCGGCGATCAGCTCACCTGCGTGTTTGTCGACACCGGTTTGCTGCGCCTGAATGAGGCCGAACAGGTGATGGAAACCTTCGCCAGAAACCTGGGCGTCAAGGTCATCCATGTGGATGCGACGGAACGATTCATGGATGGACTGGCCGGCGTCACCGACCCCGAACTGAAGCGCAAGATCATCGGCCGCGAATTTGTTCATGTGTTCCAGGAACAGGCGGAACGACAGGAGAAGGCCAAATGGCTGGCCCAGGGCACCATCTATCCGGACGTGATCGAATCTGCCGGCGCCAAGACCAAGAAGGCGCACGCCATCAAGTCTCACCACAATGTGGGTGGACTGCCGGACACCCTGCACCTCAAACTGCTCGAACCCTTGCGCGAACTGTTCAAGGACGAAGTGCGCGAGTTGGGCCTGGCTCTGGGTTTGCCGCACGACATGGTGTTTCGTCATCCCTTCCCCGGTCCCGGGCTGGGCGTGCGCATACTCGGCGAAGTGAAGAAGGAATACGCGGACCTGCTGCGCCAGGCCGACCATATCTTTATCGAGGAACTGCGTTCATCAGGTTGGTACGACAAGACCAGCCAGGCCTTCGCGGTATTCCTGCCGGTCAAGTCAGTCGGCGTGATGGGTGATGGCCGCACCTATGACTATGTCGTCGCGCTGCGCGCAGTGCAAACCACCGACTTCATGACCGCCCATTGGGCCGAACTCCCTTACACCTTGCTGGGCAAGGTCTCCAACCGCATCATCAACGAAGTCCGCGGCATCAATCGGGTTGCCTATGACATCTCCGGCAAGCCGCCTGCGACCATAGAGTGGGAATGATGCAAGATCACTGCGCCGTTCAATATCGTTCCGAAATTGGGTAATCAGCCCTATCTGACAAGTAGGTCTCGTTCAGCATCATCCGACAATGGGGCAGGCTGGATTATCTGTCTCAGAAGCTGAGTTGCTGATTCTGGCTGAAATCAAGCAAGCCGCTGCCGATGAAAGCGCGCCTCCTTGCACCTGGGACAGGGGGGAATGCGACCCGGTTTGTGGAAATGCAATTTTTCTCCACACTTGTCGCATATCAGCGTTCCCAGGCCAACGATCTCGCCGCTATGATATTCAGCGTATTCCGCCTGCTGTTTCAATTCATAGAGCGCGGTCGTGGTCTGATCTGCCGCCTTGCTGAAGCGTTCCCAGAACGCCTGCTTCAACAGGACCACGTCGAAACCCAGCCAGTCCTTCAACTCACTGCCGGTTTTGTCCAGGTAGGTTGCAGCATCGATAAGGTCCCGCTTGATATAGCCTTCCAGCTTGGCGACTTCTTCATCCGTCAGCTTGTCCAATGCCACGATATCGCCGCGAATCTCATCAATCGCCTGATGAACGAGGGTGCCACCTTGATGTGCCTTCTGGAGCGCTTTCTCCAGAAACAATTCATAGGCTTCGCCCATGGCTTCGACAAGATCGTGCGGGGGAGGTAAATCCTTCATTTTTTGGTGCTCCTTTCAATTGTGCAATTGTGCGGCGTTACCGCAGACTCCGGGAACGGTGAGGTGACTTGATCGGGTTCATGGGCCTCAGAGTTCTGTTCCATTAATTCCAGCCATTCCTGCCTCCGAACCGACCGTTCCTGTTGCATGGCATCATGGCCGTCTGTCCGCGACGATGCCACACGCTCCTCGGTTGGCTCGCATATTAGTCTTGTTTTGCAAGCCGCTGACGGATCGTCAGCAATTCCTGCCCGCGCTTTGCGTCGGCCTGTGGGTAGCGCATCTTGAGCGCCTTGAGTGTGTCCAGAATGATCCATGAAACGATCAGCCGGGCGTTCTCCTTGTCGTCGGCAGGCACGACATACCAAGGCGCAATCTTGGTGCTGGTCGCGCTCAGGCAAGCTTCATAGGCCTGCATGTACTGATCCCAGAACTTTCTCTCTTCAATGTCTGCAAGACTGAATTTCCAGTTCTTCTCAGGCTCGTCTATGCGATCGAGAAAGCGCCTTCGCTGCTCTTCCTTTGAAAGGTGCAGAAAGAATTTGATGATCCGGGTGCCGTTGCGGCAAAGATGATTCTCCAGGTCCACAATCGATCGATACCGATCCCGCCAGATCGTCTTCTCGTCGATCAGCCCTTCCGGAAGTCCCTGGCCGTGAAGAATCTCCGGATGGACACGAACGATCAACACCTCCTCGTAATAGGATCGGTTGAAGATGCCGATCCGGCCGCGCTCCGGCAAACATTGTGACGTGCGCCACAGAAAATCATGTTCCAGCTCCGTGGCGCTTGGATGCTTGAAACTGAACACCTGGCAACCCTGGGGATTGATGCCGGACATCACGTGCTTGATCGCGCCATCTTTTCCCGCGGCGTCCATGGCCTGAAAGATCAACAGCACCGCATAGCAATTGGATGCATAGAGAAGTTGCTGCAGCGCGCTCAACTCACCCACGTGTTTTCCGAGGATTTCCTGGTACTGGTCCTTCGACCGATAGACCGGCTTTACATGGGTCGGCCATTTGTTGAGATTGACCTTCGCACCTTCTTCAACCCGGAAATCCGTTGATTTGATCTTCATGTTTCTCGCTCCGTTATGCCCATCCATCTGGCTATTGAGGGCCTTCCCAGGAATAGTCAGCGTGCTCGTTTTCTCCCTCCAGTTTACTGGTTTGGGAATAATTGAATATTGAACGCGGCTATGGCTCCTGTTATCTCTTGCGGCCAAAATCGTGCAGGGGTTGCTGCACCAAAGAGAGAAACCCCTGATGCATCGGCGTGTGGTGTTGCAGATGGCGGTAGACCTGAACCTTCACGATATCGGTCACCAGGGCCGAGCCAATGGAATATCCCCAGATGAGGGCGATTTCCGGCCATGTGATGGGCGTGATGAGGCCGAAGCCATAGGCCGCCAGAACGGTGGCTGCCAGTTTGGTGATCGCGGCCGACCAGACCATGATCGGCGCGGGCCAGGGACGTTTCCAGAAGTGCTCCTTGGTGCGTGCGGCGAACAATACCAGATGACCGGCCACGGCCATCTTCAGAAAGACATAGGTCTGGATCTGCGGCACGTCGAGTTTCAGCCAGTCCATGGCGAGCAGCAACATACCGAAACTGCCCACCACTCCGACAATGCCCATGGCCGTGGCCACGGTAATGACCTGACCCATGTTCCAGCGCACCGGTTTCTGCTCCAGACCGGTGCGGTCGTAGGCGATGGCCATGATGGGGACGTCGTTGAAGAAGGCGAGCAGAATGATCATGATCGCCGTGATGGGGTAGAAGTTGAAAAATATCATTGTCAGCACGACGAAGAACATGATGCGGATGGTCTCGCTGATCCGGTAGACGGCGTAGGCATTCATGCGCTCGAAGATGCGCCGCGCCTCCTCGATGGCATTGATGATGACTGACAATCCGGGGGCGGTAAGCACCAGGTCCGCCGCCGCGCGCGCCGCGTCCGTAGCTCCGCTCACGGCGATCCCCACGTCGGCCTGCTTAAGTGCGGGCGCGTCATTGACACCGTCGCCGGTCATGCCAGTGATATGGTTGCGCGCCTGAAGCAGCTTTACGATGGCGAATTTGTGCTCCGGGAAGACTTCGGCAAAGCCGTCCGTCTTCTCTACCCGCTCGCCGTCGGCGGCATCCCGATGGCCGGCCTTGTCCAGCGAAAGTGCACTGGCCGGCAGAATGTTCGTTCCCAGACCGAGCTTGATGGATATTTGTTTGGCGATCGCCTGGTTGTCTCCGGTAACCATCTTTACGTCCACACCGTACGCGCGGGCGCTGGCGATGGTCTGCGCCGAATCCTCCCGGGGTGGATCAAACAGCGACAGGATGCCGAGGAATTGCCATTGCTGTGAGCCTTGCTCCTTGCGCGCCACCCCCAAGGCACGATAGCCCTGCTCGGCAAAGGCATCCACGGCCTGCCGCGCCCGCGTTGTCTCTTCGTCCGCGAGGCCGCACATCTGCATGATCACCTGGGGTGCGCCCTTGGTGACTTGAAAGGTCTTGCCCTGGCCATCCGCTATCGTGGCTTCGGTTCGTTTATGTACCGGATCGAAGGGAACGAATCCGGTCTGACGATAGGGTTTGAGCAAGTCCTGGCTCTTCAGCCCCTCCAGCACCGCCTGGTCGATGGCGTCCCTGTCTTCCGCCTTGGATGCCAGCGACGCCGCCACCAATACCGTCTGTTCACCAGCGGCGTGAAACAACTCCACCTTGCCCAGGGTCAGGCGATTCTGGGTCAAGGTGCCGGTCTTGTCCGAACACAGGACGTCCATGCTGGCCATCTCCTCGATGGATTCCAGCCGCGTGACGATGGCTTTGTGTTTGGATAAGGCCACGGCCCCCACCGCCATTGTCATCGACAGCACCGCCGGCATCGCCACAGGGATGGAAGCCACGGTGAGAATCAGGGCGAACTGCACCAGATCCAGCAATGGCGCGCTGCGGTGCAGCTGAAACAGCACCAGAACCACCACCAGCGCCAGGCTGACATAGATCAGATAGTCGCCGATGGTGAGCACTGCCTTCTGGAAGTGGGAGACGGTCCTCGCCTGTCCCACCAGGCTGGCGGTCTTGCCGAACCTGGTCTGCGCGCCGGTGGCGCTCACTTCTGCCACCACTTCGCCCTGTTTTGCCACCGTGCCGGAGTAGGCCTCGTCGCCAGGCTGCTTGGTCACGGGCAAGGATTCGCCGGTGAGCGCCGATTGGTCCACGCTCAAGTAATCACCCCCAATCAATTTCACATCTGCAGGGATGACGTCTCCCAGGCGGATACGAGTGACATCACCGGGCACCAGCAACTTGGCGTCGATTTCCTGCCAGGTTCCGTCGCGCAGCACCCGCGCCCGCATGGCCAGTTGTTTGCGTAGCGCGTCAACTGCATTGCCGGCGGTGAACTCCTGCCAGAAGCCAACCGCGGCGTTAAAGATCAGCAATGCCAGGATGATCGAGAAATCTGCCCAGTGCCGGACCAGGGCTGAGAGGACGGCTGCCACCTCGATCATCCACGGGATGGGGCCCCAGAAATAGCCCAGCAATTTCAGGAACGGATCGGTCCTCCTTTCTGCAATCTCGTTCGGTCCATATTGGGCCAGACGCTTCTGCGCCTCGGCCTGACTGAGCCCCGCTGGCAATGATGCTGGTCCTTCTTCCGAGTCCGGCAGGGGCAGGGATTTCACATTGGCCTTAGAATTTGGCTCGGCTTCCGGCATGGATTCAGGTGTCCTGGACGGGTCGGCATTGGCTTCCATCATGGCGATTCTCCTGCCTTGGTCATATCCTGGGAGTCGTGAATTGAGGAATGGTTTCTGCCATTCTCAGGTTCTTGCCAATACTCGATTAAGAGGGCGATTCGTTTTCGCCCTGGTTTGCGCCATGGATTGCTTGCCGGACTTAGGCCAACAAGTCTCACCGGCCGGCAGCGTTCCGGTTTCCACCGCAACTGGACCCGACCCGCTTCACATTGCCGCCGCAGAAGGGCAAATGACGACCCTGTGGCCCAGCGCGGAAGGAAGCCGAGCTCGACTATGCGGAAACATCTCGCACTGTTCAGCCACTCATTGGCGTCGAGTTATCCCTGGATTTGCGCAGGATCTCACCCACATCCTCGATCTTGTCGTGTAGCAGGTTGATCCTGTGGGCAAGGCCCTGGATCTCCGTGTGTGCCCGGCGATTGACATCGAAATCGAGCTCACTACGCAGGCGATCCTTCTTGTCCTGGCGGTTCTGACTCATCATGATGATGGGCGCCTGTATTGCGGCCAGCATAGAAAGGAATAGATTAAGCAGGATGAAGGGATACGGGTCCCATGCCTTGTGTCCGAGTTCGACGTTGACACTTGAGTACACGACGAGGACCACGGCAAACGTAATGATGAACGTCCAGGAACCGCCGAAGGACGCCACCACGTCGGCAACCCGTTCGCCGAGGGTTTCTGCCTCCTCGATCACATCGTTTGGGTTGCGCGCGGCGCGGAGTCGAACAAGTCGTTCCGCGCCATGAAACTGCTTGCCCATGACCGTCAGCAGGTCCAGGCCGGCGTCGGGTTTCTTCCTGATCAGGACGGTAATGTCATGGAGGTCCACCTCAATGCATTCGGTCTGTTCGATGGCGGTGGCTTCGGTCTGATGCGGAGTCCGTGCCAGCATTGACGCAAAGCCGAATACTTCGCCATGGATCGGCATATCCAGAAGCACGACCTGGTTGTCTTCGTCGATGGTCGAAACCCGAACAGAGCCGGACACCATGATAAAGGCGCGCTCGCTGGGATCACCGATCTTGTAGATTCGCTGGCGTGGCGCAAAATTGCGTAGTTCAACCTGGCTCGCAAGAACGGCCAGTTCTTCGTCATCGAGCAAGGCGAATAGTTGAACTTGTTTAAGGACATCAGGGTTGCAGGCCATTGATCACCTCGGGCACTGGAAATACATGGATTCGGGCACCCTGAGCGGACGCCCAGCCTGACCGCTAAATGGGCAATTCTACCAAGGCACAAACGTTCGTTCAGGCCGAAGATCGGACGGCCCCCGGAATTTCTTTGACTCTTCGTTCCCGGCCGAGTTTTCGATGCAACCAGTCCCCGCTTACTGTGCTTCGATATTCCTTGATCCTTCTCTTGCCCCAGCAATTCCGATCATATCGGTACGCTGACACGGAATGAACGTCTGTAGCGAAGAAGATCACTCTGTCAGATAATCGGCTGTGCGCGGCCGGGTAAGCGATCTCCTCCCCCGGCACGCGTGACGATACACGATTTGCCCCTCCAGGGGAGGCCACGCCAGCAGGGGCATTAGCACGTCCATTGATAATTGAGTGGGAGTGACGATTCGGAGCCATGGGCGAGGGGCTCCACGTCGCTGGATCGACCCGCTGCAGATGGGGACGCCGCGAAATGGGAGATTGGATTCTGCAGCTTGTGTCAGAGCAGGCCGGGAGGAGGCCAAGGCGATCGGCTCCAGGCGGTCACTTTAAACATTGAATCGAGCCATGCTGCGACTGACTGAACTCAAACTTCCTCTCGACCATCCGCCCGAAGCCCTACACGAAGCGGTTACGCAACGCCTGGGCATTCCGGCGGAGGAAGTCGGCAACATCAAAATCTTCAAGCGCAGCTACGATGCGCGGAAGTCCCACGCACTGCTGTTGATTTATAGCGTCGATGTCACGGTCAAGGATGAAGCGGCGCTATTGAACAAGCTGCGCCATGACCGCAATGTCACGCCCACCCCCGATACGAGTTACCACTTCATCGGCCATGTGTCGAAGACGCTCGGCACGCGCCCGGTGGTGGTGGGCTTCGGCCCCTGCGGCATTTTTGCTGCGCTGGTGCTGGCGCAGATGGGCTTCAGGCCTTTGGTGCTCGAGCGCGGCAAGGCGGTGCGCGAACGGACCCAGGACACCTGGGGGCTGTGGCGGAAACACATCCTCAATCCCGAATCGAACGTGCAGTTTGGCGAGGGCGGGGCGGGCACGTTTTCCGACGGCAAGCTCTACAGCCAGATCAAGGATCCTAAACACTATGGCCGCAAGGTGCTCACCGAATTCGTCAAGGCGGGCGCACCCGAGGAGATTCTCTATGTATCCAAGCCCCACATCGGCACCTTCCGATTGGTGGGGATGGTAGAAACCATGCGGCGTGAGATCGAGGAACTGGGCGGAGAAATCCGCTTCCAGCAACGCGTCACCGACCTGCTGATCGAGGGTGGGCGGGTGCGCGGCGTGAAGCTGGCGAACGGCGAAGAGATTCGTTCGGACCATGTCATTCTCGCACTCGGACACAGCGCCCGCGATACTTTCGAGATGTTGCATGCGCGGGGCGTGTTCATGGAAGCCAAGGCGTTTTCCATTGGCTTGCGCATCGAGCATCCACAGTCGCTGATCGACAAGGCGCGCTTCGGCAAACACGCGGGCAATCCCATACTCGGCGCGGCTGACTACAAGCTCGTGCACCACGCGAAGAACGGCCGTTCGGTCTACAGCTTTTGCATGTGTCCTGGAGGCACGGTCGTCGCGGCTGCATCCGAGCCGAACCGGGTCGTTACCAACGGCATGAGCCAGTATTCACGCAACGAACGCAACGCCAATGCCGGCATCGTCGTCGGTGTTACTCCAGAGGACTATCCCGGTGGCCCCTTGGCCGGCGTGGAGTTTCAGCGCCAGTGGGAGTCTCGCGCATTTGAACTGGGCGGCGGCAATTACGACGCACCGGGCCAGTTGGTCGGCGACTTCCTGCGCGGAGTGCCCTCCACGCAACTCGGCGCGGTGGAACCGTCCTACACCCCCGGGGTTCATCTGGGCGATCTCGCAACCAGCCTTCCGGATTTTGCCATCGAGGCGCTCCGTGAAGCTCTGCCCGCATTCGACCGGCAGATCAAGGGTTTCGCCATGACGGACGCGGTGCTGACCGGCGTGGAAACCCGAACCTCGTCGCCGTTGCGCATCACCCGCGGGGACGATTGCCAGAGCCTGAACGTGAAAGGTCTGTATCCCGCAGGCGAAGGCGCGGGCTACGCGGGAGGCATCTTGTCGGCAGGTGTGGATGGCATCAAGGTGGCCGAAGCGGTGGCGCGGGAGATGCTCGCCGCGTCGAGCCAAACCTAGGCGTTGGTCAGTGGGTCTCCCGGCAAGTTCTGCCTGGATGTCTCTGGGCATGCGTAGCGAAACGTCCAAGTCTGCAGTGCGCTGCCTTCAGCTCAAGTTACCCGGAACGGCAAGGTCCCAATCCTGATTCCGGCGCATTCCGCCAAAGTCGTATAAACATCGCCCGACAGGACCCTGTACTCGTGATAGCGTGCGCCAAGCAGCGGATCTTTCCAGGGTCCCGTCAAGGACGGGTGGCACATCAGCACATCGCCGCTCTTCGCGCTCGTCAACCATGCGCGCAGGTTGTGCAGATAATGCCTTTCCGACATTTCGAATCCGTATACTCCCATCAGATGAAGATTTTGGCTGTAGCCGTGTGTTCGAGCCAAGCGGCTTAGCGCCGATGCGCCAAGCCGCGCGATCATTGTTGACTTGAACCGGATTGCCACAGGGAGGATCACGTCCTCACTGCGTGCAGGTGGATAGGTGGCCCGCAGCCAGGGCTTGCGCCCGCTATAGCGTCTGTCCAGGACATCCATGAGCGCATTTCTGATCATGGGGAGTTGATGGACATGCTGATGGCCATCCACGAAGTCCGGCATGCGCCCCGTCGTTGCCTCGAAACGCTCAAACTGGCGCTGGATATCCCGTCTGAGCGAGTCGCGGCTCAGCCCGCGTGCATAAGCCAGAAGGATCAGTTTGGGAAGTGAGTACAAGATAGCATTCTGACCGAGATCCTCAGTGAGGTTCAAATGCAGACCCACTTCAACCGAGGCGGCATGTGCTTTAAGGGCGTCCCATCCGGATTGCCATGCCGGGCCATCCACCAGACAACTGACTGCAGAGATACGATGTTCGCGCGCCAGGTTGACAGCTGCCTGGTTGACGCCCATGTGCAACCCGAAATCGTCGGCACAAATACAGATGGTACGCTTGGGCAGCTCGGATGTTCCATACCGGGCAGATGGCGCGCCGTGCAATTCCACAGGTTTGCTGATGGCGGGCTCGAGCTGCATCTTCTCGGTTGCCACAGAGGTTCTTGCGTCCTGCCGGAAAGTGCCGCTGCCCTTCTGCGAATCTTCACCCTCGTCCTCGTCGTCAACTGTCAAACGCAGATGTCGCGCAGGGTCGATATGATCCGAGTGTTCGGGTTGTCGCGGCGGGGTCACGAGGACTCGCGACGGCAATCTGCTTGTCATGAAATTGTCGGGGCCATGCGCTGGGCAGAATCTACAAAGGAGCGATATAGACAAGGAAACCGCTCAAGCGTTCTGCCCAAGCGAAACAAATCAGCAGAGCCACGGCAAGAACGATGCCAAGTGACATAAGCATGCGCTGCCCATCCACTGCGAACTTTATTGGATGCAATTGGGATCTTGTCGGCCAAGGAATCCGGCGCCAGCGTTCGCTTCCATTTTTCCGGCGAAATGCTAGGCGCGTGTCTCGACGGTTGTTCCTGCAAGGCCTGTTGTGGCTACCGGCAAGGTTCCGATCTTGATCCCTGTCCACTCTATCAAAGCGGCAAAGGCATCACCCGATAGAACCTGGTGCTCATGAATGCGGGCCCCCAACAGCGGGTCGTTCCAGGGGCCAGCCAAGGATGGGTGGCACATCAGCACATCGCCGTCCTCTGCATGCTTAAGCCATATCCTCATATTCAGAAGATAGTGTCGTTCCGACATGTCGAATCCATATACGCCAAGCAGGTGCCGGTTTTGACTGTAACCATGCGTGCTCGCAAGCCGACTTAGCGCGGACGCACCAAGGCAAGCAATCAATCCAGACTTAATTTTGACCGAAAGAGAAAGCTTCGTTTTCGACCAGTGGTCGGGTGGATGCGTGGCCCGCAGCCAGAGCGTGGGTGGGCCATGGCGTTCATTCAGGACTTCGAAAAGTGCTTCCCTGATGACGGGCAGTTGATGGACATGCTGATGCCCATCGACAAAATCCGGCGCGCGTCCCGTGACCGACTCAAAACGCTCGAACTGGCGTCGGATATCCCATTTCAGCGTGGCGCGGTTCAGTCTGCGGAGGTAAGCCAGAAGTATCAGTTTCGGCAGAGTGTGCAGGATCCGATTGTGTCCAAGGTCCTCGGTAAAATTGAGATGCAGGCCTATTTCCACCTTGGCAGCATCGGACTTCAGAGCATTCCAACCGGAAGGCCAGGCAGGGCCATCGACCAAACAACTGACCGCGGAGACGCGATTTTCGCGGACCAGATTCAGGGTCGCCTGGTTGATTCCGGCGTGCAAGCCATAGTCATCGACACATACGCAGATTGTGCGTCCTGGCGAATCGGAAGTTTGCAGCTGCGCGCGCGGCATCCCGTACAATGCCCGATGTTTGATCCTGGCGGACTCGTCATGTTCGTTCTCAACCGGCGCACCATTCTGTTCATCCTGGTGGGAAGTGCGGCCGCTCTCACGCATTTCCTGACCGTCGTCCTGATCGTGGAGTGGCTGGCGCTGGCTCCACTCAAGGCGAACGTGATCGGCTGGCTGTGCGCCTTCGGCGTGTCGTATGGGGGACACTATTCCTTGACCTTTGCCGACCATGCGGCGCCGGTGTTGCGATCGGCCGGGCGATTCTTCTTGCTCTCCGCAGCAGGATTTGCCATCAACGAATGTTCCTATGCGATTCTCTTGTCCGTAAGTGAACTGCCCTATTACTTCCTGCTGGCGCTGATCCTCGTATCTGTTGCGGTTCTCACCTACCTATTGAGCCGACGATGGGCGTTTCAGGGCACAGGCCCCTAGCAGCCATCGCCGTTTGTGAGACCTTCCAGACCGTTGCATATTGATGCGCCAACACCGGCCGGGTCTGCTGCAGGAAGGGATAGTCACGATCCGAACCTTTAAGACCGACGATCCAGGATGCAGGATGGGCGCAGAGTGTCTGGGTGAGTTGGGCCTGGTCAAGCAGGACGCCGCGCGCCCTCGCCTGGTCGAACCTGCCCGCGTCATACAACACCTTGCGCCAGTTATCGCGCTGGGGGACATTGGCCTGATCCCAGTTATCAAAGATCCTCACCGGTTCGCGCAGTCGCAGATAAAACGGCACATCAAAGAACTGGTTCTTTAGGAACACAATCGGTTCCCCGGGTTGGCGTTGAGCCGCAATCAAGTTGGCCAGGCTCCTGTCGGACTTGGTATTGAAGACGTTGTTGGCCAGGATGGCGGACACGCAGACCACACCAGCGACTGCAGCAAACCACTTCAAAGGACGCGGCAGGGTCTCTGAGCTGCCCCACTTTTGCTGAAGGGCAATTGCAACCAGGTACGCCAGCGGGGGCAACGCAGGCAAGACATAGCCCACCAGCTTGGACGAGGGAATGGAGAAGAAGCCGATTATCACGGCGGGCCAGATCCACATCAGGGAGCGGATGCTTGGCCGGCCTTCTGTTTCCGGTCCTGTGGCCTTCCAGGCTGCGGGCAGCCAGTACGCCCAGGGAAGGGTCAGAATCAGAACCACCGGCACGTAGAACCAGAAAGGCATGGAATTGTTGAAGCCGCTTTCAGTAAAACGCTGAAAATGGTTATAGACAAAGAAATAGTTCAGAAAGCCGGGAAAGCGTGCCTCCATGGCGGCGAACCAGGGCACGGCCACAAGCGCAAAGAGAACAAGTCCCGGCAGCCAGACCAATTGTCGCAAGAGGTTTAGGCGACGATTCCATGCAAGCCAGATCAAGATCACCATGCCGGGCAGTACGATGCCGATCAAGCCTTTCGCCAGGACCCCAAGGGCGGCAGCAAGATAGGCGCTGGCCAGCAATCCACGATAGGGCTGGTTCCTGCCTGCGTTAAGCGCGGCTTCCGCTGACAGCAGAACCGCAGCGCTGATAAGGCCGGCTACCAGCATGTCCAGGTTGGCAAACTGGGCGCCACCGAAAAACAGCGGCTGAGTGACCAGTATCAACAGGCTCCAGCGCGCGATGCCTTTCCCGTTTTGCCGGAGCGCAAATCCGTAAAGAGTGAATGCGGCAATTCCGGCTCCGAGCAGGGGAGCGAGCCGGCCGGCCCACTCATGAGTGCCAAACAGGCTCAGGCTGCCCGCGGTGATCCAGTAGAAGAGCGGCGGCTTGTGGAAGAAGGGCAGTCCATCCAATGTGGGGAAAAGCCAGTTTCCAGACGTGAGCATCTCCCAGGCCACACTCACATAGCGCCCCTCGTCCGGCAATGCCAGGGGCCTGACGCCCAGGGTCAGGGCAAGCCAGGCCAGCGCAAGCAGGAACAATCCCGCCTCGCGCCTGTTCCAGCCAGCGATCATTGCCGGTCCTCCCGCAAATTCCGCGCAGCCCGATGCTTGATTACGTACAAGGGGCGTCCCTTAACCTCCTCGAATATCCGGCTTACATATTCGCCCAGGACCCCAAGCCCGATAAGCTGAATGCCGGAGAACAGCATCAGCCCGACCACTATGGTTGTCCAGCCGGGAATAGTGTGACCATTCAGTAGATAGTCGATCACAAGATACCCGCCATAGCCGAATGCCAGCAATGCCAATGCAAGTCCCATCAGACTTGCAACGCGCAGCGGCCAGGTTGTGAATGCGGTCAATCCGTCAATGGACAGCCCGATCAGACGAAACAGGCTAAACGCGCTGCGCCCATCGCCTCGGGCTTCGGGCACGTACGAGAGTTCGGTGGTGTCGAATCCCACCCAGGCATACAAGCCCTTCATGAAGCGGTTTCTTTCCGGCAGGGCGAGCAATGCATTGACTGCTGCGCGGTCCATGAGGCGGAAGTCACCCGCATCGGGCGGGACCTGGAAATGTCCGCCGGCATTCACCAGCCGGTAAAACCAGCGGGTGCCGACGCGCTTGAGCGCGCCCTCATCGCGACGGTGTTCACGCACCGCATACACGACGTCATAGCCTTTCTGCCATTGTGCAACCATGGCTGGTATAAGATCAGGCGAGTGTTGCAAATCCGCATCCATCATCACCGTCACGTCGCAACGGGCCGCCTCCAGACCTGCCGTGAGCGCCGCTTCCTTGCCGAAGTTGCGCGACAACTGGATGGCGTGAAATCCCGGCTGGCCTGACCAGAACTCAAACAACTCGGGAGTGTGGTCACGGCTGCCGTCATCCACCAGGATGACCTCCCAATCCGGGACCAGTGCTTCCAGCGTGGCTTGCAAGCGTGGCAGGAGCCGGTTCAGGTTGGCCGCTTCGTTAAAGCACGGAATCACCACTGTCAGGCTGGGCAGCCAGTGGCGCGGGACCCTGGCAAAACTGCCTTTGTCGGCGAACTCCTTTCCCGGCCTTCGCGAAAATGGAATCGGTGTTAGTCCCGCGGCGGGAATGTAATCATGGGTATCAAGTCTGTGAGGAAGCATGGTGCTGTGTTGGGAACCGGCGACGGCTCCATTCCAATATGGGTTGGCGCAGAATGCTCTAGAATGCCTTTCAATTTCCTTACATCCGCGAATATTCAATGCGCATCCTGTTGACTGAAGACGATTCCGCGCTCGCGGATCTGCTCACGCGCGCCTGCAAGCAGGAGGGTTACAGCGTGGATTGGGTGAGCGATGGAGTGGCGGCCGACCTCGCCCTGACGACTGAAAGCTATGATGCGCTGCTGCTCGATCTGGGCCTCCCGCGCATGGACGGACTGGAAGTGCTCAAGCGTCTACGCAGGCGCGGAAGCCGACTGCCGGTCATGATCCTGACTGCACGCGATGCGATCGGCGACCGGGTGGCGGGCCTGGACAGCGGAGCCGACGACTATTTGCCCAAGCCCTTTGCGGTCGCGGAACTGCAGGCCCGTTTGCGCGCCCTCGTGCGACGTCATCATGGCGGGGCGACGTCGGCACGCCTGGAGCTGGGAAAACTCTCGTTCGATGCCGCCACCCGGCAGGTCTTCCTGGACGGCAGGGAGGTCGAGTTCTCCAGCCGCGAGCGTGAGGTCTTGTCCGCGCTGATGCATCGGGCAGGGAAAGTCATTTCAAAGCAGACCCTTTCTTCCGCGATGTCGAGCTGGGATGCGAACATCGGGTCAAACGCGATCGAGGTCTATATACACCGGCTGCGCAAGAAGCTGGAGCCGGAAGGCATCTTCATCCGCACGGTGCGCGGGCTGGGCTATCTTATCGAGGCTGCCGATGGCCGCCCTGATTGAATCCGGACGCAGTGCGCCCACCTTAACCCGCACCCTCCTGGCCTGGCTGCTTATTCCTTTGCTGATACTGCTGACGATAGGGGCATACTCGACATATCGCAACGCGACCCATCTGGCGGAAGCGGAACGCGATCTGGTTCTTGAAGAAGTCGCCGATGATCTTGCCGAAGCATTTACTTCCGGCTTGCGGTCCGATGGGCTTGTCACGCTTGACCCACAAACCATCGCTTTGATCCTGAGCGACGCCCGGGATCAGCGCTATTACGCCATATACAATGACAAGGGAGTACTGATGGCCGGGGATTCCCGCCTGCGTTTGCAGGGTCCGTTCGCGGACATCGAGGAACGTGCGTCCTTCAGCTATATTTCGCTGGAAGGGAAGACTATGCGGCTTGCTGTTCTGCAAGGCAGCGATGAAAAACTTCCCGGTTACCACATCCTGGTGGCCGAAACCTTGGCTAGGCGCAACCGGCTGGCGTTGCGTCTGAGCCGCGGCGTGCTGATACCACACGCCGCAATTTTAGTGCTTGCGCTGCCCCTGGTCTGGTTTGGTGTTCGCCAGGGATTGCGGCCAGTGGAAAAACTGCGCCTGAGCATTACCCGCCGTTCTGCCCAGGAGCTCGATGATCTTCCCGTCAACGAGGCCCCCCGGGAGCTTCAACCGGTGGTTGTCGCGCTCAATGGACTGCTGTCCAGGGTGAAGGCGGCACAGGACGAACAACGCCGATTCACGGCTGACGCCGCCCACCAGATCAAGACGCCTCTGGCCGCGTTGACGGCCGAAATAGAGCTTGCGATGACTGATTCTTCCTGTGCCTGCGCCCAGCCGGTGTTCCAGCGCTTGCAGGAATCTGCGTCTCGCCTCGCTCATCTGGTGCGTCAGCTATTGGCGCTGGCGCATTCCGAAGCAAACAGGGGAAACAGCCATGCGCTGTTTGACCTGTCTGAACTGGCCAGAGAGGTCATTGGAGACCACCTCTCCAGAGCCGCTGCACGTCATATCGATCTGGGCTGCGAAGGCAGCGAGCAAACAATTCCCGTTCTGGGAAGCGTGATCCTGGTGGGAGAGGCGATGCGGAACCTGCTGGAAAATGCACTCAAGTTCACTCCCGAGGGCGGAGTTATTACTGTATCCGTGCAAGCTTCCCCGCCCGGTTTTTCCGTCGCCGACAGCGGCCCCGGAATACCGGAAACCGAATCGCCGCTCATCTTCCAGCGCTTCCACCGCGCACCGGAAAGCACCGGCATCGAAGGCAGCGGCTTGGGCCTGGCCATTGTTAGGGAGGTCGCGCGGAGCCATGGTGCACAAGTCAGCGTCGGGCGAAGCCCGTTAGGCGGGGCGCTGTTCACGCTGCAGTTTCCAGATCAGCTTGTAAGCCAATCGTAATCCTTCCTGTGGATACTGCGCCCGACACGCTCAAACGGATGGGTTGGAGGGGCTTGCGCGCCCGCTGAACATGAATAGCCACATTGAAGAACCTTACCGGCGTTGGACCTTGCTGTACATTCTTTGTTACTGCGTGGTTTGGTGGGTCGCGTTCAGCCTTTCCCGGCATTATCTCGATAGTGCCGACATGGTGGAAAACTATGCCTGGGGCAGGGAATGGCAGTGGGGCACCAACAAGCATCCCCCTCTGTTTGGCTGGATCACAGCCGCGTGGTTCACCGTTTTCCCCACCACGGATAGTGCCTATTACCTGCTCAACGAATTGAACCTGGGTATTGCCCTGTGGCTGATGGCCCTGGCCATGGGCAGGCTGATGCCGGCAGACAAGGTGCTTGCGGCTGTCGTCCTGACTTCCCTGTGCAGCCATTTTGGCCCGGACAGCGGCTACAAATACAATGCCAACACCGCGCAGCTCCCATTCATTGCGGGATTCATATGGAGCATGCTGCATGCGCTGCAAAGTCGCCGGGTGTCGTGGTTCATTGCCGCGGGGATATTTTGCGCCGCGGCAATGCTTACCAAATACTATGCGCTGGTGCTGTTCGCTGCCGTTGGCGTCAGCCTGATGATCAGCCTGCGCCCGCCCCTGGGTAAAATTGTTAAAGGCTTGGCGTTGACGGGCATTACCGCGCTGCTGCTCGTGTCGCCGCATGTGATCTGGTCCATCCGGCACGGCTGGCCCGGCCTCCATTACATGCACGCCGCGCATGAGACGATGGACCAGTCGAACGGGTTCACGGCATACGCGATCGCCATTATCGGCGCCATCCAGTTCAGCAGTATCGCGCTACTCATATTCGCTGGCTCCTTCTACCGTCTTCCTGCGACTGCCGACGGAGGCGAAAGGGCACCCCGGCTGGGCTTGGCTATTTTGGCCTCAAGTGTGGTGCTGACCCTGCTGGCGGCCTGGGTGCAAGACATCAACCCAGTTTCCTCCTGGTTCATTCCCGCGCTGCTCTTTCTGGGTTGGGCCCTGATAGACCTCGCGCCCCGGAAATCTCAGGCGTCCGGCTATGCACGAAGGATCGCCTATGCAGGCATTCTTTATCTTGCCATTGCGATTGTCGTCGCACTGCTGTGGGAAGTCCGTTACCGCGCCTATCCGGCACCGCCCCCCTACGCGCTTGCCAAGACGTTGGCTACGGACGTTACCCGCAACTACCGCCAGACGTATGGACAGGCTCTGCAATTCGTCGCAGGCAGCTTTCCCTTGCCCTATGATCTGGCCTTCTATTCGCCCGATCATCCGCACGCCCTGTATGGTCTCGATCTGGCCGAGTCGCCGTGGATAGACAGGAGCGCCTTGCAGGCTGGAAACAAGGTGGTGGTCTGTGACTCCGAGCGTGTCGATATTTCCGGCGACTCGGCGTGCAGCACTGCGGCGCAGAGCCTGTTCGGCAAACCCGACCGGGTAAGCCGCCTTGAGTACAGGGTTTATGACCCGAAGGCGCGGAGACTTGGACAACAGGATTTCGAGGTGCTTAGCTGGAAGCCCCAAAGGAGCTTGTAGCCTTTTGAATGCGCTGGAAGTCGGGCCAGTACACCTTGGCTCTGTCGAGGAATCACTGACTATCGATTTAGGGGTTCGGGCTAACGCTGGGCTAATTCTTGCCGCGTAGGGTGACTGTCAAGGCGAAGGCCAACAGGCTTAGCCTGCTTCCAATCAACTGAAGGGATCATCATGACGGCAACAAGTAAGCACGTAATAACCTTGCTGGGGCTGGTTCTTGCGCTTGCCACAGCCAATGCTTTCGCCTATACCGGGCAGAAATTCGCCGGAGAGGCAAAGATCAGCTTGAAACAGGCACGGGGGATTGCACTCAAGACTCAGCCCGGAAAAATTACCGACGAGGAACTGGAGCAAGAGAAAGGAGGCAGCGGCCTGCGTTATTCCTTCGACATCAGACACGGAAAGGTCACGCAGGAAGTTGGTGTGGACGCCAGAACTGGCAAGCTGCTGGAGAACGCGCCGGAAGGACCTCATGCGGACTAAGCGCAACGGGGGAAATGTTCCAGTTCTCGTTGTGAGAATCGGGTTCCCACTTTGTTGACTTGCGCGGCAGGCCAAGAATGGAGCTTGCTATGGCTGGCCTAAGTCCAGGCACGCAGACTGCCAAGCGCAATGGATTCGAATCGATTCCCTTATGAGATTGTGATGAGCACATCGCCAGGCATATCCACACAAAATTGGCCGAACAAGGTGCTGGAACTCGGCGCGCTCTTCTGGATTATCAATGTGATGGCTAGAGCAGCCGATGAGATCGCAGCCAATTCCCCGAATGCCAAGAGGATACGCGTATGAACATTACTACCGAACGCAGCTTAAGCAAGGTTCCAGAAGTCACCTTGATCTTCTGGATCATCAAGATTGCTGCCACCACGCTGGGTGAAACCGGCGGCGATGCGGTGTCCATGTCGATGAAACTGGGCTATCTGCTGGGAACGGTCATTTTCGCGGCCATCTTTCTGGTGGCCGTTGCTGCCCAGATCAAGGCGAAGGGGTTTCATCCCTTCATGTATTGGACAACCATTATTGCAACGACAACGGTCGGGACCACACTGGCGGATTTTGCTGACCGATCGCTCGGGATCGGCTATGCGGGGGGAGCATCGCTGTTGTTTGCCCTGTTGATGGCATCGTTGGCGATCTGGTATCGGTCACTCGGCACTGTATCGGTCGATACCGTCAGTTCTGCGAAGGCCGAGATGTTCTATTGGGTGACGATCATGTTCTCCCAAACCCTGGGCACGGCGCTGGGCGATTGGACGGCTGGCACGGCGGGCCTTGGCTATGAGGGCGGTGCGGTGGTGTTCAGCAGCTTGCTGGCGCTCGTAGCCGCGGCGTACTACTGGACGAGCATCTCTCGCACCCTGCTATTCTGGGCCGCATTCATTCTTACGCGCCCCCTTGGTGCCGTAGTCGGCGATTTTCTTGACAAGCCCCTCAACGCCGGCGGACTGGCGTTCAGCCGCTACTCGGCATCGGCAGTGCTGCTTGCATGCATGATGGGCTGTATCCTGATCTTCCGCCAACGGGCGGCAAGCGCAAGGCCATGGGCGCGTTCCAAGGGCGCTCCGAGGCAAGACGCGAACTGACTCACTGGCCGCTGGGGCGAATGTGTCCTTGTCGTCCGAGCGGATACCGGTTCAATCAAGTGTGACGTGGTGCAATGATCGCAGGAGAATAGATGCGAGTGTTACTGGTCGAAGACGACTTGATGATAGGCAATGTCGTTCTGGCGGCCTTGAAAGACGCTTCGTACGCGGTCGATTGGGTACGAAATGGACAGACCGCCATTCACACTGTTTCCTGCCAGCGCTATGACCTCGTGCTGCTCGATCTGGGTTTGCCGGGGAAAGACGGTCTGGAAGTGCTCAATGACATCCGAAGCACAGACAATCCCGTGCCGCTCCTGATCATTACTGCACGGGATGACGTTGAGGATCGAATTCTCGGACTGGATGGTGGCGCGGATGACTACGTACTCAAGCCATTCGAGATGCGCGAATTGCTGGCCCGCATACGGGCGGTTATCCGAAGGAAAGGTGGAATCGCAGTCCCCGAGTTGAGCAACGGTGTTGTATCGCTTGATCCAGCCACTCGCGTAGCTCGCGCCAAAAATGCCGGGCCCGTGATCCTGTCGAATCGTGAATTCGCAGTTCTCCAAGCCCTGATGGTACGCCCTGGCGCCATTTTGTCGCGTGGAGAGCTTGAGGAACGGATATACGGTTGGGGTGAGGAAGTGGAAAGCAACGCGGTCGAATTTCTGATTCATGCCCTGCGCAAGAAACTGGGCAGCGAGGTCATCAAGAACGTAAGGGGCGTCGGATGGATGGTCTCAAAAGACGGGTAGTGGACTCGCTCCAAATCAGGCTCTCACTCTGGCTATCATTCGCCATTTTGAGTGTTGCATTGATTGCCGGGATATTTGCCTTCTTCTCCGCATTTGACGAGGCGCATGAGTTACAGGACGACGTACTGCGTGAAGTCGCGGCCATGTTCGGCCGGCACCTGCTGGCCGCGCGTCAGGTAGGTGATACCGGCAGAGAGGCAGATCATGACGCGGAATCGCGCGTTTATGTGCAACTGCTCTCTGCGACCCCATCGGGCAGGTCAGGCGGTGGCGCCATACCGCGTTTGGCGCTACCCTCAAACCTTCGTGATGGCTTGCAGACTGTCGGTACGGGCAATGAAACCTACCGGGTTCTGGTCCGCACCCTCAGCACGGGGCAGCGCGTGGCCGTGGCCCAGGATACGGCCGTCCGTGACGAGATCGCGCGTAATAGCGCGCTCCGCACTCTGATGCCGTTCCTGATTCTGGTTCCGATTCTGCTGATTGTCGTGGCCAAACTGGTGCGCAAGATCTTCAAGCCGGTTGCAGACCTCGCTGTCGAAATCGATCAGCGTAGCGAGCAGGAACTCCACCCGCTTGCGCACGAACCATTGCCTGCGGAAATCCGGCCATTCGTGGGCGCCATCAATCGACTTTTGGGACGGGTAGAAAGGTCGATGGATGCGCAGCGGCGCTTCGTCGCCGACGCTGCGCACGAACTGCGCTCTCCGCTTACCGCTTTGTCCCTGCAGGCGGAGCGGCTTGCAGATACTGAAATGTCTGCCAACGGGCATGAGCGACTAAACGCGCTGCGGCAAGGTATCGAGCGTGGCAGAACCTTGCTGGAGCAACTGTTGGCGCTGGCGCGAGCGCAAGCCTCAACAATTATGCCCAGCACCACGGTGTCCGTCCAACAGGTGTATCGGCGCGTGATCGAGGATCTTATGCCTATGGCCGAGGTGAAAGGCATTGACATCGGTGTTGTCAGCGGGCTGGATGCTCAAGTATTTGCCAGCGAGGTTGACTTGATCACCCTTGTCAAGAATCTGGTGGACAACTCGATCCGTTACACGCCGGCAAACGGGCGTGTCGATTTGTCCGTCTCGACCGCCAATGGACTTACCACGCTGGTGGTCGAAGATAGCGGCCCGGGTATTCCGGAGGCGGAGCGCGAGCGTGTGTTTGATCCGTTCTACCGCGCATTGGGTGGCGACGAGAGTGGTTCGGGCCTTGGCCTGTCCATAGTCCAAGCCATTTCCGCACGTGTTGGGGCAAGCGTAAGCCTTGGCCCCGTTGGCGATCCGTCAAGCTCTGGTCTCCGGGTAGAGGTGACTTTTCCTTTGGCAACAAGCGTAGGCCACCGATGAAGTGTGTGTATCTCCGTATAGGCTATATCCTGTGCGCCTGATGTCCTGTTCTTCGAGGCGAAGCTGATCACATCTGGATCCTCCCCGGCGCGAATCCCCGCAAGCATATGGGCGTTGGGGTTTGTCAGCCTTCTCATGGATACCTCCTCGGAGCTTATCCACGGATTGTTGCCTGTCTTTCTGGTCACTGCGCTAGGCGCGAGCGCATTCACGGTCGGCTTGATCGAAGGCTTGGCGGAGTCGACTGCGCTGATCGTGAAAGTTTTTTCCGGCATGCTGAGCGACTATCTGGGCAAGCGCAAAGCGCTCGCCGTGGCCGGTTACAGCCTGGGCGCCCTGTCCAAGCCAATTTTCGCGCTGGCTTCGAGTGCCGGCATGGTGCTTGCTGCGCGCCTTATCGATCGCACCGGCAAGGGCATACGCGGTGCGCCGCGCGACGCGCTGGTTGCCGACCTGACTCCACTTGAGATCCGCGGTGCGGCATTTGGCCTGCGCCAGGCCCTGGATACGGTGGGGGCGTTTCTTGGGCCGCTCCTGGCGATAGGACTGATGCTGCTGTGGGCCAACAATTTTCGCGCCGTATTCTGGGTCGCGATCATTCCCGGGCTTCTGGCAGTCCTGCTCCTGATCTTCGGGGTTCATGAGCCCGAACATGCCACAGACGGCCGGCGCACGAATCCGCTGCGCAGCGAAAATCTGCGCCGTTTGCCCAAGCCTTATTGGTGGGTGGTGGGGATAGGCGCCACCTTCACCCTGGCGCGCTTCAGTGAAGCGTTTCTCATTCTGCGCGCCCAGCAGGATGGGCTCCCGATCGCCTATGCGCCCTTGGTTTTGGTAGTCATGAATCTCGTTTATGCATTTTCCGCCTATCCATTCGGCAAACTCGCGGATTCAATGAAACGGTCGACCCTGCTGATGCTGGGAGCAGTGATTCTGATCATTGCCGATCTGGCCCTGGCGCATGGCGGGCCGGTGGTATGGGTTTGGTCGGGTATTGCCCTTTGGGGCCTGCACATGGGGATGACCCAAGGCCTGCTGGCGACCATGGTTGCGCATGTCGCGCCCAAGGAAATCAGGGGCACCGCCTTCGGTTTCTTCAACGTGACAAGCGGGCTGGCCATGCTTGTTGCGAGCGCCTTGGCCGGCCTGCTTTGGGACATAGCGGGCGCACCGGCGACTTTTCTGGCGGGCGCTGCATTCAGCATCGTCGCGCTGGTCCTGCTGTTGCGGCACAGGGAGGAAGAAACGTGAGACAGTCCGCCGAGACGGGCCGGGCGTGCCGCAAAACCATGGTGATCGGCGTTGCCAGTGGCCACGGCGCGCGTGATCCCGGCTGCCAGGACAGCCCTGAGGTGCTTCGCCGGATGGGCTTCCTGCGCGATCTGGAACGGGCCGGCAGCAATTTCGCCTGGGATCAAATGATCCATCTTGCCGATCAGCAAGAGCGCGACGCGGTCGATGCGGTTGCGGAAATAGCGGCGCGCGTGGCCGCCCAGGTGACTGCGAGCCTCCAAGCCGGACACTTCCCCCTGGTCATCGGAGGCGATCACTCATGCGCCATCGGCACATGGTCCGGCGTCCACGCGAGTATTGCCAGGCCTGCAAGGCTGGGGCTGATCTGGCTCGACGCTCACATGGATAGCCACACTTTCCGTACTTCGCCCTCCCATGCCATCCACGGCATGCCGCTCGCCTGCCTGCTGGGCCATGGCGACCCGCGCCTGACCGGGATCACATCCTCGACGCCGAAGCTCTACCCACAGGATGTCTGTCTGATTGGTGTGCGCAGTTTCGAGCCGGGCGAGCAGGCGCTGTTGCGCCAACTTGGGGTCAGGATCTACTTGATGGAAGAGGTGATCGCGCGCGGATTCGCCCAGGTGCTTGACGAGGCGCGGGCGCAAGTCGTCGCATCCTGCGCCGGCTACGGTATCAGCCTGGACCTTGACGTGTTGGACCCTGCGGAAGAACCGGGCGTCGGCACACCGGTGCCGGGAGGTATAGCCCGTCGTGATATGACCAGGGTTTTGCGCACCCTGCAGGGCGACAGCAAGCTGCTTGCCATGGAGATCGTCGAATACAATCCATATCGGGACCGGAATTTTGAAACGGCCCGCGCGGTGCATGATCTCTGTCAGTCTGTGGTGAGGCAGTCATGAGTTTGCGGCGTGTCGAAGCCGGCATGCGCGCCATGATACTTAACCGTCCCGACTATAAGGCGCTGGGGCGTCTGCGCTACGGTGCGCTTCTGGGTTCCGCGGATCTGACCATGGAGTTTGGTACCGGCTGATCGCCTGTGACGGGATCACGTTAGTTCAAATCTACCGCATGGGCCTTCAGGTCGTCCAACGCCACCACCGTTAGCGATGTCCGGTGGGTCGCGGACAGCACGACCTTGGGCGCATAGCCTGCGTCCAGAGCCTGCTGCCAGCGGGTTGCGCACAGGCACCAGCGATCGCCCGGCTTGAGGCCGGGGAAACCGAATTCTGGCGCGGGCGTGGAAAGATCGTTGCCAGCATATTGGGAAAAGGCGAGAAACTCCTCGCTCAACAGGACGCATACCCCATGCAGGCCGAAATCCTGGGGCCCGGTATTGCATGTACCGTCTCGGTAGAAGCCGGTGAGCGGATGCAGGCTGCAATCCTGCAAGTTCTCGCCCAACACATTGACCGGGACATCCATCGGGTTTTCCATAGGATTTTCCATACTAACGTTCTCCCTGGCCTTGCTCCGCAAGGCGCTGGATATAGGCGGCAAAATCAGCATCCTCTCCTTGCAACAGGGTAGGCAGCGCAGCGCGGAAATCGGCGCGGGCGCACCATTCGCGCATGTAATCCTCCCACGACAGCCAGCGCCGCTTCTTCCGGTCTGACATGTGTTCCTCGTAGGCCAATAAGTAGGCACGCTCGAACAGGGCGATCAGGATCTCATACAGCACCGTCATGCGTTCATGCTGGTCGGGCGTCAGATCGGGGACGTGGGTGCGGGTTCGCAGTTGCAAATCGGTATTGGCCAACACCAGCTTGAGAAAATTCGTATAGGCATCAGACAGGAGCTGGTAGGCTTCTTCATCCTCGTTTTCGCGTTCCTTGCGCTGCTCGAACAGGAAGACGACGATGGCCAATGGCAGGCCAATGACGGTGACAACATAACTGGCGAGTTCCCAGTGCTCCAGAGCGGACATGACTGTGACTTTTTGGCGGTTGCGGTCCGGGCAGTGGCCTCGGCCAAGCTGAGGGATTGTATCCCGAGAATCGCCTCAAGGCGTCATCCGGCCGGAATGCTCACCGGCTCTTTCAACTTCTGACGCAGATATTCTCCGGTCTCCGGTTCTTCACAAGGCCATCAGAAACGCCAGGTGGAGACGGCGCAACGCGCCGCGCCAGAAATGCAGAATGAAAGGAAACGGGCTATTGGTGTTCCCTGGCAACCGGAGATTGAACCTTGTAGCCTTCATCCTTGATCATGTATCCCGCAACTCCGCCGACTGTAGCGGCCGCCATGAGCGCACATCCCTGCAGGGCAGCGAAAGTGGTCAATACCAGGGCAATTACCAATGTCTTGTATCGAAGCATGTTGCATTCTCCTATGCCGTGTTTCACTGCCGCCAAGCTGCGCGCTTGCGGGCCCTTTGCAGTTGCATAAAGACACCTACACTTCAGGTAAGCATTCTTCATTCCAGGTGTTGGAGAACCTTTTCCGTACCGGGAAGGACTCAAACCAATGAAACTGCATCCCCATTACCCGCACTCGTTTACCGTACTGTTGCTGCTGGCTTTTGCCCTGGTGGCGCTGCCTCTTGCGGGGGGCATGCTCAACACTGCGCTTCTCCTCGATAAACTGGTGCGCGAAGGCCGTCGCTCGGTAGCAACAACGGTGACCGTAACCCGTACGACGCGGCAACTGGTGGACAGCGTGGATGCGCTGCAACGTGCAGCGGTCCAGAGTTACGTTCTCGAAGATCCCAAGTTTCGCAAGCCGGTCGTGGATGCGCATCGCCACCTGCAGGAATCCATTTCCTTGCTGCGGGCGGTCGAACCAGGGCCGGACCAGCAACGCAAGCTGGAGGATATCGCTGCGGCCGAGAGCCTGTTGTATAAACAGCTTGGGGCCAAGCGTCCCGGAGAGGGAGACAGACTGGTCACGCTGGCGCCCCAGTTTGATCACTTACACGCCATGTCAGTCGACATGATTGCCGAGGGCAACCGCGTGATCGATTACCAGACCACCAATTTGCAGAGCACCGTCGATGCGGCTCAGCGAGATCTGGTCTTGCAGGGCATGGCGATCCTGCCTTTATCCATCTTGTTGGCACTTATTTTCTCGTGGTTGATCAATCGTCCAGTGAAGCAGCTGGCCAAGGCGATCCGGCGTCTGGGCGACAATAACCTTGAATATGCAGAAGCCATTACCGGTCCGCGCGATCTGGTTTACCTGGGCGAACAGGTCGATTGGTTGCGCCGCCGCCTGATCGAGCTCGAGGCACAGAAGGTTCTGTTCCTTCGCCATGTGTCTCACGAACTCAAAACACCCCTGGCTGCGTTACGGGAAGGCGTGGAATTGCTGGCCGATGAAGTCGGCGGCGAACTTGCCCCCCAGCAGGTGGAAATTACCGACATCATGCGCAACAATGCGCGCGAATTGCAGCGCCTGATCGAAGAGCTGATCGGTTACAGCCGCGCGATCCACCAGCCCGATCCAATTGTGCCCGAGACCGTCTTGCTGCATGAACTGCTTGAGGTCGTTCTGCATCGTCACGAACTGGTCATTCAGTCCAAGGACCTGCGGATCGATCTCATCGCGCCCGAAATCAGGCTCCGTGGCGATCGAAAGAAACTCGAGACGGTGTTCAATAATCTTCTCTCCAATTCAATCCGTTTCAGCCCGCAGCGGGGCACGGTCGACGTTCACGCCGCGGTCGAGGGGCGATCGACGAGAATCAGGATTTGTGATCAGGGGCCCGGCGTTCAGGAGCAGGACCGCGCGTCAATCTTCCAACCCTTCTTCAAGGGCCGCGTGCAGCCATCCGGCCAGGTGCGCGGAAGCGGGCTTGGGCTGGCCATCGTCAAGGAGTATGTAGAGGCGCATGATGGACAGGTAAGCCTGGTGGAACTGGGACCCTGGGGGGCGTGTTTTGAGGTGACCCTTCCGACCGTGCGTAAAGAGGAAACATGATGTATTTTCAAATGATAGCAATCGGTTTTGGCTTGATATTGGGTGGCTGCACTGTCTCTGGAGCGGTGCACACTGGAGGCCCTGACAATCTGCCGCAGCGAAACGCATCGATGCGACCGGCCGATTCGTCGTTCACGCTTGCTCAGATGGACAGCTATGTCGATAAGACTTCCGGATTGGATGCCACCGGCCGCCAGAATGAGGTGCGACGGCTCCAGGCCAACACCGCGACGGATGTCAATGACCGGCTCAAGCTGGCCTATTTGTTGAGCCTGGAAGACGCATCCCTGGACGACCTTGGACAGGCCCAGGCGCAGTTGGAAGGACTGGACGCGGCATTTGGGGACAAGGCGACCCGTCTATATGTCCGCTTGTTACAAAGAACGGTGGCGATGGACATTGCATGTAAGCAGGAGAAGAAGCGGGCTGACGGCTTGCAGGAGAAACTAAAACAGATCAAGGATCTCGAATTGGAGTTGATGAAACGCAGCCAGACACAACCGGCCCAGGGCAAATGAGCACAATGCCAACCGTATTGCTCGTGGATGATGATCCAGAGTTGCTGCGGCTGCTTAGCATGCGGCTGCATGCCGCCGGCCTCAACGTCAAGACCGCGTCGAACGGAGAGGAGGCCTTGGGCTTCATCAGGGTAGCTCGGCCCCAGGCGGTCATCACCGACCTACGCATGGAGGGGTTGGATGGGATGACGCTGTTCCATCGCATCCACCAGGTGGATCCTGGCCTGCCGGTGATCGTATTGACCGCTCATGGCACCATCCCTGATGCGGTGGACGCGACCCGACGCGGGGTATTCGGCTACTTGACCAAGCCTTACGAAGCGCCTGAACTGATCGCTCTGGTCAAGCGCGCCATCGCATCTTTCACGCTTGAGCAGCTGAGCGAGTATCTGGAGCAGGTTTCGCGCCAGGACATTGCCGTGCGCCAAGGCGAGGTCAAGCGGCTGCAAGCCTTGGCTCCGATCGGCGCCGGCGACAGGCTCAAACTGGCTTGTCTGTTGAGTCAGGAAGATGCTTCCAGCGCAGAGTGGGTGCAGGCGAAAGCGGTCCTGAACGGCCTGGAGCCATTGTTTGGCGACCCGGGAACCCGATTGTACGTCCGGCTGTTGCAGAGGACGGTCACGCGGGAGGTCGCACACCGCAGTCTGCAGGAAAAGCGTGGACCAGGTAAACGACCCGAGTTGGAATAATGGACCACAACCGGACACAGCCGGCCCACAGCGAATGAGCATCAATTCGACCGTATTGCTGGTAGATGACGACCCGGACCTGCTCCGCTTGCTGAGCATGCGACTTGAGGCCGCCGGGCTCAAGGTCAAAACGGCTTCCGGCGGTGCGGAGGCGCTGGCGCAACTCGGCATCTCCCGGCCAGGAGTGGTTGTCACCGATTTGCGCATGGATGGAATGGACGGGATGGCACTATTCGATCGCATTCATGAGCAGGATCCAGCGCTTCCGGTCATCGTGCTGACCGCTCACGGCAGCATTCCTGACGCAGTGGAAGCCACCCAGCGCGGGGTGTTCGGCTATCTGACCAAGCCCTATGAGGCCCCCGAGTTGATTGCCCTGGTCAGGCGTGCCATCGCCTTGCAGTCGGCGCCAGCGAGGAACAGTCTGGACGGCGAGCAAGACTGGCGCGCGGACATCATCACGTCGAGTCAGCGGATGGAGAGCCTGCTTTCGGAAGCACAACTGGTGGGGCGCAGCGAAGCGAGCGTCCTCATCCAGGGCGAGTCCGGCACTGGCAAGGAATTGCTGGCTCGCGCCATCCACCGTGCGAGCCCGCGCCACAGCCAGGCGTTTGTTGCAATCAACTGCGGAGCCATACCGGAGCAATTGCTGGAATCTGAGCTGTTCGGGCATAGCAAGGGCGCGTTCACCGGCGCAGTGGGCGTGAACAAGGGGCTGTTTCAAAGCGCCAACGGAGGCACGGTGTTTCTCGATGAAATCGGCGACATGCCGGCCCAGCTGCAGGTCAAGTTGCTGCGCGTCCTGCAAGACGGGGAAGTAAGGCCGGTCGGCGCGACACAGGTGATCGCAGTGGACGTGCGCATCATCTCCGCCACCCACCGCGACCTGGAGACAACGGTGCGCGATGGCCAGTTTCGTGAGGATCTGTATTACCGGCTCAACGTGGTGGCATTGTCCATCCCGGCTCTGCGCGAGCGGCGCGAAGATATTCCGCTGCTGGCGAATCACTTTCTCAAGGGCCTGTCCAGCAAATACCATCGACGCGTTAACGGCTTCACGCCTGAAGCCATGGAGATGCTGGTTGGCTACGAGTGGCCAGGGAACGTCCGCCAACTGGTGAACGTGGTCGAGCAATGCTGCGCGCTGACCACCACGCGACTGATTCCCGCGAGCCTCATCTCGCGGGCATTGCGCGATAAGCCGGTGGAGATTCTGTCCTATGCCGAGGCGAAAGGACGGTTCGAGCGTGACTACCTGATCCAATTGCTGAAGATTACCAATGGTCAGGTAGCGGAAGCGGCACGCATCGCGGGCCGCAATCGAACTGAATTCTACCGGCTACTGCAGCGCCATCACTTGTCCCCAGCCTTGTTCAAGAGCATCGAGTAATCTGTGCAATCTGCCGTCAGGCGGGAAAGCGGAGGTGCTACGGCGTTGTCGCCCGCGGGCGCTTGTATGGGTGCTTTGGGCGCCGACCCGGGTCTATTGCACTCGGCGTTTGTTGCCGAACTCGTGCATTGGAATATGGCATTGCTGGAACAAAGCTTGCAGCAGTGTTCGACAAATGCCACGGCACGCGTGGCTATTTCGAGTAAGGACTGCGGCATGTTCGGGTGGGCTGTTACATTTCTTCTTGTCGCCATTGTGGCCGCGCTGTTTGGCTTTGGTGGATTGGCCGGAACCGCGGCCTGGATGGCCAAAATCTTGTTCATTGTTGGTCTGGCCTTGTTCCTGGTCTTCTTGGTCATGGGTCGCCGGCCGCCATTCTAACGGGGCGCGGCTTTGGCTTTCATGCCTGGAATGCGGGACCTGGCACCCTGGTCTGTCGCCAGCCAACAACGAGAATCCTTTTGTAAAACATCAAAGTACCTGGTGTCCCGCTAAAGTCGTCGGGGTGAGGAGACACGATCGGACCTGGTCAGTGACGCCCGCTTTCCGCGCCAACCGCATGGTGCGTGCCAAGGCCTTGATAATCAATTGGAAAACTCGGATGGCATAGGGATTGCGATAGCCAAGGTGCGGTGTTTTGCCGTTTCTATTTTCATTTCACTCGTAGGAGAAAATCATGCAAGTGTGGAAAAGTGTAAACACAAGCGCGGGTCTAGTGGCCGCTTTCGTGATCGGCGTTGCAACGGTACCGGTAGCGGCAGCTGGCGTCAACGGGATTCAACTCACGAACGGACCCGTGATTGTGGCGACGGCTGACGACGAGCACCATTCGGACGTCTGGATTACGGCCAAGGTCAAGGCCAAGTTGCTGGAAGACAACTTCAAGACCGGCGTGGACATCAAGGTATCGACCCATGATGGCGTGGTGCAACTCGCGGGCTACGTCAAGCGCGCCGAGCAAGTCAACCTGGCATCAGACATCGCCGCCAACGTCGAGGGCGTGAAGAGCGTGCAGAATGATCTGATCATCAAGTAATGGTTTAGATCAGGCGGCCGACCGGGCGCGGGGCGCGCCCGGACCTTCGGCCCTTTCAGGCTCGTCTCATGGAGATAAGATCATGCTGATTCATAATCATCAGCGCCGCACGCTGTTGCGCGGTGCGCTGGCGGCCGGTTGCGTCTTGTCCGTCCCCATGCTGGCCGGATGCAATCCCAAGGAGCCAACTACCAAGCCGGCCGAGACTTCAAGTGGTTCAACCGGTTTGTCGGGTTCGCCAGGCGGTGCAGCAACGGGCGACGCAGATCAGCCCATGGCTACCAGTTCCAAAATGAGCAAGGTACAGGCGAAGTATCAAGACCAGCCGAAGGCGGATCAGATGTGTGTCAATTGCGCCAACTTTATCGCGCCAAATCGCTGCAAAGTCGTTGACGGCGAAATAGGCGCCAATGGCTGGTGCACGCTTTGGGCCCGGAAACAGACCTGAATACTGTTGGGGTACTGCCAGCGCGATGCTTTCTTTGGTTAGGCACACGGGTGCCCGAATTGGGGTTTTGCGGGAGGCACGACCATGAAACCAAGGATCCTCGCGGCCGAGCCCGGCACGCCAATTCGAGGCGTACGCCGCAATGCCTGCGGCCATTGCGCAAAGCCCCCGACAGAACACACATGGGGTGGTTATGGAGACTGTCACCGCCTGCCCGATCTGCGGCCTACTCCAGGGCATTCCCGAACTGGGGCCCGGTGTAATCGCCGAATGCGGGCGCTGTGGTTCAGTACTGCGAGCGCCCAAAGTCAACTCAATTGAGCGCACATTGGTGTTTACGCTGGCTGCGCTGATTCTGTATTTGCCCGCCAATATCTTTCCGATCATGCGCATGGAATGGTACGGCGCGTATTCCGAGAATACCGTGTGGCAGGGCTGTACAAGACTGTGGGATGACCGCGAATGGCTGGTGGCCGGCGTGGTTTTTTTCGCGAGCATCGTGATTCCGCTGCTCAAGCTGACCGGGCTGCTGTTCCTTGCGGGTGGCAAGAGATTTGCGCCCGGACGCTGGCAACGAGCGCGATTGTGGATCTACCATTTTCTGGATGTGATTGGTCCCTGGGCCATGCTTGACGTGTTCCTGCTCTCGATACTGGTGGCTTTGGTAAAGATGGGGCAGCTTCTCACGATATTGCCTGGCCCCGGACTGCTGGCCTTCGCGGGCGTAGTCGTATTGACGATCCTCGCCACCGCGAGCTTCGATCCTCGTTCGATCTGGGACGAAACGAGATGAACGCCGGGCCCTCCTCTGGAAATGAACATCCGGATCCGCTGGATGGGTTCCGCCAGGGATTGCCGACTGCACGGCTTAGGAAGCGGAGATGGACTTCTTCCACTATCTGGATCATTCCCCTGGTGGCCACGCTGGTTGCAGCCTATCTGATGTTCGGGCAATTCCAGGAGCGTGGGCCAATGATCACGATCGGGTTCAACGATGCCAGCGGCGTCAGCGTGCAGCAGACCAGGGTCGAGTATCGCGGCGTGCCGGTCGGACAGGTCAAGGACATCACATTGAGCGAAGACCGGCAGCACGCACTGGTCAGAGTCCGTTTGCGACGCTCTGCTGCCAACATGGCTCGGGACGGTTCGCAATTCTGGATCGTTCGGCTTCAGGGTGGTGTTCAAAGCCTCGCCAATTTTGGGGCGGCCGTCGGGACCGTTTTTAGCGGACCCTATATCGGAATGCTTCCGGGCACCGGCCCACCCAAAACAGAATTTCTCGGTCTGGATGAACCGCCCATCGTGAAGGAACGCGGGGCATTGCATATTGTACTGAGCGCCGCTCATGTCGGTTCCCTGAGATCCGCAACCGCGGTGCTTTACCGTGGCATTGAGGTAGGCGAGATTCAGGATTTCCGGCTCAATCCAGCGGCGACCGCGGTGGACATCGATGTGAGCGTCAAGGCAAAGTACGCCCACTTGGTGCGCTCCAATTCGCGATTCTGGAACGTAAGCGGGATCAATGCGCATTTTGGTTTATTGAAAGGTCTGCAGGTCAACGTACAGTCCCTGAGGTCGCTTGTATTGGGCGGGATTGCGTTTTTCACCCCGGCCGACCCCAAGGCCAGTCCTGCCAGAGACGGAATGGTGTTTCAGCTCAACGGCGGTGCAGCAAAAGGCACTTCAGATGATCACCGAATCCACCTGCTCCCTCGGAAGAACCGAAGCTAGCCGGCAAGCTGGCGACCTGAAGACTTCTTCGTCGAGTGCAGACCTGGCACTCGTCACTATTTGTGCCATGCTTCTGGCAGTCACGGGCTGTCAATCCTTGCCTAGCGTCGACAACGGTTTCGCTGCTCGGGCAGGGACACCCGTGCAACTCGATAGCGCGCGCGGACCACTTTCCACGCAGCGGAGCACCAAGATTTTGGACGGCCTGAAACGCATGTCCGGGGCAGACGATATTCTCGGCAAACACATTCGCCTGGTGCAAAGCAAAGTGGAAAGCCCACTCGTAGTTGGAAACCAGGTGAAGCTGCTGCAGGATGATGCCGCTTCCTACCATGCGATGCTCACGGCCATACGTGGCGCAAGAAATCACATCAACATGGAAAGCTATATCTTCGACGACGACCACGCGGGTAACAGATTCGCCAAGCTGCTGCTGAAGAAACAGGAACAGGGTGTGCAGGTCAATCTGATCTACGACAGCGTCGGCTCGATCAACACCCCGAGAACATTCTTCGACGACCTCAAGAAGCACGGCATCAGGATCGTGGAGTTCAACCCCGTCAATCCCCTCCATTTGAAGAAGCGCTGGCGGATCAACAATCGCGATCATCGCAAGCTGCTGGTGGTCGACGGCAGGACGGCCATTATCGGCAGCGTGAATATCAGCGACACATACTCCAGCGGCCCGATTGTCAAATCCAAGCAGGAAGGCACAAGACCCGGCACGACAACCAATTGGCGCGACACTGATATTGAGATCAAGGGGCCGGTCGTCGCGGAGTTCCAGAAACTGTTCATAGAAACGTGGATAAGGCAGAAGGGCCCATCACTGGGCGCGCAAGACTATTTTCCAGCCTTGAGTGCGCACGGTCATGACATCGTGCTCGCAATCGGCAGCAACTACGACAGTCCGAATCATGTCATTTACATCACCCTTATGTCCGCCATCGAGAGTGCCGAGAACTACGTACACCTCACTTGCGCCTATTTCGTTCCTGATCACCCGTTGATCGAAGCTCTGGAGGATGCGTCTCAACGCGGCGTCGACGTTGAACTGGTGCTTTCCGCCCGATCCGATTCGTCGCTAAGCCTTAATGCCGGACGCTCCCATTTCCAGGACCTGTTGGAACATGGCGTGAAGATATTCGAGCGGCAGGGAGCGATCGTGCATTCCAAGACCGCAACAATCGACGGCGTCTGGTCGTCGGTAGGTTCAACCAATCTGGATTGGCGCAGTTTTCTCCACAATGACGAAGTCAATGCCGTCATATTGGGCAGTGACTTCGCACGACAGATGGAGGCTTGGTTCCAGGCTGATCGGGCCGACTCCCTGCAAGTCAATCTGCAGGACTGGGAGCGGCGTTCACCCCTGGAACGCATCAAGGAATGGAGCGCGAGGCTTTGGCAGTACTGGCTGTAGGCACTCACCTGTCGCAGTACAGCAACGGAAGTCCCTGTAATCGTTGTGCCAACTGACGCTCGCGAAAGCCAGGACAGCGTGAGGATCATGATGGGGTCCCGCGATGTTCCGGAAGGACAGCGATTCCCTGGGTCCCTGAGGCGGCCAAATGATGGCTGTCCAAGTCGTGGCATGGCGGTTGCTTTTTGAAAGTTGGGTCTGGCCTGCTGAACTGCGCGTTGGGTCAGAAATCTTGATAGGCAAGGGAAATCATGTTTGCAAGGTGCAGAACAATTTGGGCATTGCTTACTGCCTCCCTGGCTGCGACGGGCGCGCTGGCGACATCGTCCAACACGCGCTATGTCTACAGGGTGGACAATGACACTGTGGATTCGGGTCAGGCGCGGGCAATCTTCAGGAACGTTGACACCAATCACGATGGGTATGTCTCCTTCGCGGAATTTGCCGCGCAAAATGCGGACGCACGCGCGTTTACCGATGCAGATGCCAATAGAGACGGCCGCCTTGATCTGCACGAGTTCATGAAAGCGCAGTCGATTGATCAGCGGATCAAGAATGGCAGGTATTTTGACGATGCCTGGATCACCGCAAGGATCAGGGCCGATCTCTTGAAGGACAGTCTGCTGGACAACCTGCGCATCGGGGTGGAAACCGAGGACGGCGTCGTTCGGCTTTCGGGCGAGGTAAGGACTTCCGAGCAAGCCAGCCATGCCATTGGCATCGCAAGCACAGTGGGCGGGGTAAGCAGCGTCCACAACAGTCTGGTAATCAAGTAGATCAGCCGGACGCGAGTCCGGGGTCGGCGCATTGACATGTGTCTGAGGCGACACAGGACCAAGGCCAGACTTGAATGAGCGATGGAAGTTACTCGTTGCGCGGTGGTTCTCCTGGTTGCGAGTGAAGCTGGGGGCCGGCAGCCTGCATACCGGTCATTTTTGTCAAGGAGAAAAGAAATGAAACATGTAGCTTTGTTAGCCGTCTTGTTGGCACTGGGCGTGGCCGGATGCGCGAAGAAGGAAGAGCTCGCTTCGCCGCCTGCTTCAGGTTCTGACACAACTGCTACGCCGCCTTCAGCGGCCGCATCCGCGCCGAGTCCGCCAGAGGTTGCAACTCCAATGGCACCTTCCGCAGACGCTCCTGCACAGCCGCCGTCCACTGACAGCACCACGCCACCGGCCGCCCCGGAGTCTGCCCCGAAGTGACGCATCGCGCCTGGCGGAGTCCAGCACGGACTCGCCAGACGATTCGCGCTTAATCTTCTTCGTTACTGTCGTCTGGTGGCGACGTGATTGGGCTTTTGAATCATGCGCTTGTATCCCGTGCACAAGAAGCGTCGTGACTTCCCGACGGATATCCCCGATAAATAACCCGCGCCCCTTTCAGCGCAGCGACTGATGAACTAAGCGATTGTTAGACAATGGAAAAACTCGACTGGCACAACGGTTGCACGGCTAGGGCTGCGGCACCTGCCGTTTGCTTTTTTTCATTATGTAAAGGAGTGAAAGATGAAACTTGCAACTACCACCACCGCAGCCATCCTCATGGCAGGCGTTCTCGCCTGGGCGCCAGTCTATTCAGCGACCGGGGATAGTGGACAAACATACAGTAACCCAGCGTCTGGGGCGCAAGCGCCTGCCGCAGGAAGCCAGCCTTCCGAGAGCATGATGCCGGGGAAGGATTCGGCGACATGCGCCCGCCTCGACAAGAACAGCGATGGCTTCATTACTTGGCCGGAGTTCAAGGCTTCCGGAAAGCCCAATAAGGTATTCAAGAGTGCGGATGCAGAGCATCACGGCAAACTGAACATGGAAGAATGCAGCAAGGCCTTGGCCAGCTGATCTTGCCCGAGCGGGATGGCATGTTGCTGCTTGACAGTGGTGACGGCCACCCGCGTCGAGGACGGCAAAGCACAAGGCTATCCAGCAAGCCTTGGTTTTGCCATTGTTGCTCACTGGAGAGACGGACCATGAATAAATCGATGTTGACCGGCATCCTGCTGGGCGCAGGCGCGGTCACCGCAGTAGCGGGTTTGGCAAGTTACCAGGTAAGTCACAGGGGCCCGGCCTTTGCTGAAGTCCTGCATGCAGAGCCGGTGTACCAGACGGTCAGGACGCCCCACCAGGTCTGCAAAGATGAACTCGTTGCCCGCAGGGCGCCTGTGCGCGACAGCGATCGCATTGGCGGCACGGCCGTGGGTGCGCTGGTCGGTGGCCTGCTTGGCAATCAGATAGGGGCTGGCAGCGGCCGGACAGCCGCAATTATTGGTGGCGCGGCGGTCGGCGGCTATGCGGGTAACCGCGTGCAGAAGAACATGCAGGATTCCGACACGCAGACGACACGGCGAACGCGCTGCCGGATGAAGTACGAAAACCAGCAACGGGTAATGGGCTACAACGTGACCTATCGTCTGGGCGGCGAGCTAGGCGTCGTACGCATGGACTACGACCCAGGCGATCGCATTCCGGTTAGGAATGACAAGCTTCAGCGGGCCCGGCCCGGGTCGGCCGACATCAACACCTGACCGAAATCCGCTGCGACTCTACCCGCGTTCACGTGGTCCAGGAATCCTGCCACATGAAGCGTATTTCGCGCGTACCGCCTTGGGAGAAACTGTCGTTTCGCGAATGAACGGCTGGTGCGCCCCTTATGGTGCTGCAGTCGGATCAAATGGCATTGCCTCAGGGCCGCAACACGCGCGGGACCAGGGAATAAAGAAAATGCACCCAACGCCGTTATGCGTTCATGGACAAGCAACTTGAAGCAGTTCGAGACTGGGCCAAGGCAAAGATTGCCGACGGGCAAGAACCGCCCTGGGCATGGTATCAATACATGAAACTGATCGAGGCTTTGGACGCCGTGCTCGAAGGACAGCGCTGCGCTGTCACCAGGGAGCATTCACCGCGAGCGGAGCGGCGTTCGGACGTGCACCTTCGACTAGTGGATTCAATTGCTCCACAAGATAGCGCACCACCCCATCCCGATACCGCGCGGGTACAGCTGCCCATGTGACGTGCAGGTTGCCAACTTTGGCGTAATGAACAACAGCTGGATTACTACGGTCGGCCGTAATGCGGGCGGACACCTTACCCTGTCCGACTTGAATTACCCTGCCCGGGTTGCCCGCATGCCAGATCACATAGACTCCCTGCGTGGTGACGTAAGTCAGATCGACGTGGTTTAGCGAGCACCATTGATTCTTCTGGCACTTGATCCAGTTCAATCGGGGCATTTGGAAAACCGGACCATGACACGCCTGCGCTAAGCCGGTATGCGGGAATACATGTCACCGGGCAGATCTGCCAGGCGATACTTGCCAGACTCGACCGCCTTGGCCAGTTCAGTCAGCGTGGTCTGCTTGAAGAGCGCAATTACTTCTTCCTTTACCGGGATCCAGCGCTCATGCATGGGACAGGCAGTCTCATGGGAACACTTCTTCAGTCCAAGGAGGCAGGTCGCGGTGAAGTTCGGGCCTTCGGTCTGTTCGATGATTTCCATCAGACTGATATTACCCCCGCCTTCGCGCAGATAAAACCCGCCGGTCCGTCCTCTGAAGGAATAAAGCAGATTGCCTTTGGCCAGCACCTGCAAAATCTTTGATAAATACGGTGCAGGGATGTTGAGTGTTGATGCAACATCCTTATTCAGGACTGGAGTCAGCGCTGGCTGGGTCGCCATATAAATCATGGCCTGAACGGCATACTGGCTGGTGCGGGAAATTATCATTTTGTCCTCCTAAGCGGATATCGGTATAAGTGTAAATACTTATAGTATATGACGACACCAACCTTTAGTATAAATATGGTACGTTTATACTAGTTTTTGGCTATTTTCGTCCCCATGTCCCGCGACCCTGCCTTCCCGGCCGCGCATTCAAACCCGGCTCAGCCCTCAATTTCATCCTTTGTTGCGCATGCGCGCCAGCACCGTTTAACGGTCCCGCAGGAATGCATGCTTATACTGGGGTTGTCTGGCAACCAGCTCGGAGCAGTGCATGGATACGAAGGGCGAACCTGGCCAGGCCGTGCAGGACCTGATCCGGGAAGCCGGCCTTAGGCTCGGACAACGGCTGGCTGGGCGGCGGCCGCGGCTGTTCGACGCCAGCGGCCTGCGCGGGCGCCTGTTGTCCCGCGCGCTGGATGACGCGACCTTGCGTAACCGGCTGTTCCGTTTTGTCGATGTCCTGCCTCAGCTCCGGGATGACCGGGCGCTGGCCACACACTTTCACGCCTATCTGCATGATTGTGATATGGGCGGTTTGTGGGGCAGGGCGCTCAGGCTGGGCGAGCAACCCTGGTGCGCCTTTGCCGTGCGTCACAGCGTGCAACGCCTGGCGCGGCAGTTTCTGGCCGAGGAGACGCCGCGCGCGTTGGCCAGGCTGCTCAGCAGCGTCCGCGCCCTGCCGGCGCATGTCAGTCTGGATGTGGTGGGCGAGGCCGTGCTGGGTGATGCCGACGCAGATGCTTACTGCAACCGCGTCATGAGGCTGGTCGAAACGCTTTCCGGCGAGGCGAATGGGGATGTCTCGATCAAGCTCTCCGCCCTCACTCCGCGCTTCGATCCGATCGATCCGGAAGGTTCCGCGGCGCGCATCTGGAAGCGGCTGGCTCCGATTGTCGACGCTGCACGCACGCATGGTGTAGGCGTGACCGTGGACATGGAACAGGCGGAACTCAAGCCGCTCACCCAGTCGATGTTCCTGCAGTTGGCGCTCGAGCACCCGGACAGCGCCTTGCGGGTGGGTATCGCCGTTCAGGCTTATCTCAAGGATGCGGAACGGGACCTGGAGGCGATTCTGGCGGTGGCGCGCGAACATCAGCGACTTATCGCCGTACGCCTGGTGAAGGGCGCCTACTGGGACACGGAGCAGGCTTGGGCCCGTCAGCGCGACTGGACTGTGCCAGTCCTCTTGGACAAAGCCGCGACCGACCGCCAGTACGAAAAACTCACCCAGCGGCTTTTCGATAACATCGAGCTCGTCTATCCCATGATTGCCAGCCACAACCTGCGCAGCCAAGCCTGTGCGCTGGCAACTGCACGCAGACTTGGCTTACCTGCCGGTGCGTGGGAGGCGCAGGTGCTTCACGGTATGGCAGAGCCTTTGCGCGACGCGCTGATCGCGGAGGGAGTGCGCGTACGCGTCTATGTGCCCACTGGTGACCTGGAGGCCGGGATCGCCTATCTGATTCGCCGATTGCTGGAGAATACCGGTGGTACTTCCATCCTGCGACAGAGTTATGCCGAGAATCATTCCATCGAAGCCATGTTGGCACCCCCCATGCCCGCATCCGGGGAACAGGCGGGCGCCGCGCAGAACGGCTATGCACCGGAACTGCAGCGGGATTTTGCCAACACGCCTATTGCCGACTTCAGCCAGGAGCCGGTCCGTGATGCCTTCAAAGGTGCACTGTCCGAGGTCCGCGGCGAATTGGGCCGGGAATACGCTTTGCCGGGCAGGGGAGGGTGGCTCATCTCGACCAACCCGGCCCATCCCGTGGAAGAGGTGGGCCGGGTACAGACCGCCCGGCCAGAACAGGTGGAAGCAGTGGTGGCGGAGGCGGAAGCCGGTTTTCACCTGTGGCGCGCGCTGCCGACCATAGAGCGCGCGCGAATGCTGCGTGCCGCTGCCCGTCTGATCGGCAGCCACCGAGCCCGTTTTGCCGCCTGGGAGGTGCTGGAGGCAGGTAAGAACTGGCGCGAGGCCGATGCCGATGTGGCCGAGGCCGTGGATGGGCTTAATTACTATGCGGCCCAGATTGAGGCGCTGGATGGCTGGCGAACCAATCATGACTACCCCGGCGAACGCAATGACAGTTGCTTCGAGGCGGTGGGGCCGACCGCCATCATCGCCCCCTGGAATTTCCCCCTCGCCATCCTCGCCGGCATGAGCGCCGCGGCTCTGGCCGCCGGGTGTTCCGTCATCCTCAAACCCGCAAGCCTCACGCCCGTCATCGCCTGGCACTACCGCCAGGCCTTGCTGGAGGCAGGCTTGCCGGAAGGCGCCGTGCAATGGCTGCCGGGTACCGGTGGTGACGTGGGCAGGCAGCTGGTCAGCCATCCAGCCGTGGCGGCCATCGCCTTCACCGGCTCGCGCGAGGTTGGGCTGGCGATCCTTGAACAGGCCCACGCGCGGATACCGGGGCAAAGACGACTGAAGCGCGTGGTATGTGAAATGGGCGGCAAGAACGCCATCATTGTCGACGAAGACGCCGACCTGGACGAAGCTGTGCCCGGCATCCTGGCGTCGGCCTTCGGCTATCAGGGGCAAAAGTGCTCGGCGGCTTCGCGCGTGATCGCGGTGGGCGCGGTGCACGATAAACTTGTCAAGCGTCTGGCAGATGCCTTGGATGCCCATGAATATGGCCCGCCGGAGGATCCGGCCTATGTGTTGGGTCCGCTGATCGATGGGGCGGCAGTCGAAAAGGCCGAGCGCTATGTCGAAATCGGCCACCAGGAAGGCCGGCTGGCATATCGCGGCAGGCTTCCCAGTGCGGATAAGAGACAGGGCGGGCACTACTTTGCCCCAGCTATCTTTACTGGGATTCAGCCCCACCACCACTTGGCGTGCGAGGAGATCTTCGCCCCCATTCTGGCCGTGCTGCAAGCGCGTGATTTCGATGACGCCCTCGACCTCGCCATGGACAGCGACTATGCCTTGACCGGCGGCCTCTACAGCCGTTTTCCGCAGCATCTTGAGCGAGCGCGGTCAGGCTACCATGTCGGCAATCTCTACCTCAACCGGCGCATCACCGGCGCCAAGTTCGCGGTCCAGCCTTTCGGCGGCGTTGCGCTTTCCGGCAGCGGCATCCAGGCCGGCGGGCCGGAATACCTGAAGCAGTTCCTGTGGATGCGCACCGTGTCGGAGAACACGCTACGGCACGGGTTTGTGCCGGGTTAGTGCCTGTTTCCGTCACGCCGTCGAGCGCGCTCGACGGGCGAACAAATGGCTGCCGACCCGGTCTCAGAACTTAATCCGTAAGTTTTCGCTGAGGTCCTCGACCAATACACAACCTGACGCATAAAGGAGAGATGAAATGTGGAAATCGATGTTCGTGGCAGTCGCAATGCTATTCGTGACGCAGGCCATGGCTTGGAACGCTGCCGAATACCATAAGCCGAGCCCGGCCGTGCTGAAGAAAATGCTCAGCCCGGAGCAATACCAGGTCACCCAGCAGGACGGCACGGAATGGGCATTCAAGAATGCCTACTGGCATAACAAGCAGCCCGGCATTTATGTCGATGTCGTGTCCGGAGAGCCGCTGTTCAGTTCCCTGGACAAATATGACTCAGGCACCGGCTGGCCGAGCTTCACCCGGCCGCTCGATGCTGCCAACGTGGTGACGCACGAAGATCGTTCCCTCAGCATGGTGCGCACCGAGGTGCGAAGCAAACATGCCGACTCGCATCTTGGCCACATCTTCGACGATGGCCCGCCGCCGACCGGCAAACGCTATTGCATCAACTCCGCGGCACTGCGCTTCATTCCGGTTGCGGACCTTGAAAAGAATGGCTATGGGCAGTACCGGGCGCTGTTCACGAAGAAATAAGCAAGCTATGTCCTGCCCGCCGTCGCGAGGAGCGCTTGGCCTTCGGCCAAGATTGAAGCGTGCGGGGACGCAGCGATCCAGAACGACGTAACTAATCACAGGAGAACAAGCCATGCCCCGATTTCTTATCAATGCCCTGGGTGGACTGACCGCGTTGTGTGCGCTGCTGGGCACGGCAGCGTGCAACGCTACAACGAGCGTGCCCACGCTTCCTGACCCGACAGTCGATGCATCTCCGATGCACGGCCAGGGACCCCAGACTGCGGTTCTTGCGGGCGGATGCTTCTGGGGCATGGAAGGCGTGTTCCAGCACGTAAAGGGTGTCATCGACGTAAGCTCAGGATATTCCGGCGGCGAGGCAGCAACGGCCCATTACGAAACGGTCAGCACGGGTCGGACCGGGCACGCCGAATCAATCAAGATCACCTACGATCCGTCGCGCATTACCTACGGCAAGTTGCTCAAGGTATATTTTTCCGTCGCTCACGACCCGACCGAGCTCAACCGCCAGGGGCCTGACGAAGGCACACAGTACCGCTCGGCGATTTTCTACGCGAACGATGAACAGCGTCACGTCGCCCAGGCTTATATCGGCCAGCTGCAACGCGCGCACGCATTCCGGCAGCCCATCGTGACCCAGGTTGTTCCCCTGAAGGCCTTCTATCCTGCCGAGGCTTATCATCAGGACTATTTGATGCGCCATCCGGACAGCCCCTACATCGTGATCAACGATCTCCCCAAGATCAGCCATTTGCGCGATGAGTATCCCAGCCTGTATGTAGCCGACAAGTAGTGGGCCGAGATTCCAGAATCGCCTTGCAGCAGTATCAGCCAGGGTGACGAGCGACGTGGGCTACTCGATCGCAAGGGTATAGCAATGGTCGAGGTTGGTACGCAACAGTCCGACAATATCCGAATCGATGTGGCCCTGATCGCAAAGATCCTCGATGCGCGACATGACTTCGTCTTTGCCCATATGGTCGCGATATGGCCGTTCCTGGGACAAGGCCTGGAAGATGTCGGCGACGGCAATGAGGCGCGCTTCGCGCGGGATGGCCTTCGCCTGACGACGGAAAGGGTAACCGGTGCCGAGCAGATTTTCGTGGTGCATTGCGGCCCAGTCGGCTATCGGCAAATCCGGGAAGACTCTCTTCAGAAGATACCCCGTGTCAAAACTATGGCGCGTGATGAACGCCCGTTCTTCAGGGTTCAATGGTCCGGGCTTGTCGATTATTTCCTGCGGCACACGTAGCTTGCCCAGATCGTGCAGCAGGCCGGCAATTTCGATCTGGTCCAGATGCTCATCGCGAATACCCGAGGATTCGGCAAGATGGCGGGCGATCTTTGCCACTCGGGTAGAGTGTTCCAGCAGGTAGGAACTCTTGGAATCGATCGTGTGGGCAAACAATCCGGCCAGATCGAGCACCTCGGCCGCGTCCAGTTCAACCGGATGGGCGCGATCAAGAAAGTGTTCTTCGACTTCTGCCTCAATATAGGCGGGGTCCATCGCCAGCCAGAACGACTCCCGGTCAGCAGCGCGGCAGAACGCATCGACCAGTTCCGGGCTGAACAGCGTACCGCCAAGACTGGCAATGCGCTCGACGATCGCCGCATGCTCCCAGAGGATTTCATTGTTCAGCGCCGAGCCGACGAAATAGGGCGCCAAAAGTACGTCGGCACGGTCCGCGAGAAAGATCAGGTTGGCTTCGAGTCGCACATCAGGGTTGATGTCATGGGCTAGCAGAGTTTCCCAGCGTGTATGGTGCCAGCGCACGATTGACGAGAACCTTGCCAGCGGCGGACACGCCAGAAGGAATTTCTCGCCGCGCAAGCAGTGCTCTTCGGCCCCTTCCCATTCCAGGGTCGCGGTGAGGGCGCGGTCTTCCTTCAAGCGCGAGACACCGCAGTCGTGGATCATGCCGGCATAAAGCATTTCTTCGCAGCGCAGCTTCGGCCAATGCATTTCCTGAGCGATCGCGGCCGCCATCAGGGCAATGCGCTTGCCATGGTGCACCTCGTCGATTCCGACCAGATCGAGGGCGCCGGTCAGGGAGGCGATCGCGCGTTGCAGGTTGATCTTCATGCTAGTCCTGTGCATTGGGTAGGCGGGCATCATCCTAACGCAATGCGGCCTCCCTAGCGCGGAAATTTACCGGAACGGCGAAGCGCGGCAAGGTGCCGCCGGGTGAGCGCGTCATTCAGCCGCATGTCATGGGTGGCGAAGTGAATCCGACGAAATATCGACCCATTTTCGCGTGATCAATCACGCGTCCAAATTCCGGGCAGGGTGTACGCCAGCCGGCCTCGAACGGGTGTTCAGTTGGTGTCGGGAATGACTCAATAATTGAGTTGCTTGAGGCAGCGGCCACGGGTCAGGGCTTTTGCGATGGTCAGGTGTTGGCTTAGCGGCAATTCGGGAAATCGGCGGGCCAGTTTGTCAGGCTGGAAGGCCGCCTGGTTTTCCGCCAGCCACCGAAAGGTCGCCGCCATCGTTGGGGGCACATCCAGTTGCAGCGGTATCTGTTCGAGGCCATCCTCGTCGCGAACGACAACCTTGACCTTGCTCTTGCCGTTGGGCTTCGACTCAAACATCATGCGGGCCTCGGCGCGGCGCTGAAAGGAGCTTGTCGCCTGCACACGATTCAGCAATTCGGCCTCGTTCAGTTTGGCAAGCAGCGCGTCTTCCATGGGCATACTGGCTGCCAAACCGGCCAAGTCCTGCATCAGGGTCTGCCACTGCGCCCGCGCCGTCTCATGATCCGGACCCAAACTCCACGCGCCATACAGTGGCCGCCGCCAGCGGGCATCGCGCAACATGCGCAGCCGCAACGCTTCGAGCGCGCACTCGAATGCCGAGGGGGTGCGCACAAGGATGCTGACCGACAGGGAATTCTCCACCGATTCGGTGTAGTGCCAGGTTCCACGCGACATGAAGAGTACCGCACCAAGCTTCATGTCCACGCTCTCGAATCCAGCTCGGGCCGGATTCGGGAACCCCGCCGGCACCTGCGGATACAAATCGTCGAAACACGGATCGCCAGGATTGAACTGCATGCCCCAGGGCTGTTCGATGTCCGGCGCCTTGGCAATATGGAAACGCTTCTCGCCCTGCAATTGGATGGAGAAGACTTCTTCGGCATCGAAATGACAGGTCACGCCGTTGCCCGGGGGCGCCGCAAACGCGCCGATGCGTGCGGTCCCGGTCGGCGCACCGAGTCCTCGCTCCAACTGGCGCAGCAATTCACCCAGGGCAGGCAGCATCAACTGGATGTCCACCATGTACAGGCTCAGCCCCATGCGCAGCAAGAAGGCCGGATTGGCATTTTCGATGCCGATGGTGCGGCTGCCGGTGGTCGCGTTGCCAAAACTCAGGCGGCCACGGTACTTCGCCGCCAGGGCCTGAACGCTTTGCAATTCCGGGACCCGCAGGGCGGGCGGCAGGCGTTGCGGACTGCCATGCGCGGCAAACGCCTTGTCGGGCCAGTGCAGGCGCAGGAAATCCTCCGCAGAATGCGTCGCGAACAGCGCGGCGAGAATGGGAGTCGTGTTGGTCATGCCGGTACTTGCTGTAGCGGGCTGTATCCGCACGGATCGAGGCTCGGGGCCCATGCGGATTTTATCAGCGATTGTTCCATGCGCGAGCTCGGCACGAGGCTTGCTGGCCAGGTTTGATGCTACGCCGCAATCGATGCGATGCGTTCGAGGATGAGGCAGGCGACATGCTTGCTCGAAGGCATATAGGTGTGGATAACTGAAAGGTGGATGACTTCGTCAATCCAGTCCACGCTCGCTTCCGATACCGACACGATGCCGTCGTTCATCTCGTTTCCAAACGGGCTGAGCTTGCCCCTCCACCCTGCAGTGCCCAGGATGCTTGTCGTCGGAATCAGGCCAACCCCGATTTGCGCCATTCTGGCGTGCGAACCGAGCAAAGCTCCGCAGTCTCGGGTCAGGACGCGATAGACCCAATTGCGCTGCAGTTTCTGCGCAATGCGGGCGGGTTGAATTGGGGAGCCCAGCAAGAACATTCGCTGCGGCAGCCGTGTGCCTTCCGGCAGGGACGCAACTGCGGACCTGAGTAACACGCCGCCCAATGAATGCCCGATCAGTACATAGTTTCCTTTGAGGGCGAGGGTGGTCACCCTTCTGACCAACCGATTGCGGATTGCAGCAAAATCCTGAAAGGTGGTGGCATAGCCAAATGACTGCGTGCCTATGCCATGGGCCTTGAGCCTCGCGAGCAGCCGCCATCCCGACACCGGCGTCCGGCCCATCCCGTGAACAAATAGCGCCTCCACCAGTCTCTCCTATGATCAAATCGAGTGGATCGATCATATTCGTATTACCACGGGAAAGTCAGGAGATCCGGATGAGGAGCGTATTCGTAACGGGCGCCAGCCGCGGCTTGGGACTGGAGTGGGTGAAACAGTATGCAAAGGCTGGCTGGCGCGTGTATGCGACCTGCCGCCATCCGGAGGAGGCGGCAGAACTGAAGGCCTTGGCAGACAAGCAGGGTGGCGTCAGCGTGCATCGCCTGGATGTCTGCGACGGCGAGCAGCTGCGTACCCTGCAGCTTGATCTGGAGGAGGCGCGGATCGACGTGCTGGTCAACAACGCGGGCGTGTATCTGGACAAATTCATGGACAAGCTCGGTGGCATCGATTACGACGCCTGGCTGCGCACGTTCGCGGTCAACACGCTCGGCGCCGTTCGAGTGACCGAGACATTTATCGAGCCGCTGGCCAGAAGCGATAGGAGGCTGGTGGTGGCGATCACCAGCCACATGGGCTCAATCGCTGAAATCACCAGCCCCGGCAATTACGCCTACCGTTCCAGCAAGGCCGCCCTGAACGCTGCGATGAAGGGCCTTTCCCTTGCGCTCACCGAACGTGGTGTCGGCGTGTTGCTGCTGCACCCGGGTTGGGTGAAAACGCGCATGGGCGGACCGGATGCGCCGCTCACGGTCGAACAAAGCGTCGCGGGAATGCGCGAATTGGTGGAACGATTTGTGCCGGTGATGAATGCGCGCTTCTTTCGTTACAACGGAACGGAGATTCCCTGGTGAGACAATCCAAATCATGGATGCTGTTGAAACGAACTGATGGCCAATCAATCTTCCCAGCTGCTGCGCGCCCTGCGCTCCCACGACTTCCGCCTTTACTTCATCGGCCAACTGGTGTCGCTCGCCGGCACCTGGATGCAACAGATCGCCATGAGTTGGCTTGCCTACCGGCTCACCAACTCCGCCCTGGTTCTTGGCCTGGTGGGCTTTGCCAGCCAACTGCCCATCCTCGCCTTCGGGGGCTTTGGCGGCGTTTGGTCGGACCGCTTCGACCGCAGAAAGGTCCTCATGTGGACCCAGTCGCTCGCCATGCTGCAGGCCTTGCTGCTGGCGGCGCTGGCGTGGACGGGATGGATCTCGGCCACGCTGCTGGTGGCGCTCGCCTTCGTGTTGGGCTGCATCAATGCCATGGACATGCCGGCGCGCCAATCCTTCGTCGTGCATCTGGTGGAGGACCGCGCGCAACTCCCCAACGCCATCGCGCTTAACTCCCTGCTGATGAATGCTACCCGTTTCATCGGCCCTGCGCTCGCAGGCGTGGTGGTGGCGAGCCTGGGCGAACCAGTGTGCTTTCTGCTCAACGCGCTGTCGTATCTGGCCGTGCTGCTTGCGCTGCGCGGCATACGCGCGCGGGCGGCGGGCGGCAGCACCACGCCCGCTCTCAAGGCACTGAAGGAGGGCCTGAGCTACGCCTTCAATCATCCCGACATCCGCACCTGCCTGCTGCTGATCGCGACCCTGGGTTTTCTGGTCACGCCCTACGCCGTGCTCATGCCCGTGTATGCGCGGACCGTGTTCGGCGGCGATGCGGGTACCTTCGGCACGCTGATCAGCAGCGCCGGCGCCGGCTCGCTCGTCGCCAGCCTGCAACTTGCGCGCCGCGGATCCACCGAGGGCCTGCGCCGCAATGTCTCGATCGCCGCCGTCGTCGCCGGCGTCGCGCTCGCCGCCTTCGCGCTCAACAGCCGACTTTTGCTCGCCTATCCGATCCTGATGGTACTGGGTTTTTGCATGATCACCGCGATTGCCGGCGGCAACACCATGATCCAGACCTGGGTGCGCGACGACATGCGCGGCCGCGTCATGGCCACCTTCTCCATGTCCTTCCTCGGCACTGCGCCGCTCGGTAGCCTGGCAGCCGGCAGCCTGGCCCATGCCGTCGGCGTGCGGCCGACCGTGCTGGCGCTGGGCCTGATGACCACCGCGATCGGGCTGGTGCACGCGTATCATTTGCGGCAGAAGGAGAGGCTGAAAAGCGCCTGACACAAGGAGGCCCATTCATGACGACGAAGCTGACTTCCAAGGAAAGCGCAACGCTGCGCCAACTGGCCGGGGAAGCCTGGGAACGCGAACTAAGCGAGGCCCTGGACGAACTCTATGAGACTTTCGGCAAATGGTCCGACAAAGGCATGAGCGCATTCGACCTGACCGATCGGATTCACGAATTTCACCACGGCATCGCGCGGGAGCTCTACAAGCATTACACCGGCGTCAAGCCCGATACTGCCGTGGCGGGCGCTATTGCCAAGGGAGTGTTGGGCGAAGCGGAGCTGAATAGCGAGCTGCGCGCCAAGCTTGAGCCACTGATCGACGTGTTTCGTGAGGGAATGGACCGGTAGGGCAGGTCCGGTGATTGACGATAGCCGGCTCGCGCTGAAGCAGAACCAGCCCTTCGGCAATTCTCGCTTTTACGCCAAGATAGAGAGGCTGACAGGGCAAAGACGGGAAGCGAGGCCGCGGGGCAGGCCAAGACTTGAGGAGCGGCCAGGCGACGTTGCGCCAGCGGGGCAGGGGAGGCTTGAAGGGTGAGATTGTGACGCCTTTGATCGCTGCGCGCTCGATTGGCCGCTCAAGGTCCTGGCGACGGAATCCATGTCGGGCGAATTCGTGGTGATCTTCAGGCCGCGGCCTTCCTGATATAACGCCATTCTTTCCCTGCGGAGTTCGCGAACAATCTCGCACCGGCCGAGCGCCTCATCGCGATGGGCATCGCAAAATGATCACACCTTTTTCCAAGCCTGCGTCCGGCAGGATCCGCTTGTGGCCGCTGCCGGCTTCGCTACACGCTGTGTGGGCCGGCGGCCTATGATGCAAGAGTTCAGGCCCCGGAAAGGATAAGACCATGCGTCTCAGCGCGCTATGCGCCTTCCTGCATTTTGTGGCCGTTTTTGGCATCCTCGGCACGGTCTTCATCGAGTGGCAGACCATGAGCCCTGCGCCCACGCTGCTCGATGCCAGGCGCATCCAGCTTAGCGACAAGTGGTTCGGTATTCTCGCGGGCGTCGTCCTGATCGTGGGCTTCCTGCGCGCAATCCATTTCGAAAAGAGCTGGGCCTGCTACAGTTCGAACCTGTTCTTCCACACCAAGCTCGGGCTCTTCGTGCTGATCGGCCTGCTGTCGATCTATCCCACAATCCGCTTCCTCAAGTGGCGCAAGCAGACGAAGCCGGGCGAGGCGCCCGTCGTCGCGGCGGGCGAATACTGGCGCATCATGCTGGTGCTGCGCGTGGAGCTTGTCCTGTTGCTCGGCATGGCGCTGTGTGCAAGCCTGATGGCGCGCGGGGTAGGGGTCTGATGCACGCAGGTGCCGGTCAGGCCGGTGTAAAGCAAACGGAGATATCCGGCCAAACATTACGCCATCCACCGTTCGCTGCCACGCGCTATCGCTCCCCCGAGGTGACCGGGGAGCATCGACGGCCTGCGCATCCGGTCGATCAGCGAAACCACGGGGGATGCGAAGGAGGGCAGAGTGATCGACTTTGACTTGTGCAAGATGCAGGTGCTCGAGGCGAGGCCCAATTCCACCATGGATTGGAAATGAACTTCGGGGCCGGAGGAATGGGCGGGCACCGAGCCGTTCTTCGATCTGGAATGGAAGCGGTGGAGTTTATGCATCACTGCAGCACGAAATGGGCGACCTTTCTGCGGAGCCTGCTGGACGCGCTGGAGCAGGGCGAAAACCGCCCGGCGCCCCACGACCTGAAAATCCATGTGGGCGATGGAACGGCGGCGCGGAATCGAAGTGTCCGGTTCCACCTGATCCCCGGCTTTGGTTTCACGCACGCCGAAAGGAGCATGGCCTTGCATAAGCAGCGCGTCCCCTCCGACTAGCCTGCGACGGCGGTGGGATTTGCAGGTTCAGAGCCTGGATTGCCGCGCCCCTGCGGGACTATCCATGAACCGTTCCATAACGCGACTAGGTTCATGGGCCCGTGTGCAGTTCCCACCCCGGAACAGGAGGCTCGCAATGAACTTCCTTTGGTCCTCTCGGCACTGGGCTGGGTTGCGATGAGCGTAGGGACTAAGCATTACAGCCAAGGCAGGCTTGGACCAGCCCGGCGCTCATATCCACGTTGTTGTCCCCGTGTGATAATCGCCGCTCGCAGATCCAACCATCCTGAAGGAGCAGAGCATGGCAGTCATGAGAGACAGGCCTTATCCGAACATGAATTTCACCATGGATATCGGCACCGGCGCGAGCGAAGGTCCGAGAGCGGGGTTGGTCGAGGTGGTCTTCCCCGAAGCGCGCATTCAGGTCCTCGAATACCGCAACGGAAATGAAAAGGTCAACGAGCCGATCAAGGCCCCTAGCCTGACGCATTACGGGAATTTGACGCTCAAGCGCGGTGTTGTCGGCGCGCTCGACTGGTATGAATGGTGGAACGAGGCGCGCAACGGCAATCCGGGCACTGCCCGAAACGTGGTGGTGAACCTGATGGACGAGGATAACTCAGCCGTGGTCCTTAGCTGGAGGTTCCTGCGCGCTGTGCCCGCCAACTACCAGTTCTCGCCGCTGAACGCGCTGAACGGCGAGACCCTGATCGAATGTTTGGAACTGGCATTCGAGCGAATGGAAATGGAGTAGGCGGCCTCGGCCCGCGGTGAGCGCACGGTCGGTCATCGCCGACCTGGCCAGTTGTTGGCCCACCCGGTTCATAACGAGACGATGTCGTGCGAATATGCGCCCTGACACCTAATAATTGGGAGCCTCGCAATGGCACGCCTCGTCGCCCTGCTCATTTGCCTGTTCGCCGCCTACCCCGCCCGGGCGGCCGTGGACGCTACGCCCGAGCCGCCGGACCTGGAGGTGCTACGCGCGGACTTTGGCCTGTTCGACACCACGCCATCGGGGTCATGGATACTGACAACAACGACGAGCGTGCCGCTCAAGGTCGGTCAGCATTATGGCTGGTCGATCCTGTTGAAGACTACCAAGCCGGTGGTCAGGTGGCGGGAGGAGTTCACGCTGCCTTCGGCCCCGGTGACTTGGGGTGGAGGTGACTCGCCGGATCCGCGGCGAACGGTGTCAGCGGACCGCAAGACCTCGGTGCTTGAGGTCGAGGCGGTACCGAAGCGCAACACCATTGATCACATGTGGGAGGTCGTGGCGGGTGATCCGGAGGGCCATTACGTCATCCGGGTGACCATAGACGGCGCAAATGAACAAGTCTTCGAATTTGACGTGCACAAGTGAGCATGACTGTCCTGCGCGCAATCAGGGCCGATATCACCACCCTGAAGGTCGACGCGATCGTCAATGCGGCGAACAGTTCGCTGCTGGGTGGGGGAGGCGTCGACGGAGCGATACACCGGGCTGCCGGCGATGGTCTGCTGCGCGAATGCCTGAGCCTGAATGGCTGCGCCACCGGTGAGGCAAAGATCACTCGCGGCCACCTGCTTCCAGCCCGCCATGTCATCCATACCGTCGGGCCGGTGTGGCAGGGCGGCAGGCAGGGCGAGGCCCGCCTGCTGGCTTCCTGTTACAGGTGTTCGCTGGAATTGGCACTTGAACACGGAATCCGCTCGATTGCCTTCCCGTCCATCAGCACTGGCGTCTACGGATATCCGATTCGGGAGGCGGCGTCAGTGGCGGTGCAAACGGTCCGGGGCTTCATTCGACACACTGCAAATATCGAGGAGGTCATCTTCTGCTGTTACTCTGCCGATCACTTGCACGTTTATGAAAGCAGTTTGAAGCAGGCGGAGGACTCATAGGCCCGCGTCTATTCTGAATGCGTGCCTATTTGCCAGAAGTGTTCCATGAACACGTAGGTGAACGAAGCCGACCAGCCGATCAGCAGCAGGCCATTGAGCGTTTCGATGCCGCACACGAGGCGCAGCGGGCCGACGGGAAAGATGTCGCCGAAGCCCAGCGAGGTATAGGTTTCGGCGGAGAAATAGAGGAAGGTGGAGAGGGTGTCGGTGAAATGTCCGCTGAAGGTCCCCAGATCGAACTTGTCGCGCAGGAAGTAATACGCCGCACCATACAAGATGATCTCTGTAGTGTGGGCGACAAATATCGCAAGCAGGCTGACCAGTACCCGCAGGCGCCCCGAGGTCCGCCATCTGGGTAGGATCGCGGACAGGGCCCGCAGGTACTCGTAATGCAGCAGGGTTGTCGAGAATACAAGCGCCGCGCAGATGAACAGGGCGACGCCCATCAGGCATCCGCCAGCTTAGCCAACTGCGCCGGCGCCCCCCGACTTGACGTAATTACGTATTGCCCGATGCGGCGTGTTGGCGGGGGATCGTTATGGTCAATATCCCGTTCTGGACGCTTTGCTTGAAGCCTCCGGCCTCAACCGGCTCAGGCAGGGTGAGTGTCTGGACAAAGCTTCGCGAGCTCATGGTTTGTTCCGGAATATTGCCCACTTTGCGGGTTCCTTTGCTGGAATCCTCGGCGTAAATGGTCAGCAACTGCCCATCCAGGCGCACGTGGACATCGTCCGGACTGAAGCCGGGCAGCCTGACTTGAACCCGGTAGCCATCCTTGGTGGGTTGCAGCGTGGACGCTTGTATGGGCAGGGTGAAAGCCATCGGCGGTGCGATGCTTACCGGCATCCACATGGAATTCAGGGCATTCATGGCGCCAAATTCCCGCGCCATCACCGCCTGCATGCGCGCCAGATCGGCGAACGGATCAACAAAAACGACGTCCCCCATTGCCGGATAGGCGATTGCGGCAGGGGTCTGGGTGTTGGCATGATTGCCTGGATCGGACGTACATTCTTTCGCAAAGGCGCCGCTCGCAACGGCAGCGAGTGCGAAGGCGAGTAAGGAAGGTTTCAAAAATGCAGATTTCATCACTCATCTCCTAGAAAAACGACAGTGCCGGAAAGGTTTCCGCAACTGTGCTGAATGGAGAGTGGGATCGGGCAAAAAGTTCCGGCAATGGGGCGAGGCCTGCGCCATCGGCGGCGCCAGCGGCCCGTCGCGGGGAAATACCGCGCCTTGTGACCGAACTATTCCGTGACTGCCTTGGTGATCAGCGGCACCAGCGCTTCCGGCAGCCTGATCTTGCCGGATAGGGCAAAAGCACGCGCGGACTTCGACATCTTGGTCCAGGTCTTGCGGATGATGTCCAGCCATTTTGCTTCATCGTATTCGGGTTTGGTGCCGGCAAAATCCAGAATGTAGTGTTCGATGAAGACGAGGTTGGCGATATCCTCCAGCAACTGGGTCTCGGGATTGGTCTTGATGCCGCGTTTGCCAACCGCCTTCTTGACGCGTTCGATCATCGCTTCGTCATAGCCCGCTGTCCGCATCAAGTCGGCGGCGGTATCCGCGTGAAATGTGTACAGGCCGCTGCGCCATGCAAGGTAGCCATCCTTGGTCATGGGGTAGGCGTTGCGCGGCACCGTCCAGCGTTTGATGTGCTGGGCGCGGACTGCCAACTGCGCGGCTTCGGAAGCCTCCGGCGCAAAGCGACCGATCATCTCCGACATGCGTTGGGCGTAAACCAGCTCTTTGGGCTGGCCATGATCCTGGTTGGGATCCTCTGCATTGGCGGCATCGAACAGGGCCATGGCTTTGTTGAATCGTTCCTGGTTCTCGATCATCTCTTTGACTCTCAATATTGCGTTAGTTGGACAGATGGATATTATGCAGTTGCTGAACGCGTTTTTTTCGATTGTTTGTGGTCCGGCCGCGTTCTCAAGCAATGCTGCATAGATGAGCTAAATCAACCTGCGCTTCACACCTCTCCCATGACCTCCATGTACCTGAACTACTTCGGACTCACGGAAGCGCCATTCTCCATCGCGCCTGCGCCGCGTTATCTCTACATGAGCCGGCGCCATCAGGAGGCGCTTGCCCATCTGCTCTATGGCGTAAGTGGCGAAGGCGGATTCGTACTCCTTACCGGTGAAGTGGGCACGGGCAAGACCACGGTATCCCGCTGTCTGCTCGAACAGATCCCGGAATCCTGCGAAGTCGCCTACATTTTCAACCCCAAGCTGACGGTGGAAGAACTGCTCGCTACCATCTGCATCGAATTCGGCATCGCCTGTCCCCCCGGAAACCACAGCGTCAAGGTGTTTGTCGATTGCATCAATGCCCACCTGCTCGACAGCCATGCCCAGGGGCGGCACTCGGTGTTGATCATCGACGAGGCGCAGAATCTCTCCGCCGAGGTGCTGGAGCAGATGCGCTTGCTCACCAACCTGGAAACCAGCGAACGCAAGCTGTTGCAGATCATCCTGATCGGTCAGCCCGAACTGGCGGCAATTCTGGACCGACCGGAGCTGCGACAGCTCGCGCAACGCATCGTCGCGCGCTATCACCTGGGGCCGCTGACCAAGCCGGAGGTCGCAGCCTATGTCCAGCATCGTCTCGACGTGGCCGGTACGCAGCACCGACTGTTTCCACCTGCGATCATGGGACGCTTGCACCGCCTTGCCGGCGGTATTCCTCGCATCATCAACGTGCTGTGCGATCGGGCGCTGCTGGGTGCCTATGCGCAGGGCAAGGAACGGGTCGATCGTGCGACGCTGGAGCAGGCGGCGCGTGAGGTGTTCAATCGCCCGGCGACGCAAGGTCGCAAGCTGAGGCGAATTGTCGCGGCGGGCATGGTCCTGCTGGCTGGCGGTGTTCTGGCGGTGATGGTGCTTCAGCGGCAGCAACCGGATACCAAGCCAGCGACGGTGCAGCACAGAGTGGAGCAGCCTGCTCTGCCCTCAACCGTAATGAAATCGGATGCCCAATCCAAGGTCGTCAAGGACGGAGCGGCACTGCCGGAAAGTCTGGCATGGCCGGCTGATGAACCACGTGCGCGCAGCAAGACCTTGGCTTACGCTGCGCTGTTCCGCGCATGGGGAGCGGAATATCACGGATTGGACGCCTGCCTGGAAGCCGAGAGCCAAGGCTTGCGCTGTCGAGCCGGGCGCGGTGGTTTGGCCGAGCTGCGCGAAGCGAACCGGCCAGCTGTGCTGCAAATGGCCGACGATAGGGGTGTTGAATTCTTTGCAACCTTGACTGCGCTTGGACCCAGCTCAGCGAGCTTTGTGGTTGGCAGCAAGTCCATGACTGTGGCGCTTGGCGCCTTGGCCTCTCAGTGGTCGGGCTACTACAGCTTGTTGTGGCGAGTGCCGCCCGCGATGCAGAAACTCGTCCGGCAAGGCGACCGCGGACCCGCCGTCGAATGGCTGAGCAGGCAGCTCGCACAAGTGCAGGGCAGGGTGGCGTCGACGAACAAGGAACCGGTCTTTGATGATGCCCTGGTCAATCAGGTCAAGCAATTCCAGCTCGCCCAGGGTCTGATACCTGACGGCACGGTGGGACCTCAAACCCTGGTCCGTCTGGCCAGTGCCGCGGATCAAACCGCACCCAAACTGTTGCGCGCGCAAGGGGAGAAATAGTCATGTCGTATATCCTCGATGCGCTCAAGAAATCAGATCAGCAGCGTCGGCGCGGTGCGGCACCGACCTTGCTGACCGTACAGGCAACGGCGACGGCGCTCGAACGACCCAGGTTTCCCCTCAATGGTGTCATCATGGCAGTTCTGCTCTGTGCAGGGATTGCAGTTGGCTGGCTGCATCCCTGGCAGTCGGAAGAGTCGGTTCCCGCACCGCAAGCTGCCGCCACACACCCGATGGAGCCAGGCGTTCAGTCGGCAATTTCGGTGCCGGTTTCTCCGCAGCCTCACTTGGCCGGCGCAATGGAACCTGGCCTGGCTGCGCCGGGGCCAACTTCAAGCGATCAGTTTGCTCACCTGCCCTCGGTCAGCGCCGTGCGGCACGAAACCCCGGCGCTGGCCCAGAGCGAGTCTCACGCCAGTGAGGCACCGGCTGATGCGGTCGTCCAGCGGGAGCCGGCAGTCGCTCCGGCGGAAGCGAAAGAGCTTGCCGGACCTGCCGATGCCGGGCAAGGGAAACGGGTAATGGCGTTGAATGAACTTCCGGCCTCGATCCAGCAGGAAATTCCCACCATATCGATTTCGTTTCATGTCTACTCGAGCAAGCCCAAGGATCGACGAGTCATGATCAACGGCGAGATGCTGGGCCAAGGAGAGCAATCGGCGTCCGGTCTCAGCCTGGAGGAGATCACGCCTGATGGTGTGATATTGGGCTACAAGGGATATCGTTTCCGCCACGGAGTTCGGTAGGAGATAGTGTCCGCCTGACGCGGTTCAGAATTCGATTGGCGGCCCCGTCCATGTATCGTCGCGCGGCCGGGCGCGAGCGATTGCTTCAGCGGCCTCGCACCAGCCTTCGCACGCGTTGCGCCCGGGGCGACGCCGCCAAATGTTCAGCAGCCCCTTGCATCTTGCATAGAAGCGGAAGAATCGCATTACCGCCCTGCGTTTCGACGGAGTCGGCGGGTCGGCGCTGCAAATCAGCTTGTCGTCCTTCATGCCGCGATCTGTCAGGACCACTGCCCCCCAGGCCTTGACCCGAATCCGGGTGCCGCGCGCCAGACGCGGCCCGAGCACCACCGCATCCAGCAGGTCGCCTTCCAGGCCGATGTAGGCTGGCACGGAACCATAGTTGTAGGCGCAGGGAATGGGCGAAATGAAATCGATGTGGCCGGTGGAGCCACGCTTGAGAAAGCTTCCGCGCGGAATCTCGATCACCACCTCAAGCTCGGGCGGCTCATGGTGGGCATCGGGAGCTGGGGACGGACTCCGGATCAAATCGTTCACGCCACAAGCTTACCCGAGTCTGGCAGGCGCGCCGAACGGAATGAGGCATCGCAAACGCACCCCTATGGCCGGATTCTGGCGGCATGCCGCTGCGGCGAGGTCTTCATTGCGCGGGCAGGCAAACGTTGACTTTGTCGCCATCCGTGTGAAAGAATGATTGGTGGATCTAGATATCCACTGACGTAACTGCGGGCAATGCACGCAGCTTCGTCAACCACAATATTAATTAGTTATTGATGTATCGATAAACGCGATGTGCGAGACGGGAATCCGGAGCCTGCCTTGTCATCTCCTTTTTTTTGGGTCTGTCATGCCCTCTTTTATTGACCATGAGGTTCGCGTTCGCGAACTTGAAGCTGAAAACACTCGCCTCCGCAGGGAGGTTGAGCGCCTTTCCAGCCTCTTCTCCCGCAACGAAGAGCCTGCGGCACACAACCCAAGTGCCCCTGACAGCTGCTTGTCGCCCGAGCGGTTTGATCTCGGGTTCCTCCTGGACAGTATGCCGGGGATGATCGGGTACTGGGACAAAGACCAGCGCAACCGGTTCAGCAACAAGGCTTATTCAGCCTGGTTAGGTGTGGACCCGGCGGTGATACGGGGCAAGCATGCCCGAGAGGTGCTTGGGGAGGACCTTTACGCCCTGAATTTCCCCTACATCGATCGCGTATTGCGCGGCGATCCGCAGAGGTTCGAGCGCGCTTTCCCAAGACTGGATGGCAATGGGGTGCGTCATTCCTTGGTGGAATTCCTGCCCGACATCGTTGATGGCGAGGTGCGGGGCTTCTGCGTCCAGGTTTCCGATACCACCCCTCTAAAGGACGCCGAGGCGGCCCTGCGCGCGAGCGAAGAGAAATTGCGCGGGCTGTTCGAACTGTCGCCACTCGGCATCGCACTTACAGACATGAAAGGGCGCTTCGTCGAATTCAACCGGGCCTTCCGGCTGATCTGCGGATACTCCGAGGCCCAACTCAAGAAACTCGACTACTGGGCGCTGACGCCACAGAAATACCATGGGCTGGAGGCCAGGCAGCTCGAATCGCTGTTTCGCTACGGATGTTATGGCCCTTACGAGAAGGAATATGAGCGCCGGGATGGCAGCCTCGTTCCCGTGCAGTTGAACGGCGTCCTCGTCACAGGCGGCGATGGGGAACGCTATATCTGGTCCATCGTCGAAGACATCACCAAGCGCAAGCAGCAAGAGGTTGAACTGGACCTGCACCGTAATCATCTTGAGCACCTTGTTGCGGCGCGCACCGCCGAGCTCGACGCGACAAACCGCAAGCTGACCGAAACCCAGTTCGCAATGGACTGCGTTGGCATTGGCATCAACTGGGTCGAGGCCGAGACTGGGCGCTTCATCTACGTCAACCAGTTCTTCGCGGACATGCTGGGGTATACGTTGGATGAGATGCTCCAGTTGCGCGTTGTCGACGTCGCCCCAGAGTTCACCGAAGAACGTTTCCAAGAAGCGGCCGAAGCGATGCGCAAGCAGGGCCTCGGGCAACTGGAAACGGTGGAACGAACCAAGGACGGCCGTTTGATACCAGTCGAGGTAACGATTTACTATCTTGCGGGCAACGACGATAAGCACTCAAAGTTCATCGTCTTCGTCACCGACATCAGCAAACGCAAGGAAGCGGAGCTGGCCTTGTTGCGCGCCAAGGAGGCGGCCGAGGCCGCCAACCTGGCCAAGAGCGCCTTCCTGGCCAACATGAGCCACGAGATCCGCACGCCGATGAACGCCATTCTCGGCATGGCGCACCTGATCAGGCGAGCCGGCGTCACCCCGCAACAGGCCGGGCGACTCGACCGCATCGATGTCGCCGGTCAACACCTGCTGGAAGTCATCAATTCCATCCTCGATCTTTCCAAGATCGAGGCCGAAAAGTTCGTCCTCGACGAAATCGAGGTCGACGTGGGCGCCATCCCTACCAATGTCGCCAGCATGCTCAGCGATCGGGCAAGGGCCAAGCACCTCAAGCTGCTCGTTGAGGCGCCGCCGATGCCCCATTCTCTCCTGGGTGATCCGGCCCGGCTGCAGCAAGCGCTGCTGAACTACGCCACCAATGCGGTCAAGTTCACCGAAACCGGAACCGTCACTTTGCGGACCCGGCTGGAGGACGAGTCGAATGAGAGCGTTCTGGTGCGGTTCGAAGTGCAGGACACCGGGATTGGAATCGATCCGGCAGCGGCTGCGAAACTATTTTCGGCGTTCGAGCAGGCGGACAACTCCCTGGACCGCAAGTATGGCGGCACGGGCCTTGGCCTTGCCATCACCAGAAGGCTGGCGCGGTTGATGGGTGGCGATGCCGGAGTGGTCGGCACCCCCGGGGCGGGCAGTACATTCTGGTTCACCGCACGGCTCAAGAAGGGCAAACCCGTGGTCGGCACGATGCCCCCAACCACAATCGCTTCTGCCGAGGCGAGCCTGGCCCGCGACTACCCTGGCCGCCGCATTCTGCTGGCCGAGGACGAGCCGATCAATCGCGAGGTTGCCCTGATGTTTCTGGAAGAAGCCGGGCAGACCATCGATCTCGCCGAAGATGGGGTCCAGGCGGTGGAACTCGCGACCAGAAACGGCTACGACCTGATATTGATGGACGTACAGATGCCCAACATGGACGGTCTGGAAGCCACGCGCCGGATACGCAAACTGCCCAACGGCGCAAAGGTTCCGATTCTCGCCGTCACGGCTAATGCGTTTGGGGAGGACCGGGCCAACTGCTTGAACGCGGGGATTAACGACTTCATCGCCAAGCCGGTTGATCCGGAAAAGCTCTTTGGCGCCGTGCTCAAGTGGCTGGCGCAGCCGAAGTCATTGCGCGGGTTCAGTTGAGTTGAATCGCTAGGCGACTGCAGCCACGATTGCTTGCGCTGTCCGTTGTCCGGGCCGGGCGCGCTGCGCCACGTCGGCCTGCTTCTACTCGATGACGTCGGCAGCCCAAATGCGATCAAACATGGCCTGCGCCTCGCGTTGCACCTTGCGCACCGTTTCGGCGTCCGCAGCTTCGTACTCGCACACCATGCGGCGCCGATCGGTGGAAAGCAGGCTGCGTTTCCATTGCACCTTGTAAACCTCCAGACAGGGGCGTTCGCGGTCGGCCACTTTGGCCATGTCGGCGTCGGACTGCGGAGTTTCGAAATTTCGTTCGACAATGATGCGTGTCATGGCGGTCTCCTTCAAATCCTGGGTTGATCGGGTGTTGCGGTTCGAAGATTACGGTTCCTTCGTTGGAACCGGCGTTGGAATGGGCCGAATATTCGTTTTTGCAGTTCGACTGCCGCGGGAGGCTCGCTCGACCCGTTCCAGGAAGGACCTGGCGCGTGCGCTTGGAACTGCCTCGCCGCCCCCGTTTGCGGCAGAACAATTGACCGACCTTTCGGGTTTTCCCCTGGCGTAGTCGATGCACGCAAGCAAGGCTTGGGCAACGATGATCTCGGTATTTCGGCCAACACGCTGAGCGGCACCGAGCGCTTCCGTGGCAGCTGCCTCTGCCTGCGCCAGGCGGTCGTGCTCCAGATCGAGTGCCGCAGCCTGATTCAGCACATAGGCGAGATGCACCTTGTCGTCCAGCCTGCGAAATTCAGCGAGGCTCGCTTCGAGAACGGTCCGTGCGTTGTCGGCCGTGCCGTCAGGTGCGCGCCGCTCGCTTGCGAGCGACCGCAATGCTGCGCCCATCGGGGCGTTTACATCCCCCATGCGGGTGGCGACCTCGGCCACTTCCTGGCAGACCTGTTCAACGGCATCAAATTGCCCACGCTCCAGTTCTATGGTCGCCAGCCAAACCAGGCATTCGAATTCGCGCCAGCGGTCTTCGCGCACCCGCGCCAGTCCGACCGAGGTGCGCAATGCCGCCTGTGCTGTGTCGAGCTCCCCATCCCAGCGGGCAATCAGCCCGCGGGCCCATTCCAGCTCGATCAGCTGCAGATTCATGCTGTCCGCCTTCGCCGAGGCAGCGGCGATCAGCGCACGCGCGTGTGCCATGTCGCTTTCGACTTCGAGCAGGCAGCGCCCGCTGTTGGCCAACTGCTGGCAATGGGTCACCGCGTCCGCGCTGCGGGTCAGGCGCTCGGCACGCAAGGTCGCCACCCGGGTCGCTTCAAGATCGTTGGCCTGCTGCGCCAACCAGGATTGCATGTGCAGGCCACTGGCAGCCACCGAGTACAGGCCCATTAATTCGGCAGTCTCGATCGCCTCCTGCAGTTGGTCTCTCAGTTCCGTTATGCGTCGTGCACCTGTGCCTGAGGCCGCCACGATACGCAGCTTCAGCAGTTCGATGTGCATGCTGACACGTTCGGCCCCGGCGGGGAGTTGCTCCAGCATGGCGAGGCCGCGTTCAGCTGCCGCAATGGCTTGTGGATTGGCAAACACCCGCAGGCAGTGCTCTCCCGTCGCAATGTAGGCGCGCACGGCGAGCGGGGCATCGCCGGCCTGACTGGCGTGGTAGGCCAATTCCCCATGCAGACCGGGATCGCTCGCGGCGGCGGCCTTCAGCGCGTGTGCGATCTGCCTGTGCAGGGCACGGCGACGAGGCTGGGACAGACCGCGATACACCGCCTCGCGGACCAAGTCGTGGGCAAAGTCGTAGTGGCCGGCGCCGGTCTCTCTTAGCAGGCCTCGGCGTTCAAGCCGGTCAAAGCGCAGCATCAGATCCGCTTCGGGAATGTTCATGGCCAGGCTCAAGGTCTCGGGACGGAATTCACGCCCCATGGCTGCGCTCCAGACGACGAGTTCGCGAGCGTTTGTGTCCAGTCGCTGTATTTGTTCCCCGGTGAGGGCCTGCAGCGATAGATCGACGGCGGCGTCGCCCACCCTGGCAGCGTTGGCCAGCGCCAGCACGAACAGCGGATTGCCGCCGCTCTGGTGGTACACGGCCTCGGTGTCGAGCGCCGGCGCGCTGCGTGCCAGCAGCGTGGCCACATCGGCGGCGTTGAGTGGCTCGAGCGCAAATTCCTGCAGGTGATGCTCGCGCGCCAGCGAATGCAGCACGCCTCTGGCCCATGGGTTGTCGTCGATCTCGCCCTGCCGCGCAGCACCTGCGATCAACAGGCGAGTGGCCGGGTCGGCACTGCGCGTGAGATAGTGCAGCAGCGCCGCCGATCCTTCGTCCAGCCATTGCAAATCATCCAGGATCAGCAGCACGGGCTGTGTGGCCGCCAGATCCTTGATCAGCGCGGTCGCGGCGGCGAACAGGCGGGTGCGGCCGCCCTGTTCGATCGCAGGGGATTCCGTCACCGGAAGCAAGGGGCTCAGGTCGCGCCGCAACGGTTCCGCAACCAGCTCTGGCGGCAGGGTGCGCAGCGCATCGATCCAGCTGCCGTAAGGGCGCATCATCTCGGCCTCGAAACAGCGCGCAGAGAACACCCGGCAACCGACGCCTGAAGCACATTCGCTCAGCGTTTGCAGGAGCCGGGTCTTGCCTATTCCGGGTTCGCCAACAAACAACAGCAGGTTGCGTGAACCTGTACGTTCAAGCGAGGCCACAGCTGCCTCGATCACACGGCATTCATTCGAGCGACCGACCAGGGGTGACGCCGTGTCGCGCTCCGCCTCGCGCGCTGCGCGTCGGATTGGCAACGGGTCGGGCCGCATGGGTTCAGCCATGGCGCGCTGTGGGTGCGGCTGGGCGGCGCGCAGCTGTCGTGCCGCATCGCGCAATTCCTTGTCCGGCATGACACCCAGTTCGCGTTGAAACAGGGCTTCCGCATGGCGGCAGTGCGCTTCTGCGTCGCGTATCCGGCCGGACGCTGACAAGAGTTGAACGAGGGTCGCGTGGGTCGGTTCGGAGAGGGGATCTGCAGCGACCATCGCGCGCGCATGTGTAAGTGCGCGTTCGGGCTGGTCGGGCAGGCGTTCGATCAAGGCGGCGAGGACCTTTCGGTAGAGTGCACCGTACCATTCACGTTCGGCCATGCACCACTGGTGAAAGCGATAGCAGGCAGGAAGTTCGAGTCCGGCCAGGAACTCCCCGGCTAGCAGTGCGGCGGCTTGCTCGAGTTCCGCGACAGCGGTCTGTTCGACGCCGCCAGCCAGCAGCGTCTGCACCGCGACGGTGTCGATGCCTGCGCCATGGGGCACGAACAACACACGTTCGCGATCTGCCTCAATGCGTCGCGCCTGCGGGGCGTCGATGACCGGGCGCAACTTCGTCAGACTCCAGCGCAATTCGGCACGCGGATCATCGGGGCCATCCCACAACAGGTCGCACAGCACCTGACGCGATTGCGCGACGCCGATTGCGACAAGATAACCAAGCAACGCACGACTGCGCTTGGATGCCGGCAGCGCTAACGGCCTTCCAGCTCGGGTAACGCGCAGATCACCCAATAGTTGAATCTGAATGTCAGGTTCTCGGGCGGCTGAATCGCGTGCAGATTGTTGCATTTCCACGCTCCCTCCAACGATCGCTCCAACGCAGGCTGAAAATACTAGGCATGGATCGCACGGCATGGAAGCCGGCTTTTCATCCTCTTCTCAACCTTCCATCAGGAGAAAATCATGTTACTCAGCCTCAAATGTTCGCGTCAATTCATACTAGCCTGCGCCGTACTGGGCACTGTCGCGTCCGGCAGCGCAGCCGCAGACGATGTCCACGCCAATGCCGCTGCGACCTATCAGGATATTCAGGCCACGCTCGGCATCGTGCCGGGATTCTTCAAGGCATTTCCGGAGGCCGGCATCCCCGGCGCGTGGGCCGAATTCAAGACCTTGCAAGCCAGTGAGCAGAGCTTTCTTACGCCCAAGGTCAAGCAGCTGATCGGGCTCGCGGTTGCGGCGCAGGTGCCTTGCGCGTACTGCGTGTATTTCCATACTGCCGTTGCGAGAGCATATGGCGCAACCGACGACGAGATCAAGGAAGCCGTCGCAATGGCGGCGATCTCGCGTCACTGGAGCACGATACTGAACGGTATGGCAATCGACATGCCGACCTTCAAGCGCGAAGTGGACACCTCGTTGCGCGCGGCCGCCGACAAGGGCAAGAAGAATTGATCAGCCTGATCCACCGGGTCATTGTGAACTGCATTGGCAGGGTGGGCGGATGCTCCCGTCAGTTGACACCACGATGGGGTGCGAACACCCGCTCACCCTTGGTGAGCCCATTCCAACCCAGGTCCGGCTGGTAGGCTTGCCGCGACGGCAGAGGCAATCGCGCCGCTGGATAGTCTCTGCCGTGCTGGAAGCGTGGCGCCGTTACGCTGAGGGCTGGATGTTCTGATTCAGGTGGAACAGATTCCTCGGGTCGTATTTGTCCTTGACCGTGACCAGGCGGTCGTAGTTGTCCCGATAGGCCGCCTGCACCTGAGCCTGCCCTTCATCCATGATCATGTTGACATACGCGCCGCCGGCGGAATGGGGATGCAAGGCCTGCCAGTAGTCGCGCGCCCATTGGGTGATCTTTTGGTCATTGGCGGGGTCCGGATCGATTCCCACTATCACCTGGGCGAAAGTGGCGTCGCGGAAGCTGAACGCGGTGTCGCTCCTGCCGACCCGCTGCGCCGCGCCGTTGATCGGGTAGATGTGCATGGTTGACAGAGGGGTCGGCAGCTCGGAGCTGTGCTTGATGTGCAGCGCAATCGCCGCGTCGCTCAGTTCATTGAAGAAGTCGGCTTTCCAGTACCAGCGCAAGCCGGGAGGCATCAGCGGGTCGAACAGACTCTGCAACACCGGCCATGGGATGGGTCCGGCGAAATCGATAACCGGTGCGCCGAAGTCCTTGCGGATTGCCGCGAGCCGCTGTTCCGCCTGATCCTTCGGGCCCGTGTCGCACCACACCACGACGCACATCTTCTTGAGGTGGAACTGCTCCGGAAACGGCGGCCCCGGCGGAACCGTCACGAAGCCAAACCAGCCGTTGATCTCGTCAGGCGCTGTCTTTATGAAATCGCGCCAGAGCGGCAGCACCTCGGCGGCTCGCTCCACCGGCCACATCATCGGTCCACCATGGACCATGCTGACCGGGTGCAGGCGAAACTCGAACGAGGTCACGACGCCAAAGTTTCCGCCACCGCCGCGCAGCGCCCAGAACAGGTCCGCGTTCTGGGTCGCGCTTGCGGTCACGAAGCGGCCATCGGCGAGAACCAGGTCTGCTCCCGTCACATTGTCTATGGTCAGGCCGTAGCGCCGTGAAAGGTAGCCGATGCCGCCGCCCAGCGTGAGGCCGCCCACGCCGGTGGTCGAGATGAAACCGCTGGGGGTGGCGAGTCCGAACGGGTGGGTGGCATGATCGACATCACCCCACCTGCAGCCCCCTTGGACGCGCACCGTGCCGGCCGCCGGATCAACCCAGGTGCCCCTCATGCGTCCCAGGTCGATGACCAGGCCGTCATCCACGGTCCCGAGGCCGGGACCACTGTGGGTGCCGCCCCGAACTGCAATGGTCAGGCCGGCATCGCGGCCGAAGTTGACGGCAGCGATAACGTCGGCCACGTCCACGCATTGCGCGATGAAGCCCGGACGCTTGTCGATCATGCCGTTGTATACCTTGCGCGCAGTGTCGTAGCCCGTGTCGCCGGGCCGGATCAGCGCACCGCGCAGATTTGACTTGAGTGTTTCTATGTTTGCTTCCAAAGCCATGGCGTCCTCCTTGGAGGTATTGTTAGATCTAAGGCAAAAGGGCTGGCACACCCCATGCGACGTACGCTGCGCCAAGCGGGAAGATGCGCCAAGTCGCCTACTTTGCACCTTAGTCGCTGGTGCAAGGAAAACAACCATGAGCGCTGTCTGAAGCATGTACCGAACACTGAAGAGACAGTCTTGTTAAACTTCCTGGCTATGAGACTGCAACCCCTACACCTTATCCTGCCTATTATGCTGACTGCCTGCGCCGTGCCACCGTCGCCTCAAAAGCCTGATTCGGGAATGCGCATCACGCAGGCTGTTGCAGCGCCATTGACCGACCTCAATCTCTTGCGTGCCAAGATTCCAAAGGCCCTGAGCGATGCCAAGCAGAGCCCATATCTGCTGCCGAAGGATGCAACGTGCGCCGCCCTGACGGCTGAAGTGCAGTCGCTCGATGAAGCCCTCGGACCGGATCTCGATGCGCCTCAGTCCGCCGAAGATCCCAGCCTCATAGAACGCGGGACGGTGGCCGCAGGTGACGCTGCAATCGGCGCACTCAGAGGGGCTGCCGAGGGCTTGGTGCCCTATAGGGGTTGGGTGCGGAAACTTACCGGCGCCGAGCGCCATTCCAAGGAAGTGGCAGCCTCAATCGCTGCAGGAGGCGTGCGCAGAGCCTACTTGAAGGGGATAGGCCAAGCCCAGGGCTGCGAGGCGCCGGCCGCGCCACTGCATGCCAAGGCGCCCGACTGAGAGAATTGCTCATCGGGCCTGGCTTTGACTAGGACCCGCCAAGTGGCGCCATGAATGAGTCGACGGGAAGGCACTGTTTCGGCTAGCCTATTTCGCCAAAACGCAAGCTTCTGGATAATGCTGCGGTGAGAAACTAAGGTATAATTATCATATAATTACAATATATATTTCATCCATCTTATGTCAATGGAAGATGCCCGGAGCAAAGACCGATGTTCCTTCCCCAACATTCTCCTGTTGCGATTCGATTTGACGCGCGTATCCAGCAACGCCCGGATCCTGACCAGCCTCCTTCTTCTGGCCCTGACTTATTTGCTGTTCGGCTGGCACGGGCTGAAGATTCCCTATACCGACACGCATATCACCCTCGATTGGCTGTGCCGCCCGGGATAGCGGTCGCGGCATTGATCCGGTGGGGCTGGGCCGTATGGCCCGCTGTCTTTCTCGGTGCATCCTTCGCCAGCTCGTCTCGGCTTCTCGCCGAAGACCGACAGCGTTGCTTCGATGCCGGCATGAATGACTTTCTGGCCAAGCGCGCCGTGCCGAATGAGCTTTGCGCAACAGTGCTTGAGTGGCTGGAGACAGCGCGCTTCTGAGCGCGCGCCGGGCTACAGAACGTTCAGCGTTCTTGCCAGATAATCGAAGAACAGACAGTACAAAGCGATGGGCAGCGGCAGACCCAGAAGGGTTCCGATCAGGTAGGCGCGGAATGGGACGCCTGACAGAGCGAGCGTGTAATTCAGGGCAGGTACAGTTTGAAATATCACTCTGAGGAGCAAGATGCTAAGGATCGGGTGGGTGTCAAGCCGGCGCAGCAGACGGGCCGCAATTGTGCTGTTCAGTTGGCGCAGTGCGTCGCCACCCAGCAATCTGATGGTGAAAAAGGTCGTGACACAGGACAGGCATGCGGCGACATAGGTGATGATTCCTCCAAGGGTGCGCCCCATGGTCAGCACCGCGGCAGCAAGGAATATCCAGCCCGGTATCTGGATCAAATTGCCCAACGAAAACAAGAGCGTGAAAATCAGCAGACCGCTGATTCGGTTCTCCTGAATCTGCTGCTGTAGAAACTTGAGATTGAAGTGATCCCGCAGGCCGGTCAGCTCGAAGACCGCAAACAAGAGCGCCAGAAACAGGACAACTGCGAGTAGTCGTTTGTATCGATGCATGGGTCGGTCTTCGGTTGCAATCTCCATCGATTCGGCACCGAGTGCTTGGCCAGTCGCTCGCCGACGTTGGTCGCAAGCATAGGAATATTCCTGTCCCCATGCAAATCGTTCCGCTGCCAAAGACATGCAGCGGCCAGGGCCGCCTCTAACTGGGATGAAGTTCGGCACTCAGCAAAGCTTGCACCGTGCTATGCCAAAGCCAAGCAGGCCGATAGCGAGGAGGGGCAGCATGCCGGGTTCCGTAACGATCGAAGGGGCTCCGCCGCCAAGGTCAGAGTCAATGGGCCCTACGCTCTTCCCAATCACATTGCCCGTCAACTTCAGTGTGAGATCGCAGTTGTAGCGCGCCTCTTTCTTAGCATGGTTACCCGCTCCCGCCCGCATCTGCCGGCGGAAGACTGGGATGGCGTGCTGGAACTGACCAAGTGAGCGCCGGCTGGGTGCTCAACATCTCAAGCGGTGCCTGCGCTGTTTCAGCATCGTCGTCAACTCGGCGACCCAGGCGCTGTACATGATCGTCCTGCGCAGATTCAGGCGCGAGTCCCGGGGTCCCTTGTCCGAGCCAGAACAATCCGGCACGGCCCGCTTTCGCCATGCGCCAATTGGCATAGCCGACCGCCACGGCAGTGAGGGCAGGGAAGATCAACAAGCCATCGCGCCAACCGGCCCCGCCAATGCACTCAGTGTCGAACTGGGATCCCGTAGCCAGTTCGGACAGGCAGAGGTCGACCGGCAAGATGCTCGTATAGGTCAAGGCGAAAGCCAATCCAGGGGAGATGTAATACCCGCGCCAAACCAGATAGCAGACAAACAGCGTCGCACCGGGCGGCATATGGAGTGAAACTTCGCCCGGGCTGACAGACATCCTGGCAAGTACTGCGGACAGTGCAATTGAAAAGACACCCAACCAGATCTGGTCGCCCGTGCAGAGCCGGCTGCGGGTCCATCCGGCCAAGACGAGCCCCAATGAAATCAGGGCGGGCAACAAGGCACCCACCGTGTTGACCATTCCCGGAAAAAGAGGTCCAAGGTCCATGGTGCACCTCGTTCGTCCGGCATCACCCTTCGGCCCTGTCCCACTCGGTTCGGCAGGTGCAGGTTGGACCAAAGGTAAACAGGTCAGGTTTGGGGCCGGCGAATGTTCCGAGCGCTGCAAGGACCGCCAAGGGGATTGGCCTTGATTTCATTCTTGTTCTTCCTCCGACTTGTAATTCTTCTCAATGAAGCGGGGATTGAACTCCGCTTCTTATGCGCGCATTCTGAGTCGATGCGCTTTATCGCTCCAAAATGCATAAGCTGTGCCACGCAAGACATTTTGATTTGTAATCAAATCGATACCGTTTCCTGGTTGAGGCGCGCAGCGGCCAAGGGTAAAAAGATCCGACAGTGAGGGGCGCTGTTTTCAAACCTGAGGCGAAGCAATTGCACAGGCTGAAGAGTGACAGGCGAGACATGCACATGAAGCGCTCAAGTCTTCAAATTCGACTCTATCTGGTCGGCGCCTTCATCCTTCTCGCGGGCCTGGCGGCGGCGGCCATGGTTTATCTGTCGGCCGAAGATGACATGGGCGACAACGTCGACTATGAATTGGTGAACGGAACTGTGTATCCCACACAGCCGCGCGATTCCAAGCGTTACGTCCACGACCTGGAACTCTATGGTGGCAAGGCGGCGCTCGTCGTGGACGATATTGATCGGTGGATATCCGGCCTATGGCACGGAAGAAGGCTGGCCTATACCTTGGGAATTCTCGCCATCGGACTTGGACTTGGGTGCTTTATTGTGGCTGAACGTCTGTTGGATCCTTCATCACCCGATCTGGGGCAGGATGGCTGAATCCGAGGCATTGCACTGTCAGGCCGATTTGATATTGGCGAATTCGCGCCACTGCTCAAATTGAATGGCTCACCCTGAGTAACCCGGACGGACCCTGTCGACGGGAGTTCGTGGAACAATGGCGCAATGATTCCCTCCTCCCCGCGACGCACTTGGATATTCCTGCTGGTCAGCGCGCTGGCCTTCTACGCACCAGACATCCTGGTTCCCGCCCCCTGGGACAAAAACGCGACCTATCTGCTGCTGTCCAGCGTCTACCAGGGGGCACTGGTGGTGGCCGGGTTCGGGTACGGTCCTGCGATCTGTCGCGCACTCGTCGTGAAGGAAGTCTTTGCCGGACCGTTGCGACAGGCGGTGAACAATACCTTGGCGGAATTGCGCGTGAGCAGAGGACCTCTCCAACTCGTCGAGCTACCCGTCGTTCTGGTGGAGCATTCAGCCCCGTTCATCGTCACCGCCGGGTTGTTGCCTGGGCAAAGCGAGGTGTTTCTCTCTTCCGCGCTGGCGGAGCGTCTTGGCACAAATGGCTTGCGTTTTCTTCTGGCACGCGCCTTGGTCCACGGCAGCTTGCCGCAGCGGCTGGGCGCCTTGTTGCCGACGCTTGTGTTGACAGTCATGCTTCCGGATATTCCCTCTGACGTTCGCGCATGGCTCGGCTTGGCTGGTTTTCTGGCCGCATGGCTGGCCGTGCATTGGGTCATTGAATTGCGCGTTGATCGTCATGCTGCCCAAGCTTTGGGGTCAGGGGCGCAAGAAGGATTGCAGGAAATCCTGGCCGCAAGTGCCACGTCGGTTGGCTGGCTTTCCGCACAACCGCCCCTGCGCTGGCGTTTGCGCATGTTGGGTAACACTGAACTCTCCACATAGTCAGCTGGTGGCAAGCGCATCACGAGGGGGCGAAGGATGGAGCCAAACAAGGTGTTACGGTGGGCTGGCTTTGCGCGCGCAAGGATTTTGCAAGCGAACCAAGCGCCGACGCACTTGCATGTCTTGTTCGATTGACCTTGAGATCCACGGTGTACCAGCCAGAATGATCTCATATGGCTTTGTGTGGCTGACTTCGTGATCTCCGAGCGTGTTGATGGCCCCGCGACATTCGCAAACTCATGTGCGCCACGGTACCCTTGGTTGCTCGATTGTGCTGGTTCCTCCCCATGCCACCGACGGTCGCAAGGCGCTTACGCGGAATCGACAGCGTCAATCCGTGAACTGCAGCCAGAAGATCGAGGTGTTCGCCCTGGCGGGCTGCCGTGCTCGCGGAAACAAACCGAACCGCCTCGCCTTCAGATTCAGAAGCGTTTCCACTAAATCGCTACTTGATTGCCGCGCCATTGCTCAACAGGAATACGATGATAATGGCCAGGATTAGGGAAAGCCCCTTCCACAACGCTACCGGGTTGCGCTCCAGGAGCGGGGGGGCGGTCTTGTTCAGAAATGCCCTGTTTGGGTGGCGCAAGTCAAACATGAACTCGGACAGTTCTTCGTAACGCTTGTTGGAATCAGGATGAACTGCTTTTCTGATGGCTTCGTCGATCCAGGCTGGAATCGAACGATTGCCAAGAAGCGCGGAGGCATATTTCAATTTCCGTTGCTCAGTTCTTGTCTTGATCTTGGCCACCTCGGTTCCATATGGCAGCTTTCCTGTAAGCATTTGATAGGCGATTACGCCCAGGGAAAATTGATCCGAGCGCGTTGAGCCGCTTTCGCCGAGAAAATATTCCGGCGCGGTATATTGGACAGTGCCCAGCAAGTGGTATCGCTCAATGGGACTGGCAATTTCCATGATGCCTGCCACGCTGGTTGAGCCAAAATCTATGATCTTTACCGAGCCGGTGCCATCGATCATGATGTTGTCCGGCCTCAGATCCTGGTGCAGCATCTCAAGCCGATGGAATGCACGCAGTCCCTTGGCAATCTGGTCGACTATGCCACGCACTGTTTCCAGATCCGGTTTGGGATTGTCGATCATCCACTGGGTCAAGGTCTTGCCCTCGACGAACTCCATGGCAACATAAAGAGAGTTCCGTTTCCGGGTCTGCGGACAGGGCTTCAATGCGTACGCACTATTAATTCGCCGGGCAATCCATTCCTCCATCAGGAAGCGCTCAAGATAGGCGGGGTCGCCGCGAAGATCGGTGGATGGCGTCTTGATGATGACCCGAGTGCTGGTTTCCGTATCAACGGCCAGATAGACGTGGCTGCGGTTGCTGGCATGCACCTCCCTGATGATCCGGTACCCGTCGAGTTCCATGCGGGCGTCCAGATCAGGCGGAAACGGGAGCATGGTCATCTGTTGATAGAGTTCGCTGGCATCGGGACTTGGCAATGCTTCAATGCGGACAATCTGGGTTGTGAGGTTGTCCTCGCTGCCGCATTCATAGGCTTTGTCTGTAATCAGCTTCGCCGCCTTGTCCAAATCATGCGCGTGTTCGTGGATCATCGCGGTCAGGTAATGCGGGTTGACATGCTCGTACACGCCATCGGTCGCAAGCAGGAAGATGTCACCTTCGTTTAGCGGCAGCGCCTGGTAATCGATCTCGATCTGGGGGCTGACGCCCATGGCACGACTGAGGTAACTCCTGTCCTGTGAAATCCGAACCCGATGATCATTGGTCAGTTGTTCGAGGTCATTGCCTTGCACCCTGTAGATGCGCGCGTCACCGACGTGGAAGATATGCGCCGTGGTCGACTTGATGACCATGGCGCTTAGTGTGCACACATAGCCCCTGTCCTTCTCGTAGCGGTATTGGCTTTGTTGGGTCTGCGAATGAAGCCAGGTATTGGTTGCCGTCAAGACCCGTTGAGCCGATGTCTTGACCGACCAGGCCTCCGAGGTGCAGTAATAGTCCTCCAGGAAACTCGCAACGGCGGTTTGACTGGCCTGCTGGCTGACATCACTGCTGCTGATGCCGTCCGCCAGCGCAATGGCCACACCCTTGGAACTCAGTTGCGGTTCTTCAGGAATGTAGACGCCGTGGAAATCCTGATTGATTTCCTTCCGGCCCTTGTCTGAATATTGGCCGATGGAGACGAGCAGCGCCGTTGACATGTCTGATGCCAATAGAGCCTCGGCCCCTAAACAGGGCGGAGGCTCACGCAAATCACTTTGGATCAATTGAAGGCGCGTTTTGGCTCGGCTTTGACGGCCTGCAAGGTGCGCTTGGGCGCGGTCTTGACATGCGTGCTGTAGAGCGTCAGTCCGGTAAACGCAATGCCGCCCACCAGGTTGCCCAACGCCGTGGGAATCTCATTCCAGATGAAGTAGTCGGTGATCGAGAACTGGCCACCCACCATCATTGCCATGGGGAACAGGAACATGTTGACCACCGAGTGTTCGAAGGTCATGGCAAAGAACAGCATGATGGGCATCCACATGGCGATGACCTTACCGCTCACCGAGGTGGAGATCATGGCGCCGACCACGCCCATCGATACCATCCAGTTGCACAGCATGCCGCGAATGAAGATAGTGAACCAACCTGCAATACCCCATTTCGCATACCCCAGGGTGCGTGCCACGCCGATGCCCGCGAGCTTGGTGCCGACCGGGCCCGGGTCTGTGGAGAAACCGTAGGTGAACACGAATGCCATCATGACTGCAACCGTCAATGCGCCGGCGAAATTGCCCAGGAAGACCAGGCCCCAGTTCCGCAAAACTCCGGCTGGAGTCACGCCAGGTCGTTTATCCAGCAAGGCAAGCGGGGTCAGCATGAACACGCCGGTCAACAGGTCGAAACCCATCAAATACAGCATGCAAAAGCCCACCGGGAACAGGATGGCGCCGATCAATGGAGAGCCGGTCTGGACGGCAATTGTTACGGCGAATACCGCTGCCAGTGCGAGAATGGCGCCAGCCATATAGGCCCTGATCAGTGTGTCTTTGGTAGACATGTAAATCTTGGATTCACCTGCATCCACCATCTTGGTGACAAATTCAGAAGGCTGCAAATAAGCCATGACAATTCCCCCTAGGTCCGTGTTAATTACAAAAAAAAACGCCCATCCCCGTTCCTCATGATGATGAGGACTCAGAGATGGACGCCATTGCCCATCTAATTTAATTCGGCAGCAAGTACTTCACCACCCCTCGATCAAGCCACCACTAGCCTGACGCTATAAAAAAAGCACAGACTGTGCCAATACGGGAAACGATGATGAACGCGTGCTTTCCTGCATAATTGGGATCACATTTAAGAAGCCGTGGGCCCCAGGGTGGTGCGTGTCGACCGGGAAACTGATCTGACATGGTGCAACGCCAGGCGCGGCCCGTAATGGATCATGCCACCCCAACGATTTCTACCAAACGTCGATTCTGATCCGTGGATGCAGTCCGCCACATCTTGTAGGCGGTTCTTCTGCGAGGATAGATTCGAACCCGATTTTCCAGACGCCCAGCCCGTTTTCAAACACGAGCAAGAACGACTTGGTCAGATCGAAGAATGGAAGATCCATTCCCTGATCATGATCGAACATTAGGGATACAGGCCAGCCAGGGCGGCCGCGGACCTGGCATCCGACTTGTCCCGCTTCGACAGCGTCTTCAGTTCATTCAGCAGGAGTTCACCATGCCACTCCCCACCTGCGTAACAGGCGCGGTCGAGCTGACTCAGCAATGGCCTCAGATTGGGGGCATCAAGGCGCTCCGCCAATGCCTTGAGACCGATGGGTGAATCCGCGGGCCAGAGTGCGCCAGCCCAGTCAAGCAGATGCCGTCGAGCAGCCTGTGGGTTGCTTTCCCGGCAGGCTTGGCGGAAGGCCTCGCGCGCATCTGCCGCGGCAACAGTCGGCGCCGCTGGCGCCGGTAGTGGCTGACCGGCCCCAACAGTCGGGCCCAACGGATTGCGCGAGCGAGTGAACCACCAGGCAAACAAGGTGCCCAGCCAAAGCATGGCCATGGTGATGCCGAGCCAGGGCCAATAATCGTGGACGGCAGGACTAGCGGTATTGAGCGCAAAGGTGGGCGGTTGGCTCACTGACGTCTGGACCGGTGCGGTTGCGCCGTGATCAGGCGGCGTCGTCCCGGCCATCGCGCCCGGCGAGCCTGGCAAGACCTCCAGCGTGTGCGCGGGCAAATCGATTTCCCTTTGAGCATTCTTGCGCGTATCCCACCAGGACAGATGCAGGGCAGGGATGACATAGCGGCCGGCCTGGCTGGCAATCAGCGCGATGTCCTGGTCGCGTGCGCCGACGATGCTTTCACCCTGCGCGCCAGTATCCAGCTTGGGTTGGTCAGGATAGGCCCGAAGGCCTTGCGGAAGGGACATGAGCGCGCTCAGGTCGGGCAGTTGTGCGGCAGTCAGCCCGAGGGCGCTGAGGTGCAAGTGCCGGGTGATGGGATCGCCCGCGTGGATCGGTCCGCGATCGGGCTGCCAGGTTTCCTGTAGCGTCACCTCTTGCGCCGGCAGCCAATCATGGCCGGTCCAACTGGCGGGACGCGGACGCACGTTCAGGACGATCGGGTTGCCGCGCATATGCACAGGGCGCGTGCTGTTCATCATGCCGGCGAAAGGATTTCGCCCACCAAATACGTTGCCAAAGAATGGATCGGATCCAAACGGGTTGACGTTGCGGGTATCGGGCTCCTGAGCGTCCAGCACCGGCCCGTCCAGTTTGATTTCGCCGCTGCGCTGTGGGACCAGCATGTACCTGCGCTCGATCAGTTGGTAAGCCTGGCCGTTGCGCGTCACGCTCGTCTGGCTGTCCTTGCCCAATTGCTGTATCAGCACATCCTTGTTGGGCTCCAGGTCGAGGCTGGCCTGATACAGAGGCTCGTCCACGTAGAGGTGGACCGTCAACGTAACCGCAGCCTGGACGTAGGGCTGCTTATGGTCCAGCGACGTGGTGATGAACAGGTGCGAGCTTCTTCCGGAGGGCGCGTTTCCGGGTGGCGCCGCCGCGCCGTTGCCACTGACGACCATAACAAGCGCGGGCGTGTACTGACCGTCCCATTGCAGCGCAGGTACCTGCAGCTTGCCGCCATGTTTGGGCGCCAGGGTCAACGTGATCTGTACGGTCGCCGACATCTTGCCATTGACGATCTGGATGCTGGAACCGGTGCTGCGCCCGAGTATGTCAAAATCCTGATTGAGCGGGCCCAGGTCTGGTTGAGTGTCGGTCCGGCCATCGTGTTGCAAGGTAAGCTGAACCGATTCGCCCGGTCCCACCTGGTTCTGGTCCAGCCATGCATTGAGTGCCGCGAAGGCGGGCAGACTCAGGCCGCAAAACAATAGGGAAAGTAGGATAAGGCCCGTCTTCTTCAAGGTCGTCCCTCTTGCTTTCGGATCATGTGCTCGATCAAAAACTTGCGCCGCAACAGTCCGCCCGGATCATCCGGGATGCGTTGCAGCCATTGTTCCTGGGCGAGTTGCTGTTCACTGATGGGTGGACTGGTCAAGGCGGACGACTGTCCGGGCTGCAATTTACCCAGACTGGCAGCGGCATCGCGCCGAGCCTGAGCCGCATCGTCGGCGGTTTGCGGCTGACCAGGAACCTGTCCATTCTTCTGACTATTTGGCTGAGCGTTTTGTTCGCCGGACTGGCGGGACGGATTGCGCATGGCGGACTGCTGCTGGCCCGCTTTCTGGCCGACGCTGCGGTTGGCTTCGCTGCCGCTTTGTGCGGCGTTGTCCGGCTGATCTTTGCCCGCCGAATTCTGCGCGGATGAATTCGGTGACGCGTTGCCCTGCGTGCCCGCATCCTTGCTGTTGGCGTGGCCCTTGGCGGCTTTGCTTTGATCGCTCGACGAGGAATTCCCTGCGGAAGAAGGCTTGGAATGGGTCTCCTGATTCTGCAGCGCACGGGCCACAAGATCCCGGTTGTGGCGGGCGTCCCGATCGCCCGGGTCGCGCGCCAAGGCTGCATCATAGGCCTTGAGCGCTTCCTGCAACTGGCCTGCCAGAGCCAGGGCGTTGCCGCGGTTGTAGTTGCCGTTGCCGTCGTCGAAAGGAGTGAAATCCCGCGCTGCGTCGGCGTAATTGTGCGCCTGAAGTTCGGCATAGGCCTTGCGGCGCGGATCCCTGAAAGTGTGCACGGCGGCCGTGGCGTTGCCCCGTTGCAAGAACTGTTCGCCACGCTGGTCGGCGGTGCGCCACAGGCTGTCCCACCAGTCGCCTGCATGGGCGTTGGCTGCCCAGAGAAGCAGCCACGCGAGCATCAGGCTGCGCATTACAACCACCCCCGCCGAGCCAGAAGCGCGGTCGCCGCCAGCAGCAGCGGCAACAGCCACACGCCTCCGTCGAGCCAATGCGCTACCCTCAGCCCCTTTTTTTCGTCGGCCGCGCTTAGCCGGTCCGGCCGGGTTTGCAGATCGGCGATGAGGCTGGGCAGGCGATCCAGATCGACATACTGTCCACCACCCGTCGCGGCCAGTTGTTGCAATTGACCCACGTCCAGACGGGCGAGGCTCACGTGTCCCCGCGCGTTTTGGACAAAGCCGCCGCGAGGTTGATTGAGCGGTGCGCCGGAGCGTGTGCCCATCCCCACCACATTCACGGTGATTCCCCGCGATCTGAGTTCTTGCGTAGCTTCAAGGGCTGCGGCAGGATCGGCAAAACCATCGGTGAGAACAACCACCTGCCCGTTCTTGCCCCCGCCCTGTTCGATCAGATGTTCGGCCTGCTTGAGGGCGGGTGCCAGAGCGTCGCCCGCGCTCGGCATGATGTCGGGTTTCAGGGGAGGCAGCAGGGCGCGGATCGTGGCGACGTCATCGGTGAGCGGAGCGACCGTGTAGGACTCGTCGCTGAACACGACCAGTCCGACCCGTGTGTCGCGTGCCGCGGCGAGAAGATCGTCAAGCGCGTAGCGCGCGCGAGTGTAGCGGTTCGGTGTCAGATCGGCTGCCGCCATGGAAGGCGACAAGTCCAACACCAGCACCCATGCGTTATTGCCGCGATATGCGGACGAGTTTGCCTGCTGCCAGCTGGGCCCGGCCAGTGCCAGCGACGCCAGGGTCCAGGCCAGTGCCAGCCAGAGCCAGGGCGCGCCATTGTGTTTGCCGCCGCCAGCATCCAGGCGCAGGCCGGGCAGCAGATCAGGATCGATGAGCCGCGACCAGTCGCCGTCGCGGGTGCGGCGCCGCGCCAACCAGAGGCTCAGCCCCCAGAGCAATGGCAGCGCCAGCAACCAGATCGGGCGCAGGAAGTGAAATTCCGGCATCAGGCCCACTTTCTGTTTGCCCACATCACGGCCGGCAGGCTAAGCAACAAGGCCAGCCCAAGTGGCCACTGAAACCATTCGTCGCGCGGGCGATACCATTGCTGCCGGGCGGCGCTGGGTTCCAGCTTGTCGATTCGCGCATACACCTGTTCAAGATCCTCGGCGTCGGTTGCGCGGAAATATTCGCCGCCGGTTGTTTGGGCAATGTACTTGAGGCTGGCTTCATCCAGGTCGCTGTTGCCGCCGACCATGCCGAATATATCCGTCCGATCTGCGGCCCCCACGCCTATGGTGTAGACGCGCAGCCCGGCTGCAGCGGCCATCCTGGCAGCCTCATCCGGCGGCATGACGCCGGCGTCATTCGCGCCGTCGGTCAGCAGGATCATCACCATTTCGCCCTTGTGATTCGCTTCGCCGGGATCGTCGCGCAGTCGCTTGATGCCCAGGCCGATGGCGTCGCCAATGGCGGTCTGGGTGCCGGCCACGCCGATCATTGCCTCGTTGAGAAAATGCCCGACGGTATCAAGGTCGGTGGTGAGCGGCGCCTGCAGATAGGGGCGCGTGCCGAACAGGATGAGACCCACCTGGTCGCCATGGCGGCGTAGGATGAAATCGCCGGCCACCTTTTGAACCACCTGCAGCCGGGAATAGCCATTGGCCATGTCCTGGGTGGCCATGGAGCCGGAAACATCCACTGCCAGCAGCAGGCGCCGCCCGGTGGTGGGCACCGGCTGCGGATCGCCCAGCCATTGCGGGCGGATGGCGGCGAACACCAGCAACAGCCAGACCAGGGCGAAAAGCAGCTTGCGCGGGCGTGTCAGGGTCTGGATGATGGGTACCGACGCAGCGCCTATCGCTGCGGCGAAAGGCAGGAACAGCGCGGCGCTGCGGGGCTGGGCGGGCGGTAGCCAACGGGCCAGGAGCCAGGGCAGCGGCAGGAACAACAGCATCCAGGGCCATTCGAAGTTGATCATGGCCTTCCCCTCAGGAAGCCTCGGGCGCCTTCCAGCCAGCGTTTGCAATCGTCCTGTGCCGGCCCGCCATAAGCAGCGCGCACCAGGCTTTGGCCAGGTTCACCGGCCAGGTCCCGGCCGCCGTGGCTGACAATGAAGGCCAGCCATGACTCCCCGCTCAACCCCGCCACCGCCTCACGGCCATATGCGGCAACTGCATAGCGGCGCATCAGGTGCTCGAGTTCCTTCGCCAACCGGGTGGGGTCGCCGGGGGTGGCTTCGAGGTTTCTGAGTTCACTTAACGCCGTGCGACGCAGTTGGCCGGCGGGGCGCCGGCGCAAATAAACCAGTGCAGTGATGGAAAGCAGGAGCAGCACCGCTACTATCCACCAGCCCGGTGCCGGCGGCCACCATCCGGGCGGCGGTGGCGCATGGGCCGGTGCGAGTTGTTTGAGCCAGTCGCTGTTCATGCCGCCCAGGCAGGCTCCCTTAGAAGCGGCGGGAGGGCTTCAACAACCGGATCGGCGGTGTCGAGGCGAATCAATGGCACATTGAGCCTGCGCGCCAGTCCTTCCAACTGCCGCTCCCGCGCCTGCCATTTGTCCAGCCATCCGGCGCGGCTGCGATCGCCATCCAGCCACCAAAGCCGATCGGGCAGTCCGACACGATATTGGCCGGATGGCAGGCCGGCATCTTCCAGCGGATCGACCAACCACAGCAGGCGACAGTCGTTGTGCATCGACAACCCCGCCAATGCCGCTTCGGCTGGGCCGTCCAGGGCGCTGAAGTCGCTCAGGACAAGCACCAGGCTGCCGGGCTGAAGCAAGGGCCGCAACGCGATGAGCGCCGCGTTCAAACTGCCGGGCTCTGGCACGCCAGGACCATGGGGCTGGGCCTCCACCAACGCCTGGAGCACGGGCAGCGCGCCAGCTTGGCGGGCACGCGGCGGGAAGATGCGGGGAGCTTGTCTGCCATCGGCGATCAGGGCGCCAAGCCGGTCGCCGCCCAAGACCGCGACCCAGGCCAGCAGCGCTGCTGCGCGAAGCAATAGCACGGACTTGAATTGGCGCCGACTGCCGAAATACAGACCCGCGTGCAGATCGGCAAGCAACCAGACCGGGCGCTCGCGTTCTTCGCGGAACAACTTCGTGTGGGGTTTGCCGCGGCGCGCGGTCACGCGCCAGTCGATGTTGCGGGCATCGTCGCCCGGTGCGTAGAGGTGCACCTCTTCGAATTCCAGACCGCGCCCGCGTTGGGCGCTGCGGTGCATGCCCTGCAAACGGGCCATGACCGGCCGGCGGGCGTGCAGGCTCAAGCCATGCGCAGCGCCGCGCATGGCGACAAGTTCCGCGAGGTCGGGCAGGATCATGGTGCAGGCACCTGGCGCAACAGTTCAGCCACGCAATCCTGGGCAGTGACACCCCGAGCTTGCGCGGTGTAGTCGAGCAGCAAACGGTGGCGCAAGGCATCCGGCGCGATCGCCTGCACGTCATCGGGGCTCACGTAGTCACGGTCATCCAGCCAGGCCAGGGCGCGGGCGCCGCGCTCCATGGCGAGGGCGGCGCGCGGGCTGGCGCCCCAGCGCAGCCATTCAGCCAGCTTGGCGCTGTATTTCTCCGGGCTGCGGGTGGCTTCCACCAAAGCGGCGATGTATTCGGCCACCGAATCGGCCAGGGTGAGATCAAGTACTTCACGGCGGGCGGAGAACACGACGTCTTGCGACATTGGCTTCGCCGGCGGTCGTAGCTCAGAGTCCTCGCGCGCTTCGCGTCGCGACAATTCCATGATACGCAGAGTCGTGGCGCGGTCGGGATAGTCCACCATGGCATGAAGCATGAAACGGTCGAGCTGGGCTTCCGGCAGAGGGTAGGTGCCCTCATGCTCGATGGGATTCTGGGTGGCCATCACCAGGAACAGGCGCGGCAAAGGATAGGTGGCGGCGCCCACGCTGATCTGCCGCTCGGCCATGGCTTCCAGCAGGGCGGACTGCACCTTGGCCGGTGCACGGTTGATCTCGTCGGCCAGAATCAGGTTGTGAAACAGCGGCCCACGCTGGAAATGGAAACCCCCTTCTTCAGGGCGGTAGATGTCGGACCCGGTCAGGTCGGCGGGGAGCATGTCGGGAGTGAATTGCAGTCTCTGGAAGTCCGCCTCCAGGCCATGGGCCAGGGCCTTGACCGCGCGTGTCTTGGCCAGTCCAGGCGGTCCCTCGACCAACAGGTGGCCGTCTGCCAGGAGCGCCACCAGCAGACGTTCCACCAGTTTGCCCTGGCCCAGGATCTGGTCATTGAGATAGGCGCGCAGGGAATTGAATGCTGCAAGTGCCTGGTTGACCCGGGCGTTCAGGTTGATGATGGAATCCATCGCGAGTCCTTCCATTCAGGTTTTATTGTTCGCATCATTCAGAAAGCACACGCTTCGCGAAGTTCCCGGCGAATGCGTAGGCAGGATAGAGGGCGGATGATGTGCACGTCGCGCGAGCCGTCGCTCCTTGACGCTAGCGAAACAAGCGCCCGGAATCTCGGAGCCCGCTTGTTAGCCAACAACCATTTCTTGCCGGGCCGGCTAACTGTCTATGAACAGGCGCCTCGCATTTGGACCTCGGCCAAATCCGAGGATTCCCCGCATCGATGCGGCGCTGATTATTTGGTGTGGCTTGAGTGTCTGCACGGCGTCCACACAATCAAAAATGGCCCGGAGCTAGTCGCTCCAAGCCATTGGATCTGCTGGTGCTGGTGACACGAGTCGAACGTGCGACCTACTGATTACGAATCATATCAACTTTCCAGCATCCATGCGGGTTTGCGTGAGATTTCGGTTCATAAAGAACCGCCTGAATGCCCCTTATTTTGCTTGGGACGTCCATTTTTTATGAACCGATTTTGCCCATAGTTGGGAGTGCGAGCTGGGAGGCTATTCGCCAAGTCATGGAGAACCCGGCGGTCCGTACTGCGCAACGTCCGTTATCGGAATCGCCGCTTTCCATACATCGACGGGTTTGCATAATCGGCCATAATGGGCAGTCACTCGCAAGTCAGGGGAAGCGTCTGGCATTCCTAGGTAGAAGATTCTGAACGCGACAAATTAAAGGCAGCTCACGCGCACTCAAAACTCGTATCGCAGGCCGGCCGAGAGGATGTTGTTGCTCGTATCGTTCTTCACAAGTGCTTCATAATCGACGAACGCGGCTACAGCCTGGACGAAATTCATCTGCACGCCGATACCCACATTGGCCCAGTTTCTCTCGGGGGACGTCGTCTTTAACCCGATATTGAATATGGGAGCACCCTGGAATTGCGAGTTAATGGTGCGGCTGTCGTCTTTGAACTCGTGTACCCACTCCAGACGCAGCCGCGGAATCAGGATGCCCGAGGCCGTGCTGATGGTTTTTCCCAGTTCTGCGCCGATGACACTGGTCAGGGACGTCGCGGTCTGACTGTCAACATGTAGGTTCATCGGACCACTGCCTGTCTCCGAATAGGAATCCACATGCAGATTGATGTAGTCCACTCGACCGTAACCTCTCACGTTCCACGCTTGGTAATCATAATTGTAGCCGCCGCCCAAGCTGGCGAAATATTGGTTGGCGCCAAAACTGGCAGTGGCCGTCTGAGAAAAAGGGCAGGTGCTGCAATCGTGAGTGGAGTCGAAGTCGATCCGGCTATACCCGAGCATCGCGTCGATGTAGGTCTTCTCGCTGGGGGCAATACTGACAAAGGGGCCAAAGCGGTAACTGTCGCTTTCCAGTTTCCCACTGGACAGATCCATTTCTGACTTTGACCGCTGATAGCCGAAGGACAGACCCCCGATCACCTTGTCTGAAAAGCGATAGTCTGCGCCAAGGGTAAGATTTTCGTCCCGCGCCCGCAGCCCGGTTTCACCGTCGTTGGTATCGGTGTCTCCCCGGTTTCCGCTGGCGGTGACAAACACGCCGAAAGGAGGAGCCAGCGGGTAGGGTTCCTCACCCGCGCCGCCGCCGCGGCCGTTGCTTGGCAAGCGGGCGTAGATTGTCCCCGCCGTGCCCGCTCGCAAGTCTTCAAGCCGATCCGAAATCTTTTGGATATGCGACTTGGGCGAGGAGATTGCGGTGACGTTGACCTGGATATCTGCCTGGGTCGAGAGTTGTTGGACCGGCAGACCATCAAAGATTAGATTGCCTGAGGTCGAGCCGACTTTATTCAGAGAGGAGGCGGCAGCACAGATTGCGCCGTTAATAGTCCCGGTCTGGCAGGCGTTTAAGGTCTGCTGCAACGCTCCGGCAACCGCTTGTTGCCCCGCGCTGCCGGAGACTTGTGTGGCGAGGTCCGCAACACCTCCGCCGGCGGCGCAAGTCATCCCTGGCAACAACATCAGCGCGCCTATACACGCCGCGCGGCCCAAAGCCCAACTGATTCTTGCAATCATTTTCATGCTCCCTCCCGTTGTTCGTTTCATGAAGTAACGCCCTTCGAAGCGCGTGCGCTGAACTAGTCGAATCTTAGCTCGGATGGCGCCTGGCGACACCCGCAGCGCATGTCACCGTGCCGAACTGAGTCTATTCGAGCCGAACATCGGCGCGATGCTTTCCTGCTGTCTTAGCGGCACGAACAGGAAATCCCCGGCCTCATGCCCGGCGAACCTGATCGGCGCGTATTGAGGGATCTGTTCAAACTTGTAACGCAACGCGGTGTATACGACGCGAGCAGACACCTCACGGAACAGGCGCTGGCCTTCGAGGGCGTCTTGATTGGCCTGCAACACGTCGAGCACGGCCTTGGCGAAGACGGAATGGTTGCCGCCGCCCGCGTCCATGACTGGCCTCAGGCCTCCGGAGCTCAGTACCGTGCGTGAGCGGGTGTTGCCGATGACCTTCATCCACTGCAGGCGCTGTTGGTCCGACGCACCCGGTTCCATTTGGTCAACCGAAGAAAGGGTCATCGCGCCCGAATAGCAGGAATCAGCAATCACCAGGACGTGTTTGGCCGCCATGGCGTTGAGCATGTCCGTCACGGAAATATTCGAAATCCAATTTGCGGGGCTCTTGGGCTCGGCATCCACCGGCAGCCAATAGCCGCGGAAATTGACCCTGTCCAGCTCGCCGTGGCCAGCATAGTAGATGAGCAGATTGTCATTCTTGCCCAGCTTCTCGCGCATTGCATTCAGGCTGGACAGAATGTCATAACGGGTGGCGTTGACCAGGAGGGTGGTCTTGAAGCCGTATTTCTTGGTAAGGATCTCGGCGATGCTCTTGGCATCATTGACGGCGGTGGAGAGCTTGGGTAGCTCCGTATACTGTTCATTGCCGATCACCAACGCATAGAACACACCCAGTCGTGAAGGTAGAGGCGCTTCGGTGGCAGCAGCGACGGTCGCGGCAGTCAATTCCTCTGGTACGAGCGTAAACTGGACCTCCGTGCGTTTCCCTCTCTTGTCGACGGCAACGATGTTGACCGGCGTGGTCGTGCCCAGGACCGGCACGTCGACGTGGAACAAACCATTCTTGTCCGTTCTTTCACTGTGGTCGTTAACGGTGAAGGAATACAGCCCGGCTGGCGTGTTGACCTTGCCCACCACCTCGCGGACAGACATGCCGGAGCGCACCGCAACGCTGGGTCTGCCGCGGGTTACCAGCACGGGGGGATCAATTATCTGGATGGCCGGCGGGGCGACGTCCACTGGGGCCTCCGTCGCTGTCTTGGTCGGCGATGTTGCGGGCGCTGCCTTGGGTGGCGGCTCGGATGCCACACCACTATTAAGCACGATGGCCCCGCTCAGGCCGGAAGCCTTGCGGTACCAGCTGAGCGCCTTCGCCGGATCTTTCTCTACACCCAGCCCCTTTTCGTACAGGAAGCCGAGATTGATCTGTGCCCGGGCATAACCCTGTTCTGCGGCCTTGCGGTACCATGATGCCGCTGCGCCATGGTCGGGCGCAACGCCCAAGCCCTTCTCGTAGATTTCGCCCACATAGTTTTGCGCCGTCGGGTCTCCTTGTTCCGCCTGCGGCAGCCATACCTTGAGCGCAGTAGCGTAATTGCTGCGGTCATAAAGGACGTATTCGCCGCCCCGGATCTCGCAATCCTGGGCTGAAGTCTTGATTGCCTGTCGTGCAGTGAGAAAGGTCACCGACATCCCCAGCTTTCGAACCTGTCCAGGCAAGAGGCAGTCTACGATTAGTAATTGGTCTGCTTTCGAAACGACAGCCGGCTGCTGGGAACCCGATGGAAGATCGGCGGCGGAGGCCGCCGATAGCGGCAGGAGTAGAGATAGCCCGGCGAATAGCAGTAGCGCGACCCCACGGGCGCGAGACCGGTACGAGGCCGCAACTGTCGAGGGCAAAGATGCCATGATTGGGTTAAGCTAGCACAAATCGCGCGGCGTTCAAACCGCGCCGGGAGTTCGCTTGGAACATTGCCCATGCATGTCGCGTTGTCCGCTCGGTTGCTTTCTTGTCTGATCGGGGTGTCGGTTCTGGGGGCCTGTGCCACGCCCGCCCAGCGCATTGATGAAACTGCGCGCGAGCTGGGTTACACGCAACAATGGGTGCAAGGGACGGACTTTCTTCACCTGGTTTATCTCAAGCCAGGCTTGGGATCGGAATTTCATGTGTACCTCGAGCATGACGGCCTGCCCTGGGTGGTCGACGACCGCATCGCTGACGATCCCACGCCGCGTCATCCGCTTATGCTGCGGATGATGGCCTTGGACCCGGCGCCCACGATTTACTTGGGTCGACCTTGCTACTATGGTTTGGCAACTGCGCCCCACTGCTCCCCTGCGTTGTGGACGAACGAGCGCTACTCGGAACGCGTAGTGGCCAGCATGGCACGGGCCCTGAAATCCATTATTCAAAGGGACCCGGATGCGAAATTGGTCTTTATTGGGCACAGCGGCGGCGGGACGCTGGCTGTGCTGCTGGCGGAGCGGTTTTCGGAAACACACGCAGTGGTGACCTTGGCAGGCAATCTGGACATCACTGCGTGGGCCGGACTTCATGGCTATAGCCCGCTTATTGGATCGCTGAATCCCGCCACCCGACCTCCGCTGGATACGGCGATCGTCCAGCGGCACTATGTCGGCATGCTTGATCGCAACGTACCTCCTGTCATTGCCAGGCGCTATGCGGCAAGTCACCCGTCGACGCACGTTATCGAGTTACCCGGTATCGACCACGACTGTTGCTGGGAGAAGCTGTGGCCCGGGATGCTCGCAGATCTTGCTGCGGCACGTGGCAGGCCCTCCGCGCACAGATAGCGTCCGGAGGCTGCGGCGCTTCCGTCTTCTTCCGCATGCGACTATGCTATGGTTGCCGCGTTACTCCGGGTTGGTCTCGACCTCTGACATGACCGCTTGCCTGGGTGCAGCCGGGAATCTGGGTGGGTCCAGCTAGGCTGACTGGACGCGAAGATGGGCGTAACAAAACGACTGGGGGGTTGCACGCTTGATCGAACTCGACGAATTGCTGGCGGAAACTGCCAACGAGCCTCCCTGCGGCCCCGACCTTGAGTACGACCCGGAATTTCGCGAGCTCGAGCAGGCGGCGCGCGGCAAGCCTGAACAGCAACTTGGTGAGACGGTCGTGCCCGGCGAAGTACCGGACTGGACAGACGTTAGCCGACGCGCTCAGGTTTTGCTCGCCCGCACCAAAGACGTGCGGGCGGCGGTCCTTCTGGCGAGGGCGCTCGTGTGCACCGAAAGCGCAATGGGCTTGAGTGCTGGCCTCAACCTGATATACGGCCTGCTTGACCGTTACTGGGACGCCGTTCACCCGCGGCTGGAAGCGGAGGACAACAACGACCCCACGATGCGCATGAACGCGCTGCAGCCGCTTGCTGACCCGGACACATTCCTGAGGGATCTACGCGGAATAGAGGTGGTGCGTGCAGACCTGCACGGGCGCGTGAGCGTGCGCGACATCCTGGTGGCAGCGGGAAAGCTGCCACCAGGCAGCATGGATGCGCTTACGCAGCCGCAGATCGAAGGTATTCTGCGTGCCGCAGCTAGTGAGGATACATCGGCGCTCGACGCTTTGCAGGAGTCAGGCCGACTCGCCCTTAAGCTGAAAACGCTCCTCGTCGAAAAGGTCGGAGCCGAGTACGCGCCCGATCTGGCCCCACTGATTGATCTGCTCAAGATGGTGAACCTGGTTTGCGACCGAGGGCGCGGACAAGCCTCTGGGCAGATCGAGGAGGCGACGCTGCGCGTCGATGATGCCGGGCGTTCGCCGGCGGCTAGCGGAGACCTCCGCAGCCGGGACGATGCGCTGCAGTTGCTTGACCGTGTTTGCCAGTTCATGGAGCGAACGGAACCGTCCAATCCTGCGCCGCTCCTCATTCGGCGGGCTCAGAGGTTGATGTCGAAGGACTTCATCGAAATCATCCGAGACCTCGCGCCTGACAGTCTCTCGACGATCCAGAACATCGCGGGACTCGATCGCGAATAGGAGCACCTGCTTGAATTTCACACACATAGTGTCTAAAAAGATGAATAATTACGCCGAGCGTGCAGGCGACCCCATAATTGGTTCTTCCACCATCGATCCAGGGAGGGAAACATGGCCCAAAGCAGTCAGAAATTCATCGCACGTAATCGCGCACCGCGCGTACAGATCGAGTATGAGGTGGAACTCTACGGTGCGGAAAAGAAGATCCAGCTTCCTTTCGTCATGGGTGTCCTGGCCGACCTCTCGGGCAAACCGGCGGAGGCGCTGCCGGCTGTAGCGGATCGAAAATTCCTGGACATTGATGTCGACAACTTCGACAGTCGGATGAAGGCCATCAAGCCGCGCGTTGCTTTCCAGGTACCCAACACTCTGACCGGCGAGGGCAATATCAGCGTCGACATCACGTTCGAAAGCATGGACGACTTTTCGCCCGCCGCGGTGGCGCGCAAGGTAGATGCTCTCAACAAGTTATTAGAAGCTCGCGAGCAACTCTCCAATCTGGTCACCTATATGGACGGGAAGACCGGCGCCGAGGAATTGATCGCCAAGGTACTTCAGGATCCAGCCTTGCTACAGTCCTTGGCTGCGAGCAAGAAGCCCGCCGACGACGGCGGGCAGACCTGACCCGGTTTGCGACTGCGAGGGAAAGAAACATGGCAGAGACCCAACAAGGGGCTCCACAGGCAGAAGGTTTGAAACTCGAAGGTAACGAGTTCTCCACGCTGCTGCAGAAGGAGTTTAAGCCGAAGACCGATGAGGCCAAGGAAGCAGTCGAGCAGGCGGTAAAGACACTTGCCGAACAGGCGCTTGCAGAAACCAAGCTGATCGGGACCGACGTCATCAAGTCCATCGAGGCAATCATTGCCGAACTGGACCGAAAGTTGTCGGAGCAGATCAACCTGATTCTCCACCATGAGGACTTTCAAAAGCTGGAAGGCGCATGGCGCGGCCTGCACTATCTCGTCAACAATACTGAGACCGACGAGATGTTGAAGATCCGCTTCATGAACGTCGCCAAGCCTGATCTGGGCAAGACCCTGAAACGGTTCAAGGGGACTGCCTGGGATCAGAGCCCGGTGTTCAAGAAAGTGTACGAGGAGGAATACGGTCAATTCGGCGGCGAGCCTTTTGGCTGCCTGGTAGGTGATTACCATTTTGACCAGACGCCTCCCGATGTGGAACTGCTCGGTGAGATTAGCAAGGTGGCCGCGGCTGCACACACGCCCTTCATTGCAGGTGCCTCTCCAACCGTCATGCAGATGGCGAGTTGGCAGGAGTTGGCCAACCCGCGTGATCTCACCAAGATCTTCACGACGCCGGAGTATGCCGGCTGGCGTTCGCTGCGCGAATCCGAGGATGCACGCTATATCGGGCTCGCAATGCCGCGCTTTTTGGCGCGCCTGCCTTACGGGGCCAAGACCAGCCCAGTGGAGGAGTTCGACTTCGAAGAGGACACGGGTGCCGCCGATCACAGCAGGTACACTTGGGCCAATTCAGCATATGCCATGGCGACCAACATCAACCGATCCTTCAAACTTTATGGTTGGTGCTCGCGCATACGCGGGGTGGAATCGGGCGGCGCGGTGGAAGGACTTCCAACCCATACCTTTCCAACCGACGACGGCGGCGTGGACATGAAGTGTCCCACCGAGATCGCCATCAGCGACCGGCGCGAGGCCGAATTGGCGAAGAATGGCTTCATGCCGCTCATTCACCGAAAGAATTCCGACTTCGCCGCGTTCATCGGCGCGCAATCGTTGCAGAAACCTTTCGAATACGACGATCCCGACGCCACCGCGAATGCCAATCTGGCGGCGCGGCTGCCGTATCTATTCGCCTGCTGCCGTTTCGCGCACTATCTGAAATGCATCGTGCGCGACAAGATCGGTTCGTTCAAGGAACGAGCGGACATGCAGATCTGGCTGCAAAACTGGATCATGAACTATGTAGATGGCGACCCGGTACACTCCTCGGAGACAACAAAGGCGCAAAAACCATTGGCAGCGGCTGAGGTGGTCGTGGAAGAGGTGGAAGGCAACCCGGGGTATTACAACTCCAAGTTTTTCCTCCGGCCTCACTACCAACTAGAAGGCCTTACAGTCTCTTTGAGATTGGTTTCCAAGTTACCTTCGGCGAAGGCGGCCGGCTGAGGCGCGGCGAACCGGCTGCAGTTCAACAATTCATCATGTAAACGAGGAGGTATCAAATGGCATCCGACCTTTTCATCAAGATTGGTGACATCAAAGGTGAGTCTCCGGACGACAAGCATAAGGATGAGATCGAAGTTCTAGCCTGGTCGTGGGGCGTCGCGCAGGGGGGCTCGATGGGCGGTGGCGGTGGCGGTGGCGTGGGCAAGGCCAGTTTTCAGGACATCCACTTCACCCACGGCTACGACAAGGCTTCGCCAAATCTGCTCAAAGCCTGTGCCACAGGCGAGCACATTAAAGAGGCAAAACTGACCATGCGTAAGGCCGGAAAGACGCCGCAGGAATATCTTATGGTTACCATGAATGATGTCCTGGTCACCAGTGTCACACCGAGCGGGAACGGCAGCGACGGCGGGCTGGTGGAGAGCGTCAGCCTTCAGTTCGCCAAGGTCGATCTTGAATACAAGCCACAAAAGTCAGATGGTTCGCTCGATGCCGGGGTCCATTTCAAGTACGACATCAAGGCAAACAAGGAAGGCTGACGGCAATCTGATACTTCACCCGCCCAAGCCGCCCACAGAGTCACGCGCGGTGCAGACTAGATCAGGGGCGGCACGGTTTGGTGGGGAAAGTGCGGCCAATGAACCTGCGTTGGAGACCTCATGATGGCTTACACGGATCAAGGATACTGGGCGTCGGTCGGGCGCTCTGAATTCGGAACCAATTTCTACAATTTCGACCAGCCGGTGTTTCCCTGGAATAGCAGTGATGACGTGCTCCTGCTTCAATACCTGGCTTATATGGCGACAAACTGGTACTTGGATCACGACGTTCGACCAAGTGGTCTGGGTTTGGGCAGCGATGGGGCTTACCTGCTGACCGCTTCGGATTTTGACGGGATCTACGGCCCCAGGACGCGTCGGGCCGTGCTGTTCCTGGAGACTGCGCTCAAACATCCGCATGGGGGATCCCACGCTTATCCGGTCGTCGCCGACGGCATAGTCAGGCCCGTGCCGCGCGGAGAGAAAGTATCGAGCCAGACAGGAACCCAATACAAACTGGGATTATTCAACAACATTGCAAGGATGTGGGCCGACGATTGTGACCCGGACCAGTACCACGACATGCCGAATCACTGGGCCACCCCGGCGCGGCTACAGGTCGCTTTGCAGCAAAATGTGCGCGAATGAGCGCCGTTCCTTGTTCCTTCTAGCAGCACATGGCCGATACTGATATTTTTCTCAGCGTGGAGGGCCAGAAGTCCGGCAAGATCAAGGGCGAGTCACAGGACGACGATCATAAGGGCGAGATAGAGGTCATTTCTTGGTCGTGGGGAATGCGGGCTCAAACAGATATCTCGGGCGGTGTCATCGGCAAACGGACAATAGACCAGCTTCGAATCACCAAGAGAGTCGATAGCGCTTCCTGCCCGCTCATGAATGCGCTGTCCGCCAATGAAATGATCAAGAAGGCTGTGCTTGCGGTGCGTAAGGCTGGCAAGACGCAGCAGGAGTTCTTCCGTATCACGATCGAAAATGGCCGCGTCACGTCCTGTGAATTGCAGGCGCCCGACCCGGACGGAGGCGCGGAGATGGTGGAAAGCGTGAGCTTTTCGTTCCAGAAAATCGAGATCGTATATCGGCGTCAGGGCGAGGACGGCCAGCTGCTCGGCAGCATGACGTTCCTGGACGAGATCTATCCAAGCTGATTTGAAGATTGACCGGCGTAAGTAATCGATCACCAACACGAACATGAGCAACCCTGCTGCAATTGCGGAAGAAACATTGGGCGCCGGCCAACCGGCGGAGGCCTTGAAGCTGCTGCAGGAGCAGGTTCGGGCCAAGCCCGCCGATGCCAGGTTGCGCATATTCCTGTTCCAGCTCCTGTGCGTGCTTGGCCAATGGGAGCGGGCACTGAATCAGCTGAGTGTCGCCGCCACCCTGGACCCCGGTGCCCTGGCGATGGCACAGATGTACGGCGAGGCGGCGCGCTGCGAAAGTCTGCGCAGGCAGGTGTTTGAGGGCAAGAAATCACCGATGGTGTTCGGCCAGCCCGAACCTTGGATAGCGCTGCTGATCGAGGCGCTCCTCACTGCCGGCGGCGGGTCATCAAGGCAATCCCGTGAATTGCGCAGCCGCGCTTTGGACGAGGCGGCTGCGACGAGCGGCAGCCTGGATGGCCAGAACTTCACCTGGATTGCCGATGCCGATGCGCGTCTTGGTCCGGTGCTGGAAGCGATCATCAGCGGCCGCTATTACTGGGTACCCTTCTCGCGCCTGAGCAGGATTGCAATCGATCCACCTGAGGACCTCCGCGATATGGTGTGGATACCGGCGCACCTGCTGTTCGCCAACGGCGGCGAATCGGTGGCATTGATTCCAACCCGCTACCCGGGCTCGGAGGCCTCCGACGACGGCCTGATCGCGCTTGCCCGCAAGACCGTCTGGGAGGAGGTCGATTCGGATACCTATTACGGCTTGGGCCAGAGGATCATCGCCACCGACGCCGGTGAATTTCCGCTTATGGAGATACGGTCCATCACTCTTGCCGACACGACCGGCGTATCGGCAGACGAGGACCATGGCTGAACTCGCTCCGCAGGAACGCCTTCAGCCCGCGCTTCTGGACCGGCTGGCCGACGACGAGCCCGATAAGAAACAGGAACCGCGGGAGGCGCGCGTGATCACGAAGGCAAGGCTGCGTCAGGCCGTCTTGCGCGATCTCGTATGGCTCTTTAATGCGACATGCATGGGCGGGCTTGCCGAGCAAACCTATGCGGCGCATTCAGTCATCAATTTTGGACTGCCGGCGCTAGCCGGCGAGACCTCATCCACGCTCGATGTTGTCGCTTTGGAAGGCGCCATTCGCCAGGCTATCCTGGACTTTGAGCCGCGCATCACTCCATCTTCGCTTCGGGTCGAAGCGCTGGTGTCCGACGCCCAGCTCGATCATCACAACGTGGTAAGTGTGATGATTCGCGGTGATCTTTGGGGAAAACCTGTGCCGCTCGAGTTGCTGCTGCGTACTGAGGTCGATCTGGAAACCGGCGAAGTCGAGCTCCGGGATATGGGTAGGCCGGGCAAATAGCTTCAGAGTTGAAACATGAAGCGACCGATACTTGAAGACCTGAGTTCGCACTGAGTCTAAATGGACCCGCGACTGCTTCGCCACTACAACCAGGAACTGGCCCACTTGCACGAGATGGGCGCCGAGTTCGCGCAGCAGTTTCCCAAGATTGCGGCGCGCCTGGGAATGGATGGTGTAGAGGTCTCCGATCCCTACGTTGAACGCTTGCTCGAAGGTTTCGCCTTTCTCGCCGCCCGCGTCCAAGTCAAGCTGGATGCAGAATTCCCACGCTTCACCCGGCACCTGTTGGAAATCGTCTATCCCAACTATCTGGCGCCATTGCCCTCAATGCTGATTGCCCAGTTCGCTCCGCAGTTGGGCGAGACCAATCTGGCTTCCGGCTTCACCATCCCGCGCGGCAGCAGCATACGCAGCCTGCTGGGCAAGAGCGATATGACCGCGTGCGAATTTCGGACTGCCCAGGATGTCACGCTGTGGCCGTTGGAGATTGTGCGCGCCGAGTACTTCTCCTTCGCACCGGACCTGCCGCTGTCCACTTTGTCCCTTGGCCAAAGGGTCAGGGGCGGGATACGACTGCGACTCAAGTCGACCGCAGGGCTGCGCTTCAATCAGCTCGGCTTGAGCCGGTTGCGGCTGTTCCTTTCGGGCAGTGATGAAGTCGCCTATCGACTATACGAGCTGATCTGCGGCGCGTGTCTCGGAGCGGTGATCGCGCCGACGGAACGACCGTGGCCATGGTTCGAATTCGTTGATGCCGCCCGGGTGCGTGGCGCAGGCTTGCGCGACGAGGAGGCGCTCTTGCCGGTGACTTTGCGCGGGTTCCAGGGCTATCGCCTGCTGCAGGAATACTTCGCATTTCCGCAACGGTTCCTGTTTGTGGACATTGACGGACTTGACGACGCGGTTAGCAGGCATGGCGGCGACGAGCTGGAGATCGTGCTGCTGTTCGAGCGGGGGGACGCGCCACTGGAGAATCTGGTCGATGCAGGCAACTTCACGCTCAACTGCGCGCCTGCCATCAACCTGTTCCCCAAGCGGGCGGACCGCATCCACCTGAGCGACGCGAATCACGAATACCATGTGGTGGTGGACCGTACCCGTCCCATGGACTTCGAGGTGTATGAACTGACGGGGGTAACCGGTTTCGGCGCCGGCAGCGACGGCGAGCAGAACTTCTTCCCGCTGTACGCGGCTTACCACACGGAAGACGCGGGACACCTTGCGTATTTCACCCAGAGGCGCGAGCCGCGCCTGTTGTCTGCGGAGAAAAGGCGCACCGGGTTCCGTTCGAGCTATGTCGGCAGCGAAGTGTTCATTTCGCTGGTCGACCCAGAGGAGGCGCCATTCAGCGGTGACTTGCGCCAGATTGCAGTGACGACGCTGTGCACCAACCGCGACCTGCCACTCGCGATGCCGCTTGGGGCGACCAAGACCGATTTCAATCTTGACAGCGCTGCGCCCATCGAAGCGATCCGTTGTATTCGGGGACCGTCAAAGCCCTATTCACCGCTTGCCGAGGGCGCCATCACCTGGCAGTTCATTAGCCATCTGTCGCTCAATTACCTGAGCCTCGTCAACAACGATGAGCACGAGGGCGCGGCGGCGCTGCGCGAAATGCTAAACCTGTATGCGGTCAACGCAGAGGCTGCTCGCAGGCGCCAGATCGAAGGCGTGCGCCGACTGGCGGTAAAGCCGGTGGTGCGGCGCTTGCCCATGCCAGGCCCAATCAGCTTCGGCCGCGGCCTGGAAATTGTGCTGGACGTGGAAGAGCTGGCTTTCCAGGGAGGAAGCGCATTCCTTTTCGGCGCCGTGATGGAGCAGTTTTTCGCCCACCACGTGTCGCTCAATTCATTCACCGAAACTGTGTTGCGCTCGGGCGAGCGCGGCGAGATCATGCGATGGATACCGAGATGCGGCGAGCGACCGATCTGCTGAGCTATTTTCGCCAGCTTGAGGAAAAGCCCTACGCCTACGACTTCTTTCAGGTGTTGCGGCGGATCGAATGCCTGTACCCCGAGAAGCCCAGGCTGGGCGAGGCGCTACGCCCTCTGGACGAGCCCCTGCGGCTTGCGCAGGAACCGTCCATGGCATTCGCGCCCAGTACACTTTCCTCCTTTTCGCCCCCCGCGGAGCGGAGACCGGCCCGATTGGAGCAGCGGTTCTTCGGTTTGCTCGGTCCCAATGGTCCGCTTCCGCTGCATCTGACCGACTACGCGCGCGAGCGCATCCTGCATTCGGGTGACCCGACGTTTTCACGCTTCCTCGATGTCTTCGACCATCGTTTCCTGTTGCTCTTCTATCGCGCCTGGGCGCAGGCGCAACCCACGCGCAGCCTGGATCGGCCGCGCGAGGATCGTTTTGCCGTCTACGTGGGTTCCGTGCTGGGGCTGGCTGGTGCCAAAGTGCGTAATCGCGACGAGGTGAATGATTCCGCCAAGCTGTACTTTTGCGGCTTGCTCGCGCGTCACGTGCGCAATCGAGACGGCTTGGCCGCATTGCTCACCGGCTTCTTTCGCGTGCCGGTGCGGGTGGAGGAATTCGTCGGTCACTGGTTGCAGCTGCCGCCGTTCGAACGCACCCGGCTCGGGGCCGAGGGCTTGGGTGCGCGGCTGGGATCCGGCGCGGTGCTGGGTGCGAGCGTCTGGGACCGACAACACAAGTTTCGGCTGTGGCTGGGCCCGCTTACCCTCGCTCAATACGAAAGCTTCCTGCCCGGTGGGACGGCGCTTGCCAGACTGGTGGCGTGGGTGAGGCAATACCTGTGCTTTGAGCTGGACTGGGATGCGCGCCTGATACTCAAGCGCGATCAGGTGCCGCAGACGCGGCTAGGCCAGTTCGGGCGTCTGGGATGGACCAGCTGGCTTGGGACGCGGTGCGCGCCCAGCGATGCCGGCGATCTCATGCTGGACGCCGAGCGCTTGATGGCGTCGCAAGCTGCGCCGGCACAGGCTTAGGAGAGCAGACCATGGGAGAAATCAGTCGCGTCGCACTGTTCGGCAAGCTGAATAGCCTGGCCTACAAGGCCATTGAAAGCGCCACCGTGTTCTGCAAACTGCGTGGCAATCCCTATGTCGAGCTGGAGCACTGGCTGCAGCAGATCCTGAGCGAACGCGATTCGGATCTGCACCACATCGCCAAGCATTTCGAGATCGACGCATCCGTACTGGCCAAGGACATGACTGCGGCGCTGGATCGGCTGCCGCGCGGCGCCTCGTCCATTTCGGACTTGTCGACCCACGTCGAGAATGCGGTGGAGCGAGGTTGGGTTTACGGCACGCTCATGTTCGGCGAGTACAGGGTGCGCACCGGACATCTGCTGGTCGGCGCGTTGAAGACCTCCAGTTTGCGTAATGCCCTGTACAACATCTCGCACCAGTTCGAGCGTGTGAAAGTGGAGGCCTTGTCCGACGACTTCGCCCGCATTGTTACGGGCTCGCCAGAAGATCAACTGCAGGCAGGCGAGGGCGCGACCGCCGGTGCCGCGCCGGGTGAAGCGAGCGGGGCCATCGCGCCAGCCGCGATGGGCAAGCAGGAAGCGCTCAAACGCTACACCGTGGACCTCACCGAGCAGGCGCGTGCCGGCAAGCTCGACCCTATTGTCGGGCGCGACGAGGAGATCCGCCAGATCGTCGACATCCTCATGCGCCGCCGGCAGAACAATCCTATCCTCACCGGCGAGGCGGGCGTGGGCAAGACGGCCGTGGTGGAAGGGTTTGCGCTCAAGATCGCGATCGGAGATGTGCCGCCGCCGCTCATGGACGTGACGCTGCGAACGCTGGACGTGGGCCTGCTGCAGGCGGGCGCGAGCATGAAAGGCGAATTCGAGCAGCGCCTGCGCCAGGTGATCGAGGAAGTGCAGGCTTCGCCCAAGCCCATCATCCTGTTTATCGACGAGGCGCACACCCTGGTCGGTGCGGGCGGCGCAGCCGGCACCGGCGATGCGGCCAACCTGCTCAAGCCGGCACTGGCGCGCGGGACGCTGCGAACGGTGGCGGCGACCACCTGGGCCGAGTACAAGAAGCACATCGAGAAGGATCCTGCGCTCACCCGCCGCTTCCAGGTGGTGCAGGTGCAGGAGCCCTCCGAAGAGAAGGCCATACTCATGATGCGCGGCATCGTGTCGACCATGGAGAAGCACCACCGAGTGCAGGTCCTGGACGAGGCGCTTGAGGCCTCGGTCAAGCTCTCACACCGTTATATCCCGGCGCGCCAACTGCCCGACAAGTCGGTGAGCCTGCTGGACACGGCCAGCGCCCGGGTGGCCATCAGCCAGCACGCGGTGCCGCCGGAAGTGGACGATTGCCGCAAACGCATTCAGGCCCTGGAAAACGAGCTGGCGATCATCGCGCGCGAGGAAGCCATTGCCATCGATACGGGTACGCGCAAGGCCGATGCGGAGGTGAAACTGGCTGCCGAACGCGAACGTCTCGTCGGCTTGGAAGGGCAATGGGAGAAGGAAAAGGCGCTGGTCGACAAGATCCTGGAAATCCGCGGCAAGCTGCGCACCGGCAGCGGCAAGGTGGAGGGTACGGCCAGTGCCCTGGAAGCGGCAGCGGAGCAAGCCGCATCGGCTACGCCGGTGGCAAGCGTGGAGCCCGGCGCGCCGGCCACCGCGGCGCCGACCATGAGCGTACAGGAGCGTGAGGCGTTGCTCGGGCAACTCAGGGGCTTGCAAACCGAACTCCACCTCTTGCAGGGCGAGCGCCCTCTTATTCTGCCAACGGTTGATCAGCAGGCAGTGGCCGCGGTCGTGGAAGGCTGGACCGGCATCCCGGTGGGGCGCATGGTCAAGAACGAGGTGGAGGCCATTCTCAGGCTCGCCGACACACTGGAGCAGCGCATCATTGGACAGCGCCATGCATTGGAAATGATCGCTCGCCGCATCCAGACTTCCCGCGCGCACCTTGATAATCCCAGCAAGCCCATCGGTGTGTTCATGCTGGCCGGCTCCTCGGGCGTGGGCAAGACCGAAACTGCCCTGGCCCTCGCTGAGGCGCTCTACGGTGGCGAACAGAACGTCATCACCATCAACATGAGCGAGTTCCAGGAGGCGCACACCGTGTCCACTCTCAAGGGCGCGCCGCCCGGCTATGTGGGTTATGGCGAAGGCGGGGTCTTGACCGAGGCGGTGCGCCGGCGACCTTATTCCGTGGTGCTGCTGGACGAAGTGGAGAAGGCCCACCCCGACGTGCACGAGATCTTCTTCCAGGTCTTTGACAAGGGCTGGATGGAAGACGGCGAGGGCCGCGTGATCGACTTCAAGAACACGCTGATCCTGCTTACCACCAACGTGGGTACCGACCTCATCATGAGCCTGTGCAAGGACCCGGAACTCATGCCCGACGCGGAGGCGATCGCCAAGGCGCTGCGCGAGCCTCTGCTAAAGGTGTTTCCGCCCGCTTTGCTCGGTCGCCTGGTCACGATCCCATACTACCCCCTCAACGACGAGATGATCGGCGCGATCGCGCGGCTGCAGCTTGGACGCATCGGGAAGCGCATCCGCGAGAACCACCAGGTGCCGTTCACCTACGACGATGCCGTGGTCAAGCTCATCGCCAGCCGCTGCACGGAGCTGGAGAGCGGCGGGCGCATGATTGACGCCATCTTGACCAACACCGTACTGCCGCGCATCAGCGAGGAGCTGTTGAGACGGATGATGGAGGGCAAGCCCGTGGAACGCGTGCATGTGGAAGTCGCAGACGGAGAGTTTGCTTATGGGTTCAACTAGCGCATCAATGGTGAGTACATGGCCGGAGTAATGTCAATCACCACCCCACTGGGCGGGGATGCATTGCTGTTTCACCGCATGCACGCGCGCGAGGAGCTGTCGCGGCTGTCCGAATTCCAGGTCGATCTGCTCTCCAGCCGCGGCGACATCGATGTGGACAAGATTCTGGGCAAGAACGTAACCGTCAAGCTGGAGCTTCCGAGCAACCAGGCCCGCTATTTCAACGGCTATGTCACGCGCTTTTCCCAAACCGGGATGCATGGCCGGTATCACGCCTACCACGCCACGGTGCGTCCCTGGCTGTGGTTCCTCACACGCACCGCCAACTGCCGCATATTCCAGGACATGAAGGTGCCGGACATCATCAAGAAAGTATTCGACGAACATTCGGTGGCCGACGTCAAGTTCGACCTCAGCGGCAGCTACAGACAATGGATATATTGTGTCCAGTACCGCGAGACGGATTTCAACTTCATCAGCCGGCTGATGGAGCAAGAGGGCATTTATTACTACCTTAAGCATGTCGACGGAAGGCACACCGTGGTCATTGCCGATTCGCACAGCGCTCACTCTCCCGTCGAAGGCTATGAGCAAATTCCATACATCCCGGTGGAACGGGCGGCGCGGCCCGGACAGGAACACGTGAGCGACTGGAATTTCGTGCGCGAGATCCAGCCTGGCCGCTACTGTCTCGACGATTATGATTTTGAGAAACCGAGCGTGGATCTGCAGGTCAAGACCACGATCAAGCGCAAACATGAACTTGGCGACTACGAGGTGTTCGACTACCCGGGCGATTATCTCAAGACGGGCGACGGCGACCACTATGTCAGGACACGACTGGAGGAAGTTCAAACCCGGTTCCAGCTCGCCCACGGCCAAAGCAATGCGCGCGGCATAAGCGTCGGCAGCCGGTTCACACTGAGCGGCCACCCGCGCCGCGACCAGAATGACGACTACCTCGTGGTGTCCGCGGATCACCATCTGGAATATGGCGAATACGAGGCGATGGAAGGCCGCGGCAGCAACTATGGCTGCGGCTTCACCGCGCTCAACGTTAGCGAACCCTTCAGGCCACAGCGCAGCACGCCCAAGCCCTTTGTTCAGGGGCCGCAAACCGCCGTCATCGTCGGCCCGTCAGGAGACGAGATCTACACCGACAAGTACGGGCGGGTGAAAGTGGTATTTCACTGGGATCGGGACGGCCAGCAGAAACGGGACCAGAACACCTCCTGCTGGATGCGGGTGTCCTATCCCTGGGCCGGCAAGAACTGGGGCGCGATTCATATCCCGCGCATCGGTCAGGAAGTGATCGTCGACTTTCTTGAGGGTGACCCCGACCAGCCGATCATTACCGGACGCGTGTACAACGCCGAGCAGATGCCGCCATGGGACCTGCCCGGCAATGCCACCCAGAGCGGAATCCTGACCCGCTCGTCCAAAGGCGGCAGCGGGGCCAACGCCAACGCAATCCGGATGGAGGACAAGAAGGGCGCCGAGCAGCTCTGGATTCACGCCGAGAAGAACCAGGACATCGAAGTCGAGAATGACGAGAGCCACTGGGTGGGGCATGACCGCACCAAGAACATCGATCACGACGAAACGACGCACGTCAAGCACGACCGCACCGAGACGGTGGATAACAACGAGACCATCACCATCGGAGTCGATCGGAAGGAAAATGTCGGAAACAACGAGACCATCGGCATCGGCGTCAACCGAACCGAGACCGTGGGCTCGAACGAGACCATCAGCATCGGCGCCAACCGGACCGAGACGGTCGCCGCGAACCAATCGGTCACGATCGGTGCCACCGACACGCTTACCGTTGCGACCCAACGCACCCACACCGTTGGCGTAAACGAGACCATCACCGTGGGCGCGGCACAGGAAATCACCGTGGGCGCCGCCCAGGCAGTGACGGTGGGTGCCAATCAAACCGTCAATGTTGGCGCAGACCAATCCACCAGCGTGGGTGCAAATCAGAGCGAGGAAATCGGCAGTGACCAGTCCAGCAACGTCGGCAAGAACCGGTCTGCGCAGGTGGGTGCCGATGACAGTCTCAAAGTGGCGAAGAACCTGGTCATCGACGCAGGCGATTCGGTTACCATCCAGACGGGTAGCGCCAGCATCAGCATGAAGAAGGACGGCACCATTGTGATCAAGGGCAAGGACATCACGGTGGAGGGCTCGGGCAAGATCAACGTCAAGGCGAGCAGCGACATCGTGATGAAGGGATCGAAGATCCTGCAGAACTAACGCATTGTCTTTTCGGCAGCCGCAAGCGCACACGGTTGTCAGTATCAGATCGGAGAATACGAGATGAGTGGACGAGATTTTGAGGAGCCTGTCGCTGCAACGCAGCCAGACATTCCATTGCCCGCCGGACAGCCGCGCATCGATGGCGTACGTATCGGCGAATTGGTCGGCTTCACCGACAACACCGCCACGCCGCTGGTGATCTATCCGGGCCAGCCGGGCACTGCGGCTATCTCCGCACGCACGATCCCCGACCTGCATGGCGCCCACATCGGCCGGCAGGTGGTGCTGATGTTCGACGAGGCCGATGCCCTGCGTCCCATCGTCATGGGCTGCCTGCAGGCGGCGAGTGCCTGGCCTATGGAGCACAAGCCGGATCAGGTCGAGGTGGATGCGGATGGCCAGCGTCTGGTGGTTACCGCCAAGGAGGAGATCGTGCTGCGCTGCGGGCAGGCCAGCATCACACTCACCAAGGCGGGCAAGGTCCTGATCAAGGGTACCTACCTGCTCAGCCGCTCCTCGGGCGTGAACCGCATCAAGGGCGGCTCGGTGCAACTCAACTGAGCCGGCATGGAACTCATCAACGCCACCCGCATGGTCGCCGGCTACACCATGGGCATAGAGCCCAGCGGCCGGGAACTGCTGGTGGTGGTCATCAAGGGCACTTTCCATCTGCCGCGTACACCGGACGAGCAGTTGCGGCTCCATGAGGAACAACTGCCACTAATCATGGCGGACACCTTCACGGGTGAACCCGGTTTCTCCGCACCCGTCTACGAGGTGGACTTCGCGCCGCGCAAGAAGCGGGTGGACGTGCTGCTCAACGGCAGCGCTTATGCCCCCGATGGCCGGCCAGCCACGCGGGTGCCGGTCGGGCTGCGGGTAAACGGCATCAGCAAGCGCTTCACCGTGGTCGGCAACCGGCACTGGCGCACCGGCATCGCCGGCGTCAGCGCCAGCGATCCGGAACCCTTCACCGTCATGCCGATCACCTATGACCGCGCCTTCGGAGGCGTGGACAACAAGCACGAAGACCCGGCCAAGCACGCTGCCTTCATGCGCAATCCGGTCGGTAAGGGCTTCCACAAGCACCTGAAGAGCGAATGGGTGGATGGCGCACCGCTGCCCAACACCGAAGAATCAAATCGACCCGTCACCAGCACGGACGACGATTACGCCCCGATGAGCCTCGGCCCCATCGGACGGGGCTGGGAGCCGCGCTACCGCTACGCTGGAACTTACGATGACAAATGGCTGGAAGAGCATTTCCCTTTCCTGCCACCGGACTTCGACGAGCAGTGTTACCAGGCCGCACCGCTGGACCAGCAGTTCACCGGCCCCCTGGGTGGGCACGAAGTGGCCCTGGTCAATCTCACGTTTGACGGCCGGCGCAGCTTCACCATTCCCGCGTTCGAGGCACCCATACACGTGTTTCCAAAGCGGGGCGAGCGGGAAGATTACAAGGCGACGCTGGACACCTTGGTGTTGGAACCGGATCAGGAAAGATTCACCCTTACTTGGCGCGTTTGCCGGCCGCTGAAGAAGAACATGTTCGAGATCGCTCAGGTATTGGTGGGCAAGAAGGGCAAGGAATGGTGGCAGCAGCGCGAAGAAGTCGCGTTCCCCATTCCCGTCGTCGCAGCTGCAGAATCCCCTCTCCCCCTGGGAGAGGGCTAGGGTGAGGGCCGCGATGCCAAGCCAACCCATCGCCATCAAAAGCACGGGCCTGGTCACCAGCGTGGGCCTGTCGGCGCCCGCTACCTGTGCCGCCATCCGCGCGAAGATCAGCAATCCCACCGAGACGCGCTTCATCGATTCCGGCGGCGAGTGGATCATGGCGCACCAGGTTCCGCTGGAGAAACCATGGCGCGGCCGTACCAAGCTCGCCAAGATGGCGGCGATGGCCATCGCGGAATGTCTTGGAGGCATTCCCCACGAGGAGTGGGGAAGCATCCCGCTGCTGTTGTGCGTAGCCGAGCCCGAGCGGCCCGGCCGCATGGAGGGGCTGGACGATCAACTTTTCCTTGATATCCAGCTGGAACTGGACGCCCGCTTCGCACCCGAGTCCGCCATCGTTGCCCATGGGCGTGTAAGTGTCGCCATCGCCCTCGCCCATGCACGCAAGCTCATCTACGAGGACCAAACACCGCACGTGCTCATCGCAGCAACCGACAGCCTGCTCACTTGGTCCACCCTGAGTGTCTATGAGCGCGAAGAGCGCCTGCTTACTGCAAGCAACTCCAACGGTTTCTCACCAGGCGAAGCCGGCGGTGCATTGCTCGTCGGACGGCCGGGTGGAAAAGGGGAACTGCTGTGTGCCGGGATCGGCTTTGGCGTGGAGAAGGCCCACATCGATTCCGGCGAGCCACTACGCGCCGAGGGCCTCGCGACGGCGATCAAGGCTGCGCTCGCCGATGCTGGATGCGAGATGCACCACCTCGACTACCGCATTACCGACCTCTCCGGCGAGCAGTACTACTTCAAGGAGGCCGCCCTCGCGCTCTCACGCACCCTGCGCAAGAGAAAGGATGAGTTCGACATTTGGCACCCGGCCGAATGCATCGGCGAATCGGGGGCTGCGGCAGGCCTTACTGTACTCGCCGTGGCCAGCGCCGCCTGCCGCAAGGCCTACACGAAAGGCCCCAACATCCTCGGCCATATGGCCAATGATACTGGCCAGCGTGCCGCCGCAGTGCTGAAGTTCGGAGTCGCATGATGGGGAACCAAGTCTACGCCAACATGATGGAGGTGGCGTGCAAGGCGGCGGCAGGAAAATCCATCTGTGCGTTTCCTGATGTATGTTTCACGCCACCGCAGACACCTGCTACTCCACCGGGCGTGCCTATCCCTTATCCCAATACCGGCATGGCATCGGATACGACAGACGGATCAAGTGCCGTGAAGATCTCGGGGCAGGAGGTGATGCTTAAGAACAAGAGTTACTTCAAAAAGTGTATGGGCGATGAGGCTGGGTGTGCGCCAAAGAAAGGGTTCGTCACCAGTTCTGATGCGGGCAAGGTGTATTTCAACGCGTGGTCGATGGATGTCAAGGTCGAAGGGGAGAATGTCGTGCGGATGCTGGACATCACGACCCACAACCATGCATCTGTTCCCGGAAATTCGCCCACGTGGCCATACATCGACGAGGCAAGCGTGCCTTTGGACCTCAAGCAGAAGTGTGCGAAGAACAAGGAGAATGAAGAGTCCGCCTGCAAGGACTGCAAGCCTAACGGAGAAAAGGACCCATGTGGTTCGGATGAGGCAGCAAAGTCTTGTCAGAAGGCTAGGCAGTGCCGGTTGGTGCCATATAAACGAAAAGCAAAGCATGTCAAACCCGGCGAGAATTCTTGCTGTCCTGGCAAGACTGGCCATCACCTCATCCCTCAGAGCTATTGCAGTGGAATGGCGAAAGGCAATGCAAAATACTCCAAGAACATGGCGCCGTGCATTTGCGTTGACGGAACGGATCAGCGTACTGCCACGCATGGCCAGCTACATGCTTTGCAAGAGGCCGCGGTTCGCAAGCTCAGCACTGGAGGAAAAATCAGATACAAGAATATGAAACGCGCATCGGCTAGAAGCGCCTCATGGGTATTTAAGGAATCTGGGTGTGATCCTGGCTGTATTGAGGCCCAGCTGGATGCTTACCATAGCCAAGTTGGGATAGGTGACAACACTGACCTCCCTGCCACACCAATACTCGGAGCCAAGGAGGCGACGCCTGATCAAATCCTCGAGATAGGACGACGAATCATAGCGAGACTCAGGGGAGGATGATCCGGATGCCGCAGATGTGGTCCAAGTCGCTCACATTCACCACCGGCGCCGCATGGTCCGCTGATTTGTGCTACATCGTCGCAAGCGACGATTCGTCAGCTGAAGCAGATTTTGCGCACTCCATCTTCCTAATTTGGGATTCTGGTAATTGGAGACCGCTAGACGAGGTGATGCCGTGGATTTGCGTTGATATTGGCGTTGCACAGCAACACGATCGGGCATTTGCAGTCGGACATTGGGGCGAGGTTGCCGTGCTAGAACGATCAGGAAGTCACCGAATGGAGGCGATCATGCCAAATAACGGGCCGCGAAGGCGCGGGCCTTTACGTAGACTTCGGATCATCCAAGATATACCGCTAGCTTGCGGAACTGATCGTCAAGTCTACAGGAGGGAAGCGATTAATGATTGGCGACCCATTGGTCCGGAACTTCGCACCTCGTCGGAGGAAGTTTCCTCATTCGAGTCTATAGATGGATTCTCACCGTCGAACCTGCTGGTAGTTGGCACTAACGGCGAGATTTGGCAATTGATAGAGGATAACTGGACGCAATTGGATACCCCAACCAACGCGATTCTCAACGACGTCTGTTGCGCCCCCGACGGCAAAGCATATGCTTGTGGCAGGGGCGGCACCCTTATTGTTGGGTGCGATGGCTCATGGAGCCACGTGACGCATGATTTTCAGGACGAGGACTTCTGGAGCATCGCGTGGTTCCAAGAATCCATTTACTTGGCGTCACTCTACGGCATCTATCGGCTAAGCGGTAATCATCTAGAGATTGTTCCTATTGAGAAGACGGAACCTGTGACGTGCTATCGCCTTTCGGCATCTGGTGGCGCGCTTTGGTCTATTGGGCCCAAGGACATAATGATGCTCAATAGACTTGTGTGGACTCGCGTTGACTAGTGCGAAATCAAGGCAAAGTGAGGATAGACGTGGCCTTACGATATCCTTTGCCACACCTGCCCACAACATCGTAGCCGTCGTCAATCAGCACGCCGAAGAATCGGCGCATCTGCGCCGCGCTCGGTCTGTCTTGGTCATCGCACCGCACGTGAAACTTCACCACCTTCGCCGCCTGGATGACCGTATCGCCGCCCATCTGGACGGTCTTGCAGTTGCCGGCGACTTTGGCTCGCAGTTGTGCGAGGCGTTGTTGGAAACACCCGGTGTCGGCGAAGTGTTCGCCGCAACCGTCCGGGCGATCGAGGAGAAGGATGAACAACGACTCAACAGGCTGTTTGCTCTAACTGCCGCCGTACCAGTCAAAGGGGCCAGGTTCAAATTGATTTCGAAACTACAACTACCGCAACCATTGGCAGGAGCAGCAAATGCTCGGGAGCGGATAGTCGAGTGCGGCATCATCTGTGTGACTTCCCTGGCCACAGTACTGATTAGCGTTTGCCCGTGTTAGCCACCTCCAGCCAACCTATCTCGCTTGTCGTCCAACAGCACGCCGAAGAATCGGCGCATCTGCGTCACATGCGCTCGATTCTCACAGCAGCCCCCCACGTCAAACTTCATCACCTCCGCCGCCTCGATGATCGCATTGCAGCCCATCTGGATGGCTTGGCGGTAGCGGGTGCAAATGGTTCCAGCGCGTGTGACGCAGCGCTCGAAACACCCGGTGCCGGCGAGGTGTTCGCGGCGACGGTGCGGGCCGTCGAGGACAAGGACGAACGGCGGCTGGACAGGTTGTTTGCCTTGGTTGGTGCATTGCCAGAAGCGCAGCCGGGTTTGGTCTCCGCCTTTGGCTGGGTTTCGGCTCAGTATCTCCAGGGCATCGGTGCCCGGCTGCTATCTTCGACAGAGCCCTACCGGCGGCAGGTTGGCCTCGCGGCCTGCGCGATGCATGGTGTCGACCCGGGCGCGGCACTCACAAAAGCGCTCACCGATCCGGAGCCACAGCTACGTGCACGCGCCCTTCGTGCGGCAGGCGAACTGGGGCGGCGTGACCTGCTTCCAGTCTGTGTAAATGGGTTGCAGGACGAAGCCGCCGGGACACGTTTCTGGGGGGCGTGCTCGGCAGTGCTGCTGGGCGATCGGGATAAGGCCGTCAAGGCGCTGGAGAACTTTGTCCTCCTGCCCAATGCGTTCCGGAGCTGCGCACTGCGCCTTCTGCTGAAGGTGCTCGACCTGCCGAGCGCCCAGCAGTTGCTCAAAACGATTGCGCAGGACCCCGCCAACAAGCGGCTGTTGATCCAGGGCGCAGGGATCGCAGGCGATGCGCAGTACCTGCCCTGGCTGATCCAGCAGATGGCTGACGACCCAGTCACTCGCCTAGCGGGGGAGTCATTCTCGATGATCACCGGCCTCGACCTCGCCTATCTCGATCTGGAGCGCAAGCCGCCTGAGAACGTCGAGGCCGGGCCGACGGAGAACCCGGAGGACGAAAATGTCGAGATGGACCCGGACGACAGCCTGCCCTGGCCCGATCAGGCCAAGATCCAGCAATGGTGGGCGGTCAACGGCCGGCGTTTCCAACCGGGAGTACCTTACTTCATGGGCGCGCCTGTCACCCGCGAACATTGCATCCAGGTCCTCAAGGAAGGCTACCAGCGCCAGCGCATCGCCGCCGCCGAGTACCTGTGCCTGCTCACTCCCGGCACGCCGCTCTTCAACACCCGCGCGCCTGCATGGCGCCAGCAGCGCTGGCTGGCAAAGATGGGGTGAGCGGAAATGGCTGCCAAGTACATCCTGACCCTTGCCAGCGCGGTCTTCCTTCTGCTCGCGCTCGCCCGGATCGTGAAGGACGGCATGCATATCGGCCCTGCGTCGCGTACCTGGCTGATCGTGGGTTGCATATTCGGCCTGGTCAGCCTGTGGCTATGGATCGGAGGCAGGGCTTGAGCCGCAGGCTTTGGGTGGCAGCCCAGTTATTGCAACCATCTGACTTGTCGGCGGCGCGGCGGTAATCGTGGGACCATGCGGAAGGGCGCCACCATCATGCCCTGTCCAGTCGAACTCACTACCGAATAATAGTTGCTTTACAATCGCCGCATGCGATCACTAGCGTTATCCGTTCTGATCATCACCTTCCTGGCCGGTTGCCAAGGTGGCCCAAAGGGAGAATCAGGGGGACCATTCACCTCGTTCAAGCGGCCCGCTGGCCAAATGCCTCAGTCGCAGACGGGAGAAAATGGCGGACCGCATTTGACGCCCGCCCCTGCGCTGACTGAGGAGGAGGTGAAAGCCCAGGCTCACAAGCTCGCGCTGGACGCGATAGATCTCCTTGACCAGGGCAGGGAGGACGAAGCCAAAGTGCTCTTGAACCAGGCGATCGCATTGAGTCCTGCCGAAAAGATAGCCGCAAGCATGCAGCGGCAGATTGCTGCCGATCCCGTCGCCATGCTGGGTGCGAGGTCGTTCAGGTATGCCGTGCGTTCGGGGGAAACCCTTTCATCGATTGCCCGTCGTTTCATGGGCGACATGTACGCCTTCTACATTCTTGCCCGCTACAACGATATTCGCGTGCCAAACGACGTGCACGCGGGCCAGGTGATCAAGGTGCCGGGCGAGGCGCCGCCTGAACCACCCAGGTCGTCCAGGACGGAAGCGCCGTTGCCAGAGTCCGAGGCGCCGCCTGCGGCCCCTCCGCCCGCTCCACCGCCGGCGCAAGGGCCAAACCCAGCCGAAATTGCCTATCAGAAGGGTTTGCAGTTGCTGAAAGCCGGGAAGAAGGATCAGGCATACTGGGCCTTTCGGCAGGCGCTGAAACTGGATCCGGACAGTACCACGGCCCGTGCTCAAACCGAGCAGCTCAAGCAGGACCTGATCCGGCTGCATACCCGGCTCGCCATGGCCGCGTATTATCGGCAGGACATGGCGACGGCCATCAAGGAATGGGACCAGGTTCTGGAGATCGATCCGGGCAACGAATCGGCCGCCTTGTGGCGCGGCAAGGCGATTGAAGTGCAGAAGAAGGCCGCCCAGTTGCCCAAACGTTGAGCTTCAGTTTCTCCTGATGGACGCACAGGCAAGATCTCTTCTGAGGTTAACGCTGTCGACTGCCTGCGCCGATGGCCTTGAGTTTGCGCGCTGCTTCGCGGGCCTGCTGCAATCGCAATGCCGCCTGTTTCTGCTCGGGATTGAACTGAAGGCTGCGCTCCCATAGCGCGATGGCCTTGTCCAGATCAGTGTAATAGGCGCGCGCGCCCATCTGGTAGTACTGTTCGGCAAGTGCAAGGCGCAGGGATCGGATCGCGTCAGCCAGATCGTTCGATCCCGGGTCCTTCAGGCTCTGGGCTTTCTCCAGATATGCAAGAGCCTCCTCTTTCCGTCCCGCGTTAAGCCGCTGATCAGCAAGCTGCGAATAGGCATCTCCAAGATTACGGCGGGCGGATTCGTCCTGCGGATCCTGGCGAAGATATTTTTCCAGTGCTTGAATGGCCGAGGCATAGTCGCCCTGACGAACCAGCATTATTCCCAGATCGAGGTCCTGCCGTGCTTGAGTGAAGGGGGCGGCGCCATTAAGGGGCGCGGCGCCGTGGTCCCTGACTGTTGTCTGCACAGGGTAAGGCCGGGCAATGATCCGTCCTGTTCGGTTCAGGTAAGACCTCGCGACCTTTTCCGCATCAATCTGTCGAAGGCCCTGCATGGCCTGCTGATTGTTCGGCTCCGCGTTCAGCGCCTTCAGGTAGGAAACTGTGGCCGCTTCCAGGTCCCCGTGTCTGCGCGATTCCGCAGCAGCCCTCAGACATTCCGAGGCGATACGCTTGCTTTGGGTCTGGCTTTCGATCAAATTGCGCTTGTATTCGGGGTTGTCGGGTTCCAGGAGATCCAGGATCTCCCATTGCACCGTAGCGTCGGCCCACCGTCCCTGTTGCATGAAAGCCAGTGCCTGGTTCCGGTGCCGCGTTTCAAAGGAAGTCGCCGGCATGGCGGAGACAGGGGACACTTGTCCAGGCTGGGGTGAGCTTGCACAGGATGCAAGAAGAGCGGTGGCTGCGACGGCAACAAGTTGAATTGCGCTCGGCTTTCCTTCATCGGAGGTCGATTTTTTCGTACACATGCAACCTTGCCTTGAATGCATCGAGGTCCTGATCACCAAAGATCATGGTACGGTGCAATGTGAAGGGATAGGTAAAGAAGGGATTGCCGCCAGGATTGACGGTCATGCCCATCGCATAGCCGGCCTTTTCGATGCGCTCCACCACAACGCCGTTGGCCTCGCCATAAGGATAAGCATAGCCAATCGACTGCTCCGACAGCTTGCGGCTCAGTAGTTCGCGCGGCATCAGCACTTCACGGTCTATACGATCGCGATAGCTGTCGTCGCCTTCGCCGGGGAGGCGCTCATTCAGGTTGGCATGGGTTTTCGAATGCGCCTGGATGTCGATGAGTCCCGAGGCGATCATCTCCTTCATTTGATTCCAGGTCAGAGCATCTGGGGCACCCACGAAATCTGTATAGAGAAAAATCGTGGCCGGAAAGCCATGCTTTTTAAGCAGCGGGTAAGCGTACTGGTAATCGGACGCGTAGCCATCGTCCATAGTGATGATGACGGCGCGCTTCGGCAATGGCCGCTTGCCGGCCAGGAATTCCTTGAAATCTGCCAGACGAACGACATGGTAGTCATGCTGCGCAAGATAATCCAGTTGGGCGGCGAAGGCCGAGGGCGACACGACCGTCTTGTCCACTTTCGTACCGAAACGGTGATAGACCAGTATTGGAACCGTTTGGTAGCCGTCCGGACGAATACCCAGGGGGTTGATCGGTTCCAGCGGGATAACGATGGTGTCTCCGGGTTTGAGGCTGGCCACGCCGTTGAATTCGGCGATGATCCAGTCCTGGGCATCGTCGCCGAGAAAGCTGTGCGCCAGGGAACGCAACGTGTCCTCCGGTCCCGTCTCATAGATTACAAATTGAGCGTTTCGGGCGATCACCTGGCCCAGGGGCAGCGGGCGTGATTTCGAGGCTACATCGGCATGCATCGGCCGCGAATAATCTTCTGCGCATCCTGCCACGCAAACTGCGGTGATCACGCACAGGCATCGGCAGATGAGCCGTAGGACAGTTGCAGATGGCGACGCCAGAGCACAGCCGGCCATTGCGTTATGGATGGATGGCGCTTTGGTACGCCGATTCGCCGTCCGATCCCGGCGTCGACTCTTGTTGCTCCGCCCGCTCTTGCAATGTTTGCGCCATGCTGTCGAACGCTTCATACAATTCGCCGAACTCATCCTTGCGTTTCTCGGCGATACGATATTCCAGGCGCCCCTTGCCGATCTCCGCCATGGCGTCCCGTAACAGACGGATGGGCTTGGAATACTTGTCTGCCATGAAATAGGTTGCGGCAGAGACGGCGGCCACTGTGACGAGAACCAATAAGCTCATCAGGACGAGGCTCAGCCGCGCGACCCTCGCCATCGGCTCTTCAAGAATGCCGAGATGTACCCAGCCTATGAGCTTGCTTTGGAATGTGATTGGAGCCTGGAAGTCGATCACTTTCTTGCCCGCAACAGTCGTGTAGCTGTGGACCGCGACCCCCGCGTGACTTGCGGCAATCACATGGACGAGTGGGTTTCGATAGGGCTGCCCCACCATGGCGGGATCGCTGCTCACACGGACGATGCCCTGATGGTCGACAATGTCGATTCCGTGGAAGTTCTGGGTACGCATGACCTCCTCGACAAACACCTCAATTTCCACCCAATCTTCGGTCAGTGTCGGCACGGCACTCTGGGTCGCCATGAACTTGCCGAGCGATGCGCCGTAATCCATCACCTGGCCCATCAGTGCGGCCTGCTCGCGCTGATTGACAATGGCGCCGGTGATCCCCATCGTGAGCGCGACCACGATCCCCATGATAAGAGTCCAGCGCACCCGCAGCGGAATAATGGAGGCTCGACCTTTCTGTTCCGCTTCAATGGTCATCTCGCGCAGCATCTTGATCAGTGCATCGGCGAGCTCACCGCCTGTAGCGAAGCGCTTGTCGGCCTGCTTGGACAGACAGCGCTTGATGATGCGCCGCAGTTCGGGCGGCACATCGGCGCGGAGGTTCTCCAGCGGTTTGGGTTCATCCTTGATGATCTGGTGCATCAAGGTCATCAGGCTGTCGCCTTCAAAGGGCTTCTGGCCTGTTACGAGTTGATAGAGCACGACGCCGACTGAAAACAAATCGGAACGGCCGTCGACGCTCTGCCCCAGTACCTGCTCCGGCGACATGTACTGCGGGGTGCCAAGTACGGTGCCCATCTTGGTATGTTGGGTCGCATCGTGGCTTTCCACGTGGGCGATGCCAAAGTCGGTGACCTTGACCTGGCGTCCCCCTTTCAAGAACACAATGTTGCTGGGCTTGATGTCACGATGAACAACGCCCTTGGAATGTGCGTAATCCAGGGCACGGGCCAGCTGAATGCCAATTTCCAGGACTTCACGGATCGGCAGCCCCTTCTGCCTTTCCATGACTTCATTAAGCGGTTCGCCATCCAGCAGCTCCATGGCGATATAGGGACGCCCGTCGCTTTCCCCAACGTCAAAGACCGTCACTATATTCGGGTGTGAAAGATTGCCCGCTGCCCTGGCTTCGCGCAGGAAGCGACGACGATATTCTTCATCGATGCAGAGTTGCGGATGAAGGAACTTGATGGCAAGCGTACGGTTGATGCTGGGATCGTAGGCCTTGTAAACAACTGCCATTGCTCCCTGTCCGATGCGCTCGATGATTCGATATCGGCCGACCTGCTCGACTGCGCCTGACGGCCCTGCCGCTTGAGCACCTGTCGAACGGCTGTCACCTGGGATTGGGGTGGACATCGGCTCCAGCCGAGTCAAGTCGTCGTCCAACGTGACAGGGGCTTCCCAACCGCCGGCGCCGCCGCTCCCCTTGAGCTGGGTATCGCGCTTGATGTCGTCGGGCTCCATCCTGATGCTCTTGACCAATGTGAACAGTGTAGTCGGCTACCAGTGGTAGACTAGCATCAGATCGCAGCAGCACCAAGGTTCGAAGCCCGTAAATCGCCGAGGCTGCCGCATATTGTTTGGGGAAATGCCTGGATGACGCTGCTAACGCTGTACACCCGGGGAATGACCGGTCTATTCAAAGCACGCCATGGTCGGATCTAGTCGACAGCCCGTTGACGATTTGGGGCCGCCCATCGTAATGGATGACGGGACGCTGGCGAGGATAGAAATGCCTACGCCGGTTCCGGTTGGACTTCAGGCGAAAGGCGGCTCAGGAAGCATCGGGACCGGCGTACCCGGTGAGCAGGTGATCAGTTTTGCACGCAGGCGGATCGGCCAGCGTGTGGGCAGAGGCGAATGTTTCGATCTGGTGGATCAGGCGTTGCGCAATGCCGGCGCGAAGAGCGCGGCGGACTTCGGAACGGTGGCTGACGGCGCCGACTACGTGTGGGGGAACCGGGTGAGCCTGTCCGATGTTCGCCCTGGCGACATCATTCAGTTCCGGAACTATCGCTACGACCGGACCATCGATACCGCAACCCGCACGGAAACCCGCACGGACACCGATTTCCAGGAGCGTCCTCACCACAGTGCAATCGTTGAAACGGTGGACGAGCAGGGAGCGATCACGGTGCTGGAGCAGAATGCCCCCGAAGGCGGACCGTCGCAGCGCAGCCAGCTGTTCTTTTCCGACGTCAGTACCAACAGTGGGGGCAAGACGACGACCGTCAAGGTACGGGGCCGTTTCTGGTTCTATCGTCCACAGCCTCGCTGACAAGGGGAGGCTGGGCATGGGTGGGTGTGGTCCTTACGCATACCCTCAGCGGAATGTTCAACGCGAACCGCCAATGGGCCATAATGCAACTTAGGGGCGGATTCCGCAGTGCCTTAGACGGAGAGCATCATGATCACTATCAAGGTCGTGGCGTGCAAGGGCCAGCCGCCCGTTGGAGGGCCGCTGGCGGCAGAGTTCGATGAGCTGGGGGGTAGCATCGGTCGAGGTGAGAACAACAACCTGGTGCTGCCGGATCCGGAGCGGCATATCTCCCGGACCCATGCGGAGATCATTTTTCGTGCGGGCCGCTACCTGATCCGGGATCACGGGACGGTGATGCCGGTCCAAGTCAACGGTCAAATGGTCGGCGAGGGACGGGAAGTGCCCTTGGCGGATGGCGACGAGATTGTCATCGGTGCATATACGCTGGGGGTCGCCGTGCAAGCACCGGCGCCGCGCGCGACGTCTTCAGCAGGCGTCACCAAGGACGATCCCCTGGCATTTTTTGGCCCTGGCCCGGCCGCCGCCAACCCGTTCGCCGATCTGCTCCCACCTGGGTCCTCGCCTGTCTCTGCTGGGCCGCCGGCCGGCCGGTTCGGAGAGCCGTTTGCCCAGCCAAGCGAAAGAGACGCGGGCGAAATCATCCCGGCCGATTTTGATCCTTTTGCCCAGCAGGCACCGTCGCCGCAACCACTGGGATCGGCAAGACTTGGGGAAGATTTTGACCTCGGCCCTTCAACAGAAAACCAGAGCATCGACCAGCTTTTCGGTCTCAAGGATGGAGGGAGTACGGACCGTTTTGCGCTGGAGGGCCCGCTGGGCGAAGCGGGAGCCGGTCGCGCGGGAACTTCGGATCAGGGACGGCCCCAGCGCGATGACACACCGGAGCTGTATGGTTCGTTCAGGCTGCCGCAGGCGAAGCCCGACCAGGCGATGGCCGGGCCCGAGCGACAGAACTTGGTGCTTTCCTGGGACGAACAAGGCTCCGGCAGCGGTGAGATCAAGACGATGATCGTTAGTTCGCGCCGCCGCGAACAGGAAGCCGCGCAATCCGCGCAGGTTGAGGAGAAGCTCTCTTCTGCCGTGCAAGCTTCCCCGACACCGTCGCGATCCGTTGGCATACTGCCGTCTGCAGCGCATGGGGAGCCGCCACCGCAGCCAACGCCGACACCCCAGACTCCGCCACCAGCCGCGGGTCCCGGCGACCAGGGGGAGTTGCTGCATGCTTTTCTGGCAGGCGCGGGCGTGGCTGGTCTAAGCGTGCCCGGCGGTCTCTCGCCCCAGACCATGGGGATGCTGGGCAAAATTCTACATGAGGCGATGCAGGGGACGCTGGACCTGCTGTTGGCGCGCGCCATGATCAAGCGCGAGATTCGGGCGGAGCTCACGATGATCGTTCCGCGCGAGAACAATCCTCTCAAGTTTTCGCCCAATGTAGAGGCGGCGCTTGCCCATCTGCTAGGTCCCCCGACGCGGGGCTTCATGCCGCCACTGGAGGCAATGAAGGACGCCTACGATGACCTGCGCGCGCACCAGTTTGGCTTCATGGCCGGTATGCGCGCAGCACTGGCCGGTGTGCTCAAGCGCTTTGATCCGGCCGTGCTGGAGCATCGGCTCACTCAGAAGACGATGATGGATTCGCTCCTGCCCATGAGCCGCAAGGCCAAGCTATGGGATCTGTTCGCCGAACTCTACGGCGAGATTTCCAGGGAAGCCGAGGATGACTTTCAGGCTCTTTTCGGGCAAGAGTTTCTCCGCGCCTATGAGGCGCAGATCGCAAAGCTGGACGGCGAGCAGGAAGGCAACAGAGTTTAGGTGGACGATGCAGCTTGAAATCGCGGTACTGTCCAGGGCGGGAGGGTGCCCCGTCAACGAAGACGCCTATGGAGTGTGGTCCTCGGAAGACGCCTGCTTTTGCGTGCTGTCCGATGGTGCCGGAGGCCATGGCGGAGGCGACGTTGCGTCCAAGCTCGCGGTGAGTTGTATGCTCGACTGGTTCCGGCAGCAGCCGGAGTCCAGCGCGCAAGCCGTTGAGGCGGCCCTGGCTGCGGCCAATCGGACCATTCTGGAGCGACAGCAAAGCAATTTCAGACTGGCCGAGATGCGCGCCACGGCCGTGGTCCTGGCGTTGGACACGGCGCGCGGCTTGGCCACCTGGGGACATCTTGGCGACTCGCGCCTGTACGGTTTCCGGGACGGACGGCTGATTGTGCAGACGCGGGACCACAGCGTTGTGCAGAGCATGGTGGAAGCGGGCTACATCAAGCCGGATGAACTGCGCCACGCGCCGCAGCGCGGCAGGTTGCTGGCGGCGCTCGGCGATGCCGAACACTTCGAACCCTGCGTTGCGCCGCAGCCATTTGCACTGCTCGACGGCGACTCCTTTCTGCTGTGCACCGACGGCTGTTGGGAGTACGTGGAAGAGGTTGAGATGGAGCGTGCTTTGAGCGAGTCGGAGTCGGGTGAACAATGGCTAAGGCGGTTGGAAGCCAAGGTGCTGGCCAGGGGGCGTCCGGGCCAGGACAACTACTCCGCGCTCTCTATCTGGTGCGGCACATCAGCCAGTGAGTCAGGTGCACGGGTGGCTCAGGAGTGACGCGTTGTGACGTTGTGACCGCGTGAAGCGATCGGGAAGCGGTTGAGATTGAAACCTTTTGCTGAAAGGAGTGAAAGATGAATATACGATTGTCGGTCGCGGCACTGGTCGTTGCCTGTGCGCTGCCCGCTGCCGCCCAGGCTGGCAAGATACTGAAGGGCAAGGAGATCACCGAGTCGGCGCTGATCGACGCGCTTACGCCCAACATACGCACGCGCAGCCTGCGCGTCGAAGGCACTGCGGAAAAGCCGATGACACCTGCCAGTGCCTCACTGCTGATCACTTTTGGCACCAACTCTGCTGCGCTGACCAAAGAGGCGCAGGAGTCATTGGATAAGGTTGCCGGAGCGCTCAATTCGGACCAGTTGGCCGACTTCAGGTTTGACATCGAGGGCCATGCCGATCCGCGCGGCGGCGACGCATTCAACCAGAGGTTGTCGCTGGAAAGGGCGGAAGCGGTGCGCCAGTACCTGGTGCAGCAGCATCACTTGAGCCCCGAGCGTCTGGAAGCCATCGGCAAGGGCGACAAGGAACTGCTGAACAAGAAAAATCCCATTGCACCCGAGAACCGCAGGGTTACCTTCAAGACGATCGTCGAATAGCCGGCCGGTTACCTGGAAATTTCCTCGACGGAGAATACGCTGACGCCATACGCGGTGGAGCAGGCCTCTCCAGGCGAGCACTTGGGCACGCCGGCAAACAGCGCTCCCGCGCCGGTGTATGCGCGGTAGCGGGCTGCTGCCTCGGCCAGTGGAAACTGCGCATAGTCCCCCTTGGCTTGCAAGCCGGCGGACGTGAAGTCCCGCGGTGCATCGGAAACAATGGCCGCCAGATGGTCGGTACCCGCCGGCCCGCCTGCAACGATGCGCCACGAGGGGCGCGGCAGATCCAGGGGCCGGCCTGGCTCGATCCGGTTGCTCTGGTCGCGACGGTTGGGGAACAGCAGGAAGAAGTCTTCGTTCTCCGCGCTCACCATCAGTATATAGACGTAGCCCGGCTGGGACGACGCGACGCCGAAACTCAATGCGTCACGATTGATTCTCAGCCGCGGGTTTTTCACTGCCACGGTCACAGCATGGTTGAGATCACGTCCTTCGAACACCTCGTCAAGCGCGTGTACGGGGTCGAAGACCTTGGCCTCGCCTTGGGCCGAAGACTCGGCCATGGTCGGTGTCGTTTTTGATGGCGGACTCCTTCCCATATTCGGCCCCGGTGCTTGAATTGCGGCCGGCGCCTGCGTGGTTGCCGTCACGGCCTGCCATGGCGCCACGCGTGGTGTCTGGGCCGGCCTGCTGTGCAACAGGAAGAAAGTTCCGGTCCCTGCCGCGACGACGATTAGCGCCGCGACACTGGCGTAAAGCGCCATCGGCAACCGCTCCCGCTTGCTTGGCCCGGAGCCTGCCGCCGCAACCTTCGGCACCGGGGTACGCACCGTCTGGCGGCGGTCGGCAAGGCCCAGCAGAGTGCGCAGCTCGGCGATACTTTGCGGCCGATCTTCCGGCTTCACCGCCAGAGACTTGTCGATGGCGCGCAGGAAATCTTCACTGTAGCGCCCCGCGGCCAGCTGAGCGAGCGGCTGCAGCGGGTCGGACATGAGGCGCGCCACCGAGGGCACGGGCGCCCGGCCAACGATTGCAAAGTAGACGACCGAAGCGAGCGCATAAATATCGGTCCACGCCCCCTGTTTCATGTGAGGCGCATCGGCATACTGCTCGACCGGGGCATAGCCTGGCTTCAGAATTACCGTCAGGACGTGGGTCATGTCGCCAATGACTCGCCGGGCTGCGCCGAAATCGAGCAGCAAGGGGCGACCGTCCTTGAGGATTAGAATGTTGTCCGGCGCGATGTCCCGATGGAAGCACTGTTCGCTGTGGATCAGGTCCAGCGCATCCAGCAGGGGGCGCAGGAGATCCCTGATCCAGGCTTCGTCCGGGGGTTCGCCTAACCGGCGTAGCGCTTCACTGAGGGTGGCACCCTCGTAGAACGGCATCGCCATGTAGGCGGTGCCGTTCGCCTCCCAGAAACGGTACACCTTGACCAATGAAGAATGATCAAAACGGGCCAGTAGGCGGGCTTCGTTGATGAAGCTTTTGAGCCCAGCCTGAAAAGTCTCGGCGTGACGCTCGGACTTTACGGCGACTGTCATGCCTGCGGTGCGTGCGGCCAGCGCAGATGGCATGTATTCCTTGAGCGCGACGTTGCGCTGAAGTGAATGATCGTGGGCGAGGTAAACGATGCCAAAGCCACCCTCGCCAACCAGTCCGATGATCTCGAACTCGCTCAAGCGGGTGCCAACCGGCAGCGCATTGCCACTACCCGCTGCCCCTGCGGCTGGAAGCCCAGGCATCACGGTCCGCTCGTTATCGTCGGGCGGGGGAACAGCGCTCATTGCGGAGCCACAGGCGCATGGCCTTGTAGCAGATCGGCAATGTGATCTTCCGATGGCAAACCGGTGAAGCCATATAGACGGGCAGGCTCGTTCTCGCCGCCTCCGCTCCACCACAAGCTTCTGCCGCGTCCCGTGGCGGCACCCAACAGTAGGTTGGGCAGCAGACTGAGGGCAGGCAGCGTCACTGAGCATCTCGGTGACAGGCCCCGCCACCAGTCGGACATGCAGCGGCCTGCTGCAACCTTCTGACGATCGTGCGAGATGGGAAAAGGTGCTCCACTGAGTTCCGCATCCAATTGCTCCGGCAGAAACTCGATATCGAGCGTGGCCAGCGCGATCTTCTCCAGCGCCGCATACCACGCATGCGCAGTGAAAGCCGCCGTAAACGCTTCGGGCCTATCGTCCAGACCCAGAACAATGGATAGCGGGAAGTAGCGTCCCACCTTGTCCACGCTGGGCATGAAGATCCCGATCCACGTCTTGTCCCCGATTACGCCCGGAAGCAAAGTGAACCGCCAGATGGGGCTGGTCAAATAGATGTCGAGCCAGCGGGAGCCCAAGCTCGCGCGGCTGGCCGTCAAACCCTGTTGTAGCCATCTGTCCCATGCGTTGATGAAGTCCTGTGGCAGGCGGCGACCAACGAAGTCACCCATCGACGCTATCTTGCCGTACCAACCGGCAATTGGAGCAGTTTCCGGCATTGTCAGAGCCTGTTCGGGCATCGGAACTGCTCCAGGTCCTTCAACCGGAACGGATTCTCAACGCTGCTCGTCAGCACCTCAAACCGGGCTTTGCGGCCGTCAATGACGAATGTAGTGTTGAATTTCTCCGGCTGACCGCTGGGCGTGATTCGCACCCGGTCAAACATGCGAAACAGTGCCCAGGGTCCCTCGAACGGACCGAGCCCACCGGCACTAGTGGGCGGCGGAGTAATCTGCAGGCGTACCTGCATACTGCCCCTGGGTCCAGGCCACTGGACCGGTTGCGGCACCTGTGGTCCGTGGGCATACTTCACGATCTGTCCGTCGACATCCAGAATGAACTGCGTGATCGAAACATCCATCTCGACCGGCTTGAATTCCAGGTGGATCGCAGGCGTGCTACCGTTGCGGAAGAATACGTCGCGAATGGTCTGGGCGCGCTGGAACTGGACCAGTGCGCCGGACGTGTCCCCTTGCCTGGCGTCACCGACTTGGCGGTAGGTCCACGGTCGGGTGGACGTGTCCACAATTGGCAGCAGTTTGGCCTGAAAGAACCGGTCGAACTCCCCACCGGGCGCGAACAAACGCGCAAAGTCGTCCTGGGTCACATCCCGGCTCGCGCTCCTGACGAAGGGATAACGTCCGGCAGTCGCCTTGTTGCAGAATTCCGCCAGTTGCGTCAGTTCGCCGCTGATGTTGGCTTTCATCCCCAGGCCGATCAGCTTGGCCGCGGCATCTCCGAGGGATTGCAGGATGGTGCGCAGCGGTTCGGGGCTTTGGTTCGCTTCGAGGAGCGCCTTGTTGGGGGCGTCGCTGGGTGGCGGTGGCGTGTTGGCATCGATGGCCGCACCGGCGGTAATCATCGCCTGGGACAACTCCTTCAGCAGTGCGAGCTCTCCGTCGATGGGCGCCGGCTGTCCGGCAACGGTGGGAGTCACCAGACTTCTCAGGTCGTCGAAGCGGTTGTCCACAATCGACTCCGGCTGGCTCGCCAACTGAAGTGCGGATTTCGGCTGCTCGGAACCCATAAGCTTCCTGAGCCAATTTGCCTGCTGTTTGACCTGGTCCTCACCCTTCTCGATAAGGGACTTTTCGGCATCGGACTTCTTTACCAGGGTTACCTCGTGAACGATGGCACGCAGCAGCACCGGCAGGGGAGATGTTGGGCCGGACAGGATGCTTGCCGCCTGTATCATCTGCCTGCGGTTGTTGCCCATCTCGACGCGAATGTCTTTGACGAAGGCGTCCCAGGTATTGGCGTAATCTTCCAGGTACAGCCGTCGCACCTCGTCGAACAGCGCCGCCTTGCCGCCGGGTGCCGTTAACGACGGCCGCTGATTCTGGGCAACACCCAGCACCCAGCTTTCCTCATTTGCAAGCTGCCGGGTGGTTTCGTCGGCGGTCTTCACGAAAGCCTTGTAATACCCGTTGTAGCTGAACAGTCCCGGCACGCCCGAGGTCAGCGGTTTCCCGCTCGCCCGCCTGAACACCAGTCCGGCGTTGGCACCGACCACATTGGCGATGGTGAACTCCGGGAACTGCGAGCCGATGCCTTCACGCCGCAGGCGGTTGTATACGCGGCGCTCGATCGGCGTCTGCAGAATTGCAGACCGCGCGCTCGCGATCAATTGCGCGTCGGGCACAAGTGGTGAGATGAGTTGGCCGCGGTCGAGCAGGGCATCCAGGTGCGCGTCGAGCGCCTGACGCTGTTCGACCGTGATGTCGCGCGGCAGATTCTCGTCCCAGTCCACCTTGACGAACGTCTTGAAGGCGGTCGCGTCGAAGTGCTCGGGATCGTTGAGCATGAGATAGGCCTTGAGTATCTCGTAGAGCGCCTCGGGCTTATTCTGGTTCGTGCGCAGCAGTTCCTCGATGCGCAGGCCAAGCCGGGGCAGGAAGGCGTCTCGAAGCAGCCGATGGTAGGCATCGTCGGCCGCTGCCTCCAGCTTGTTGCCTTGGTAGAGTCCGAAGCCCATGGAAATGGGGGTCGAGTCGGCCACGGCCGGCGTACGTGCAAGGTCCCGCACCGACTGCAGCGCGGGCAGCAGGCTGACCACATCGTCACCGCTACCAGGGAAGCTCTCAACCTGCTTCGCCACACCGGGCAGTTTGGCCTGTACCTCGCCTACGTAGCCCTTGTTGCGTGAATAGCTTACGCTCCAGGCAAGGATGCTACCGAGCGTGACGATGCCAGCGAGCGCAAGCCCGCCCCATTGCAGCACGGTGCGCCGCCGTTCCCACTTGAGGTTGGTGCCGGCGAGCCCGGCTTCGGCGAAAATGACCTGGCGCAACAGCCGCGTGATGAAGAAGCTCTTGCCGCTCGGCTTTTGCGGCGCGAGCAGCTTGCGCTCCAGCCGGAACGCACGACCCAGGACGCCCATCACGCGGTCGATCGGATTACCTTCCTGGGTGCCGCTGGTGAAGTACACGCCGCGCAGCAGCGGCTTCTCCTCGAAGCGCGAGGGTGCGAACACCTGGTCAAGGAAATCGCTCAGCCCCTCCTTGAGGCTGGCGAATTGCTGCGGAAATGCGTAGAGCAGTCCGCGCCGCTGCGGATCACGTTCCTCTTGAAGCCGGTCGATGAGGCGGTCGTGAAGACGCTGATCGAGTGAGGCGAATTCTGCCCTGAAGCCGGCAAGCGGGTTGTCCGGCATCGGCTCGACAAATGGGAAGGAGACGCCCCAGACCTGGGCCCGCTCCTCGGCGCCGAAGTTGGCGAAGAACTCCATGAAGCCTGCCAACAGGTCCGCTTTGGTAATAAGGACATACACGGGAAAGCGAATGCCCAATTGCTGGTGCAACTCCTGAACGCGCTGGCGCAGCGCCTTGGCGTGGTCGGCGCGTTCGCCTGCGCTTTGCTGCAGCAGATCGGCGACGCTTATCGCGACCAGCACGCCGTTGATCGGTCGGCGCGGGCGAAATTTCTTGAGCAGCTGGAGAAAGCCGCTCCACGCAGCGCTGTCGGCTTCGCGGTCGCTTTCCTGAGTCGTGTAGCGCCCGGCGGTATCGAGCAGCACGGCTTCGTCGGTAAACCACCAATCGCAATTGCGGGTGCCTCCTACGCCGCGAATCGCGGCGTCGCCGAAACGTTCGGAGAGGGAAAACTTGAGACCGGAGTTGATCAGCGCGGTTGTCTTGCCTGAGCCGGGCGCACCGATGATGATGTACCAAGGCAGCTCATAGACGTATTGCCGGCGGGAGAGGAAGGCAAGGGGTGATTTCTTTTCCTTGCTGCCGAGCCTGGACTGCTTTAGTACGCCGACCGCCTCGTCGAAGCGCTGGCGCAACAAGGCCACCTCCTCCGCACCGGCTTCCGGTTGGACTGTCGGCGGGGTCTGCTTGAGCAGGCTGTCGAACAGTCTAGTATTCGCGACTTTCGCCCTGAGGAACTTCCAGACGATCCTTCCGAAATAGATCGCGATGACGAGCCCGATCAGGACCCAGCGGACCACAGCCGACTCCAGCGGCCGGTGCTCCGCTATCGCGATAAGCGGGCCCACATACCAGATGATCAGGCTGACGGCAGCGAGGCCAAGGATCGCCAGCGTCCAGCGGTTGAAGATCAGGCCGAGAATCTTTCTTATCACTTAGTTTCTCTTTCCCCGCGCTAGGTGCCCGTATGACTCACGAACAGGGTGATTTCGACCCGCCGGTTGCGCGCCCGCCCTTCAGGCGTATCGTTGCTGGCAATCGGCTCGGTTTCGGCGCGGCCATCTGCCGAAATACGCACCGCGGGCAGGTAGCGGGCAAGCAATTGCGAAACCGAGCGGGCGCGTTCCAGGGAAAGGTGCCAGTTGGACTGAAAGCGAATCGAATGGATTGGCCGGTTGTCGGTGTGTCCGATTACCTGCACCTGGCCAGGTAATGCATTGAGCGCTTCGCCGATGCGCTGGAGCAACGGAAGATAGTCGTCAGAAATGGTAGCGCTGCCGGGCTCGAACAGCCCGTCGCCGCGGATGGTGACCACGCTCTTGTTCGCGTCCTCTTGCACTGCCACCAAGCCTTCCTGAATTTCCTTCGCAAGGAAAGCTGCCAGGCGCGGCCTAGGGGCGGGCGCCACAACCCTGGGCATGGTTGCCTTGGCGCGGATCGCCTGAATCTGCGCGTAGGCGGGGTCGGAGATGTCATTCAGGAAATAGGACAAGACAAAATAGACCACGAGCAGGAGCAAGCCGCACGCTGCGGCCGCGACCCACAGCGGCACGATCGCCACCACACCCGAGCGCTGCGGCGTGGCGCCTTGCCAGTTGGCGGAAAGATCGCGCTCATACTCGTGCCGGGCCTTGCGCAGAATCTGCGCCAACCGCTCACGCAACGCTTCGAGTTGCGCCCGGCCATTGTCGATGACGCGGTAGCGGCCCTCGAACCCCAAGGCCAGGCAGATATACATGAGTTCCAGCAGATCGCGGTTTCCCTGGGGGTTCTCGGCCAGTTTGGACAAGAGTTGAAAGAACTTTTCGCCGCCCCAGGCTTCGTTGTGGAACATGACCAGGAGGCTGTGCTTGGCCCAGGTGCCGGAGCCGCCCCAGGGTGTGGAGGCAGCGGTTTCGTCGAGCAGGGTGCACAAGGCGTAGCGTGCTCCGATCACCGTTTCAGGCGCAATCCCGGCGGCTTTGGCCCGGGATTCGAAGGTCTTGACGTTCTGCGCAAGGTGGTCGCGCAGCCCCGAGGGATCAGGGTGGTCGGCTGTGCTCCGCAACTGCGTGACGATGTCCAGCAGTGGATTGGCCGCCGCCAAAAGCGGGTTCATGCCTGCCAGCGGTACTGCCGATTCGGCCGCGGAAACATTCGATTCGGCGGAGGGGGTGCCGCTCTCCGGACCGGGGCGCGGTGTGATGCGCCTGCCGGGCGAGGGCATGATTACCGTGCGTTCGTCGCCGGGCACGGCAAAGGGGTCGTCTTGGTCAGCCACGTTCAGCCCCTGATGGCCCAGAATTCCATTTCCAGCCCTGGGAAGTCACCGGCTATGTGCATCGCCAGCCCGCCTGAGCGCTCCAACTGATTCCACAGATCGCCGCCGCGCTCCAACTCGAAATAATTGAACCCGGCATGGAAGGGGATCTGTCGCGGAGCGACCGGCAGCGAGCGGAGCGGGATGCCGGGAAGTTGCAAGTTCACGAGGTCGCGGATCCGCTCAACCGGACCTATCTTCACCTGGGTGGGAAAACGCGCGCGCAGGGTCTCGGCGGGCACTTGGGCATTTACCGCCAGAACAAAGCTTGCGCTCTTTAGCAATTCCAAGTCCGCGATGATGGCCACGCGTACGCCGAACTTGCGGTCCTGAAGCTCGATCGGAATCGCATTCAGGTCCAACTCCATGCTGAGCGAGTAACGGATTTCCGCGAATAACGGCGTAAAGCAGGTCTCCAACGAGTCGTGGCGGTATTCTGGAAGCTCGGAAGGGCGACGGTTGGTTTGGCTGAATGTGGCCAGATCGCCGGCGAAGGAAAGACAGGTGGCAAAAAGGCGCTCCGGATGCAGCAAGGGGTGTCGCGCAAGGTGGGCGAACAGAGGCTCGTAGCGATTGACCGTCTGCAAGAATAGAAAGTCTGCAATTTCCGCGACTCCGCCCCGCCCTGGTTGTCCCAGTCGCGCCGCCAGTGTCTCGCCGCGCTGATGGATAAGACCGTGCAAGCCGCGCACGTAGCCGGCCAGGTTTGCATCCGCAGTTGCGTGGAGCATCGGCGGGATATAGGACTTGTTGATCACCAACTGGTTGTCGGCGCGTCGCTCGGCGACCTTGACGACGCCAAGCGTGCAGTAGGCGTCAGTCGCGTCGCGCCGGCGCAAGAGTTTCAATCTTAACCGCCCCACCTGAAGCAGCGCATTCTTGTCCGAGGCAGCGTTGCTGTCGACGACCGGCGTTTCAAGCACGGAGAAGCGGGTCAGACTATCCGATCCCTCATTGCCTGAATCGGTCTCGTCCATCCCTGTCCGGCGCAGCGGGACAGCCAGCACGACCAGTTCGTCCTTGGCGTCGGCATCAATGTCCAGTGGCTCGGGCGGCGCCTCCTGTGTCGGGAAATCGAAGGGCGTGCCGTCGGGCAGAATGCCTTTGGCCGCAGAAATTTGAACTTTGCCCATCGCTAGTGCCGCGGTGTCCAGGTCCAGACTCACAAATCCCCAATGGTGGCCGGCGAGAGGACCCGTCCGGCCTTCGAGCAGCCGTTCCAGGTAGCGATCATGCTGCTGGAAATGCTGCGGTTGAAGAAACATTCCCTCAGACCAGACCACCTTGTTATTCCAATGCATGATATTTAGTTCCGCGCCTGACTTGAATGGGAGGCAGCCACGCACTTTGGCGTGCCGGGAAGGGACTCAATAATCGGCCTCATTTGCCGACGCTTATGGCGATCTTGTCGCGGTCGAGATTGATTTGCACGGGCGAGGTTTTCTGCGAGGCGACGGCAACCGCTGCCCGCCACTGCGCGTGCTCCAAGTCGCGGAACGCGGCAACGACACCGATGTATTGCGTGTCCGGCTGGAACTGTTTCTGGAACTGCCGTTTTTCCCCTGGCATGAGCTGGAATTCATCGCGGTCGAGCAGGTCGGCACCCAAAGCTTCAGTGTCCTTGTCAAACAGCGAAAAGAAATCCGCGCTGTTGAACGAAGCGAGGGACTTCAATGCATACATGCGCACAACAATCGGAGACGGCCTGCCGCGCGCATCTGGATTTACCGTTGGCTGAACCTCCAGCTTTGCCTGAACAATCGTCGGCTTGGGCCCGCCGGCGCAGGCCGCGAGGGCACAAATGGTGCCGCAGGCAACAATCCGTACAAGACTCCGGGCAAATCGCATGAATCCCTCCTTGTTCAGGGTGGCGCTTTGGTACGACTTCGGCTGTCCAGAGCGAGTATACAAAAAACTGGCGAATGCAAACGAAATCGTGGCGCCGGGCGTCCCAACGCTGTGATTGTTGCATTGTAGGGGAGGATGGCTAACTGAGCCACTTGCGCGGACTAAGGCACTCAATGTCCTGTTTCCCTCACATTAAGCAGCCCTCGGGCCCCATCTATCGCTCACGGTCCGGCACGCCGTGCCGTGTGATTGAACGAGCCTTTGTCCGGCGAGGCAACATTTCTAATTGTCCATTCACGACGCTAAAGACGCGTCCACGTCCAGCGGTGGGCGCTGCCTCAAAACACGACGTTGAACGCCCAACACCCCGGCCCGCTGAGCTTTCAACAGTTTCTTTGGGTTGACTATCGAGGGACGCGCCCTCTGTTCTGTCTAGGCGAGGGGACGGGTTTGTCTATATAACCTCATTTTATTCACCCCCAACCGTCTGCCCGAATGGCTGACTTGGCGACCGGAAGCCCGGACGAAATCGAAGAGGAGCGGCGCCTGCTCTATCTGGCCATGACCCGTGCCAACGATCACCTTCAGATTGTCGTGCCCCAGCGTTTCTTCATGTCGACGTCTCCCCGTTTTCTGTAACTTCTTTTCGAATGACCGACCGGGAGAGATCAACCTGAGACCAAGTTAGCGATAGCATTTCCCCCAGCCTCATTGCAGTTTCAAGGGCCAGGGTTACAAGGGTTGCAAGAAAGGTGTTCTTAGATTCAGCGCAAGCAGCCAGAAGCCGAACAGCTTCATTACCTTCAAGGCGTCTTGTCCTGGCATTGCTGTCCTTTGGCTTTCGTATGGCGGTTACTGGATTGACTACAGATATTCCCCATTCTTGAGCGGCAATGGTGAACAGGTGAGATATGACAGCCAGTTCTAGCCGCACTGAATTGGTGGCAAGACCTGCCGCTAGCCGTCTATCCCGGTAACTGGCAAAGTCCGAAGACTTTAAAGACGCAAGGCTTCTTCTTGATAGATCGGACCTAAGCCATCTGGTGATACAGCTAGATTCCCGGCTAGCACTCTTCTTCTTTGGCGTAACTTCACGCCGGTATCGTTCAAGTGCTTCGGGCAAGGTTGTGGCCTCAGCTTCGCTACGATCAACGAAGACCCCACGGTCCATTTCGGCTTCAACAGACCTAGCCCATAGAGGTGGCCCCGGTTGTTTGAACAGCATTCCCCGATTTATAAGGGGAGTCCGGGCGGGTTGAGACGGTGCACAGTTGTCCGCTGCGGTGGGCGTCGCTTGCGACGAACGACCGACGCGGTGGGCAACTCGGGGCGCACCACGGATTCATTCTATGCAGCCTCCTGGTAGGTTGGCAACAAGTTCAGGTAGGCCTGCAGCGGCGTGAGGTCATTGAGGCTTGAATGCCCCCGGTGCGTGTTGAACCAGTCGATGTAGCGTCCGATGTCGGCCCTGGCGGCGCTGACGCCGTCATAGGCCTTGAGATACACACATTCATACTTCACGCTGCGCCACAGGCGCTCGACGAACACGTTGTCGCGCCAGGCACCCCGCCCATCCATCGACAGCTTGCAGCCCCGATCGAGCACGGCATCCGTGAATTCCTCAGCGGTGAACTGGCTGCCCTGATCGGTGTTGACGATCTCGGGAATGCCATAGCGAGCAAAGGCCTGCTCAATCACCTCCCTGGCGTGGCAAGACTCCAGTGTGATGGCGACCTTGTGTGCGAGTACCGTCCGACTAGCCACGTCCACCACAGCGGTAAGATAAACAAAGCCTCGCGCCATGGGGACGTAAGTCGTGTCCAGTGCCCAGACCTGGTTGGCCCGGGTAATGGTCAGATTACGCAGCAGGTAGGGATAGATCTTGTGGCCCGGATGCCGCTGACTCGTGCCAGGTTGGGGGCACAGTGCCTCCATGCCCATGCGCAGCATGAGCGTGCGCACGTGACGTCGGCCCACGTGGATGCCTTCGCGCCGAAGCTGACCACGCAGCATCCTGGCGCCCATGAAGGGGTGCTCCAGATGCAGTTCATCGAGCCGGCGCATGAGTGCCAGATCGGCGTCGCCAACCGGCTTGGGCAAGTAGTACACCATCCCCCGGCTGATGCCCAGCAGCTTGGCCTGGCAGGTGATGGACAATTCATGCTCACGGTCAATCATGGCTTTGCGCTCAGCAATCCCGCTTTGGTGAGCGCGCGTTCTAAAAAATCCAGCTCGAGTGCCTGCTGCCCAATCTTGGCATGCAGCGGTGCCAGATCAACCGGAGCCGGCGCAGCGGCACCTCCAAACACATCCGCCGCACGTTCCAGCAACTGCCGTTTCCACTCCGTAATCTGGTTGGGGTGCAGCTCAAACTGCGCGGCCAGTTCAGCCAGCGTCTTATCCTCGCGCAAAGCCGCCAACGCGACACGAGCCTTGAACTCCGCATTGTGGGTGCGGCGAGTACGCCGCCCTGATTTCTTCACCATCAAGAACTCCTTCTCGCCAAGCCTTCCTCGGCCCAGCATCATGCCCGGAGTTTCCACTTATAGCATTGTTCAAATTTGCGCAGCCACCTCTGAGACCTGAGACAGTTCGCCCGCCCACAGTGCCGGCGCCTGGTCGCCGAGCACCTCGTCGAAGATGAGCCCCTTCGCCCGCTTCTCGACGCCAGGGCAAATGTAGGTCACCGCTTGGGGAAACGCCTGCTGACACGAGCGCAGGTGGAGCCAATGGAAATTGCCTGGCGCGATGATCGCCGCGACTGGCCCCAGCGCCGCGACCTCCGCGGTCAACGCCTCGTCGAACGCACACGGGGAGTGGATCAGGATCTCGCCGCTCTGGAGCTTGATCACCGTCATCCGCGCGTTGATCCGCGCCCCGCCCAAGGAGACGACGTAGCCCCCAAGCCATAGCGCGTCGGGAACGAAGATTTCGAGAGAAGGAGCCACTGCACTTCCTCCGTTTGCGGATCGGGTTGCTGACATGATCGCGCCGGATTCAATGAAAACAGCGCCGGCGAAAACAAGCAAGAACATCCTGAGTGCTGAACGCGAGTTGGCCACCGAGGCGTTCGTCCCAAGCGACGCCCGCCCGCCGCCGTGGACAACTCTGCGCTGGAGATGGGCGAGCAAGGGCATGGAAAACGGGTGGCGAAAGCGGCCGCACGAAGTCCATCCACGGGACTTGCGTGCGGCTAACGTGTCAAGCGCTAGATCTCTGTCTGCTCCGAGACCTCCAGTGCGTCATCGACCTCGATCCCAAGGTATCGAACGGTGCTCTCCAACTTGGTATGACCGAGCAAGAGTTGGACGGCCCTTAGGTTCTTGGTTCGCTTGTAGATTAATGTCGCTTTGGTCCGGCGCATCGTGTGTGTGCCATAGACCGCCGAATCGAGTCCGACGGCAGCAACCCACTGATGCACGATTCGAGCGTACTGGCGCGTGGAAACATGAGGCGAATTCGCCAGGCGACTGGCGAACAGATAGTGCTCCGGCTTTAAATTCGCCATTTCGATCCATGCCGAGATGGCAGATCTGGTCGGCTCGGTCAATTCGAACTGAACCGGACGCTGGGTCTTGCGCTGCACGACCATCGCTCGGGGCAATACTTGGTTGCCGTGCGTCACGTCCCGCACGTGCAGGTTCACGAGATCGCAGCCACGAAGCTTGCTGTCGATTGCCAGGTTGAACATGGCCAGGTCGCGAACCTGGTGCTCGTTTTGGAGGTGAATTCGGATGGCCCAGATGTCCTTGGGCTTGAGGGGTGGCTTTTGGCCGACCAGTTTGCCTTTGTTCCAGGGTTCACGAGTTTGATTGAATTCCATGTCAGACTCCTTCGTGGTTGATGGGAGTCTGATTCTTCTCCTACGGTTGCCAAGGGCGGCTTACTGTTCAGATGTTGGATGCGCACAATCAGCCTGGAAGGGTCATTCGTCTTGGTTCGCCTAATCGTCCGCAGCCCTAATCCGACACACAAACTCAAGGTTCAAAAGTGTGCGGTAAATTGAGCGCGATTCAAGTCGGTGTCTTAATGTTCACTTAATTTGTTGTCATTAATCTACAAACCATCGACGCACCTGCGCCGTCCTTTGAGGAGAAAAGACATGGAATTCACACAAGCAATCCGCGCCAGATTCATTGGCATCCTTTCACCGATATTCGCGGTTGCTTTCGTCGGCATTCCACTCGTGACAGTCGGTGGCGTTCTAGTTGCCACAGCCCACGTCTTGCTTATGCCCGGTACGCTTTAACCATCGACGCACCTGCGCCGCACTTTGAGGAAAATAGACATGAAAGTTACACAAAAGACCCGCGTGAGAATCTTGGGCGCGCTGCTGCTGATATTCTCGGCCGCCTTCGTCTGCGTTCCGTTAATGATTGGCGGTCACCCGGGCGAAACCGTACCAAATACCCAGGGGACTACGCCCCTGGGCTGATCTACACGGAGGGGAGCGAAGTACACTATCGCCGCGAGATCTCGGCGCAATTCACAAGGCCAACGGTTTGGTAATGGACGCGCTCGAGGACTATTGATCAGGATTCAGGTATTTAATGAAAGGTAACAAGATGAACAAGTTCTTGTTGGTCTGCATGATCACATTCGCGCCTTTTGCATTTGCCGATAAACTTACGCAGGGTTCCAAATTGGTTCAGATGTGTGGCGCCTGCCATGGGGTTGATGGGAATAGTCCTCTGCCAAATGTTCCAAATCTTGCTGGCCAACAGCAGGGGTATCTCTTGCAGCAATTAGTAAGAGAAAAAGAATTCAAGATACATGGGCGCGTAAGTGAAAAAATGGGGTCTGAAGTGGACCAGCTGTCAGAAAGCGATATTCGCAATTTGGCTAGATACTACAGCGAGCAAGAACTAAGACCTTCCACTTCAGACGAATCTCTTGATCCTGTTTTGATCGCGAAGGGCAAAGAGGTCTATAAAAGGCAAATATCGAAAAGGATAGGTCTTTCTTGTGGAAATTGTCATGGCGATAATGCTGAAGGTGAAGAGAATCGTAGAGCTGTAGGTCTCGTAGATTTCCCGCGTCTTGCAGGGCAAAAGCATGATTATTTGGCGTCAAGACTAACGAAATATGCCAGTCGCGAGGTTGGTTATGGCTTGCTTGGCATGAATGTCGTTGCTGAATCATTGAGTGAAGATGATATTAATGAGCTTGCTGCATATTTATCTAGTTTGAAGTAGGTTTGGCCTGAATCGGCCGAGAATCAGACCTTAGGGACGATCTCTCTGCCACCCGCCCAAGCCGGTCCACTTGGTGCGTCCACTCGTTCCAGACACGTAAACGGGTTTGGCAATAGGCGGGACGCCAAGTGACCCCTGGATTCGAGCCGTACTCGTTCGGCCGCATATTGTATGGAATGCTTTCCAGAATGGATGTGCTCGATGAATGCCTTGTGCGGATCACCCATACTTGTGTTAGCCGTCGCAATGCTGGCCACGGGAGTCGCCGCAGCAGAGCCAGAAGCGAGTTCTAGAGTTGGGTGGGCAAACTCGGCGACTGCCAACTGTGTAACATCCTCTAACTGTGTGACCGCCATTCCGAAGCCCGAGGTGAACAACGCCATGGAACTGGCCAAGGCGGCCCTTGACAAGGTAGTCGCTACCTATCAGGTGGATCGCGGCAAGATAAGAGATCTGGTAAAGGGAAGTCCAGGTTTCGCCGTGTTGCAGGATCTGGTGAAGGAGGGCTTTATCTTCGCCCAGATACACGGCCACGGTTTTCTGGTCTACCGCCAGGCCGATGGCCGCTGGGGACCCCCGCTGATGCTGGAGGTTTCAGGAACCAGTTTTGGCCCACAGATCGGCGCGCAGGTCAGCGATGTGCTGATTATTTTCAAGACCACCGAAAGTATACAGAAGTTGCTTACGGGACAAATGTCCCATGGTCTAACGACCCCCGGTGGATCGGTTCTGTATGGAAGCTCCGATACCGCCAGCCTGCCTTCTGGCATTGTCACTTATGGCCTGCACCGGGGATTGATGCTGGGCCAGTCCCTGGATGAGTACCACCTTTATCTATCGGAGCAGGCCAACTTGACCCTCTACGGCGAACCATTGGATAGTGGAGAAATTGCCCACATCAAAGGAGCCGGTCTACGCCTGCCAGCGCCGGTGCAGATGTTTGTCGATCACGTCAATACGCAGCTCGGTGAGCCAGCCCATGAGATAGATTGGAAGATCGGCGGACCGACTCCCAAACCTTGATGATGCATGCGATGGGACTCACGCAGGTACTTGGGCGGATGCAAGAGGTGAGTTGTTGCCTCCGAACGTTGCTTGCGTGAAGACCACGGTCAAGACTACAGGATAACAACCCGTTACATGACGCCGTGAGTACAGATTTTCCCAAGGGATTGAGTCAAGAAGCGGCGGCGGCTCGTCTGGCGGCCGAAGGCCCCAACGAACTCGGCATGGAGCAGCGGCGTACCTTACTCGCCATTGCCACCGAGGTGGTGCGCGAGCCGATGTTCCTGCTACTGATAGGCGCCGGGGCCCTCTATCTTGCTATGGGGGACGCTCATGAGGCCATCATCCTGCTGGGTTTCGTGGTCATCATCATGGTGGTCACCATCCTACAGGAACGGCGCACCGAGAACGCGCTCGATGCTCTTCGCGATCTGTCCAGTCCGCGTGCGCTGGTGGTTCGGGATGGCGTACCGAAACGTATCGCCGGCCGCGAGGTGGTACGTGACGACATTCTGATTCTGGCCGAGGGTGATCGCGTTCCGGCGGATGGCATGGTCTTGCAGGCTCACGAACTGGCCGCCGACGAGTCGATGCTGACGGGCGAATCCGAGGCGGTGGCGAAGTTTCCAGACGGTGGCGAGGTATTCGCCGGTACGCTGCTCGTGCGCGGTCAGGGTGTGATGCGCGTTTCCGCGATTGGCGGCAAGACCGAGCTGGGACGAATCGGCAAATCGCTGCAAGACATCGCTATCGAGACTTCGCCGTTGCGCGAGGAAATTGGCCGGCTAACGCGGCGTATGGCAGTGATCGGTATTGGTCTGTGCCTCGCTCTGGCTGTCCTTTACTGGATCTTGCGCGGTAGCTGGATGGACGGGCTGCTCGCCGGCATCACCCTGGCGATGGGCATTCTTCCCCAGGAGTTCCCGGTCATCATCATCGTCTTCCTCGCCCTGGGTGCGCGGCGTATTGCCGCGCAGCGGGTGCTGACACGGCGCCTCAACGCCATCGAGACCCTGGGCGAAACCACAGTGCTGTGCGTGGACAAGACCGGCACGCTGACCGAGAACCGTATGGCCGTGGCCGCGCTGTCAGTCGGTGGGCAGGTTCTGGAAGCCGGCGACCTCGCCGCGGGCGAGTTGCCCGAGTCCTATCACGAGCTGCTCGAATACGCCGTTCTCGCCAGCGAGATCGTTCCCCACGACCCGATGGAACTGGCCTTCCACCGCTTTGCCCACGAATACCTGGCCAACACCGAACACCTGCATCCGGACTGGTCGCTGGCTCGGGAATACGAGCTTTCCCCGGAGCTTCTCGCCATGTCCCATCTGTGGCGGAATGAAGCGAGCGGGTACGATGTCGTCGCCACCAAGGGCGCACCGGAAGCCATCGCCGACCTTTGCCACCTTGAGGAAGAGGCGCGGCGCCGCGTGAGCCAGGAGGCGGAGATCATGGCGGGGCGCGGCTTACGCGTGCTGGGCGTGGCCAAGGCGAAGGCCGACGTCCGCAAGAACTGGCCCGACATTCAGCACGATTTCGACTTCGAGTTCATCGGCCTGGTGGGACTCGCCGATCCGCTGCGTGCGGAGGTGCCGGGTGCGGTCGCCGAATGCCATCGTGCCGGCATTCGCATCGTCATGATTACCGGCGATCATCCGCGCACGGCGCGGGCCATCGCCGCCAGCGCCGGGATCGACAGCCGTGAGATGCTCACGGGTGTCGAACTGTCAGCGCTGGATGCCGCAACGCTAGCGCAGCGCATCGCCGCGGTGAATGTCTTTGCGCGGGTCACGCCGCAGCAGAAGCTCGCGGTCGTCGAGGCGCTGAAGGCCAACGGCGAGGTGGTCGCCATGACGGGCGACGGGGTGAACGACGCCCCCGCCCTGAAGGCAGCGCATATCGGTATCGCCATGGGCAAGCGCGGCACCGATGTCGCCCGCGAGGCGGCCTCGCTGGTGCTGCTCGAAGATGACTTCACCGCCATCGTTGCCGCAATCCGCCTGGGGCGGCGCATCTTCGCCAACCTGCGCCAGGCGCTGGTCTATACGTTGGCAGTACATATTCCGATCATTGGCCTGTCCATTCTGCCCTTGATGTTCGGGATGCCGCTGATTCTGGCACCGATCCACATCGCCTTCCTCGAACTGGTCATCGATCCGGCCTGCTCAATCGTGTTCGAAGCCGAGGTCGGCAGCCCCCGTCTGATGGAACAGCCGCCGCGCTCCACCACCGAATCACTGGTTTCAGCGCGGCAAATTGTCCTCAGCCTGGTTCAGGGAAGCCTGGTGACCTTGGTTGTGGCCGCGTGCTATTGGTGGCTTCTGGCGAATGGTTCCATCGCCGAGGAAGCGCGAGCATTGGCTTTCATCGTCCTGGTCACCGCAAACGCCGCGCTCATCTTCCCAACCCGGCTGCCGCAATCAGGGTGGCGCGAAATGTTCGCGGGCCTGTCCTCCGTCAGCGCATGGGTGCTTGGCGGAACGCTGCTGGGACTCACCGTCATCACTGGCGTTCCTGCCATTGCCGAGGCGTTCACCTTCCGGCCACCATCGCTCCCGCAAGGGTTGTTGGCTTTCGAGATCGGGGCCGGCATGCTGGTTTTGTTCGAGGTGGGAAAGATTGTTATGCGCCAGCGCCATTAGGCCTGTCCGGCGAGAATTCACTTTTTCAAGGAGTGGGGTCCCTTTGTCTTTAGGGAAGGTCTGAAGAAGCCCCAATTTTCATGAGCAAATTGGATGCATGATCATCAGCGGCAAGGCTTCGGGTTGATTCCGGGTATTTTACCCCGGCATCGTTCGGCCTTTCTGGCCATTTCTCATTCATTGGGCGCACCTTGCCCCTTGAGGTCGCAACAGGTGATGTCGCGCCAGGTACAAATTCGCCAGGGCGCAGGTGGCGAACAATCGGTTCGCGTTCTTCTCCAGTCCCTTGTAGCGCACCTTCACGAAACCGAAGATGTTCTTGATGACACCGAACGCGTGCTCGACCTTCGCGCGCACACGGGATTTGTTCCGGTTCTTCGCCCGTTCGATTTCATCGACTTCGCCCTTGCGGCGGCAGCGCCGGTTGGTCATGTCCTGCGCTTGGGGCGCGCATTGCTTGATGACCTCCGTTTGCCCCTGATAGGCACGGTCGCCCCAAACCTTGGTTTCATCTCCATGCAACAGGTCAGAGAGCACTTGCGAATCTGCCACGTTGGCGGCGGTGGCCACCACCGAGTGGATCAGCTTGTTCTTGGAATCGACCCCTATGTGCGCCTTCATGCCGAAGTGCCACTGGTTGCCCTTCTTGGTCTGGTGCATGTCCGGGTCGCGCTTTTGATCGCGGTTCTTGGTCGAGGACGGCGCAGAGATGATGGTGGCGTCGACGATGGTGCCTCGGGCCACCTTCATGCCTTGCGCCTCCAGGTGGCGGTGCACCTGCTCGAACAGCTTTTTGCCCAAGTGGTGCTTCTCCAGCAGATGCCTAAAGCGCAGAACGGTGGTCTCGTCCGGCGCGGCTTCACGCCCGAGATCGATGCCGACGAAGCGGCGCATGGCAGCCGAGTCGTAGATGGCCTCTTCCACCGCCGGGTCGGACAGGTTGAACCATTGCTGCAGGAAGTAGACGCGCAGCATGCGCTCCAGCCCCACCGTCGGCCGGCCGCCTTCACCTGCAGGGTAGTACGGCGCGATTACCGCGCACAGTTCAGACCAAGGCACCACACGCTCCATCTCGGCAAGAAACGTCGCGCGCCGCGTGGGCTTGGCATGAAGTTCAAAGCTGCCTTCGGCAAAGGTTTGTTGTCTCATTCGTCTCCCTCCCAGTCACGCACCAATATTAATGCACGACACGGTTGCTTGATGACTTTTGCAGGGTTTCCTTAGCCTTCCAAGCTGAGCAGTTTTGAGTGAATTTCGAACGAACGGAAGAGATGTGGAAACAGTCAGTCGATGATAATCTTATCCAATGGCAGTTCAGGGTCGGGGCCTACTGCAGAGGAAGTCAGTAAGCTGCCGTTCAGTGAAATTTCCTGGCATACGTCCGGTAACCAATCCATAGCGGAAGTAGTCGGCTCAAGTCTCCAGCGGCAGCTCTGGCCGACAAGCACCAATTCGGCGGCTCAACCGCAACGGCAGAAGACCTTGCTATAGCGGGCTTCTGATGTGTGGCGGCCGCTTGATGTCATACATCTGACCCATGAAACGGCCGGCCCAAGGTCACCGAGTCGGCCGATATAGTCACTCCGTCCTGTTCTCAGTGATACTGGTCACGCCCGGCAGGTATCTGTCAGTGAGGGCAGGACATGCACCGCTTCGGCCGAAGCTGCCGGTCGGTTGCTGCGGGCTAAGCGACCGTTTCCGACCGATGCGGCCGGTCGGGTCAGCGTTCGGGGAACCTCCGAAATTGCCATCCGTGATTTTTCATGCTTGCCAATAAAAGCAAACCAATTGCAAAATCCAGCCAACTCAATCAGATAGCGGAGGGCGGTGTGCAAGATTCCGTAATTCATGCGATTCTCGCCGCTGTTTAGATCTCGTTCGATCTCACGTACGATTTAGGTCATGCCTTCAAGTCCTCAAAGCATCAACGGCGCGCCGTTAACCGATGCGATCCTTGTAGCGGTTTCCCAACTCGTCGATGATGCTCAGACGGATCGTCGCGATCCGAGCCATTCCGACCTTGAGTTCCACATTAAGCGGTGCGTTCTTCAGCATGCCGACCCAAATTCTCTGGGTCAGACAGTTGGGAAGGCTAAGCGCGTCCGAGCCGTACTGAACTGGGCCCTAGACGCTGCACCTGCGGATGGTGGCCGGTTCGTCGTCGCGCTGATAGGGGTGATACGGGGGCATGGAGGTTTTCGGCCGGAGTCGCCCAACTTCGTCGGCAAGCATGCGATCGAGAACTGCATGCATGCTTTCGACTCAGAGGGCTATACGCTCGGCATCGATGGCGACCTCCGGCCCAAGATCCTTGATGCACTTTCTGGAACCAGCCTTACAGATGCCTTGATGGCTTACATCCGGCGCGCGAAGCGCGGTGTCGAGGACGCGGCGCTCCTGACAGGCACAGGTAAGGATCTGATGGAAGCGGTGGCTGCTCATGTCGTACAGACAAAGTTCGGTGCCTATTCGTCGCAATCAAACTTCCCAACTCTGCTCGGGCAGGCTTTCGTCGCACTCAACTTGGCAACTCCTCAGACACCAGTTCAGGCCGGGGAACCACCTCAGAAACGGATCGAACGAGCGATGTACGAACTGGCGTGTGGAGTAAATCAGCTCCGCAATAAGCAGGGCTCGGGACACGGGCGGCCGTGGCTCCCCACAGTGACCACGGAGGATGCTCGGGCTGCCGTGGAAGCAATAGGCTTGGTATCTGAGTATCTCCTGCTCAGGCTGTAGTGCGGATGATGTTCAAAACGAGGAGATTGGCCAATTCACTACGTTGAAGCTATAGCAATGCGACTTAACCACTCTGTCTACCCGGCAGCTCGCAGCTGCGCTTGCGCGTTCCCTCCGCGCTTGGCGCACCGACACGTCAACGATGACCAACACGACTGCACGACCACCAAAACGTAAGTGGCACGGAACCCATCACTCGTGGAGCTACCGTCCGCAAGCATTCCGCTGGGCAGGAGAGCGAATTGCAGGGGTGAACCTCATACCGCTAGCAGGAGAAATGCGCGCGTGGATGCTGCGGCGTGGGCAACTGTCTCTCATGCCGACACCAGAACCCCCTACGAGCGGTGGATTCACGAACCCCTACACGGCCAGCGGTGTCACATTGCAACTCCTTATGGGCAGGATCATCAATGCCTCGCACGAGTACGCGACCACCGACACACTCGATCACAACGAAGTAGACGCAGAGGTGGAGCGCATCCGTCTTTACAACGAAGTGCTCACGTATTCGGCGCGGTTTTGCGAGGTCTCGATCAAGCAACTGCTGCACTGCACCTAGATTCCAGAGTCTCGCTATAGGCGCATGGCTTTAGGTGCGCTGCTAGAGTCACCGTGTCCAGATTGGAAACGGCAAAATGGCAAGGAGCCTCATCTAGTCTCTTTGGTAGGCACGCTGGCGCACCCGTACCGCTTGTGCATTGAATTTGAGCATTGCGCTATGGACCACATGGACCTAGTGAACCGACTACGAAATTCAGAAGCCGCGCACGCGGGAGTGCAGCAACTCAACATCAGGTCTGTTGAGGTGTCCAAGTTACAACTCATGCAAGACAGTCAAGAAGCGCTCAATGGCTTCGTGCACATGCTGACGCATGTAGAAGACCTCGAACGCAGAATGCTCGTGGACCTAGCCGAAAAGGCAGAAGTCATTAATACCCTGAAGAAGAACGGGCTTCCTGCGGAAGACTGTAACTTCAACCTGGTTCCTGGCGATGAGTTCGTCTTTGATTCTCGGGGGGCTATGTGATGGCCATAGGTTATCGTGCCCAGTCGTCCTGGGTAACGTCAGTCGCGCCAACTCGGAAGAACGGACAGGGAGCATGGCAGAGAACGTAGAGCAGTCGCCGGCAACAGTAGCTCCGGCAGAAGTGCCTAGCGTGCGCAACCTCGGCGAGCCGCTGCGGTTTGAGGATGTCGAACCGATTGCCGGTGTCACGGCAGAACCGGCCAAAGGCGGGCAGCACGTCAAGGTTTGGACACGGCTTGCCCTTAGTTGGGACGAGCCGCTCTTCTATCTGATGGTCGAGAACCTTGATGGCGTCATCCGGCATATGGCTCAAAAAGCAGCTTCCGCCGTCAACCTACGACGGGCGAACACGGTCTTGCTTATCCTTAAGCCAGACAACAGCGCAGAGCTGTGGGTGGACGCGGCAGCCGTTTCGCTGCAATGAAGGATTAAACGTGCCGTCGCGGCGGGTTCGCTGATCTATGAAAGCGACATCGCCGACGTAACGGGTATGGACTTCCCATGCGTCACTATCGGCGAGCAGGACAAGCCGAGGAGCTGGCATCGCAATGTTTTTTGTGAACGACAGTTGTCTGGGCTGCTGCTGCCGTTCATATCGACAATTTGAGCGACCAGGGAGTGTCGGTACCTGGCATAGGAGCGATTGAAAGTGCTGATTTCTAGCGGGCCCTGCAAGTTTTCACGAATTTCAACGAAGCTTGAAACAAGTCGAGATCCTTCTCGTACTCAGCCGCATCGGCGCGGTTGATCTGTATCCATTCCCTCGTGCTAACCATACCGCCAGGCTGAAACGGGACGACATTGCCCCATGAGAACGGCAGTTCGGTCGCGGTGGCGGCGGGCAGGCGCAGTCCGACGCCCTCACCGCTAATGCAAGCGAACATCTTGTCGCTGACGAGGTAGGCATCGAGGCCGCCGATTTTCTTTGCCTTCACGCCAGGGAGCTTGAGGAGCAGGGCGTCGATCAGTGCCTTGCGACTGGATTCGGGTGTATCAGTTTTCGAGGGGGATCCTCTGAAGTTGTTACGAACAGAGCGCCTGAATCGTTAAGGCAAAGTTCCGGCGCAACCGCCATCAGACTCCGGGCATGACGATCCGTCTGGTAGGTCTTGGCAGAATTGCCCCTGTCATATCCGTTTCAGGCTCAATGGTTGCAAGGACAACGAGCGCCTCAAGCGCCAGCTCTCGTGTGGCCGGTCAAAAGGGAAAGAGATCCTCTAGGGGAACGCTGGATCACTTCTCAGGTAAACATACAGCCGACAATGGATTTGGGGCTCTACTTGCATTGACGGAAGCTGACCAACCAACAAGAAACGTAACCCCGGTGTAACCCCGGATCGTTCTTAAGGAGTATCGATATAAGTTAACTATTTGAATTTACTGGTGCTGGTGACACGAGTCGAACGTGCGACCTACTGATTACGAATCAAGGAAGAGAGCCGCGACCGCGTTATCCAGCCGGATACTCGATCATGCCAGATCGGCCAAACTGCATGGGCCACCCCGGCATCGAGGATTGCGCCGGCGGTATATCCTGACTCAATGGGCGACAACCCCTCTTCTTGTTGTTTCCAATCGATCTGCTGCGGTTCTTGGGTTCAGCCCTGGCGGCTAACTTCCATCTGCGCGCAGTATTCCTGCAAGTGCTCCGGTACGCTGGGCGGACAGGTGCCGCAGCCGCGATTGCCGGGCACCGCGTAATCGATGAACTTTGGATAAGGGAGCTTCAGCTCGCCCATCAGCTTCATAAACTCTTCCAGCGTGCGCTCGCCGCCGAGACGCGGATTGCGCGCCTTCTCTTGGCCGATGGTCGTGATGCGGCGCTGCTCGTAATCGTGCGCCGGATACACCAGCGTATCGTCCGAAAACGAAAACAGTTTGCCGCGCACCGATTGATACAGCAAGCTCGCATCGCCGTTCTGGAAATCGGTCCGGCCGCAGGCGTCGATTAGCAGGGCGTCGCCGCTGTAGATCCGCCCCTGGTGGAAATAGGCAAAGTGGTTGTCGGTGTGCCCGGGCGTGTGCAATGGCGTCAGCTCGACCGAGCCCATTGTGAACACCTGCTGATCGACGATACCGATATCGGTGCACGGCAGTTGATCCAGCGCGGGTCCGGCAATCCGGCTGCCCGCAATTGCCTTCAGCTTGCTCGCTGCAGTAATGTGATCAGCATGGATGTGCGTCTCCAGCGTGAAGGCGAGCGCCAAGCCCAGCGCGTTGATTTCAGCCAGATCGCGCTCCCACGCCGGTAGCACTGGGTCGATCAGCAGCGCCTGGCCGGTATCCTCACAGCCGATGAGATAGGTGTAAGTGCTGGAAATGGGCTCGAACAATTGTCTGAAAATCATACGCGCCTCCGGAGTTGAATTGCAGTAAAGACATGCCCCAACCTACAGATACACGCGCCTCGCCGCAAGCAGACAAGGCAACAAAGCCATGCCAGGCCTCACCTTGCTTGTACGCAAGGATGTCCCGTGAACAGCATAAACGCTACACTTTACGAATTGGCTCTCCACACGGCCCAATGCAATAAGGCGAGTTGAATTTGGTGTCAGGTGCGCCACGGTCTGAAAGAGTCCTCGACGTGGACCCAAAACAACTTTGCGCCAGAAGCCCATGCTCAGTATTCGCCACCTCGACAAAACCTACAGTGGTCCGCGCAGCCGCCTCATGCTGCGAGACATTAACCTCGATGTGGCGCCAGGTGAATACGTCGCTATCATGGGAGAATCCGGTGTCGGCAAGTCCACTCTCCTTAACCTGATTGCCGGCCTCGACCTGCCGGATGGCGGCAGCATTGCGCTCGACGGCACGGAACTCACCACGCTCGACGATACCGCGCGCACCCTGCTGCGGCGCGATCACATGGGGTTCGTATTCCAGGCTTTCCACCTGTTGCCACATCTGACGGTCATGCGGAATGTTTTACTGCCCCTTGCATTAAGCGGCGCTGAACCGGCCAAAAGCTCAAAGCTGGCCGGCGAAATGCTCGAGGCCATCGGCATAGCGGCACTTGCCGCAGCCTATCCGCGCGAATTGTCAGGGGGAGAGCTGCAGCGCGTGGCTATCGCGCGCGCACTGGTACATCGTCCGCAACTTGTGCTCGCCGACGAACCGACCGGCAATCTGGATACCGACAGCGCCCACCAGGTACTGCGGGTGCTGCGCGAGCAGATCATGCGCAATGCGGGCGCGGGCATCCTCGTCACCCACTCCGCTGCTGCCGTGGCCACCACAGACCGCGTCTACATGCTAACCGCCGATGGCTTGCAGCCGCGTACGGAGCGTTGATGTCGGTCACGTCATTCGGACTCGCAGTCAATGCGGTCTCCGCGGGCGCGCTGCGCGAAAACCCCGGGCGTTTTGTCTTGACGTTGTTTGGTGTGATACTCGGCGTTGCGCTTGGCGTCGCCGTACATCTCGTCAACACCAGCGCGCTCAACGAATTCAAGCTGGCGAGACATAGCCTGTCCGGGTTAGCTGATCTGGTGGTGCGCGGACCGCGCGCCGGCTTTGACGAGTCGGTGTATCCGCGCATCGCGCAGTTGTCGGAAGTCCAAGCGGCGAGCCCTGCCATTGAGGGCGAAGTGCAAATAGCCGGACGCAGGGATACGCTCACGATCATCGGACTCGATCCCTTTCGCGCTGCGCAGGTTCAATCCGAACTCTTCGCGGCATTGGAAAACCGGATCACCGATCTTTTCAATCCGGAAGCACTGCTTCTGAGTCACGCTGCCGCCGACTGGCTCGGCCTCAAACCCGGCGATGCGCTGAGAATTAACGTGGGCACTTCCGACTTTGAATTGAAGGTTGTCGGCCTGCTGCCACCCGGCGCATACCGACAGCGGGCTGCCGTCATGGACATTGCCTCGGCTCAGTGGCGCCTGCAGCGGCTGGGACGAATCAACCGCATTGACCTTCGCCTGCGTCCCGGAACAGACATCGAACGCTTTCGGCGTGGGCTCGCAAGCTTGCTTCCCGCTGGCGTAGTGGCGGTGACGCCCGATGCGGATGCGGAACGCGGCGCTAACATTTCGCTTTCATACAGGCTGAATCTCGACATGCTGGCGTTGGTTGCCTTGTTTACCGGGGCGTTCTTGGTGTTCTCCACCCAGATACTGTCGATATTGCGCCGACGTGCGCAGTTTGCCCTGTTGCGGGTGTTGGGGCTGACATCGAAGGCGCTGACGCGGATGCTGATTGCGGAGGGCGCGCTGATTGGCATGCTCGGCGCGACATTAGGCGTGGCGCTCGGCTGCGTGCTCTCCGCTTACGTGCTTAAGCATTTCGGCGCCGACCTTGGTGCGGGCTATTTCCGCGCCATCACTCCCGAACTGCACATAGACCCCATCAGCCTGGCCGGATTCTGGTTGCTCGGCACGGCATTTGCCATGGTCGGCTCAGCCCTCCCGGCGATTGAGGCGGGGCGGCGTGCGCCGGCTTTGGCGCTCCGGGCCGGCGATGAAGAGGAGGGGTTGAAAAAACTCCCCACCACCTGGGCAGGTGCGGCGCTGATTTCATTGGGACTCGTCCTTACGCGGGCGCCCCCGATCAACGGCTTGCCAGTATTCGGCTATGCCGCCGTTGCGCTGATTCTATTGGGCACGATACTTCTCCTGCCCTGGCTCGCCACGGCATTTTTGCAGCGAGTACCGATGTTGCGTTTCTCACCGGCGATGCTGGCTGTTGCGCAGTTGCAGGCGACGCCACGCCAAGTTGCGATCAGCATCGGCGCCATCGTCACCAGCTTGGGCCTGATGGTCGCTATGCTCATTATGGTCGGGTCTTTTCGTCAGTCGCTCGACGCGTGGCTGATACACATGCTGCCGGCTGACCTCTATCTGCGTGTTGCGGGTGGCGGAGAAACGGGACTCTTAACGCCTGAACAGCAGGCAAGCATCGCAGCCACGCCCGGCGTAGAGCGCGCTCAGTTCGTGCGCAGCCAGGACCTGCTGCTCGCGCCCGACCAACCAGCCATAAGCTTGTTGGCACGTTCAATCGACACAAACACGGCAAATAGAATGTTGCCGCTGGTCGGACGTTCGGTAATACCGCAGACTGACGCACCCCCTCCAGCATGGATTTCGGAGGCAACCGCGGATCAGTTTCGCCTCGGCGTTGGCGATAAGTTATGGGTGCCTGTCGGCGGACGTTTGAGGGCATTCACCGTAGCCGGTGTCTGGCGCGACTACGCGCGCCAGACGGGTGCGATCGTAATCGACCGAGACCTTTACATCCGTATCACAGGCGACAGTCTCGCCAATGAGGCGGCATTGTGGCTGGCAAAAGGCACGGCGCCCGATCAGGTCGAGCAGGCGTTACGCGAGCACCTCGGCGTGGCGGATAACATCGAAATTACCCCAACATGGGAAATTCGTATTCGATCACTGGCCGTTTTCGACCGGACCTTCGCCGTGACATACGGGCTGGAAATCATTGCGGTGCTGATCGGCTTGTTTGGCGTAAGCGTCAGTTTTAGCGCCCAGGTTCTGGCACGGCGGCGTGAATTCGGCGTGCTGCGTCATCTCGGCATGACGCGGCGCGAGATTGGCATGATGCTGGGGTGTGAAGGCATTTTGGTCTCGGTGCTAGGCGTTGGCTTCGGACTGGCGATGGGCTGGCTCATCAGCCTGATACTGGTGCATGTCATCAACCGCCAGTCGTTTCATTGGAGCATGGATATGCATATCCCGTGGCTGGCGCTCGCCGCGTTGGCCTCGGTGCTCGTTGCTGCAGCCAGTGTGACCGCAGTGTGGAGCGGACGTCGCGCGATGCGCAACAATGTCGTAAGTGCGGTGCGGGAAGATTGGTGAGTTGTTAGGGAATGCGAAATAGAAAGAACCTGGTACGAGGCCTTTCGAGGCGGCGGGCCTTGGCGTTAATGGGCGGGCTGCTCGTCACACCGAAAGTCTGGGCTCAAGTTAACAGCCGCCAGGCAACCAACACGTCTTTTGCTCCCGTAGTGCCGGGCTATACGCTGCGCTTTCCTCGCGATGAGGGTAGTCATCCGAGAGTTCGCACCGAGTGGTGGTACGTAACAGGGTGGCTGGAGAGCCGTGGCAGGTTTTTGGGATTTCAGCTCACGTTCTTCCGCATTCGGCCAAAACTCAAAGGCGATAATCCGAGCGCGTTTACGCCACGGCATATCTTGATCGCGCACGCCACGATCAGCGATACGGCGCTTGGCAGGCTGCAAAGCGATCAGCGTGTGGCACGTGAAGGTTTCTCGCTCGCCGGCGCTGGGCAAGGCCGCGTTGACGTATGGATTGACGACTGGTCGCTTAAACAGGAGAACGGCGCCTACCGCGCGCGCATTCCGGCACGGGAATTCCAGTTTGATCTCACTTTCGCCGCTACTCAGCCCCCTTTGCTCCACGGCAATAACGGCCTGAGCCGCAAGGGCCCGCGGCCCGCGTCTGCAAGCTATTACTACAGTCTGCCGCACCTCAAGGTGCAAGGCACGCTGACACGCGATGGCAAGGCTGAATCTGTTAGCGGCACAGCATGGTTGGACCACGAATGGTCTTCGAGCTACATGGATGAGGAGGGAGTGGGCTGGGACTGGATCGGCATCAATCTCGCCGATGGCGGCGCGCTGATGGCATTCCACATGCGCAACAAACAGGGCCGCAAGCTCTGGGCCGGCGGTTCGTACCGTGCGGCTGATGGCGCGATTCGGATATTTGAACCCGCCGAGGTCGATTTCGCGCCCCTACGCCTGTGGCGTTCTCCTCGTACTGATGTCACCTATCCCATCGCATGGCGGATCAAGGCAGGTAGCCTGAAAATTGACATCGCACCGCTGATGGACGATCAGGAAAACGACACGCGTGCCTCCTCCGGCACGATCTACTGGGAAGGCGCGGTGCGCGCGCTGGAAAATGGAAAGTCCGTCGGTCGGGGTTATCTCGAACTTACCGGCTACTGGCGCAGGCTACGGCTCTGAATAAGGTTCTGGGCGTCAGGAGGACCGCGTTCTTAGGAACTCGCCACCAACAGAACCTTATTACGAGTGCACGAGCACCGCACGTCGCCTAACCATGGCATCGAGATGACATTCGCACGTCGCGAGTATTTGCGCACCACAGAGAATAGGGCTGCCAAATTCAGCGGCACATTATTGGAATACACAAATTAAGTAAGCGCGTGGTTGTGAACACCTGCCGAGTGGCTAGCAGGCTGAAATGTTTTCTGGAGTGGTTCGGATGGGTACCTGGGATGTAACCCCGGCGTAACCCCACTAGAAAAACAAGGAAGGCCTGAATCGCTGAAAGCCTTGCTGTATCTGGCTCCCCGACCAGGGCTCGAACCTGGGACCTGCGGATTAACAGTCCTTCAATATGCCGTCCGGGCACGTCCGCCACTGTTTTTGTCTGTCTTTCTATCCCTTGTACCATCAGTAACTTAGGGTTATCCTTCGTTCGTGAGTGTCTTTCTACGTGCATCAGTATCCAGCGGCTAACAGGTACCCAACAGGTACCAGCGACCTGCGGACAAGAAAGGAAAAAGCGATGGCGAAGCTTACTGATAAGGCGATTCAAAAGGCGCTGCGCGAGGCGGCGACTGCTGGCAAGGACAAACCGCTAACCGACGAAACTGCGGCGCGTGGCGTGGGCCGTCTTCGCTTGCGCTGTAGACCGAGCGGCGAGGCGCCCTGCTATTTCAGATACTACGACTCGGGCGGTAAGCAAGACGATTTGCCGCTTGGACTCTATGACGTCAAGGGCGCGGCCGGGCAGACATTAAAGCAGTTGCGCGCTAAGGCCGGCGAATTGTCGAAGCGAATTCAGTCCGGCGACCGTGACTTGCGGGCCTGCCTCGAGCATGAAGCCGCCGAGGAACGCGCGCGCATCGAAACGGCCGCAAGGGCTCGCGCCGAGGCCGAGCGGCAACAAACGGCCGGCACCCTGGCGAAGCTACTCGAAGGCTACGTTCATCACCTTGAGCGACAAGGAAAACAATCGGCTCAGGATGTCAGAAATATTTTCCGGCGCAACGTGTTTGACGAATTCCCGCACCTGGCTGCAATGCGCGCCGCTGACGTAACGCATCGGGACATAAGCGCCATGCTGGCGCGCCTGATCGACCGCGGCGCCGGGCGCACGGCCGCGAAGCTGCGCAGCTACATGCGGGCGGCATTTGCCGAAGGCCTGGCCGCAGAAGGTGAGCCGACCGCACACCCTGACTTGCATGGATTTGCATTGACCGCAAACCCGGCCGCACTCGTCCCGGCGAAGAAACTCTCAGCTTACAACCATGCCCGCGAGCGCGTGCTTAACGAGTCCGAATTGCGCGCCTTCCTGGCTGCGCTTGAGAAACAAACTGGGACGGCGCGCGATGCAATCCTGCTTTCTCTTTACCTCGGCGGGCAACGGTCCGCCCAGCTTGTCCGACTGAAACCGGGCGACGTTGACCTGAGCGCGCGCGAGATAACCCTGTTTGATGGCAAAGGCGCCCGGCAAAACCCGCGCACGCATCGGCTGCCCCTCACAGACCGCGCGGCCGAGATTGTCGGCCGGCTGCTGGACTTGAATGGCGACAAGCCTTACCTGATTACGCTGACCGGCAAAGTCCACGTCCGGACTGAAACCCTTAGCGCCGTGGTTACTGACATTTGCGCGGCGATGATGGCTGAAAAGACCGCGCGGGAGCCGTTCGAACTGCGCGACTTGCGACGCACCTGCGAAACCCAGATGGCCCGGATGGGCATAGCGAAAGAAACCCGCGCACAAATCTTGAGCCACGGCCTTGGCGGAGTCCAACAGCGGCATTACGACATGCACGATTACGCCGATGAAAAACGCCGCGCGCTGGAAGCCTGGGACAAGAAGCTGGCCGAGATTGCGAGCGGGCTGCAGCCGGGAAAGGTTATTCCGATACGCGGAGGCAAGGCATGAAACGAAGGCAGAAGAAATCGAAACCAGTGCTGGATCATCCAGGCGACGACGCGCATCCCTCGAAAGTCGCCCTATGGTATGCAAGCGGGCCGGGGCGCGCCTGTAAGTGGCAGCAATGGGCACGGACAATCAAACAAGACGACCCACGGTATCCTGTCGCGCAAAACGTTTTAGAACAGGTTGAAGAAATCCGGCGCCTGTACAGCCAAGGCGCTAATGACCTCGCAAATATCTACGTCGAGCGCCTGGAGATAAATCGACCTGCGGCTGCGCTGTTCGGACATGCGGAAGACATCGGACGCGGGCAGAAGTCCGTTCAGAGCGGCAAGAAAGGACATGAAACGGTACACGGCACCCCAGAGGTTAAGCAGGCGCGCTGGGCCAGCTATCAGGAATTCATCGATAAGAAAAAGCAGGAAAACGCATCATTGAGTTATACCCACCGTTGCGAGCTGGCCGCGAAACATTTTGGCGTATGCCTAAAGACCATCACGACACACACGAAGAAATAAAACTGGGAAAGTGCCCGCCACTTTCCTAAAGCGCTTATTCCAGAATCACTCTATGTTCATGAGCGCATAGGTGCGACAGATGGAAAACGAGAGCAGAAAACTATATTCGCCAAACAGCGCAGCGCAGGCGCTGGATATTTCACGGAGCAAGGTGTATGCGCTGATGAAGACCGGCACCCTGGGCTTCGTCAGGGTCGGGGCAGATCGCCGGATACCCGCTGCTGAGGTCGAGCGAATTGCCGCCGAGGGCGCGCCGGCCACTACTGACCAGTCGTCCGCCAAAAGAGGGCGGCCAGGCCGCGTCGCTAAGCCGTCGGCAGCGTGACCGCCAAAAACAAAGCCGCGCGACCTGGGGGGGTCGAACGGCTTTCAACATCAGATTTAATCCCGAATCCTAGCGCCCCGACCCGGCAAGCGCAAGATCCGCTCGCCAGCTGGTTCGCCCTGGGCGACCGCGCGCGGTTGCTGGCCAAGCGGCGAAGCAAGCGCCCAGGGGGGGCAAAATGAACGGCGCCGTGTTGGAAACGCCGGTTTCTACGCTGCGCGTGGCCCGTGAACAAAAGACTGAGCCAGCGCCACCTTATCCAACGAGCGCGCTAGGCGGCATCCTGGGCGACGCTGCCGAGGCCATTGCGAGCGGGTTTCAGCTCGATTCGGCCATCGCCGGACAGAGTGTCCTGGCAGCCGCGTTTGTGGCCTGCCAGCACGGCGCCGACGTTGAAACCGTATCCGGCACAAAACCAATATCGGAAAATTTCCTGACGTGCGCGCTGTCCGGCGATGGAAAGTCCACTGCCGACGGACCAGCCCTGGCGCCTATCCGCAACATCGAGCGGATCGAATACGCACGCTATGAATTGCAGCGCGCCGCGTGGGAAGCGCTCCCCAAAAATGAACGCGGCGATAGGCCGATCAACCCCTTGATCCTCGTCGCCGACTTCACGGCTGAAGGCCTCATTCGCCAGTACCGCGAAGGACGCGCGAGCCTGGGCGCATTTAGCGATGAGGCAGGCGCGGTATTCGGGGGACATGGCTTCTCTGCCGAAAAAAAGATGATGACCGCGGCCGCCCTGTCTTCGCTTTGGGACGGCTCGGGCATTCGGGCCAGGGCGCGCGCGTCCGAGGATCGTGGTGGACTTGAGGCGCGGTTTGACGTTCGCCTGAGTTCCCATTGGCTGATCCAACCGGTTGCTGCGCACGAGGCCGTCCATGACCCGATCCTGGGTGAACAAGGATTCTGGCCGCGCGTCCTGCTTGCTACACCAGCACCGGGCAAGCCAAGGGAATATCGGCCGTTCGATGCCTCAACCAATAGAGCCATTGGCGCATATTGGGCCCGACTGACAGAACGCATCCTAGCGGCTGCAGGTTGCCGGCATGTGGTGACAACGACGCCCGAGGCTCAAGCGATGGTTGCCAAATTCTTCGAAACTTTGGACCGCGCCTCACGAAAGAACACCGGCCGGTTTGCACCCATTCGGGCATGGGGCGCGCGCGGGACGGAACACTTGATAAGGCTGGCCGCCTGCCTGGCCGTTTTTGAACGCGGATTCACAGCGACGATCGACATCGACGAGATAGCGCGCGCCGCCCAGCTCGTTACCTACTCGTTGGAATGCTGGCTTGACCTGCTGGAAGCGAAACCGGAAGCAGAGGCGCGAGCCTACGCCAAGCGCTTGTTGTTATGGCTGCGCACGCAACCGAACGGGCAAAGCAATGAAGCGGCCATGCTAAGGGTCGGCCCGAAGCCCAGGAGCGCCAGCCTGCGCGACTCAGGGCTGGCGATTCTTGAGGCGTCAAACCAGGTCCTTAACCTAGGCTTGAAGCGGTGGGGCGCAAGCGAATATTAGGCATGACGGCGACGTGGGCGAAAAACTCGCCCAAACTCGCCCAGCCTTCGCCCTGCCGAATCCCGCGCCAACAGGGGAGACTCGCCCAATTCGCCCCTTTCGCCCAGCCGTCGGAGAAAAGAGTGTCTAGGCATAACAGTCCTATCGCGTTTTTTCTCTCTCTCTTCTTTTTTATGGTGGCAACCGATGGACAAATTTAAGCAAATTCTCTCGCGCATGGGCGAAACGGGTGAATTGGGCGAAAACCCGCATGATTGCTTGCTCTCGGGCAGGGCGAGTTTTGGGCGAGTCGGGGCGAGTTCTTCCGCATCCGAAACGGAGGTACGTCGGGCGAGGGTGCTTGCCATGCTGGGCGAGAAGCCGGGCACGAAGTGCGCGGTCCTGGTCGAGGATGACCAGGCAGACCCGGTTATCGCGACCATTGCCATTCGTGGCCTGGCGACTTTTGAAATGCCCGTCCCGCAGCACTCTTACAACGGCGTGGCGCTGTTGGAGTTGATCGAAAAACATGCGCGCGGGCTGCCATGAGAGCAACCGAGCTGATTCTATGCTGGAATCCCGGAACCGATCAGGTCAGGACCGTCCCATTCCCCGATTACAAGGACTTGTCCGGTCCCTACGCCATGACCGGCCTGGCCTGCTACGCAGAGCTCCACAAGATGACGCCCGAGCAGCTCAAGACGGCGTGCTTCATCGAGGCGATCCACTTGATTGTCCGCGACCGATGCGACCCAGCGGCAGTTCATAAGGCGCTGCTCGAAGTCGATGAATACCGAAGTGGATGCGCACCTGACATGCCGGGCGTCGCCGCGTATATGGAAACACTATACATGCCTTTGTTTTCAAGGGTTTACGGGGGGGGCATGAAAATGTCTAGAGCAATGCCGGGCTAGAACGCTAGCGAACAACGATTCGCACGAACGCGATTTCAATAGGGGTAAGGGGGTGATCTGGCGCAGGACGGCGAGCCTTGCAGCTTGCCATCTTGGGGATTCTTAAAGGAGACGGGAATGAAGGAACGGGTTTGGATGCACGTTGCACATGCCGGCGTCACGACCGAGGCAGAAGCAAGGGCGCGATTGCAGGAGGCCAGCGCAGAAGCGCTTGTTCTACTGCGCCGCGAACTGATCGACCTGGGCGTCCCCCAAGCCCTAGTGGCGCGCGGGTTGGCTGATCTGTGGGTCATCCTCATGACAAGGATTGATGAGCAGCTGCCTATTCTTCTCGCGCGTTTGAACCAGGACGCGCCCGGCTCAGGATTCTTGCATTGATGACCAAATTTGCTGACCTGGTAGACAATACAGCCGGCCTGTTGCGCGCTGCCGCCGAGTCCTCTGGGTTTGTCATCAGTGGCGACGGTCGGGTCTCCGAACAGGACGCAGCGACGCTGCTTGGCTATAGCCTAGGGCATGTGCGACGCCTCCGAGAGGAGAACAAAGGGCCTGTTTCCTATTCTCGCGGGATGAACGGGAACCGCCAGTCTTACCGGCTCGAAGACCTCGCGATCTGGATTGAAAACGGTCGCGACCCGTATGCATAACTGCGCACAAGTCGCTAGATTTCGCAGGGGCCGGGTGGGACGATCAAGCCTCAATCGTGAGTGGGAGAAGTGTCGATGCATTACGAAAATCTGCGCCGCGGTATGTCCTTTGTGCGCCGGGCCATCGCCCTTGCGGTGACGGACAACGCAGTCGAGGCTGCGGGATATGCGCGCTCACGATGGGGGGCCAATTCGGACGTGGCCATAGACCTCGCGACCAAGGACGTTGCGGCGGTTGACATCAGCGAGATTCAGGACAACGCCGCGGTTGAATTTTTCGAACTGGTCGCGAGCCGCGCCATCGTGGGCAAAATCGGCTTGCGGCCCGTCGCGGCGCACTCGCCCGTCATCGGACAAACGGAGGCGGCCGTTGCATATTGGATTTCGGAGGGGGCGCACATAACCTTGTCGCGCGCCGTCTTCGATACTCGAACGAGCCTCGGGGTGAAGCGCGCGGCCGCGCTCACGATCTTTCCCCAGGATCTGCTTTTAGACACCGACCCAGCGAGCGAAGAGTCGGTGCGTCGCGACCTTGCGAAATCGGTGGTGCGATTACTCGATGCGGGATTTCTTGATCCAACGAACAGTGGCGCGGTCGGCCCCGCTTCGGTCACCTATGGTGTTTCTCCGCTTGCCAGTGCGAATGACATCAAGACCGATATCGACGCGGCCGTGGCGGCGTTTGCCGGCGACCTCGACAGCGCGGTATGGATCGCAAGTCCGCGCCTGGCGGTGCAAATCGGGCTAAGCGGCAGCGGTGCACAACAATACGACTGCGGCGCACGCGGCGGCACCCTGGCCGGCATTCCCTTATTCACAAGCGAAGCGTGTCCATTCGATTCCAATGGCGGCGACCTCGTGTTGCTTGATCCTGATCGTGTCGCTTACCTTGATCAAGGCCTCACCGTGCGGCGCAGCATGAACGCGACCGTCGAAGTTACGGATCCACCCAGCGGCGAGAGTTCGGGTCCGACCGGAGCGACAAGTCTAGTGTCCCTCTTCCAGACTGATTGTGTCGGCCTGCTCACCGTCGCGCGGGTGAACTGGCAGGCGATGGTCGACGATGCGGTTATCGTCGTCGGCGGCTGCGACTATCGGGCCTAACCATGAATCTTGACCTCCAAAAGCTCATCGGTGGGATTCACGATTACATGGGCAAGGCGATCGGGCCGCTTGCCGCGGACGTGAAGGCGCTGCGCGCGGAGGTCGCCGGGCTGAAGGCCACCCTCGCCACCCTGGAAACGCGCGGCTTGCAGTATCGGGGAACGTACCAACGCGCGGACGAATATCGGATCGGCGATGCGGTCACGTATGGCGGCGCGCTTTGGATTGCGCTCGAATGCACGCGCGAAACGCCGGGGAAGAGCAACGCTTGGCAGCTCGCGTCGAAGCAATGAGCGATATGACGTCCTCGCCCGATCTCGACCGAGAGCTGCTAGCACAGTGCATTCACGACGCTTTGACACCGGCGGGCCCGGTGTTCACCTGGCATTCGACCAGCCTCGAGCAGGACGGCCGGCTCGTCGTGCTTTTTGAAACCGACGATGGCGAGACTTTTGCATTGATCGGGAAGCCAGAACCCGGTGCCCAAATGACGTTCGAGCCGGCGGGCTAGGCCTTTCACGGGCCCAAGGCATCGCCCACGCTGATTAAACCTCGCCTTGGCAATCCTGGCGGGCCGGATTTGCTTTTTGTGCAGGAATGGCTGGCGAGCAGTCCGAGAACGCGCCCTTTGTGCGAGATACCCGGACACGATACCGCCGCAAGACGTGCAAGCCAAATTTCTGTCCAAGCATGGGCTCTGACGCAACGCAGTGAGTGACAACCGACCCGCCCACTGTAGCGGTAGGGAGGCCAGAGGAAACTGCGTAAATTCGCTTAGTATCTCAGGACCGCTGAGGCGGAAATTTTCGATTAGGGGGCAACATGATGACGCTTGAAGAAATACGAAACTCTAAAATCAATCCGCTTGTTTCGAGGGAAGCATATGAACAGGCTTCAAAGAGGCTTGAGGACGCGCTTGACACCAAGAAGGCGTTTGAGCAAAAGGCGTTCATTCTCTTCAACGCCTATATAGCGCTTTCGCTTGCTCTCTTTGGGTTTGGTGGAGCGATATTTCGAAGCGATACCGCAACACTTCACGCGTGGCCTTTCTTGGTCGCTGGCTCAATGCTTCTTGTCGGTGCTGCTCTGTTTGTTTGGGCGTTGCTCGACAAAGGATACGGATCGCTCGCCAGTGATCCCGATATGTGGCTCAACAAGGACACCATAGATGGTGACGACAGTGTGGTTCCGTTAATGCTCGCCTATATTACTTTCTATCACAAGAGTAGGATTGCGCAGAGCATGAAGGCAAACAACCGCAAAGCGCTGTTCATTCGCTGCGGTATCTTCTTAGGACTGGCGGCACCTGTCCCTCTTCTTGCGCTGCTTATTCACTGCTAGAGCCCCTTCTTTACTATCCCGTCTGTGTCCGGAGGTGGCGGTGGCGGAGTTGCTGGTTTTGGTTCTTCAGCCATAGGGACTTCCTCGATCAGTTGGTTTGAATGGCCGCGCTCTGTTGCAGCGGCCAGAATAGGAAGAGCTAGTTGCTGCTCTCAATGACTGCCCCGACCGCGTACCCGAGTTGATCAAGCGCGGACCTGATGTTCTTGACAGCATCGAGCGCCAATCCGGGGATTCGCAAAGGCAACGCCTTAACCAATCTGGCGTATTGGAGATTGTGAGTTGCATAGAGCGGATCTGGCTCAGTGAAAACGGCATAGGGCTTACTCTCAAAGAAGGCCTTTGCGAGGATTTCAATTTCATCGACGTGCGACTTGGCGTGCTCGATGCTAAGTCGGGGGCTAGCCAGTGGATCGCGCACGCTTAGTGAGTCCGCCGATAGGTCAGACGCTTGCCGTCGATACTGGAGACAGTGCAAAGTAAGGCAAGAAGAAGTGGGCTGATGACCTTCATTGCCTGGCTTTTTGTTGCCCACGCATAACGGACGCCGAAGGGATTACTTTAGGATGCGGCAGCCGTCGTAACCGCAGCGGATCGCAAGGGTGGTGCCGTTGGGACACGCGACGATAAACGATTCTTCGCCGGCGCCCTTGGATGTCATGGCCGCATTTGGCGGCGTGCAACCGCTTACCTTTGCGATGCCTTCGGCGGAAACCATGTACTTTGATTCTTCCTTGAGGCCGACGACTTCTGGAGCAGCGCGCACCCGCTGCTTTTCGATATATCCTTGGTGAGTTTCGGCCGGAGCCGCGCGCGCCCGCTGCTGTTCGATATACCCCTGGTAAGTTTCGGGCTGCGCCGTGTATAGAGACTCTGTGGTCTGCTGCTGTGGCAATCCCTTGGCCGGTGACCAGCCGCGGCGCTCAAGTTCGACGCGGGCAAGTACGGCTCGCTCCCGAATGGCCTGCCCCTGGCCGGCAATCATGCCTTGAACGATGACATTGCCAATGGCGCTTTGATAGCCGCCGAAGAATCGGTCTGTGGTGTACTGCGACTGCATACCAGCGACGCCGCGGTCAGAGTCGCCAGAGGCATTTTGCAGCCGGTAGTAGTATGCAAGCAGCTCATCGTCCTGCATTGTCTGATACTGCTGATTGAGTAGCGAATAGGGACTATTGGCGCAACCCGAGAGCGCCAGAATAACAGCGGCTATAACGATCTTCCGCAATCATTTCTCCTTAATCACACCCGCGAGGCTCGCCCCTGCGCTCAGTCCGTATTCGTTCTGGGCCATACGATTACCTTGTGCTTACATTCCGTCGGGCATCGTTGCCACCATCCGCAGCCGGTTGGATATCCGGCACGCGGCCGGGTTTTTTGTTGCCTGCGCATAACGGGTACCGAACGGGTACCAAAACCGGAAACGCCTGAAAATCTGCCCTGCGGATTATCGTAACTCTTTGATTCTTTGGCTCCCCGACCAGGGCTCGAACCTGGGACCTGCGGATTAACAGTCCGTCGCTCTACCGACTGAGCTATCGGGGAATCGCGTTAAAAGCGAAGGCGAATTGTAGGGGCGGGGGCGGTTGGGGTCAAGGTTGGCGTGGGGTGCGGTGGCTTGTTCCTGTTGCTGGATTGCCGCGCCCCGTCACGCTTCGCTCGCGACTGAAGGCTAGATCGCTCCTCCCAACGACCTCCTGGATTGCCGCGCCTCTGCGGGGCTCGCAAAGACGGCGGCTTTGTCGCTTCGCTTCTTTCCTTTTACTGGATTGCCGCGCTTCGCTCGCAATGACGGCATGCTGCCCTCAGGCCAGCACCCTGGCCAACCGCGCCAGCGCATTCTCCAGATTCGCGCTGGAGGTCGCGAACGACAGGCGCACATAGCCTTCGGCGCCGAACGCCGAGCCGGGCACCACGGCTACGCCGGCTACTTCGAGCAGGTATTCGGAGAATTCGAGGTCGGTCGGCGACTTGAGCTTTCCGGCGGCGTGCAGTTTGGCGATGGCGCCGCGCATGTCGGGGAAGGCGTAGAAGGCGCCGCCGGCCATCAGGCATTTGACGCCGGGCAGGGCGTTCAGCCCATCCACCACCAGCTTGTGGCGCTGCTTGAACGCGGCCAACATGGGCTGCATGCAGGCCTGGTCGCCGTTGAGCGCGGCTTCGGCGGCGACCTGCGAGATCGAAGTGGGGTTGGAGGTGCTCTGCGATTGCACGTTGGTCATGGCCTGGATGACAGGCTCTGGCCCGGCGGCATAGCCGATGCGCCAGCCGGTCATGGAATAGGCCTTGGACACGCCGTTCAGCACCATGGTGCGCGGATACAGGTCGGGGCAGGCGTTGAGGATGTTGGAGAAGGGCGCATTGTCGAGGCTGATGTGCTCGTACATGTCGTCGGTGGCGATCAGCACATCGGGATGCGCGCGCAGCACTTCGCCCAGGGCGGCGAGCTCTTGCTTGCCGTACACCGCGCCGGTCGGGTTGCTGGGGCTGTTGATCACCACCATACGCGTCTTCGGCGTGATGGCGGCTTCGAGCTGCGGGGGGCTCATTCTGAAGCCTTGCTCGATGCCGGCGTCGACGATGACGGGCACGCCGTCAGCCAGCAGCACGATGTCCGGGTAGGAGACCCAGTAGGGCGCGGGGATGATGACCTCGTCGCCGGGGTTGATGGTGGCCTGCACCAGGTTGAAGAAACTCTGCTTGCCGCCGCAGGACACCAAGATCTGTTTGGGCGTGTAGGCCAGGCCGTTGTCGCGCTGGAACTTGGCGATGATGGCGGCCTTGAGGCTGGGTGTGCCGTCCACCGGGGTGTACTTGGTGAAGCCGCGTTCGATCGCTGCGATTGCCGCGGCCTTGATGTGGTCGGGGGTATCGAAGTCCGGCTCGCCGGCGCCCAGGCCGATGATGTCCTTGCCCGCGGCCTTGAGTGCGCCTGCCCGCGCGGTGACCGCCAGGGTGGGGGAGGGCTTGATCGATTGCACGCGGCGGGAGAGGGGGATGTCCATGGATGACCTAAGAGGCGGGGGTGACGGCCGGTGTAAAATGTGCGGTTGGGCACAGGTTCAAAAGTGCCGGAATTTTACCCGTGGTCACGACCTTTCCCAATAGCCCCTTCCAACTACACCAGCCGTTTGATCCGGCGGGGGATCAGCCGCAGGCGATCGCGCGGATCACCGAGGGCTTCGAGGACGGCCTGGCCTACCAGACCCTGCTTGGGGTGACCGGTTCGGGCAAGACCTTCACCATGGCCCACGTCATCGCCCGGCTGGGCCGCCCGGCGCTGATCATGGCGCCCAACAAGACCCTGGCGGCGCAGCTTTACTCGGAAATGCGCGAGTTCTTCCCGGAAAACGCGGTCGAGTACTTCGTTTCCTATTACGACTACTACCAGCCCGAGGCCTACGTGCCGAGCCGTGACCTGTTCATCGAGAAGGATTCCTCGATCAACGAGCACATCGAGCAGATGCGCCTGTCCGCCACCAAGGCCTTGCTGGAACGGCGCGACACGGTGATCGTGGCCACCGTGTCGTGCATCTACGGGATCGGCGACCCGGTCGACTACCACAGCATGATCCTGCACCTGCGCCAGGGCGAGAAGCTGGGTCAGCGCGAGGTGCTGGGGCGACTGGCCACCATGCAGTACGAGCGCAACGACGTCGACTTCCACCGCGGCACCTTCCGCGTGCGCGGCGACGTGATCGACGTGTTCCCGGCGGAGAACGCGGAGACCGCGCTGCGCATCGAGTTGTTCGATGACGAAGTGGAAACGCTCACGGTGTTTGACCCGCTCACCGGGAAGCTGCAAAGCAAGGTGCCGCGCTACACGGTGTTTCCGTCCAGCCACTACGTCACGCCGCGCGAGACCACGCTCAAGGCGATCGAGAAGATCAAGGTCGAGCTGCGCGAACGCCTGGAGTTCTATTACGCCAACAACAAGCTGGTGGAAGCCCAACGCCTCGAGCAGCGCACCCGCTTCGACCTGGAAATGCTCAATGAGCTGGGCTTTTGCAAGGGCATCGAAAACTATTCGCGCCACCTGTCGGGACGCAAGCCGGGCGAGCCGCCGCCCACGCTGATCGATTACCTGCCGCCGGCTTCGCTGCTGATCATCGACGAGTCGCACGTCACCGTGCCGCAGGTCGGAGGCATGTACAACGGCGACCGGGCGCGCAAGCAGAACCTGGTGGAATACGGCTTCCGCCTGCCCTCGGCGATGGACAACCGGCCGCTCAAGTTTGAGGAGTTCGAGGGCCTGATGCCCCAGACCCTGTTCGTCTCCGCCACCCCGGCGGATTACGAGGCGGCGCACCAGGGCCAGGTGGTGGAGCAGTTGGTGCGCCCCACCGGGCTGGTCGACCCGTTGGTGGACGTGCGGCCGGTCGCGACGCAGGTCGACGATCTATTGTCCGAATGCCACAAGAGGGTGGCGGTGGGCGAGCGCGTGCTGGTGACGACGCTGACCAAGCGCATGGCCGAGGACCTGACCGATTACCTGGCCGAGCACGGGGTGAAGGTGCGTTATCTGCACTCCGACATCGACACGGTGGAGCGGGTGGAGATCATTCGCGACCTGCGCCTGGGCGTGTTCGACGTGCTGGTCGGCATCAACTTGCTGCGCGAAGGTCTGGATATTCCGGAGGTTTCCCTGGTCGCCATCCTCGACGCCGACAAGGAAGGCTTCCTGCGTTCCACCCGATCGCTCATCCAGACCATAGGCCGGGCGGCGCGCCACCTGCACGGCACGGCCATTCTCTATGCCGACCGCGTGACCGATTCGATGAAGCGCGCCATGGACGAGACCGAAAGGCGGCGCAACAAGCAGCTGGAATTCAACACGGAGCACGGCATCACGCCCGTTGGAATCAGCAAAAAAATCAAGGATATAATCGAGAATGTTGTGGATCTGAATGAAGCGCGAATGGAACTCAAGGCGGCCCAGACTGTGGCCGCTTATCATGTCATGAGCGACAAGGAGCTCAACCGGGAAATCAAGCGGGCGGAAAAGCAAATGCTGGAAGCGGCCAGAAACCTGGAATTTGAAAGGGCCGCGGAACTTCGCGACCACTTGAAGGAACTCAAGCAGGTGCTGTTCGGCGTTGAGCAGGCCGGTGATTTGAGAATTTAGTGTGGCTTGGGACTTTCGGTGAATTGGGCGCTCCCGGGACGGTGATATTTCACAGGCGGGTCCCATGGGATGCAGTATAAAGAAGCCACGCCTGAGCTGTGCTCGCAGCAAGCGAGGCGCCGCAGCCATTCAGATTGCTTCTGGAATGCTTGACTGGATTGCTTCGCGTTGCTCGCAATGACGGCCTTGCGTCATCGCGATGACCTAAGGTCTACGGCGATCCAGAGATAAGGAAATAGGTGCAAATGGTGAAAGTCTTATTTGTCTGCATGGGCAACATCTGCCGATCGCCGATGGCGGAAGGGGTGTTCCACAAGCTTGTCAACGAAGCCGGGCTGGACGACCGGATAAGCATAGATTCTGCCGGCACCCACAGCTATCACGTTGGCGACGCGCCAGACCAGCGCGCCCAGGCCACCCTGCTCGACCAGGGCATTGATATCTCCGGCTTGCGCGGACGTCAGGTGGCGGACCCGGATTTCAAGCATTTCGACTATATCGTCGCCATGGACACGGCCAATCTGAACAACCTCAAGCGGCGCGCGCCGTTCAACTATCAGAAGAAGATCCGCCTGATGCTGTCGTACAGCCGCAAGTTTCCGAACCTGGATGTGCCCGACCCCTATTATGGCGGTGCGGAAGGCTTTGATCAGGTCCTGAAGATGGTGGAAGACGCAGGTCAGGGACTGCTCAAGGAGATCCAGGAAAATCTGGAGGGAAGTACACGGCAAGCGGGATAAGACCGCGCCAGTTGAGTCGCAAAGAGAAAGGGGGCCTTGCGGCCCCCTTCTGTTTGAGCGGACGAGCTTAATGCTGGGTCGGCTGCGTTTCCACCTGCACCAGGGGCTCGGCCGGCGCGGCGTCGGCGGCGCGGCGTCGGCGGCCGGGTCCGTGAGGACGTTCCTGAGTCCCGGCCAGTTCCATCTGGCTTGCTGCACCAACAGCTTGTGCAGGCGCATTGCTGGTCTCAACCTGCATCAACTCGGTCGGCGCGGTGTTTTCGGCGGGCTTGCGGCGGCGCGGCCGGTGCGGTCTGGCCTCGTCGGATGCTCCGGTTTCCACGACGGCAGCCGCCTGGGTTTCGACCTGATCCAGGTCGTGCTTGACGGCCAATGACTTGAGTATTTCCTCGGCTGGCACGGCACCAGGCCTATGAACTGGTGGCTGGGGCGTAGCGGGAGGCGCGGGTTCCGCCTGGGCAGGTTTCACGATGGACGCTGGGGTCGGGGCGGGCGACGCAATCATGATTGGCTGGTCTGTCGGGGGCGCCATCGGAATGGACTCTGGCTGGGGCCGCGCAACTGGAGCTTCTACGGCGCTCGCGTTCTCGTTCATCGTGGGCAGTGCGACCTGTGCGCCCTCGCGGCCTTCGCCACGGTCGCGACGGCCGCGGCCCCGCCGACTGCGGCCTCCCTCGCGCGCGGCCTCAGCCGGCGCGCCTTCGGCGGCTTCTGCCGGCTGCGGACGTTCGCGGCGCATGGATTTTTCTGCCTGCGTGGGGCCGTCTTCCTTGCGCGGCGCACGCGGTTCACGCGGCGGTCTGGGCGGGCGGGCCTGGCGCTCGGCCGGCTCGGTGCGGGTCTCCACTCTTGCGGTTGCCTGCGCCTCGCGCTGCTCGCGCGGCTTGCGTTCGGGCCGCTCTGAACGCTCACCGCGTTCGGGCCGCTCTGTGCGGTCGCGTCGCGCACGTGACGCCGGCGCGCTTTCGCGTCTTGGCCTGATCGGCTTGGGCGCTTCCACGGCGACAGGTTCCTGTTCGTCGCCCATTTTCTTGAACCAGCTTACGATACGGCCCAGCAAGCCTGCCTTTCCTTCTGCCGCAGGAGCGGCGGCCAAGGGCGCGGGCTGCGGCGGGGTGATGGCCTTGACCAGCGCTTCGGGCGCGGGTGCCCTTTGTTCCCTGGCCGCCGGCGAGGTCTCGGCCTCAGGCACGGTAATCATCTTGTAGCTGGGTTCGACCGCGCCTTCCCGGTTAAGATCTTCGTGCTTGATGCGTTCGACCAGATAGTTTGGCGTTACCAGGTGGATGTTGGGAATGATCACCACATTGACCTTGAGCCGCGCTTCCAGGGAATGGATATCCTGGCGCTTCTCGTTGAGCAGGAAAGCGGCGACTTCCACCGGCACCTGGGCGTGGAGCGCGCCGGTGTTTTCCTTCATTGCCTCTTCCTGGATGATGCGCAGGATGTGCAGGGCGGTGGATTCCTCGCCGCGGATATGGCCGGTGCCGCCGCAGCGCGGGCACGGTTCGTGGCTGGTTTCGCCGAGCGAAGGCTGGAGTCGCTGGCGCGACATTTCCAGCAGGCCGAAGCGGGAGATCTTGCCCATCTGCACGCGCGCCCGGTCATGATGCAGGGCGTCGCGCAGGCGGTTTTCCACTTCGCGCTGGTTCTTTTGCGACTCCATGTCGATGAAGTCAATCACAATCAGGCCACCGAGGTCGCGCAAGCGGGCCTGGCGGGCAATTTCGTCAGCCGCTTCCAGGTTGGTGCGGAAAGCGGTTTCCTCGATGTCCGAGCCCTTGGTGGCACGCGCCGAGTTGACGTCGATGGATACCAGGGCTTCGGTGTGGTCGATTACGATGGCGCCGCCCGACGGCAGGTTCACCTGACGTGCATAGGCGGACTCGATCTGGTGTTCGATCTGGAAACGCGAGAACAGCGGGACGTCATCCCGGTACAGCTTGATCTTGTTGACATTGGTTGGCATCACATGGGCCATGAAGCCCTGGGCCTGTTCGAAGATCTCTTCCGTATCGATGAGGATCTCGCCAACGTCGGCGGTGAAATAGTCGCGAATCGCGCGGATCACCAAAGAGCCTTCCTGGTAGATCAGGAACGCACCGCTCTGGCCGACCGCCGCGCCCTCGATCGCCTGCCACAGTTGCATCAGGTAGCTCAGGTCCCATTTCAATTCTTCCGCGGTGCGGCCGATGCCGGCGGTGCGGCCGATCAGGCTCATGCCATCGGGCACTTCCAGCTGGGACATGGCATCACGCAATTCGTTGCGGTCCTCGCCCTCGATGCGCCGGGACACGCCGCCGCCGCGCGGGTTGTTGGGCATCAGCACCAGATAGCGGCCGGCCAGCGAAACATAAGTGGTGAGTGCGGCGCCCTTGTTGCCGCGTTCGTCCTTTTCGACCTGGACAATCAGCTCCAGACCTTCACGGACCAGGTCGGCAACGCGCCCGGAACCCTTTACGCAGGTGCGGGCAATTTCCTTGAACGGCAGAAAGCCGTGGCGTTCGCAGCCATAATCGACGAAGGCGGCTTCCAGGCTGGGTTCAACCCGGGTGATGACGCCTTTGTAGATGTTGCTCTTGCGTTGCTCCTTGGCTGAGGATTCGATGTCGAGATCGACGAGCTTTTGCCCGTCGACGATGGCAACCCTCAGCTCTTCAGCCTGGGTTGCGTTGAACAGCATGCGCTTCATATTGACTCCCGCGCGCACGCATACGGGACTGGGAATACCGCTATGACTGTGTCGACAGTTTGTAGAGTGACAATACGGAGGACATCACTGGTAGCGGGTTTCCTGATCCTGAGGGAAAGTTGAACCAGCGGGATGTTCACGCTGATCCGTACAATTCATCCGGCGCGGCCGGTATGTATGAGTCCGGCTGTGCCGCGTATGCTAAAACGCGTCTTTTTCAATTACCATCGCTACTTCTCGCAGCAAGGCGGCATCGGGACCATGAATAGGGCAGGGATGGGGCCTGACGGCTGATAAGCTCTGAATATCGTGTTTAAAAATGCAGTACGTGTTTCAGATTCTCTAAAGACTGGCGAGCGAGAAAAACCAGTCGAAATTCCGCTTACAGCCTAGGCTGTAAGTCGGCACAGTATATTAAAAATGAAAGAGTTAGGCAAAAAATCTGTCATGCCCCCCAAAGAGTCGGTGAGGCGGGTTACCATCGATGACGCCCATGCCGGGCAGCGGCTGGACAATTTTCTGCTCGGACAGTTGAAGGGGGTCCCCAAGAGCCGGGTCTACAAATTGGTGCGCGGCGGAGAAGTGCGGGTCAACGGCGGCCGGGTGGAGGTCAGCCTGCGACTGTCCGAAGGCGACGAGGTGCGTATCCCGCCCGTGCGGCAGTCGGAGGTGGCGTCCCAGCCGAAAACATTGCCACGGGACGTCACCCGGCTGGCGCCTGCGATACTCTATCGCGACGACGACCTGCTGGTGATCAACAAGCCGTCCGGCATGGCGGTTCATGGGGGCAGCGGCATATCGCGCGGAGTGATCGAACAACTTCGGCTGGAGTTTCCCGAGCAACGCTTCATGGAACTGGCCCATCGGCTGGACCGCGAAACTTCCGGGGTGTTGATCGTGGCGCTCAAGCGCCGCGCGCTCACCGCACTTCATGACATGTTTCGGCAGCATCGGGTGGACAAGCGCTACCTGGTGCTGGCCACCGGGCGCTGGCGCGACGAAATGCGCAATGTGCGGCTGGCGCTGCACAAATTCGTGACGGCCGATGGGGAACGCCGGGTCACGGTGCAGGAGGGTGGGCAGACCGCGCATACGATTTTCCGCCGGCTCAAGACCTGGCCCGCCTTTGCCCTGCTGGAGGCGGAACTCAAGACCGGTCGCACGCATCAGATCCGGGTGCACCTGGCGTATCTGAAGCACCCAATCGCCGGTGATGACAAGTACGGCAATTTTGCCCTCAACAAGACGCTGACGGGCCAGGGCCTGAAACGCATGTTCCTGCACGCGGTTTCACTCAATTTTGACCATCCGGTGAGTGGCGAGCCGCTGAGCATTGAAGCGCCGCTGCCGCAGGAATTGGCGAAGTTTTTGGACAAGCTGGATGAGTCCTAGATGAACAATGCGGGCTGAGTCGCACAATATGGATTGCCACGGTCCGGCGGATCTCGCGACGAGGTCACTGCGAGGCGGTGCAGCCGCCGTGGCAATCCAGTTGAAGGTTGTCTCTAAATGAGCAAACGCTACGACCTGCTGATTTTCGATTGGGACGGGACGCTGATGGATTCCGCGGGCCATATCGTTGAATCCATCCAGAATGCCTGCGACGATCTGGGCATCCCTGTGCCTGCCGACCGCGACTGCCGGCAAATCATAGGCCTGGGTCTGGTTCAGGCCTTGCAGACCCTGTTGCCGAATCTGGCCGAACTTGATTACCCGCGCCTGACGGAGCGCTATCGCCATCACTATCTCGGTCGCGATGCCGAGATCGCCCTGTTTGACGGCGTGGCCAATGGAATCCGCGAGCTGCGCGAGGCAGGGTATGTGTTGGCGGTGGCCACCGGCAAGAGCCAGATCGGCTTGCAGCGCGCGCTGGACTATCATGGCTTGGGCAGGTTTTTTTCCGCCACCCGGTGCGCCGACCAGACGCATTCCAAGCCGCACCCGGCGATGGTGCTGGAAATCCTCGATGAACTGCTGGTCGCACCGGATCGCGCCATCGTCATCGGCGACACCAGCCATGACATGTTAATGGCGCAAAATGCCGGGGTGGATCGGCTTGCCGTATCCTATGGGGCGCATGAGCACGATGACCTTCTGGCGCATGATCCGGTGGCCCTGCTGCATTCATTTGGAGACGTGCGCGAATGGCTGATGAAGGGCGCGTGATCTGCAATTCCGCTGCGCTGGTTGAGGCTGGCCGCGGGGTGCGATTCGAGGTGGACTGGGCGGGCCGCAAGACGCCGGCCTTCGTGGTGCGCCATCAGGGCAAGCCGCGCGCCTATCTCAACCAGTGCGGCCATGTGGGGGTCGAACTGGACTGGAATGAAGGCGCGTTCTTCGACGTTGACGGTGTCTATTTGATATGCTCGACCCACGGCGCACTATATGACCCGGCAACGGGACGCTGCATCGCCGGCAAGTGCAACGGGAATGGGCTTGTGCCGCTGGACGTAGTGGAAGAAAAGGACCAGGTGCGTCTTCGCCCTGCGCACCGCGGGAATGAGGCAACTTTTTTGAAGGAATGAGCTAGATGAGCGAACCGGATCAAGCCTGGGAGCGCCAGGTACTGGAGAAACTGGCGACCGATGCCCTCAAGGAGCAGAAGCGCGCCCGCCACTGGGGTATTCTTTTCAAGAGCCTGACTTTCATTTACCTGTTCGTCATCCTGTTCATGGTCAATGGCTGGTTCAACGGCGAGACCGCCTTGACGGGCAAGCATACCGCCCTGGTCGACTTGAAGGGAGTGATCTCGGCCAAGGATGAGACCGCCGACAAGATCATGGAGGGACTGCAGAACGCGTTCGAGGACAAGCATACCGAAGGCGTCATTCTGCGCATCAACAGCCCTGGCGGCAGCCCGGTACAAGCCGGGCAGATCTACGACGAAATCAAGCGCCTGCGTGCCAAATATCCAAAGATCCCGCTTTACGCGGTGGTCGATGACATCTGTGCATCGGGGGGTTATTACGTGGCCTCGGCGGCCGACAGGATTTACGTCGACAAGGCCAGCATCGTCGGCTCCATCGGCGTGTTGATGGACGGCTTCGGCTTCACCAAGGCGATGGACAAGCTGGGCGTGGAGCGGCGCCTGCTGACTGCGGGCAAGAACAAGGGCTTTCTCGATCCTTTCTCTCCCGTGGATCCCACCCAGCGGCAATACGCCAAGACGATGCTGGAGGAAATCCACCAGCAGTTCATCGGCGTGGTCCGCGCCGGGCGGGGCAAGCGCCTGAAGGAGACCCCCGACATGTTCAGCGGGCTGATCTGGAGCGGCGAGGAAAGCATCAAACTGGGACTGGCGGATGCGATCGGCAGCGCGGAATATGTCGCGCGCGACGTAATCAAGGCCGAGGACATCGTCGACTACACGCCGCAGGAAGACATTGCCTCGCGACTGGCGGGCAAGTTCGGGGCGAGCATGGCCCAGGCCTTCAACCCGTTTGCAGAACAGCACGCGCATTTGCGCTGAGGCGCGTCAGTGCGTGCGACGCGCGGCAATCCAGTTGAACGAGTCCAGCTTTACTGGATTGCTTCGTCGCGCTGCTCCTTGAAATGACAAAGTACCAACCCATCTCCTGCGCCAATCACGAGCGCTTGGAACATGCGGTGTTGACCCGGCGCAAGCTTGATCTTGGTTGGCAGGCGCCGAACCAGGCAGCGCAGCACAAAGTGCTGTTGCCATTGGACGTGTGGACCCGGGACGGCGCCGAATGGCTCAAGGCCGGCGCCAGGCAGGGCGATGAATTCGTCATCAGGCTCGACCGGATCAGCGCGTTCAGCGAAGTTGAATAGCGCGCGGGCTTCCGGACCCCGGCCGCAGCTTGGTGCGGCATCTGTTGAGCCTTGCCCAGGAACACGGAGAGGGCGTGACATGGCTTATCTACTCTTGATCATCGAACCGCGTGGCCAGAGACGCGGCCATTCGCCGGAGGAAGGCGAAATAGCCTAGGCGCAGATGGTTCGATTTGGCGAGGGGCTCAAGGCACGCGGGCTGCTCAAGGCTACGGAATCACTGCGCTTCGATGATGACGGGGTGCGAATATCGGTACGCGACGGCAAGCCCAAGCTGGTAGACGGCCCGTTTGCCGAATCCAAGGAGATGATCGGCGGGTTCTTCCTGCTGGACTGCGACACGAGGGAAGAGGCGATCGCGATTGCCAGCGAATGCCCGGCCGCCGCGTGGGCCACCGTCGAGGTGCGCGAAATCGCTCCCTGCTACGTGGGCTGATCGCTTCCCGCGATCAGCCTGAGGCATTCGGACCATAAGCCGGCTTGACCGGACCAAAAAATTCTGCCCACACTTGTCGATTTCGCTGCGCGTCGCTCGTCGTACAGGTAAGGGGCGAGTTTGGCCGGGAATGTTTCCCTGTGCGGCCGCCCTCAATTCTGGACGAAAGGAGAACCCCATGCGTTTCATGATGATCGTCAAGGCAACCAAGGACTCGGAAGCCGGCCACATGCCGCCTGAAGAACTTTTGGCGGAAATGGCGCAATACCACGAGGAGTTGGTCAAAGCCGGCGTGCTGTTCGACGCCTCGGGCTTGCAGCCCAGTTCCAAGGGCTGGCGCATCCACTATTCCGGCACGCAACGTAGCGTGATCGACGGACCCTTCACCGAGGCCAGGGAGCTGGTCGCCGGTTACACGCTGATCCAGGTAAATTCGCGCGAAGAGGCCATGGAATGGGCGCGACGCTGTCCCAACCCAACAGGCAAGGGCAAGGAGGGGGAAATCGAAGTGCGCCAGCTGTTCGAACTTGAGCACTTCGGGCCCAGCGAGGCGGTGGACCGGTTCCGCAATATGGGAACGGGGGACTAACCGCTGCGGGTCTTGCACAGATCTAATCATTCAATGGTTTGCCAAGGAGGTCATCATGCAAATACAGCCCTATCTGTTTTTTGCCGGCCGCGCCGAAGAGGCGGCCAATTTCTACTGTGACGCGGTCGGCGCCAAGCTCCTCATGCTCATGCGTTTTCGCGACAGCCGCGAACCCCGTCACCGGAGGCCTGTCCGGGCACCGCGCCGGACAAGGTCATGCACATGAGCATGCGCATCGGCGAGACCACCATCATGGCTTCGGATGGCCGGTGCACCGGGCAGCCGGTTTTCCAGGGTTTTTCGCTGTCGCTCATGGTGCCCGACCAGACGGAAGCGGAGAAGCGCTTCACCCTGTTGTCCGACGGCGGCCAGGTGAGCATGCCTCTGCAGAAGACATTTTATTCACCGGAATTCGGCATGCTGACGGACCGCTTCGGCGTGTCGTGGATGATCCTGACAGACGCCGAATGACACGATCGATCCGGGCCGGTCGGACGCGCAGATACGCCCCGCTTGCGGGCCGGGACGCATACGTGTTTTTGCTCCGCATCGCGTCATGACTTTCGATGCGCATCGCACCGTCGAAGCGGTCTGGCGCATTGAATCGGCCAGGATCATCGGCGCGGTTGCGCGCATGGTGCGGGATATCGGGCTGGCCGAGGAGCTGCCCAGGATGCGCTGCTCGCTGCGTTGGAACACTGGCCTGAGTCAGGCGTGCCCGACATTCCCGGCGCCTGGCTCATGACCACTGCCAGGCATCGCGCACTGGATCACCTGCGGCACAACACGCTGCTCGAACACAGACATCAGGAGCTTAGCCGCGAGTTGGACGCGCAGCACGAAATGGCCGAAGCGGATTTCAACCAGGCGGTCGATGACGCGATTGACGACGATGTCGGCGACGATCTGCTGCGCCGGATTTTTACCGCTTGTCATCCGGTGCTCTCGCCTGAAGCTCGCGCCGCGCTAACTTTGCGCCTGCTCGGCGGCTTGACCACCGATGGAATCGCGCGCGCCTTTCTGGTTGAGGAGCCCACCGTTGCACAGCGCATCGTCCGCGCCAAGCGGACCCTGACCGAGGCGCGCGTACCCTTCGAAGTGCCGCGTGCCCATGAGCTTGCCGCAAGGCTGGCCTCGGTGCTGGAGGTCGTCTACCTGATTTTCAACGAGGGTTACGCGGCGACCGCGGGGGATGACTGGATGCGGCCGGGGCTTTGCGAGGAAGCGCTGCGCCTCGGCCGCATGCTCGCCGAATTGGCGTCGGCTGAGCCCGAAGTTCACGGCCTGATTGCACTGATGGAAATCCAGGCCTCGCGCCTGCCGGCACGGACCGGTCCGACCGGGGAACCGGTGCTGCTGCTCGATCAGGATCGAGCACGCTGGGACCGCCTGCTGATCCGCCGCGGCCTCGCGGCCCTCTAACGTGCGGAACAACTGGGCGGCGCACTGGGTGCCTATGCGCTGCAAGCCGCCATCGCCGCCTGCCACGCGCGCGCATTAACGGCGGGTGCAACCGACTGGGCGCGCATCGCCGCACTTTACGATGGCTTTGCACAATTGAGCCCTTCGCCGGTCGTGGAACTTAATCGAGCGGTAGCGGTTGCGATGGCGTTTGGCCCCGCTGCCGGGCTGGAGATCGTTGATGCGCTGGTTTACGAACCGAAGCTCAAGAACTAACACCGGCTGCCCAGCGTGCGCCGCGACCTGCTCCTCAAACTTGGCCGGATTGGCGAGGCGCGCGCCGAGTTCGAGCGCGCCGCCGCATTAGCGCGCAATGGCCGCGAACGCTCGCTGCTGATGGCACGCGCGGCCGCATGTGCAGACGATGTGGCAAACCCATCACTGAAATGAAGGCAGGCACCGCTGGCCAGTGCCTCATGGGTGCAGCGCCCACACCGTGTTCGTGTCATGCGCCGTCACCCATACAATGCCATCTCCGACGCGCACGCCACCACTTCCCGCCGGCGGACCAAAACGGGTGATCACGCGGTTGGTCAAAGGGTCGATTACCGATAGCAACACGTTTGCAGCCCTTACCCAGATTCGACCGGCGCCTGTGGCAATGTCGCCTCCCGGGCCTGGCAGGCCGACCGCAATCGTCGCAGCCACCTTGTTCGTCTGTGGATCGATGCGGGTGACCGTCCCGTCGCCCTGGTTTAGCGTCCACACCGCGCCTTCCCCCGCGGCCAGGAAGCGTGGCGCGGGACCCAGGGGAATGGTCGCAATGACACTGTTCGTCTGCGGGTCGATGCGCTCCACAGAGCCCGCCGTCTGAGCGCCGGATTCCCCGGTATTGGTGATCCACACAGAGCCGAACCCGAACGCTGCGGCAAAGGAAAGGGGCGCAACCTGGATCGTTGCGATTACGCGATTTGCATGCGGGTCGATGCGGGACAGAGCGCCACTCGGGTCCGTGAGGACCCAGATCGAACCTGCTCCTGCCGCGAGGCTCAGCTCGCCGGTTGGATCGGCAAGCCCGGTGGGGATGATGGCTGTAATGGCAGCAGTCGATAGATCGATGCGGTAGACCGAAGCGTCCTGGCAGTTGGCCACCCACAGTGTCCCGAAGGCAACGACCATCACGCCACAGGGCGAGGGCAGGGGCACGGTCGCCACCGGATCCAGGTGATCGAAACTAAGTTTTTGGACGCGGCCCTCGTTGGTTACCCAGGCCGTGCTGCCTTCAGTGGCAATGAAGTCCGGGTAGCCCGCGATGCTGAGCGTCGCCATGGCGTGTCCGGCAATGGGGAGGGGCTCGGGCAGGGGCGCAGCACGGCCTCCAGCCGGACTATTCCCGTCACTGCCAGTCATGGGCGCCTGGGGATTGCGGGCACAGGAGGAGAGGTGGGGCGCTGGCTTAAGCAAGCCTCATCTGCGCCAGGGAAGCGAACACATTCTTCCCGCTGATGTCCGGAACAATGATCAACTCGAGTACCGTGACCGCCGGGAGATCGACCTGATGGTCTTCAGTCTCGCTGCTCGCACCTTGGGGGTTGAAGTTCCACTGCTGCCGCACGATTTCACGGAACGACAGGCCGCCATCCGGAGACCATCGCAAGACATATTCCTGCGTACGTTCAATAAGCGGTTCCGCGAAATTCAGCCAGATCCGCCGGAGCCGTTGCGGCCGGGTGAAGAGAACCCGGATGGTCTGCTTCCCGGGCTCAGCGGCGCGCCATCCCGACGCGCCACCAGGCAGCAAGGCGGACTCGATGGGATGGCCGGCATCCTCCGAACTGATTTCCACCTCCGCGATTTCCTCCAAATCCAGCCAGCCGTGGTCGGTGTCTTGTTGAACCGGTCCGATGATGCGCTTGCGCATTCGAATGCCTCCTGATCTCAAGTGGGAGAAATTCCCAACTGCCTGGACATTATGGGTTGACTTGAGGGATCTGTCTGCCTGGATATGGTGGTTCGCGCGCGATGGGCTGCGTGGAAACACAGGATTGACAGTGCGGCGCGATCAGCGGAAGCAGGGCCTCCGTTATGAGTGTGCCACGATGGAGATGACTCACGCGCCGATCAGAAACACCGCGGGCCTCTTGTCCAGATCGGGCAGGGGCTGTTTCTTCCATGCGCTGACAGCCAGGGTCTTAAGCATCTGCCCGGGGCCGGTGAGATCGATGGCGAGGGTGAGGCGGGTAGCGGGCGCAAGGGTTTCCAGCAAGGCCTTGAACAAGGCGTTGCCACGATAGGGGGTTTCGATGAAGAGCTGGGTCTGGCCTTTCTGCGCAAGCTGCTCCAAATGTTTGATGGCTTTCTTGCGCTCCTCGGCGGCGACCGGCAGATAGCCGCTGAAGGCGAATTGCTGGCCGTTTAGGCCCGAGCCCATGAGGGCGAGCAGCAGGGATGACGGGCCGACCAGGGGAACGACTTCCACGCCGTGCTTATGGGCGAGTGCCACCAGGGCCGCGCCAGGATCCGCCACGCCGGGGCAGCCGGCCTCCGACATCAGGCCTGCATCCTGGCCTGCCAGCAGGGGCGTGAGCAGGCCAGGCAAGTCCTTGGCAGGCGTGTGCTCGGAGAGTTCCAGCATGGTCACGGCCTGCATCGGGCCCGGGTGGCCCATGGCCTTGAGCCAGGCACGCGCGGTCTTGGGGTGCTCCACCACAAAGGTATTGAGACTGCGGGCGATGTCCAGCGTGTGGGGCGGCAGGCTGCTGCCGATCGTGTCCGCGGCCAGCGGGACAGGGATGAGGTAGAGGGCGCCGGGTGGAGTGGCTTGGGTCATTGGATGGGCTGAGCCGGGACTAGTCTCGGAATACCCGCCGCGCTGGGAGAGGGGACGGGGAATTGCGTTTAGCGGATTCCATCTCAGGCACGAGGGTCAGGAATGGGTGAGTACGTCCACCCCTTCGTTCAGAAGCATTTCGGTCAGCGCAATCAGCGGCAGGCCGATCAGTGCAGTCGGGTCGGGACTGTCCATGCGTTCCATCAGCGCGATGCCGAGCGATTCGCTACGTGCCGAACCGGCGCAGTCATAAGGCTGTTCCTTCTTCAGGTAGGCCGCAATCTGCGCGTCGCTGAGTTTGCGTATGTGCACCACGGTCGGCACGTCACGGGTCTGCGCCCTGCCGGACTTGCTGTTTAGCAGGGTCAGCGCGGTGTGGAACACCATCGCATTGCCTTGCATGCGCTTGATCTGCTCAAATGCCTTGTCGTAGTCGCCTGGCTTGCCCAGTTGATCAGCATCGAGCATCAGGACCTGGTCGGAGCCGATGATGAGTGCATCCGGAAACTGCACCACCGCGGCTTGCGCCTTGAGCACCGACAGGCGCAACGCAGTTTGCGAAGGCATTTCGCCAGGCAGGGGCGTTTCGTTCACGTCGGGCGCGAGGACTTCGAAGGGCAGGTGCAGACGGGATAGGAGCTCGCGCCGGTAGCGGGACGTTGAGGCGAGGACCAGCTTCATTCAGGCTGGATTTCGATCAATGCCATGTCGGGGGTGACGGGCTCGCCCTTGGCGGCAAAGATATTGATGACGGTGCCGCTGATCGGAGCCTGAACTTCGTTTTCCATTTTCATCGCCTCGATCACCAGGATGGGGTCGCCGGCTTGAACCCTTTGCCCGGCATTGACCAGCACCTCGACAATGCTGCCCGGCATTGCGGCGGTAACATGGCCGCGGTGGGTGGCCTTGGGTTTCTGTCCCGCTGGAGCAGCCTTCCTGACAGTTTCGGGTTTGGTTGCAGCGGCGCTGGCGGCAGGCCTGACTTCCACTTCATTCAATGCTTCCAGCAACACCTCCTCGGACACTCCGTCGACGCTGACGAAGAACGGACGTGGCGTATCCGATGCTTTGCCACTGCCGGTCAGCTTGATGTGGTAGGTCTCGCCGTGCAGGGTGATGCGGAACTCGTCGGGCGCATACATTGCGGCGGAGGATTGGTCCTTTGCATCCGGTGGGAGCAAGGCTTCCGGCTTCAGCGCCCCCGCCGCGCGCTCCTGCAGGAAGGTTCGTCCCAGTTCGGGGAACATGGCATAGGTCAGCACGTCTTCCTCGGTCTTGGCCAGGCCTTCCAATTCAAGCTGCAGCTTATCCAGTTCATCGGGAATCAGGTCGGCCGGACGGCCGCTCACGATGTCGACATTGCCGATCGCCAGTTTGCGGATTTCCTCGTTCACCGGCGCGGGCGTTGCGCCATAGCGGCCCTGCATGTACAGCTTCACTTCATTGGTGATGCTCTTGTAGCGGCTGCCGGTCAGTACATTGAGCGCCGCCTGGGTCCCGACGATCTGCGACGTGGGTGTTACCAGGGGTGGATAGCCCAGTTCCTCGCGCACCCGGGGAATTTCTTCCAGCACCTGGTCCATCTTGTCCAACGCGCCCTGTTCCTTGAGCTGGTTGGCGAGGTTGGAAATCATCCCGCCCGGCACCTGATTGATCAGCACTCGGGTGTCCACATCGGTGAAGTTGCTTTCGTACTGCCAGTATTTCTTACGCACTTCCTTGAAGTAGGCGGAGATTTCCTCCAGCAGTGGAAGCGACAGGCCGGTGTCGTACTCGGTGCCCTGCAGGGCGGCGACAAAGCTTTGCGTGGTTGGATGGCTGGCGCCTTCGGCGAACGCGCCGAGACAGGTGTCGACCATCGCCGCGCCGGCTTCAACGGCTTTCAGGTGCACCATGGCCGCCAGCCCCGAGCTGGCGTGACTGTGCGTATGGACCGGCAAGCCGGTGGTCTCGCGGATGGATTTGACCAGATCGAAGGTGGTGTAGGGCGTCAGCAGTCCGGCCATGTCCTTGATCGCGATGGTGTCGCAGCCCATCTCCGCCAGTCCTTTGGCCAGCCCGACAAAATGCGCGATGTCATGCACCGGACTGGTGGTGTAGCAGATTGCGCCTTCCGCATGCTTGCCAGCTTTCTTGACCGCTTCCAGCGATACCCGCAGATTGCGCAAATCGTTCATGGCATCAAATGCACGAAACACATCGACGCCGTTGTCGGCGGATTTCTGCACGAAGGCGCGTACCACATCATCTGCATAATGCCGGTAGCCCAGCAGGTTCTGGCCCCTGAGCAGCATCTGGATGCGGGTGTTGGGCAAGGCACGGCGCAGCTTGCGCAGCCGCTCCCAAGGGTCTTCGCGCAAAAAGCGCACGCAGGCATCGAAGGTCGCGCCGCCCCAGGCTTCGAGCGACCAGAAGCCGACCGTATCGAGCTTGGGGCAGATCGGCAGCATGTCGTCGGTACGCAGGCGGGTGGCGATCAGGGATTGGTGGCCATCGCGCAGGACCAGATCGGTGATGAAGACTTGCTTTTTCATGGTACTTAGATTCCCTGATTCGCCGCGATGGCGGCCGCGATGGCGGCGGCCAGCATCTCGGGCGGTTTGTGTTCTGGATAATTCACCAGTTCCGGGTGGGATTCGACAAAACCGGTGTTGAATTGGCCACTGCAGAAATCCGGGTGTTTGAGGATCTCCTGGTAGTAGGGAATCGTGGTCTTTATGCCATAGACCACGGTGTCGGACAGTGCCCGGCGGCCCCGTGCGACGACCGATTCCCAAGTCAGGTTCCATACCGTCAGCTTGGCGCACATGGAATCGAAATAGGGCGGAATGGCGTATCCGGTATACATCGCCGCATCGGTCCGCACGCCGGGCCCGCCGGGGGAGTAATAGCGGGTAATGCGGCCGAAGCTGGGCAGAAAATCATTTTTCGGATCTTCCGCATTGATGCGGAATTCCATGGCAAAACCCCGGTAGCTGACCTCCTCCTGCTTGTATTGCAGGGGCAGTCCGTCGGCAATGCGTATTTGTTCCTGCACGATGTCGACCCCGGTGATCGCCTCGGTGACGGTGTGTTCCACCTGCAGACGGGTGTTCATCTCCATGAAATAGAACTGGTTGTCCTGATCGAGCAGGAATTCGACCGTGCCGGCATTGACATACTCGACCGCCTTGGCGGCCTGCACCGCGAGCCTGCCGATGTAATGGCGCTGCGCCTGGGTCAACTGCGGGGAGGGGGCGATTTCTATCAACTTCTGGTTGCGGCGCTGAATCGAACAATCGCGTTCAAACAGGTGGATCGTGTTGCCCTTGTTGTCAGCCAGGATCTGCACTTCAATGTGCTTGGGATAGACCACGCATTTCTCAATGAACACTTCGGGTTTGCCAAATGCCTTGGTGGCTTCGGATACGACCCGGTCGTAATTGCGCAGCAGCTCTTCCTCCGAATCGCAGCGTCGGATCCCTCGGCCGCCCCCGCCATTGGTCGCTTTGAGCATCACCGGGTAGCCGATCTTGTTGGCCAGCACGCGGGCCTCCTCGGCCGATTCCAGGTTGTGGTCAGACCCGGGAATCACGGGGATGCCGGCCTCTATCATCGCCTGACGGGCCTGGATCTTGTCGCCCATCTTGCGGATGACCACCGGGGTCGGGCCGATGAACTTGATGCCGCGCCGCGCGCAGTTGTCGGCCAATACCGGGTTTTCAGAGAGAAATCCATAGCCGGGATGCAGCGCGTCGCAGCCTGAGGCGACCGCCAGATTGACGATGTGAACCGCATTCAAATAGCCCAGGACCGGGTCCTTGCCGATGTGATAGGATTCGTCGGCTTTTTTGACGTGCAGCGCGTGACGGTCCGCGTCGGTATAGATCGCGACCGATTCGATGCCCATCTCGGCGCAGGCGCGCACAATGCGCACCGCAATTTCGCCACGGTTTGCCACGAGGATTTTCTTGATCACAACTCGTCCCGGTTTTGACAAAAGTTCCCAGAAATCATATTATTGAAGGCTTATGTTTCATCGTCTGAGCGTAAATCCCGCGCAATTCGCGGCTGCCAAACAGGTTTGGCAGGGGAGTGCGCCTTTGGGAGCATTCGAACGGCTGGCGGAGGAAACGCTGGATCCTGACGCCTTGCTGCATTATCGCATCGAAGGCGGCAAGGACAAGGCAGGGCATGTGCGATTGATGTGTCGGCTTGACGGGCAGGCTAGCATTGCCTGCCAGCGCTGCCTTGGAGCGATGGAGCATACGATTTTGACAGACAAGGTTATGTATCCGGCTGAAAGTCCCGAGCGGGCGGAGCAGTTGGAACGGGAACTCGCGGTTGAATCCAGCGAGGATATTGAGGTAATAGAGACGGGGCGCGTGCTGGATCTGGCGACCCTGATTGAAGATGAAGTACTGCTGGGGTTGCCGCTTATCCCCATGCATGCTGAGGGAATGTGTGATCCCCCGGCAGACCGAGCTTAGTAAAAGGAGTCAACCATGGCTGTTCAACAGAACAAGAAATCCCCTTCCAAGCGGGGCATGCACCGCGCCCACGATTTTCTGGCCAATCCGGCCTTGGCGGTGGAACCCACCACCGGCGAGGTGCATTTGCGCCACCATGTCAGCCCGTCGGGTTATTACCGCGGCAAGAAGGTTGCCAAGAGCAAGGGCGAATAATTCCTCCGGTTAGGTAGAGCCAATCTGCCTGATGAAAGAAATCACTGTCGCCGTTGATGTGATGGGCGGCGATCATGGTCCTCATGTGACTGTGCCTGCTGCGCTGAAATGCCTGGACCGGAACGACGGACTGAACATCATTCTGGTAGGCACTGCCAGTGCCATTGAAGCGGAACTGACCGCGCGGCGGCGCAAGTCGGGGCCGCGCCTGCGCGTCCGCAATGCGACTCAGGTGGTGTCCATGGACGAGCCGCCGGCGCAGGCGTTGCGCTTCAAGAAAGACTCCTCAATGCGGGTTGCCATCGACCTGGTCAAGTCCGGTGAGGCGGATGCCTGTGTCTCTGCCGGCAACACCGGCGCGCTGATGGCAACTGCCCGCTTTGTGCTCAAAACGCTGCCCGGCATCGACCGGCCGGCCATCGCTACCACCATGCCGACGATCAAGGGCCATGTTCTGGTGCTGGATCTGGGAGCCAACGTGGATTGCAGCGCGGAGAACTTAATGCAGTTCGGCATCATGGGCAGCATGCTGGTGTCTGCGGTTGAACACAAACCCAGCCCAACCGTTGGGCTTCTCAATATCGGCCAGGAAGATATCAAGGGCAACGAGATGGTCAAGCAGGCCGCCGACCTGATGCGCGCTAGCCAGCTGAATTTTTTTGGCAATGTGGAAGGCGACGACATCTTCAAGGGAACGACGGACGTGGTGGTCTGTGATGGCTTTGTAGGCAACGTGGCGCTCAAAACGTCCGAGGGCTTGGCCAGCATGATTTCCACCCTGCTCAAGGAAGCATTCAGGCGCAATACGCTTACCAAGCTTGCCGGGTTGGTAGCTCTGCCCGTGCTGCAGGCGTTCAAGAGGCGGGTCGATCCGCGCCGCTACAATGGTGCGACCCTGCTGGGGCTGCGTGGCGTGGTGGTGAAGAGCCACGGCTCGGCGGACCGCTTTTCGTTTGAGCATGCGCTGGAAACGGCAATCAAGGAAGTTCGCAGCAACGTATTGAAACGCATCACGGAGCAAATGCAGATTCTGCATCCCCATTCTGCGGAGGCCACCGCGTGACCTACGCACGCATCTTGGGCACGGGCAGCTATCTGCCTGAACGGATCGTGAGCAACTCGGAGTTCGAGAAGCTGGTGGATACGTCAGATCAGTGGATCGTGGATCGTACTGGCATACGGGAGCGCCACCGGGCGGCAGAGGGTGAGTTGACCAGCGACTTGGCGGTGGCAGCAGCGCGCAAGGCGCTGGAGGCCGCGGATGTGCTCCCGGCCAATGTGGATTTGCTGATCGTGGCGACCACGACGCCGGATCGTGTGTTTCCCAGCACCGCCTGCATCGTGCAGGCAAAGTTGGGCATCGCCAATACGGGTCCAGCCTTTGACATTCAAGCGGTGTGCAGCGGCTTTATCTACGGATTGGCCACGGCGAACAACTTTATCAAGGCCGGACAGGCCCGTACTGTGCTGGTGATCGGGGCCGAGACCCTGTCGCGCATCACGGATTTCAGCGATCGGACCAACTGCATTCTGTGGGGTGACGGTGCCGGCGCCGTGGTGCTGACTGTGAGCGAGCAGCCAGGGATTATTTCCACTCACATCCATGCCGATGGCCGCTATCAAGAGTTGCTCTACGTGGATGGAGGGCCTTCTATGAACAATGGAGCGATGGCCGCCATGCGCATGCAAGGCAATGCCGTGTTCAAGATGGCGGTCAACACCCTGGATGCGATCGTCGATGAAACCCTGGCCGCCAATGGATTGGACAAATCCGCCATCGACTGGCTCGTGCCACATCAGGCCAACATTCGCATCATCCAGGCCACCGGCAAGAAACTTGGCCTGCCGATGGAAAGGGTGGTCGTCACCGTCGACCGCCACGGCAACACCTCCGCTGCGTCCATTCCCTTGGCGCTGGATACCGCAGTACGCGACGGACGCATCCAGCGTGGCCAGACCCTGTTGATGGAAGCTTTCGGTGGTGGGTTTACCTGGGGCTCCGGGCTGGTGAAATTTTGATCGATTGATTGACTATGAGCACAGCATTTCTTTTTCCCGGACAAGGTTCGCAATCGGTAGGCATGATGGCGGGCCTCGCGAATCGGGCGGAAGTCAAAACCACTTTTGTGGAGGCATCAGAGGCCTTGGGGCAGGACCTTTGGAAACTGGTCGCCGAGGGACCGGCGGATGCCCTCAACCAAACTGTCAACACCCAGCCCGCCATGCTGGTCGCCGGAATTGCAACCTATCGAACCTATCTGGAAGCCGGGGGCATGCCGCCGGCACTGATGGCCGGGCATAGCTTGGGGGAGTACAGTGCGCTCGTTGCGGCCGAAGCCTTGTCACTCGCTGACGCTGTGAAACTGGTACGCTTTCGTGCCGAAGCCATGCAGTCCGCAGTTCCCGAAGGCGTCGGCGCGATGGCGGCGATTCTCGGTCTGGATGACGAGGCGGTCAGAGCCGTCTGTTCTGAAGCCGCCCAAGGCGAGGTGCTGGATGCGGTCAACCTCAATTCTCCTGGCCAAGTGGTGATTGCAGGAAACAAGGCCGCAGTGGAGCGGGGCATGGCCCTGGCCAAGGAAAAGGGCGCCAAGCGAGCCTTGCCCTTGGCGGTTTCGGTACCCTCGCATTCCAGGCTGATGAAGCCAGCAGCAGAGAAGCTGGCGGCATACCTGGCTCAAGTCACAATCGTCGCTCCGCAAATCCCGGTGCTGCATAACGCTGATGTGTCGGGCCATGCGGATTCGCAGGAAATCAAGGATGCACTGGCCCGCCAGTTGTATTCCCCGGTGCGCTGGGTGGAAACCATACTCGCTCTCAAGAGTCGCGGCGCGACCCGGTTTGTGGAATGCGGGCCGGGTAAGGTGCTGGCCGGTTTGAACAAGCGAATTGATGGCAGCCTGGAAACCCTGGCTTTGACGGATGAAGCATCCCTGGAATCGGCCAGAGCGACAAACTAGGAACAGAAATGCTGGAAGGAAGAGTTGCACTGGTTAGTGGCGCCAGCCGTGGCATCGGCCAGGCATGCGCGCTTGAATTGGCGAAGCAGGGCGCCACCGTCATCGGTACCGCGACATCAGACAAGGGCGCACAGGCCATCACTGCCTATCTGCTGGAAGCCGGCGCCACGGGCTGCGGGATGAAGCTGAATGTGACTGATGCCGCTGAAGTGGAGAGCGTGATTGAACACGTCGCCAGGGAATTCGGCGATGTTGCGATCCTGGTCAACAACGCCGGCATCACCCGCGACAATCTGTTGATGCGGATGAAGGACGAGGAGTGGGATGAGATCATGGCCACCAATCTGACCTCCGTATTCCGACTCTCGCGCGCAGTGTTGCGGGCGATGATGAAAGCGCGCTGGGGGAGAATCATCTCCATCGCTTCGGTGGTCGGTGCCATGGGCAATGCGGGCCAGAGCAATTATGGCGCAGCCAAGGCTGGCATCATGGGATTTACCAAATCCCTGGCGCGGGAAGTGGGCAGCCGCAATATTACCGTCAATTGTGTGGCACCCGGCTTTATCGACACAGACATGACCCGCGCGCTGCCTGAAGCCCAGCGGCAGGCGTTGTTGACGCACATTCCGCTGGGTCGTCTGGGTGCCGCGCAAGACATCGCGCATGCCGTCGCCTTTCTAGCCTCTGAGGGGGCCGGCTATGTGTCCGGAGCCACACTGCATGTGAACGGCGGCATGTATATGTCATGAGAGAGCCTGTTAACCTTGATTTCACGCCTGCGTTGCTGCGAGAAAGTGATGGACGCAAGGCGCGGCGCGCTGGCAAGGGCCATCCCTTGCCAAGCGGCGCAACGCAGCAGACGCGCTTTCTCGTAGCAACCCTTCGGGACGCGCCGATTCGGGCGCATCCCTTTGTCGCGAGCCGCTTGCAGCTGCCGGCACTGCGGCGCGCCTCGCTTCGCGGCCTGCATCCCGAATCGGCCTCGTCGCAGACGCGAAATCAGGGTTAACAGGCCCTGGAAGTTTGGTAAAATTACCCGGCTTTGGACCCCCAAGGCCTGTTTCAACGAGAGAGGACAAACAATGGATATCGAAGCACGTGTCAAGAAGATCGTCGCCGAGCAGCTTGGCGTCAACGAGGGGGATGTGAAGATTGAATCCTCATTCGTCGATGACCTGGGCGCTGATTCCCTGGATACGGTGGAACTGGTAATGGCGCTCGAAGAGGAATTCGAGTGCGAAATTCCCGATGAAGAAGCAGAGAAAATCACCACCGTGCAGCAAGCCATCGATTACGTTAACAGCCACAAGGGCTGATCTTTTACTTTACTTCTCCCGAGATTTACCTTGTCAAAACGACGCGTGGTGATCACCGGCCTGGGGATCATCTCCCCGGTCGGCAATACGATAAACGAAGCGTGGGCCAATATCGTGGCTGGCAAGTCCGGCATCACCCGGATCACCCGGTTCGATCCCACGCCTTTTGCCTCCCATGTTGCGGGTGAGGTGAAAGATTTCAACGTGGCCGAATATCTCACCGCCAAAGACGCACGCCGCATGGATACTTTCATCCAGTACGGCATGGCGGCCGGGATACAAGCGATCAAGGATTCCGGCATTGAAGTGACCGAGGCCAATGCGGAACGCATAGGCGTTAATATCGGTTCCGGCATCGGCGGCCTTCCGCTGATCGAAGAAACCCACGATGCCCTGCGTGAAGGCGGCGCGCGCAAGATATCGCCGTTCTTCATTCCCGGCTCGATCATCAACATGACCGCCGGCAACCTGTCTATCCTGTATGGGATCAAAGGTCCCAACCTGGCTCTGGTTACAGCCTGCACCACGGGTCTGCATTCGATTGGGATGAGCGCCCGCATGATCGAACACGGAGACGCGGATATCATGATCGCCGGTGGCTCGGAGGCAGCAATCTGTCCTTTGGGCGTAGGCGGTTTTTCCGCCGCCAAGGCGCTCTCGACGCGCAATGAAGACCCGGCCACCGCCAGCCGCCCCTGGGACAAGAATCGCGATGGTTTCGTCCTGGGTGAAGGTGCGGGCGTGATGGTGCTGGAGGAGTACGAACAGGCCAAGGCGAGGGGAGCAAGGATCTACGCCGAACTGGTCGGCTTCGGCATGAGCGGTGACGCTTATCACATGACGGCGCCGGACACCGACGGGCCCAAACGCGCGATGTTGAATGCCTTGCGCGATGCCGGCGCAAACGCCTCCGACATTCAATACATCAACGCCCACGGCACATCGACCCAGTTGGGCGACAAGAACGAGACTGAGGCGATCAAGCTTGCCTTGGGCGAATCTGCCTACAAGGTGGTGGTGAATTCCACCAAGTCCATGACCGGGCACCTGCTGGGCGGCGCAGGCGGGGTGGAAGCTATCTTCACGGTTCTGGCGGTGCATCATCAGATCTCGCCGCCCACTGCCAACCTATTGGAGCAGGATCCAGAGTGCGATCTGGACTATTGCGCCAATACGGCACGGGCCATGCCAATCAAGCTGGCGCTCAAGAATAATTTCGGCTTTGGCGGCACTAACGGCAGTCTGGTCTTCAAACGGGTCTGATCCGTTCCGGCCTGAGCTCGGATCAACCGTGATGATGCGGGAATGGCTTGGCGAGCCTGATCTTCTCGCGCTCCATGCCGCCTTTCCTGCGCATTACCCGGCGCTTTTTCACACCGGCGGCCAGGATGGCTGGCGCATCCTGTTTGCTTATCCTGACGCCATCCATCGTTTCGGTGCGGACGATGTGCTTCAGGCAGCCTCCATGTTGCCCGAGGTCGACGCGTCGGCAGCGGGTGCAAACGAATACCCGTTCCAAGGCGGCTGGCTCGTCTGTTTGAGCTATGAATTGGGCGGGCTACTGGAACCTCGCATTGGCCTGTCGGACGATGAGGAGAGTTTTCCGCTCGTCTGGCTGGTGCGCATACCCGCCGCCATCCTGCAGCGCGGCGGACGCACCTGGCTCATGGCAGAAGCCGGACGCGGCGAGTTGCTTGAAGCTTTGGCCAGCGACTTGGCCAGGCGCGAAGTGCCACGGGAACAGCCGTTGCCTGCGCCTGCGGCAGTTCAGGAAGATCCTCAAGACCGATTTCTACACGGCGTGCGTCGCATCCAGGACTACATACGCGCTGGCGACGTGTTCCAGGTCAATCTGTCGCGCGCATGGCATGCTACCTACAGCCAGAACATCTCCGCGTCTGACCTGTTCCGCAAGTTGACACAGTGCAACCCGGCGCCCTTTTCCGCGCTGCTCGACCTGGGCGAGTGGAAGATTGCCAGTTCCTCTCCAGAGCGGCTGGTGCGGGTCGAACAGGGCGGAAGGGTCTTCACCCGGCCCATCGCCGGCACCCATCCGCGTAGCTTTTCGCTCGCACAGGATCAAAGCCTGCGCGCGGCCCTTGCCGCCCACCCCAAGGAAAGGGCGGAGCACGTGATGCTGGTGGACCTGGAGCGAAACGATCTGGGACGAATTTGCCGGCCGGGCACGGTTAAGGTGGAAGCCTTGATGGAACTGGCTACATACGCCCACGTGCATCATATCGAATCGACAGTGGCCGGCCGGTTAAGGTCGCGAGTGAGGGTTTGGGACGTGATTCGTGCCCTGTTTCCCGGTGGAACGATCACCGGTTGTCCCAAGGTAAGGACCATGGAAATCATCCGCGAACTGGAGGATCAGCCTCGCCACGCCTACACCGGGAGTCTGGGCTATATCAATCTTGATGGCAGCCTCGACCTCAACATCCTGATCCGCACCTTCGTGCTGCGGGAGAATCGGATAAGCTTCAGGGCAGGTGCGGGCATCGTGGCGGATTCCATTCCCCTGCGCGAACTTGAAGAGACTCGGGCCAAAGCCATGGGTTTAATCAAAACATTAATAAAGTAACATAACATATTGATAATGTGATACTTGTAAACGGAAAATCACGGGACCAGATCCTGGTTAGCGACCGCGGCTTGCAATATGGCGATGGCGTGTTCCGCACCATGCGGTCTGAAGGGCAACGGATAATCTGGTGGCCTGATCACTACGACAAACTCTCGGTCGATGCAAAGGCGCTGGGCCTGTCTTGCCCTGAGCAAGACCTGTTGCTTGCGGAGTGCATGCAGGTTGCGCAGGATTGCGATGGCGTCGTCAAGCTTATTCTGACCCGCGGGACGGGCCGGCGCGGCTATGCGCCCTCAAGCGCAGACACGCCGACCCGTGTCGTCCAAGGCTCACCGCTGCCCGAGTACCCTGCCAGCCATTTGACTGAAGGGATAAAGGTGCGCTGGTGTTCGATTAAACTGGGCCATCAGCCCAGGCTGGCGGGCATCAAACATCTCAATCGACTGGAAAATGTGATGGCGCGCGGCGAATGGGAGGATCCGGACATCGCTGAAGGCCTGCTGCTGGACGAAGCCGGCTGGGTGATCGGCGGGATCATGAGCAACATTTTTGCTGTTCGAGGCAGGACTTTGTTTACCCCGGATCTGAGCCTTTGCGGTGTCGCCGGGGTCTGTCTTCAGCGGCTCACGCGGGCGGCGCAACAACATGGCATGACGGTTCGGGTCAGCCAGATGCGGCCGCAGGATGTGTATAAAGCGGACGAACTGGGTCTGTGTAATAGCCTGATCGGGGTGTGGCGAATCAGGATGATAGAGGAAACTGCCTGCGGTCGAGCAGGCTGGGTGGATAAAATGCGGGTCTGGCTTGATGAAGGCGATTAAGAAGTTCTTCCTGGCATGCATGCTGGCACTTTCCGGAGGTCTCGGCTGGCTGGCCTGGTATGCAACCCAGCCTCTGCCGCTCGCCCAACTGCCCCTGCAATTCAGCATCACGCCCGGTACCAGCCTCAAGGGTCTCGCGGCCCAGTTGGCCAAGATCGGCATTGTTGATCATCCGCTGGCGTTCCGAATCCTGGGCCGCATCATGGGCAAGTCCGCCACCATTCAGGCAGGCGTATATACCCTGGATGTCCCGATCACAGCCGCGGAACTTTACCGCAAAATGGAACGGGGTGAGGTTACCCAGGCGGCGATCCGCTTCATAGAAGGGTGGAATCTCCGCGAAGTGCGAGGCGCCCTGCAAAATTCCCCCGACCTGCGCCATGACACCCAGGCCATGAGCGATGCGGAGCTGCTGGCCGCCATCGGCGCCCCGCAATCAAGTCTGGAAGGCCTGTTCTTTCCTGACACCTATTTCTTCAGTCCCGGCTCATCCGAGCTCGATATTCTGCGGCGTGCCTACCGTGTTGCGCAGGACAGACTGCGCAAGGCTTGGGAGACACGCGCAACGGGACTCCCTTATGAGACCCCATATGAGGCGTTAATCATGGCGTCCATCATCGAGAAGGAAACCGGTTTGCCCGAGGAACGCCCGCTGATTGCCGCGGTGTTCCTGAATCGACTGAAACTGGGCATGCGTCTGCAAACCGATCCCACCGTCATCTATGGTCTGGGGGAACGCTTCGACGGCAACCTGCGCAAACTGGATCTGGAGCACGACACGGCCTACAACACCTACACTCGCAAGGGCCTGCCGCCGACTCCGATCTCCATGCCCGGCGAAGCCTCGATTTTGGCGGCTCTGAATCCCGCGCAGTCCAAGGCGCTTTATTTTGTCGCCAAGGGCAACGGCGCCCACGCCTTTTCGGATAATCTGGCCCAGCACAATCAGGCCGTGAATCGATATCAGCGATAATCTTGCCCCTATGGAAGCCAAATTCATTTCGCTGGAAGGCGTGGATGGGGCAGGGAAGAGCACCCACCTGGAGTTTGTCGCCGAATTACTGCGCAATCGGGGCAAACAAGTTGTGCTGACGCGTGAACCGGGCGGCACCGAGTTGGGCGAGCGACTGCGGGAATTGCTCTTGCATCGGGGCGCTATGCATCCGGATACCGAGGCTCTGCTGATGTTTGCGGCGCGCAAGGAGCATGTTGCCCAGGTCATAATTCCGGCGCTGGCACGCGGGGATTGGGTGATCTCGGACCGATTCACCGATGCGAGCTATGCCTACCAGTGCGGCGGCAGGGGAATCGCGGAACAGCGCCTGAAGCAATTGGATGACTGGGTTCTGCAGGGTTTCAAACCCGACCTGACCCTGGTTTTCGATGTCCCGCCCGAAGTTGCCGCGTTGCGCCGCGGCCAGGCCCGGGAGGCGGATCGCTTCGAAGACGAAGCACGTGATTTCTTCCAACGGGTGCGGAATGCCTATCTCGTCCGCGCCCGCCAGGAGCCGGAGCGCATCAAGGTAGTCAACGCAGACCGCGCCATCGCTGCGATTCGGCGGGATCTGACAGCCCTGTTGAAGGCGCTGTAGTGGCGGCGGTCTATCCCTGGCAGGAAGCGGATCGCGAGCGCCTGTTCAGCCTGCGCAGCCACTTGCCACACACCGTGCTGCTCACAGGCCCCAGGGGCGTGGGCAAGCTGGCGCTCGCCGAAGTTTGGGGCAAGGCGCTGCTGTGCGAGATGCCGACCGTGGCGGGCGATGCCTGTGACAGGTGCGAGGCCTGCCACTGGTTTGATGCCGGGACGCATCCGGACTGGCTGCACCTGAGTTTTGAGGAGAAGGACGGCAAGGACGGGGAAATGCGTTTGGCCGCCGAAATAACCGTGGATCAAGCCCGCCAAGCCACGCAATTCGCACAACTGAGTTCATTTCGTGGAGGACGGCGGATTGCCTTGATCGAGCCGGCTGACGCGCTCAATCGGGCGGCATCCAACGCATTGCTAAAGGTGCTGGAGGAGCCGCCGTTAAATACAGTATTCATTCTGGTTAGTCACCAGATAAGGCGTCTTCTGCCGACCTTGCGCAGCCGCTGCCACCGCCAGGATATCGGCCTGCCTGACCCGAGCTTGGCCACGGGCTGGCTGAAGGCTCAAGGTGTGGAGCTGGCTGAAGTCAGGCTCGCGCTTGCCGGCGGCTCGCCGTTGGCAGCCTTGGCTTGGCAGGACGAGGAAAGTTGGGAGCAGCGCAGGCAGATCTTGGACGCCCTGGCGGCCCCGCAGAGTCTCGATGTCACGATTGCAGGGGAAAGCTGGGGGCGCATTCGGTCTGCATTGTGGTATGGTCTGTCCTACAAATGGCTGGCCGACCTGTTGGCAAGCGCGCTCAATGCACCTGCCCGCTTCAACCCGGATTACGGCAAGCAACTGGCCAAGCTGGGTGCCACAGCTGATTTGCGGAGTCTGCTAAATTTGAATCGCAATCATGCAGAAGATGGTCGGTGGGTAGAGCATCCTTTGAACCGACCGCTGCAAATTGAGTCCTGGCTGCTGGATTACCGAGGGTTATTTGAGAACAAGGGCAATGCATGAGCAATGACACAACTTTGGAGCAACCTCTGGCTGCCCGACCGGGCGTGTTGTCCCTTTCCATCCGGGAAAAATCTGCCCTGTACGCGGCCTACATGCCTTTCATCAAGGGAGGCGGACTGTTTATTCCCACCAACAAGGCCTACAAGATTGGGGAAGAAGTCTTCATGCTGCTGACCCTCATGGATGACCCGACCAAGCACCCGGTGTCGGGCAAGGTGGTGTGGATCACGCCCACCGGTGCGCAAGCCGCCCGGGCGCAAGGTGTCGGTGTCCAGTTTCTGGCCAACGAAAGCGGCAAGCAGGCGCGTAACAAGATCGAGGGCCTGCTGGGCGGCAACCTGAAAAGCACGCGCTCCACCCACACCATGTAGTCCCGAAACAATTTGCTATTCTAGAGGCCGTGCAAGTCACGGCTTTTTTGTCGGCCAGGATTCGCTCCTGGCTTCCTGACCACCTGATCCCCGACATTTGCGTGATATGTTCGTTGATTCCCACTGCCACCTGAACTTCCCAGATTTCGCCGATCGGCTGCCGGATATCTATCAGCGCATGCAGGATAATCAGGTCAGTCACGCGCTATGCATCAGTGTCGATCTGGAAAGCTTTCCCCAGGTCCTGGCCATAGCATGGAGCCGCGACAACCTCTATGCCTCGGTCGGTGTGCATCCGGATCACGCCGACTGCGCCGAGCCTACTGTTGATGACTTGGCGCGGCTGGCGGCAGACCCCAAAGTGGTTGCCATCGGTGAAACCGGCATGGATTACTTCCGCACTCCGGGCCCGCTGGCTTGGCAGAAAGACCGCTTCCGCGTGCACATCCGTGCTGCACGCACGACTGGCAAGCCCCTCATCGTTCACACCCGCGCGGCGTCCGAAGATACGCTTGCCATCATGCGCGAGGAAGAGGCGGGCGAGGCGGGTGGTGTCATGCACTGTTTCACCGAAACCATGGCGGTCGCAAAGGCCGCGATGGATCTGGGCTTCTATATTTCCTTTTCCGGCATCGTCACCTTCAAGAACGCCAAAGAGCTCAAGGAAGTGGCGAAGGCCGTGCCACTTGAGCGCATGCTGATCGAAACCGACTCTCCCTACCTGGCACCTATGCCCTACCGCGGAAAAACCAATGAGCCCGGATTCGTGAAACACGTAGCCGAAGAAATCGCGCGCCTTAAGGAAATCTCGGTGGAGGAAGTGGGGGAGGTCACGAGCCGGAATTTCAGAGCACTATTTCTCAAGCAGGATAGAATCTCGTAACCGAAAACGTCAGGCAGGCAGAACAAGTGCCGCAGCTGCAGCCAGGAGTTATCGAAAACCCGTTACCGGAACCGGCCAGCTCAATGACCCGCCTCAAGACGTCATTGCGCGACATTCGGTGAAGATTCGTCTGGTGCAGGATCCGCAGAGGGTGCGATCGAGATGAGGAAAGATCGTCCGGATGGCTTCAGTCTTCGAATCAAACAGATTGCTCCCGCCTATGTCCTTCAAGGCGCCACTCTCAGCCAGTTGTTCCATGACTGTATCCTTGACCCGAATCAGATAGAGACCTCCACCGGCTTGGCGGCGCCGTTCGGCTTCCTCCGCGAGGTAAGCCGAACCGGCCAGATCAATGAAATTCATGCCGTGGGCAATGACTGCCACGTGCCGCTGTCCTGGATGTTGGGCATCCTGTTCGGCCAGTCTCTCGCGCACGTGGGAAGTCGCGCCAAAGAACAGCGAGCCGTCGATGCGCACGAAGCGTAATTGCGGACACTGCGGCACCGCATCGGCGTCGGTGAACTTGCGCCTGGCGCTATTGGGGTCGGGCGCACGCAGCCTGACCTGGGGTTTTGAGGTCCGCGCCAAGTAAAGGGCGAGCGACATCAGCACGCCGATGATGATGGCTTCCTCCAGGGTGAGGAACAGGGTCGACATGAACGTGGCCACCAGAATGGCGGTTTCCTGGCGATTGGTCTTGATGACGTGAATGATTTCCTCGAAATCGATCAAGCCCCAGGCGACCAGGAACAGGATTCCGGCCATGGCTGCATTGGGCAGGTACTTGGCCAAGGGCGCAACGAACAACACCAGAAACAGTAGAAATACACCGGCAAGCATGGCCGCTATGGGCGTCTTGGCGCCAGCGGCATAATTTACGCCGCTACGATTGAACGAGCCGGTGGCGACGTAGCCGGAAAAGAACGAGCCGATCAAATTGGATAGTCCCTGGCCAATGAATTCCTGGTTTCCGTCAATATGCTGGCCGGAGCGGGATCCCAGGGCACGGGCGATGGAGACAGCTTCGGTCAGGGCCAGTAAGGTGATGGCAACGACCCCGGAAGATAGGGCACGGATATTCTCCAAGCTCAGATCGGGAGCGGACAGGGGCGGCAGGCTGGCAGGCAGTGCGCCTACAGCGGGCAGATTCATGCCGTAGCGCGCGTCCAGGTAGACCGCAAGCATCGTGCCCCCCACCATCGCCGCGATCATGTAGGGAATTTTCGGCAGCCACTTTTTGACCGTTATGCCTAGGAGGAGGGCCGCCAGGCTGACCGTTAGCACGCCATAATTGATGTCGCTGAAGTGCTGGAACAGAAAACTCCATGCCGTGCTAAACGAGGAACCGCGCGGAATGGGCAGGCCGAAGAAGTGCTTGAGCTGGTTTGTGGCGATCAGGATGGCCGCGCCCGCAGTGAAACCGGTAACGACGGAATGGGAGATGAAGTTGACCAGGGTGCCGAGACGCGCCAGGCCCATAATTGCCTGGATCACACCCACCATGAAAGTTAGCGTCAGGGCAAGCGCTACGTACTGAGTTGTGCCAGGTTCGGCGTGCGTACTCAGGATGGAAAACAGCACGATGGAAGCGGCGGTGGTAGGGCCGGAAACCAGATGCCAGGAGGAGCCGAACAAGGCGGCAATCACCGCCGGAATCATGCCCGCGTATAGGCCATATTGCGGCGGCATACCGGCAATGGTGGCGAACGCCACGCCCTGGGGAAGCGCGACCAGCGCACCTGTCAGGCCAGCAGTCAGGTCGGCACGGACGGTTAACTTGTTGACCAGCGGCAACCACAGCAAGAAGGGAAGAAATGGCTTGAGCCACCAGGGGAGGGTGGCAGTAGAAGATACGGACATGACGTTTGCGATTGAACTTCTGAGTCAGATAGGGGTAATTATATAAAAGAACCCTAGAAACATCATTATTGGGTAAAGCTATGGTTAGTTTTATGTTAATTTCCTGTACGTCAAAAAGTTAATGTGGTAAGAGTTCCTTTCCCGGGTTCACTGCTCAGTTCTATGGTCCAGCCATAGCGCTCGCAGATCTTCTTCACAAGCGATAGGCCAATGCCCTCGCCGGTGCTTCTATCTCCCTTGTAATTGCGCACGAATACCCGGGGGAGTTGGTCGTGTGTAATCCCCAATCCGGTGTCGGCGATGATCAACTGATGCGCATTGAGCTGAAGTCGCACTTCGCCCTGCTCGGTGTGAGTGAAGCTGTTGCGTATCAAGTTGCCGACGACGCTCGCAAACAGTTGGGGATTGACTGCCAGGCGGGGCTGCTCGCCTAGCTCCAGATGCACCTCTACCGTCTTGTTTTTGAGCAGATGGCGGGACTTTTCAACGGTTTCCGTAACCAGTGTGCAGACATCAATCGGCTCGCGCCGAGCCTCCTCCTTTTCACGCGCCATCGTTAGAAGTGCGGAGGACAGCTCGGCCATGTCGGCCGCCGAACGTTCGATGCGCTCCAGCCGTTCGCGCTCGGCGCCGGACAAATTTTCCGAAGTCAGCAGCACCTCGGACGCGCCCTGAATGCTGGCAAGGGGTGTACGGAGTTCATGGGAAATGTCCGCCGTAAAGGCCGTTTCCCGGTCAATGAAAGCGGCAAGTCTGGACAGTGTCTGATGGAAGGCCTGAGCAAGCTCACCGACTTCGTCTCTGGGAAAATCATCTGCCAGATGGGTCGTGAGCACCTTGGGGTCCAATTGCCGCACCCGCCGGGCTAGCTCCTTTACCGGGGCGATGACGCGGTCAGCCATCCACAAGGCCATTGCGCCAGCAATTGTCATCATCAAGGTGACAAATGCCAGCAGATAGAAGGCAAGTCGTTCCTGCTGCTGATCGAAGTGGATTTTGTTGTAGAGGAGGTAATAGCGGAAGCCGTTCCTGTCGCTGACATCTACCCGGTATGCGACGCCGGACAAGGTCAGATCCTGGCGACCCGGTTTGAGCTGGGTCAAGGCGTCAGGCAGCGGGGCCTCGGCCGGGCCGGCGGGACGAACGTAGCCGGACAGGGTGGCAGTCGCCGGCGGCACTGAATGTGGATTGCGTGCCCGGCGTGCCAGATAATCCTGCACTTCGGCCGTGAGGGTATCGTCGATCAGGCCTATTCCCGCGTCCCGCATCACCAGGTAGAGGCCTCCGGCGATGACCAGGCTGGCCAGCCCCCCGATCATGGCAAAGGAAGCGGCGACCCTGAATCTGAGGCTCTTGCTGTAACGCACCAGTCAACCGGGGCGCAACTGATAGCCAATGCCTCGCAGGGTGTGTAACAGGGGGGCGCTGCCGGGCAAATCAAGGGCGTTCCGTAGCACGTGCATATGCGCGCGCAGTGCGTCGGAATCAGGCGGGTTTTCACCCCAGATTAACCGCTCGAGTTCCTCCCTTTTCACGACCTTTGGCGAGGCGCGCATCAGTTGCTCAAGAATTTTGAGAGGAATTGGGGAGAGCGCGAGCACTTGTCCTGCTCGGCTGGCTTGCACCAGGCCGGGATCGAAAACCAGGTCCCCCACCTTGAGGGGCGATTGGGACATCATTCCGGCGGCCCTGCGCGTCAGGGCTTTCAGACGTGCCTCCAGTTCGCGCAGGGCAAACGGTTTGAGTACATAGTCGTCGGCGCCGTATTCGAGGCCCGCAACCCGGTCATCCAGCGCGTCCCGTGCGGTCAAGATCAAGACCGGGGTGTTGGACTTTGCGTCTTCGCGCAGTTTGCGGCACAGACTTAAGCCGTCAAGTCCAGGCAAGACCAGATCGAGTACGATGGCGTCGTAAGAGCGGGTGACTGCCAGATGGAGGCCAGTCACGCCGTCGCCGGCGGAGTCCGTGCTGTGGCCCTTAGCCTCGAGAAAGTCGCAAACATTGGCCGAGAGGTCAGGGTTGTCTTCGATGACCAGAATATGCATGGGTGTACTCTAGCAAAACAGGTTCAAATAAGAAATTGCACAGAGAACGACCTTTTCCGTGCGCCAACGAAATGTTAGTTTCCCGAGCCAACTGGCTGAGTTTCTGGCTTGCCAGCAAATCTTTTCAGGCAAATGCTAAATTATCGCAGTTCTTGGCCAAGCGGGCGCAGACTTGCTGGAAACGATGTCATGACGTCAGGGAATCGCATCCAGTGAAATCGTACAAACCAGGGGCTGTGCGGGATAATTCTGCACGACCCTTCAATTTTCTGGAGTAGTGCATGATACGAAAGAACCCATCCGGGCATATGCCGGTGATCCACGAATCCTCTTTCGTCGATCCCACCGCAATTCTATGTGGCAAGGTCATTGTCGAGGAAAACGTCTTTATCGGCCCCTATGCGGTTATACGCGCCGACGAGGTCAACGACGAGGGGGACATGGAACCCATCGTCATCGGGGCCGACTCCAACATCCAGGACGGCGTGGTGATTCACTGCAAGGCGGGCGGCGGGGTGACGATAGGACGTGGCACCTCGATTGCCCACCGTTCCATAGTGCACGGCCCATGCCAGGTGGGTGATGCTGTGTTCGTGGGTTTCAATTCCGTACTTTTCAACTGCAAGGTGGGTGACGGTTCGGTCATCCGACACAATTCAGTGGTGGAAGGCTGCAACGTGCCGCCAGGTTTCTACATTCCTTCAACCGCAAACATTCATTCCAACGAAGAGTTGGCGCGAATTGAGCGAGTGACGCCCGACGTGGCCGAATTCTCGGAAAGCGTGGCTCAGGCCAACCGCGAACTGGTCAAGGGCTACAACCGCATCCGCAATGAGTTCTGATAGGCAGCATTTGCTGTCCAAATCCTGGCGTGTTTGCGTAATGGGCCATCCTTTCGGGTTATAGCGTTTCAATTTGCCCCACAGCGACACTTTGTCGATGCCCAAGAGTCGCACGGCAAGTGTCTGATTACCGTTCGGTTCCTTGAGCATCCTCAGGAAGCAGGTTGAGGATGTGCTGAAGCGAACAGGCCTGAGCGAAAAAAGTGGGCGCAAAGAATCTCTTCTCGTCCGACCGGGAAGCCCTCGAGAACCTCCAACAGGTTCTGTCCTGAAGCTCATACGTTACCGCGCCGTGCCTTTAGCGAGGGCATGGTTTCGCCACGTCTCGCTTATTCCGATTGCCGATTCCCGGAATCCTTTTGGATTCGCCGGTTTGCTTCGTCGACTGTTAGAATCAACCAAGAAGAAACCATGCCCTCTCTCTTGTCTGTCGACTTTTTGATGATTGCAGTCATTGTCTGGCTGCTGATTGGTGTCGCGGGTTTGGTCTTGGCAAATCGCCTGCCGTTTATCAGTAAACCTATTTTCATTGTGGGTGCCCTGACCGGGTTGTGGGTGGGTGCAACCGCACTGGTCTTCCTGGGTGAGCAGCCGGAGACAGCCGTGCTGCTGATTGGCTTGCCGGACTTGCCCTTCCATTTGCGGCTGGACAACCTGACCGCCGTTTTCGCCTCATTGCTGGGTTTTGCGTCGGCGGGCATTTCCCTCTATGCCGTGGGCTATTTCCACCACCGTGGTGGAGCCACCCCATACGCTACGCTATGTCTCGAATATCACCTCTTCCTCGCCAGCATGCTGATGGTGTTGCTTGCCGACGATGCCTACGCCTTCATGGTGGCCTGGGAACTGATGGCCTTGTCTTCCTATTTCCTGGTCACCACCGACCACAAGATTCCGGAAATCCGCCAGGCAGGCTTCCTTTACCTGCTGGTGGCCCACGTCGGCGCGGTGTCTTTGCTGCTTTGTTTCGGTGTGCTGCAGGGCGGCCATGGCGCTTACACGTTCGAATACATGCGCCATGCGCAGACAACCAGGTTCTGGGCGTCCGTAGCATTTCTCCTGGCGCTGTTCGGCTTTGGCGCCAAGGCGGGTCTGGTGCCCATGCATGTCTGGCTTCCGGAAGCGCACCCTGCCGCGCCTTCGCCGGTGTCGGCGCTCATGTCCGGGGTGATGCTGAAGACAGCGATCTATGGCTTGCTGCGCGTTACGTTCGATTTGTTAACGGTGCAGATCGCCTGGTGGGGCACGCTGGCGCTGGCACTGGGTCTGATCACAGCCTTGTACGGCGTGATATTCGCCGCCGTGCAGTCGGACATGAAGCGGCTGTTGGCCTGGTCGTCAATCGAAAACATCGGCATCCTGATCGCGGCCTTTGGCCTTACCCTGATCTTCTATACCGACGGCAAGGGTACACTGGCGGCGCTGGCAATGACTGCCATGCTCTATCATGCCGTGAATCATGCGTTCTTCAAGGGCCTGTTGTTCGTCGGTACAGGGTCGGTATTACACGCCACCGGCGAGCGGCGCATGGGTAAGCTCGGCGGGCTGATTCGCTTCATGCCCTGGACTGCCTGGTTGACGCTGATCGGCGCACTGGCCATCGCCGGCCTGCCGCCGCTCAATGGTTTTGTCTCGGAATGGCTGTTGTTGCAGGCCTTTCTGCTGACGCCGGGCCTCACTCAACCCTATCTCGATATGGTGATCCCGGTGGCTGCCGCTTCAGTGGCATTGGCTGCGGCGCTGGCTGGTTACGTCATGGTGAAATTCTTCGGTGTGATCTTCCTCGGCCAGCCGCGCGATGCTGCACTTGAGCACGCGCATGAGGCTAGCTGGCCGGAGCGGCTCGGCATGATCTGGCTCGCCGCAGGATGCGTGCTGCTGGGCCTGTTTCCCACCCAGGTTATCGCCTGGCTTGCGCCGGTGGTGCGCCAACTCACCAGGCAAACCGTGGTTAACAAGGGCAATTGGCTTTTGCTGGCGCCGGTTTCAGCCGCGCGCGCGAGTTATGCGCCGCTGATCTTCCTGGGAGTGGTGCTCGTGGTGCTGCTGCTGACCTACATCTGGGTGCGTCGCATCTATCATGGCCGCGTGCGCCGGGCCGATCCATGGGACTGCGGCTATCGGGAACAGGACGCGCGCATGCAGGACAGCGCCGAAGGCTTCGGCCAGCCGATCCGCCAGATTTTCAGCACTTTTATGCGCGTGGAACGGGAAACTCCGGATCCATTTGACCATCATCCCCAGTATCGCGGCGACAGCCGAGACCGGCTTTGGCTAATGATCTATCAGCCCATCGCGGATCTGGTCACATGGCTGTCGACCCAGGCCGGGCGGCTGCAACACGGCCGTATCCAGTGGTACCTGACTTACAGCTTTGTGACCCTGATCTTTTTGCTTGTTTTCGTTACTCGGTGAAGCCATGATTGCCGGCATCTTCCTGCAGGTCGCCCAGACGCTGATTGCGATCCTGCTCGCACCTCTGCTCATGGGCTGGGTAAACCAATGTCGGGCATGGTTGCAAGGGCGCAGGGCGCCGCCGATTACCCAACCTTACCGCGTGTTGAAGAAACTGTTCCACAAGGATGCGGTGATCGCGCATACCGCCTCACCGCTGTTCGGCTTTGCACCCTACATGATCTTTGCCTGCATGGTACTGGCCGCTGGCATCGTCCCGACCATCGCCAATGATCTGCCGTTCTCGCCGGCGGCGGACGTCATCGCGTTGGTGGGGATCTTTGCCCTCGCAAGAGTCTTCCTCGCGCTGGCGGCGATGGACATTGGCACCTCTTTTGGTACTTTGGGCGCGCGGCGAGAAATGCTGGTGTCCTTTTTGGCCGAGCCAGCCTTGTTGATGGTTTTTTTTACCGCCAGTTTCATCTCGCACTCGACGGAGTTGCCGGTGATCGTGGAGACCCTCGCGCACCGGCATTTCGTCATCTACCCGAGCATGGCTTTCGCGGCGGTGGCATTCTGGATGGTATCGACCGCTGAGAATGCCCGCATTCCGATCGACAACCCGACCACGCATCTGGAACTGACGATGATCCACGAGGCCATGACGCTGGAGTATTCCGCCCGTCATCTGGCCTTGATTGAGTGGGCCGTGGCCATGAAGCTATTCACCTATTCGGCGCTGGGCATCGCCCTGTTCGTGCCTTGGGGCATTGCCCCACAGGGCAGTTTTTCTGCCTTGCCGCTGGCGCTTGCGGCCATGATCGTGAAGCTTGCTGCCGGCGGCGCGGGACTAGCATTCATTGAGACCATTTCGGCCAAGGTGCGTCTGTTTCGCGCGCCCGAATTCCTGGGTACCGCTTTCCTGCTGGGGGTGTTGGGTATGTTGACGCATATCCTGCTTGAGGGCTGAGATGGTGCTCTCCTACCACCTGCAAGTCGTCAACCTGCTCGCCGCGTTGTTGCTGCTGATCTCCTTTGCAATGCTGTCGCAACGCCGCATCGTCGGGTTGATCACATTGTTTGCCTGGCAGGGTGCGGCACTCGCCGCTTCCACTTCCCTGGTGGCCTGGGCAACGGGTCAATATCACCTTTTTTATTCAGTGGCGCTTACCGTGCTGCTCAAGGTTATCGTCATGCCCTGGATTTTTTATCGTCTGGTGAAGAAGCTGGATGTCAATCGGGACGTTGAACCCATGATAAACATTCCCACCACCATGCTGATCGGCATTGCGTTGGTGATCTTCGCCTTCAATCTGGCACTTCCCATCTCCGCGCTCTCCGGCACGGTGATGCGCTCGACCCTGGGCATCGCCTTGGCCACCGTGCTGCTTGCCTTCCTGATGATGATTACCCGTAGCAAAGCCATCCCTCAGGTGATCGGTTTTCTGGCAATGGAAAATGGCTTGTTCTTTGCCGCCACCAGCGCCACTTATGGCATGCCGCTGGTGGTGGAACTGGGCGTGGCACTGGATGTTCTGGTTGCCGTATTTGTTCTGGGCATATTCTTCTTCCAAATTCGCGAGACTTTCGATTCGCTGGACCTGAAACACATGGAAAAGCTCAAGGAAAAATAAGCTGTGGAAATATACTGGGTACTTGGCGTTCCGCTCGCAGGCGGCGTTTTTCTGGCCTTGTGGGGTAGCCGTCGGAACGCGCCCGAAATCAATGCGCTGGTTAGTATGCTGACCTTCCTGGCCGCGGCCATGCTCACCCGCCGGATCATCAAGGACGGCCCAACAATGGCCGCCGATGGCTGGTTTTTCATCGATTCCTTCAATGTCTTCCTGGTTGCGCTGACGGCCTTTGTCGCCTTTACGACGTCCTTGTTCTCGCGCCCCTACATGCGCATCGAGAAGGAACACGGACGCCTCAACGATAAACGCCTGCGCCTTTATCACAGCAGTTACCAGATCTTCATCGCTGCCATGCTGCTGGCGCTCACCACCAACAACATGGGCATCCTGTGGGTGTCGATGGAAGCGGCCACCCTTGCGACCGTGCTGCTGGTTTCGCTTTACCGGACACCGGCCTCGCTCGAAGCGGCATGGAAATACTTCATCCTGTGCGGTGTCGGTATCGCCCAGGCCTTGTTCGGCACCATCCTGCTTTACTTTGCGGCAGAGAAGGTCCTGGGTTCGGGCGGTACGGCGCTGTTGTGGACGCATTTGAATGGAGTGAAGGCGCAGCTGGAGCCGACTGTGCTGCAACTTGCCTTCGTGTTTCTGCTGGTCGGCTACGGGACGAAAGTGGGTTTGGCGCCTTTGCACAACTGGCTGCCGGATGCGCACGCCGAAGGCCCCACGCCGGTGTCCGCCGTGCTCTCTGGCCTGCTGCTTAATGTGGCCTTGTACGCGGTGATGCGTTGCAAGGTGCTGGTCGACGGCGCCCTGCACACGGACATGGCGGGCAACCTGATGATGGGCTTCGGACTGCTCAGCGTGGTCGTGGGCGCCCTTCTGATCAAACGGCAGACAGACGTCAAGCGCATGTTTGCCTATTCTTCCATCGAACACATGGGCCTCGTCACCTTCAGCTTTGGGATGGGCGGCGCAGTGGCGAGCTTCGCCGGCCTCTTGCACATGACCACGCACTCGCTGACCAAATCAGCGATCTTCTTTACCGTCGGCCACGCGACGCAAAAGGCCGGTACCCAGGTGATGGACGGCATCCGTGGCCTGATCAAGACCAATCCCACGATCGGCTGGGGATTGATGCTCGGTACGGTGGCGATCCTGGGAGTGCCGCCATTTGGCGTCTTCGCCAGCGAATTCCTGATCATCACCACGGCCATGCATGAACATCCCTGGGCGACGCCGTTTCTGCTTGCTGCCTTGGGTGTGGCCTTCGCGGCTATCTTCGGCAGGGTACAGCCGATGGTGTTCGGCGAGACTGAATTGCCGCGGTTGCCACATATGCCGGCACTGGCCCCGGTATTCGTCCACCTCGGCCTGGTGCTGATGCTGGGGCTGTTCATCCCGCCTTATCTTGCGGCCTGGTATCGGCAGGCGGCGCAATTGCTGGGAGGCTGAAATGAAACATCAGCTGGGAGACATCGAGCTCACTCTTACGCCGCAATCCGGCGGGGCCATCTGGCGCTTTTCCCTCGATTCCAACAGATTGCCGTCCTTCGCCCGTGGAATTCAGGAAGAGGGGGGACAGTTGCTCGCGTTGTGGGGCTCGGACACCCCGCATCTCGAGCGTCGGTTCGCCGTGCACGTGGCGTTTCTTTCAAGCGTCGGGTTGATTTGGACGACCTGCGCCATGGATATCGAGAACCCTTCCTATCCTGACCTCGCGCATATCTTTCCGCAGGCTGAGCGCATGCAGCGCGCGGCGTTTGATCTGTTGGGCATCCGTGCGGAGGGCGCAATCGATGGCCGCAAATGGCTGCGCCATGGGGCATGGGTTGCCGGGATGTTTCCATTGCGCCATGATTTTGACGGAAGTCCACTCGGCACCACTGAAACCGATGCCTATCCTTTTGTTCGCGTCGAGGGTGATGGCGTGCATGAGATACCGGTCGGCCCGATACACGCTGGAACCATTGAACCGGGGCATTTCCGCTTCTCCGTCATCGGAGACCGCATTCTCAGGCTTGAGGAGCGACTGGGCTATACGCATAAAGGCATCGAGAAACGTTTTGCCGGCATGGATATCTTGACCGGCGCCAAACTTGCCGGACGAGTGTCTGGTGATTCGCACAGTGCATTCTCCTGCGCCTATTGCATGGCGGTGGAGACTGCGGTCGGCTGCGCCGTCCCTGAGCGCGCAGTCTGGCTTCGCGCCCTGTTCCTTGAAATCGAGCGAATCGCCAATCATCTGGGCGATCTGGGTTATCTGGGCAACGATGTCGCTCTGTCTTTCGCCTTCATGCAATTTTGGCGGCTAAAGGAAGATTGGCTGCGTCTTTGTGCCAAGCTGTTTGGTCATCGTTATCTGTTTGATCGTGTTGTTCCCGGCGGCGTGGCCGTGGACATTGCCGATGGGGGCAAGACGGAACTCCAGAGCCTTGCCGATCGCATTGAAACGGAAGTGCGCAGTCTGAAGGTCATCTACGACGAACACGCTGGCCTACAGGATCGCTTTGCCAATACCGGCATTGTCAAACCGAGCATGGCCGCCCGCCTGGGGTTGACGGGACTGGCTGGACGCGCCAGCAGCCAGGCTTGGGACGCCCGCGTGCAGTTTCCGCAAGCGCCATACGACCAGCTCGATGTGACCATCGCCATCCATCGCGACGGCGACGTGCTGGCGCGTGCGGAGGTGCGCTTCGCCGAAATCTATGAGTCTCTGCGTCTGATCCGGGAGATTCTCGAACGCCTTCCCCCGGGAGGCTTCCTTGAGCAGATCGGGCAGGTGGAGTCGGAGGGCGAAGGCCTTGGTTGGGTAGAGGGCTGGCGCGGCGCGGTGATGGTGGCGGTGCGAATCGGCGCGGACGGGAAGCTTGAATGGGTCCATCCGCACGATCCTTCCTGGCAGAATTGGCCGGCGCTGGAGGTGGGCGTGCTGGGCAACATTGTCCCGGACTTTCCGCTGATAAACAAATCCTTCAACCTGAGTTATTCCGGGCAAGACCTGTGAGACTGTGACATGGCCACGCATCTAATCCTCAGCAAGATATTCAAGGTGGGCATCGTTTCCGAGCAGCCGCCGCAAGCAGACCCGGCCCTGCGCATCCACGAGCAGGAACTCCACGCGGAAATCCTCAGGGTGTTTGGCCAGGCGATCGCCATCCGCCATGTGGATGCTGGTTCATGCAACGGCTGCGAGCTGGAAATCCACGCCCTCAACGGCCCCTACTACAACATTGAGGGAATGGGCGTGAAATTTGTTGCCAGCCCGCGCCACGCGGACTTGCTGCTGGTCACCGGGCCGGTGACTCGCAATCTCGAAACCGCGCTCAAGCGTACCTACGAAGCCACGCCCGAGCCCAAGTGGGTGGTTGCAGTGGGCGACTGCGGCTGCTCGGGCGGAATATTCGGCGAAAGCTATGCCTCATGCGGCAGAGTTTCGAATGTGATCCCGGTGGATGTGCAAGTTCCTGGTTGCCCGCCTACGCCCGTGGCTTTGCTGCAGGGCATTCTGGCAACGGTAAGCGCAAGTGGGCGATGACACGTGATCCTGTTTGGCTTATCAAAGTGAGGGCGACGACAATCAAGCGCATCTCCTGCGTTCACCTTACCGACACTGCCGAACTTATTGACAGCGGATCGCAGAAATTGCCTGGGACAAAGAGCAATAGTTTGATTTTGAATAGCTTGTAATTCCAGGCGCGATCTATGCTTGACTAATGGATCAAGAGCTAGGACCAATTGCTGTTGTCAACTTGGTACGTAGGAGAATCCAATGAACCAGTTTCAAGACAGCCAATATCCGCATCGCACCGCTTCCGCGCTGGCCGTAATCGGTGCCGTGTTCAGCCTGGCGGCTTTCCCCGCCATTGCAACGCCTTTCTTCTTCAGTACCGGCGATCCGGACGGCAAGATGGCCATGGCATCGCGACCGTCGGGCACCAGCTTCGAGATCGAGACGGCTGATGATTTTGTCGTCACCCAAACCACCCAGATTACCAGCGCGACTTTTACCGGCCTGCTGGCGGGTGGTTTGTCGAGTGACATCGCTTCCGTTGCGGTGGAGATCTACCGGGTCTTTCCCCAGGATTCCAACACCGGCCGGACTTCCGGAGCGCCTTTCTTCGGCACAAGCCAGGTGCCGACCCGCGTCAATTCGCCATCCGACGTGGCCTTCGACGTTCGCGACAGCAGCACGGCGGGAGCCTTGACCTTTTAACCTCGGTGCTGACTCAATTCTTTACGGCCACTAATTCAGTCCAGGCGGGCGGCATCCACCCCTTGCCAAACGTGACCACGGGCGGTGATGGAGCCATTACGGGGGAGGAAGTTGAATTAGATGTCACCTTCACGGTCCCATTCGATTTGCCGGCGGATCACTATTTCTTCGTTCCGCAGGTCCAACTGGCGAGCGGCGAGTTCATGTGGTTGTCAGCGCCCAAACCCATTGTTCCACTTGGCACGCCGTTCCCGGTGGGCTTCACGGACCTGCAGGCGTGGACTCGCGACCAGTTCATTGACCCGGATTGGCTACGGGTGGGCACCGACATCGTTGGCGGCCGGGGTGCGCCCACTTTCAATGCGGTGTTCTCGCTAACTGGTACGGTAGGCGCCACAGTACCCGAGCCGGGCACGCTTTTACTGTTCACGCTGGGGGGAATTGCCCTGTTGCGCTCACGGCGCCTGCCGCCGTTGTCAGCCCCTTGGGAAAGCGGGGAGCTACTGGGCAAAAAAGGCCTTGATCTTGTCCATGAAAGACTGAGCACGCGGGTTGTTGTTGCGGCCCGCCGCGAGACGATCGAATTCTTTCAGAATTTCGCGCTGTTTTTCCGACAGGTTGACCGGGGTCTCCACCGCCACATGGCAGATCAGATCGCCGGTGGTGTGGCTGCGTACTCCCTTGATGCCTTTGCCCTTTAACCGAAACGCCTTGCTGGACTGGGTTTCGGCAGGAATCTTGATGCGCGCGTGACCATCGAGTGTGGGGATTTCCAGTTCGCCGCCCAAGGCCGCAGTGGTAAAGCTGATCGGCATTTCGCAGTGCAGATCGTCCCCCTCGCGCTGGAAGATCGGGTGGGCCTTGAGGTGGATCTGGACATACAGGTCACCGGCTGGGCCCCCATTTACGCCGGCCTCGCCTTCGCTGGCCAGACGAATGCGGTCACCCTCGTCGATGCCTGCGGGTATCTTGACCGAAAGGGTCTTATGCTTTTTGACCCGACCCTGAGCCTGGCAGGCAGTGCACGGTTCGCTGATGATCTTGCCGGAACCGTGGCAGTGCGGACAGGTTTGCTGTATCGAGAAGAATCCTTGTTGCATGCGGACCTGTCCGTGGCCGCCGCAGGTTGGGCAGGTGCTGGGCTGGGTTCCGACCTTGGCGCCGGAGCCGTGGCACACCTCGCATTCATCCAGGGTTGGAACACGGATCTTGGTTTCCACCCCGTGCGCAGCTTCCTCCAGCCCGATCTCCAGGTTGTAACGCAAGTCCGCGCCGCGATAGACATTGCTCCGGCCACGCCCGCCGCCTGCGCCGCCAAAAATGTCGCCGAAAATGTCCGAGAAGGCATCGGCAAACCCGCCGAATCCGGCTGCTCCCGGTCCGCCACCCATGCCGCTGCTGGGATCGACTCCGGCATGACCAAATTGGTCATAGGCCGAACGCTTGTCCGGATCGGAAAGAATTTCGTATGCCTGCTTGGCCTCCTTGAATCTATCTTCCGAGTCCTTGCTGTCCGGGTTACGGTCAGGATGAAATTTCATGGCCAGCTTACGGTAGGCCTTCTTGATCTCGTCATCCGAGGCGTTCCTTGCCAGACCGAGAACTTCGTAGAAATCGCGTTTTGACATGGGCAAAAGTCAGGGGTCAGGAGTTAGGCGAAAAAGCAGGAGGCGCGTGGGGGAAGCATTCTACTCTTCACCCCTTACGCCTCACGGTCTTACTTGTCTTTCACTTCGGTAAACTCCGCATCTACCACATCGTCAGCCCCTGCTTTTTCGGCGCTACCGGAGCCCGCCTCTGAACCTGACGGCTGGCCCTTGGCCTGCTCTGACTGATACATCTGCTCGGCCAGTTTATGCGAGGCCTGGGCGAGGGCATTGGTCTTCTTCTCGATGTCGTCCTTGTCGCTGCCTCGCACCGCGTCCTCGACTTCCTTCATCGCAGCCTGGATCTTGGTCTTGTCGTCGGCTCCGATCTTGTCGCCATATTCGCCCAGGGATTTCTTCACCGAGTGAATCAGGTTGTCGGCTGCGTTGCGCGCGGTGGCCAATTCGAAAGCCTTGTGGTCTTCAGCCGCATTGGCTTCGGCATCCTTTACCATCTGCTGGATTTCGGCCTCGGACAGCCCGGAACTGGCCTGGATCTTGATCTTGTTTTCCTTGCCGGTCGCCTTGTCCTTGGCGGTGACGTGCAAGATGCCGTTTGCGTCGATGTCAAAAGTGACTTCGATCTGCGGCATGCCGCGCGGGGCCGGTGGAATGTCAGTCAGATTGAATTGGCCCAGACTCTTGTTGCCGCCGGCCATTTCCCGCTCGCCTTGCAGCACATGAATAGTTACCGCGCTCTGATTGTCATCCGCGGTGGAAAACACCTGGCTCGCTTTGGTGGGTATGGTGGTGTTCTTGTGAATGAGCTTGGTCATGACGCTGCCCAGAGTCTCTATGCCCAGCGAAAGTGGCGTGACATCCAGCAGCAGCACGTCCTTGACCTCGCCCTTGAGCACGCCACCCTGGATCGCGGCGCCAACCGCCACGGCCTCGTCCGGGTTTACGTCCTTGCGCGGGTCCTTGCCGAAGAATTCCTTGACCTTGTCCTGCACCTTAGGCATGCGCGTCTGGCCGCCGACCAGGATCACATCGACGATGTCCGACACTTTGATCCCGGCGTCCCGGATTGCGATCTTGCAAGGCTCGATGGTGCGCTCCACCAGATCTTCCACCAGACTTTCAAACTTGGCCCGGGTGATCTTCATGGTCAGGTGCTTGGGTCCGGTGGCCGGATCGAAGGCAATGAAAGGCTCGTTGATGTCGGTCTGCTGGGAGGAGGAGAGTTCCTTCTTGGCCTTTTCCGCCGAGGTCTTGAGCCGTTGCAAGGCAAGCACATCCTTGGACAGATCCATGCCCTGGTCCTTCTTGAACTCCTCGATGATGTAATCCACCAGTCGCTGGTCGAAATCCTCGCCGCCGAGGAAGGTGTCACCGTTGGTGGACAGCACCTCGAATTGATGTTCACCATCCAGTTCGGCAATCTCGATGATGGAGATATCGAAGGTGCCGCCGCCCAGGTCATACACGGCGATCTTGCGGTCGCCTTCCTTCTTGTCCATGCCGAAGGCCAGGGCCGCGGCGGTGGGTTCGTTGATGATGCGTTTGACTTCCAGACCGGCGATGCGACCGGCGTCCTTGGTGGCTTGGCGTTGCGAATCGTTGAAGTAGGCCGGCACCGTGATGACGGCTTCGCTGACTTCCTCGCCCAGATAGTCTTCGGCAGTCTTCTTCATCTTGCGCAGCACTTCGGCGGAAACTTGGGGCGGGGCCATTTTCTGATCCCGGACTTCGACCCAGGCATCATTATTGTCGGCCTTGATGATCTTGAACGGCATCAGGCCAATATCCTTCTGCACTTCCTTCTCTTCAAACCGGCGGCCGATCAGGCGCTTTATTGCATAGAGCGTGTTCTTCGGGTTTGTCACGGCCTGCCGCTTGGCGGCATCGCCGACAAGAATCTCGCCGTTGTCCGCATAGGCAACGACGGAAGGCGTAGTCCGGGCCCCCTCGGAGTTCTCAATAACTTTGGGCTGGCCGTTTTCCATGATAGCTACGCACGAGTTGGTGGTCCCCAGGTCAATTCCTATAATTCGTCCCATGATGGTTTCCTTCTATTAAATCAACGAACTGCTAAACAATATTCGGGCAAAATCCAGAATTTCAAGCCCTGCTTTGAGCGACCATCACCATGGCCGGCCTGAGTATCCGATCATTGATCAGGTAGCCTTTCTGCAGCACGCTCACGACCGTGTTGGGTTCCTGAGCGGATTCCATCATTCCGATGGCCTGATGGCGGTGGGGATCGAAGCGCTCACCAAGTGGATTCAATTCCTTCACGTTGAACTTGCCAAACGCAGCATTCAGCTGTTTCAAGGTGAGTTCCACCCCATCCTTCAGGCTGTCGATGGAAGTATTCTCAATCGTCATGGCTGCTTCCAAACTGTCCTTCACCGCCAGCAGCTCGCTGGCAAAGCCCTCGATTGCGTACTTGTGAGCGTTGGCAATATCCTGTTGCGCACGCTTGCGAATGTTGTCGGCCTCTGCCTTGGCCCGCAGCCAGGCATCATGGTGCTCCTGCGCATTCAATTCGGCCTGCTTTAGCAACTCTTCCAGACTGGGCAGGGTTTCGCCCCGGTTATCCGCATCGTCTGGGGTATCCTTGGTCACGGCGTCTTCAGCCATTAGTTTTCCTCATCGACCTAAAACCCTATATTTGATTGGGGCAATGACAGTGGTTTCAAGTCCCTTCAGTGATTTTTCGCCGCGACGGCCGATTTGCTTCATGCCACCGCATCCGATAGAATGCCGCGCTCCCGGAGAGGTGGATGAGCGGTTTAAGTCGCACGCCTGGAAAGCGTGTTTAGGGTAATACCCTAACGCGGGTTCGAATCCCGCCCTCTCCGCCATAAATTGGAAGGCCCTGCATTTGGCGGCCTCTTGATTTGCGGAGAGGGTAGGGTGAGAACCAGCACCGGGTTTGACCAGCTGGCATCGCTCGCGCAGGACGCCGAAGGCGGGCCCGAAGGGCCGAAGACTTGGCAGAGGCAATGTCAAGTCTTAACAATCCCGCGCTATGTTATCCAAGCCACGAACAGCAGCCCGGACTGAAGTTTGCGGCGAAAGCGATGAGTATGCGATAATGCTCCCGTGGCAAGGCATTACGGCAACCTAGCAACCCTCCAGCCTCCCACCACTCAAATCGTTCATTATTGGCTTGATGCCAGCCGTCCCATCAGACGGTATCCCTGACCTATTTCCTGATTCTTTCAGTGTTTTCCGGTTAGCGAATGAGCGCCGGCAGCCGCGCCTCTGGGCACGTGGCAGCATGTGTTTTGATTTGCCCCACACTGGAAGAAATGATGACTTTTGAATCACTCGCCCTCAACCCCTTCATCCTGAAGGCTTTGACTGACTCGGGCTATACCGAACCCACAGCGGTTCAATCCCAGGCAATCCCAATCGTCATGGCCGGCCATGACCTGATGGCCTCGGCCCAAACTGGGACCGGCAAGACTGCCGCGTTCATGCTGCCCGCCTTACACAAGTTGACGGACCCACCCAAAGCCCCAGGTAAGGGACCGCGCATCCTGGTGCTGTCACCCACCCGTGAACTGGCCCAGCAGATCACCGCTGCCGCGACCCGCTATGGCAAGTATCTGCGCCACGCCAAATGCGTGTCGATACTGGGCGGCATGCCCTATCCAGTGCAAAATCGTCTGCTCGCGAGTCCCGTGGATATATTGGTGGCCACACCCGGCCGCCTGATTGATCACATGCAGCGCGGAAAGCTGGACTTTTCCCGGCTGGAAATGCTGGTGCTGGATGAGGCGGATCGCATGCTGGATATGGGATTTATAGACGATGTGGAAACGATCGCGCGCGCAACTCCCAATACGCGTCAAACCTTGCTTTTCTCTGCTACCTTGGACGGAAAAATGGCACAGGTCGCAAGGAATCTATTGCGTGACCCCAAGCGTGTGGAAGTGGCAAGCCAGAAGGAGCGCCACGAAAATATCGAACAACGCCTGCATTTCTGCGACAGCCTGGAACACAAGAATCGCATCCTTGACCATCTGCTGCGCGACGTGGAACTGAACCAGGCACTGGTCTTTACAGCCACCAAGCGAGATGCCGACCAGTTGGCGGATGACCTCTTCCAGCAGGGTTTTCCGGCGGCGGCACTGCATGGAGACATGCATCAAGGAGCCCGCAATCGGACGCTCACCAAATTGCGCCGCGGCGAGATCCGCGTTCTGGTCGCCACGGATGTCGCCGCGCGTGGCATCGATGTCGCGGGTATTTCCCATGTGATCAATTTCGATTTGCCCAAGCAGGCGGAGGACTATGTGCACCGCATCGGCCGCACCGGCCGGGCAGGGGCGAGCGGCATCGCCGTTTCTCTGGTGTCCAGCCGCGATGGCCTGCAACTGAGGCGGATTTCCCATTTCACCGGACACGTCATCGAAGCCCATGTGATCCCAGGACTTGAGCCCAAGACCCGGATGCGTGCCGAAGCACCACGGCCCGACAGAGGCGGAAAACGCGGCCCGGCGCATGAGTTCAAGTCCGGATTCAAACCCAGATCAGGAGAGCGCAGCCACGGCAAGCCTCAAGCCGGATTTGCAGGGCCCAGCGAACGGCGCCACCAGGAACGCTACGCGCCTCAGCCCGATATTCGGAGCGCGGATGGAAACAGGGCAGCGAGAACCTCAGACCGGCCTGGGCGAAAGTTCGACAAATAACGGATTGCGGCCGACAGTGCAGGCCTTATAGAATCGGACATTCGAACTTCTCGCCTGCTACATCATGCCAACCCATCCCTACCTTGGCCGCCTGTCGGTGGTGGTACCGGTCAAGAATGAGGAAGACAATGTCGAATCGCTGGTGCGCGAGATTGTGGGCGCGCTCGCAGGCAAGACGGAATTCGAAATCATCTACGTCAACGATGGCAGCACCGATGGGACGGCCGCGGTGCTGCGGGGTTTGCAGGACGAGTTGCCGAATCTCAGGGTGATCCGGCACAAGAACTCATGCGGACAGAGTCAGGCAGTCAGTTCAGGAATAAGAGCGGCGAAATACGAATGGATCGCCACCCTGGATGGGGATGGCCAGAATGACCCGGCCGACATTCCTGCCCTGATCGCTGCCCTTGCCGATTCCCGGCAGCCAGCCAATTTGCAATTGCTGGCCGGCTGGCGCAACAAGCGTCAGGACACCTGGATACGCAAGCTTTCGTCCAAAATTGCCAATGGGGTGCGATCCGGCCTGCTCAAGGACAACACCCCAGACACAGGTTGCGGGCTTAAGCTCTTTGCCCGCGAAACATTTCTCGCTTTGCCCAACTTTGATCACATGCACCGCTTTCTGCCCGCCCTGGTCCTGCGCAACGGCGGGGCGGTCATTTCGGTGCCGGTAAATCATCGTTCGCGTGAGCGCGGGACCTCGAAATACGGCATACATAACCGGCTTTGGGTAGGAATCGTCGATTTGTTCGGCGTGGCCTGGCTACAGCGGCGGGTGCGTCTGCCTGAGATCATTCCCCAAGATGACTGACGAGCAAGTGCAATGAACTTCCCGTCATTCTGTTCAACGGGTTCAGTACCATCGCATAAACTTGATGGCCGGCACTAAGCGCTACTTCTGGTTGCGAGGCTTGTTGCTTCTGGGATCGCTGGTGGCGATCGCCTATGTTCTGAAAGGCTTCGGTTTCGACCATCTGTTCGAACGGGGATGGATCGAAACCCATGTAAAGGGCCGGGGACTCGAAGGTGAAGTCATCTTTCTTGCGTCCGGCGCAGTGATTACCGCCGTTGGTCTTCCCCGCCAACTTGTTGCATTCTTCGGCGGCTATGCCTTTGGACTGGCATGGGGAACCCTGCTGGGAAATCTGGCGGCGTTGGCAGGGTGCATTCTGGCCTTTTACTATGCGCGCCTACTGGGCCGGGGTTTGGTCATGCGCTTGTTCGAGGAGCGTATCCGGCGTTTTAACGACTTTATCGAAGGCCATCCGTTTGGCATGACCTTGCTGGTTCGGCTGCTTCCCGTGGGAAACAATCTGGCAACCAATCTGGCAGCGGGCGTCTCGCGCATACCGGCGCGAGTATTCTTTCTGGCCACGTTCGTGGGCTATATCCCCCAGACTTTAATTTCGGCTTTGATCGGGAGTGGTGTCACCCAGAATCCTGCACTCAAGATCAGCGCTGGCGTGGTCCTGTTTGTGGTTTCGGGCTTGATGGGACTCTATCTCTATCGTCGCTACCGACACGGCAAGACTCTTGATGCCGCCCTCGATGTACAGGGTTGAACATGTCTGCCCTAAACCCTCAGACTGATTCGCGTGTGCTCAATTTCTTTGGGCTGGCGTTATTCATGGCCTTGCTCACGGTCATCGCGATCATGTCACGGACGCTCACTCCAATTGATGAAACCCGTTACGTAAGCGTAGCCTGGGAAATGTGGCTGCGCGGCAACTTTTGGGTGCCAATCAAGAATGGCCTGCCGTACAGCGACAAACCGCCACTGTTGCTATGGCTCTACCAGCTTGGCTGGGGCGTGTTTGGCGTCAACGATTGGTGGCCCCGGCTCGTGTCACCCATTTCATCCCTGACCTGCCTAGGCTTGACGGCAGTTCTTGCCCGTCGGCTTAGGCCTGATCTGCCCGAAGTGGCCGTCTCTGCACCTTGGATTCTTGCATCCTCGCTCTTGTGGATTCTGTTCTCGACCTCGGCGATGTTCGATGTGTTGTTGACCGTATGGGTCTTGCTCGGGGTATGGGGAATCTGGCTGGCAAGCCGGGGGAAGAGGGCGAAGGGTTTTGGCCTGCTGGGTGTTGCGATTGGTGTGGGCGTGCTGGCCAAAGGCCCGGTCGTCCTCCTGCATGTGCTGCCGCTGGCGGTACTTGCGCCCTGGTGGTCACCGGGGCTGGATTGGAAACGTTGGTACGGCGGCATCGTCCTGTCGGTCCTGATGGGTGCCGGCATCGCGCTCGCCTGGGCCATACCGGCTGGGTTCAAGGGCGGAGAGGAATTTCGCCACGCAATCTTCTGGGGCCAAACTGCAAACCGCATGGTGGATTCATTCGCGCACCGCCGGCCATTTTGGTGGTATTTGCCGCTGCTGCCGCTGCTGCTTTACCCTTGGCTGGTGTGGCCCGGATTTTGGCGAGCTGTGGGCGCAGCGTTTTCAACGAAACTGCCGCAGGGCATGAAGTTCTGTCTGGCTTGGGGCGCACCCGTATTTGTCGCATTCTCCCTCATCAGCGGCAAACAGATTCACTATCTGGTTCCGCTCTTCCCCATGTTTGCCTTGTTTTCCGCCCAAGCCCTGGCCAACAGGCCGCGACAGACGGGTGGCGGCAGACTGATTCCGGCCGCGTTCCTGCTGCTTACCGGATGCGTTGCCCTCTGGTTTGCATTCAAGGGCTTGCCTAAGGACAGTGATTGGGCTGGCGTCGTTTCTCCCTGGGCAGGCAGTGCGATGGTGGGACTCGGCTTGCTCTGGATAGCAATCAGTCCACGCCTGCATTGGTTGCAGAGCTTGGTTGCTCTGGCATTTATGTTGACCGGTTTGGTGCAGTTGGGAATTGTTCGGCCCTTGGCTCCCGCCTATGATGTGACCCCTCTGGCGCGGCAACTCAAGACCTTGCAACAGCATGGCATCCCCATTGCTCACGAAGGCAAGTATCACGCGCAATACCAGTTTGCCGGCCGGCTCGATCAGCCGCTGGAGGTTGTTTCAAGCGAGGCGTTGCCAGGCTGGTTCGCGCGTCATCCGCAAGGCAGGGCGGTTGTTTATGTGAGCAGCCTCAAGCAGGCGCTGAATTTAAAGCCGGAGTTCTACCAGCTATACCGGGGCGATGTGGCGACGCTGGTAAATCGAGATCAACTGGCCCGCCTCGGCGGAGTGCGGGCGCAAGCGGAGTGATTCAGATGTGCCCGACCAAGGCGTCAGGCGGGGGAGGGTTTCTTTGCAAGTTCCACTTCCCGCGACGGTGAAATGGTCGAGATCGCATGTTTGAAGACCAGTTGCCCGGCCTGATCGTGGCCTTTTAGCAGGATGGAGAACTGGTCGAAGGATTCGATCTTGCCCACCAGCTTGATCCCATTGACCAGAAACACCGAGACTGGAATGTGTTCCCGACGCAGGGTATTCAGAAACTGATCCTGCAGATTGTTATATTCTTTGTCAGCCATGGTGCTGTCCTCATTTATCGGGGGCCAGCCTTTGGCTGGCCCCCTGCTGATTCTTATTCAATTTTGGCGTCTTTACGCAGCGCAAGCAAGGCATCGTGAATACGCGACTGCTGAAGTTGCCGGGCGATGTCCGCTTTCACTTCATCAAGTGACGGCACTTGAATAGGGCGCACGTCCTCAACCCGAATGATATGCCAACCAAACTGAGTTTTGACAGGGGCTTTGGAAGTTTCGCCTTTTTTCATCCCTTCAACTGCGTCGGCAAATTCCTTTACAAACGAATTGGGGGCGTTCCAGCCCAGATCGCCGCCGTTTTTGGCCGAGCCAGGATCAGTCGAATACTTCTTGGCCAAGTCCTCGAATTTTTTCTTTTTCGCCAGTTGGGCGAGGATCGATTTGGCTTCGGCTTCGCTTTTCACCAGGATGTGCTTGAGCTTGTATTCGCTTCCTGTTGCCGCCGCCTTGGCCTTGTCGTATTCAGCCTTTATTTCGGCGTCGCTCACCGGATGGGAGCGTACATAGTCTTCCAGATAGGCTTTGGCCAACTGGTCCTTGCGCCTGATATCCAGGAGAGCTGCAAGCCTGGGATCCTTGTCCAGACCTTTATCGATGGCCGCACGACTGGCCAGCTCCAGGCTGATCAGACTGTCTTTGACTTTGGCATCGAGGCGGGGGTCATCTTTCTGGCCCTGGGCTTGCATGTCGTGCTTGATCAACTCAGCGTACATTGCTGGAATCTCGCGCCCATTCACAACTGCAATCGGCTTGTTCGCGGCGGGTATGCCGGCAGCCGGATTTGCGTCCTCGGCAGACTGGGCAAGGCTGACCAAGCTCAGCAGGATAAGGGCTGCAGAATACTTGAAGGAATGTTTCATTAGGGCTCCAATTGTCATAGTTCTTCAGGGGTTAAGGCGGTAATGGCAAGGGCATGAATCGGCCCTTTCATCAATGCGCCCAGGGATTCATAAACCAAGCGGTGGCGGGCGACCGAATTCAAGCCCGCAAAGCGCGGAGAAACGATCGTGAGGCGGTAATGGCCGCCACCACTTGCCGCGCCTGCATGACCGGCATGCAGGCTGCTTTCATCTTCCAGGTTGAGGCTCTCTGGCGCCAGAGTTTGGAGGCGGTCCAAAATCTGCTGGCTGACGTTCACGGCAGGACCTTCCTGAACGGCCTGACACTGACACTGGAATAGACACAGGTGGCCATGTAAGGATCGGCATCCGCCCAGAGCCTGGCAGCTTCCAGGCTGTCGAATTCCGCCACGATCAGGCTCCCGGAAAAACCTGCTGGGCCTGGGTCAGGACTATCGATGCGGGGAAACGGACCCGCCAGCAGCAAACGACCTTCTTCCTGCAGCGCCTGCAAGCGCAGCAAATGAGCAGGCCGGGCCGCCAGTCGTTTGTCCAGGGAATTCGGCACGTCTTCGCCCGTGATGGCGTAGAGCATTATTTGTTTTCTTCCTTTTCCAGATACTTGTTCAGCATCAGGCTTTGAATAACGACAAAGATGAGCATCAGGACCAGGCTGCCGAATAACTTGAAATTGACCCAAGCTGCGTCGTTGTGGGGATAAAGGATAAAAGCGACAAACAGATTTGCCCCACCCATGAAGGCGAAGAATCCTGCCCAACTCAAGTTGAGTCGACTCCATGCCTCGTCGGGAAGTTCCATCTGCTCGCTCATGATGGAGCGGATTATGTTCTTTCCTCTTATGGCCGAGCCGAGCAAGGCCGCGGCAAATACCCAATAAAGCACAGTGGGTTTCCACTTGATGAAAGTTTCATCATGCAGCAACAGTGTTGCGCCGCCAAATACGACGATGATACCCAAACTGACCCACAGCATCCTATCTACCTTATGGCCGCGCATTTTGACCCAAGCGATTTGCCCAAAGCTGGCGATGATGGCGATCAGGGTGGCGAGGTAAATGCCGGGTTTCTCGCCCACGCCTGTCGGTTGCGGCAGCCCGACACTGGCCATGAAGGCCCGTGCGCCCTCCGCATTGCGGTCCCCCAGCTTATACGCAACGAAGAACACGATGACGGGAAACAGATCGAAGAGAAACTTTTTCATGGAAGGCCTGAGCCCATTTCTGCGAGATTAAGGGTAAACCCCGTTATTTTGCTATGATTTCGCAACCCGTCAAAGCGGGTCCATCTCAATTCATGCGTAATTTTGACCTGCACTGCCATTCAAATGTTTCGGATGGCATCCTCTCCCCACAAGCGCTGGTTTCCCGTGCAGCTGAAAAAGGCGTGCAGGTACTGGCGCTGACGGACCATGACGACGTGGGTGGTCTGAAGGCGGCGGAAGAGGCTGCGAAGCGAGAGGGCATTTGCTTCATTCCGGGAGTGGAAATATCTGTTACCTGGGGGACGGTAACCGTGCACATGGTGGGATTGCGCATTGATGCTCAGAATCCGCTCTTGCTGAAAGGGCTGGAGGAAATACAGCAAGGTCGCCAGTGGCGCGCCGAGCGCATCAGCCACGAGCTCGAGAAAATCGGCATTCCTGGCGCTCTTGAAGGGGCCATGATTCATGCGGGCAATCCCCGCCTGATAGGCCGCACCCATTTCGCCCGCTATCTCGTGGACAAGGGTATCGTCAAGGATGTCCGCAGCGTCTTCAAACGTTACCTGGTCAAGGGGAGGGCAGGGTATGTGGATCATTACTGGACCAGTCTGGAGAATGCCGTCGATTGGATACGACAGAGCGGTGGCCATGCGGTGCTTGCTCATCCGGGACGCTATGATCTCAAGGCCGGAAGACTCCGGCAGCTGCTTGCCGAATTTCGGGAACTTGGCGGCGCTGCCATTGAAGTTGTGACCGGCAGTCACACACCGCAGCACTGCGCGCGCTTTGCAGTACTGGCGGGGGAGTTCGGCCTGCTGGCTTCGCGCGGATCGGATTTTCATGCGCCCGGCGAAGGTGGGCGCGAAATCGGCGGTGGCCCGGCTTTGCCGGAAAGTGTGACCCCTATCTGGCACAATTGGGACTTGGACTGACTCCTATGACTGAATTTTCTCCTCTCTCCATGGCCCAATTTTTCAACATCCATCCAGACAATCCCCAGCCACGTCTGATCCAGCAGGTGACTGCCATCCTTAAGCGAGGCGGCATCATCGTGTATCCGACCGATTCCTGCTACGCCCTGGGCTGCCGCATCGGCGACAAGGATGCGGCGATGCGCCTGTTGCGTATCCGTGGCCTCGATGAAGGCCACGATCTGACTCTGGTATGCCGCGATTTGTCCGAACTCGGTCGCTACGCCCAGGTCGACAATAATCAGTTCCGCCTGCTCAAGGCCCACACGCCGGGTCCTTATACGTTCATCCTCAAGGGCACTCGAGAGGTACCGCGCCGCCTGCTGCACAAGCGCCAGGACACCATCGGCTTGCGCGTGCCGGAACATGGCGTCGCGCAAGCATTGCTCCAGGAAATGAGGGAGCCGATCCTGTCTTCCACGTTGATGCTGCCGGGCCATGATGTCCCGTTAAACGAAGCCTGGGAGATCCGGGAGCGTTTGGAGCATGAGGTCGATCTGGTGATCGACGGGGGCGCGTGTGGCCTGACGCCAACTACGATAGTCGACTTGACAGGTGATCATCCAATCGTGTTGCGCCCAGGCAAGGGCCCGGTAGGTGACTTCGCGAGCAAGGAATAGCGAGCCAAGATGGAACTTAGCCTGATTCAGAAAATCGCCGTATTTGCCATTCCGGTTATCTTTGCCATTACCTTGCATGAAGCGGCGCATGGCTTCATCGCCATGAAGTTCGGCGACAAGACCGCTTGGATGCTGGGCCGGGTGACGGCCAATCCGCTCAAGCATATCGACCCGGTTGGCACCATCGGGCTGCCCTTGTTTCTGCTGCTGATGAGCAAACTGGCCGGGGGCCCGGCCTTCCTGTTTGGGTGGGCCAAGCCTGTGCCTGTCAACTTCAGTGCGCTGCGACACCCCAAGCGCGACATGGTCTGGGTTGCCGCAGCGGGGCCTGTCGCCAACCTGCTCATGGCGCTGGTCTGGGGCTTGACGATCCAGGCAGGCCATCTCATGCACAACGGCTTTGCGAGCACTCCGCTGATGCTCATGGGCGCCGCCGGTATTTTCATCAATGCCATTCTGGCGGCGCTGAACCTGTTGCCACTCCCGCCTCTCGATGGTGGACGAATTGCCGTCGGCCTATTGCCAGCTGGTCCATCCATGGTGCTGGCGCGCCTGGAACCCTACGGATTCTTTATCCTGATTGCCTTGATGTTCACCGGTCTGCTCAGCTTTCTTGTCACGCCACTCATTACCCTCTTTCTGACTGTGATCGCGCTGTTCACTGGCTTGGGAACTGGGGATATTACCTATCTGATCAATCTTTTATTAGCCTAAGAGCATGTACGCCAATCGCGTTTTATCCGGCATGCGCCCGACTGGGCGTCTGCACCTAGGACACCACCACGGCGTGCTCAAGAACTGGACGAAACTCCAGCTCGAACACGAATGCCTGTTCTTTGTCGCCGATTGGCACGCTCTGACAACGCATTACGACGATCCGCACATTATCGAGCAGAGTGTTTGGGACATGGTGGTGGATTGGCTGGCCGCCGGCGTCGACCCGTCCCAAAGCACCCTGTTCATCCAATCGCGGGTAATCGAGCATGCAGAGCTGCATTTGCTGCTTTCCATGATGACCCCGCTAGGCTGGCTCGAACGAGTGCCCACCTATAAAGATCAACAGGAGAAACTCTCAGACAAGGACCTGTCTACCTACGGTTTCCTCGGCTACCCGCTGTTGCAAAGCGCGGACATCCTGATATATCGGGCCAACCTGGTGCCGGTGGGAGAAGATCAGGTCCCGCATATCGAATTCACCCGCGAAATCTGTCGGCGCTTCAACCATCTTTACGGCAAGGAGCCTGGCTTTGAGGAAAAGGCTCAGGCGGCAATCAAGAAACTCGGCGGCAAGAAGGCACGGATCTACAAGGACGCCCGCAACGCTTATCAGGAAAAAGGGGAAGAGGCTGCTCTGGAACCGGCGCGTGCCATCCTCAACGATGCACAGAGTCTCTCGTTGGGCGACCGTGAGCGACTGTTCGGCTATCTTGAAGGGGGTGGGCGCATGATATTGGCCGAGCCCGAGGCGCTGCTGACCGCCGCGGCCAAGATGCCTGGCCTGGACGGGCAGAAAATGTCCAAGTCCTACAACAATACCATCGCCCTGCGCGATGACCCGGATACGGTCAGCAAGAATATACGCACCATGCCCACCGATCCAGCGCGAGTACGCCGAACCGACCCCGGCAATCCGGAGAAATGCCCGGTGTGGCAATTCCATCAGGTGTATTCGGACGACGAGACGCGGAAATGGGTGGTTGCCGGCTGCACCAGCGCGGGCATTGGCTGTCTTGAATGCAAACAGCCGGTCATCGACGGCGTGTTGAAGGAGTTGGCGCCCATGCGTGAGCGGGCATCCCACTACGATTCCAGTCCCGACCAGGTGCGCAACATCATCGCGGACGGTTGCGAGAAGGCCCAGGAACTGGCGCGGGAAACCATGCGAGATGTGCGTGAGGCAATAGGCCTCAACTACGGCTAGAAAACGGTCCGCGGGTTGAATTAAGGCAATGTGCCCACATACTGAAGACCATGGAACAAGACAAGGAATCAGTTAGGGGCAAAGAACCGCGTGCGCCATCTTTGGAAGGGGAAATTCTCTCTGACAGGGCGAACGCGCAGTTCCCAACCGCGCCAGCCTGGCCGGACGAGCTCTATATCCTGCCGCTTTCCGACAAGCCATTCTTCCCTGCCCAGACCCTGCCTCTTCTGATGAATGAAGAACCCTGGCTGGACACGGTCACAGCGATTGGCGATACGCCCCAGCATCTGGTGGGCCTGGTCTTGGCCAAGCCCGACAATACCGACGACGCCACTTACGAAGATTTCCATGGCGTGGGGACTGTGGTGCGGGTGCACCATCCGGTCAGAAACGAAGGCAAGATTCAATTCATCGCGGAAGGCCAGCGACGTTTCCGCATTGTCGAATGGCTGTCGAAAGTTCCGCCATACCGAGTTCGAGTCGACTATCCCAATGAACCAGGACGGCCGGATTCAGATGAGATTCGCGCCTATGGTGTGGCGATCATTAACACCATCAAGGATCTTCTTCCGCTCAATCCCTTGTATTCAGAAGAACTCAAATTCTTCCTTAATCGTTTCAGTCCAAACGAGCCCTCACTGTTGGCGGACTTCGCCGCCACGCTGACCACGGCGAACAAGCAGGAATTGCAGGAAGTTATGGAAACCCTTGCGCTCAAGAAGCGTATGGAGAAGGTCATCGTGCTGCTCAAGAAGGAACTGGACGTGGCCAGGCTGCAGTCCCAGATTCGCGGCAAGATGGACGAAAAGATGTCCGAACAGCAGCGCGAATTCTTCCTGCGTGAACAGCTCAAGGCCATCCAGAAGGAACTGGGGCTGGCCAAGGATGACAAGACTGCCGAACTGGAAACCTTCAAGTCCCGCATCGAGAAACTGACCCTCCCTCCCGCCGTGCAGAAGCGTGTCGAGGAGGAGATAAACAAGTTTTCCGTGTTGGAAACGGGCTCCCCTGAATACACCGTGTCGCGCAATTATCTCGATTGGCTCACGGTCCTTCCTTGGGGCGTGTACTCCCAGGACAAGCTTGACCTGCAACACGCGCGCAAGATTCTTGATCGCGACCACGACGGGTTGGGCGACGTCAAGGATCGGATCATCGAGTTTCTCGCCGTCGGCGTGATGAAAGGCGAGGTGTCAGGCTCGATCCTGCTGCTAGTTGGTCCGCCCGGAGTAGGCAAGACATCCATCGGCAAGTCCATTGCGGAAGCGCTGGGACGCAAGTTCTACCGTTTTTCCTTGGGCGGCATGCGCGATGAAGCGGAGATCAAGGGCCACCGGCGGACCTATATCGGCGCCATGCCCGGCAAGTTTGTCCAGGCAATGAAGGAAGCCGGCACCGCCAACCCAGTGATCATGCTGGATGAAATCGACAAGATCGGCGCTAATTATCACGGCGATCCGGCTTCCGCCCTGCTTGAAGTTCTGGACCCCGAGCAGAACAACGATTTCCTCGATCATTATCTTGACGTGCGCTTTGACCTATCCAAGGCGCTGTTTATCTGCACCGGCAACCAGTTTTCCATTCCCGGCCCCCTGCTTGACCGGATGGAGGTGATCCAGCTTTCCGGCTACATCACCGAGGAGAAAGTCGAGATTGCCAAACACCATCTTTGGCCCAAGGTCGTGCAAAGGTCCGGCCTCAAGAAAGGCCAGGTCACGATCAGCGAATCTGCCATCCGCCACGTAATCGAGGGTTATGCCCGCGAGGCCGGGGTGCGCAATCTGGAAAAACAGTTGGGCCGGGTGGTGCGCAAGGCCGTGGTGCAAATTCTTGGCGGCGCTGCCACGCCGATCAGAGTCGGCGTCAAGGAAATCGAGTCCTATCTGGACAAGCCAATCTTCACCCGGGAAAAACCGCAGAGCGCAGTTGGCGTGGTTACAGGCTTGGCCTGGACGGCCATGGGCGGCGCCACCCTGGACGTGGAGGCAACCCGCGTTCATACCCTTAATCGAGGATTCAAACTGACTGGCAAGTTGGGTGAGGTGATGAAGGAATCAGCCGAAATTGCCTACAGCTACGTGGCTTCCCATCTGAAAGATTACAAGGCGGACGCGAAATTCTTCGACTCCAGCTTCGTCCACCTGCATATTCCCGAGGGCGCGACGCCCAAAGATGGGCCTAGCGCCGGCGTAACCATGGCCACGGCCCTGCTGTCCCTGGCGCGCAATGAAAAACCCCGTAGCCCCTTGGCCATGACCGGCGAGTTGTCGCTGACCGGCCAAGTGCTGCCTGTCGGGGGTATCCGCGAGAAGGTGATCGCCGCCCGTCGCGCCGGCATCATGGAACTCATACTGCCGGACGCAAACCGGCGCGATTTCGAAAAATTGCCTGGCTACATCCGCCAGGGCATCACGATACACTTTGCAAAACATTTTAAGGATATGGTTCAAGTTTTATTTCCAACCTCTCGGAAAACAGACAAAAAATAAAGCGGTATCCCGAATCTCTGGCTCCCTGGAGAGGGTGGTAGAATCTCGCCATGGAAGTCGTCCAGGCCGAACTCCCCATCGCCCGTGTCAAGGGAGAACCGCTCGCAGAGATGCCCGCGGATCTCTACATTCCACCTGACGCACTCGAAGTCTTTCTCGAGACTTTTGAAGGCCCGCTCGATCTGCTGCTCTACCTGATCCGCCGTCACAACCTCGACGTGCTGGATATCCCCATGGCGGAACTGACCCGCCAATATCTGTCCTATGTTGAGGCAGCCCGGTCCTCAAGGCTGGAACTGGCGGCGGAATATCTGCTCATGGCGGCAATGCTGATCGAAATCAAGTCCCGCATGCTGCTGCCGAGACTGGCGCGCGATGCAGGACCGGCCGAATCGGAAGACCCCCGCGCCGAATTGGTGCGGCGACTGCTGGAATACGAGCAGATGAAGCTGGCGGCGCAAAGACTGGACAGGCTGCCCCAGGCGGGGCGAGACTACCAGGCGGTGTCGGTGGCAATTGGTGCCGCAGCCGCGCGTCTGCCCCGGGTCGGCGTGGTGGATCTGGCCCAGGCTTGGCTATCCATCCTTTCGAGGGCCAGCAGCAACCGTCATCATCGAATTCCGCGCCAGGAACTTTCGGTCAGGGAACATATGAGCCGCATACTCAAGACCCTACAGGGGCGCGAGTTTGTGCATTTTCAGTCGCTATTTGCCGAGAGTGTGGGCATTCCCGAGTTGGTGGTAAATTTTCTTGCCATCTTGGAACTGGCCAAGGAAATCCTTATCGACGTCACCCAGGACGAGCCTTTGGCTCCCATCTATGTAAGACTCCATGAATCCGGCATCGATCAACAATCTTGAGCAACTGAAATTGGTTTTGGAGGCGGCCCTGCTGGCCGCGGAAGAGCCACTCACCCTGAAACAGCTGGCGCGCATGTTTGAACAAGACCTGTCTTCCGACATGTTGCGCCGGGCGCTGGAGGAAATCCGTGCGGCCTGGGAAAGCAGAAGTATCGAGTTGGTCCAGGTCGCCGAGGGCTGGCGCTTCCAGACCCGGGAAGATGTTCAGCCCTATCTGGCGCGATTGCGCAATGAAAAACCGCCACGCTATTCGCGTGCGGTATTGGAAACCCTGGCGATTATCGCCTATCGGCAGCCGGTCACCCGCGGAGATATCGAGGACATCCGTGGTGTGTCGGTCAACGCCCAGATCATCAAGAACCTGGAGGACCGCGGCTGGATCGAATCCATCGGCCACCGCGACGTGCCGGGTCGGCCGGCCCTGTATGCCACCACCAGCCGCTTTCTGTCTGATCTAGGTCTGCGTTCACTGCAGGAGTTGCCACCCCTGGAAGATCTGGGCAGCGTATTGGAGCCCGATCACGTGGGCCATCTTGAAGCCTCAAACGAACCCCCACCGGTTGAGGATGAGGAAGAACCCCTGAGCGCAATACCGCCTAGTGATGCAGGCAGCGAGCAAGCTGCAATAATGGGCGAGCCACCCGATGAGCCTCGTGCCCTGGCCGCAGGCGGCCATGATATCCCCGTCGTGTCCCGCGACTGACTCAATTTAGTCTCCAGGAACAATGGCTTGGAGGCCCGTTCTTAAGCCAATACTTGCATAGCGAAATGCCGCGTCCATCCTATCCCCGTCCGCCCGAAGAAAAACGTCGCCGACCAAGCAAGCCTGTTCCCGAGCCTGAAATCTCGATCAAGTTGCACAAGGCTCTGGCCGATGCGGGTCTCGGTTCGCGCCGTGACATGGAGGAGTGGATAGGCCAGGGCCGTGTCAGCATCAACGGCGAGACTGCCACGATCGGCGCCCGAGTGACTTCGAATGACATCATCAAAGTCAGCGGGCGCCGCATCTATTTGCGACCGGCGGCGGAGAAGCGCATCCGGGTGCTGATCTACCACAAACCTGAAGGCGAGATCGTCAGTCGCGACGATCCGGAAAAGCGTGCCTCCGTGTTTGACAAACTGCCCAAGATACGCGGGGCCAAATGGCTGGCGGTGGGACGGCTGGATTTGAATACCGAGGGGCTGTTGCTGTTTACCACCAATGGTGAACTGGCCAACCGGCTGACCCACCCGAGCTTTGAAGTGGAACGGGAATATGCCATCCGCATACTTGGCGAACTGACACCTGAGCTTTGCACCCAACTGGTTCAAGGAGTCGAACTGGAAGACGGCCCGGCTCGATTTGAAAGCCTTGCCGAAGCGGGAGGCGAGGGTGCCAACCGGTGGTGGAAAGGTGTGGTAAGGGAAGGGCGCAACCGGGAAGTCCGGCGTTTGATCGAGGCCGTGGGACTGAAAGTGTCACGCCTGATTCGCACGCGTTTTGGGCCGTTCAGTCTGCCACCGCAGCTAAAGCGCGGCCAGATTCAGGAACTGGATCACAAAGCTACCGCGCAGTTGCTTGCATGGGCCGGACAAGCGGCGCCTTCGCGGGTTAAGCGACCGCGCGGTGCGCAGTCTGGCCGGCCAGCACGCAAATCGCGCTAGGCGCGTGGCGCACGCTAGCTGCCGTTTCGTTTATCCGTCATCCGCCTGATGACTCCTGCGGCCCATTCCCGCCCGCCCAAGCCGAATGCCAAGGCCAGTGCCAGGCCAATGGCGCCAAAACCGATCTGAAAAGCAGCCGTCAAGAGTTGGGTGCCGATCTCCAACTGCTCCAGGGCAACGAAAATCACAAAGATGATCACGGCATACTCGGAGATCGTGCTTAGTGTCAGCGCTCCTTCGACACCCATATTGTTGAGGTAGGCAAACACCAGCCGATTGATGAAGCGCGCCAGCAGCACCCCGAACACCAGCACCAGGATGGCGACGATGATGTTGGGAATGTAGAGCACCACCCGATTGAACAGCTCGGCTACCGTGTGGAGCCCAAGGCTGTTGGACACCATTACGATCATGACCAGAATGAACAGCCAGTAGATCAGGTTGGCAACGATGTGCGACAGCGATGCATGAATATTGCCTTGCTTGAGGAAAGCATCGATGCCGGTCTTCTGACTAAGGTCATCGAATTTGAGGACGTCCAGCAGCTTTACCACGCCGGTGCGAATCAGGCTGGCAAAAATCCAGCCAACGAACAGCAGCAGAAGCGCGGCCAGCAGCTGCGGAACAAAGCCTGCCAATTGTGTCCAGAACGAGGTGAGAGAAGCGACGAACACGTCGATTTGCTGTTGCATGGAAGCCTCCATTACTGACACTGTTCCTGCATTATACCGAAGCATCGTTAAGCGGCATTTCTGTCCAGTCATCAAAAAGACTTCTGACGACCCAGATTGTCTGCCTCCGCATTCTCTGCATATACTTACGTCAAAGGCCAATTCCTTACCACATGACCATTGAGAACCTCGCAGAACGATTCCTGCCTCATACGGAGTTGAGCCAATTGCTCGCCGCGCTAACAGCGCGGGGGTACCGCTGCATCGCTCCCCGGGTGGAGGAGGGTGCGATAGTCTTTCGTGAACTCTCCGATGGCGAGGATCTTCCGCGGGGTGTTCAGTCTATTCAAACGCCGGGCAGCTATCGCCTCATCGAGGATAAGGCACAGCGTTTCTTTGCCTGGACAAACGGTGCGCAGGGGATCAAGCCATGGCTGTTTGCGCCGGTGGAGCCGCTGTGGCGATCCGTGCGCGCAGAGGATGGGCAGCTCGGGTTCGCGGAGCTCACGCCGCCGGCCAAACCACTTGCGGTCATAGGCGTGCGGGCCTGCGACTTGGCGGCTTTGGCGATCCAGGATAGCCATTTCATGGGTGGTCCGCATCAGGACTCGCATTACGCGCGGCGCCGCGAGGGCCTGTTCCTGGTGGCCGTGCAATGTGCCGAGGCAGCTGCGACCTGTTTTTGCGCGTCCACCGGTGACGGTCCCGCACCCACGAGGGGTTTTGATCTGGCGCTTGCAGAGCTGGGCGATGGCTTCGTTGTCACCGCGGGCAGCGAGCAAGGTGCCCAGGTTCTGGGCGCGTTGAACCTGGCACCCGCAACCGATGAGCAGCGGGACGAAGCTTCCAGACAGGCTGAGCAGACCGCTCGCATGCAGCGCCGTGGATTGCCCAGCCGTGATCTTCGCCAGGCTTTGCTTGAACGCCTGGAACACCCTCGCTGGGATGAGGTGGCGTCCCGCTGCCTTGCTTGCGGCAATTGCACCGCCGTGTGCCCGACTTGCTTCTGTCACGCACATGAAGCCCAGCCCATACTGGGCGGGGAGGAGGCAGAACAGCTGCGCAAATGGGACAGCTGTTTTGGTGAATCTCACGGCCATTTGCACGGCTTTCAGGTGCGCCCGGACACGCGCAGCCGCTATCGGCAATGGCTGGTGCACAAGCTGGGCACCTGGCATGAGCAGTTCGGCCGCAGCGGCTGCGTCGGCTGCGGACGCTGCATTGCCTGGTGCCCGGTGGGCATAGACCTGACCGAGGAAGTAGCTGCCTTGATGGAGAACGCATGACAGGCATGAGTACCGCGGGTATCGTTCCCGCATCCGCTGTGATCATGAATCGGGTGCAGGAATCGCCGACCATATTCACTTTGCAAGTCAGGTTGGAGGACGACGCCGCTCAGGCAGGATTCGGATTTATTCCTGGCCAGTTCAACATGCTTTATCTGCATGGCGTGGGCGAGGTGCCCATTTCCATCATGTCCGATCCGGAAGACAGCCACCATCTCATTGGCCATACCATCCGGGCCATCGGCAGGGTAACCAGAGGTCTTTCCGAGTTGCAGGCAGGTGACCGGGTCGGGTTGCGCGGTCCGTTTGGCCGAGGCTGGCCAATGGATTTCATGCGCGGCAAGGACGTGGTGGTGGTCACCGGCGGCTTGGGCTGCGCGCCGGTGGTGGCGGTCATCCATTACATGCTCAGGCGCCGCGCCGACTATGGTCGCCTGACCATCATCCAGGGCGTGAAGAAGGCCGAAGAGCTGATCTGGCGCGAGCAATACGCACACTGGAATACCCTGCCGGATACCGAGGTGTTGGTGGCGGCAGATGAAGGTGGCGCCTTCTGGCCCTGGCACGTGGGCCGCGTGACCGACCTGTTTTCGCGCATCAACATGAAGGCCGACAATACCGTCTCGGTACTGTGCGGGCCCGAGGGCATGATGCGGGTCGCAACCCAGCACCTGCTTGAGCGCGGCCTGCCGGAAGCCAGCATGTTCCTGAGCATGGAGCGCAACATGCAGTGTGCGGTGGGACGCTGCGGGCATTGTCAATTCGGCGGCTCGTTCGTCTGCTATAACGGGCCGGTGTTCGCTTGGCCTCAGGTCAAGGATTTGATGCAGCACCGGGGTTTCTAGACATGTCATTGACGCAAGATTCCCGTCCCAAGGTAGCGGTGCACAAATTCAGTTCCTGCGATGGATGCCAACTGGCTTTGCTGAACCTGGGCCCGGATTTGCTTACATTGGCGGACAAGGTCCATATGGTCCATTTTGCCGAAGCCGGGCCATTGGCACCGGATGCCGAAGTGGATCTCGCGTTGGTCGAGGGCAGCATATCGACCCCGGAGGATCTGGAGCGTATCCGCCAGATTCGCAATCACAGCAGGCTTTTGGCCGCGATCGGTGCCTGCGCCACCGCTGGCGGCATCCAGGCCCTGCGCAATGGTCCGCACGGCGCACACTGGCTCGCGAGCCTCTATTCGGCGCCGCAGCACATTGCAAGTCTGCCCACCTCCACACCCATCAGCGCACACGTCAAAGTTGATCTGGACCTGCCTGGCTGTCCGGTCACCAGCGCACAGGTGCTCAGCGTCATCAATGCATTGCTGCTGGGCGTCAGCCCGCAGGCGACGAATGAAAAAGTCTGTGTCGAATGCAAGCGCCGCGGGCTGACCTGCGTCACGGTCAGCAAGGGCATTCCCTGCATGGGGCCCGTTACCCATGGCGGTTGCGGCGCGCTGTGCCCCAGCCTGGGGCGCGACTGTTACGGCTGCTTTGGCCCGGCGGAGCTCGCCAATACCGATGCCCTGACCAGGCAGTTCAGAACACTGGGTTTGAGCGACGAGGCCATCGCGCGTCGCTTCCGTTCCATCAACAATAATGCGCCGGCTTTTGCAGCCGCCGCCAGCAAGGCGCTGGACAAGAATGGCTGATTCGCAAAGAACCGTCTCCATCCATGTGCCGGTATTGACCCGGGTGGAGGGGGAGGGCGCGCTGCATCTGCGCATTGAGGCAGGCAATATCGAGGAGTTGAAGCTGCAGATCTACGAGCCGCCGCGCTTCTTCGAGAAATTTCTTGAAGGCCGCGCCTACCAGGAAGTGCCTGATATGGTGGCACGCATCTGCGGTATTTGCCCGGTCGCCTACCAGGTCACCGCTGTACAGGCGCTGGAGACGCTGTTCGGTGTCGAGCCGTCATCCTGGGCCAAGGCCATGCGCCGGGTGCTCTATTGCGGCGAATGGATACAGAGTCATAGCCTGCACATCCATCTACTGGCGGCGCCGGACTTCTTCGGCTATGACAGCGCCATAGCCATGGCAAGGGATTACCCTGACGTGGTGCGCCGCGGCCTGACATTGCAGGCCGCCGGCAACGCGCTGATGGACTTGCTCGGCGCGCGGTCTGTCCACCCCGTGGGCGTCAAAGTGGGCGGATTCCATCATGCGCCGACGACTGGGCAAATCGCGTCGATGATCGGCCTGCTCGATGAGGCACTGCCCCTGGCGGAAGAACTGGTGCGCTGGGCTGCGACTATTGCCGTGCCGGCAGATGCGCAGACGTTCACCAGCGTGGCCATGCGCGACGCTCACACTTATCCGATCGAGATCGGCGGCATCGTGTCCAGCGAAGATTTGAACCTAACGGCGGAAGGTTACGAACAGCACTTTGTCGAATACCAGGTCCCTCACTCGACCGCCTTCTACAGCAAGTTAAACGGCGAACCGTATCTGGTCGGCCCGCTCGCACGGCTGAATCTGAATATGGATCGACTGCCGCCAGCCATTCGCTCGCTCATGGCAGAAACCGGCCTACACTTCCCGTCCCGCAACATGTTCATGAGCCTGGCGGCCCGCGCAATCGAGATCCTCTACGCGCTGGGCGAGGCGCGCCGCCTGCTGGAAGACTATCAACGGCCGTCGCGCCCGGACGTGGACGTGACACCCAGGTCGGGGATTGCCATGGGCTGTACCGAAGCGCCGCGGGGATTGCTTTGGCACCGCTACGAAACCGACGCGGAAGGGCGCATCGTCAGCGCTCGCATCGTTCCCCCAACCAGCCAAAACCAGGGCCGTATCGAGGAAGATTTGCGGCTTTCGCTCAGTGCCTTTGGCCTGGATCATGCGGACGGCGAGTTGCGCCTGCACTGCGAGAAGGTGATACGCAACTATGACCCCTGCATTTCCTGCGCCACCCATTTCCTGCGGCTGGATGTGGAGCGCGGTCATGAGCAGTAAGGAGGGGCCCCGCTTGCGGGGATCCGCACGTCCGCGCATGAGCGAAGCGCGCCGACATGAGGTGCGGGCAAGCGGAAGGGTATTGCGAAGGCGCGGTCATGAGCAGTAAAGAGGGGCCCCGCTTGCGGGGATCCGTAGGTCCGCGCATGAACCCTGCGCACCGACCCTGAGAGTGGGCCAAGGCGAAATGTCCAGCGCAGGTGCGCCAATGAGTCGGACACAGATATTCGGCATCGGCTCGCCTTCCGGTGACGATCAGGCTGGCTGGTTGGTGGTGGACGCGCTGGAAAGCCGCCTGCCGGCGGACGTGAGAACTGCGCGGCTCGATCGCCCGGGCAGCGCATTGATCCCACGTTTGCAGGGGGCAGACCGCGTCATCCTGGTGGACGCCATGCAAGGTGGCGGCATGCTTGGCGACATCCGTCATTTTGCCGAGGGCGCATGGGCGGAGCATCGCAGCGGTGTGTCCAGCCACGGCTTCGGCGTGTTCGAGGCCTTGATGCTTGCCCGTCAACTGGACTGTCTGCCCCGGCAGCTTGATCTCTATGGGATCGAAATCGGCTCGAGCCCACTTTGGGGTGAGCCTTCAGAAAACATACGTTCGGCCGCGCTGGCGCTCGCGAACCGTATACGGTCCGAGTGGGAGTGAAGCGGCTTTAGCCACGCTTGAGGTCATGCCTCGGTAAAGGCCATTGCGAGCGAAGCGTGGCAATCCAGCATTGCTTTGCTGCCTAAATGTACCGAAATCGCTAGAAGTCCTCGCGCCTGAGCATGAACACAAACTGATCCCCGCCGCTGGTATCCAGCCAGGTGAAAGGCAGGCGGGGGAAGGCCGCTTCCAGCGCATCGCGGTTGTGGCCAACCTCCGCCACCAGCAAGCCGCCTGGATTGAGGTGTTTGGGCGCGTCCTCGATGATGTGGCGGACATGGTCGAGCCCATCCTTGCCGCTGGCCAGCGCCAGTTCGGGTTCGCGGCGGAATTCCTCCGGTAGCGCGGTCATCGAAGCCGCGTTGACATAGGGCGGATTGGTGACGATCAGATCGTAGGTCTTGCCCTTGAGTTTCTTCATCAGGTCTGATTGGCTCAGGCTTACCTGATCTTGCAGGCCGTAATCCGTCACATTCTTCTTCGCCACTTCCAGTGCATCGCTCGAGAGATCCACTGCATCGATGGCAGCATCGGGAAAGGCATGGGCCATCAGAATGGCCAGACACCCTGAGCCGGTGCAGATGTCGGCCGCCGCATGAATCGATGCCGGATCACTCACCCACGGCGCCAGGTGTTCCCTGAGTAGTTCCGCGATAAAGGAGCGCGGCACGATGACGCGTTCGTCCACATAGAAACGGAATTCACCCAGCCAGGCCTCATGCGTCAGATACGCCGCCGGCACGCGCTCTTTCACCCGCCGCTCGATTACCCTCTTGAGCTGGTCGGCTTCGTCGTGGGTTAGGCTCGCATCGAGAAACGGCTCCAGCCGGTCAAGCGGCAGGTGCAGGGTACGCAGGATGAGGTAGGCCGCTTCGTCAAAGGCGTTGTCCGAGCCATGTCCAAAGAATAGCCCGGCCTCGTTGAAACGGGACACCGCAAAGCGCAGCCAGTCGCGCACGGTGATCAGGGATTCGGTGTCTTTGAAAAAGTCTGGTGATTTGGCCATGGGAACACTAATCATAATCGACGGTCGCTTGTGGGTCGGACCACTCTAATAACACGAACTCGCAATGCAACGTCAGAAACGCCCGTTGTCAGGATAGGCGGAGCCGCGCCTTGAAGTCCGAGGACGCCATACTTTTCTCGATAGCTTCCGCAATCGCGCGCGCCCTCGCGCGGGACAATTCTGTCTGGGCTCCCCGGTAGTCCTTGCTCGCAAGCATAGCCTCTCCACGCCAATGTCGCGCCACCTCCTCAAGCTCGCGCAGGCCCTTCGGTTCTGCATTCGCGAGCAATTCGTCAGCATACACAAGACCATGGCGCGGGTCGTCCGCTGCGAGCGCAATCTCCGCCATGCCGTCGAGACACCTGACCATCATGTAGCTCTCCGAGCCGCGACGTGTTTATTCGAGCACGGAGTCCAGTGTCGGCGCGACGTCTTTTGGCCGAGCCAAGATCACTCAACGGCCAGGTGCGTTTCGATCGCGCTGCGCCAGAACATGATGCCGGTGTCGCGCCCGGGCGCTAGGCCACGCTCCAGTTGCTGTACCGCCTGTTCGTTCAGGCCAAGGTCGAGCAGAAGATGGCCGATGAAATCATAGTCGATGAACGGATAGCGAACCCGCCTGAGACTCTCCAGCCAGTGCAGGTTGTCTTGCATGTTGGCCCACGCCTCACCGTAGCGGCCCGTGCACGCCCTCACTGGTCGAGGCCGGGCAGCGTCGGCCCAAGGTGCCATCACAAGTCCGCGGCGCGGGCGATATTGAGCGCCGCCTTGAAGTGCGCTGCTGCGCGTGAGTAGTCACCGAGCCCCTCGGTGCCGAGGCAGGCGTGGCCGATCATCATTAGATTCTCGGACTTTGCAAGCCGACAATGAAAACCACGCTCAGCGCCGCCCGTGCAAGGCCATGAGCGGATCCCCCAGAAACAGCGGCTGGCCATCGTCGCAAAATTCCATGTGTCTGAATCACGCGAAAATTGGGGCATTAGCGGGTGCCATGCTTGTCGGCAATATTTACACTTCCTACAAGAATTTCAGGGGGATGATAGTAATCATATGTTTTAAAACATTAACTGTTGTCGGCACAAACTTTGCGTATTTTAAACACTGACCCACCATCTCCGCACCTAAAGCGCATTCGTTGCGGTAATCCACACAACCCTTCAGGGAGGTTTCACGATGATCAAGAGTATCAAATGGGTAGTTGCAGCGATCGCATTTACTCTTGCCACAGGCCTGAGCCATGCAGCTGTTATCACCTTTGGCCCTGGGGCGATAGGCTCACCCGTGGGCGCGACGGCCGAAGGCAGCTTTACCTATGACACATTCAGTGGGGCGCTCTATAGGGACACCCAAGGAAACGGAGATGCCTTTGATATGGAAGGCTTGTCCGGCGTCGGTGGCGTCCTGAGTGTAGTTCGGAACGACGTTCCAGGCGGTCTGTTCACTTTCGACGGGGCGGATGTCGCTTGGCAATTTGATATCGCTGACACCATCAGCTTTGAAGGTTTTCTTCTTGGGGTATCGCAAGGAATAGACAGCTTCCTTACAACCGCTGACAGCAATTATTCGACCCATGCGAGTTCGGTGCTTTCCGGGATCAATATCGACGAGCTAAGGGTCACGATGAATGCGCCAAGCGGAACTGCCTCGGTCATAGATAACCTTGTCGTAACATCAGTGACTGTGCCGGAACCTGCCTCGCTGGCCCTCCTCGGCCTTGGTCTGGCCGGACTCGCATTCAGCCGCCGTAAAAAAGTGTAAGCTTATCGGCGCGGACAAGAAACCCCGCTAAGCGGGGTTTTTTTATTGGCTGGAGGGATCAAGCGCTTTCCTGGCTACACGAGCATGGCAGTCGACATCGGTGCTCGCTTGGCCGCGAGACATCGTCGCAATCAGGCGTGTTGCAATAAGCCGAAAGCTTCCTGTTTCACCTGTTGGCTTTAGGACAGCGATTTAGGTGGAGGGAAGTTCAGATGCTGGCCCCGCTCGCCACACTTAATGCAGCAGCTTCTCCAGGGTCTTTTGATAAATTGCCCGTAGCAGCTCGATATCCGCCACCGGAATGTTCTCGTTCAATTTGTGGATGCTCGCGTTCATGGGTCCGAACTCGATAACCTGCGGACAAATGTCGGAGATGAAGCGGCCGTCGGAGGTGCCGCCGCTGGTGGAAACCTCGGTAACGATCCCCGTGACTTCCTTGATCGCTTCAGAAATCGTGTTCACCAGGTCGCCCTTGGGGGTGAGATAGGGCTTGCCGCCTTCTTCCCAAACGAGGTCATATTCCAGCCCATACTTTTTGAGAATTGCGTGAGTGCGCTCGATGAGCTGCTGCTTGGTGCTGGCGGTCGAGTGACGGAAGTTGAAGCGGATTTCGACTTCCCCTGGCACGACGTTGGTGGCGCCGGTGCCGCCGTGGATATTGGAAATCTGCCAGGACGTGGGCGGGAAGTATTCGTTGCCCTCGTCCCACAAAGTGGCGGCCATTTCAGCGATGGCCGGTGCTGCCTGGTGGATGGGGTTGCGGATCAGGTGCGGATAGGCGATGTGGCCTTGTATGCCCTTGACGACCAGCTTGCCGGAAAGCGACCCGCGTCGGCCGTTCTTGATGGTATCGCCCAACCTGGACACGCAAGTGGGCTCGCCGACAATGCAGTAATCGATCTTCTCGCCGCGTGCGGCCAGCTTTTCCACGACCTTGACCGTGCCGTCGGTTGCGATGCCTTCTTCATCCGAGGTGATCAGGAGCGCGATGGAGCCTCTGTGATTCGGGTGCTCAGCGAGGAAGCCTTCGATACCGGTGACAAACGCCGCCAGCGAAGTCTTCATGTCCGATGCGCCACGACCATACAGCACGCCATCGCGGACGGTCGGTGTGAAAGGGTCGCAATGCCACTGGTCCAGCGGCCCCGCAGGCACCACGTCAGTGTGGCCGGCAAAACATACCACCGGTGCTTCTCGCCCCTTGCGCGCCCACAGATTGGTCACGCCATTGGATTCCACGGTTTCGAATTCGAAGCCGAGCGGGGCGAGGCGAGCCTTTATGACGTTCTGGCAGCCCGCGTCATCGGGCGTGTTGGAATGGCGCGAAATCAGGTCTTGGGCAAGTAATAGGGTGTGAGTCATAGGTTGAAAATACCTTGGTACTGCTCGGGCGAAAAGCCCAAATGGTATGCGCCGTTTACTTCAAGCAGGGGACGCTTGATTGCACTGGGGCAGGATTGCAGGAAATCGAAGGCCGTCTTTTCATTCGTGACTGCCGCTTTTACTTCATCGTCCTGCTTGCGCCAAGTCGGCCCCTTCTTGTTGATGAGTGCCTCCCAACCCAGTTGCCTGGCGGCTTTCTTCAGCACGTCCACAGGGACGCCCTGTTTCTTGTAGTCGTGAAATTCAGTCTGGATCTGGTGTTCGTCCAGCCAGGCGCGGGCCTTTTTCACCGTGTCGCAGTTGGGGATGCCATAGAGACGCATCGGTCTGGCGTTAAAATATCGAAAGTTGGATTCTACCCCAGAGCATTGATGGCCCACGCTAGCAGACATTCTCCCCCCGGACCCGCAGACTGGCGCACCCTGCTCAAGGTGACGCCGTATCTGTGGGAACACCGCAGGCGCGTCTTGCTGGCTTTCAGTTTCCTGGTGCTGGCCAAGCTTGCCACGGTCGCCGTGCCCGTCACCCTCAAATACGTGGTGGATGATCTCAACCCCACCAAGGCGGCCTTGGCCGTGCCCGTCTTCCTGGTCGTCGCCTATGGCATTCTGCGGTTGATGACCACGCTGTTCAACGACCTGCGTGACATCGTGTTCGCCCGGGTCACCCAGGGGACCATTCGCCGCGTCGGACTGGAAGTCTTTCGCCATCTTCACAACCTGTCGCTGCGCTTTCACCTGGACCGCCAGACCGGCGGCATCACCCGCGACGTCGAACGTGGCGCCCAGGGAATCTCCTCCCTGGTGAATTACTTCCTCTTCCGCATCGCGCCGACCTTGCTGGAGATTGGCATGGTGGGGGGAATTCTGCTGGTGAAATTCGATTGGGTGTTTGCCGCGATCACGGTTGGCGTGCTCCTGCTTTATATCGGCATCACCATAGGCGTGACGGAATGGCGCACCCAATTCCGTCGACGCATGAACGAGCTGGATTCCCTGGCCAATAGTCGGGCGGTCGACAGCCTGATCAATTACGAGACGGTCAAGTACTTCGGCAATGAAAAGTTCGAAGTGGACCGTTATGACCATGCCCTGAGCCAGTGGGAAGAAGCATCGGTCAAGAGCCAGACGTCGCTGTCGATGTTGAACGTGGGACAGGCGGCGGTGATTGCCCTGGGCATGACCATGATCCTGCTCAAGGCAGCCGACGGCGTGGTGGCCAAGACCATGACGCTGGGCGATCTGGTGATGATCAATGCCTTCCTGATCCAGCTCTTCATTCCACTCAATTTCCTCGGTGTGATGTATCGGGAAATCAAGCAGTCCCTGACTGACATTGAGCGCATGTTCAAATTGCTGCGCCGCGAACTCGAAGTGAAAGATAAGCCCGGTGCGCCGGCGCTTATGCTGAAGGACGGCGTGGTCCGGCTGGAAGACGTCAGTTTTGCCTACGATCCGGACCGGCCGATCCTGCACGATCTGAGCTTTGACATTCCCGCCGGGCACAATGTTGCCGTGGTGGGAACCAGCGGAGCCGGCAAGTCCACCCTGGCGCGCCTGCTGTTTCGCTTTTACGACGTAACTGGCGGTCGGATCAGCGTCGACGGGCAGGACATTCGCGAGGTGACCCAGGATTCCCTGCGTGCCGCCATTGGCATCGTGCCCCAGGATACCGTGTTGTTCAACGACACGCTCTATTACAACGTGGCCTACGGCAAGCCTGATGCCAGCCAGGACGAAGTGATCGCCGCCGCCCGCGCCGCGCACTTGCTTCACTTCATCGAGTCGCTGCCCAAGCGCTGGGACACGGTGGTGGGGGAGCGCGGCCTCAAGCTTTCCGGTGGCGAAAAGCAGCGCGTGGCGATTGCGCGCACCGTGCTCAAAAACCCCAAGATCCTGGTGCTGGACGAAGCCACCTCGGCCCTGGATACACGGACCGAGCGCATCATCCAGGCGGAATTGCGCGAGATCGCCGGGGGCCGCACCACCCTGACCATCGCCCACCGGCTATCCACGATTGTGGACGCCGATGAAATCCTGGTGATGGAAGCCGGACGCATCGTCGAACGGGGCCGTCATGTCGAACTGCTGGCCCAGGGCGGCATCTATGCGCGACTGTGGGCGCTGCAACTGCAGGAACAGAGACAGAAATCCTCTGAAGTCGTGGCGGCATGAGCAGTAAGGAGGGGCCCCGCTGGCGGGGATCCAAGGCAACCGCGGAAGGGGAAGCAGTGCTTGCCGAAGGTAGGTGCGACCTTGGAGCAGGATCCAGGCGCCCGTTGAGTCGCCGGCATCCCTTACGCTGCCCGATCCCACTGCCGCGGGTCCCTCGGGCAAGGCTTCAGGGCGCCCCGCAAATGCCGCCGGGAACCGAAGCGACCAAGCTTGAAACATGCGCGAGACATGAAGAGGCAAGCGCATGAGTTTGTCCATCCCGATTCAGGTCTTGTCCTGGGGAGAGGGCGAGCCTGCGTTGACCAGTCTGCGCAGCGCGGTATTCATTGAAGAGCAGCAAGTGCCGGAAGATTTGGAATGGGACGGGGAAGACAGTCACGCACTGCATTTCCTTGCGACGGTCGAGGGCGTGCCGGTCGGTTGCGCACGTTTGCTTCCGGACGGACATATTGGCCGCATGGCGGTCTTGAGCGACTGGCGAGGCAGGGGGGTCGGCAGGCGGCTGATGAAGGTCATGCTGATGGAGGCCGAGAAACTCAGGCTCGGCCACCTGTTTCTCAATGCCCAGATCCAGGCTGCAGGCTTCTACAAGAAATATGGCTTTAATCCGGTGGGCGGAGAATTTTCCGACGCCAACATCCCTCACGTACGCATGGAGAAAACCTTGGACAATTTCAGTCAGACCCTCAACACCCGCTTTGGATTGCCCGGCAAGCTGCGCATTCAGGACGCCGCGCCCGGTATCCCCGTGATCGAAGTCACCACAGCCGACGCCATGGCGCGCATCGCGGTACAGGGTGGCCAAGTGCTGGAATGGCAACCCAGGGGCCACAAGCCCGTCATCTGGGTGTCCAAGGCAGCCGTGTATCAGGCTGGCAAGGGCGTGCGCGGCGGGGTCCCTGTTTGCTGGCCCTGGTTTGGCACGGGTGAAGAGGGCAAGCCCGCGCATGGATTTGTCCGTACCCGCATGTGGGAAGTGCGTGAAACCCGCGAGGATCTCGCGGGCACGGTGATGGTGCGGCTGGGAATCAAGGACGACGAATCAAGCCGCGCCCTGTGGGATCATGCCTTCGACCTGGAACTGGTCGTGACAGTCGGGGCCGCGCTAAAGATCGATCTTGTCACCCGCAATACTGGCGCAACGCCGTTCGCCATCACCGATGCATTGCATACTTATTTTCGCGTCGGCGACATACACCAGACCCAGGTGACTGGTCTGGAAGACACCACCTATCTGGACAAGGTGAGCGATTTCGCCAAGACGCTTCAAAATGGGCCGATTGCGTTTAGCGGCGAAACCGACCGGGTGTACGTTGATACCACTGCAGACTGCCTGATCCAGGATTCAGTTCTGGGCCGCAACATCCGGGTGGCCAAGTTGGGGAGCACTTCAACTGTGGTCTGGAACCCTTGGACAGAAAAGGAAAAGAGTTTCGCCGATATGGCGGCGGGGGAATATCAGGATATGTTGTGCGTGGAAACCACCAATGCGGGTTCGGATGAAATTACCGTCACCCCAGGCGGCAAACACAGCCTGGTGGCGTTCATCGCCGTGGAGTGAGGCGCAGTCGTTTCCCGGGGTGGCGCCCAGAACGTTACATGTAGGCGCGCGCTTCCTCGCCAGGATCGGGCAAACCCGCTATGCGCCATGCCTCCCGCGGACCCTGGAACAATTGCTCCAGGCACATGGGGCCCAATCCGGCCTGGTGACAGACGTGCGATAGGGCGGGAAGGGTATGGGAGTCCAGCCAGCTGTGACGCAGTTCGTTGATGATCTTCCAGTGCAACGGAGTCAGGGGGCCAAGCCCGTCGTACTTGGCAATGGCACCTGCGACTTCCTCAGACCAGGCCTGACCGTTCAACATGTATCCATTCGGATCGAATTCGAGTTTGCTGTCTTGCATCTCCATGGCCAAGCTCCTTTCGTTGGCTGCCCTCTCTTCAAAATAGCAGCTAAAATCGTGCATAACGCCAGCGATGTCAGGTAATTCCGATTTGGCGGAAGGAAGTGGGAGTCGAACCCACCCGGGAGCGGCTGACGCCCCCAACCGGGTTTGAAGCCCGGCCGCTCCACCAGGAACGGTTTCCTTCCATGTTCAAACTGCGCTCAGGCAACTCTATCTTCGAAAAACATGTCTGGATTGCGCAGGTGATGGGTGTCGCGCGTGCGTCGTGTGTAGCCCACCCGGTCAAAGAACTCCAGTATTTGAATGCAGCGCTTGCGGCCAATGCCAGTTCGATCGCGAAAGGCGGCTGCGTTGGCACCTTCCTCAAGCTGATCCATTTCCCTGGCCACGGCCGCTAGCCTTCCTACCGCTTCCGGCGCATAGAACAGGTCGCGCACGACTTGATAGGCTTTTCCCTGGCGGGCCAGCTTTTGCATCAGCAGGCGCACGCGACTCTCGTCGACGCTGAAAGCTTTCGCCAGATCGCGCACCCAGGGTGGGTCGAAGGGCGATTCCAGCAGCCGGGGACGGATACGTTCGTAAAGCACCTCTTCCTGTGAGCTAAGGCTGATATGGTGATCCGGCAGGTGCAGCCAGGGCCCGCTGCGCCTGATGCGCCCCGCTGCCAGAAGCCCGCCAGCCAGTGCAGAAAAGGCCTGGGCAGGCAATCTTGGCAGATACATGCGACGAGTACGGTTGGCCTCGGGCCCCATTTCGTCCGGAAAGCGCGCATGGAAATCGCCGAGTCCTGCTTCCAGGTCGTGTTCGAGGGTTTGCCATCGGGACGGGGAGAAGGCCAGCTGCTGGTCGGCTGTGGTAGTCAGCCTTGTCCCCTCCATCACCAGGTCTTCCAGATCGGGGATGTTCCATGCGATGGCGAGCCGGTCGAGATCCAGGCCCCATTCCGCGCAATCGAGCAGGCGTTTCAAACGCGGCTGAACTTCGGGAATCTGCAGCGCCGCCAGCTCTTCCAGCCGTTCCGGTGTCCGGCGCTTGCGATGCGGCGCCCAGGGGTCAAGCACTTTGCCGCCGCCCAGGGTGTGCCGGGCGTCGGCGTCGCGCACAATGAACGCGTCGCCACGCAGGGCGCCGATCGGCCGATCAAGCACCAGCTGCACGAGTGCACTTTCGCCTTGCGCCAATGTCTCTCGCTCCAGCAAAGCCACGCGGGCCATGACATGGGCCGCACCCAGGTGCAGATGCACCGGCGTCCAGTGCCTGAGAGGTTGCAGTGCATTCTGTGAAAGCGTGAGCAGCGCATCGAAGCGGTCTGTGGGTGCATGCAGCCGCGGGGCGGTGACCCAATCGCCTCGCTGGATGTCGGCCTTGTCAGCACCGGCCAGATTCAACGCGCAACGCTGTCCGGCATGCCCTTCATTCGCCGCCTGGTTCATTACATGCAGGTTGCGCAGGCGGACAGCCTTGCCCAAAGGGCTAAGCGTCAACTCGTCGCCGACCCGTGTGCTGCCCGAGAAGACCGTGCCGGTAACGACGGTTCCTATCCCTTTGAGCACGAAACTGCGGTCGACCGCAAGGCGGAACCCGCCCTCGTCGTTGTGTCGGGAACTGGCTCGTGCCTCCTTGCGCAGGTAGGCACGCAACGCTTCCATCCCATCGCCGGTGATGGCGCTCACCTGAAAGCAGGGTGCAGCGGCAAGCGATGGTGATGCCGACAGCAGGCCATGAATCTGTTCGTCAACCTCGGCAACTCGCGCTGGCTCGACCCGGTCTATCTTGGTCAGAGCTACGGCTCCATGATCAACGCCAAGCTGGTTGAGAATATCGAGGTGCTCGCGCGTTTGCGGCATGATACCGTCGTCGGCAGCCACCACCAGAAGCGCGAAGTCGATGCCGGCCGCACCGGCCAGCATGGTGTGAATGAAGCGCTCGTGTCCGGGTACGTCGATGAAGGCGAGTACCTGGCCATCTTCCAGCGGCTGGTAGGCGTAGCCCAGTTCGATCGAGATGCCGCGGGCCTTTTCTTCCTTGAGGCGATCCGTATCCACGCCGGTGATGGCGTGCACCAGCGCAGTCTTGCCGTGGTCGATGTGGCCCGCAGTCCCGATGATCATGTCAGCCAGTCAGTTCACGCGAGGTGATCTGGTACTTGAATGTGCCCGGATCGAGGCAGTCCAGCCGCTCGCCGTTGACTTCCGCCTGTGGGTACATGAGGAAGGGCAGTTGCGGACCGTCAGAAAGCGGCAATTTCACATCGTGCGCAAAATTGTAGGCCAGCCAGTTCATCTCCCAGCTACCGAACAGAAGCTTGCGCGCTTTTTTGACTGGCTCGTCATTCAGCGACAAATGACCGGGCGGCTCTTCCAGTGCCACCTTGCGCACGTCTGCGGGATCGACCGGCACCCAGCCATAATCCGTGAGGAATACTTCGGCTCGGCAATGTTGCCCCTTGGAGCAGTCGCCGCTTTTGCCCAGAGATTTGAACCCCAAGCGCGATTCGGCGACGCGGACGCCGTAGACATCGCGGGCTGGCAAGCCGACCGATCGTGCGAGGCCGACATAGAGCGCGTTGAGGTCGGCGCACTTGCCGCTGAGATCACCCGTTTCAAGCATGAACTTGATGTCGCCCAATCCACAGCCCCTCGTCTTCGGATTGCGGAAGGTGTTGTCCACCACCCACGCGTAAATGGCCTGCGCTTTTTCCAGGTCGCCGCTTGTCCCTTTTGTGATCTCCTCGGCCTTGGTCAGAACGATGCCATCGATTGGCAATAGGTGGGTTGGTTGCGTGTAGAGCGTACGCGTCGCGTCATCCAACTGGCCGATCTGACAGTGTCGTGAAAAATCCGTGCTGCGATCACGCGCAGCAAAGCGGCTGACAATGTCGAGCGTGGAAGGCGCGTCGCCAGTCCACTCCGCGTAAAGCATTTCTGCACCATATTTCGGATCGCGCAGCTTCCGCATCTCGCGTGCACTGCCTTCCCACAGATTGCCCATGGGTCGAATCCAGTCAGCGTCATAGATCGACGGCAGTGGAACCCATGCACGCTTAATACCTGCCCTGGCAGGCAGTTCGACTTTGGTCGTCACCTCGAAGATGCGCCAGCCGGGCTCTGAGAGGGAAGATTGAGCGGCCGCCGCGGGTTGAAAAGGAAACAGGCCGGCTCCGGCCAGTGTGGTGGCGGTTTTGAGAAATTCTCGTCGTTGCATATCAGTCTCCACTAGTCAGTAAGTTGCGCCGAATGCGCGTCACGCGCGACATCGCCGAATTGCCCACAAGGGTTGTACAGCGCGACGGCCCGACACAGAGCACGCCGTCATTTGCCGGCCAGCGTGGAGAGCTGACCAACGAATTCGTTTTCGCTGTCGACTCGGAGGCAACGCAGATCCAGACACAGAGCCCCATTGCAGATACGGCCGAGAACTGGAATGGGCAGATTGCGTAGTGCAAAATCGATGTCATTCAGCACGCTGCTCTTCCTGCCTTGCGGCCGGATCACGATTGCGTGACTTTCAAGTCGGTCAATGGGCAGCGAACCGCTGCCGATCTGCGAGAGTGCAGGCTCGGAATCAACTGTCACCGGCCAAGGCTGCAGCGATAACTGCAACTCAGGTAGCAAGCGTTTGGCTTGGGATTGAATATCCGTTTGCGACCGGGTCAACAGGCGCAAGGTGGGCAGCCGGTCACGCAGGCGGTCGGGATCGCGATACAGCCGCAACACGGCCTCGAGCGCGGCAAGGGTGATCTTGCTGACGCGCAGCGCACGCTTGAGCGGATTCTTCTTGATCTTCTTGATCAGGTCCGCGCGGCCAATCAGGATGCCGGCCTGGGGGCCGCCCAGCAGCTTGTCGCCGCTGAACGTTACCAGGTCAGCACCGGCAGAAAGCGACTCCTGCGGCGTGGTTTCGTGGGGCAGCCCCCATTTGGCCATGTCGATCAGCGTGCCGCTGCCCAAATCCACCACGAATGTCACGCTGTGGTCATGCGCGGTTTGAGCCAATTCAGCCTCAGGCACGCTGGCGGTGAAACCCTGGACGGCATAGTTGCTGGTGTGCACCTTCATCAACAGAGCGGTGCGCGGGCTGATTGCTTCGACGTAGTCACGCAAATGCGTACGGTTGGTTGTGCCGACTTCCTTGAGCTTGGCACCCGCCCTGGCCATGATGTCCGGTACCCTGAACGCGCCGCCAATTTCCACCAACTCGCCGCGCGAAACGATGACTTCCTTGCGCATGGCCAGCGTGTTGAGCATTAAAAACGTGGCTCCGGCGTTGTTGTTCGCCACGGTCGCGGCTTCGGCTCCAGTGAGTTCCTTCAGCAAGCCTTCCACGATGGCGTCGCGGTCACCGCGGCCGCCGGTGTCCAGATCATATTCGAGCGCGCAAGGATGGCGCGCCGCCATCACCATGGCCTGAACCGCTTCCTCGGGCAGGACCGCACGACCCAGATTGGTGTGCAGCACCGTGCCGGTCAGGTTGAATACTTTGCGCAGCTTGGGTGCCTGGCTGGCCGCCAGCTGTTCGCGCAGGCGGATAGACAAATGGGCTTCATCAAAATCTGCGTTTTTGGAATGCGTTGAGCTGCGCAGTTCCTCAAGCAGCGCGCGTACGGCAATCAATACGGGCTGACGGCCATACTCGATGAGTAGTGGAACGACCGAGGGCCAGTTCAGGACCCGGTCAACGGACGGTGGACGGAGTAACTGGGCGCTATGCACGATAGACACTCCCATTTGAATGAAGTGCTAGAAGTCAGGAGTTGGAATCAGCACGTCCGTCACCTGGACTCATATGCCTATGACTCAAGCCTCACTGTTACCATAGATCATCAGGTAATTGATTCCACTCTTGGCGTAAGCTTCTTCGCCCATCAGCAGGTCAAGCGCCATGCTGGCGAGGTCATCCGCCACTGGGTCAACATGGGGATCCTTTTCCTGGTGGAGGATCTTGAGATAGCAGTGGCACTCCGGGCAGGCCTCCGCGCGAACAACGTCTGCTCCGCCTTCGATGCTGAAATAGGCGACTTCCCTGGTGTTGTCGCAATTGCTGCACTTGGATCTCACCATGTGCCATTCAGACCCGCACAGGGCACAGTGCAGGTAGCGTAGACCATTTTCCGCGCCGCCGATGCGCACCACCGACGCCACCGGGTGGCTGCCGCAGACCGGGCACAAGTTGGCATGTTCAGGCCGCGCCACTTGGTGCGGCACTAGCTGTCTGGCCAGGTGAGTCCATTGCACCTGAAGCGCAGCACCGATGATCGGAGCGGTGGCAAGATCGAGACGTTCAAACTGGCTCGACGTCAGAAAGCCGGCCTGCGCTTCGAGCCACTCCCTCTTCTGTCCCAGCAGCCGGAAGATGGATTCGCGACCCGCAGCCGGGGCCTCATCGTAAAGCCCATCGGCAAGGCGCCGTGCGACCTCCTGCCAAAGGGGGTGAAGGTGCCAGCCTGCAGGAGCCAATGGTGGCATCTCGTGCTTGTGGCAGTTGGACAGCAGTTCGGCGTCGGGCTGTGGGATTTCTGGATGCCGATCAAGTTCCAACTGCTGGGCATCGGCCAGTCCTGCAACAAAGTTTAGGTAGTCACCCAAGGTATGTCCCTGCGCCAGCTGGCGCAGGCGCACCGCGCGACTACCGAACAGATCCGCAGGCGGGAGGCGCAGCTCGGGAATTTCGCCGGCTGCCGCCTCAATCTGCCCGGGTTCAAGAATGGGAGGGGACATTTGTGTCGCGCCGTTGTCCCTGCTTATAGGCTGCGGGCGACTTCTCCCTCATCAGACCTACTCGATGACACCGCAGGCCACGCGGGCGCCGCCACCGCCCAGGGGCGCAGGATGGTCGGAATGATTGTCGCCTCCCATATGGATCATGAGCGAGCGGCCCTTGAGGTCCGCCATTTTGAGACGCGGCGCCAATACGGGATTGGTGGCGTTGCCTTGCGGATCGGCGTACAGGGCGGGCAAGTCACCCAAGTGGCCGTCACCCCAAGGCATGCCATGGTGCCTGGTGCCCATGGGATCGTAATGCCCCCCGGCACCCAAGGCTGCGACCATCTTGCCGTCCTTTTCCTTGGCCGCACAACTGGGGTTTTCGTGCACATGAAATCCGTGCAGTCCCGGAGGCAGGCTGTTCAACATGGGTGTGAACACGAGTCCGTAGGGACTTTCGCTCACCTTGACTTCGCCTATTACCTTCCCGATGCCTTTCTCGTCCACCATGTTCATCGAGACACTTAGATCAGCCCGCGCCACAGCGGACACGGCGAACAGCGCGACGCTCAAAAACGACAGCCGCATGTTTGATCCCTCCTTGGTTGTATTGGCTCTAATTCACCCGGCGTCTATAAGGTATTACCGGACAATTCTCCTATTTGGATCCTGTTACCTCACGGAACCAGGCCCGATGATGGTGCCGTGCCCACGCATGGCTTACGGTGCCCCGAGTCATGGCACGTACGGAGCCCTTGACCCAGAAAGCCGCATAGACATGCACCAGGATGCCGGCGATTGCCACGAAGGCCGCCACCGCATGTACCAACACTGCTAAACGTAGCAGACCGACTGGCATTTTGGGCGCGAAGTAGGGCTGCCAGATGATAATTCCGGATACAAACAACAAGACGATGGATATCACCAGAGTCCAGAACAGGTATTTCTGGCCTGCATTGTATTTGCCGATTTCGGGCAGCTTTTCATCGCGGTTGGCAACGACGTCGCCAATCTGCGCAATCCATTGCCGGTCGGCATCGCTGATCCGGTTGTGCGGCGCGAATCGCTGCGCCATGAAAATGAACAGCGCCACCATCAACACACCGATGAACGGATGGAGAATCCGCGCCCAGGTGCCGCCGCCAAACAGGTTGGTGAGGAAGAAGAAGGCCGGATGAAACAACGCGAGCCCCGACAGCGCAAGCAGGACGAAAGTCACCGCCACGGCCCAGTGATTGAAGCGCTCGGACGCTGTGTAGCGCTGTATGAGTTTGGGTTTGGGCATGATGCTCTCCTAGTTTAGATGAGACAGACGCGGAATCGCCTTATGGCGTCTTCTCTTCCTCATCTTCATCCACTTCCTTGGGCCCCTCGGTCACGTAATGGAAGAACCCCGCCAATGCGATCAGGCCAAGTCCGAACGAGGCAAGCGGTTTGGTGACGCCCTTCCACAGCGAGACCAGCGGACTAATATGGGGATCCTTCGGCAGGCCGTGATAAAGCTCCGGTTTGTCTGCATGCTGCAGGACGTACATGACGTGCGTGCCGCCGACACCCTTGGGATCGTACAGGCCGGCATTTTCGTAACCCCGTTGCTTGAGGTCAGTGATGCGCTCCTCGGCGTGCTGAATCATGTCTTCCTTGGAACCGAACACCAAGGCGCCTGTGGGGCAGGTCTTGATACAGGCCGGTTCCAAACCCACCGCGACGCGGTCCGAACACAGGGTGCACTTGTACGCCTTGCCGTCCTTCCTCGAGATGCGCGGGATGTTGAACGGGCAGCCGGTCACGCAATAGCCGCAGCCAATACAATTCTCCTCGTGGAAATCCACAATCCCATTAGAGTATTGAACAATCGCGCCCGGCGACGGGCAGGCTTTGAGGCAGCCCGGATCCGCGCAGTGCATGCAGCCGTCCTTGCGGATCAGCCATTCCAGCTTGCCGTCCTCCGGCTCCACCTCGGCGAAGCGCATCACGGTCCAGGATTCAGCGCTCAGGTCTGCCGGGTTGTCGTAGACACCCACGTTTTCTCCAGGGGTGTCGCGCAGATCGTTCCACTGCATGCAGGCAACCTGGCAGGCCTTGCAGCCGATGCATTTGGAAATGTCGATGAGCTTGGCCACCTCCAGGGTCTTGCGCGCATGGGGCGTAGCCGTCGTGGTGGCGGACCGGGCCTTGATATCCAGCGATTGCAGTGCCATGGTTCGCCTCCTATACCTTCTCAATGTTGACCAGGAACGCCTTGAATTCCGGCGTCTGGGCGTTGGCATCCCCGACGAAGGGAGTTAGCCGGTTGGCCAGGAAGCCCTTCTTGGCAATGCCGATGAAGCCCCAGTGGATGGGTACCCCCACCGTATGGATCGTCTTGCCGTTCACCTGCATGGCCTTGAGACGCTTGGTCACCACCGCCACCGCCCGGATGAAGCCCCGGTTGGAGCTCACCTTGACCTGCTCGCCGTGGGCGATGCCCTTTTCCTTGGCCAGTTCCTCGCCGATCTCCACGAACTGGGACGGCTGCAGGATCACGTTGGACAGCACGTTCTTGGTCCAGTAGTGATAGTGCTCGGTGAGGCGGTAGGTCGTGGCCACGTAGGGGAACTTGTCCGCCTTGCCCAACTGGTCCCGGTCGTACTTGAACACCCGCGCCGCCGGGTTGTTAAGCGCAAGCGGATTGTTGGGGTGCATCGGGTTGACGCCGATGGGCGTCTCGAAGGGCTCATAGTGTTCGGGGAAGGGACCTTCCACCATGCTCTTAAGCGCGAACAAATGGCCGACCCCGTCGGGGTGCATGATGAAGGGACCCACGCCCTCGTCGGGGGCCGCATCCGGCTTCATGTCGGGCACGTCGTTGCCGGCCCACTTCGATCCATCCCAGGCGATGGTCTTGCGCTTGGGGTCCCAGGGCTTGCCGTTGATGTCGCAATTGGCCCGGTTATAAAGCACCCGCCGGTTGGCCGGCCAGGCATAACCCCAGTTGGGATAGAAGCCCAGCCCGGAAGGATCGGCAGTGTCGCGCCGCGCCATCAGGTTGCCCGCCGGTGACCACGATCCGCAATACAGCCAGTTACCGCTCAGAGTGCTGCCGTCGTCCCGGAGCTGGGCAAAGCTTGAAAGTTGTTCGCCCGCCTTGACCAAAACTTTGGTGGGATCCTTGGGATCGGTAACGTCGGCGATGGCGGTGCCGGAAAACTCCCGCGCCAGTTCTGTGGGGTGCGGCGCCGTGGGATGGCCATAGTTCCAGGTCAGGTTAACCACCGGATCGGGGAAGGTGCCGCCATTCTTCTCGTACATCTCCCGGATCTTCCAGAATATGCCGGCGATGATGTCCACGTCCGACAAGGCTTCACCTGGCGGGTCGGCGGCCTTCCAGTGCCATTGCAGGACCCGGCTCGAATTGGTGTAGGAACCGTCCTCCTCGGCGAAGCAAGTGGCCGGCAGCCGAAACACCTCGGTCTGGATCTGGCTCGGATCGGCTTGATGGTAGTCGCCGTAATCGCGCCAGAATTCCGCCGTTTCGGTGGCCAGCGGGTCGATGACAACAAGGTATTTCAGCTTTGCCAGCGCCTCACTCGACTTGCTTACACAGGGCACTGCGGCCAGGGGATTGAAGCCCTGGCAAATGAAGCCGTTCATTTGGCCATTGTGCATGCGCTCAAACATGTGCAGCACGTCATACGGCTTGTCGATCTTCGGAAACCAGTCGTAGCAGAAGTTGTTGTCCTGGGTCGAGGCCTTGCCGTAGAAGGCCTTGGACAGGGAGACCCAGAATTTCGGGAAGTTCTGCCAGTAGCTGATCTGGTTGGGTCGCAGGGGCTTGGGTGAGTACTTGGCCAGGTAGGCTTTGAAGTCCTGATCTTCATCCTGCCCCAGCTTCATGTAGCCTGGCAACACGTTGGTCACCAGATTCATGTCGGTGATGCCCTGGACGTTGGAGTGGCCGCGCAAGGCGTTGACTCCGCCACCCACCCGACCGATGTTGCCCAGCAGAAGCTGGATCATGGCCATGGTACGGATGTTCTGCGAGCCGACGGAGTGCTGTGTCCAGCCCAGAGCGTACATGATGGTCATGACCCTGTCGGGAGTGGACGTACTGCCGATCTCTTCACACACCTTAAGGAAAGCCTCCTTGGGTGTGCCACAGATGTTGCTGACTGCCTCCGGCGTGTAACGGCCGTAGTGTTGTTTCAGCAGCTGATATACGCAACGCGGGTGCTGCAGGGTCTCGTCAATCTTTGCGTAGCCGTCCGGGCCAATCTGGTAATCCCATGTGTCCTTGTCGTACTTGTGCTTGTCGGCGTCATAGCCGGAGAAGAGCCCATCCTTGAAATCGAAGTCATCCCGAACCAGGAAGGGTGCATTGGTGTAATGCACGACGTATTCCCGGTGGATCTTGTCGTTGCTCAACAGGTAGTTGATCACACCACCGAGGAAGGCAATGTCGGTTCCCGAACGGATGGGCGCATAGAAATCTGCAACCGCCGCGGACCGGTTGAAACGCGGATCCACGACAACCAGCCTGGCTTTCCGGTGGGCCTTCGCTTCCGTCACCCACTTGAAGCCGCAGGGGTGCGCTTCGGCGGCATTGCCGCCCATGATGAGTATGAGGTCAGCGTTCTTTATGTCGACCCAGTGATTGGTCATGGCACCGCGGCCAAACGTCGGGGCAAGACTTGCCACCGTCGGCGCGTGTCATATCCTGGCCTGGGTATCGAGGCAAACCATCCCCAGCGAACGCATTGCCTTGACCGTGACATAGCCGGTCTCGTTACTGGCTGCGCTGCTGGCCAGCATGCCCGTAGTCAGCCATCGGTTCACCGTCTGGCCGTTGGGATTCTTGGCCACGAAGTTCGCATCCCGGTCCGCCTTCATCAGTTTGGCAATGCGGCCGAAGGCCTCGTCCCATGAGATGCGCTGCCATTCCTTGCCACCGGGGGCCCGGTACAAGGGATGTTTGACTCGGTCCGGGCTGTGCACAAAGTCCAGCAGGGCTGCGCCCTTCGGACATAGCGTGCCGCGGTTCACCGGGTGGTCCGGATCTCCTTCTATGTGAATGATCTCGGACTTGGCATTCTTGGCCTTGTCGCCCAGGCTGTAGATGATCAATCCGCAACTGACGGAACAGTAAGGGCAGGTACTGCGGGTTTCAGACGCCCGCGCCAGTTTGAATTCGCGCACCTCGGCCAGCGCTTCGCCTGGGGCAAAGCCTAGAAGTGCCAAACTGGAACTACCTACACCCCCTGCGCAGACCTTGAAGAACTGGCGTCGGGTGAGTTGCATTGTGTCCTCCAAATCAATCGGGGCCAAACTGGCCCGTTGCTTGACTTGCAGACTTTGATCTTGCGCGCGCCCGCGGGCGCAGAGGCTTACAGCAAAGGCTGCAAGGGTTTGATTTCACGCTAGCAGTTTGCGGCCTTTCTACAACCACAATCGCTAGGCGGTTTTTCTACTTACAGCCTGATTCTGGCCTTGTCCTGATTATCGTCGTGAGGGGCCAGGGCGGTCGAAGTAAGTTGTATCCATGAACGCGCAGGACTGCAGAAACAGGCGCGCTTGCGCTCCGAGAGCATGTCGGCGTAGTGGGCTTTGATGGCGTCCCGCATGTCGGGGGTCGCGGCACGGCTCAGGTCTGCCTTGTAGGCGCGGCACTCGTGGTCCAGCAACAGGGCAGGGCAGACTATTCTCGTCCCCTGCGTTTGCGCCGCACTGGCCGGAATCGCCACCACGCCGGACGCCAGCAGAAGCAGCAACAGGCCATACCGCAAAGCGGCATGGAAGCGTTCAGTGCGTGCCGGGTTCGAATGGTCGTAACGCATGATTCTTATCTCTCTCCTCTTGCTGATGCAACACCGCATGACTCACCAGGCGATGTGGATGCCTTGCTGATCGTTTTGCACGACCTTGGCAGTCAGCGGACCCAGGCTGCTGGGCACCAGCCGCTGATAGTCTTCAACCTCAAGCTGGGTGCCCACCGGGAAGGAAATACCCCCATGCGACAAGGTCATGGAGTCCGTGCCAACCTGTTTGACTCGATACAGCCCGATCTTCTTCGACTTGTGCAGCACCGCCACCGCCGCATCGGACCGCAGATCGTCATTGGACATGAACCAGTCGACAACAAATTCATCAAGGTATGCCATCCCAATCTCCAAGTCATGCAGGAACCCCTGTGCTTCCCTCGGCGATTCAGCCAGGGAATCCCTGTCCGGTTGAACTAAAAATAGTGATAACGATATGGATATTAAAATATTGCCACAACAAAACAATTAGCTATTGCTTTAGGGGGGTAAGGGAATCTTTAGCTACCGCTGATGCCCATCGTTGCGTTCATTGCTGACGGGCGGCTTAATGAGCTTAGACCAAATTCCGAATTTGTGTAGTAAAGGATTCTTTACTACATTTGTCTGGGACGACCCTAGCTGCTCAGTTGAGTGCTGCGAATGCACAAAAAAGAAACTTGGCGCCTCAATGTCCCTGGATATGGCTCTGAAATTCAAACCGGGTCACTCCTGACTGTTGCCGCTTTCCAGGACTCGGGAATTGATCAGGCTATTTCCTGTTTGGTGTCCAGCCAGAGCTGGACCAGTTCCGCCACCGATCGCAGCGAGACTTTTTTCATGATTTTGTGCCGGTGCACATCGACGGTCTTCTCGCTTATACCCAGTGCTGACGCAATCACCTTGGAAGGCTTACCGGCCACAATCAGTTTCGCGATTTCGAACTCACGGGGGCTGAGTTGTTTCAGCCGTTTTGCCGCCTCCTTTTGTTTGCATTGGTCTGCGGTGATCTGCATGTCCAGCTTCAGGCAGGCGTGAATGCGGTCCAGCAACAACTGCGGTTGGAAGGGTTTCTCGATAAAATCCAGGGCGCCTTCGCGCATCGCTTGGACCGCGATGGTTACCTCGCCGTGGCCCGTGAGGAATATGATGGGCAGGGTAATGCGACGCTCTTTCAGTGCATCCTGAACTTCCAGCCCACTCATACCGGGCATACGCATATCAAGCAGAAGACACCCGCGAGCGTTCGCATCGATCTGGGAGAGAAGCGCCTCACCCGACATGAAGGTCCTGACCTTCATGTTCACGGAGCTTAACAAGACCTCGATGACGTCCAGAATATCCGGGCTGTCGTCGACGACATAGATCACCTGCTCTACATCGGCGGACGCGGACTTATCGTTGTTGTCAATCGGCATGCATTTTCCTCAGACCTGCCCCTGCGGCTCCCAAGCATTGATTAGCCCGATTAGCTGATCAATATCTGCAGGCTTGACTATATGATAGTCGAACCCTGCGGATCGCGATCGATTGTAATACTTGGCTTGGCCGTAGCCGGTCAGCGCGATCATCAGCACCCGTTTGCCGCCCGGCAGGTTGCGTATACTGCGTGCCAGTTCAAAGCCATCCATGGCTGGCAGGCCAATATCAAAGATCGCAATTTCAGGCAGTTCTGCCTTGGCTGCGGCCAAGGCTGCGACGCCGTCTTTCGCCAAGCGCACCGAGTGCCCCACATGTTGCAAGACCTTTGCCATGGCTTCACTGGCTGTTGCATTATCCTCGGCAATCAGGATACGCCGCTCGACGACCTTGATGGCAGCTGCCTTGTAGCTTGATGGCATCGCAACGCGCGTTTCCGACAGGGCCGGCAAACGCACGGTAAACACGGCGCCCTTGCCAGGCCCTTCGCTGGATGCCATCACGCTTCCGCCATGATATTCCGTCAGCTTCTTAACCAGTGCCAGCCCAAGCCCCAGTCCACCCTCGTCGCGCGCGAGGGGGACTTCGCCCTGGGTGAAGGTATCGAAGATTCCAGTCAACAGCTCAGCCGCAATGCCCCGTCCCGTATCCCGAACGGAGATCACGGCCTCGTTTCCTTCGGCTTGCAGAGAAAGTTCGATTTGGCCATTCGCCGGTGTGAACTTGATCGCGTTGTCCAGGAGATTGGTTACGATCTGGGTCAGACGCGCGGAATCTGCTTCAACCCACAAGGGCTCCGTGGGCAGCCTGTGGTTGAATTGCTGCTGACGACGATCCAATAGCGGGCGGCAAGCCTGCTCCACCTTGCCGATGAGTTGCACCAGATCGAGCTGGACTTTTTGCAGGGAAATCTTGCCGCGGCCAATCCGAGCGACGTCCAGGAGATCGTCGACTAGACGTTTGAGATGATCGGTCTGATTGGAAATGGTGGCGGTAGCCCAGCGACATGTCTCCGGGTCGGTAAGTCCCTTGGTCTGGAGAAGGTAGACCGCCGTCGTTGCCACGGCCATCGGATTGCGCAGTTCGTGGGCCAGGAGAGCGAGAAACTCGTCCTTACGCTGGTTCGCCTCCTGCAAGGCCAGCTCGGCTTGTTTGCGTTCAGTCACATCCTGGGTGGTACCAAATGCGCCGACCAAATTGCCCTTGTCATCTACTTCAAGCTTGGCCTTCTCTCGTACCCACTTGATCTTGCCGTCCACGAGAATACGGTGTTCGATATCATAAGGCTCCCCACTGAGCCCCGCCTCCCACATGTCATCCACATACTTGCGGTCGTCCGGGTGCACGCAGGACAGGAAAGTTTCGTAAGTCAAGAGCGCGCCTTCGGCAATGCCAAAGATCCGGAAGTTTTCCGCCGACCAATTCAGTTCATTGCGTCGTACGTCCAGCCGCCAACTGCCGATATGCCCGACGGCTTGAGCACGATTCAAGTCATCCTCGCGTTCGCGCAGTGCCAGGTCGGCAGCCTTACGTTCCGTGATGTCCTCTGCGGAAATGATGATGCCACCGATCTTTCCGGATTCATCCGTCCACGGATGAACGGCCCAGCGCAGCCAGCGTTCGGTTCCATCGGCTTGAATCCACTGGTCATCGTCATTTTCCAATGCGGCTCCCGCCAACGCGTCGCGGTGAACATTTCTCCACTTGTCCGACACGTCGGGGTGCACCTCATAGTAGTTGCGCCCGGTCAAGTCGTCGTACCCGCTGCCATATTCGGCAATCCAGCGGCGGCTGGTGGCGATGTATTTCATATGACGGTCAAGCATTGCAATGCTGATGGGCGCCTGTTCAACGAACAGGCGCAGTTGTTTCTGGCTCCTGGCAAGTGCAACCTCGGCAGTCTTGCGTTCCGTGACATCGTGCAGGACCAGAACGGCACCGACCTGCTGCCCGTCGGATTCTAGCGTTGCATTTGAGGCTGTGACATAGACCGGGGCACCGTCCTTGTGGAAGAACACGGCCTCGTGGTTGCGGATGGTTTCCCCGGTGCGGTAGACCCTGCACAGGGGACACTCATCCATGGGGTAGGGATGTCCATCCGGAGTCGTGTGATGCAGCACGTTGTGCAAAGGTCTCCCAATCAGTTCTTCCCTGGCGTAGCCGAACACCCGTTCAGCCTCGGGATTCATGAATGTCACACGTCCCTCGGCATCGTTGACGAAGATCGAATCGGTCGACTTTTCAGCGATGCTCTGGGTGAGATGCAATTGATAGCGCAGCGCCTGTTCGGCGGCCTTGCGCTCGGTGATGTCGCGCAGGATGGCCTGCAGGCTCCCGTTGGAGAGCTGTCTGCCAGAAACCTCACCGGCAAAGAGCGAGCCGTCCTTACGGCGAAACAACCACTCGCTTGTTACGACCACTCCACCGGCGAAACGTGCCACCTCAGGCGCGATGCGCGGAATCTCCTGGGGCGCGATCACGTCGGGGATGCTTAGATTGAGAAGTTCATTCCGACTATAGCCAAGCATCCGGCATGCGGCAGAATTCACCTCGATATAATGGCCCTGTGCGTCGCTGACGAAGATGCCGTCAGACGCCTGTTCGACCAGAGAGCGGAATCTGTCCTCGCTCGCGCGCAGCGTTTCCTCGGCCTGCTTGCGCTCGGTGATGTCCTGAATGACGGCGACAGTGCGCAAGGGATTCAGGTTCAAATCGTGAATTAGGTTTACCGTGACATCGGCCCAGATAACGCGGCCATCCTTGCAGATATAGCGCTTTTCGTCACGATACTCGGGGATTTCGCCTCGCACCAGACGGGAAAATTGCTCAACGGTCCGAGGCCGGTCCTCGGGATGGGTAAGCTCCGAGAACGGCCTGTCCAGCAGCTCGACTTCGCTGTAACCGGTCATCTCGCAGAAGCCCCGATTCACGTTCAGCAACTTTCCGCTCAGCGGAGCAGCCTGGCACATGCCAACCGACGAAACCTCAAAGATGGCACGAAACCGCGCCTCGCTTGCTCGCAGCGAGTCCTCCGCCTCCTTTCGCTCGGTGATGTCCTGGGTGGTACCGAATCCGCCAAGCAGAATGCCTTTATCATCAAACTCAAGTTCGGCCCGCTCGCGCACCCATTTCAACCTGCCGTTCACCAGTATCCGATGTTCAATATCGTAGGGTTCGCCGCGCAAGCCGGCCCGCCATTCCCTGTCCACTCTTTCCCGGTCATCCGGGTGGACTCTTGAGAGGAAGAACTCATAGGTCATTGGCGTGCCCTCCGACACTTCGAAGATGCGGTGATTTTCCTCCGACCAGGTCAGTTCATTTCCGCGCACATCCAGCCGCCAGCTACCGATGCTTCCCACGGCCTGGGCGCGGTTCAGGTCGGCTTGGGTGACGCGCAAGGCCTCATCAGCCTGCTTGCGTTCGGTAATGTCGCGCAAGATGACGGTGTAAAGCTTGCCGCCCTCAAGGTCGATCTGTGAGATTGACGCCTCAATGGGAAATTCCTCGCCGTTGGATCGCAAGCCGGTGAGGGCGCCCAACGCCTGCATGCTGCGACTGGTAACACCGGTACGGCCGAATTGGCGAACGTGCTCTGCATGCGTCTGGCGGTGAACTTCGGGCAGCAGCCGGTCCAGCCCCTGGCCGAGCGCATGGTGGGCGTCAATGCCGAATATTTTTTCAGCCGCTGGATTGAAGAGCACGATGCGTTGATTCTCGTCGATCGCGATGATGGCATCCATCGCCGAGTCGACCAGGCCTGCCAGACGCCGTTCGCTGTCACGTACGGCTACGCCGGTCCGGGCCAGGAGCTCCAGCTGGTGGGCACGTTGCTGCTGACGCCACAACAGCGTCACCACCGCCGCCAGCGCGGCGATAGCTGCAAACGATACCACGCTCACCCAAGCCACCAGTTGATGCAGCGGGCTCATCAACTCATCCTCGTCTACCTTGGCGAGCAGGAACCAGGAGGTACCTTGCACAGGGCGCGCGGCGGCCAGAACGCGGATGCCGCGGTAGTCGCGTCCTTCAATGACCTGAGGTTTGCCACCGACGCGGGCGGCGATGGCGGCGGGCAGATCCGGGGAATCAAGTGGCAGGCGAAACTTCAACGCCGTGTTCTTGCGGTGACGCAGCTCGTTGAGAAACAGGACATTGTTGCCATCCTTGCGAAACAGCAAGGTTTCGGCACTGGAGCTAGGGGTGGGCCAGGTCTGGATCAAGGGAAACAGGAACTGGCCGGCGGGCGCGCGCAGCACCACCGCCCCCACCGGTCTTTGCTCGCGAGTTGTGTGCTTGAAAAGGGGCACGATGAAGTCCAGCCAGACTCCGCCGGCGGGGTCCCGGTAAAGCTCGGTCATCTGAACCTGCCGAGTGCTCAGGGCCGTCTTCAATTGGGCTTGTTGGACCGGGTTTTCTGGAGGTTCGCTAGCATTCAGCAGGGCCACCCGGTACGAAAAGGCCTCCGCCGCTGCTTGCAGCCGTTCGTCAACCTGGGCCTTGGCATCACGGTCGCCAGTTCGAAACCAGTTGTCCAGCTTGTCGATGAAGCCCGAGCTGGCCATGATCACCGAAGCATCACCGTGCCGCTCGGCCAGCCATTGTTCGATCTGGCCGGTCTTGAGCCGGGCGATCGCGTCCAGGTCGGAATGGGCCTCCTTGTTGATGCGCGCACCTTCCAAATGTACGGCGATGAATATGAGCAGGGGTACCAAGAGGGCCAGGATCGCGAACACGACAATCAGCCGTTTGGGTCGTGCCGTGGCCGGCGCGTACTGCATGTCTGCATTGCGCCGTTCCCAGGTGCGCAGCAGCAAATAGAGCAGCAAGGCGGTCGCCACGACGAAGACCACGCTCTTGATTGTGCCTATCCAAGCGAGCAATGCGCCGTCTTGCACCAGCAGCGCCAGCAACCGGTCCGAAGCGTAAATCCACAGAACGGCGCATACCAGGTAAATACCGGCGACACGAATTGCTGCCATGCGCGGCGTTACAGTACGGGCTTGTTGCTGTGGCAGTATTTGTGTCACAGAAGCTTATCGAATGGCAACCACGTACTTCAGGACTATGCGCGACATTCCGGTGTTTTCAGGATCAATCATGTGGCAGCAAAGCAACCCATCCAGTGCGTCAATCTGTAATGACACTATAAAGTAAGCAGAGCCCAGTTTCTTGATTCTGGGCTGGATTAATTGACTCACGATAAGAGGGGACGGTGATGAAATGTGCCAGGGCTGCGTTCTTGCTGGGGTTGGCATCAGTGCTCTCGGCGCCCGCCTTCGCCTTGCCCAAGCCGGTGGTGCTGTTAAGTCTGGATGGCGCGGTCGGGCCTGCGACCGCAGATTATGTAGTGCGCGGGCTCCAACACGCCAACCGAGAGGGTGCCCAACTCGTGGTGCTGCGCATGGATACGCCCGGAGGCCTGGACACCTCCATGCGTGCAATTATCAAGGCAATTCTTGGGTCTTCCGTTCCGGTCGCAGGCTTTGTCGCACCTAGCGGCGCACGCGCGGCCAGCGCCGGTACCTATATTCTGTATGCCTGTCATATCGCAGCCATGGCGCCGGGCACCAATCTGGGCGCAGCTTCGCCAGTATCCATTGGCGTTCCCGGCGTTGGCGGCGGTGCACATCCGCAACCTGACAAGAGCGAAGCGAAGTCCAAATCCCTGCAGCCCACGGATACCATGGAAAGGAAGATGATGAATGATGCGGCAGCCTATATCCGCAGCCTGGCGCAATTGCGCGGGCGCAATGCCGAATGGGCGGAGCAGGCAGTACGAAGCGCAGTAAGCCTGTCCGCAGCGGACGCGCTGAAGCGCAACGTGATCGATCGCGTTGCTGATGACCTTCCTCAACTTCTCAGGCAACTAGATGGTGCAAGCATCAAGCTGGCCATCGGACAGGAGGTGCGCCTGAAGACTGCAGGCGCTCCCGTCCTCAGCTACCAGTTGGATTGGCGCAACCAGTTGCTGTCCGTGATCACCGACCCGTCCATCGCACTGATCCTGATGATGATCGGCGTGTATGGTCTGTTCTTCGAATTCTTCAATCCGGGGATGGTTGCACCGGGCGTCATTGGCGCCATCAGTCTGCTACTCGGCCTGTACGCGCTCCAGCAGTTGCCGGTGAATTATGCCGGACTTGCGTTGATCCTGCTTGGCATTGGATTTATGGTGGCGGAAGCCTTTGCCCCCAGTTTCGGCATCCTTGGCTTGGGCGGAGTCGTTGCCTTTGTATTTGGAGCCGTGATTCTGATCGACACTGAAGTTCCCGGCTTCGGTGTGCCGATCGCGCTGATTGTCGCGCTTGCGGTTATCAGCGCAGTGGCGATTGTTGCGACGGCCAGCTTGGCCTTCAAGGCGCGGCGGAGGCCGGTCCTGGGCGGCGGCGAACAACTCATCGGCAGCAATGGCGTGGTGCTGTCATGCGCCGAGGGTCTATGCTGGGCGCGGGTACAAAGTGAGCTCTGGCAGGTTCAGAGTTCGGCTGAGCTGGCGCCCGGCTTGCCTATCACGGTCACAGCCCGCAACGGCTTGACCCTTGTTGTCGAACCAGCGGTTTCAAAAGGTAAATGATCATGGGACTTGATATTGGATTTTCTGGACTTATCGTCCTGCTTGTCATCTTTGTAATTGGCACCCTTCGGGTTTTGCGCGAATACGAGCGCGGCGTCATTTTTCTGCTGGGACGCTTCTGGAAAGTCAAAGGTCCGGGCCTCATCATTGTGATCCCCGGTATTCAACAGATGGTGCGAGTGGACTTGCGTACCGTGGTCTTTGATGTGCCCCCGCAAGACGTCATTTCGCGCGACAACGTGTCGGTCAAAGTGAATGCGGTCGTGTATTTCCGTATCGTCGACCCCGAGAGGGCGATCATCAAGGTGGAGGATTTCCTCAACGCCACCAGCCAGCTTTCACAGACTACTCTACGCGCGGTGCTCGGGAAGCATGAACTCGACGAAATGCTGGCCGAACGCGAAAAGCTCAATGTGGACATTCAGCAAGCCCTGGACAGCCAGACCGATGCCTGGGGAATCAAGGTCTCCAATGTGGAAATCAAGCACGTGGATATCAACGAGTCCATGGTGCGGGCCATCGCCCGGCAGGCCGAGGCCGAGCGCGAACGTCGAGCCAAGGTGATCCACGCGGAAGGAGAGTTGCAGGCTTCGGAAAAGCTCTTGCAAGCTGCGCAGATGCTGGCCCGCCAACCGGAAGCCATGCAATTGCGCTACCTGCAGACCTTGTCGGCCATTGCCGGCGACAAGTCTTCGACTATCGTATTTCCGGTGCCCATGGATATCTTTTCGACTCTGGCCACGGCTTTGGGTAAGTCGACTGGAACATCGGACTGAATTCTGAACCGGGTGCGCAGGCGCCGCAGCGCTGTGAGGGCAGCCCGGTCAACTGTTTTTGCCCGACCACGATGCCGTGAAAGCCCGCCGAATTGAGCCCATGCGGACGGAGGCCTTCATTCCAGGTCGCACGAGCAGAATTTCGCTTGAATATACTGTATATTAGCGGGTACTGATATTTGTGGGGCGCGACCGTGACTCAGGAAGAAAAGAAACAAAACGCATTGCTGGCCTATGAAAAAGCCCTGCGCTATGAACTTGACTATGGCTGTTGTCCCCAGTGCGTGCTCGCGGCAGTGCAGGAGACGATAGGCGTCGTTGACGACGCCACAGTCAAGGCAAGTCACGGTCTTTCCGGGGGCGGTGCGTTGAGCGGGCAGGGTGCCTGCGGCGCGTTGAGCGGAGGGCTCTTGGCGTTAAGTTCGAAACGCGGCCGCGACCGTGACAAACTCGACAAGGGTCGCTTTATCGGCAACTTCCAGAAGGGAGCCGAGTTGGTAGAGCGCTTTCGCGATGAGTTTGGCGGGGTGACCTGTGCGGAGCTCCAGCAACGTTTCACCGGCCGCACTTACGACATGTGGAAGCCGGACGAATACCAGGCGTTCAGTGAAGCCCGCGGCCAGAAATGTGCCGTGGCTACCGCAACGGTGACCCGCTGGGTCGTAGAGATGCTTTAGCGGCGTTGATTATTTGGAAAATTCAGGCTGAAACAGGTCAATGTCGTCACCGCTGGACGCCCCAGGTTTATCGGAGACGTTGGGGCTACGCCTGAGGCTACGACGAACTTCGGCCCGATTTACCACCACAATTAATTCGGTGGCCAATAGCCGGGCCTGCGCAGGCGACAACTTCATCTCGCTGCCGTTTGCAAGAGAAAAGACGACCTTATTTTTGCCTCCCTCATCCTCCTCCAGCGTAATCCTCACGTTGCCGCCGTTGCTGGGTAGATCCATTTGTCGTTCCTCCGCGATTTAGATGCGCTTCAAATGCAAGGATTCAATCTTGCATGCTACAAGCTTAGATCAAGCAACGTTGTGTGTCAGTCCGTCGATTTGGCATTTGAACGGACGCTTGCTTGTTATCTTTATCATGTTGATTCGGGCGGGAAGCGCTCCGCGCCCGATTGGTCTCTCGCCGCTTAGGCGGCAGCGTTCTTGCGTTCCATATACTTGGCCGCTTCTTCGTCCCAGTCGTCCATCCTGACGTAAGGGTTGGTACGCGGGGAAGCGCGACCATGTTGGGATCGATTTCCAGCCCGATCCCCTCGAGGAAGTTCACCAGGCCGATGCGGTCGATCATCTCGCCCGTGCGCTCGTGCTCCAGGGCATTCTCGGCAAAGAAGTCGAGGATGCTGCGCGCCAGGTCGTTGAGCTTCTCGAAGTCTTCATCGGATTCGAGCTTCATGAACGGAATCACCACGGTGCCCAGGGTGGCGCCGATCTTGAGTACGCCCTTGCCGCCCACCAGGATGGTCACGCCCCGGTCCTTGCCAGGCAGCAGGCCGCCAGGAATGACATTCAGGCAATGCATGCAGCGCACGCAGTTGTGGTTGTCGATTTCCATGCAGTCATCATTATCGACCGCTACGGCAACCATCCCGTCCGCCTTGCTCTCGGTGCCTTTCTTCTTCAGGGTCAGGGCCTTGCTCGGGCACATGCTGATGACCTGGTTGACCAGTTCGGTCTTGCCGTTCTTGGCGACCCAGGCCTGGACCAGGCTTTCGTTGACCTGCATGTTGTCGCGCCAGGTGCCCAGGGTGGCCATGTCGGAACGCTGGATGGCGTTCACGCAGTCGTTGCCGCAGCCGGAGAACTTGAACTTGAACTTGTAGGGCAGGGCGGGACGGTGCATGTCGTCCAGGTTGTTGTTGATGACCGTGCGCAGCGCACGGGCTTCGTCGTAGCATGACAATTCGCAGCGCGCCGAACCGACACAGGACATGGAGGTGCGCAGCGCGGGTCCGGCACCACCCAGGTCAAAACCATGCGAGTTCAAGTCGTTGAACGCATCTTGGACATTCTCGGACTTGATACCCTGGAACATTATGTCGCCAGACTGGCCATGGAATGCAATCAGGCCCGAGCCATATCTTTCCCATACGTCACACATGTAGCGCAACGTCTTGGTGTCGTAGTGCATGCCAGCCGGCGGCTGAACCCGAAACGTGTGGAACTCGGCAGCCTCGGGATACAGAGGCTTGCCCTCTTCGTCCTTCAGTTCGGTGAAGCGGGGGATGATTCCGCCGCCGTAACCAAACACTCCTACCGTGCCGCCCTTCCAGTAGCCCTTCTTCGTTTCGTAGGACGTTTCCAATTGGCGAAGCAGGTCAACGGCCATCGGTTTGGTCTTGGCCAGCCGCTTGATACCAGTCACAAAGCTGGGCCAGGGGCCGCTTTCAAGTTCATCAAGCATGGGTGTATCCGGGAGTTCGGTGTTCTGATCCATAGTCCACAAACCTCTTGAAAGTGAAAGACGACTTTCAGTCTAGCAAAGTACTTGACTAAAATAGTAGAGTAATCCTTCTGGGTAGGTGGGCATCCCCAAATTGGGTAGGAAAGGCCATAAAGCGATCTGGGAGTGGGTCGCTGTAAGCCACCAGGGGCTGTTAGTGATTGCGGTTCGGCAACGGTGATTCCCCTTGCTCGGGGTACCTACGCCGGTCTGACATATGGCGGAGAAAGGAGAGGAGAAATGAGCGTTGAAGAGGAATTGCAGGCCACCCTTGTGGCATTGGTCCAGAAAGGCAAGGGCATACTTGCCGCGGATGAGAGCGGACCCACAATCGCCAAAAGGTTCAAGGCCGTAGGTGTGGAACCGACTGAGGAAAACCGGCGTGCCTACCGTGCCTTACTCTTGAATACGACTGGCATTGGCGAATACATCAGCGGGGTGATTCTATATGAGGAAACCCTCGGTCAACGGGCTGACGACGGCACACCATTGCCAGAATTGGCTCAGCGCCAAGGCTTGGTGGCGGGAATCAAAGTGGACCGTGGCACCCTGGAGCTGGCCGGCGCGCCAGGCGATAAAGTCACCCAGGGACTTGATGGCCTTGCGGAGCGCCTGAAGACCTACAAGACACTCGGCGCGCGATTTGCCAAATGGCGCGAGGTCTACCCGATCTCCGAGCACAATCCCACTTCGCTGGGAATTGAAGCCAATGCCGAAATGCTCGCGCGCTATGCGGCAGTGTGCCAGGCGGACGGCTTCGTTCCCATCGTCGAACCCGAAGTGCTCCTGGACGGCGATCATTCGCAGGAACGCTGTGCCGCGGTAACAGAGGCTGTACTACATGCTGTTTTCCATGCGTTGTACCGGCACGGTGTGAGTCTGGAATACATGATACTTAAGCCCAGCATGGTATTGCCAGGGGGCGCACATAACCAGCGAGCTAGTCCCGAAGAGGTGGCAAAGGCGACCCTCAAGGTTCTCCGACGCACCGTACCGTCCGCAGTGCCCAGCTTGAATTTCCTGTCGGGCGGACAGACCCCCGCGGAAGCCAGTGCCAACCTCAATGCAATAAACCTCATGTCATCACAGGCGCCCTGGGCGCTGTCATTTTCATTCGCACGGGCACTACAGGAGCCAGTAATGGGCGCGTGGCGCGGGCAGAGAGAAAGCGTCTATGCCGCTCAGCAAGCGTTCTACTCAAGAGCACGGCTCAATAGCCTCGCTTCCATGGGACTTTACAGTTCTGATATGGAACCGGGATCGCGAGTGCGTGGGCTCTTGTGAGCTCGCATATTGAAGTCGCCTGGAATGTTGTTTCAGCTTGGGAATCGCCAGCTAGGTCAACGGAGTGGTGCTTAATGCACGGGCACGGCTGATTGGAATCCATACACTCGGTCATTATTTAACATAATATACATTATGCGAAGTACGCTCTAGGAAGGCTGCTTAAGGAACAGGCAGTTTCCCCACCAGAAAACCCCTCTCGCAGTTTCCTCGGCCTCGGCTCATGTCCCGTCTAGTAACACAGGGACATAAGTCTCACTGGCGAGACTTTCTCAGACCCCAAAACGCCCCGGAAAGCCAAGCGCGGCTTGGGTTTCCACCTGATAAAACCTGTTGCGCAGATTTTGGGCCTGTTTTGCCGACGAACGGTAGGACGTTTGGGGGTGTGGCATGAGCCAGCAAGAGGGCATTCCACTGCGCCGCTTTGCGGCCAACCTCGGCGTGTCCGAGCGGCTGTTGCACGCTTGGTGCCAAGCTGGCAATGTCATCGGCGCCCGCAATCACCCCTTGACCAAGCGCTGGACGATCTACCCGCCGGCCGAGCAGGTTCTTTCGCGTCCGCTGCCAGTTGTCGGCAAGGGGGTGGGCCACTGCGGCAAGACATTACAGTGCTTTGACCGGAACCCCGCTGGCCGGGCCGCACCAACGCGGAAAGCGGCTCGATCACCGTCGCCCTGCGCGAAGGGTTGATTCTGCGCGAGGTTGCTGAGCGCCCGCACATTGCCGTAAGCACCGCTCATCGCTGGCGCCACCGTTTCCTTGCGGCGCCGAAGTGTTTGCAAAGTCGAATGCTTGCTGGCATTGCCGAGGCTGACGAAACTCACTTTCTGCGCTCCCAAAAAGGCCAGCGCAAGGGACAAAGTGAGGGGGCGAAATTCGCCCCCTCTTGCCCTTGCCTGAAACGGCTTTTAGGCGCGAATAATGTGCGCCCGACCAGAGCGCCTGCGCAACTGCAAGCCAATCAACCCGACGCCAGCCAACATCATGGCCCATTCGCTTGCTTCCGGTACCGGAGCCGCTGTCAGCGAAGCCAAGGAATGCCCCAGTTTGAGGTCGACGTCAACCAACTGCAACCCTAGCGGATTTAGCTTTATATGAATTGCATTGGTTTCCTGCTTACAGCTAAGCGCCGCGCAACTTCCTCCCGCCACGTCGTCCACCAGTTGCTCGTTCAGAACTATGATGATTCCAAGCGACGTCAGTACTGGGTTGGTAATGACTGTGTTGGGCGCCGCCGCCGGATTCAACTGAATAACCGTTGTACCCAACACTTGCGGAATCGTCAGTACCGCGTTGGCGATGATCGAACTTCCTGCAGCGTCAAAGGAACCGGAATCACCAGTGACGCTTGACGTTGAACTAAGAATGTCGGCAGTCAAGGTAACTCCGAGCAGATCCAGTGCTGTCCCGTTAATGGTCCCGGTGCCAGTTGCACTCCTTGAACCTGGCAAGCCGTTAACATCTGAAGCGTCGGAGCCGAAAAGTGTGCCTGAGTTAAGGCCCAAAACTCCCGGAATGACGGGGTTCAGGGGAAGGATAAGCGATGAATTGCTATAGGGAGCAGGCGCGTAATCTGAAACGGGGGGAAGGACAAGGCTCACGCCGGGAAAGACTGATTGCAGTACTAGGCCTGCACCCTCGCTGTGTCCATTGGCAACAACAGCCTGAGCATCGGATATGCAGGCGAAGCTTGTCAACATCAGCGCTACGACGCCCACCTTTTTAACATTGTGAAGCCTCATACATTCCTCCATTTGTCTTATGAGTTAATTGAGCACGCTTTTCCGTCATCTTGTTGGCTCTTGCCAGTGACGCTCAGGCGTAGCTAATACAAAACACGTACCAACTTCAATGTCGACGTATGCAAGACGCATGCGAGGTCTGCGGATTCCTTCCTATTCAAAGAATTAATGAATATCGATGTATCCATCATTTTATCTATTGTAAAAATCGACGACGTGTTTCTTTAACTTTTTGAAAATTCGACTAAACCATCGGCTTTTTAATTGCGGCGGTGACTTGGCAAACTTCGGGAAATCTCGACAGCCAGCTTTGAATCCAGATCAAGCAGCGGCTTCATGAAATCGCAATGCTTCTTCTACATCCACCGCGACGATGCGCGAAACACCCGGCTCGTTCATCGTCACTCCAGCAAGATGCTGCGCCATCTCCATGGTGATGCGGTTGTGGGTGATGAACAGGAATTGCGTATCCGCAGACATGCGCTTGACCATGTCGCAATAGCGTATGGTGTTGGCGTCGTCCAGCGGCGCGTCGACCTCATCCAGCAGGCAGAATGGTGCTGGGTTAAGCTTGAACAGCGAGAATACGAGGGAAAGCGCGGTTAGCGCCTTTTCTCCCCCGGACAACAAGTGAATACTGGTGTTGCGCTTGCCGGGCGGTTGGGCAACGATCTGGATGCCGGAATCTAGCAGTTCATCGCCGGTAAGGACCAGTTCTGCGTGGCCGCCGCCAAATATCTGCGGGAATAGTTCCGCCAGATGCCCATTGACGGTATCAAATGTCTGCCTGAGCAATTCGCGGGTTTCCTGGTCAATCTTTCGGATTGCCGACTCCAGAGTTTCGGTGGCTTCAAGGAGATCGCTATGCTGATTCTTCAGATAGTCATCCCGTTCGCGCGCTTGTTCAAGCTCGTCCAGCGCCGCGAGATTGACCGCCCCCAACTCTGAGATGGCCGCGGTCAGACGATTGAGTTCGTTCTGAAGATTGCCGGCGCGCGGGTTATCCTGATCAAACCGGAGCTTTACGGCGTCCTGATCCGCTTGAGCTTCCCTGAGTTGGCTATCGAACTGGGCTTCTGTCATAAGCATTTCCTGATCCTTCAGGCGCAACTGCTCCATGCGCTCCCGCAGGGGTGTTAAGCCCTGCTCGCAGGCGAAACGCAGTCCCTCGTCTGCTCTCAACCGATTGCTCAGATCTTCCAGATTGTTACGAAAACTATTTAAGGTCGATTCCTTGAGAACGCGGTTATCCAGCGCAATCTGAAGTCCGCTCGACAACGGCGCTTCATCAACCTGCGAGAACTCCAGTTTGCCCCGAACCAAACTTTCGGACACCCCAACTTTTTCCTGGTTAAGTGCATTCAGTTGCTCAGTTAATTCAATGATTTTGTTAGCGCAAGTTGTTTCTGTGTATTGAGTTTCCTGCACGCTGCGTTCCGCCATGCGCTGACTTTCCCGCGCTTCGGACAGGGAACGGTCGGCACGGTCTCGCTCCTGTCGGGCTTCAAACACACGCTCACGGGCAAACTCGATTTGGCTGCGGTGTTCTTTCAACCGCTGCTCAGCCGCGTCCGCGTCCGTCTTTTCGCTGGTCAACTGCGCTTCAACTTCGGCCAATTCCTGTTCGATCTGGCTGCGGCGCAGGCTGATGCGTTCCAGAACCTGCTGTAGGCGAACCACTTCTATCTGAGCAGTATGTTGGCGATTCTGCGATTGGCCAGCTTGATGACGCAATTGCTGTATCGATTGCTGGGCCGCACTCATGGCTGTGCTGGCAGCCTGCAAAGCCGTCTCTAATTGGGCCGCTTGTGTCTTGTGCTGTTTACTTGTCTGCTCAAGGCGTTCGATGTCCCGACTGCGGGCCAGCACGCCTTCCACCGCAGTGTGCAAGCCATGAAAAGTAATGCTGTGGCGAGTTAACACATGTCCCTGGCGTGTCACGATGCGCTCGCCCTCCTGCAAATTACCCAGCATCGATTTGGCCTGCTCATATGATTCCGCCACACTTACACCGGCCAGCCATTCGGCCAACGCGCCCTCCAGCGCCGGATTTTTCACATGAATCTTGTTCATTAGTCCAAGCGCTCGTCCCGCCCGACTTCCAGAGGAAACCAGGGTCAGCCGGGCCGGCGGGGGGCTATCAAACCAGTTTGGCAGAGCCTCGCCTTCCAGCGCCTGCAGGCGTTCGCGCAATAGAGCTTCAGTTGCGGCTTCCCAGCCAGGTTCGACGTCCAGTTGCTCGAACAGTCGTGCCTTGGATCCCAGTCCTTGGCTATTCAGCCAGTGGCCCAGTTTTTCATCCGCCTTCAGGCTTTCCTGCAGGTTCTTCAGCGCCTGCAGTTCGGCTTCCGCCTGATGCAGGCCTTGCCTGCACGCGTCCAGATTTTGACTGGCTGCGGCGCGGGCGGTCTCCAGTTCTGGCCATCGCGCTTCCTTTTGTTCCAGTTCGGCCCTGATCTGGACAAGCGATGAGGCAAGATTGGCGGCTTCCACTTCCTTGGCCGAAAGCGCCGCTGCATCGGGGCGTGGCAGGCTATCCCGCTCCTGACTCAAGCGCCGCTGCCGCTCTTCCAGTTGCTGAATCAGTTTGCGAGCGTGCACCAGATGAGTCTCGTCCACCTGCCGGGATTGTTCAGCTTGCGACAGATCCCGCTGGGCCTCGCCGACAGCCTGTTGGGTGGCCTTGAGTGCTTCTTCGCGTGCAGGCAGCCGGGCATTCGCCTGCTCCAGTCGCTGTTCGGCCGCCAGGAGAAGCTCGGCTAATCCAGCCTTTTTCTGCGTACACTCCGCCAGAGCTGCTGCGGCTCTTCCACCGCGCTCGTTCAGATGAACTTGTCTCTGCTCCAAATCCTGGAGCTGTTTTTGCAGGCGTTCGCGGTTCTCGCGCAGGTACTTGAACTCCTGCTCGATACGGGAGACTTCAGCCTGGGCTGCATAGAACTCACCCTGCAGGGCATTGAACGTGTCCTGCGCCGCGTAGTGCTCGGTGCGGGTGTGCTCCAGGTTCTTCTCGATTTCCCTAAGCCGTGAGGTCTCCGCTTCAAGCCGGTTGCCCACCTCCCCGAGATCCCGCGCCAACCTTCCGCGAGCGGACTGGGCATCCCGCTTCCGCACATACCAAAGCATGTGCTGCGCGCCACTGAGCTCCGCCTGATGTTGCTTGTACTGCCTGGCAACCTCCGCCTGTGCCGCCAGCTTTTCGATCTGGGTCGTGAGTTCGCGCCGGATATCCTGAACCCGGTTCAGATTCTCCCGCGCATCCTTGAGTCGGGCTTCAGTCTCTTTGCGTCTTTCCTTGTATTTGGAGATGCCCGCGGCCTCTTCCAGGTACGCCCGCAGTTCCTCTGGTTTGGCCTCGATGATGCGGGAAATCATGCCTTGCTCGATGATGGCATAAGCCCGCGCGCCAAGTCCGGTGCCGAGGAAAAGGTCGGCCACGTCCCGGCGCCTTACATGGATGTTGTTGATGTAATAAGTGGATTCGCCGTTTCGGGTCAAGACACGCTTGACCGAAATCTCCGCATACGCGGACCACTGTCCGGCTGCCTTGCCCTGGCTGTTGTCGAACAGCAATTCGACCGACGCTCGGGATACCGGCTTGCGCGCGCTGGAGCCATTGAATATGACGTCCTGCATGGACTCGCCGCGCAGGTGCTTGGCGGATGATTCTCCCATCACCCAGCGCACCGCATCAATGACATTGGATTTCCCGCAGCCGTTGGGGCCGACAACACCGGTCAACTGGGCAGGGATGGGAATCGTGGTGGGATCGACAAAAGACTTGAAGCCGGCAAGCTTGATGGATATGAGGCGCAAGGTATTTCCCTGAAAGTTGGTCTCCGCGGATGACCGCGGGCTCGGCGCGTCGCGATGACTTCATTGCGCGCCGCGGCCGAGGGGAGCCAGTCATTTATAATCAGCAGACCGGCATTAAACGATCATGTCGTCTGCCCTGCGAATATTACTACGACCCAGCCATGCCCTCCTCCCCTTCCAAGTCACTCGAAACCTTTTCCAATCCAAAACCTGACCGGGATTTTCGTATTCACATGGAAATACCTGAATTCACGTGCCTTTGCCCCAAGACCGGGCAGCCGGATTTTGCCGTGCTGCACCTGGATTACATCCCGGACAAAGCCTGTGTCGAACTGAAGAGTCTCAAGCTCTACATCTGGTCATTCCGCAACGAAGGGCATTTTCATGAGGACGTCACCAACCGCATCCTGGACGATCTGGTCAAGGCAACCAAGCCGCGATTCATGCGTTTGGTCGCCAAGTTCTATGTGCGTGGCGGAATCTTCACAAGCGTGGTCGCCGAACATCGCAAGAAAGGCTGGAAGCCCCAGCCAAAAGTTGAATTGAGCGAGTTCGAAGCGCAGTCCAATATTTGTGGCTGAGTACTATCTTGGCCTTGACTTCGGGACTTCGGGAGCGCGGGCCTGCTTGATCGACTCGGCCGGGGATGTCGTTCACGAATCGCGGTTCAACTATTCCAATCCTCGCTATCAGCAATCGGAAGACTGGCACGCAGCGCTGGTTGATTTGTTGTCCAGCATTCCCACCGAAGCCAGGTCCCGGTTGGTCGCTGTGGCTGTCGACGCCACCTCTGGCACGGTGTTGCTAGCAAACGCCGCCGGGCAAGCCCTGGGCCCTGTCCTGCTTTACTCCGACGCGACTGCCGTCGACGAGGCGCAGACGCTCGCCTCGTTGGCCAGCAAGTATCGCATCGCCGCAAGCGCTGCGCCAGGGCTAAGCAAACTCCTTCGACTCCTGAATCGGCTCGGCAGCAAACGGGCCCATTACGCTTGCCACCAAGCGGACTGGCTGACCGGGCTGCTGAGCGGCCAGTACGGCATCAGTGACTATCACAATGCCCTGAAGACCGGCTGCGATATCGAGTCGCTCGCCTGGCCAAGCTGGATGCAAGCCCTGCCCATCTGGCCTCTGTTGCCCGAAGTTGTCACCCCTGGATCAACGCTTGGCCGCCTCGACCCAGACGTCGCCCGCCGCTTCGCCCTCAACCCTGACTGTGTGGTACGGGCCGGGACCACTGACAGCATTGCTGCATTCATCGCCGCCGGTGTTGAACAGCCCGGCGATGCTGTGACCTCGCTGGGTTCGACGCTCGTTCTCAAGCTGTTGTCGGAGACTAGAGTGGATGACCCGGAATGCGGGGTGTATTCGCATCGTTATGGCCGGCTCTGGCTCGCCGGCGGCGCCTCGAACGCGGGTGCGGCGGTGTTCAGGCAGTATTTTTCCGAGCAGCAACTGACCGATCTCTCAGAACAGATCAATGCGGAGGAGGACAGCGGGTTGGACTATTACCCCTTACTCCGCATGGGCGAGCGATTTCCCCTCTTTGACCCACAGCTTGCACCGCGTCTGCAACCCAGACCAACCGATGATCGCGCTTTCTTGCATGGTCTCCTTGAATCTTTGGCCCGGATTGAGGCGCTGGGCTACCGCAGACTTGTGGAACTTGGCGCAAGTCCGCTCGAGCGCGTCCTGACGGCAGGCGGCGGGGCGAAAAGCGAAACCTGGCGACGCATCCGGCATAAGGCACTGGGCGTGCCAGTGGAAACATCCAAACATATCGAAGCAGCGTATGGATCTGCCACGCTCGCGCGCCTGGGAACCGATCTATTGACAAATTAGATGGACAGGGGCGAAGTTCCAAGACATCAAGAAGCTAGACGACGGTCTTTATAGAAATAGTCACATACACATTATAAATTTCTGTTCTATGGTGATAACTGTTCGGGCTGGCGGCTCGGTTGTCCCAAGCTCAAGCGATATGGAAACCGTTGATGCGTGATTGCTTCCAGGAGGGGGAAGCCAGAACACCGCATTTTGCTCATCGCCGTCAAGCCCCCCGAACAGTCGGACGCAAACTCGATCTCAAGGGAAAGCCAATGAAATTCTGCGATCGAAAGTTGGATAAGCGCTTTAGCGCATGTGCCGTTAGCGAACGGACCTCATATGTCGCCCGAACGGGGTGTTCATGACAGACCCTCAGCGTGGCGGCTTGGATTTTTCCACTATTCACGCTCAGGAACGCGCGGCGATCAGACAACTGGAGCAAGATGGTGCTGCCGCCGAAAAACCCTGGATCGGCTTGGCATTCTCGGGCGGGGGCATACGCAGCGCCACCTTCAACCTCGGCATCCTGCAGGCTCTCGCCGAATTGAAGCTGCTGCGCCAGTTCGATTACTTGTCCTGTGTCTCCGGTGGCGGCTATATAGGCGGTTGGTTGTCTGCGCTCATCCATCGAGGTGGCGGCAAGGTCGAGGACGCGGAGGAACAACTCAGAACAGCTGGCGAAGAGAGTCCGGCCATCCGTTTCCTGCGTAGCTACAGCAATTACCTGACCCCCAGGGCGGGGCTGTTTTCAGCCGACACGCTGACTGCCATCGCCACCTATCTGCGCAATCTTTATCTCAATCTGACTTTGCTCCTGCTGTATCTCGGCGCGCTGCTATTGCTGCCACGACTCCTGGTCTGGCTGGCGCGCTGGCTGACCGGCTGGGAGGGTGCGCATGCCCAAGTCGATCCGCACCTGCTGCCCTTGTTTGGCGGCGGCATCGCCTGCATTTGTGTGGCCATGGTGTTCATCGGCCTCAATCTGGGAAACCGCGACGGATTCGAAAGCCGGCCACCCTTCTATACGCGCCAGGTCTGGGTGCTGACGCTGGTAGTCATGCCCGCGCTGCTATCAGCTTGGCTCATCGGTTATGGCTTCTATGCCGGCGCATACCGACTCAGGGACATCACGCTGTGCGGCTGGGTGCTCTGGGGAATGGCGGTCTATGTGCCGCCCTGGTTTGCAGGCTGGGGTCTGGGGCGCTTAATGAGTCACGGCCGCTCCGCGCAGGCACAGTTCCGTCTCGCCAGCCTGGTGTTAATGGGAATATTCGCCCTGCTTGCCGGGGCCTTGGGTGGCGTACTGGCGGCTGGTTTCGCCAAACTTTCCGAAATCGTCAAGGGCTTGGGATACAGCGGTGCGTGGGTCGCATCGGCGCTGTCCACCGCCTTGCTGCTCAAATTCTATTCACTCACTGTCATCTGCCACATCGGCCTGATGGGCCGCTACTTTTCCCATGATTCGCGCGAATGGTGGTCCCGTCTCGGCGGCTGGCTCCTCCTGTTTGCGCTGGTCTGGGCGGCCGTATTCAGCATCGTGTACATCGCGCCCGCATTCTTTATGTGGGCGCCGAAGTGGTTCGTCGGATCGGGTGCGGCCGCCTGGATCGCATCCACGGCCGCCGGCGTGCTATTGGGGAGCAGCCCCGTGTCACTTGGCAAGACCGCAGAAAAATGGCGTGCACTGGTTGCAAAGCTCATGCCCTATATCTTCGTCATTGGGCTCATCGGCCTGTTGTCGTTCGGTTTGCATGAGTTGGTCTTGTACTTCTTGTGCGGCGACTGCGCGGCGCATACCTATCCAGACGATACCCACTTTGGCCAGATTGCCGCGCAGCAAGCGGACTACTTCAAGCAGACTCCGATCAGCTTGCTGATGGCACTGTTTGCCGGAAGCCTGGTGCTCGCCACTGCCCTAGCGTGGCGCTTTGACGTGAATCTGTTTTCGATCTATCACTTCTATCGTCAACGCCTGGTTCGCTGCTATTTGGGGGCGTCGCGTTCCAAGACGCGCATCCCGCATCCATTTACCGGTTTCGATCCACGCGACGATCTGAAGCTGACGGAATTCTGCCAGGAAGTGAACGGCCGGATCGTCTGCCAGCGCCCCTACCCCATCCACAATACCGCGATGAATCTGGTTGCCGGCAAGCAACTCGCATGGCAGCAACGACGCGCCGCCGCGTTCGCTTTCACCCCGCTCTACTCTGGCTACAGCTTCACCCTGCCGGATGAGAAAGGCCAATGCCTGAGTCATTACCGGCCCACTGATTCATACATGGGCGGGGTATGCACGGGCTCCGCCATGGCCATATCCGGTGCAGCGGCCTCGCCCAATATGGGTTCCCAGAGCTCGCCGGCGCTCACCTTCCTGATGACCGTGTTCAATGTGCGCCTCGGACATTGGAGTGGCAATCCGGGCCATCCCAGCGCCTGGGCGGTCCATAGCCCGCCATTCAGCGGTACGTACCTGCTGAAGGAATTGTTCGGCCTGACCGACTACACTTCATCCTTTGTCTACTTGTCAGACGGCGGGCATTTCGAGAACCTGGGCATCTACGAATTGGTGCGGCGACGCTGCAACTGTATCGTTGCCATCGACGCCGGCCAGGATGAGAACAGCACCTTCGACGATCTCGGCAATGCCATTCGCAAGTGTTACGCGGATTTCGGCGTGGTCATCGACCTGCATTGCGATGAACTCAAGACAGGTTATTCGGCCGTTGGCCGGGTGATCTATCCGGACGCCGCCGAAGGCACGCTGATTTATCTCAAGCCGCGGCTGACCGGAGCAGAGCCGGCCGACCTGCAGAACTACCAGCTGACCCACACGGACTTTCCAAACCAGTCGACGAAAGACCAGTGGTTTGACGAGTCGCAGTTCGAGAGTTACCGCAAGCTCGGCCATTGGATCGGCAAATCCGTATTCGCGGCCCCTCTGGTCGAAGCACGCCAGCGCAAAGAGATGGCTGGCGGCAACGCTCCGGAGTTGCTCTGGATCAGCACCATCCTGCGAGAGCAACACAATTTGCCGCCTTGACATGCAGGTCGTGTTCACTAAGGTGAAGGACAACGCCGCTGTTCAGCAATAAGGGGAGGAAACATGAAGACATCCGCATGGCTTGTGCTGCTGGGTGCCTCGGCCATTGCAGGCTTGGCCTGGCTAACCCATCAGCCTGAAACGGTGCACGCGGTGGCGGATGAGACCTCAGCGATCAGCCAGTCACAAGTCTCTGTTCCGACTTCAGAGGTGGCGGTGGCATACGACGACGCCGGTTTTCGCCAAGGCGAAACCGGCCTTAGTCCAAGCGCGCGCGCCGGGCGGGAAATCTGGTTCAAGGCGACCGCCGGCAATGCGCGCTTCCATACCTACGCTTTCCCGCAGAGAATCACCGCGCTGATCGACTGGTACCGGGTACTCAATACACTGCAACGCGGAAACCGCTTCAAGACCTGGGGGCTGATCAATGACCCGGGATGTTGCTTGCCCGGTTCCGCGGGTTGCCCAGCCAAAAGTCCTGATGAGACATATGGCTTCGACTGGTGCCCAGGCGACCAGGAATTGCTCAAGTATGTCGGCAAGCCCGGGTATCGCGACCCGGCCTGCGATTTCAAGGATGCGCCGGCCAATCCTGCCGATCCGGAAGGCCACCAGAAGGGTCGCGAAGACGCCTGCAATCTCGCATTTGGCACCTCCACCGGTGCCCTGGGTTATCGCAAGTTTCCCAATCCGCGCTTCGATGCAGCGGCTTGGCAGAAGCTCAATGGCAGTATGGGTTCCTGGGAAGGCTATGACCGTCGCCTGTCAGATGATCCAAGCCGCTCCGATTACAAAGTGCGCAAGCTTGCCGATGGCTCGATTGAGCCACCTTTCCTGATCGGCACCGCGTGCGGTTCGTGTCACATTGCCTTCAACCCGGCGAAACCACCGAAGGATCCGGAACACCCGCAATGGGAGAACATCAGCGGGCTGGTGGGAAACCAGTACGTGCGCATTTCCGAAATCATGGTGTCAGGGATGTCCAAGGACGATCTGCTGTGGCAAGTATTCTCCCACGCCCGGCCTGGCACGACAGACACTTCGGCGATCCCCAATGACCAGGTCAACAATGCCGGTACCATCAACGCGTTGATCAATATCGCCGAGCGGCCCACCTTTGCCAATGAAGATGTCATACGCTGGCGCAAGACTGCATCCTGTCCAAGCGGAGCCAAGGAAGACGCCTGCTGGTGCGAACCCGGCAAACCGGGCAAGTGCTGGGAGAGGAGCCTCAAGAAGGAAACAGTGCACCACATCCTCAAGGGCGGCGAGGATTCAATCGGTGCGTTGGGCGCGATTCAGCGAGTGTATTTCAACATCGGTTCCTGCTCGGAACAATGCTGGGTCAATCACCTGTCCGATCTGCGCCAACTCGATCCCAACGCACGCAATTTTGGCCAGACCGCATTTGATATCGGCCAATGCCGGCGTGATTGTCCCAACTTCCGGGCCATCGAGGACAGGCTGACCGATGTGCTGGATTTCTTCCTGACCGCGCCCGAAGGCCATGCCAAGGACTTGCGCGAGGCGCGCGAGAACCAGCGCAAGCAACTTAAGCCCGAGGCCAGGTATGACTACGATGATCTGGTGGCGGACTTGGAGAAGCAATTCGGCAAAGGTTCGGTCAATCGTGGCGAAAAGGTGTTCGCCGAAAACTGCGCGCGCTGCCATTCGAGCGGCAAGCCACCTTTCGAGGCCGTCGATTTTCACGCCATTGATCCCAAGACCGGTTTGCGCGCGGACTGGTTGGGCAACGACGTCCCGACCCCGGTGACCGAGGTCGGCACGAACCGCTGTCGGGCGCTGCATTCCAACCACATGCGCGGCCATATCTTTGGTGAATTTGCCGACGAGAACTATCATGCTCGCCCGGTCGTTGATGGCATTTTGGAGCCGCATGATGGCGGACGCGGGTATTACCGCAACATCTCCCTGCTCAATCTCTGGGCACACGCACCATTCCTGCACAATAATTCTGTCGGACCCGAACTGTGTGGGTGGAGCGGCGACAAATCCAATCCTTACGAGTTCTACCGCGCAAGCTATGTCGATGCCAGCCAGGCCGGGCTGCCGGCGCTGCCCAAGGACAAACAGCCGGCGTGCTGGAAATATGATCCGAGCGTGGACGGCCGCTTCAAGCTTTATGTGGCTTCGATGCAGGACCTGCTGCATCCGGCTCAGCGAGTGCCCAAGGTCACCAAGCTTGACGAGGACATTGTGCTCGACATCGGACCCAGGATCTTCGACGGCACCCAGGAGAAGAAGCTGATCGGCTTTACTGTGCGCGTGCCGGCCGGCGGCAACGCCGCCGATGTGGGCAACTTCCAGCACAAGGCCTTCATTGTCGATCTGCTCACCGCCAAGCTGCGGCCTGCGGAGCTGGAGGCCAGGCTGGCCAAGCGTCTGCCCGCCGATGAAGCGAAAAAGGTCGCCGCCGAAATGCAGCGCATCGGCACCGCCATCGCGGTCGATCCCGGCAGCCTGGTTGACGTGGTGAAGGAAGCTCGTGCTCGTACTCCCAGTCTGTGGCAGGTTTACAGTTCCTGCACCGATGAGATCGAGAATGGCGGGCATCGATTCGGCGAGGATCTGCCCGAAACCGACAAGAAGGCCTTGATCGCCTTCCTTGCGACCTTGTGAAGGAGGCAATAATGAAAACGCGCACTGCACCGCTGATTGCATTATTGTCACTTGTCGCGATGCTGGCTGGCTGCGACCGGATCAAGGCGATGTTCCAGACCAAGCCGGACATCGCGTTCGCACCCTATGGAGAACACTACACAGACAAGCCGGATTTTGCCCAGGTCGAATACCACTACCCAATATCTTTGGTGCAACTGGACAAGATCACTCCGGAATACCTTGCCACCCTCGATCAGGAACAGCTCGACCAGATCTACGCCCGCCTCACTGCCGGCCCTATACCCGACGGGCCATTTGACGGCCAGGTGATTTTTCCGCGCGGTAGTTCCGGCAAGATCCGCGCAGCGGAAATCGTCGGTGGGCTCAAGGGACTGGCGGTGAACGTCAAGGGCAAGATGCTGGAAACCATGGCGGAGCAGTTGTGGAAGGGCAAGGTCTTCTACCGCAAGGACCGGATCTTGCGTAATCGCATTCAGGACCTGGCGGTGCTGCGACCCATTATCGGCCCCGGCGAGATTCCAAAAATCAGCGTGGATGGCAAGGATGCCTGGCTGTTGTTTCCGGCCAAGCTCTATTGCGGTGAAAGCCTGATCGACTCGCGGCGCGAATCGATCATCATCGACTACGCTTTCACCGATGATCTTCCCGGCTACCGCGAAAACCCCGACTTTCTCGCCGGCCGTCGCGGGCTCAGGGTGCGCGACGAGATTCGCATGATTCGTCCTGGGCTCTATCTAGGCCGAGCCTACATGGATCATGTTTTCGTGCTGAATTTCACGCTCTATAACAAGGATATGGCGAAGGCCGGCGAAGCCGAATTCCTCGCCGGCCAGGTTCCCGAGGATTGCTGGATCGGTACGCAAAAGCGGGTGGTCGCGATGCGGAACTAGGCTGGCGATGCAAGGTGCTGGGGCCACACTCATGTTAATCGGCGCACTGTTTTCTTGTTGGAACCTGGCACGGGCGGACGATGACTTGCCTCCCATTGGACGTTCGCGCTTCGATCTCCTGGTCGGCAACAGCCCCGTGCCCTATCCCTTCGACCGGCTGATTGGAAAGCTCAACTCGCAGTTACAACTCCCGGCCGGCGGCCTGTCACCGCTTAAAATCACGTTTATTCCTCTGGGTCGCTCCCTGCAGCGCAGCGCTGCCGCACCTGATTTCTTCAAGTTTCCACGCGTCGTGGTCGCTGTAGACGGCAATGCGAAACCGGGGTTCGCACCCCTGCGGGACCGGCTGTTCCTCGGCTACCAGGAAAAGACCGGCATACTGGAGGTCATCAGTTACAACGAAGCGGCAGGACGTTTCGAGTTTCAGGTGGTGCGCGACTACCGCGCCGGTGCGAAGCCTCAGGTCCGCTACGCCCGCCGCGCCCTGTGCCTTGCCTGTCACCAGAACATGGCGCCGATCTTTGCCCGGCCATTGTGGGATGAGACATCCGCCAACCCCGCAATTGCCGATCTGCTCCGCGCCAGCAGGCGCGATTTCTATGGCCTCAAGCTCACGGGCACCGATGTCGCCTATCTGATCGCAGCCGCAGCCGAGCGAGCCAACCTGTTTCCAGTCTGGCAACGCATCTGGCGCGAAGGCTGTGGTGCGGGACTCCGGGGCGCGCAGTGCCGCCGCGACTGGCTCGATGCGGCATTGCGCTATGCCCTGAGCGGCGCAATGCCACCGCTTGGCCAAGCGCAATCGTTTGAATATCTGCAGTCGCGGTGGGCCAGGTTGTGGCCCACAGGCTTGGCTATCCCCAATCCGGACATACCCAATCGCGACCCCTTGATGCCGGTCGTTGAAAAAATGCCCCAGCGGCGAAATGATCGTTTCGCCACGCTTTCGCAACTGGCGCACATCCCGGCGCAATTCGAGCCGCTCAATGTGCGCCCGCCGCTGGAAACCTGGACCAGTGTGGATCCGCCACGTTTGGCAGCCGGTCTCGCAAGCCTATTGAGCGGCGCGGATGTCCAGGCGCTGGATCGCGCACTCCTTGCGTCATCGCGCCCGGCCTCGGTGCAGCGACTGACCATGCCCTGCCGCATCACCCGCAAGCCCGGGCGCCGAATACGCTTCGACTGCGCCAGTGCGCGCCAACGTTTTGTCGGCGCCTGGACCGTGCAAGCCGCGGGCCGCGCCAACGGGCAGGTGGAGCGTCTTCATCTGACAGGGACGAACAGCGCCCCGGACATCGCCCTGCTAGGACGCAGCCGTTCCAGTGCGAACTCCCTGCAGGCTGATTTCAGCGCATCGCGTGCCGGCCTGAGCGCCCGCCTGAGCGATGGACGCTTGGTGCAGGGCATTCACTTCAGCGCCACCGGGATGCAGGGCCAAGTAACGCTGCGCCTGCGCGACGACTATGCGGCGGTACGCACCCTCCTGCTTGGCCAGCGGGCTGATGATGACACCGTGTTTGACCCGGGAACCTGGATGACCGCACTGGTGAGCGAATTCAGGCCCGGGGCACGCTTGCGGCCCGTGGAGGCTCTGCCGCCCATTCGCATTGACCCGCCCGTCACCCACCCCAGTTCCGGCAGCGCCGCGCAGTTTGATCGGCAATGCGGACAATGCCACAACACCGGCGAGCGCTTTCCGCCGAACTTCCTGCACGGCGATGCAGCCGTCCTCGACCGTCAGCTCGATCAATGCGCTGAACGCATCTATTACCGCCTGAGCATGTGGCAGGTACCCGAGGCGCGCCGCGGCAAGACGCCCATGCCGCCGCTTGCGGTGCTTGCCACGCGCGGCTTCAATGCCGATGGCTGGGCGCATTCATCCCAACTGGCGGCACTGGTCGATGAGATCCGTCATCGTCTTCGTGCCCAGGGCGAGCAGCCCGAATCAGTGCTGACGCGCCCATTTGAACAGCTGCGTAGCTGCCTGCCCGCAACCGTTGTCCATTGATCACAGAGGAAAACCATGCCCGCCCAGCCATTCGACAATTTCCAGTCCACGACCGCCTACTATCATCCGGACAATGCCGTCGCCCTCGCCGAAGCCGCCCGCCTCGCCTACAGTGACGCTGGCAGCATCACAAGCACGGCCCAGCAATGGGGTTTCCCGCGTAGCCGCTTTCTGGATAAGCGCGACACCCAAGCTTATGTCATGGCCAATGCTCAGGCCATCGTGGTCGCATTCCGCGGCACCCAACCGGACAAGCTGCTCGACTGGATGAGCGATCTCGACACACTGTTCGTCAACGGGCCGTTTGGCCGGGTGCACAACGGCTTCAACCTGGCCCTGTCCCAGGTGTGGGAGGACTTGATTGCTACCGTCACCGAGTTTCAGGATCAGGGACAGTCGCTATGGCTCACCGGCCACAGCCTGGGCGCGGCCCTGGCCACCCTGGCGACTGCGCGTTGGCGTGAGCAGGACAAACCCGTGCACGGGCTCTATCACTTCGGCTCGCCGCGGGTCGGTGACCGGGTATTCCAGCGCACGTTTGACCAGGACTTTGCCGCGCGCAACTTTCGCTTCGTCAACAATGCAGACTTGGTAACGCGGGTGCCGTTGCGCGTCATGGGCTATTCCCACGCCGGCACGATGTTGTACTTCACCGACAAGGGCGAACTGTCGGCCGATCCGGGCTGGTGGGATGCCTTTCTGAATCGCATGCAGGGGCGCATCGAAGACCTGGGGAAAATGGGACCTACCGACATCAAGGAGCACTCCAGCGACCGCTATGTCGAACTGACTGCGAAGAACCGTATGGTCAACCCTTTCTGAGGCTGCCATGTCATCGTCCAATGCCGACTCCTGTAGCGCCTGCCGTTTCTACCTGTGGATGGCGATCATCCTCATCGCCTTTGCCGTCTTTGCCGCCTGGAAGCGCTTCTCTCCCGACGTGCCGGTCACCTATTCCGATCCGGTCGAACATTTCAAGTACGGTTCCACCGGCGGCGAACGCAACATGGGCTTCCCCTACCGGATCTGGAAGGTGCTGCCCGAGGTCTGCGCCGACTATCTTCCAGGCAAGGGTTTCGAGTCCCTGGGCTTCATTTACGAGCCCGGCAAGGATCTGCCAGTGGGCATGTCCAAACGCCGCCACATGGGCATAGACCGGGTGTTCCTCAATTGCGCCGTATGCCATAGCTCGACCGTGCGGGTGAAGCCGGATGCCGAACCCAAGCTGGTGTTGGGCATGCCGGCCAATCGCTTCGATCTCATGGGCTTCCAGAAATTCATCTACCAGTGCATGGCGGACCGCCGCTTCACACCCACCCAGGTTGTTCCGCGCATCGAGGCCGAGGCCGGCAGTCTCGGGCTGCTCGACGAGCTGGTGGTCTATCCCCTCGGCGTTCATCTGATGCGCGATGGCGTGGATGGCCTGATCGGCCGCCTGCGCTTCATCTTTGATGAGCCGGACTGGGGGCCGGGTCGCGTGGACACCTTCAACTCCGCCAAAGCCATTTTCAACTTTCCCATCGAACTACTGCCCAAGGAGGAACTGGTTGGCTATTCCGACTTCCCCGCGATCTGGAACCAGAACAAGAAACGCGGCATGCAACTGCACTGGGACGGCAACAATGACAAGGTAGAGGAACGCAACCTGTCTGCCGCCTTCGGTACCGGCGCCACGCCCAAACTGATCGACCATGAGTCCATGGCACGCATCGAGGCCTACATCGGCCAGGCCCAGCCGCCAGCCTTTGGCGCGAACTTTCCGGAGGACAAGGCGCTGGCTGCGAAAGGCCAGCTCATTTACCAGAAATACTGTGCCGATTGCCACGGGGTGAGCGGCACGGATTTCACCGGCGAATACGTCGGCAAGGTCACGCCGATCGAGAAAATCGGCACCGACCGAGGCCGGCTCGATTCCTACACCCTGGCGCTGGCGCAGAACCAGGGCATGCTCTATTCCGCCGATCCACAGTACCGCTTCAGCCATTTCCGCAAGACCTACGGCTACGCCAATGCGCCGCTGGATGGCATCTGGCTGCGTGCGCCCTATCTGCACAACGGCTCGGTGCCTACACTTTGGGACCTTCTTCAGCCTGCCGCCAAGCGCCCCAAGGTGTTCTGGCGTGGTGATGACTTGTACGATCCGAAGAAGGTCGGCTTCGTCTCTGACCAGGCGCAGGAAGGTGGCAAGCGCTACTTCCGTTACGACACCACGGTTGCTGGCAACGGCAACGGCGGGCATGAAGGCAAGGCCTATGGCACCGAACTCTCGCCGAGCGAAAAATGGGCGCTGATTGAGTACCTGAAGACTTTTTGAAGGGAGCACACAATGAGCAAGCTCTGCAACTGCCCACGTTGGCTGATCAAAACTGGGATCGTGGTGCTGGTTCTGGGCGCTGTCCTCGGCTATGTCGGCTGGGAGCGTTTCTTTCGCGACTATGGCCAGCCGGCGTTTGCAAGTCCTGATGAGCGCTTCAAGTACGGATCCTTCGGCCAGGAATATGACGCCGGCATTCCCTACTGGATCTTCTATGTCCTGCCCCGTGTCTTCCCTGACAAACTGCCCGGGCCGGGCGGCTACGCATCGTTCGGCGTGGCCTGGGAACAAGGCCATGAATTGCCCATCGGCTTTACCAAGCGGCGCATCGGCTTCGATCGCGTCGCCAACAACTGCGCGGCCTGCCACACCGCTGCCTACCGCGCATCGGCGGACGAGAATCCAACTTACGTCGTTGCGGGCCCCAACCACACACTCAATCTGGAAGCCTTCTTCCGCTTCCTGGTTGACTGCGCCAAGGACCCGCGCTTCAACGCCGACACGCTGATGGCGGAAATCGACCTGGCATCGAAAATGGACTGGCTCGACCGCCTGGCCTACCGCTATCTCATCATCCCCATTACCAAGCAACGGCTCTCTGAACGCGAAGCTCAGTTCAAATGGATTTACCGGCATGACTTTCCAGAGTGGGGCCGTGGCCGCGACGATGCAATGAATCTGACCAAGTACTTCATGATCAAGTGGCCCATGGACAATTCCATCGGCCCGACCGACATGCCCTCGGTATGGAACCTGAAGAAATACGTCTACGAGAAAGGCCAGCGCATGAATTTTGCCGGCGACTCGAACGACGCGTATTCGGTGGTGATCGACTCGGCTTTGGGCCTGCTCGGCGCAGCGCCCCACGACAAGAAGGACTTCCTCAGCCACATCGACTGGCTGGTGGATTACCTCAAGAACAAGCCGGCGCCGAAATATCCCTTCCCCATAAATCAAGCCAAAGCGGCCAAGGGCAAGCTGGTGTTCGATGCCAATTGCGCGCGCTGCCATGCCTCGGAGCGCACTGGCACCCGCATCCCCATCGCCGAAATCGGCACCGATCCGGAACGCATCGGCACCTGGAGCAAGCAGGCCGCGGTCGAAGCCAACAAGGTAGTGAAGGACATGGGCATCGAGCGCCGCGGCTTGGTGGAGGAACCCTTGATCGGCTATGTCGCCCAGTATCTCGACGGCATCTGGCTGCGGGCGCCCTATCTGCACAACGGCTCCGTGCCGACGCTACGCGATCTGCTGAATCCGCCCGCCCAGCGCACCAAAGTGTTCTGGCGTGGCTACGACGTATACGATCAGGTCAATGTCGGATTCGTCAGCCGGGGCAAGCAGGCGGAAGCGGTGGGAACACGATACGACACCAGCGCGCGCTCCAATAGCAGCCGCGGGCACGACTTTGGCACCGGCTTGCCTGGGGCGGACAAGGATGCATTGGTGGAATATCTCAAGACACTCTGACGCAGAAACCTATGTGCGAAACTAACGTGACCTGCAGCATCCAAGCCCAGCAGCCATGAATGACGTGTTCATCAGCTACGCCAGCGAAGACCGCGAACGCGCGAGAACTTTTGCTGCGGCGTTGGAGCAGCACGGTTGGTCGGTGTGGTGGGACCGCGAGATTCCGTTCGGCCGCTCCTATGACGAAGTCATCGAAGAAGCGCTCAATGGCGCGCGATGCATGTTGGTGCTATGGACCACCGCCTCGGCCGCGTCAGAATGGGTGCGCAGCGAAGCGTCGGAAGGCAAGCGGCGCGGCATACTGGTGCCGGTATTTCTGGATGAGGTCGAAGCGCCGCTCGCCTTCCGCCTGCTGAACGGAGCCCAACTGTGGAACTGGAAACCGGGTGAACCCAACCCGGAGTTTGACCGCCTGACCCGGCGCATAGGCGAGATCCTCGCCCAGGCGCCGGCCAGCAAACCAGTGCCTCCATCACCTCCCCCGCCTGCATTCGATCGCGAACCTGCCCAGCCGAGCGCTGGCACCGTGACCGTTTCCGATGGCAATCGGTTGAAATCCCCCTGGGTCGTGGGAGGCGCAGGCGTGTTCGCGGCCTTGTTGCTGGTTGCAGGCTACCAGTGGTTTGCACGCGACCACAGTCCGGCGGCGCCGACCTCCGCAGCCCAGCCCGCGACCAATGCGCCAACCACGGCCTTGCCCACAAATGGCAGCCCGCTTCCCGGCAATGAGTTTTCCAACCTTGAGGCTGCGCTCACACCCTTGGCCTTGGGCTTGGGTAGCCCTGCGAACCTTGCCCTCCGCGCGTTCAAGATCCCGGCACTGGGTCTGGACATCGCGTACGTTGACGCGGCGCAATCCGCGACAACCGGCGGCAGTCTCCCGACCGGCGCGGTCGTCACGATCGTTTCGGACGGCCCCGCGCAGCAAGCCGGCATGCAGGTCTTCGACGTTGTCACCGCCATCGACGGCAAGTCCCTGCGTGATGACAACGACCTGCGCCGCTTGGTCGCGGAAATGGGGCCGGGCAGGCACACTCTTGGCATCCTGCGTGCCGGCGCTGCCAGGAAACTGACACTCAACTGTCCGGGCTGTGAATCCGCACACAAAGTCGCAGTGACTGTGCCTTCCAAACCTCAGGCGACTGCCAGGTCGAGTGAGGCCGCCGCACCCGCAACTGCACCCAAGCCGTCGGTATCTCCGACGCCGCCCAGTCGCGTTGCCGTTTCCGCGACGGCGCCGGAGACCGCCGCCGAACCGGTCAAACCCGTTCCTCCACCTGTCAAGGTGGCGACCGCGGCCCCCCGCCCGGCCATTGCGGTTGCCGCACTGGGATTACCCATCCGGCGTTCGTTCTGGAGCGGTGAAAGCAGCGCCACCTACACGCACAAGATGGAAACCGTGCTGCAAAGAACCAGTCGCGATGTTTTGCGCATGAATCCCAAAGCCATAGACCTCAGCCAATCGGAATTTGACGCGTGGTGGAACGAATCACGCGAACACGCCAAGAGTCGCGCACGCTGTGCAGAAGCGGACGCGCCCAAAGCGCTGCTTTCCGCCCGCGTGCAAACCCCGCCGGCGTTCTCGACAGTTGAAAGCGCCTACTGGCCCGAACTGCAACTGAGGCTCTGGCTTTGCGATCGACAGATGGGCTTTCGCCAGGCGAAGGTCCTGAGCCCACGCAATGATGACGAATGGCCTTTCTCGGTCGAGCTCAGCGCAGAGACGGAGCGCTTTCTGCGCGAGCACAGAGCCGACCTTGCGGATTGACGGTGAGCCGGCGGCCACCCTGTCATTGCGGCGAAGCGTGGCAATCCAACCTTACCAGCGGCCGGAGCCAACAAGCCTAGGTAATAACCCTTTCATGCGTGTCGATATTCTTTACAACTGGCCGGAATCCGTCTTCGACAGCGGCTGAACACAAGGCACCAACCCCATGAAATGCCAGAACAATGGATCGAACCGGCATGCGTCTTGCTTGCTGGATTAAGCGATTTCTTTATTTGCATCTCGGCACTTATCAAACAACAAGCCGGGAGCTCGGGTAGCCATGCGCTCCCCATTCTTCCGGCCATGTTCTCCTTTACGGGACCTCGCTTGCTGTCCCGCCCACAATAATCAATCGGGCCCTCTCGGGCCTGCCGGAGTTGGAGTTGTACTCGCCCAGGGCCCTTGACGGCCTCGGGTTTGCTCGTGGTTTGAATTCGAGTTAGGGAGGCGACATGACGACACTCCGGAAACACCACATCAGGCAACGCCCTTGAACTTCTGAATCAGAGGGGGCGAGATGGGCATCTCAATTTGGCTGATCGATCGGGCATGGTCCAGGAAACGCCTTGCCCGATGCCGGACCTTCAGGTGTGCGGCCCACTCCGCGCTGCGTCTCGCTAACGCGGCCGCAGCCGTCCTCGCCCTGTCATTGTTGGGCGCAACGGCCGTCCGAGCCGTGGCCGTGGATGACCCCAACATCGCCGACATGTACATGGGACTGAGCGAAGGGTATTTCTTCGACGTCCCCGGCATCGGAGAGGTCGAGGTGACCGGCAACGCCGTCGGTTCCGGCACCACCTCCGCGGTCATCCACCGCGATGCCGCGCTACCGCTGCCCAACGTGGGCGACTCGGGCACGGTGACGATCACCATGACCAGGTTATCTCTCAAGAGCACCAACCCGATTCCGGCGTTCAACTCGTTCTTTGACGTGTTCGTGGAACTGGACCCCGCGTCCCTTGGGCTGGACACCGGCACTATGACCATCAACCGCACCGGCATCGATGGCGGCACGTTCGACGCGAGCATTGACGTCGTTTCCAGGATCACCCTGACCGAAGCGCACAACGCCTTTAACACTCAGGTCATCGGATTCACCGATCAGTTCACGACCAGCAATGCACCCTGGTCCTTCACCCCTTCGCCCAACAGCGTGGATTTCGCCGTCGACACGACGTCGGGCATGTTTACCGGCGTCATCGCGGGGAGTGGCGGAGTGGTGACAAGTTTCATCTTCTCCGGGACGCAAACGCAGTCTCAGTTGACTTTGCTGCCGGCGATATTGCCGGAGCCGGGAACGCTGGCCTTGATCGCGGTGGGGTTTGGGCCGATGGGGTGGGGTGGAAATACCGCCATCGGCGCGACGTTCCCTTTGTAGCCAACAGCAATGGATTGGGGGTGAGAGCATCATGAAGGAGGATGACATGAAACGACTGGCATTTGTGCGACGATTCCGGCACACCGCTTTGGCTGAAGAATATTCGCCACTGCATACAGGATTGATGGCCGGGCTTGTACGCGCGGCTGGCAGCGACCTGCCTCGCGACCGTGCTTGGTCTGGGCACAACGCCCGCCTTGGCCACGGCAATTGCCCATGCTGATCTGACCTTCCACGACCTGGCCATCACGCCGTCAGCGGGAACCGTGCAATTCACCGGGCCGTGGATCCTGCAGGCCCACGCCCATGCAGACAATTCCCTGGGCCAGTCCGCTTCTCCCCTTGATGACACACTTAATGGCCCCGATACCGCCACCAACAGCGCCTTCGTCACATGGGCAACGCCCCAAGGCGCTCAAGGCATGGCGACCGACCCGGCGCCAACGCCGCCTTACCTGGACGTCTCCGGCGCCGCGGTCGCCGACGGCAACATACCAGGCATGATCACCGGCAGCGCCTATGCCCAAGGCCGCAGCACGGTCCTCCGCGACGCAAATGATCCCGTTGCGATGAGCTACTTTCAGATCCTAGGCGGGCCGACGGGAGCCCCGGTCGACGTAACGTTCGATGTGCTCATCGACTATGCCTTGAATCTCCAGACCGACCAATACGGCCAGTTCGCCGAAGCCGCGGCGGCTTTCGACCAGGAACTCTACGGGCAAGACGTGGGTTTCGTGGTTGTCAACTGGCTCGTCAAGGATCAGAGCATCGGCCCCATGGATTCGCATCAGGAGGGGGCGAGCGACCTTTTGCTCACCAATACCATCCAGCTGCAGTACGGGACGGCTTACACCCTGCTCAATGGAGCCGATGCCGAGATGCAGGTCTACAACGCGCCGGAGCCCTCGACGCTGTGGCTGCTGGCCCTCGTTGTACCCCTTCTGGCGAGCAAATATCGCCGCGTCTGAAATGTCCAAGTCCGCGTAGCACGGAGCACCGCCATGCCGAACAGAATCCTGATCACAATTTGCACTTTCGTTGCCGCCCTTGCTTTCCTGGCCGGGCCTGCCGAAGCCAAATACCTTGGGGGAGTGGCGCCGGTATGTCCGACGTGCGGTAACAAACCGACAAACATGCCAGGCAACACTGCGTCCGGCACCGCGACCAGCATGTCCGAAGGCGATCTGATCGAAACCGCTGCGATCCCCGGCATCACCGGCGGCAGCGGCGCCGCCATCGGTGTTGACCTCACCTACAACAGCAATCTCGCGGACGGCTCCAACGGGCGTGTGAACACCCTCATGGGCTACGGGTGGACTCACAGCTACAACGTCTTCCTGTTCAACCAACGCTTGGAGATGTTCCGTTTCGACGGAGATGGACGGGTGCAGAAGTTCACTCCCGCGGGGCCTTCAAGCTTTGCCTCGACCGAGGGTTATTTCACGACCCTCAAGCGCACGGCGACGGGGTTCACGCTTGCATTCAAGGACGGCTCAACCGAGGACTATGCGCAGGTTCCGGGTAGCCCCGCCGTCAACGGCCAGTTGGTGTACTGGCTGCAGAAGATGACGGACCGCATGGGCAACACCACTACCCTCACATACAGTGGCGGCCTGCTCACCCACATCACCAACGCCTATGGTCGCAGCCTGACGCTGGCCTATAACGCCGGTCACAAGCTCGCCACCATTACCGATCCGCTCGGGCGGGTGACCACGCTGCACTACGATTCCACCAATACCCGCCTGCTGACCATCACCGACCCGACGGGAAAGACCGTCACTTACACCACCAATGCCCTGTATCAGATCACTCGGAAGGTGGACAAGGACGGGCGCAGCTTCACGTTCGGCTACAGGGTGGACAAGCCAATCTCTGTCACCGACGGCGCCGGGGCCAAGCTGTTCAGTCAAACCAATACCAGCAACTGGGCAACCGACAACATCGCCCTGGCCATGCAGATGATGCGAACCTACGTGCCGTCGACCACCTCGCGCACCGACGGAAACGGCAAGGTCTGGCGGTACGACTACGACGCCAATGGCTATATCACCCGCGTCCGCGCGCCTGATGGCGCCGTGACCAATTACACCTACGACCCTGCAACGCTGAATGTCGCGTCCATGACCGACGCCGACGGCCACACCACGCATTATGAATACGACGGCCGGGGCAATCTCATCAAGCAGACCGACGCCCTGGGCCATGTCACCACCTGGACCTACGAGCCGGTGTTCAACCAGATGACCAGCATGACCGACCCCAACGGCCGGCTGACTACCTACACCATCGACCCCGCCAACGGCAACCGCATCAAGGAAACCGACCCCCTGGGCGGAATGCGGCAGTGGACTTATGACAGCCACGGCAATGTTCTGACGGAAATCGACAAGAACGGCAACGTCACCCACCACCAGTACGACGCCTTCGGCAACCTCGTCAAGACCACCGATGCGCTGGGCGACGACACCACCTACACGTACGATGCCGTGGGCAATCGCAAGACCCGCATCGACGCCAACGGCCATGCGACCACCTACACCTACGACGGGCTGAACCGCCTCGTCGCGGAAACCGACCCAGCCGGCGCGATCACCCGCTACGCCTACGATGGACAAGGCAACCGGGTGCAGGTCACCGACCGCAACGGCCACGTCACCAAGTTCCAGTACGACCTGCGCCAGCGGCTCACCAACACCACCGACGCCCTAGGCCAGTCCACCACCCAGAGCTACGACGGCAACGACAACCGGGTGAAGATGACGGACAAGAACGGCCACACCACGAGCTTCCAGTACGACGTGCAGAACCGGCTCATCAAGACCACCGATGCCCTAAGTAACATGAGCACGCGCGGCTACGACCCCGTGGGCAACCTGCTTAAGGAATGCGACGCCAACGGCCATTGCACCACCTATACCTACGATGCCCTGAACCGCCGTGTGACCAGCCTGGACGCGCAGAGCGACCTCACCCAGATCGAATACGAGCGGGTCGGCATGACCGTGCCCAGCCCGCTGTGTCCCGGCATCACCGGCCCGACCCTCGGCTCCTCCCTGGTGACCCGGCAGATCGACGCCAACGGCAAGGTCACCTACTTCAAGTACGACGGGCTGGACCGCCTCGTGTGCCAGATCCGCAAGCAGACTGACACGGCTGATTCCATCGACACCGATGATGCCGTCACCCGCTACAGCTACGACGCCAACGGCAACCGGCTCACCCTGACCGAGCCCAACGGCAACGCCACCAGCTACTTCTACGATGGCCTCAACCGTGTCGTGAAGCAGACCAACGCCGCCGGCGACATGACCCTCACCGACTACGACGGCGTGGGCAATGTCATCACCGTCACTGCCCCCAACCTCAACGTCACCACCAACAGTTACGACGCCCTGGACCGCCTGATCCAGGTGGACGACAGCGTGGGCCGGGTGGCCAACTACAGCTATGACCCGGAAGGCAACCGGCTTACCGAGAAGGACGGCAACGGCAACGGCACGACCAACGCCTACGACGCCATCTACCGCCTCATCCAGGTCACCGACGCCCTGGGCCAGAGTACCTTCTATAGTTACGATCCGGTGGGCAATCTCACCCAGGTCACCGACCGCGAAGGCCATGCCACCTGCGATAACTACGACAACATCAACCGCCGGACCCTGGACGTGAAGAAGGTGGGCGATACGGACTGCACCGTGGTGGACGTCGACGACATCTGGACCAAGACCGACTACGACCACGTGGGCAACGTCACGGCCCTGACCAGCGCCAAGGACGGCAGCTCGCCAGCCGCCTGCAACGGCGCCACCCCGCCTGCCGACTGCGAAACCACCCGCTACGCCTATGACGGCATCAACCGCCTGGTGCAGGAGACCTATCCCGACCCGGCGCCCAACACCCGCCACTTCACCTACGATGGCGTGGGCAACCTCCTCACCCGCACCGACCAGAAGGGCCAGGTCACCCACTACCAGTACAGCGACCTGTACTTCCTCGCGCAGCGCAGCTATCCGGTCAGCCCCGCGGACAACATGACCTACGACCTCTCCGGCCGCATGCTCACGGCCGAGCGGGACGGCTGGCTGGACACCTTCCTCTACGACGGCGCCAACCGGGTCACCCACACCACCCAGAACGGCAAGGCCGTGGACTACGTCTATAACATCCCCGGCCGCACCCGCACCGTCACCTACCCCGGCGGCCGCCAGATCGTCGAGCACACCGACCCCCGGGCACTGCTCGACACCATAGACGACGCCGGCTCGCCGCCGCCCGTCGTCCAGTACACCTACGACCTGGGCAACCGGGTCACCAACCGGACCTATCGCAACGGCGCGGTGGCCACCTATACCTACAACCCCAACAACTGGATCACCGACCTGAACCACAACCACGGCGCAACTCTGATCGCCGGCTTCCACTACGAGTACGACAAGGAAGGCAACAAGCGCTTCGAGCAAAAGCTGCACGACACGCCGCACTCCGAGGCCTACCAGTACGACGACCTCTACCGGCTCATCGACTACAAGGTCGGCAACCTGGTCGGTTCCACCGTGCCCGTGCCCACGACGCAGAACCAGTACAACCTGGACAAGGTCGGCAACTGGGATAGCTGGGTCGTCAACGGCGTCGCCCAGACCCGCACCCACAACACGGTGAACGAAATCACCTCCATCAACGGCGCGCCGCTCACCTACGACAGCAACGGCAATCTCAAGCAAGACCCGCGCTACCAATACGCCTTCGACGAGGAGAACCGCCTGACCCGCGTCACGCGCCTCTCCGACAGCCGCGTCATGGGCCAGTACCGCTACGACGCCCTGAGCCGCCGCATCGCGAAGATCGCCAACCTCACCGGCACGCCGTTCGAAACCCGCTACTTCTACGACGATGCGCGCATCATCGAGGAGCAGGACACGGGCGGCGCGACCCTGGCCACCTACGTCTACGGCAACTACATCGACGAAGTGCTGACCATGGACCGCGGCGGGCAGACCTACTACTACCACCAGAACGCCCTGTGGTCAGTGGCGGCGGTGACGGACAGCGCCGCGAACGTGGCCGAGCGCTACAGCTACGATGCCTACGGCTTCGCGACCATCACGGATGCGTCAGGGACGCTGGTGCCGGTGTGGGATGTGGATCGGCCAAGGAGTGCGATTGGGAATCCGTGGATGTTCACGGGGCGGCAGTTGGATGAGGAGTCGGGGCTGTATTACTATCGGGCGCGGTATTACGATTCGTTGAAGGGGAGGTTTTTGGAGAGGGATCCGTTGGAGCTTCTTGGCTCGCCTGACGGGAATCTTTACGAATACGTTCGTTCACGGCCAATTTCGTCCTTAGATCCTTACGGCGAGGGCTGTACTACATGGACCGCATTCGACTATACAGGCGGCAATTGCGGACCTTGGGCAAAACTAATCATCCCAACGCTCCCGGGGATAATTCTGCAAGGAGGCAAGCCGTACAGGTGGATTCGAAGGTGCTTTTACGTTGTTGATGAATGGGTACATGTAAACGGGGAGGGTACGATACGCAACTGCCCTAGGCATTATTTTTCTACTACGTGGTTCTGGGATTCCACTTTAAGCTGGGGAAAGCCCTCCAATAAAATGCCAGCCCCTGGGCAACCTTCTGGTTCGCGCGTGTGGGTCTTCAGGACGAGTTGCTGCTGTCCAGAAAAGTATGATTGGCCCAAATAACTTCCAAACCACAGGCCCACAACACACAGAAGGAGAGTGGACGTCGGGGTCACCCATTAGCCGACCCCGGTCAATAGGGCGAGCGAATTCATTGCGCCGCAGGCGCAAGACCTATTTCCTGCCCAGGTTCACCGATTAACAATAAATGGGGTCAGATACGATTTCTCTGATGCCGTGCGGGCGGATAGCCAATGAACGAAACATTCTATCGAAGGATGTTCTTGGTCAGCGCACTGTGGAACATCGTCGGCGGAGCCGTGCTCGTGCTGTTAATGCCCTTTGTCTTTGGCCTCTCAAAGCTCCAGCCGCCGGACCCGCCCGTCTGGTATTACTGCTGGATTGCGCTCTTCGTGACGTTTGGTATCGGCGTGCTATCCGTCTACCGGGATATGTACGCCAACAAAGGGTTCGTCCCGATCGGGATCATCGGCAAGGTCTCTTTCTCCGTGATCTACCTCTACTTCTTCCTCGCGCGTCCCGGGGAAATACCCGCCCTCATCCTCATAGGCGTCGTCGGCGACCTGATCTTCTCGGCCCTTTATGGCAGCTTCCTCCGATTCGCAGCGACGCGAAACTGATCGGAGAAGAAATGGGGCCAGACACGATATTCATGCCGGTGACCCGCCGTGGCCGGTGTCCCCCGCTTTGACGTCATTGGCGCCGCAGATGATCCTGAGCGCGGAGAACAACGGCTGGCTCGTGGACGCGGGAGGCCGCACTGGCGTCGTGCCTGTGCCCGAACCATCGAGCCTGACTCTGCTGGAATCGCCGGGCTTGCGCTGATGGCGGCAAGGCTGGAAATGGCCGCGCGGCGTCGGTCCGGCTTGCCGCCACGATGCAACCCGCTCGGCCATCGAATTCCTGACCATGCGAACAACCAACGGAGGCGTCCAAATGGCCCTTTTCACTCGACCTTCCTGCCGCCGCTTGCTCGCGCTATGCATGCTGCGGGAGCAAGCCTCAATGCGAACGCCATGCCCATGGTTGGGAGCTCAACCCGGTATCGGCGACATCGTGCGCATCGACCCGCGGAGCGGTGCGGTGTTTGGTGCATTTCCCGCGCCGGTAAGCCGTTGCCGGGAGACATGCATGCCGGCTCGAGCATGGCATACAATGGAACGACGCTGCTCTATACTGGGCGATCCGCTATTCGATCCGGATGATCAGCCCGCAAAGGGAAATCCTCCATGGCCTGGATCCCAACACCGGCGCGATCCAGTTCAGGTACCGGGGCTCCAGACCACATTTGGCCCGGACGGGATAATCTGGGAATCGCGCGGCTGGGCGACATTTAGGTTCATCAATCATGCCAATCCCATCCCCGACATTCATCGGTTCGAGAATATCGAGATGCCTGGCATGAGCATTGAGCAGCTGTTCTGGGGCCCGACGCAGGGCCCCGACTTCTATCACTCCGTTGGGGGACTCGGCGGTGATGGCAACGGGAGCGAATTCGGCGTCTTCCTCGATAGTAGGAACGAGTTCGGCGGTCACCGCTTTATCGGCGAGTACGACCCGTTTGTTGACAGGCCGTGTTTCTAATCCTGCCTGATGCCTTTAAGCATGGGTGCATTATCCGTGTGCATTGCCTTTAGGCTCCGCTGTTGCTGCACCTCATCCGGGTGCATGAGCAGACGCTGGACACGGGGATCGGTTGCCTTGACTCCGAACCCTCCACCCGCGCTTGCCGGCAACGGCACGGGCACGAATCCCTTGTTCTTCCGCCTTGCCCGACGCCGGACAGCATCGCTGTCCTCCACTGGGGGCTACATATGCGCGGAGGAGGCGGCCAGGATGGTTTACCTTACCGTCACTGGAGCACGTTGATGAGCGTGTCATCGACAGCGGTCAGTCCCGCCGCACTCATGCTGACAGTGACGAGCCGTCGACAACAAGCCCGTTGTCGACGGTCCAATTGGGCGGCGACATCCTCGAGGTGATCTTTCGCCAGGACTATGTACTCGCTACCAACGGCGTTGGCCTGGCGGAAGCGCAGTTGGACGGCACCTGCAATCAGTCCGCCCAGGACGCGATGAGCAAGGTGGACGTGGGCGTGAACCCCTGATGCACTTTTCGGCCGTGTCGCCGGCATTGACCGGCTCATGCGCGCCCTTCGGTCAATTCTTCGCTTCGTCAGCCAGTACGGTTGCGATCGGTCCGAACCTGTTCATACAGCCCGACCTGTTCTTCAACTTCCGAGAGGGCCCCGCCGGCCAAGCCCTAACCGTTTCTTTGCAGGCGAGTGTGCCAGAACCCCCTACCCTTCTGCTTTCGACGACTGGCCTTATCGGGATGATGGCCTTCGGTTGGCGGCGCCGGGCGCCGCGGGTCTCATGAATGGCGTCAGTTTCACTTCCTTGACAATTCTTTGCTACGCGTAAGCTGCCAGCCTATTGACTTGGCCCTCTTCTCAGCTAGGCTACAGAAGCACGCATGAATTTGGTTTGTGCCTGGAGCTTCAGCCCGCTACAGGGGATTTTTCATCACGCGATGGAAAACGGTCCTTTGGACGGCGACGGTTCATGGATGGGAGAATCCACGGTGTCACCGCAAAGTAAGAACGACAGGAGGAAAAGTCATGGCTACCCGCAATACAAGTCTGATCAGCGTTTTTGCCGTTTCATCCTTGCTCGCCATCGCGGCGCCTGCCCGCGCAACGCTTACGCTGACGACTTCCGGCATCAATCTGGGTTTCACTGCGTCGACCTTCGTGAGCGGACTTCCCGACATACCTGGATTCAACGAGGGGCCATTCGGGCTGGCGCTGACTGGAAACGACAACGTGCTGGTAATGGATTACGCCAACGCCACTCGTTACGTGTTTGCCGACGTGGATAACCAGACCCCGGCGGACGCCTTGAACACCGTGTTTGCGACGCCGACCTCACAGGGCTACGCGAGCGGCGTCGGCGCGGCGTACGGCGGCAATGGCGCGAACTTCGTGAAGTTCAACGACGACGGAACGGAAGCCGGGACGCTGGTGCCCACCGCAACGCCTTATCTGGGCATGGCGGCCGATCCCGTAAGCGGCCACCTTATCGCCACAACGACCAACCAGGGGCTGATCGACATCGACCCCGTGGCCAATACCTTTCGCGTGATCCAGGCCACGATCGGTAGCACCGGCGATGGCGTGTCCCTCTCCCCGGATGGTTCGATCGCCTACGTAGGCTTCTACGGAACCGGCCATGTGCTCGGCTACAGCGTCGCGAATGGCAGCATCGTTTTCGACAGCGGCAGCATCGGCCACTTTCCCGACGGCACCGGCGTGATCGCCAGCAATAACAGCCTGAATGGCATGATTGTCGTCAACGGCGAGGATGGCGACGTGCTTCTGGTCGATCCGAACGGCGCGACCGGCAACTTTGTGATCATCGCGACCACGGGTCAGCGCGGTGATTATGTCGCGGCGGATCGCAGCAATGGAACGCTGCTGCTCGACTATTCGACGGAGGTCGATCGACTGTCGTGCGGCCAGAATTGTTTCATCGGTAGCCCCATGCCTAGCGTACCGGAAACTCAGACGTGGGCGATGTTCGCCGCAGGTCTCGGCCTGCTCCCATTCGTGGTGCGTCGACGTCGACGCACCTGACGACAGTTCGCCTCGATTCCTTTCATCGCGCCAATCCGCGTTCGAGCGCGGGCCCGGAGAGTGGAATCAAGCAAGCAAGGCAGCAACTTGCTCCACAGAATTGGCAGCGAGAACCAGACCTGATTCTTCAATCGTAAGCGGCTCCTGCGTTTTCAATTGCTGTTCAAACACCGCAAGGTCCGCTTCGGAAGCGTCGGTCCCTGCCGCGCTTCGAGCCACTACCCGTTGCCGCAGTTCCTCGGTTGGCACGAAGAAATCCAGGATATGGAATGGCGCCCCGCAGGCGAGCGCAACGTGGTGCAGCAGTTCGCGCTGCCAACGCGCCATGAAGGTGGCATCGACCAAGACCGTCCAGCCCGCATGCACGAGTCGTTCAGCAAGATAGGCCAGGTGGCCATAAGTGCGGCGGGAAAAATCATGGGCGTAGATCCCCTCCTCCACTCCGCTACCGGTGCGCGCGAATGCATCCAGTCCAGCCAGGCGCTTGCGCTCGACGTCGGAACGCAGGCAGATTGCGCCTAGCCGTTCGATCAGGCCCTGGCTGAACGTGGTCTTGCCGGAACCGGACAGACCGTGGGTGATGAGCAGCCCGGCTTTCGGCGGCCGGGTGAGCTGATCGGCCAGCCGCAGATAAGCAAGTCCCAGCTGTTCCTCCCTGTCCGCATCGTGTTCTGCCTGGCCGGGTTGGCGGGCGCGGATATAGGCGACCTTGGCGCGAACGATCGCGCGGTATGCCGCGTAATAACGCAGCAAGGTCAGCCCCGCATAATCGCCGGTGCGCTCGAGATAGCGGTTGAGCAAGCGGGCTGCGAGGTCTTGATGGCCGCGCTGCAACAGGTCCATGTAGCAGAAGGCCAGCTCGGACATGACATCGATCCAGCGCAGGTCCGGGTTGAATTCGATGCAATCGAATATGAGCAGTTCGTCGTCGCGCCACACCATGTTGCCCAGGTGCAGATCGCCGTGACACTCACGTACGAAACCGTGATCGCGACGCTGCTCGAATTCATGCGCAAGCCTGGCATGTTCCGTGGTGCTCCAGTTGCGCAGCGCTTCCAGCAAGGCCAGGGCCTCCGCGCCCGCAATACGCGAGGCAAGCTGGGCAAAATTCTGCTCCTGTGGCGCCCAGATCGCTTCAGATCTTCCGAAAGACGAGTCTGTCGGTGCAGTGTCGACCTTGCCATGAAATTCGGCCAGGGCGGTAGCAATGGCATCGACGTGTCGGGCCGTAAACTGTCCCAAGTCATCCATCCGATCCAGCGTCGCTTCCGGATCAAACTGGCGCATCCTCACCGCGTAGTCCAGTACCGGGCCCTGTCCGTTGACGCGAGGCGCGGCAAGACTGCCATTTATGGCCACCACCTCCAGATAATCCCTTGGTGCCAGGCGGCGGTTGAGGCGGACTTCCTCCTCGCAGTAGAAGCGGCGCCGTTCCAGGGTGCTGAAATCAAGGAAGCCAAGGTTGAGGGGCTTCTTGAGCTTGTAGGCGTAGGAACCGGTCAGCAACAGATGAGAGATATGGGTTTCCAGATGCCGGATCTGACCCACCGCGTGATCGTAGCAGTCAGGTTGATGCAGGGCCTTGATCAGCTGAAGCTGGGTATCGGCCGGCTCACTCAAGGCCGGCATTTGTGACGGAGGCTTCACTCGACACGGTAATCCAGCGGCCAATGGTTTCCGAGATACTGCAGGACCGGACCGCGAAATGCGGGCGAATAATAACGCCACACGGCATCCTTCTGGTCAAGTTTGTTGAGCTTCTTCGCCTGCACGTTGACGGTCTGCAAGGGCAGGCCGAGTTCCTGGTAGGCCTGAATCTGGATGGCCGCGGTGGGATCATCCGGATAGAACAGCCATTCGCCGGCAAATTTTCCCTGCATGCTGTCCAACTGCCGGGCCAGGTCATCCTCCAGTGCAACGGGTCGCTCCAGTTCTGGTTGGCTGCTGCTGTAATCGTATTTCCACCCACCGCGCAGATCCATGCCGTCCGTGGCAAAAAATACCGTCTCACCGGCGGAATAGAAGTCCCGGAGCAGGAAGAACGCGCTCACCGTCTGGTAGCCGCGACTGCCGCTAAACCAGCCGAACACGTCGTCGTCGCGCTCCACATACACGACGGCGCTGAGCAGACCGGCTCCCCGGGGCGCATAGGCAATAAACGATTCCAGGTTGGGCATGTCAGTCCGCCTCGCCCGCGCCCTGATGATGCAGGCTCACCCGTTTGGCCTGCATGCCATCGCTGCCGGCGTCTTCGAGGAAGCGGACCTCGTCTCCCTCGCGCAACTGGTCCAGACCACCGTTCACCAGGTTGGCGGCAGAGAAGTAATATTCCTTGCCGTTGGTGCCGGTGATAAAGCCGTAACCCTCTTCCGCTACGAGTCGCGCCACCCGGCCTGACACGACGGGCTCGTGGGTCTTGATCTCGCGCCGCTGCCGGTGACCGTAATCCTCCAACTTGCGGCGGGCGGCATTGAATGCGTCGCGCAGCGCTACGTAGACATCCTCGTTCTGCTGACGATCCACGACAATTTCGCCACCCGGCACGGTGAGATCGATGCGGATGCTGAATGGCTTGCCCAAGTGTTGATGCTTGCCCGGTTGATCCACCACCACCCTGCAACCCACCAGAGCGGAGTAGAACTGCTCCAATTTCTGGGCCTTGTCACGGATATGGCCCTCCAAGGCGTCGGAATGTTCCACTTCACGAAAGGTGATTTGCAGGGGAATTTGCATGATGACTCCTTGTGATCCCATTAAACCTAAAGACTTCTGTTCCTCTACCCATAGGGCCCAGAATATTTCATGGAGTACCTGTCTGCCAGCCTGGCCGTGCCAGGCTTGAGACATTGGCCTTGCACTTGCAAGCAACTATTCGACCGATGGCACACTTTCCACCTGCGCGAGGGAGTCTCGCCGTCAAGGATTAGACTGGCCCAAGGAACTAGAGTCTCGGATGTCCCTCCTGGGCGTAAACCCGCTCAAACTTCTCCTGGCAAAGCATGCAGCGCTTCGCCGACGGCGAAACTTGCAGACGCGCAAATGCGATCTCATCGCCGCAATCGGAGCACTGGCCAAAGTTCCCCTCCCGGATACGGCGATAGGCCGCCTCGATCTCGCGTAATTCGCGGATTTGCCGGTCCATCATGGCGACATCCAGATCGGCCAGCGCATCGGCCATGGACAGATCGCCGCTGTCGCCAGGTTCAAGACCCAGCAAGCCGACCAAATTCTGATCCTCGCGTTCGATCAGATGGGCGCGAACCTCCTCAAGCAAAGCTGCCTTGCGTTCGCGCAATTGCTTTTCGATTGTCTTCACCTCAAGCTTGCTCAGTGGGGTCATAGCCTGTCCTTAATAATAGTAAGAGCGCCCCATAGGGTGACCGGATATGCCGGCAGCAGGAAATCTGCTCCGCCGGCTCAGCGCCACCGGACTGGTTTCCTGTCGCAAACGTCCGCCGAACGCCACTGTCGGTAGAACTGCACAATTCCATTGTCCTTGGGTGGCTGTTTCAGGAAGGAGGTTCCTAGCCGGAACAACTCGCTTTGATCGTACGCCAAAAAATCCACTTATCCCCGCTATTTGCACTTGCCTCTGAAATGCCAATCTGCATAGTCCCGGAGCCCATTAAATGCAGGGTGTCTACAGTGAGTGAGCGAGGCATTGCATTCGAGTACGTAGAGACACTTATCTTGCCTTTTGAGCATCCTGTGATACAAAAAAACTTCGTGAGCAATGTTCCTAGACCATCGAGCGGACATAAATGTTTCACGTTCTTGTTGGATCATGACAGCCTTGGCGGAAGAATTTGGCTCGTAACACAGGCCTGGGTTGAATCAGCCATTTCATCTGGAGAACAGTATGCCAAGAAGCAGCGCACAGAAGAAAGTAGTCTCCCTGGAACTTGAAGCCCCTTCCGAGGTTCGAACCGGGCAGGCGCAAGAGCGCATTGCAGAGCTTGCCTACCTCAAGGCGGAGGCGCGCGGATTCTCCCCCGGCCATGAGTTGGAAGACTGGCTTGCAGCTGAAGCGGAAATCAATCATTCCGCTAGCGCGGATTCCCGCGTTTGATGGACGATTCAGCCCACTCACGAAGGAATGACGTCATGCAAATTTCCACGGCCGCCCCTGTTGTTCGCCGGCCTGCGATCAGCCCCCCCGACCTCGCAACCCTCGAATTGGATGCTCATGGTGTAATCCAGGACTGCAGCGCGACCTTTGAGCAGGTACTGGGCTACGCCCGGGCCGAATTGCTGGGTCGCCACGTCTCACTGCTGGTGCCGAAGTTGGAAGGCATCGAACTTCTCAAGCAGAATCAGATCAATCCACGGCTCGCTTACCTTTGCCACTGCGCCATCCCTTTTCGCGCCCGGCGTCGCGATGGTGGCAGTATTGCCGCCCAGTTATTCATCAATCGGCTGAATGGCACCAAAGCCGCCCTGCGAATGATCATTCGCCGCCTCGAAGGGATGGCTGTAGATACGCTTTGAGCGAGCCTCAAGCGCAGACATATTCGTCCCAATATGCGCTATATCAAGTCATACGATTCAATGTAATACGTCGGTAACATAATGTTACTTCTCGCCTCTCTGCGAGCCGCGACACGGCGGCCGCGGAGCGGCTGGGGCGGGAGCGCGAAGCGGATCCGGTACGCCGAGGTTCCTGCTACCAAGTCAGGCCGAAACTTCTGCAAACTCTAATGCGTTGCCATCCGGATCCCGACAAAAGAGCGCCGCGCGGCCGGACTGGCTTCGCGTGTAACTTATCCCCCTGGCATCGAGCCATACGGCCAGTTCCTCCAGCGAATTCACTGCCAGCGCCAGGTGGCGATCACGGCCGCCGTGCTCGGGCCGTTTCAGCCCATGCTCCGGATTGGGCAGGCAAAGTAAATGTATCTGGCAGGGACCAATGTCGTACCAGACGCCATCGAAACTCATGGCCGGCCGGCCTGCGCTGGGTGTGAGGCCCAGAGCTCCCTCATAGAAAGCCCGTGCCGTGGGCAGGTCTTGCACTATCAGGGAGGCGTGCAGCAGACGCGTAATCATGCCCTCGCTCCTTCGTCCTGAGGATCTTCCATATGGCCGGAAAACAGGCTGCCGGCAATGATCAAAGCCGCACCTATCCACTCGTGCAGACTAAGCGCTTCATCTGCCAGAAAATAGCTTGAGATGGCCGCCACCACCAGTTCGAACAGGAAGATGATGATCGCCTGGTTGGCCGGTGCGTGCGAGAGTCCGTATTGCACCGCATATGTCATTGCAGCGATCGACAGCCCCACGCCCAGCAACAGGCCCCAGGTGGCGGCGGTGGCACTGGCCGCGAATGCCCATGCGCCGGGCTTGATCGCCAGGGCAGACAGGGACACGACACTCACACCCGCCCAGACCGCCACAGCCTTTGCCCCCAGAGACGCCGCGCTGGCGTGGCGCGTCAACACATTGGACAGGGCAAAACTCATCCCCGCCGACAGGGCCAGCCATTCCGCATGATTGGCCGGCAGGGGAAAGCCTCCTTGCAGTGGCCACAACATGATCATAGCGCCGGCAACGGACAGCCCCATGACACCATAGCCCCAACGGTTGAGCTGCTCCCCCAGGAACAACCGGGCGAAAAGAACGGTCCACAGACGGGGCCAGGTAGAACAGAAGCAGCACCCGCAGGATCTCCCCTTCCAGAACCGAGAGTACATAGGACATGTTGGTCCAGCCTGCGGCCAGGCCTATACCCAGCAGGGTCCGCCAATAGGGACGCGCGGCCTTGAGATCCTTCAGGTGGAACCAGACGAAAATCAACAGGGGGATGGCGTAGGAACACAGCGACGAGACCTCGCCGGGCACGCCCTGCTGCTGCAGCAGGCGGTAGGGATACCAGATAATGCCCCACATGGTCGCGCCGAAAAGCAGGCAGACGACCACGAAGGCAGTTGGGCGAGTCGGGCTCATACGCATCCAAGCATTTATAATGCCGGTTCTGTGATTTGAATTGGGCCTGATGATAACAAGGCCGCACCTTATCCCCTATGAACTCCCGGCTGGACCAACTCCAACCCTACCCGTTCCAAAAGCTGCGTGACCTGTTCGCGGGCGTCACCCCGCCTGCTGGTGTCACAGCCATCAACCTGTCGATCGGCGAACCCAAGCACCCCACCCCCCAATTCATCAAGGATGCCCTGGTGGCGGGGCTGGATGGACTGGCCAATTATCCCGCGACCCAGGGAAGCGATGCGTTGCGGGCTGCCATCGGCGACTGGGCAGGGCGGCGATATGGAGTCGCGCTCGACCCAGGCACTGAAGTGCTGCCCGTCAATGGAAGCCGCGAAGCCCTGTTCGCCTTCGCCCAGGCGGTCATCGATCCGGTCCCGCACAAGAAGCGGGTGGTGAGCCCCAACCCGTTCTACCAGATCTATGAAGGCGCGGCCCTGCTGGCCGGCGCCACGCCTTACTACCTCAATACCGTGGCGGGAAATGGCTTTCGCATGGATTGGGCAAGCATTCCCGAAGACCTGTGGGAGATGGTGCAACTGGTGTATGTGTGCTCACCCGGTAATCCCACCGGCAAGGTCATGGGCCTGGAAGACTGGCAAGGGATCTTTGAACTGGCGGACCGGAATGGCTTCGTCGTTGCCAGCGACGAGTGCTACTCGGAGATCTATTCCGAGGAAGGCAACGCACCCCTGGGGGCGCTCACGGCGGCACGACAATTGGGGCGCAGTCACAAGAACCTGGTGATTTTCAACTCCCTGTCCAAGCGCTCCAATGTGCCTGGCTTGCGTTCGGGCTTTGTGGCCGGCGATAGAGAGATCATCCAGAAATTCCTGCTCTATCGTACCTATCACGGCAGTGCCATGAGCCCGGCGGTACAAGCCGCCAGTATTGCTGCCTGGAACGATGAAGCCCATGTGGTGGAAAACCGCCGCCTCTACCGGGAGAAGTTTGCTGCGGTGACGCGCATTCTGGCCCAGGCTTATCCGGTGGATACGCCCGAGGCCGCATTCTATTATTGGCTCAAGGTCCCTGGCAGCGACACGGAGTTTGCCCGCGAACTTTTCCATCAGCAGCATGTGACCGTCCTGCCCGGCAGCTTTCTGGCGCGCGAGGCGAAGGGCATCAACCCCGGCGCCGGCTACGTACGCATGGCGCTGGTGGCAGGCCAAAGCGAGTGCGAGGAAGCCGCGCGCCGCATGGTCGAATTTTCCGGCACGCGAGCAGGCCGGTTCGCCGAACACCTATCCGATCAACGCTAGCGCGCAGATTATCTTCTAACGGACCTACCCAAGGAACCAGCATGCATGAACTTCAGCCCATCATCGAAGAAGCCTTTGAGCGCCGCGCAGAGATCACGCCGCGCAATGTCGAGCCCCAGGTCAAGGATGCGGTCCTCAGCGTGATCGAACTGCTGGACATGGGGCTGTTGCGGGTGTCGGAACGCGCGGAGGGGCAGAAGTGGATTACCCATCAGTGGATCAAGAAGGCTGTGCTGCTATCCTTCCGCCTGGAGGACAATTTCTTCATCAAGGGCGGCTTCACCAACTATTACGACAAGGTGCCGAGCAAGTTTGCCGATTTCAACTCCAAGGATTTCCGCGAAGGCGGCTTCCGCGTGGTGCCGCCGGCCGCGGCGCGCAAGGGTTCCTACATCGCGAAGAACGTGGTGCTAATGCCGTCCTACGTCAACATCGGCGCCTATGTCGATGACGGCACCATGGTGGATACCTGGGCCACTGTGGGCTCCTGCGCTCAGATCGGCAGGAACGTTCACCTGTCTGGCGGGGTGGGCATAGGCGGCGTGCTGGAGCCGGTCCAGGCCAATCCCACCATCATCGGCGACAACTGCTTCATCGGCGCCCGCTCCGAGGTGGTGGAAGGCGTCATTGTCGAAGACAATTGTGTGATTTCGATGGGCGTCTACATCGGCCAGTCGACCAAGATCTATGATCGCGAAACCGGCGACGTGCTATACGGGCGGGTGCCCTCTGGTTCGGTGGTGGTGAGCGGCAATTTGCCGTCCAAAGATGGCAAATACAGTCTCTATTGCGCAGTCATCGTGAAAAAAGTCGACGAGAAGACGCTGTCCAAGGTCGGAATCAACGAGTTGCTGCGCGGCATCTGAATGTCGGCAAGGCACCCTATGAAATACAAAGTACTCGTATTCATCGGTCTGGCTGCCCTGCTCGCAGGCTGCCAGACCAACCCGATTTCCGGCCGCAAGCAATTGGTCCTGGTGTCCGAAGAACAGGCCCAGCAGGCTTCCGCCCAGTCCTATGCCCAGACCCTGGGCACTGCCAAGCAGAAGGGGAATCTCGACACCGATCCGGCCCTCACCCAGCGGGTCAAGCACATCACCGACCGGCTGATCATTCAGGCAGGCAACATGTCGCCAGCGAGCCGGAACTGGCAATGGTCGGTGGCCGTGATCAACGAGCCGACCCTGAACGCGTGGTGCATGCCGGGCGGCAAGATGGCGATCTATACCGGCATCATTCAGACTCTGAACTTGAGCGATGACGAAATTGCCGAGATTATGGGCCATGAGATATCCCACGCCCTGCTGGGTCATGGACGCGAACGCATGTCGCGTGCCATGGCCACCGAAGCCGCCCTGAAACTGGGGTCCGTAGTGGCCGGACGCGACATGACCGTGCTCGCGCCGGTGGCGGATATTGCCCTGACCCTGCCCAACAGCCGCGAGTCGGAGTCCGAGGCAGATCGCTATGGCATCGAATTGGCCGCCCGGGCCGGCTATGATCCCCATGCGGCGGTGAAATTGTGGGAAAAGATGAGCCAGGCCAGTAAGGGCAAACAGCAACCGCAATTTCTCAGCACCCACCCTTCACCCTCTAACCGCATTCAGGCCCTGACCGCGCTGGTGCCGAAGATGATGCCGCTCTACGAACAGGCACGTTAGGACGACGCCACAGCCGCTGGCGCATCCGCGAGCCCGAACCTAGGTGATCGTGACCGGGGTCCCGACCTCGACCAGATCGAACAAGTCGGCGACGTCGGTGTTGCGCATGCGGATGCAACCGTGGGAACTGGGTTGGCCGACGAGGTGTTCGTCACTGGTGCCGTGAATGTATATATACCGGTCGTGGGTGTCCACCTCCCCGCCGCGGTTCTTGCCTGCTTCCAGTCCGTCCAGCCAGAGTATCCGGGTAAGAATCCAGTCCCGGCCCTGGTTGTCCTGCCCAAGTTGCGGGCTCCAGATTTCGCCGGTCGGCTGACGGGACTTGAATACCGCATGCAGCGGCTGGTCCTGGCCGATTTTTTCCGCGATGCGATGCCGGCCGCGCGGTGTACAGAAACTGTCGCATAGTTCGCCCAGCCCGTTCTTCGCCGTAGACACCGGGTATTCCCGGATCAAAATATCGCCATCTGGATAGGGCTCCCACAAATAAAGCCGCTGCAAGCGGGTGTCGATGTCGATACGGTAGTCAGCCATGCTCATCTCCGTCAATCTTTGCGGTAGACGGGTCCAGCTTGTTTTGGTTCTTCTGCGGGCGGCGGTACGTGAAGAAATCGCTTACCATCTGCGCGCACTCCTGTGCCAGGACACCGGCTTCGATCCGCGCATGAAAGTTGAGCCGAGAATCGGAAAACAGATCCACGACGCTGCCTGCCGCCCCGGTCTTGTATTCCGCTGCGCCATACACCACCCGTCCGATGCGGGCATGAAAGATGGCGCCGGCGCACATGGCGCACGGCTCGAAGCTGACATACAGCGTACAGTCCACCAACCGGTAATTGCCGAGATTTTTCGCTGCATCGCGCAGCGCCATGATTTCCGCATGGGCGCTTGGATCGTGGCGGGCGATGGGCTGGTTGAATCCCCGGCCGACGATCTGCCCATCCTTCACCACCACAGCACCCACCGGCACCTCGCCTTGGGCCCAGGCCTTGTTTGCTTCGGCCAGGGCGGCCCGCATGAAGTCCTCGTCGCTCAGCCCCATATGAGTTTCGCGCCGATCAGAATGGTCACGATTTCGAACGAGTGCTTGATCCACAGATTACCCTTCGTGATCGCAATGTGGCTGCCTGCATAGCCTCCCAGGATGGCGCCTGCCAGCAGGGCCGGCATCCACTGCCATGCGATGGTGCCAAGATAACCCAGGACCATCGCGCCGGTGCCGTTCCAGAACAGGCCGCACAGTATCAGCGTATAGGCGACTGCGCGTCGGTAATCCATGCCGAAATGGCGGATCAGCCACATGGTCAGGAACAGTCCGGTGCCGGAGGTGATGGAACCATTAAGGAAACCCACACCGAATAGTCCGGCGACGCCGGTGTAAAGGCCTGCCCCATGCCAGTTGCGCGGCTCATGCGCTGTGCCTAGCTGGGGCCGGACCACCGAGTAGAGTCCCAGGCCCAGAGTCAGCACGCCCAACACGATAATCGCCCCACGCTCCGGCGCCTTCAAGATCAATGAGGCGCCCAGAATAACGCCGGGCAATCCTGCGCCCAGAATGATCAGCGACTCGCGCAGCGCCAGCCCGCCCTCCTTCATGTGCCGCATGGTCGCACCCAATCCCAGCGCCACGCTGGCTACCTTGTGCGTGGCCAGGGCAATGGCAAACGGCAGTCCAAGAAAGATCAGCATGGGAAACTGGATCAGCCCGGCGCCTCCCCCGGACAAGGCGGAAAACCAATTGGCAACGAACGAAGCGGCAAACAACAAGAGCTGGTGAGGCAGATCCATCAGGAACCAGTGGTACCCGTCTCGGCTGGCGTGCGAATGTAGAACAGGTGCAAGCCCTCGGCGCGAACGGCGGCCAGCAATGCATCGACCTGCTCCGCACGCGCCGCGAACATCACCTCCACGGGCAGCTTGCCTGCCAGCTCGAAGAACGTATCCTCATGCATTCGGCCGTGATGACCGTAACCGGCAAAGGCGCGAAACGCCGATCCGCCGGGGATGCCAAGTTTCCGGCCCGTTTCCAGCAGCCACTCATAAACCAGCTTGCCATTGTGCTTGTGATCTTCCTCGGTAAAGAGACGCAGCATCACTTCAGCCATGGTCATCCCCGTAAGAGTTTAATTGTCCAGATTCCCAATCCCGTCGCCGCCAGAGAACCCAGGACATGAAGCGCGGCGGTTCCCAGCGCCATGAGGTATTGGGTGCGCGCCAGCATGGCGGCCACTTCAGCCGAGAAGGTGGAAAAGGTGGTCAGCGCGCCGAGAAAACCAGTAATAATGAAAAGCCGCCATTCAGGTGGCAGGCCCGGATGCTGGAGAAAAAAGGCCATCGCGAGGCCGATGAGGTAACCCCCAAGCAAATTGGCCCCGAGCGTGCCCATGGGCAGCGAGGGATAGACAGGGTTAAGCCACAGGCCCAAGCCCCAGCGCAACCAGGCCCCCAGCATGGCCCCAGCCCCTACTGCCACGAATCCGTTCATGGAAGCAGAGTTTACCCCGGTTTAGTCGCCCCTACTCGATGGCTTCCTTGATGATGCCTGCCAGCAGGGCGTCCACATCAACCAACGCCTTTCTCAACGCCTTGTTCCTGCTGGTCGCGGGCTTGCGATAAGCCAGATAAACCGTATCGCCATCATTCGGGACGGTGTAGACGGAAATGATGTAGGGGCACATGACGATGGCGTGGGGATCCGCTTCCATCATCGCGCGCGAGATGGTCGCGCTACAAAACTCAAATTGTTCGCCATTTACATACACCTGCTTGGTAGCACCCAGATCCTTGCCGGTACGCTCCAGCATGTCGGCGATGTAATTGGCGTGATTGATTTTGAGACCTCGGCCTTCGATGGTGCTGACCAGCATGTCGCGCACGTCCGCAAACTTGCCGTGGGTCTTGAACAGTGCATTAAAGCCGTCAGCGGCCTGCGTGACGCCACTGATCAATCCAAGCAGGCAAATCAACAGCAAATTCTTCGTCATCCGCGGCTCCTCAATAAGTCATTGCAGTAAGGGCTCGACCGTAATACGCGCGGCGCCAGCCGGCAATAGTTTTTTCGGACCGCTTGCTAGAATTGCCTCATGATGCGAACCCTCAACGCCCACGGGCGGGTATGGCTTACCCTGAACGGGAAGAATTTCATGGGCCGCGGACGAGCGGAGTTGCTCAAGCAGATAGGCGAGACCGGCTCCATTTCCAAGGCTGCAAGCGTAATGAAGATGAGCTACAAGGCGGCATGGGACGCCGTGGACGCAATGAACAGCGCGTATGGCGAAACTCTGGTAGAAAGCGCCACCGGCGGCGTCCGCGGCGGAGGTAGCCGGCTCACCGAACGAGGCCGGCAGGTGCTGGCCCAGTTCGACGCCTTGCAATGCCAGCACCAGACGTGGCTTGAAGACGTTAGCACCAAGCTGCATTCGATCGAGTAGGGCATGTGCCCACACCGGGTGCTTGGCTTATTCAGCATTATTTAGTATAAGAGCATGTTCTTATTATTTAAGGAAAGGTGACTATCATGCGTTATCCCATCATTCTGGTTTTGGCTACCGCTGTCGGCCTCGTGGCCTGTGGCAAGAAAGAGGAAGCAACGGCGCCTGAACAGGCCCCGTCCGCGATGGCTCCGGCACCTGAAACTACCACTGCACCTGAGGCCGCCCCCGCTGCAATGGATGCCGCGACGGAGTTCAAGAGCGTCTGCGCGAGCTGTCATGGGCCCAGCGGCCAAGGCGTCGCCTCTTTCCCCAAGCTCACCGGACTTACCGCAGATGACGTCAAAGCCAAGCTGATGGACTACAAGGCGGGCAAGCAAATGGGCCCACAAACCGCTGTCATGGCTCCGATTGCCGCCAAACTCAGCGACAGCGATATTGACGCACTTTCGCCGTACGTCGCAACGCTGAAGTAATCCAGATTTTGAAACGTCCCCGTCGCTCGGAAACGGATTTTTCGATGGGCTCTGCATTCGGCATGGGGTAGCGGCCTTGGTTGCCGGTCTGCTCGATCCGGCAACCAAGGCATGACCTAGGGCCTGTTCACTCTAATTTCGCATCTGCGTTGCTGCGAGAAAGTGATGGATGCAAGGCGCGGCGCGCTGGCAAGGGCGATCCCTTGCCAAGCGGTGCAACGCAGCAGACGCGCTTTCTCGCAGCAACCCTTCGGGACGGTCCGATTCGGGCGCATCCCTTTGTCGCGAGCCGCTTGCAGTGACTCGCACTGCGGCGCGTCTCGCTTCGCGGGCTGCATCCCGAATCGGCGCCGTCGCAGGCGTGAAATTAGCGTGAACAGGCCCTAGCTTCGTTTCTTGAACTCCAGCATCGCTTTCAAGTCCGCAAATGGATTGAACGTGGAGGCTGGTGTTGCGCTTCCCCCATCGGCGCGCCCGCCCAAGTCTTTCAGCCTGGAGTGCTCGTGCTCATGGCAATAGGTGTTGAGCAGTTCCCAATTGCTGCAGTCCAGTGGATTGTCATTGTGGTTACCGGTCTTGTGGTGGACTTCCAGCAGTTGAAGATTGCCATGGGGTAAAGGTACGGGCACATCGGCCGCACGCCCACGGAAAGAGCTCTAGGGAAGGTCTGAAGAAGCCCCAATTTTCATGAGCAAATTGGATGCATGATCATCAGCGGCAAGGTTTCGGGTTGATTCCGGGTATTTTACCCCGGCATCGTTCGGCCTTTCTGGCCATTTCTCATTCATTGGGCGCACCTTGCCCCTTGAGGTCGCAACAGGTGATGTCGCGCCAGGTACAAATTCGCCAGGGCGCAGGTGGCGAACAATCGGTTCGCGTTCTTCTCCAGTCCCTTGTAGCGCACCTTCACGAAACCGAAGATGTTCTTGATGACACCGAACGCGTGCTCGACCTTCGCGCGCACACGGGATTTGTTCCGGTTCTTCGCCCGTTCGATTTCATCGACTTCGCCCTTGCGGCGGCAGCGCCGGTTGGTCATGTCCTGCGCTTGGGGCGCGCATTGCTTGATGACCTCCGTTTGCCCCTGATAGGCACGGTCGCCCCAAACCTTGGTTTCATCTCCATGCAACAGGTCAGAGAGCACTTGCGAATCTGCCACGTTGGCGGCGGTGGCCACCACCGAGTGGATCAGCTTGTTCTTGGAATCGACCCCTATGTGCGCCTTCATGCCGAAGTGCCACTGGTTGCCCTTCTTGGTCTGGTGCATGTCCGGGTCGCGCTTTTGATCGCGGTTCTTGGTCGAGGACGGCGCAGAGATGATGGTGGCGTCGACGATGGTGCCTCGGGCCACCTTCATGCCTTGCGCCTCCAGGTGGCGGTGCACCTGCTCGAACAGCTTTTTGCCCAAGTGGTGCTTCTCCAGCAGATGCCTAAAGCGCAGAACGGTGGTCTCGTCCGGCGCGGCTTCACGCCCGAGATCGATGCCGACGAAGCGGCGCATGGCAGCCGAGTCGTAGATGGCCTCTTCCACCGCCGGGTCGGACAGGTTGAACCATTGCTGCAGGAAGTAGACGCGCAGCATGCGCTCCAGCCCCACCGTCGGCCGGCCGCCTTCACCTGCAGGGTAGTACGGCGCGATTACCGCGCACAGTTCAGACCAAGGCACCACACGCTCCATCTCGGCAAGAAACGTCGCGCGCCGCGTGGGCTTGGCATGAAGTTCAAAGCTGCCTTCGGCAAAGGTTTGTTGTCTCATTCGTCTCCCTCCCAGTCACGCACCAATATTAATGCACGACACGGTTGCTTGATGACTTTTGCAGGGTTTCCCTAGTGCCTGAGCGCGACACCCCGCCGCGTTTCTCGGCGTAGCGTCGGGCTTCAAGAACCACCTGATCGAGCCGGTCGTTCGCTTTCGCCACAGTGGCCTCATTCGCTCTGTGTCCGTCAATTTCGCCTCCAGCCTGCGACGAAAGCTTGAGGACGGGAACGCCCGGACAGATCAGCGGGAACAGCCCTGCGAATTGGATGCATCACTTCAAGGCGTATCTGTTTCTTTCAGCTGGATACGTTTGAGCACTTCTAACAGGGGAGCGACACCACTCGGTGACACCGCGGCCGTCGCACCAAAATCATTGACCGATTCTGTCGTGTCCAGGATCAGGCGCTGCCGAACTCGGTCTGCCACATGGCGCTCAATTGCCGTAATCAGCGTACAGATTTCCGCTGCGCTGAGATGGGGGTAAGACTCATATGTCACTCGGAGTGTCAATTTCTCCCGCGTACTTTCTGCCCAATCGTGGGTCCCCTGAAAGAAATGGTCTAGACGACTGCATGCATCCGGAAAGATAGCGCGCAGCCATGCCGTTATGGCGACGCTCAATGCTCGATGATTCGTTGACCGCAATCCCCATGCTCATTTCGCCCTCCCTCTTATCGGGTGTACCAGTACAGCCTATAAGCGCGTAAACAGGCCTCAATGAGAAATTCGTTTAGCCTTCTGGGAGAAATCTGAATCCATGGAAACTGACGATAATCACGCGGCGGACGGAGCACCATGACTGCCTGAAAGAATGGAGACGGTGCCCACGCCTCGGAAAGTGTTCTCTCACGGACCACTTTCAGCCGTTCAATCCTGGCCGCTCACGGTCTCGGCTGGGATGGCGGCGCTCTGGGGATAGAGCCGTACCAAGGTGACCTCGATATGGATGCGGCAGCCCGGCTCGATGCCTGTGAGCAGGCTGCTGCGGCGCGGAAACTGGGAATAGATTACCGGGCCGCCATCGATCACCGCTTCCACCTTTACCCGGTCGCCCAGGGTCATGGTGCGCACCACCCGCGCGATCCCTTGATCGTCGCGCCAGAACTTGAGGTCATAGAAGCGCAGCACCGCACTCACCGGCGTGCCGTCGGGCATGTTTCCTGCGGGTACTTGAAGCGCACCGATCGGCATATGCCCGCCTGCGGTCACCCCTTCATAGACGTTTGCCTCACCAATGAAACGCGCGACGAACTCGGTGGCCGGTTGGTCCAGAATCTCCGCGGGTGATGCAGCCTGTTCCACACGACCGCGGTTGATAACGATGACTTTGTCGGCCACCGAGAACGCTTCCTCCTGGTCGTGGGTGACGAAAATCGATGTGACATGGACTTCATCGTGCAGACGCCGCAACCAGTGGCGCAATTCCTCACGCACCCGGGCATCCACCGCACCGAAGGGCTCATCCAGCAGGAGCACTTGCGGTTCCGGTGCCAGGGCGCGGGCCAGCGCGACACGCTGACGCTGCCCGCCGGAGAGTTGCCCGGGGTAGCGCTCGCCCAGCCCTGTCAGCCCCATCAAATCGAGCAGTTCGTTCACCCGCCGCATTTGTTCGTTGCGCGATTTGCCTTGCACGCGCAGACCGAACGCGATGTTCTGTGCCACCGTCATGTGACGAAAAAGGGCGTAATGCTGGAACACGAAGCCAACGCCGCGCGAGCGCGCGTGGAGGCGGTCCGCCACCTGATCGGCAAAATACACGGATCCCGAATCGGCCGTCTCCAGTCCCGCAATGACGCGCAAGATGGTGCTCTTGCCACTGCCGGACGGACCGAGGAACGCGACCAGTTCGCCGCTGTCGACTTCCAGGGAAACGTCATCGACGGCAACGAAATTGCCGAAGCGCTTGTTGAGGTGACTGACGCGAATGCTTATTTCTGTTTCTCCTTGCCACGTTGGCGCTTGATCCATTCCAGCGCCAGCAGGAACAACACGCTTGAAACCGCCAGTACCAAGGCCATGCCATAGGCTGCGGTCTCCTGCCGTTCTTCCATGGCGTTGTAGATGAAGGTCGTGGCAGTCTCGGTATGGCCGCTGATGGCGCCACCTATTACCAGTACCGCGCCGAACTCGCCCAGCGCACGCGCCAGGGTCAGCACCAGACCGTAACCCAGGCCGTAACGGATATTGGGCAGCGTGATCAGGCGAAAGGTCTGCCAAGGCGACGCGCCCAAGGTGACGGCTGCCTCCTCCTCATCGGTGCCGAGTTCGATCAGCACATAGGCGACTTCGCGCAAGGTAAAGGGGAAGGTAACAAACAGGGTGGCCAGCACCAGACCAGGAAACGAAAAGGCGACTTTGAGCCCGGCGAAATTGAGCCAAGGCTCCAGCCATCCGCCGCGACCAAACACCAGCAGGAACGCGAGCCCGGTCATTACCGGGGACACCGCCAGCGGCAGATCCACCAGGGTGTCGAGCGCCCGGCGTCCGAGAAAGCGATGCCGCACCAGCACCAGGCCGGTGCCGACGCCGAAGAGTCCGTTCGCGACCACGGCGATGAAGGCAAGGATCAAGGTCAGGCGCAAGCCATCGCGCGCGCCCGGGTCCGACACGATACTCAGCAAGGCTCGCGGTCCGGCCTCCAGGGCGCGCGCCGCGATGGCTCCCAAAGGCAAGAGCAATATCACCCCCAGATAGCACAGTACCAGTGCCAACAGCGTGGCTTGTCCCGCAGTGAGCCGTTTCGATTCAGACACTGCGCACCCCGGTCCATTTTTCCAGGGCCCGCCCGGCATAAGTCAGCGCCACCGCCAGTGCAAGCAGGACCAGCGACACTGCCGCGGCGGTCTGCGGACTGCCCGCCTCGATCTCGCCAAAGATATATATCGGCGCGGTCAGCGTCCTGTAGGGAATATTGCCGGATACCACGACGATGGAGCCGAATTCGCCCAGCGCGCGGGCGAAGGAGCGCAGCGTTCCGGACAACACAGCCGGAACCAGGGGAGGCAAGAGCACGCGCAGGAAGATCGTGAGCGGGCCGGCGCCCAAGGTGCGGGCTGCTTCCTCCTCAGCCGGGTCCTGCTCAAACAGCACCGGTTCCACTGCGCGCACCACGAACGGCAAGGTGACAAACAGGAGCGCGAGCAAGATGCCTGGTGAGGCAAACGCGATCTTCACGCCGGCGGCATCGAGCCAGTCGCTCATCAAACCACGTGGACCATAAAGGATGACCAGCATGACCCCGGTGACCAGCGTGGGAATGGCAAAAGGCAGATCGACCAGAGTGGACAGGGAAACGCGCCCCGGAAAGCGGTAACGCACCAGCACCCAGGCCGTGGCCGTGCCCATCAACGCATTGACCAGAGCCATGATGGCCGCGCTCCAGAGGGTGAGCCAGAGCGCACTGCGCGCGCTGGGAGCGCTCACGGCCTGCCACAGGGCGTCCAGGCCGCCCGCCAGACCACGCTGCGCCAAGGCTGTCAGCGGCAGCAGTACGAGAAAGCCAATGTATGCGAGAACCGCAGCGCGAACCATGCGGCCGCCGCGCTCTGGGTTCAGCGCGCTGCTGATGCGGGACATATTCAGCGTGCCGTCGCCATGGCCCGTTCATATCCTCCTGCGGGGCCGAACAGGGTCTTGTCAACCTGAGTCCAGCCGCCCAGATCACGGATGGTAAACACATCGTGCAGCGCGGGAAACTGCTTGCCCACCTCGCGCGCGACTCGGGCGTCGACCGGTCGCAGGCCAAATTCTGCAAACAGACGCTGTGCTTCCGGCTGGGCCAGGAAGGCGACGAAGGCCTCGGCGAGATCGCGGTTGCCATGCTTGTCAGCGTATGTGTCCACCACCGCAGCGGGGTTCTCGATCAGGATGGTCGAGCGCGGAACCACGTAATCATAGGTCTCGCCCGCCTTGCGTCCGACCAGCACCTCGCTCTCATAGTTGACGGCAACATCACCCACCCCGCGCTCGTAATTAATCATTGACTCGCGCGCCCCCTTGTCCATGACCGTAACGTTGTGCAGTACCTCGCGCAGCAAGGCCTCCGCCGCGCCTGCATCCCCCTTGGGAACGCTGGTGCCACCCCGCAGGGCGGCGCCGTACAGGGCGCAAACATTCCACTTGGCGCCACCGCTGGTACGCACATTGGGGGTCAGCACCTCAAGTCCCTTGCGCCGCAAATCGTCCCAATCGTGCACCGCCTTGGGATTACCCTTGCGAACCACGATCACCACTACGGAACGGGTCACCATGCCCTGCGCCGGGCCCGCGCGCCAATCGTGCCGGATCAGGCCGGCCCGCGCAACGCTGTCGATATCCGCCTCCAGGGACAACGCTGCGACATCCGCTTCGAAGCCGCCCGCGATGGCGCGTGCCTGCGCGCCACTGCCGAGATAGGATTCCTGAAAGCGGACGTCCTGACCGGTCTTCATCTTCCAGTAACGCTGGAACGCGGGGATGATGGCCTTGGCATAGGCCTCGCGCGGCGCAGTGTAGGCGCCCAACGTCAGTGTGCGACTGGTACCAGCGCATGCTCCCTCGTGTGGAAGAGCGATTGCCAGCAAGGCAAGGATCAGTGCAAGGCGACGAGACAGGTGTCTCATGATGGCTCCAAAGACAATGTACAAAGCACGTTCATGGCGTGTGGAGCTTGGACAGCGCACCTTTGACTCTCTTACCTGGATGCGCCAATAAAGCGGTGCCCAGCCAACGAATTCGGGGGTCAATCGATTCACAACCGACGAAGTCGCCTCTGAAACGCTATTTCCAGCGTTCCACGGCACTCTCGTCCGCCGCTCGCGCCTCGACCCAATGCTCGCCGTCCGGAGTGGTCTCCTTCTTCCAGAACGGGGCGCGGGTCTTGAGATAATCCATGATGAACTCGCAGGCCGCGAAGGCATCGCTTCGGTGGCCTGAGGCTACCCCCACAAACACGATCTGGTCGAGAGGCTTCAGGTGTCCCACCCGATGGATGACCGTCGCACCCTGGATTTTCCAGCGCCGGCTGGCGGCCTCGAGAATGTCCGACAATGCGCGGGCGGTCATGGCGGGGTAATGCTCCAGAAACATGCCGGTCACGCCATTGCCGTCATTTATGTCCCTGACCCTGCCAACAAAGCAGGCGATCCCGCCAACCGTGGCATTTCCTGCCCCAAGCGCAGCGAGTTCCGCGCCCGCATCAAAATCAGCTTCCTGAATCAGGATCTTCATCGGGCTGTTCTCTCATTTGCCATTCGACCAAACGCTCTTTGCGCCCAGAAGTAAGACGGAATCAACCGCCAGTCACTGGGGGAAAGAGCGCCACCTCGTCGCCATCCTGAAGCGGTGTGATCAGGCCTGCCAATTGCTGATTGACCGCGAGGCGGTTGCCGCTGTCCACCCCTGCTTCCTTGGCCCAAGTTCCGCCCCGCTTGCGCAGCACATCGAGCAAAGCGGCGACATTCGCCCGCTCACCCGGAAACTCGATCTCTTCCGCATCCATCCCCACCGCTTCGCGCAGGCGCGCGAAGTACAACACCCTGACTTTCATCCTAATACCTCACTGAAGGGAATAAACCTTACCCATTTGCCGCGACTGACGGTTTCGCCCACTGCGATGTCGACAAACCCGTCGCCCCAGGTCGCTGAGGTCAGGACCCCGGAACCTTGATTGGGATAGAGCCTGACCTCAGCCCCTCCATTTCCATCCGGCACCATCAGGCCCCGCAGGAATTCGCGCCGCTCGCCCGCCTTGCTCCAGTCAAACGCGGCTTTGATCGGGAATGCCCGGTACAGCACGCGGGTAACGCCCATGCGCTTGAGCAGAAAAGGCCGGACAAACAAGCCGAAGGTCGCAAGTACGGAAACCGGGTTGCCCGGCAGCCCGAGGAAATCCGCCTCGCCCACCCGGCCATAAACAATCGGTTTGCCCGGCTTCATCGCCACTTTCCACATTTCCAGACGGCCAAGTTTTTCCAGTGCCGCCTTGACATGATCTTCATCACCAACCGAAACGCCGCCGCTGGTAATGACCACATCGGCCCAGTCCGCTGCCAGCTCCAGCGTCTTGACGGTCGCATCGAGCGAATCCGGTACCCGCCCGAAATCGCGCAAATCGGCATTCAAGGCTTGCAGCAATCCGGTCAGGGTGTAGCGGTTGGAATTGTAAATCTGTCCTGGTCCGATCGGCTCACCCGGTTCAGCCAGTTCATCGCCGGTCGAAAAAATCGCCACTTTCAAACGGCGTACCACGCTGAGCGAGGCCGCTCCGGCAGACGCGGCTAGCCCCATTTCGGCGGCTCCCATTCGCGTTCCGGGACACAGTACTTCACAGCCGGCCATGATGTCCTCGCCCGCCCGGCGTATATGCTGCCCCACACCGGGGAGAAGTGAAAAACGCACCTCGTCGCCCTCCACAATCGCGCTTTCCTGGATCACCACGACATCCGCCCCCGGCGGAATGGGCGCCCCGGTAAAGATGCGCGCGGCCGTGCCGGGCTGCAGCGGCTGTCCCACATGCCCGGCGGCAACGCGTTGACTCACCCGCATCGGTACGCCCACTTGCACGTCCGCCGTTCGCACCGCGTAGCCATCCATCGCGCTATTGTCCAGCGGAGGCACGGTGACGCCAGACACCACGCCCTTGCCCAACACTCGCCCGATCGCGCAGTCCAGGGTGACGACTTCAATTTCATCCAGGGGACGCGCCCGCTTGAGCAATTCCCCCAGCAGTTCTTCTGCACTCAGCAATTCACGCTCCCGTTGTTGCCCGGATATAGGCAGCGATTCCGGCGATGTCGTCCAGTTCGAAATGGCGCAGTTTACCCGATGGAAGAACGTCCGAGGCCACCGCTCCGATCAGGGTGTCGTCCGGATACAACCAGGGCTTGCCCAGCGCCTGTCGATGAACCTCCAGTTTGGGAATGTCCGCCCGTTTGAAGCCTTCGACCAGCACCAGATCGCAGGGCGACAGGCGCGCCAGCATTTGGGTCAGCGTGGGCTCGGGCTCACCTCTCAGTTCATGCATCAAAGCCCAGCGGCTCGCGGTAACCAGCGCCACTTCCTGGGCACCCGCCTCGCGATGGCGCCAGCTGTCCTTGCCCGGAATATCGATCTGCGCGTCATGATGCGCATGTTTCAGTGTCGATACCTTAATCCCGCCCTGTACCAGAACCTCAATAAGCCTCTCCAACAATGTGGTCTTGCCGCTGCCGCTCCAGCCCGCGAGGCCAAACACAGCCCGGCATGGCTTGCTGGCATCGATCGACATGGGTATCTCCTCATGGGTATGGAAATCCATTGGCATATGGGTTATATCTTAGAATATATAACGAGGTTCAGTCATCCATGCTCACCGATCCGTTCGGCCGCGCAATCGAATACATCCGTGTCTCCGTCACAGACCGCTGCGACTTGCGCTGCACTTATTGTATGCCTGTGGGCTTTAAGGATTTCGAGGAGCCGGAACATTGGCTGAGCTTCGATGAGTTGGAGCGCCTGCTGCGCCTGTTCGCCCGACTGGGCACCCGGCGCATCCGCCTGACCGGTGGCGAACCCCTCCTGCGTTGGCATGTCACCGATCTGGCGGCTCGCCTTGCCCGCCTGCCAGGCGTGGAAGACCTGTCGCTATCGACCAATGCGACCCAGCTCAGCAAGCATGCCCACGCACTCAAGAACGCCGGGGTCAAACGGCTCAACGTCAGCCTGGATTCCCTGCGCCCTGAACGGGTTGCAGCCATCAACGGCCGCGACGTGTTGCCGCAAGTGCTGGAGAGCCTGGAAGCGGCACGTTCTATCGGTTTTCAGAGCATCAAGATCAACATGGTGGCGATGCGCGGAATCAATGACGATGAGATCGATGACCTGGTCGCCTATTGTATGGAAAGAAGCTTTGTCCTGCGCCTGATCGAAACCATGCCCATGGGGGAAACCGGGCGCCATGCTCAATACCTGGATCTGCAGCCGGTCAAGGAGCGCCTGAAGCAGCGCTTTGGCCTGATCGATTCAGTGCTGCCTGGAGGCGGGCCGGCACGCTATCTGGGCACTGCGGACGGCCGTTTCAACGTTGGCTTCATTACGCCCATTTCCCAGCATTTCTGCGCGACCTGCAACCGCGTGCGGCTCGCTGTGGACGGCACGATGTATCTGTGTCTTGGCCAGGAAGCCAAATTCGAGTTCCGCCCGCTGCTGCGGGCAGGTGCAAGCGACGCGGAACTCGAAGCTGCGGTCAGGCAGGCCATCTCGCTCAAGCCCGAACGCCACGAGTTTCGCGAACAGCCGGGAAAGATTGTGCGCTTCATGTCGATGACCGGGGGCTAGCACTCTATTCCGCGAAGCCGCGCGCAGGAGCCGTTTGGTCGCAGCGCGGCGCGCCTTGGAAAAGCAGCCTGGTGTCGCGCCCAATGGGAACGGCACTGATACCCCATTTTCTGCATGGATTTGATCGGCCCTACAGCCCTTAGACTGTGCAGATGAACACTCTCGACACCCTGGATTTCGACAACCGCTTTGCCCGCCTGCCGGAACCCATGCATAGCCGTCTCAAGCCCACGCCGGTGCCCGCGCCTTACCTGGTCAGCGCAAATCCCGATGGCGCGGCACTGATCGGCCTGGACCCGGCCGAGCTGGGCACGCCCGAGTTCGTAAAAGCTTTTGCCGGCAACCGCGCGCTGGCGGGCACAGACCCCCTCGCTGCGCTGTATTCCGGTCACCAGTTCGGCCACTACGTGTCGCAATTGGGGGATGGGCGCGCCATTCTGCTGGGGGAAGCCGTCAACGCCCAGGGCGAGCGCTGGGAAATCCAGCTCAAGGGCGCAGGCAAGACGCCTTATTCGCGCGGCGGTGACGGGCGTGCCGTGCTGCGATCCTCGATCCGCGAATACCTCTGCTCCGAAGCCATGCAAGGCCTGGGCATCCCCACCACGCGCGCCTTGTGCCTGGTGGGCACCGATATGCCGGTGTATCGGGAAGAGGACGAGACCGGCGCCGTGCTTACCCGCCTGTCGCCCAGCTTCATCCGTTTCGGTTCATTCGAAGTGTTCTTCTATCGCAACCAGCACGAGCACCTGAAGACCTTGGCGGATTTCACTATCCAACACTACTTCCCCCAGCTGGTCGGCCTGGATGATGCCTATGTCCTGTGGCTGAAGGACGTCGCCGAGCGCACCGCGCGGCTGATGGCGCATTGGCAGGCTGTGGGTTTTTGCCACGGCGTGATGAACACCGACAACATGTCCATTCTCGGGCTGACCCTGGACTATGGACCATTTGGTTTCATGGATGCGTTTGATCCGGGCTATATCTGCAACCATTCCGATGACGCCGGGCGCTATGCCTACGACCAGCAACCCGATATCGGCGCCTGGAACTGCACCTGCCTGGCCCAGGCGCTCAGCCCATTGATGAGCCTGGATGAGGCAAAATCCGCTATTGACGCCTATCCCCAGGCGTTCACCACGCGCTATGTTGAACTCATGGCCGCCAAACTCGGACTGGAGCCGGAACAGGACATGGTGGATTTACTGATCCGTCTGCTCAATGTGCTGACACAAAACCGGGCGGATTACACGCTGTTCTTCCGCAATTTGTGTCAGTTCGACATGAGCTCAGGCGCGTCCAACAGCACGTTGCGCGACTCTTTCCTGGACCGGGAAAGCTTCGACGCCTGGGCGATCGATTATGCCGCGCTGTTGCGCCGCCAAGGCCGGAACCAAGGTGAGCGTCAGGCAGCCATGCTGCGCGTCAACCCCAAATACATCCTGCGCAATTACCTGGCGGAGATCGCCATTCGCAAGGCGACCAACGAGAGGAATTACAGTGAGATCGACACCCTGCTGAACTTGTTGCGCAAGCCCTTTGACGAACAGCCGGAATTCGTGGACTATGCGAACCAGCCGCCCGACTGGGCCAATAAGATTGAAGTAAGCTGCTCGTCCTGACTTGAACATCCTGTCGATCCGATTGTTGATTGTGGCCTTGGCCTTGGGCCTCGCGGCTTGTTCATCGACACCCATCCAGCGCAGGGATGGCAGTTCCACCGCCCGCTCCTTCAGTATCGCCAATCTTGCCAAGAGCGATGTGGACACAATTACCGAGATTCACCAGAAGGAGGCCCTCGCCGCGCTCAAGCGACTGACCGAAAAACTCTACCGCCGCAACCCCGCCGAGTGGCGCAAAAGCAATTGCACCAGCGCGGACCAGGCCGTCAACGAGATCTTCGCGCCGCTTGATCACTGGGACCTGTCGTCCAGGCAAACACTGGATTGGAAGGCCGGGATCTTCACTGCCTTTCGCACCGACTACGTCGGCGACCGGATCAAGTCGCTAATGGAAGCTCTGATCACCATGACCATGACCGCTTACGACAACAAGACCGACCTCTATGTGCTGGACAGCCTGGATCCACAAAAACTCTACAACACGGCGCGCAACTTCGAAGTCGTCGCATGGAAGCTGTCCAGCGCCAGGAATGCACGGGGCGAGCCATTGCTGCTGAGCAACGCCCTTGACGCCAACGGCGTGGCCAACCTCAGCTTCGAGCGTGAATTCGGCAAGCTTATCCAAACACAGGATCTGATCGCCCTGGTCATTGAAGAAAAAACCAACCGTGTCATCCGCACCGGCGTAATCGATACCGCGACCTTTTTCCTTCTTCCCATCTAAGCAAGGAGATACCATGTCCACGCAAACTACTGCTTCCGGCCTCATCATCGAGGAACTGACCGAGGGCGACGGCGATGCCGCCAGCGCCGGCAAGACGGTCATCGTTCACTACACCGGTTGGCTCACCGACGGAACCAAGTTCGACTCCAGCCTCGACCGCAATGACCCGTTCGATTTTCCTTTGGGTGCAGGTCACGTCATCAAGGGCTGGGATGAAGGTTTAGCCGGCATGAAGATCGGCGGCAAGCGCAAGCTCACCATCCCGCCGCAACTCGGCTACGGCAGCCGCGGCGCGGGCGGCGTCATTCCTCCGAATGCGACGTTGGTGTTTGAAGTCGAGTTATTGGGCGTACGCTAAGACCAAATCCACGCACTGCCGCCGGCCTGCTCCCCGGGTCGCGCCAGCGCGTGGGTTGCAGTTCGGGTATCAGGCGGGCCGCTTGCGTCGAACGGCCATTAGTGTGGCGATCCCCGCGGCCAGCAAAAATGCGTTGGCCGGCTCCGGAACTGGCAGCAAGTGGCCTTCGATTTCGCCGCCTGCGAACACATTCGTGTGAATATTTAAATAGGCTTGCCCGCTTGCCAATCCCGCCGCGAGCGCGGCTTCTGCTCCCGCCGCAGTGCCGCCATTCGCGGTTACATAGTCTGAATTGAAACTCGAAGCCTGGGTCAGATCGAAGCTATTGCTGGACATTCCGGACGTGACCCCCAAGGGTAATCAGGTAAACGTCGGAGTCTGAGTCTCCACCCCCGGCTTTGTCACGGCGTAATTACTCAATATCCGCCATGACTACCTTGGTATCCCCCCTGGTCACCACCGTGGTCACCACCGTGGCCGCTATCATGGCCACCCTGATCTCTATTGTGGTCCCGGTCGTCGTGGCGATCCTGATTTCCCCGATTGCCCTGATCATGGCCGCGGAACGGCTCAACAACGCAGCCACTCAGCCCAATCATCAGCACGCTTGCAATTAATAGTACGTTCTTCATAATTCATCCAATCATTGAAACAGTTGATCCAAGGCAGCGTGCGCTAGAGGCTTTCGCGCTGCAGCAATTTCCGCGCAGCGAAAATGAGTCGGGAACCACGGGAAGGAGGCAAAGCAAGGTGGGCCATATGACGGCCACTCTTACGCCTTCAAGTGGTTCAGGATTTCAGGTCGATTGCGATCAACAAGCTCAAGCGAAAACAAGGAGTGCAAGCCTGCCTGGCCGACATTACTTGTGCTCATTTGCCTCGTCCTTGATTGCCGCACCACCCTTCTGAATGTCAGCGCCTGCGCCTGCCATCGTGTTACAGGCGGTCAATGACGCAGTCGCGCCCACAAGAACCAATGCCGCGAGCAGCGGCGCCAAAATGCTTTTGATCATGATGAATCTCCTGATGTCGAAATTGAATTGCGGACCGGAACCCATTAGACAAATGCTGTCATGAGCGCCTCAGAGCCTATGTTCCGCGAATACGCCTGATTGTTCTGTACGTTACCGAACACAGTGAAATGAGACTGCGCATGCTTGCGCAGCATAGACCGGCATGCCTATTTGGAGCGTTCGGGGCGACCCTGCTACAAGGGTCAAACGGGCGCTGATTCTTTCCAATCAAGCGAAATAAGACGGGTTCCGCTTTAGCTGATTTGAACGCACTGACCCCATGCCCGGTGTGTTCATGTTCGCCCTGATGGGATTCCGCAGCATCGTGCGGGATGGGTCCGCGAATCCGGACCGGACTGACGAAAACGCGACTGACGCCGGATTCCTCCATTACCCCGGGATGCGAGTCACTGAATTTCCTGCAATCGCAACAGTCGCGCCGCCTCTTCGGCCCGAATGTCATCGATTTCCCGCATCACGCCGTCCAGGTCGACCGGTTTCATGCTGTGCTCAAAGCGGCCGGTGAGTTCGACGTCTGGATACAAGACGCCGCTCTTGTAGAGTGCCCAGATTTCCTTGCCATACTCGGTGTCGTGAAGCTCCGGCGCGAATCGGCCAAAGTAGGCGGTCAGATTATTGACGTCGCGTTCCAACATGCTGCAGGCGTGGTTGTTGCCTGCCGCATCAACTGCCTGGGGCAGGTCGATGATGACCGGGCCTTCGCTGCCAAGCAGGATGTTGTATTCGGAGAGGTCGCCATGGACGACCCCTGCACATAGCATGCGCACCACTTCCATCATCAGAGTGTGGTGGCAGGTGCGTGCCTCTTCTGCGGTGAATTCCAGATCATTGAGCCTGGGCGCGGCATTGCCCTGGTCGTCTGTGACCAGTTCCATCAGCAACACACCAGCATGGAAATTGTAGGGCTTGGGCACGCGTACGCCCGCACCAGCGAGCCGGTACAGGGCATCGACTTCGGCGCTCTGCCAGGCTGCTTCCTGCGCCTGCCGGCCAAATCGTGTGCCCTTGGCCATGGCGCGTGCCTGGCGGCTGTTCTTTGTCTTGCGGTTTTCGGTGTAATCGACCGCCTGACGAAAACTGCGCTTGTTGGCTTCCTTGTACACCTTCGCACAGCGTGTCTCTTCGTCGCAGCGGACAACGAAGACCATGGCTTCCTTGCCGCTCATCAGTTGTCGGACAACGCTATCAACCAAGCCATCTTCGATGAGCGGTTCAAGTCTTTTCGGGGTTTTCATGGGGAGCGCGGAAGCGCAGGTCTGATTGGGGGGCTGGGCGCGATATTTGGCGCAGCCCCCATTCTACTCCTGGTCGGGAGGAGGGACGCCGATCATTGCCTTTACCCTTTCAACATCCATCCTCAGCAGCTCACCGATTTCGCCATAATCGTCCGGCAGCGCAGAGTCATCCCAGCCCTTGACGGAATGCCGCGCCAGATTGACCGCCAGTGTGACATTGCGCACCCGCGGTGTGTGGGCCTGCGACGAATCGAGCAGGTCCTGCAATAACTGGGGTAGGTGCCACTCGGCAATCAGCGCGCCCTGCAGGTCGGCCCCGACAAAACCGAGGATCTCGTTCTGCAAATCCTTGCTGCGCAACGCTTTGTCGCCGTCCTGCCGCTTGCGTATTTCCAGCATCGCTTCGGTATTGAAGCACCACATGAGCATTTCGGTAACATGTGCCAACAGCGCACAGACAAACACTTCTTCGGCATGCAGATCGTGTAGGCGCAATGCCCAGTCGTAGGCCCAGTAGGCAGCGCGCTGAGCCCGGCGCACGGTGTGCAGCAGATGCACCAGGGCGTCGAGATGCTTATGAAGCATGATCTCGGCAATCGGGATGGCCGGTATGTCGCGGTAGAAGGTGTCGAAGCCCATCATCAGGATGGCCTGCTCGACCTGCACCACTTCCTGGGTCTGGCTGCGGCGCTTGTGCGCCTGCAGGTATCGAAGCAGCTTTACTGTCATCAGCGGATCGTCGGCCACCACCTTGGCGGCATTGCGGGCATTGAGCTGGGCCTCATCGGTGCGCAGGCGCTCCAACTCGCGTGCGGTGTGTTTGAGCACGGGAATATCAGCCTGCTGCAGGAACGCCACCCAGTCTGCCAGGTCTTGCGGTTGCTGCGACATGTTCGCTCCTGCAGAGTGCCTCTAAGCCTAAGCTGGCTGATCCCCCATATACACACAACCTGAACGATGGGTTTCATGGACGACAAGCTTGCTCAGGCCCGGCAGGCCGGGTTTGAGTTGATGCCAGATCCATTCGGCCATCCGTTCGCTGGTTGGGTTTTCCAGCCCCGGAATGTCATTTAAATAACGATGGTCGAGCTGGGTCCTGAGCGGCTCGAAGGCCGCATCGAGGTCGGCGAAGTCAATTACCCAGCCCTTGACTGGATTAATCGGCCCGGTGACGAAAATTTCCAGTCGAAAGGAATGGCCATGCACGTTGCTGCACGGGTGGGAGGCAGGCAAGTTGGGCAAGCGCCGCGCCGCCTCGATGTAATAGACGTTGAAGACTTCCATCAGTCCTTTCCAAAAAGCTTGTCCAGCGCGTCTGCTCCGCCGTGTGAATCCGCAGGCGACTGCTCGACCTCGCCGAATAGCGCGTCGAGGTCGGCCCGCGCCTTGCTCGACCCGGATAGATCCTGAGCCCGATGGGCGCGCGGCTTGGGTTGGAAATAGCCGCAGAAATTCGACCGGTCCTTGTCCTTGACTTCATCGGCGATGGGTTCGCGGCACTGCTTCGCCACCCGGACATCGTAGAACTCGCACAGCTTGCAGACATGCAGTTGCGCGCGGCATGCCGGACACTCGTCCCGTCTTTCCAGCGGCAGGGACAGTTCAGACAGGGATGCGCCGCAGCGCCAGCAAAATAGCTCGTCCATGGCGCTATGTTACCCTCCCGACATGGAAGATTCACCGCTTGCGCAACTTGATATCGGGCAATGGGCCTGGGAGTTCCTGCGCCGCAATCCCGAGTATCAGACAGATTATCGGGCGTTCATTGCAATCTGGCAGACCTTGGAAGCGGACTATGGCGTGCCGCCCGAGCGGGATTTCTTCCGCTGGAAGCAGGACCCGCGCGCTTCCCGACCGGCCTGGGATTCCAGCCTCGGTACCGGTGCCGCCTGCGCCACGGACGATGAAGAACAGCAGTTGATCGAATGCTGGATGGGCGCCAAATGGGGCTTCTACCAGTTTCCCCAGGATCCCGTCCTTGACGCACTGGCGCTGGCTGCCCCCATCAATTGGCGTCCGCCTGCGACTTTCGATTTTCGCAGTTCAGAACAGTCTCCCACCCGGCAGCAACTGAATTTCGATCTATCCCTGCCGTTGCCAGCCCAATTGGAAGCCGCAAAACGATGCTTGCTCAAAGAACAGATCCAGTTGCGTCGTCAAGGTCAGGATGCGCCCAAGACCTTGGAAAACCAGCGCGGTCGCTGGTCGGAATTGCTTCTGGTGCTCGATCAGGCGGACTCAACTCACCCACATTGGAGAGAAGCCGCTTACATGATGCAGCTGGGCTACCGGGACATTCTTCACTTGCAAAGGAACGATGCTTCTGGTTCGGCGCCCAAGGTAAACTTCAAGCTTTAAGAAATTCCAGGGAAATTGATCATGGTCATGGACGTAGTGGATTACGAGATTTTTGGCAACGACATGCAGTATGTTGAAGTGGAGCTGGATCCCGGCGAAGCCGCCATCGGAGAAGCCGGGGCGATGATGTACATGGATCCGGAAATTTCCATGGATACCATTTTTGGCGACGGCTCAGCGCAGCAAAGCGGCTTGCTCGGCAAGCTGATGGGCGCAGGCAAGCGCCTGCTGGGCGGCGAGTCGATGTTCACCACCGTGTACCAGAACCAGGGCAGCGGCAAGCGGCGCGTGGCCTTTGCCGCGCCCTACCCCGGCCGGATTCTGCCGATGCACTTGAACGAGTTGGGCGGTACCCTGCTGTGCCAGAAGGACGCCTTCCTCTGCGCGGCCAAGGGCGTAAGCCTGGGCATTGCCTTTCAGCGAAAACTGGGCGTGGGTCTGTTCGGCGGCGAAGGCTTCATCATGCAAAGGCTGGATGGCGATGGTCTGGCCTTCATCCATGCCGGCGGCATGCTGATGGAGCGCACCTTGGCGCAGGGCGAAACCCTGCGCGTTGATACCGGCTGCATCGCAGCCCTGGCACCGAGCGTGAATTTCGACATCCAGTATGTGGGCAAGCTCAAGTCGGCACTGTTCGGCGGCGAAGGCCTGTTCTTCGCCACGCTGACGGGGCCGGGCAGAGTCTGGCTGCAGTCGCTGCCCTTCTCGCGCATGGCCGGCCGCATCCTGATGGCGGCGCCTCAAGGCGGCGGCCGGCAAGTCGGTGAAGGCTCCCTGCTGGGCGGGCTGGGCGGGTTGCTGGATGGCGATAACCGCTGATCCTCGCCGCCCCTCGCCCACGCGCAGAGCGAGAGCTACATTGCAATAGGAGTCCATCATCACCCGCTCAACCCTGATAAAGATCGCCATTGCGGTGCTGATCATCGGCCTGGCTGGCTTTGGTATCTGGCACGCCACTCGCCCCAAGCCGATCGCAGTTGCGGTTGCAACAATCGACGAAGGTCCGGTGGAAGACACGGTGGCCAATACCCGGGCTGGCACCATCAAGGCATGCCGGCGCGCCAAGCTGGCACCCGCTTCCGGCGGCCAGATCGTCAAGCTGTGGGTCAAGGAAGGCCAGCGGGTGAAGAAGGATGAACCCTTGCTGGAATTATGGAATGTCGATCTGGCCGCACAGACCGACTTGGCGCGCCGGCAGGTTGCGACTGCGCGCGAGCAGCAAAAGCAGGCCTGCATCATCGCGGCCAACGCGAAAAGGGATGCCGACCGCACGCGCCAGTTGGCGGGCAAGGGCTTTGTCAGCCCCCAGAGTGTCGACAATGCAGAATCGCAGGCCCGCTCCAGTGCGGCAGCGTGTGACGCGGCCAGCGCCCAGATCAGGCAGGCGCAAGCCCAGATCGACGTGGCGAAGGCCGGTATGGCGCGCACCTTCCTGAACGCGCCGTTTGCCGGCGTGGTTGCCCGCATCACCGGCGAGTTGGGGGAGTTCACCACCCCCTCGCCGCCGGGAATTCCCACTCCACCCGCAATCGATTTGATCGATGACTCCTGCCTCTATGTCTCGACACCCATGGATGAAATCGATGCGCCCAAGATCCAGGTCGGCATGCCGGCGCGCATCACCCTGGATGCCCTGCCCGGCAAGGTCTTCAAGGGCCGGGTGCGGCGTATAGCGCCGTATGTCCTGGAAGTCGAAAAGCAGGCCCGCACGGTCGACGTGGAGACCGATTTCGTCGAGGAAAACCCTGACATCAAGCGCCTGCTGGCCGGTTTCAGCGCGGATGCGGAAGTAATCATCGAGCGCAAGGAGAACGTATTGCGCATTCCGACCCAGGCACTCATCGAGGGCAAACGGGTTTGGCTGGTGGATGCGGACAACAAGCTGGTGGAACGCACGGTCAAGACCGGCCTGTCGAACTGGGCCTATACCGAGATCAAAGAAGGTCTGAACAAGGGAGACCGTGTTGTGACCACGCTCGATCGGGAAGGACTGAAAGCCGGAGCACCGGTCAGTATCGAGCCGGCCAAATGATTCGTCTGAAGGAAGTCCAGCGGATCTTCCGCATGGGGGATCAGGAAGTGCGCGCCCTAGATGGAATCAATCTGGAACTCGGGGCAGGTGAATATGTTTCCATCCAGGGCCCGTCCGGCTCAGGCAAGTCCACCCTGCTCAACGTAATCGGCCTGCTCGACCATGTCGACGGAGGACGCTACGAGCTGGAAGATGGCGATGTAACGGATCTGACCGAAGAAGAGCGTGCGCGGGTGCGACAGAAAGAAATCGGCTTCGTGTTCCAGTCCTTCCATCTGATCCCCCGACTTACGGCCCGGGAAAATGTGGAATTGCCGCTGATGCTTGCGGGAGTCCCGCTGGCCGAGCGGCGCAGTCGCGTGGAACAGACTCTGACGGATTATGGCCTGACGGACCGGGCCGGTCACCGGCCCGCCGAGCTCTCCGGTGGCCAGCGCCAGCGGGTGGCGATCGCGCGGGCGACCATCATGCAACCGGTCGTGCTGCTGGCGGATGAACCTACCGGCAACCTGGATCACACCATCGGCCGCGAAGTGATCGCCTTGCTGGAAAAACTCAACCGCGAGGGTGCGCTTCTGATCATGGTGACCCATGATCCGGAACTGGCGGAGCGGGCCAGGCGGAAAATCCGCATGCGCGACGGACGCATTATCAGCGACGCGCCATGAATCTGCGCGACACCTTCAAGTTTTCCGCGTCCACGCTGCGCTCCCAGCGCCTGCGCTCCGTCCTCATCATCGCCGCGATGGCCCTGGGCGTGGGCGCGGTCGTGGTGCTTACTGCGCTGGGAGAAGGTGCGCGGCGCTATGTGCTCAACCAGTTTTCGTCAATCGGGACCAATATCCTCATCGTGCTGCCGGGACGGGCGGAAACCACGGGCGCCATGCCCGGCGCCATGAGTGGCGAAACGCCAAGAGACCTGACCATGGATGACGCCAAGGCCTTGTTGATGCTGCCCACGGTCCGCCGACTTGCGCCGCTGAACGTGGGGACGAGCGAAATCACCGCAGGGGGCATCCTCAGGGAAGCCGTGATCCTGGGCAGCACACAGGATTTTCTCGCAGTGCGCAACATGAAACTGAGCACCGGCCGATTTCTCGAAACCCCGCAGTGGGATAACGCCCCACCCCAGATTGTGCTTGGCACTACCTTGGTCAAGGACTTGTTTGCCGGCAGGAATCCGCTCGGCCAATGGGTGCGGTTGGGGGACCGGCGTTTCCGTGTCGTGGGCACCTTGGCCCCGCAGGGCGAGGCCATGGGCTTCAACACTGACGAAACCGCCATCATTCCGGTCAACCAGGCGCAAAGCCTGCTCAATACCTCATCCCTGTTCCGCATTCTGGTCGAGGCCAAGAATCGCTCCGTCATCGAACCAGCCAAGCAAAGCATAAAGGCCACGCTCAAACAGCGCCACGAGGGAGAAGAGGACATTACCATCATCACCCAGGATGCGATCCTGGCGACCTTCGACAAGATCTTTCGCGCGCTTACGCTGGGAGTCAGCGGCATTGCCGCAATCAGCCTGGGGGTGGCGGGGATACTTGTGATGAATGTCATGTTGGTAGCGGTGGCGCAACGCACCAGCGAGATCGGCTTGTTGAAAGCGCTTGGCGCCCAAGCGGGCGATATCCGCCTCTTGTTCTTTACCGAAGCCGCATTGTTGTCCCTGCTGGGAGCGGCTGCAGGCCTGATTTTTGGTTTCGGCGGCAGCGCCTTGCTGCGGGCCATCTACCCTGCGCTGCCGGCCTACCCTCCCCTGTGGGCCGTTGCTGCCGGGGTCGCCACTGCGCTTATCACCGGCATCCTGTTTGCCTTGCTGCCTGCCAACCGGGCGGCTCGGCTGGATCCGGTTTTTGCCCTGGGCCGCAAGTGAGCTTCATCGACAGCATCAAGTTCGCCGCCCGATCGCTGGGTGCTCAACGCCTGCGCACCGCCTTGTCCGCCGCTGGCATTGCAGTCGGCATCGCTGCGGTAATCCTGCTCACGTCCATCGGTGCCGGGATACAGCAATTCGTCATTGCCGAATTCACGCAGTTCGGCACTCACCTGATCGGTATCACGCCGGGCAAAACCCAGGCCCATGGCGGCCAGGTCGGCAGCATTGGCACGGTCAGGCCGCTTACCGTGGATGATGCTCAGGCCCTGGCCCGACTGTCTCAGGTGGATGCGATCAACCCCGTGGTAACCGGCAACGCCGAGGTCAAGGGCAACGGGCGCAACCGGCGGGTCACGCTTTATGGAACCGGATCCGATCTGCCCAAGGTGCTCAATATGAAAGTGGCCGTGGGCCGTTATCTGCCACTGGACAATCCGGAAGCGCCGCGTGCCTTCGCCGTTCTGGGTGCCAAGGCGCGCAAGGAATTGTTTGGCACGCTCAACCCCCTGGGTGAGCGGATCGATGTGGGCGGGCAGCGCTACCGCGTCATTGGGGTGATGGAAGCCAAAGGGCAGGTGCTGGGTTTCGATCTGGACGACACGGTGTATGTCCCGGTCGCCAAGGCCCTGGAGTTGTTCAACAGGTCAAGCCTGATGGAAATTGACGTGACGTATAAGCCTCAAGCGTCCGTCGATGACGTGGTGCAAGCCATGAAGAAGATCCTGGTGACCCGTCATGGCCTGGAAGACTTCACCATCATCCCCCAGCAGCAGATGCTTTCGACCTTGAGCACGGTGTTGGAAGTCCTGACCTTTGCGGTCGGCGCGCTGGGCAGCATTTCACTGCTGGTCGGTGGAGTGGGCATCGTCACCTTGATGCACATTGCCGTTACCGAGCGGACCAGCGAGATTGGCCTGCTGGCCGCGCTGGGCGCAACCCGGGGTCGGATACGCACGCTGTTTCTCATGGAGGCCACCGCGCTCTCCACTTTCGGCGGATTGCTTGGGCTGATGTTCGGCGGCGGCGTGGCCTGGTTGTTGAAAACCTTTGTTCCCGCCCTGCCGGTTGTCACGCCTTGGGATTATGTTTTTGGCGCGCTCGCTGTGTCGACGCTGATCGGGTTGGTGGCCGGCGTCTATCCGGCAATGCAGGCAGCCAAGCTCGATCCGGTGGAAGCGCTGCATGCGGATTAAGATCGCGCCATGAGTGATTTCGATATCCTGCTGTTTGCCCCTCACCTGCCTGCCCATGGAGAAAAGGCGCGAGCCCGATTCACCGCCACCCATCTGGTGATCGAGGGTCAGTCAGTCGAGGCGCCAGTGGACACCATCGGCGTGACGCTGGGCGGTTTCGACCACAAACAAATCTATCTCTTCTGGCATCAGGAAGAAGGCCGCTGGGCGATGAGTCCGCAAGATGCTGCTGCCCAGGAACAGCTAACCAACTCCGCCCCTGCCCCGTTAGATGACTTGCTGCGTTCGGCATCCAAGGATATCCGCCGTCATAAGCGCCGTTTTGGAATGAGCTTGAGTCTGCTCGCGCTGGCGGCGATACTTCCGCTGCTCCTGGCGTCCCTGTTTTTCTGGAAGTCCGAAAGCATGACAGGCTGGGTGGCGGATCACATGTCCATCGAACAAGAGGCGCAATTCGGGCGTGAGGCATTCCAGCAGGCCACCAGGGAGTTGCACTTGCGCCAGACTGGCGCAGATTGGCAGGCAGTCGAGACAATCGGGAAACAACTCACCAAGGACTCCCGCTACACTTACCACTGGTATATCGCCGATGACCCAAGCATCAATGCCTTTGCCGTCCCGGGTGGCTATGTCGTGGTGAATAGTGGCCTTATCAAGGCCTCCGATTCGGCCGAAGAGGTGGCGGGTGTGCTGGCGCATGAGATGCAGCATGTGGAACAGCGCCATACCCTGAAAAATCTGATTCGCAGACTGGGCTGGCGAGCGGTACTGTCACTGGCGATCGGCAATGTCTCGGGAAGCGCGCTTGGGTCTGCGGCGGTCAACCTGGGCGACCTCAAGTTCAGTCGGGATCTGGAATCGGAAGCGGATCTCGGGGGTTTGGCGGCGCTGAAGAATGCCGGCATTGCGCCCAGCGGCATGCTGAGTTTCTTCAGCAGGCTGGCCAAACAGGATGGCAAGGCTGTCCCCTTCCTGTCCGATCACCCGGCCAGCACACAACGCCTGCAGGCTTTGCGGGCTGCCATCAAGCGGGAAGGTACATGGCCTGCGAAGCCTCTGCCCTACGACTGGCCAGCGATCAGGCGGAGCCCGTCGTGAAGCGAATTTATTTGGCAGCCAACTTGCCCGATGCCCAAGTGGTGGTGGACACCCTGGGAACACAAGGAATCCGCGCGCACATCTTTAACGCCCATGCGGTCGGCGGTGCGGGTGAATTGGCTGCCCAGCAGTGGCCCGAGGTCTGGGTGGAAGAAGACCGACAGGCCGAACTGGCTTTGAGCCTGGTCAAGCAGCTCGCTTCGATCAACCTGGGACCGGAAAAGTCGTGCCCCGCCTGTGGCGAGAAGAATCCCGCAAACTTCCTCAGTTGCTGGAATTGTCAGGGAGAACTGGCGTAGCGCTGTCACCACCAGTGTGTGCTTCATAGTGACGACGGAACATGATTTCCATTTCGTCGATGATGTCGACCGCTGCAATGCCTTGCATCACGTGGCGCGTCATCAGGCTCGACACGTCGCTGAACACCCGGTTCTGATCCAGCATGGGATAGGTTTCCCGCAGCCGGCGCACAGCCTTGATGACACTTTCGTTGTCCGGCCTTGGAATGTCGAGGGGAACCGCGGGTACGTCGCTCTGCTGAGCGTTCTCTTCCTTGCCTGCCAGATATTGCGCATAGTCGAGCAGGGCCAGCTGGCGATCGGCGGACAAACGCCGAAAACAATCCAACAATTTGCGTGCATCCGGGCTCATGGCACGCCTTTCAACCCACCGCTCAAGTTCGGACTTTGGCCTTGGGCGTCGCGCGGCGCATTGGCATCACTTCGGTAGCGCAGTTTCCGAATCTGGCTTCCACAAACGCAATAAACGAATCCAGCAATTTGCTGCGGAATTTCTCCGGCGCATACACCAGGGACAACTGACGAAACAGCGGCGGCTCCAAACGGATCGCCGACAGGTCCCCCAGCTTGATCTCCTTGGTGAGAGTGGAAGAAGACAGAATGGCGATGCCCAGACCAGCCTCGACGGCGCCCTTGATCGCTTCGCGGCTGCCCAGTTCCATTTCGATATGCAGATCGTCGGGGTTGATGCCATTGTCGCGAAAGTATTGGTCTATCACCTGCCGGGTGCCGGAGCCCTGCTCGCGCGAAACATAGGGCTGCTCGGCCAGTTGCTTGGGAGACACAATGCACTTGCCCGCCAGGGGATGACTGGGTGCGCAGATCATCACCAGCTCATCGTCGCAGCAGGCATGCGTAGAAAGCGTGGGGTTATGGGAAGGTGACTCGATCAGGCCTACGTCCAGGGTATGGTCCGCCACCTTGCTTTCGATTGTTTCCGAGTTGGCCACGGTGAGACGGGCATGCACCTGCGGGAAACGTTCCTTGAACTCGCCCAGAATCCGTGGCAACTGATATTCCGCGATGGTGGTGGACGCCCCGATCATGAGCGGGCCAGTGACCTGGCCGGTCATCTCGCCCACACGCGCATCCATTTCAGTCGACAGGCTGAGGATGCGATCGGCATACCCCATGACAAGTTCACCAGCTGGTGTCAGGGAAATCCGCCCATGGCTACGTTCGAACAAGCGGGTATTGAAATGTTCTTCCAACTGCTTGACCTGGAAGGTGACCGCCGGTTGGGTCATGTAGAGCAGTTCAGCCGCTTTGGTGAAACTCAGCTGTTTGGCTACGGTGTAAAATACTTGAAGTCTGCGGTCTGCCATTTGCCTGCCCGTAAAACTCTAACTAGAAATCTTTTTTATTGAACCATAAATTTACCCGTAAGCCAACAGCCAAAGGGCTTAATTCGGATAAAAATATGATGACCTCTGCAAAACACCACAGTCTTGATAAATCGGCATAAATAGAGAGTTCTTCCGATCCCGGCCAATCCATAAAACGATGCTCGCATCAACGACCCCCTTTTCAGGTACAAGCGGGATTTATCGAGTGCTCCTTTGAACCGCCCGTTCTATATTGTCCTGACCGCTCAGTTCCTGTCCGCCCTCGCAGACAATGCGCTGTTGTTCGCCGCCATCGGCTTGCTGATGTTTTATGGCGCGCCCGAATGGCACTTGTCCCTGCTTCAGGAATCCTTTGTCGTTCCCTACATTGTGCTGGCGCCCTTCGTCGGATCATTCGCCGATGCGCTGCCCAAGGGACGGGTGATGTTCCTCGGCAATGCGCTCAAATTCCTTGGCTGCCTTGCCATGCTGATGAGCATCCCCCCCTTGGCCGCCTATGCCGTCGTCGGTGTCGGTGCGGCAATTTACTCGCCAGCCAAATACGGCATCCTGACTGAAATTCTGGCCCCTGGACACCTGGTGGCGGCCAATGGCTGGATGGAAGGCACTACGGTCGCGGCCATCGTACTGGGCGCGATCATCGGGGGCGCCCTCATCAATCCACATACTGCCAGCCTGGGCCTGGCAAGCCTGGGCGTGACCCGCATCCTTCCGCCTCCCATGTTCGCCATTGGAACCATCACCGCGCTCTATCTGCTGGCCGCCATCGTCAACCTGTTCATCCCTCAGGTACCGATCGACCACAGGTTGCCGAGCCGCAAACCCGGATTTGTGGTTCATGATTTCTGGCACGCCTTCACCCTGCTTTGGAAAGATCCCCTGGGGCAGGTGTCGCTCGCCGTCACCACTCTGTTTTGGGGCGTCGGCGCGACTCTCCGCCAGATCATCATTCCCTGGGCAGCGTTCAACCTCGCCTTCGGGCTGGATCGGGCCACGCAGATGACCGGGCTTGTCGCCGTCGGCATTGCCATTGGTGCAGCCATCGCCGGCAGGCTGGTCAAGCTGGACCAGTCCGTTAAAGTCATTCCGGCAGGCATCGCCATCGGTTTTATTCCCATCACGATGATCTGGGTGCACGGCGTTGCGCTGGCAAACGCGATTCTGCTGCTGGCCGGCGTCCTCTCCGGATTCTTCGTCGTGCCCATGAATGCCCTGCTCCAGCATCGCGGCCACCTGATCATGGGCGCCGGTCACTCCATTGCGGTGCAGAACTTCAATGAAAACATTGGCATCCTGTTGCTGATTGGCGCCTATACCCTGATGGTCAAGGCCGAACTTCATATCCACTCTGTGATGCTGATATTTGGCCTGTTCATCAGCATCGTCATGACCGGCTTGTGGAAGCGGCATCGTAACGACCTCGTGCATTGATGACGCTCCAGGCTTTCGTCGCCAAATGTCGCGACAAGCCGTTGTCAGGGAGTTGTGGGGCAGTTTCTGTACTCGGAGGGCTACCGCTTGTGCGCCGCTTGGCGGGACGCAATGCGCGCCCTGCTTGCCGCCGCGAGGAGCGAGCCCGCATGTGCGGACTGGCTTCGAATTCGCTTTGAACCCAAGAGTTAATGCCTAGGCCGGTCTTCTCGCCACCAGTGTGTGAAATCTCTTGAGCGTGTCTTCCGGCGCGGGAAATTCGTCATGGCGTGACAGCAGAATTTCCCAGCCATTGCATGCCTGGTCCAACTCGCTTTCCGCAAACAGGCAATAGTGGCCGGGCTCGAACATGCCCAGGAAAGTCGTGCCTTCGATCAGCACATTAAGCGCGATGACGCCACCCGCCTTGACGTGCCTGAGCATGTCGGACAGTAATGCACTTGCCTTTTCCCTGGGGAAAAACATGAGCAGACCAATCGCGACAATGCAGTCGTAATCGCCATCGATTTCAAACCTGCCGAGGTCAGCTTCATAGGCCGCCAAGCTGAGGCCGAGCCGGTTGGCGGCGTAATTGATGCGATCAACCGCGGTACCGCTGGCGTCCAGCGCGGTGACCGCACAAGCCTTTCTTGCTGCGGCAATGGCAAGATTACCCAGCCCGCAGCCCAAATCCAGCACGCCCCCATACAGATGCGGTAGCACGGCTTCCTCGAAGGGGTTGAGTGCGAACTCGCCCCTGGCGACTTGTCGGCGGAATTGCAGGTCGAAGAAATAGATGGACTGCATCGGGATTTCGCTGGCATAGGGACTGAACGCCCATGCTCTCCCTTATCGCCTCAAAATCGTTGGCCGGTCCGGCAACTCGTTCGGATTGGCCGCGCCGGGCGGAAAGTGCCGTTCCAGCAGACGCGTAATGGCCTCGATGCCCGCAACTGATCCGGTCAAGAACTCTCCCTTGGCGTAGGCGGCCTGCATGTCGAGGGCAATGGCATCCCATTCCGTTTGTTCGACGTGTCGTGCCAGGCCGCGATCCGCGACGATCTCCAGCGCGTGGTCGGCAAGCAATACATAGATCAGCACACCGCTGTTTTCTTCGGTATCCCAAACCTTCAGCTGGCTGAACACTTCAATCGCCCGATGCCGACTTGACATGCCGCGCAGGATGTCGAGTACCGGCAAATCGACTTCAATGACAAAACGCAATTCGCCGCTGTGGTGGATTTCGGACCCCTTGATCGCCGCCTCAATGGCATCCTGGGTCGAACGCGGGAACGAGGTACGCAACCGCCAGGGAGGCGAGAACAGGTGTTTCAGCACGCGAGCTACCATGATCCCGATGACCCTCCACCGCCAAAGCCGCCACCCCCGCCGCCCCAGCTGCCTCCTCCCCCACCAAAACCGCCGCCGCCGAAGCCGCCTCCTCCACCCCAGCCGCGGTTTGACCAACCACCGCCACGCCCCAGGCCGCCCAGCATGGAGAGCACAACAAAGGTGTTGAAGATTCCCAGCATCAGTATGCCGCTTAGCAACCAGCCAGCCAGCCCGGCGCCCACCGCGCCAAGCAGACTTCCGGCGGTACGCCCGACAAACATGGAGAGTATGGCGCCGCCAATTACGCCTCCAATCAAGCTGAAGATAAACGCACTGCCGAGCGCGGCCGGGTTCGAGCCCGACTGTTTTGCCGGTGCGGGCAAGGACTCGCCATTGATCAATCGGATCAGTTGATCGACGCCCGCATTGATGCCGCCCGCGAAATCGCCCTCGCGAAATTTTGGCGTGATGATTTCGGCGATGACCCGCTTGGCAATGGCATCGGGAATCGCCCCTTCAAGACCGTAGCCCACTTCAATTCGAAGCTTGTGGTCATTCTTGGCAACGATCAGGATCGCGCCGTCATCCACGCCCTTGCGCCCGACTTTCCATTTTTCCGCTACCCGAATTCCGAACGAGGCAATATCTTCGCCGTCCAGGCTGGGAATCAGGAGTATGGCGATCTGGCTGCCCTTGCGCGCCTCGAGATCCGCAAGCTTGCGGTCAAGCTGTTGGACATCCGTTGTACTCAGCGTGCCGGTCAGATCTGTGACTCGCTGAGTCAGCGCCGGCACAGGCACCTCAGCCCTGGCAGGCAGAAAAGCGCCCAGCGTAATCAGCGCGGCAAGGAATAGCTCAATCCAGCCAATACTGACTGGATTGCTTCGTGGTTGCTTCGCCATGACCGTCATCGCGGGGCCCGGAGGGCCTTGGCGATTCATGAATGGAGAAATGAACTCAATACGCAGGGCTCGGCGAACTTTGACTTCCGGACGGCGGCGCATTTTGGGCCGCGGGCGCCGGCGTGCCAAAATCCACCTTGGGCGGCGCGCTGATGGCCTTCTCGTTCTCGACGCTGAAATTCGCCTTGGTCTTGAAGCCAAACATCATCGCGGTAAGGTTGCTGGGAAATTTTCTGACCGTGACGTTGTATTCCTGCACTGCGTCGATATAACGCTTGCGTGCCACAGTGATGCGGTTTTCCGTTCCCTCAAGTTGCGCTTGCAAGTCGCGAAACAAACTGTCGGCTTTGAGATTGGGATAGTTTTCCGAAACGGCCAGCAGGCGGGACAAGGCGCCAGACAGCTCGCCCTGGGCCTGGGTGAATTTCTGGAATGCCGCAGGGTCGTTGACCAATTCCGGCGTGGCCTGGATCTGGCCGACGCGAGCGCGCGCGTCGGTCACCTCGGTCAGGACCTTTTCTTCATGACTGGCATAGCCCTTCACCACATTCACCAGATTCGGAACCAGATCGGCGCGCCGCTGGTACTGGTTCAAGACTTCCGACCAGGATGCCTTGATCTGCTCGTCGGCAGTCTGCAGGGTGTTGTAGCCACAACCCGAAAGGCCAAGTGCAAGAAAACCGATCGCCAGCCATTTTTTCATTACCGCGCTCCTTCCATTTGGACAGATCCGATTGTAGGGCGAATTGCCGCCAATCAGGCAATCCCGAAGAGATTTGGCCGCGAACGACGGGGGATTCACGCAAGCAAGGGATCAGGTCCAGGTCACATAGGCCAGTCATATTTGCCGGTTAGGCTGTGCCTGCCCCGCTACTGCCAGGGCATAGCCAATAACCTGAATCTGGAATAACGGGAGACCTCACATGTCGAAACCTCAATCCGAATCTCGCCGCCGCGCGCTGCAACTGCTGAACGGCGTGCCCATGTTGCCACTTGCCTCCTCTCTGGCCGGCCTGCCCCTGGTGGCCGAAGCCATGGCGATTGGCCAGCCCGTGCGCTATTCCTTCGGCTCGATGCCAGCCCCGTCGCTTGCCAACCCGGCGCAGATGGCAACGACCTATGTTGCCTCGACGCTCACCAAGAAAATCGGGCACCATTCCGAAATCTGTGCGCTGGGTTACGAAACCTTCTTCCTCACTGGCGATATGGTGCCCGACGTCTAATGTCGATACCAGCGGCGTTCATGGCCTGTGGATCACCTGCGGCGCAAGCCGTTCCCCGTGGAACACTCACCTGTCGAGCGAGGAATACGAGCCCGATGCGGGGACCATCGCCACCAACAACCAATTCCAGGCCTTCAGCCAGAATCTGTATGGCAATGAGAATGCTGCCAACCCGTACCACTATGGCCACCTGTCTCAAGTGACCGTCCATCCCGACGGCACCGGCAGCATCAAGAAGCACTACTGCTTGGGCCGCATTTCGCATGAACTGGTGCAGGTCATGCCCGACGAGCGCACTGTGCTGATGGGCGACGATGCCACCAACGGCGGCTTGTTCATGTTCCTCGCCGACCACAGGCGCGACCTGTCCGCCGGTACGCTTTACGTGGCCGAATGGATCCAGACCTCCGGCGTTGGACCCGGCGCAGGCGACATCTCCTGGATCAAGCTGGGTCATGCCACCAGGGACCAGATCAAGGCCCTTGCCGACAGCCTTACTGCCGCCGACATCGTCGACGTGAAGACCAGCGACCCGGGCGACACCAGCTACACCAGGATCCGCTTCAATGGCGGCAGCCAGCTGGGTCAAGTTCGTGCCCGGTATGGACAAGGCCGCCGCCTTCCTGGAAACCCACCGGTACGCCGCCTGCAAGGGCGCCTCCATGGCCTTTACCAAGATGGAAGGCACCACGGTCAATGCCGCCGACAAGCGTGCCTATTCCGCCATGTCCTACATCTACAAGTCCATGACCGACGGCACCACCGACATCAAGGTGCAGGGCCCGGTTGCCGGCGCGGTGTACGAGCATGTGTTGACCGGAGGACAAAGGGACAGCGACGGCAACCACATCCACGGCGAATGGGTCTCCGTGTCCATGTCCGCGCCTGCCGCCCTGATCGGCGAGGACCTGGCCATTCGCGACGCCCTGCGCAACAGCGCGAACGCCGACAAGATTGCCAACCCGGACAACCTCAAGTATTCCGAGGCCATGCGCACCCTGTTCATCGGCGAGGACAACGGCAACCACGTGAACAACTTCCTGTGGGCCTACAACGTGGACACCAAGGAATTGAGCCGCATCCTGTCCCGTCCTTCCGGCGCCGAATCCACCGGCCTGCATGCAGTCGATGATGTCAACGGCTTCTGCTACATCATGAGCAACTTCCAGCATCCCGGTGACTGGGAAGCGCCGCTGCACGATGTGGTGATACCCATACTGGAGCCTTTGGAACAGGCCAACTACAACGGCAAGTTCAGTGCCGCGGTGGGCTATCTGGCGATAACCGGCTGCTTAGCAGGCTAGGCACTAACCGGTACGCACCATGCAGAAAGGCGCCCACGGGCGCCCTTCTGTCTTCAGGCACGGCTGCGCCGCCTCCAGCCAGATTCTGCGGACTCAGGAAGTACGCGCAGGGATCCTGTCAGCAATTGCCAGATTTCCTATCGTCTCGCGCGCCAGGCATAAATCCTCCCAGGCTTTCGCCTTTTCCGCCGGACTGCGCAGCAGATAGGCCGGATGATAACTGACGATCAGCGGCACCCCTTGATATCGGTGCAGCCTGCCGCGCAGCCGACCTATGGTCTCTTCCGTATTGAGCAGGGTTTGGGCGGCAAAGCGCCCGAGCGCCAGTATCAGTTTGGGCTGGATCAACTGGATCTGACGTTCCAGATATGGCATGCAGGCGCGCACTTCTTCCGGCTGGGGGTTGCGGTTGCCCGGTGGGCGCGACTTGAGCACATTTGCGATATAGACATTCTCGCCGCGTTTCAAACCGATTGCTGCCAGCATGGAATCGAGCAGCTTACCGGCCTGCCCAACGAAAGGTTCCCCCTGGGCATCCTCATCCGCGCCCGGTGCCTCGCCGATGACCAACCAGTCTGCATTCTGGTCGCCCACCCCGGCCACGCCTTGGGTGCGGGTGCGATGCAGCTCGCAAAGAGTGCAGTTGGAAATGGCTTCCTTGAGTTGCGCCCAGTCCATGTCCATGACCGAGAGGCCGGATGCCGGAAGCGGCCGCTGTGCCTCACTCGCCGCGCGCGCACCGACAGGCTTCGACCTGAGCCGCCACATTGGTGCCAGGCCCAGTTCACGGAACATGTCCTCACGCTTGGGATTCATAGTTTCAGCCGCATCACATAGGCGTCTTCGCGGCCCTGGAGCGCCGGATAGTACTCCTTGCGTATGGCGATTGCCTCAAAGCCGAGATCACGATAGAGCTGACGCGCAGCCTCGTTGCTGGGCCGTACTTCGAGAAACAGCAAGGCCGCGTTCAATTGCCGCGATCCATCAATGGCGTGGAGTACGAGATTGCGTCCCAAGCCCTGCCCGCGCCAATCCGGAGATACCGCCACATTGAGCATATGTGCCTCGCCAGGACCCATCATCAATACATAGTATCCGCTGACCTGGCCCGCGCTGTCGTGCACCCAGCAGCTGTAGCCCGCCTTCATGCAGTCATGGAAGATACCAGCGGTCCAGGGGAATTCATAGCTGAGCTTCTCGATGCGCAACACCGCGGCGATGTCCCGCTCGCGCATTGGACGAATAAGATGTTCGATCTCGAAGACAGCGCTCATGCGCGTTTCCTTTGCGCGCGCTCCTCTATGGTCAGTGCCACCTTGTTGCGCAGATAAATGGGTTGCGCATCCGCCGCATCCCGGCCTTCTCCCCTGGCCAGAGCTGCAGCACCAAGTTTGGCGACGGCGCCCGCCTCCGGAAAACATCCTCCATTGACCCATGCATCATGCAGCCCCAGATGCGGCGCAAGCGCCGCGTCGTGTATCAGGAAGCCGCTGCCGATACCTGCCCATCCCGGCTCGGCAATCGGCGGCGTGTCCGCGATGGAACACAAGGCAGGCCCAAACCGGGGCTGCCAGACTTCGCCGACGCGACGGTAATAAGCTAGATAAACTTCGTCCAGACGCGCGTCCAGCGCGGCTACTACGCCATCTGCGCCAGCCTGCTCCGCGAGCGCCTCCAGGGTGCACACCGGAACGACGGGCAAAGCTGCGCCTAGGGCAAGGCCCTGGACCACAGAACAAGCGATGCGGACGCCGGTGAATGAGCCAGGGCCGGCGCCAAAGGCGATACCATCCAGCTGCGCGAGCGCAAGTCCGGCTTCCTTGAGCAAGTCGTCAATCATGGGTAACAGGATTTCGCTATGTCGCTGGCCCGCCAGTTCGCCGCGCGCGAGCACCTCTCCATTGCGCCACAGTGCGCACGAGCAATACTCGGTTGAGGTGTCCAGGGCCAGCAGATTCATCGCTCAATTATAAGGGCTGTAGCATATGCAGCTCGCAGGCCGTTCATCCCCCCGCAACGACCTTCTGCACCCATTAATGAACCGGTGCCAGCACCTCAAAACGGATACGTTCCCAAGGATTATGGGCTTGTTGCAGGCGCGTTATGCGCGCTTTCAACTGCTGGCCGCTGTCCATCAGACGGGCCAGATCGAGATTTTCCCGACGTGGCACATAGCCCAGTTTGTGCCCCCGCCACTCGACCCGGATCGCCTTCGGATCATAGCGATTCTCGGGCTCGCGTGTCAGGGTCAGAGCATCGCCCTCCTTCAGCTGCATCCACAATGCCTTGCCTTCGTGGAATTGAAATCCGGCCAGCGGAGAGTCCTGCAGCAGGATATTGGCTTCCGACTCAGCTCCGGCCACCGCGGGCAAGCACAGTGCCAGGCAGAGCAACATGTGGAAGATCACTCTACGGTACAGGTACATTGAGCGTTTCCAGCTTGCGAAAAAGCGTTCGCTCCGAGACCCCCAGGGCGTAAGCCTGAGCCCGGCGCGAGGCAGGCAGTCGGGCAAGCGCCCACTGAAGATACTGTCTTTCCATCTGCTGCAGGGAAACCACCCCATCGAATGGCAAGGATGCCGGCTGCCCGACCGCCTCGCGCTTCTCCCCGGCGTCGGGCAGGTGATCGGGCAGTATGGTTGCCCCATCCGCAAGGATGCTGGCCCGCTCCAACATGTTTCGCAACTCCCTGATGTTGCCGGGAAAACCATAGGACTGCAGAAATGCCAAGGCTTCGCTAGAAAGCTGGAGTTTTCTGCCCGGCGCAATGCGTTTGAGCAAAGACTGCGCCAGCAGAGCCAGATCGTCCGGGCGCTCGCGCAAGGGCGGCAGGGGAATTGGGAAGGTGCTGATGCGGAAGTAGAGGTCCTGGCGAAACTGCCCGTTCTTGAGCATTTCCGGCAGAGCCCGGTGGGTCGCCCCAATAAGCCTGACATCCGCCCGGATCGGCTCGACTCCGCCCACCCGGCGGAACAGCCCCGTCTCCAGCACTCTCAGCAGCTTCACCTGCATGGACAGCGGGATATCGCCAATTTCGTCCAGAAACAGGGTGCCGCCCGCAGCAGTTTCGATCAGCCCCAGCTTGCGATGCGTCGCTCCGGTGAACGCACCCTTTTCGTGGCCAAACAATTCGCTTTCAAACAGCGCTTCGGGCAGCCCCGAGCATTCGACGGTGACGAAAGCCTTTTCCGCCCGCGTGCTGCGTGCGTGAATCGCCTGCGCAACAAGCTCCTTGCCGGTTCCCGTTTCCCCCAGCAGTAAGACGGCTGCCGACGTGGGCGCAACCCGTCCGATCAGGTCCAGCACTTTGTTGAATGAAGGCGAATGGCCTACCAGCCCCTCTGCAGAGGGTTGCGCACTGACGCCAGAAACCCTTTGCAGTGTTTCAACGTAGAACGCAAGTCGGTTGCGCTTGTCATATACCGGCAGCGTTTCGATTTCCACATGCTCCTGGCCATGCGAGGTTTGATGAAGATGCAAAACTTTCTGGGGTCGCCTGGTCTTCTGCGCTTCCTTGATAGGGCAGGACTCGCCCGATTCATTGCACGGCCGATCAAATCCATGGGAGACGAAATGGCAAGTCTTGTCGAGAACTGTACCTGCGACAGCGTAATGGGCTCGATAGGCTTCGTTCACGGCCCTGATGCGGTAATCGGGCGAAATCACCACCCGTGCGAGCGAATCCGCATTGAGCAGGGCGAGGAATTCTGGACTAATATCAAACGGTTCGTTTTTTGATGTCATTTATGACGGCTCTGCCAGCTATGGCAGTCCATTTTGGCGCACTATGGTATTGGACGCAAACCCAGAGCTGATGCGCGAGCGTATCTATTTGATTTGTTTATAACTATTCTGCCTATCTGATCTGGCACAAGCCGTGCTTTACAAGGAGTATTTGTCGCTTGCCGATGATGGAGAAGATATTGGGACCGCTATTGAAACATCCGTTGGCGCGCGAAATTGCGGTGATTGTTGTTATCAAGCTGATCGTCATCGCCGCCATTGGCTTTGTTTTCTTCGGTCCCGACTCCAAACCCAAGGTAGACGCGGACAGTGTTGCACAAGCTGTGCTGGACCGCCCTGATTCTTCCCGCCCTCATTCTCGATAGTCGGAGTTCCCATGTTTGCAGACAATCTGGTCGACCTTTCGCGGCTGCAATTTGCCGTCACCGCCCTGTACCACTTCCTGTTTGTGCCCCTCACCCTGGGACTGGTCTGGATCCTGGTGATCATGGAAGGCACCTATGTGCTGACCGGACAGAGGATCTACAAGGACATGACGAAATTCTGGGGCAAGCTGTTTGGCATCAACTTTGCCTTGGGCGTGACCACCGGCATCACCATGGAGTTCCAGTTCGGCACCAACTGGGCCTACTACTCGCACTATGTCGGAGACGTATTTGGCGCGCCACTGGCGATCGAAGGGCTGATGGCCTTCTTCCTGGAGTCCACCTTCATCGGCCTGTTCTTTTTCGGCTGGGACCGGTTGACCAAGGGCAAACACCTTCTGGTCACCATCCTCATGGCCGTGGGCTCCAATCTTTCCGCCCTGTGGATACTGGTTGCCAACGGCTGGATGCAGAATCCGGTCGGCGCCGAATTTTCCTGGGTCACCATGCGCATGGAACTGACCAATTTCTATCAGGTGATATTCAATCCGGATGCCCAGGCCAAGTTTGTGCATACGGTCTCCGCCGGCTACGTCACCGCGTCGCTGTTTGTGCTCGGCATTTCCTCGTGGTATTTGCTCCGCGGGCGCGACATTGCGTTTGCGCGCCGCTCCTTCCGCATCGCAGCCGCCTTCGGCTTTGCCTCCGCGCTGTCGGTGATCGTACTGGGGGACGAATCCGGCTACTCGGTGAACGAGGCGCAGAAAACCAAGCTTGCAGCCATTGAAGCCATGTGGAAAACCGAGCCTGCACCGGCGGATTTTGTGGCCTTCGCTATCCCCAATGACAAGGAAATGCGCAACGACTACGAGGTCCGCATACCGTACGCGCTGGGCCTGATCGCCACACGCTCCACCTCACAGACCATCCCCGGAATTGAGGAAATCAAGGAAATCAACCGCGGCCGCATCCTGTCCGGCATCCAGGCCGTGACCGCCCTGGAAGAAATGCGCAAGGACAAGAACGACTTGACGCCCCGCGCCCTGTTCGAGCAACACAAGGCTGATCTGGGCTTCGGCCTGCTGCTGAAGAAGTACACGGAAAACGTTGCCGCTGCGACGCCGGACATGATTCAACAAGCGGTAGACGACACCATCCCGAAGGTTGCACCGATGTTCTGGAGCTTCCGCTTGATGGTTGCCTTGGGCTTCGCGTTTGCCCTGCTGTTTACCCTGTCGCTGTATTACTCCATCAAGGGCAACTTCATCGAGAAGAAATGGCTGCTGCGCTGGGCACTGTGGTTCATTCCCCTGCCCTGGCTTGCGGCTGAACTGGGCTGGTTCGTGGCGGAATACGGACGCCAGCCCTGGACCATCTATGGCGTGTTACCCACTCATCTGTCGGTGTCCACACTTTCGATCGGCAGCATTTACGGCTCTTTGGCCGGCTTCATCGGCTTCTACACCCTCCTGCTGGTGGTCGAGATGTATCTGATGTTCAAGTTCGCCCGCCAAGGCCCCAGTTCACTGGGTACGGGCCGGTATCACCTGGAACAGACTTCCGGCGGTCCGTTGCCGGCCGGCGCACCGACTGACAAGGCATAACGAGGAATACACAATGTTTGATTATGAGATTCTGAAGCTGATCTGGTGGGCCTTTGTCGGTGTGCTGTTGCTGGGCTTTGCCATTATGGACGGCCACGACATGGGCGTGGGCACCCTGCTGCCCTTCATCGGCAAGAACGATGTCGAACGCCGGGTGCTGATCAATACGGTCGGCCCTCACTGGGACGGCAACCAGGTCTGGTTCATCACCGCCGGTGGTGCGATCTTTGCCGCCTGGCCCCTGGTCTATGCAACCGCGTTCTCCGGTTTCTACTGGGCCATGCTCGCGGTATTGTGGGCGCTGTTCTTCCGCCCTGTGGGCTTCGATTATCGGAGCAAACTTGCCAATCCCACCTGGCGCAGCACCTGGGACTGGGGCCTGTTCGTTGGCGGTGCGGTGCCGCCGCTGATCTTCGGCGTGGCGTTCGGCAACCTGCTACAGGGCGTGCCCTTCCATTTCGACGATGCCTTGATGTCCTACTACACCGGCAGCTTCTGGCAATTGCTCAATCCCTTTGCGCTGTTGGCAGGCGTGGTGAGCTCCGCCATGATTACAGCGCACGGCGCGACCTATCTGATGATCCGCACCGAAGGCCAGCTGTTCGAACGCTCGCGCAAGGCCGTGCTGATTTTCTCCGGGCTCACCATGGTCACCTTCGTGCTGGCTGGCTTCTGGGTGGGTTCACTCAAGGGCTTCGCCATCACCAGCCACGTGGACCCGAACGCGCTGCCCAATCCGCTGGACAAGACCGTGGTGCAGCAAGCCGGTGCATGGCTCGACAACTACGGCGCCTATCCCTGGACCTGGGCTTTTCCCATCCTGGGCGTCGCCGGCGCCCTGCTGACGCTGCTGGCCGCCGGCTCGCGCAAGCCACGCACTGCTTTCCTGACCTCTTCCGTCACCTTGCTGGGCGTGATCGCGACCGCCGGTGCGGCAATGTTTCCCTTCGTCATGCCATCGTCCACCGACCCGCGTTCCAGCCTCACCGTGTGGGACAGCACATCGAGCCACCTCACCTTGTCGCTGATGTTCTGGGCCACGGTGATCTTCCTGCCGTTGATCATTTTCTATACCTCATGGGCATACAAGGTGATGTCGGGCAAGGTGACCCCTGCCTTCATTGAGGGCAATGACAAGTCCGCTTATTGAAAGGAGCACGACATGTGGTATTTCACCTGGATTCTAGGCGTGTCGATGGCCGTTCTGCTCGCCGTCGTCAATGCCATGATGTGCGAAGCCCGGGAGTACACTGCCCGCTCGCGGGAAGATCAGGAATGAATCCCTTCCGGACGGGCACAAGCAACCAGCGGCAACGAGAATGTAGGGGTCAGATAAGGCAGGACGCGACGTGAGCTGTCCCTTATACAAGAAACATTTGGGCAGCTTGGTTTTGCTGGCAACACTGGGCTTTCCAAGCCTTCATGCCAGAGCCGCCGACCTGGATATTGTCGTTAACGGGGTACGAAGCGCGGACGGCCAAGTCAAGCTGATGCTGTTTGACCGCGCCGATGGTTTTCGCAAGGAAGACAAAGCGCGCCAGGTTCTGGCGCTGCCAGCCACTGTGGGCGACGTGCGCGGCGTGTTCCACGACCTGCCCATCGGGCATTACGCCGTCATCGCCTACCATGACGAAAACGGCGACGGCAAGCTCGATTTGCGCTTCGGCATGTTTCCCAAGGAAGGCTACGGCCTGAGCAACAATCCCAAAATCTCCGGCCCGCCGGCCTTCAAGGACTCCGCATTCGAGCTTGCCGAAGGCGGCACGCACCTGACGATACAACTGAAGTATTGATGGCTTCCCGCATCCTGAACCACGAAAGAGAAAAGACATGAGGTCCATCCCCGCCCGCATCACGATACTTGGTGCCGGCTTCGCCGCCTTGGCAGCCGTCAAGGAACTGCGCCGCCGTATGCCGGAGGCGGAGCTCAGCCTGATCGCGCCTGCGGCGGAGTTCGTCTATTACCCCAGCCTGATCTGGCTCCCTTCAGGATTGCGTCAGGGTGAAGACTTGCGCCATGATCTGGAAGGTTGGCTCATGCGCCAGCGCGTGCATTTTCATCTCGGCAGGGTCACGGCAGTGACAGGGGGCGGCCGCAAGGTCGTAACGGACAGCGGTGAGATTTCAAATGACGCTTTGCTCATTGCCAGCGGCGGACGTTTTCTCAAGGCCCTGCCCGGCATCGAGCACGCACTCACGATTTGCGAAGGGATTCCGGCGGCCGAGGCGATCCGCGACCGGCTCACGGCGCTGGCAGGCGGCACCATTGCGGTCGGCTTCGGCACCAACCCGAAGGAGCCTTCCGCCATGCGTGGCGGGCCCATGTTCGAAGTGCTGTTCGGGCTGGACACCTTACTGAGGCGGCAAGGTCGCCGCGACAAGTTCCGCCTGGTGTTCTTCAACCCCGCGCCCGAGCCGGGCAAGCGCCTGGGCGACAAGGCGGTCAAGGGGCTCATGCGCGAGATGGCGCGGCGCAATATTGATACCCACCTCGGGCACAAGATCGCAGGCTTCGAAGCGGACAGGGTCAGGACCGAAGGCGGCGAAATTCGTGCCGACCTGATCCTGTTCATGCCCGGCATGGCCGGCCCGGGCTGGCTGGTCGACACCGACTTGCCGAAGTCCGAAGGCGGCTTCGTCAAGGCCGATGCCTATTGCCAGGCCGAAGGCATGACCAGGGTGTTCGTCGCAGGTGACGCCGGCAGCTTCCCTGGCCCCGATTGGATGCCCAAACAGGCGCACCTTGCCGACCTTCAAGCCAAGGCCGCGGCCGAGAATCTCGGACGCGCATTGCAAGGCCTGGCCCCGACGGCGAAGTTCAAACCCGAGCTCATCTGCATCGTCGATACCCTGGATCGCGGCATTCTGGTCTACCGCGACGAGAAGCGCGCCTTCGTGCTGCCGCCGATGCGCCTCATGCACTGGGCCAAGCGAGCGTTCGAGTGGAACTACCTGCGCCCTCTGCGCGCGGCGGGCCGCGGCGCGTCGCCGCGGGAAAAGGCCGCTTGATGCAATCGTCGCGTTGCCCGCCGATATTGACCTGCACCATCGGGGGCACGAGCCAGGGTGTTCAACCAATCACGTTGGAGCATTCATTATGAAAATCGCCGTCGCCAGCCAGAACCGTCGCGAGGTGACAGGCCATGCCGGCCGCTGCCGCAAGTTCTGGATTTATGACATCGAGCAAGGACACATCGAATCGAGGCAATTGCTCGAACTGTCAAAGGAACAGGCCTTGCATGGCTATCCTCCCGGCGCGCCGCATCCCCTGGGCAACGTACAGGTGCTGATCACCGGAGGCCACGGGCACGGCCTGCAGGAACGCCTGGCGGCGATGGGCGTCGCGGGCTTCGTCACCAGTCTGCACGATCCCGAGCAGGCCGTGGCGGCGTATCTTGCCGGACAACTCAAGGCCGAACCCGGCGATACGCACGAACATCACCATGACCACGAGAATTCAGAAGCGCACGAATGCGCGTGCGGGAACCAGGAACCGCATTCGCCGGTCAGGTAATCAGGACGTGCCGGTTCGGACACCGCTCGAAAGAGGCGCTGATTTAGCGTCATCGCGAGGAGCGAAGCGACGAAGCGATCCAGCAATGCGTTGAATTGTCTTGAACCGGATTTCCTCCCGCCACGCTTCGCTCGTGGCCAAAGGCTGAAGCACTCACAGTGACGGCAACAGCAGACAGATCGACGGCACCCCGATCGATCAAAGCAAAAGGAGTACACCATGCAAACACTGACCGTTTCCACTGAGGCGCTGGCGCCGCTGCCTTACGAGCAGGACGCGTTGGCTCCCATCATTTCGGCCAATACCCTGGGCTTCCACTACGGCAAGCACCACAAGGCCTATTTCGACAAACTGCGCGGGCTGATCAAGGGCACAGACTTGGCCGAGCGCAAGCTGGAGGACATCATCCTCGCCACGGCGGAAAAGTCTGATCGGACGGCAATTTTCAACAACGCCGCGCAGACCTGGAACCATAGTTTCTACTGGGCAAGCCTGCGGCAAAACGGTGGCGGCGAACCGCCCGCCGAGCTGAAGCGGGCGATCGAGTCGGCGTTTGGCGACGTCGAGTCATGCAGGAAAGCGCTGGCCGAAGCCGCAACCTCGCAGTTCGGCAGCGGCTGGGCCTGGCTTGCGCTCGACAAGGGCAAGCTCAAGGTGCTCAAGACCGGCAACGCGGAAAATCCCATGATCCACGGCGTAAAGCCGCTGCTGACCATAGACGTGTGGGAGCACGCTTACTACCTCGATTACCAGAACCGGCGCGCGGACTATGTCACCGCCGTGATCAACAAACTGCTCAACTGGGAATTCGCTGCGGAAAACTTCAGCGGCGCCAGATAGCGACGCGACGGCCACCGGCGGCCGTCGTCGCTCCAATTCACCGGCCCGTCGTCGGCCGACTGAGAACTGTCCGAATAGACAGGGGCCAAATTCGTGTTGAGCTTCGCGGAAGCCCTAATGCAGCGGGCCAACAAAGCGATGGATGCCTGGGTGAAAGGTTTGCGCGGCAAGGGGTGAACGCCGACGGCGCGCTGATAGGTTGGGACAATCAAGTAGTTTGAGACGATCAATTGGACCCTGGGTATGGCGACACATAAACTGGCTAAACATTAGTAATTGCTAATGAACCAATCAACCTGACAAAGAGGATTTGACCATGTCTGAAGTAAGCCCAGCCTGCCCCACCATGCCGCGCCTCAACGAGCCTGCGCCGGACTTCCAAGCCAAGACCACCCACGGCGTGAAGAAACTCGCCGACTACAAAGGCAAGTGGCTGGTGCTGTTCTCCCACCCCGCCGACTTCACCCCCGTCTGCACCACCGAGTTCATGGCGTTCGCCGAGCATTACCCCGAATTCCAGAAGCTCAATTGCGAACTGATCGGCCTGTCGATCGACAGCTACTACGCCCATGTGGCCTGGGTACGGAACATCAAGGAGAAGTTCGGGGTGGAAATTCCCTTCCCTATCATCGAGGACCTGTCGATGAAAGTGGCCAAGGACTACGGCATGATTCAGCCGGGAGCGTCCGACACTTCGGCGGTGCGCGCCACCTTCATCATCGACGACAAGGGCATCCTGCGCGCCATGGTCTACTATCCGATGACCAACGGGCGCTCCATCCCCGAGTTCGTCCGCCTGGTGTCTGCGCTGCAGACCTCGGACAAGAACAAGGTCGCCACCCCCGCGGGCTGGCAGCCTGGCGACAAGGTCATTGTGCCGCCGCCGGCTGACGTCAATGCAGCGGACAAGCGCATGAGCGAGGGTTACGAGTGCACCGACTGGTACTTCTGCAAGAAGGTCCTGTAAGCTTCTTTAGTCCCCTGCCCGCCCCCCAGGGGCGGGCTTCTCTTGCCATCTGCAGAGGAGTAAACGATGTTCAATCCCGTCACCATCCCGTTCGGCTGCAAGATGCTGTTCAACGCGGTCAAGCTCAAACCCGGCGTCACCATGAGCGATGTGGAGCTTGCGCTGGGTGAAATGTGCAATGTGGTCAAGGAAACCTACGGCAGCGAGAGCGGCGGTTTCATCGCCGGCCAGGTGTTCAAGTATGACGGCTTCGTGAGCCAGGAGGGTTCCATCGGCTCGATGAAGGAGCCGGACTACGACGTCGCCATCCTGACCTACTGGAAGTCCTACGAGCAACACGAAAAGTCGCATGCCGACAAGGCGTTCAAGGACAAGTTTCAGGTTCTGGCCGACATGTGCACTGACACCTTCGAACTGGGCTTCAGCATGCTGTGGCAGGGCGTGCCCGGCGAGTAAACTTGTCCCGATCCGCATGGTCGCGGGCTTCTCGGGGTAATGCGACTGAGGCCGGAATCCGGCTTCGCCATCACTGCCTGGAGCCAGACGCTCGCTCACCTCCTGTCCGAAACACGGGGAATCGAGCCCCTGCGGCCATGGCGCGGACAATGCGTCTTTGTGGTTGTCGCAGCAACGAGGGAGGGCTGATCCGTGAAAACGAGTGCCAGAATTCTTGGCCCTGGTGGTCACGCTCTGGGCCTCGCAGACGGGCGCTGCGTCGGCCTCTGCGCCGCTGCCGGTGTTCGTGAGCATCCTGCCGCAGAAGTATTTTGTCGAACATGTCGGCGGCAAGCATGTCGCGGTTTCGGTGATGGTCGGCCCCGGCCAGAGCCCCGAAACCTACGAGCCGACACCGCGCCAGATGACCGCGCTGTCACGGGCGCAGCTGTATTTTTCCATCGGGGTTGCGTTCGAGGACACCTGGATGAAGCGTATCCGGGCCGCGAATCCTGCCATGCGCGTGGTGTCCATGCAGCGCGGTGCCGCCCTGCTGTTGCTGGCCGGACCGGGCGGCAGGCCCGGCGGCACGGATCCGCATGTTTGGACCAGCCCGCAACGGGTGAAGCGCATGGCGACAAATGTCCGCGATGCGCTGAGGCAGTCTGACCCTGAGCACCGTGACGACTACGAATCGAACTACCGGACGTTTGCCGCCGAGATGGACAAGCTGGATGGCGAAATCCGGGCCATTCTTGCATCGGCCAGGGGCAAGCCGTTCATGGTGTTTCATCCGGCCTGGGGCTACTTCGCGCAAGACTACGGACTGCGCCAGATTCCCATCGAGGCCGAAGGCAAGGAGCCGGGGGCCAGATCGCTCGCGCGCGTGATCGACCTCGGCAAACGCGAGGGCGTGAAGGTCATCTTCGTCCAGACCCAGTTCAGCCGGCGCACTGCAGAAGCCGTTGCCGCGGCCATCGGCGCGCGGGTGGTGGCGGTGGACCCGCTGGCAGAAGATTATTCGCATAACCTGCTGCAGGTCGCGCACGAATTTTTCGACGCCTTGAAATGAAATCGCTTATCGAACTCGCTGGACGTTTCCTTCGCCTACGACATCGGCCCGCCGGCGCTGGAGCACGTCAGCCTGAGCGTGGATGAAGGCGAATTCCTGGGCCTGGTGGGGCCAAACGGCGGCGGCAAGAGCACGCTGCTCAAGCTTGTGCTCGGTCTGCTTAGGCCGGGTTCGGGCGAAGTGCGCGTGGCCGGTGGAGCGCCGCAGGCATCGCGCCGGGCGATCGGCTATGTGCCGCAATATGCCCGCTTCGCCCGCGACTTCCCGATTTCAGCAGAGGAGACGGTGCTGATGGGACGGCTCGGCACGACCCGGCTGCTGGGCGGCTACCGCGCGGCGGACCGGAAGGCGGCGCATTTGGCGATGACGGAAACCGAAGTGCTGGACCTGCGCCAACGTCCGCTTGGCACCCTCTCCGGCGGACAGTTGCAGCGGGTGCTGGTGGCGCGGGCGCTCGCCTGCGATCCACGCATCCTGATCCTGGACGAACCCACAGCCAACATCGACATGCGTGCCGAAACCGAGATCTTCGACCTGTTCAAGGCGCTCAACCAGCGCATGACCATCGTCGTCGTCTCCCACGACATCGGCTTCATCTCGCGCTATGTGACCCGCGTGGCCTGCCTCAACCGCACCCTGCTGTGCCACCAGCCGGTGCCGATCGGGGCGGAGGTGATCCGAACAACTGTATGGCATGCCGGTGCAACTGATCCCGCACAGCGCGACTTGCGAGATGGGGGCGAAGCCATGAGCGCCTTTCTGCAGGCGCTTGCCGGCCACGCGTTTCTGCAGCATGCCCTGGCTGCCGGCGTGCTGGCCAGCATCGCCTGCGGCATCGTCGGCAGCTATGTCGTGGTCAAGCGCATCGGTTACCTCGCCGGCGGCGTGGCCCACGCGGTGCTGGGCGGCATGGGCATCGCCTATTTCCTTGGCAACAGCCCCATCGGCGGCGCGCTCGTCGCCGCGCTGCTGGCGGCGCTGATCATCGGCTGGGTCAGTCTGCGCTTCCGCCAGCACGAGGACACCATCATCGGAGCGCTGTGGGCGGTGGGCATGGCGATCGGGATCATCTTCATCTCGCGCACGCCGGGCTACAACGTGGACCTGATGAGCTACCTGTTCGGCAACATCCTGATGGTGCCACGCACGGATCTGCTGCTGATGGCGGGACTGGACGGCGTGATCGTCGCCCTGGTGTGGCTGTTTCGCAAGCAATTTCTCGCCGTGTGCTTCGACGAGGAATTCGCACGCCTGCGCGGGGTGCCGGTCGACGTGTTCTATCTGTGGCTGTTGCTGATAGTTGCCTTGACCGTGGTGATCCTGATCCAGGTGGTGGGGCTGGTGCTGGTGATTGCGCTCCTGACCCTGCCGGCCGCCATCGCCAGCCAGTATGTGCGCTCGCTCGCCGCGATGATGCTGATGGCGACTCTGCTCGGGGTCATTTTCACCGGCGCGGGGCTGGCGCTGTCCTACGAACCCGACCTGCCCTCCGGCGCCACCATCATCCTGCTGGCCGGGCTGGCCTACCTGCTTTCGGCCTTGAGCCGAGGAATTTGGCTGCGCTGGCGGCGCACCACGGTGGCTTCGGAAGCGAAACCGTGAGCGATCAACGGCCGCTGATGCTGACGGTGAAGCTTGCGCTGGCATGCCGCCTCGGTCGCCGTGATGCGCCAGGAAACCGGCAGCGGGCACTGGACCCTGTTCGGCGCCGCGCCGGTGCTCGGCATTGCCCTAGCCGCAGCGGCGCTGGTCAATCAGGGCTGTCGTCTGGCGGGCTTTGGTTTGGGCGAGCTGTAATTATTAGAGCGATGTGGGATGAGGGTGAGTACGCTGTGGAGGGCGGAAACCGGCCAACTGCGGAAGTACAGCAGCGGTAAATTCTGATGCGACTGACGTCGGCTTTGTGATCTCGCACCGGACCTTTAGGCTTCTGGTCGCAGAGTCTCAGTCTCGGCCTGAATTGCCGGTGGGGTTTGAGAAGATCAGGTCTGCTATGCGCTGCGTACCGGCTGTTGATTAGAAATTCAAGCTGAATGGGCCTTTCCAAAACTGCGAATCCACACTCCCGACCCAAGGCGGACCGACGCTGATGCAGTACGCATCGCTGACTAAAGTGAATTTATCAAAAATTCTCATTTTGGGAACGTGCATTGCAAGGGTCGATTGGTGTAATATGTTCCCATATCGTGAACATCACTGATTATGAAGCTACTTGGAAGGAACCGCCTTCGGGCACTTTACGGCTTGGACGACCAGACTGATACGTGGATGCGTAGCTGGGTGTCGGAGTTATCGCACGCCAATTGGAAAGTGTCGAAAGATGTTTTGCGCCAATTCCCAAGGGCACGCAAAGTTGCAGATGATGTGTTTCAGTTCCCTGTTGGGCTGCATCCGCAATGTATTGAAGTTGCAATGATCTTTCCGCAGGCCATTGCCCTTGTGGTGGACCTGAAGAGTACGAATTAATGATGCGCATGGACACTAAAGTAATCCGCTCTGAGGAGCAACACCAAGAATATCTCTCGGAGATACAGCGGCTTCTCGCCCGCGAGCCGCAGCCAGGAAGTAAGGAAGCGGAACGCCTTGAACTTCTATCTGTGTCGGTCGAGGCATTTGAGAACCAGAAATACCCAATAGAAGACCCCGATCCAATTGGCGCGATCTTGTTTGAATGGAAGAACGGGGTTAAAGCAGGCGGATCTTGTACCTTCTTTCGGGCACCCGTAGTCGAGTTTCGGAGGTTTTGGCAAGAAAGCGTCCACTGACAGTCAATATCATTCGCGCACTTTCTAGCGGGTTGTATATCAACAGAGACACTTGTTGGGGTGGGGGAAACTGAGGCTACTGAACTGAAAAAGACGAAGTTGACTGGATTTTTTCCAATAAAAGAAATGATCGCTCGCGGTTGGCTTCAAAAGCTATCCAATAAGGCAGCCAAGTCTACGGAAGAACTGGTACAGAGTTTCATCTCAAATGTGGCGTGGAATTCGTAGCAGCGCATTCCGTCGAACCCTGGGAGATGCTTACTCCCCAGCTACAAAATATGCGCTTTATGCATAGCTAGCTCGGTAATTCAGAAAGCCAGAGAAAGGAAATCTACTCTTGTTCGTTTGAGCGAGACCAGTTTACCTCACATTAATGCGTGAACTGGCGCAGTTGCGTTGGTTTGACGTGGCCCCGTCTTGGCAGTAGGTACATAGAACGTGGTATAGCTGTCGTTATCGAGCCCCATCTGAAGAGAACGTTGCTAGATGGCACAGCCATGCAAGATGAAGATGGAACACCGATGTTGTCTAACACTGCGTTTGATCAGCTAGATAATTTTTGTTTACCTAGCTCCATGAAGTTGTCACATATAAACATGTCGATTGTGAAGAGACATTTATGGACAACCTAAACTCGTCATCCGAGGACCGACGAGAAGTAGAAGCCAATCGAATCGCGAAGGAAGCTTTGATACCCAGAGTCGCATGGAAACGCAGCGATGCGTACCTAAACCCGAGCAATCTAACTATAGATATGCTTTCTCGGGAATTAAAATAACCCGGCGATCATCGCCTTCAGGCTGCGGAAAAAGCGAGAGAACTATACATTTTTAATGATTTGGTTGGGCACGGGCAAGTGAGCAAGTACTTTAATTTCTCAGAAGTAGAGGTCTAAGATGAGCATTCTTTATGTTCCGCTGATGGCGGCTAAGCAGGCGAATTTGTTGCCCTGAAAAACTTACAAACGTCAATCTCAGATAAGACGATGCCGCTCTTTGGTTACCCGCGCAAAAACAGATACAAAGTATTTGAAAAAGCAATTTGTCGGACAGCCGCAAAGGCTGGAAAGCTTGGCCGGCCGCCCAGCCTTCTTGGACATCTCAAAGTGGAGCCCGAATGCGCGAACAGAAAGCGGCTATAGATTTTGGAGTACTCGTTTCACAGTTCAGATCCAATGGCACCCCTGCTCATCCGGTAGTGGGATATGACCGTTGGGATGACCCCGCTTATATCCAAGCGCTCAAAAATATCCGCACCATGTTTCCCGTGATGCCGTGTATTCGTCTGGATCGCGAGGCGATCCACTGACATGCTTGACGTTCCTTATCTCTCAGCGCGCATAAATGACATCATGGCATCACTGATAGTCAGCCAGAGCAATTGCTACGTATTGGTTGATTTTGAGGAATGTCCACCATTTCAGTCCTGGACTTGATTGAAGACGCCGAAAACGCGGTCAGTGTTCTGCGTAGTTTAGGGTTCGGCACGGTCAAATCGCCGGTGGATCGATGCCAGCGGCGGTGAATGAAGCAGTTGAAACCCCGGATGCTGATGGATGTTTCCACAGATCGAATGCTTGCGTGGAAGGCAATTTTCTCTGGAAGCCAGGATCGTAATATCGTCTTCGGGGACTATGTGATCCGCAATCCTAATGCTGCTGATGGCGTTATTGCACCGCTGCGAATGCGAAGATTCGTTACACTATCGACAACCAGTTCTATGTCGTGCGTGGCCATTCAAAGAAACTGGATTCGCTGACCATCCAACATAAGGAACTTTCAGCAAAGGTTGTTGGATCTGCTCACTACATGAACTTGACGCCTCCCTTCAGCTGGGAGATGGCGAACTACTGAATTGCAGCACTGGCGTCAAGGAAATTCGTAAGTCAACCACCATGATCACTGTTATACCAACCATCTATTCGCGCTGTCATCTCGGAAGTCTTCGAGCATCAGCAGACCGTTGCGACTTCTTGGCACAATGTCGCCAAGAACAAGCTGAACTGACTTCATCAGGCGAATGATTGGATCGTTTGCCTGATTCTTATAAAGCCTTCTTACGCGCGCGTTTGCCGCCGGTTCCGTTGCCTATCTTCTCTTCAGATTTTTAAGCTTCCGCTTTCGTTTAAATGAGCCACCAGTTATCGGCATAAGCTCGACTGGCAGCTTCGGCCGATCAGGAGGCAGAGCTAAGAATCCAGCGACCGCCGGCCGCATGATCAGTAAGCCGCCATCGACCATGAATTGGTCGTCAAGCCGGATCGGGTCAGAAGTGTGCATTCCCCGATAAGGAAAGCTGCCGCTCAGTGTTCACGGCCTACCGAAGGCACACCATTTTTGAATCGCGATGCTTCTACGTTTGACAAAGCCACGTCAGCAGATGCCCTGAGCCGACATGCGGGACAGGCAACGGTCAATCCGGCTAGCGCCCTTGGTGAATCTCCTGGAAACCTTGTTCAGGTCGCCAGGAAGATGGGCGGAAGAGAGCAGGAGTCGAACCTACCAGGGACCGCATGGCGGCCCCTCCCGGTTTTGAAGACCGGGCGCCCCACCGGGGAACGATCTCTTCCATGATCCTAAAAACCGCAGTTGATCGCTCATTGCCTCGATGAAGGCGGCTGAACACTGAATTGCCTGCCTTCGTTGAAGATCACCATTTGGATGGCAGCGCTGCGCACGCGCCGGCACGTCCGGTCGCGCGCCTGCCTTTGTCGCGCCTCCTTGCAGGCCCCGGCCTGCGGCGTCGTTGCTTCGCGGCATCCACACGCCCAAACGCACCATCGGGCGCGTCCAACTGGGGTTTCCAGGATGATTCATGATGTTGCCCAGTCAGGCATCGCCCCTTCGCGGCGCAACACGTGATCGTCGCGCACGCGCCGAGTGTAGCCGATGCGATCGAAGAACTCGAGGATCTGGATCGTCACCTTGCGGCCGCCGCCGCCATCGCCAAATATGATGTCGCGCACTGGCGCGGCGCGTGCCGCCCCGTCTTCATCGTTGAGTTTGCGGACAATGCCGGCCAGTTCGGCGACTGCATTGGCGGTGAAGTAGTGATCCTTGGCAACGGGGTATAGCTCGCCGGCACGGGCGATGCGCTTGAACAGTTGACGCACGGAATCTTCCGTCACGCCGGATGCCTTGAAGACATCTCGCACCCGCGGCGGGTTATAAGGCGTGGCATCGAGCAACGGCTTCAGCACGGCGAAGAGGTCGCGGTCGGCGGCGGATACGCTGGCGCGATGGGCAGGCAAGTGCAGCCACGCACGCGTCTGCGCGATCTGTCCTGACGCCAGCAGTTCCGCGCTGAGCGCATCAAAAGCAAATCGCGGCAAGTTGGCCGCGGTCATGCGACGCAGGCGTTCACGTTCGACGCCGATCATGTCCGGGGCGCGCTCATGTTCGCGCGCAAGGGCGTCGAGCAGTTTTGCCTTGAGCGTTTCCCAGGCTGCGGCCGCGAAGCCGATCGATGCGTTGCCATCGCGAATCACGCGCAGGCCTGCACGGTCCCACAGCGTCTCGGCGTCTGCCCCGGTCAGGTTCCAGCTCACGGCAAAGCGATCGAGGTCGATGCCGGCCGTGGCCTGGCCGGCCAGAAGCCCAAGGGTGACGGCCGGATCGTCGGCGCGCATCGCATCGAGCAGGGCAAGCCGCTGCGACGCACGCTTGTGTCGGCTGGGCGGGAAAATGTCGAGCACGCGGCCGCCGGCCACCGTGCGTTGCGCGCCGGCATCCCGCAGGATGAAGCGGTCGCCGCGCAGCGCCAGCGTTTCGCGCTCGAGCAAAATCTCGGCCAGTGCCGTGCTGCCGGCGCCGACTTCGTGGCAGTCGAGCAAAGCAACCCGGCCAAGGATGTCCTCGGTGCCGAGGTGCACGTGCACAGTCTGCATGTGCGTCAACGGCCTCTGGCTCAAGGGTACACGCAATTCGCCGTGAAAGCGGGACAAGGGGATGGCGAGCGCCGGATCGACCACCCACATGCCGCGCGCAATATCCTTCTTCTCGAAGGCGCCGGTGAGCGCAAGTGCGCAGCGCTCGCCCGCCCTGCCGCTTTCAGCCGGGCGATCCTGTACGTGTAGGCTGCGCACGCGCGCCTTCAGACCCGGCGGGGAAATGGTGGCCGTTTCGCCGACGCCGATGGTTCCGGAATGCGCCGTGCCGGTCACGACCGTGCCGATGCCGGTAAGCGAGAAGCAGCGGTCGATGGCGAGCCGGAAACGACCCGTCTGCCGGGCGCTGGCGCAATGCGGCGGCCGCGGCCTCCAGATGTGAGCGCAGTGCGGCAACGCCTTCCCCCGTGCGACCCGATACCGGAAAAGCGCGCTGCCGGAGAGTCCGGTGCCGGCGATGAGTGCCGCGACTTCCGCTCGGACTGCGTCGAGCCGTTGCGGCGAGACCGCATCGATCTTGGTGAGGGCAATCGCCCCCTGCGTCAGGCCCAGCAGGTCGAGCAATTCGAGATGTTCGCGCGTCTGCGGCATCGGCCCGTCGTCGGCCGCAATGACCAGCAGAACGAAGTCGATGCCGGTCGCGCCGGCGAGCATGTTGTGGATGAGCTTCTCGTGGCCGGGCACATCGACGAAACCCAGCACCGAACCGTCGGCAAGCGCTGTGTAGGCGTAGCCGAGGTCGAGCGTGATCCCGCGCGCCTTCTCCTCCGGCAGCCGATCGGCATCCACCCCGGTGAGCGCTTTCACCAGCGTGGTCTTGCCGTGGTCGATGTGGCCTGCGGTGCCTATGAGCATGTGAATCCGGCGAGATCTTCAGCGAACTCGGTTTCTTCGTGCGCGGGCAGACAGCGCAGGTCAAGCAGCAAGGCTCCATCCTCGATGCGGCCGAGGATCGGGCGGTCAAGTTTTCGCAGCGCGGCCTCAATGCGATTGAGCACGCCGCTCTTTTTCCCTTGCGGGCGGATGGCAAAGCCGGCCGAGGGCAGGCGATCGACCGGCAGCGAACCCGAGCCGATCTGCGACTTGAGCGCGACGATCTCCAGTGTCACGGGCAGCGAAGCCAGCACGCTCTGCAGCGCCGGCAGCAGACGTTCCGCGGCCAGGCGAATTTCGAGATTCAGGGCGAGTCAGTTGAGTGAGCGCTGTCAGGCGCTCATGCAGGCGGTCGGGATCACGGTAGAGGCGCAGCACGGCTTCGATGGCGGCCATCGTGATCTTGCCGACGCGCAGCGCACGCTTCAGTGGATTCTTCTTGATTCGGGCAATCAGATCTTTGCTGCCGACCAGCAGGCCTGCCTGTGGACCGCCGAGCAGCTTGTCGCCGGAAAAGCTCACCAGATCGGCGCCGGCAGCGATGGTCTCGCGCGGTGTCGGTTCGTGCGGCAAGCCCCAGCGCGTCCAGGTCGACCAGCGTGCCGGAACCGAGGTCGACGACGAAGGGCAGCCCGCGCTCATGCGCCAGCCTGGCCAAGTCGCTTTCGGGCACTGCGTGCGGTGAAGCCCTGGATCGCGTAGTTGCTGGCATGGACCTTCATCAGCATGAGCCGGTCCGCGGCGTGACGGCTTCGTTGAAGTCCTTCAGGTGGGTGCGGTTGGTGGTGCCGACTTCGACCAGTCTCGCGCCGGCACGCTTCATGATGTCCGGGATGCGGAAGGCGCCGCCGATCTCGATCAGCTCGCCGCGCGAGACGATGCACTTCCTTCCTCAGCGCCAGCGTGTTCAGCAGCAGGAAGCACGGCGGCGGCATTGTTGTTGACCACCGTGGCCGCCTCGGCGCCGGTCAGCTCGCTGAGCAGCTCACTGACGATGGTCGTCGCGGTCGCCGCGTTCGCCGGTCTCCATGTCGTATTCCAGGGTGCAGGGGCTGCGCGCGGCCGCGACCATTGCCGCGATGGCCTCTTCGGCGGCAGCGGCGCGCGGCCGAGGTTGGTGTGCAGCACCGTGCCGGTGAGGTTGAAGACCGGGCGAAGCCTGGGCAGCGCGAGTGCCGCCGCGCCGGCGTCGACTGTTGCGACCAGGCTCGCGGCATCGGGGATCGGCGTGCCGGCACGCGCTGCCTCACGTGCGTCAGCCAGCGTTGCACGAACCAGTTGCGTGATGACCGCGCGGCCGTGGATGTCGATCAGAGGGACGACTGCTGCGTCAGACAGCAGACGATCGACAGAGGGAAGCTGGGAAAGTCGATTCATGATTTCACCCGACCGGGCAGAAACGAGAATGACATTCTAACTGCAGGTGACGGCAAAGATGGGCCGTCACCAGGTATCTTCAACAAAAACCCCGCCAGTAAGGCGGGGCTTCAGGCTTGGGAAGAATGTGGCTAGATTATTCCATCGAGGGCTTCCAGACCTTCCAGACATTCCCGACCAGATCGGGCCCCGGCTTGAGCGTCGCCTTGCCCGGCTCCCAGCCTGCGGGACAGGCTTCCTTGCCGCCTGTAGCGCGCACGTGCTGGAAGGCCTGTACCTGACGCACTGTTTCCGCAACCTTACGTCCGACCGGTGGGGTGAGCACTTCCATGGCCTGGATCACACCGTCCGGGTCGATGATGAAACGACCGCGCATCTCAATACCCTGGCTCTCGTCCCAGCATCCATATGCCCGCCCGACATTGCCTGCCTGATCGGACGCCATGTGGAAGGGCACGCCGCCATCCACCATCTTGCTCAATTCGTCGTCGTTCCACATCTTGTGGACGAAGTGGCTGTCCACGCTGACCGAGACGACTTCCACTCCCAGTTTCTGCAATGCCGGATACTGTGCCGCGACCGCGGACACTTCCGTTGCTCAGACAAACGTATAGTCGCCGGGATAGAAACAGAGCAGCACCCACTTGCCCGCAAAATCGGACAGCTTGACGCTGGTAAAGCCACCCTTGTAATACGCTGGCGCGTTGAAATCCGGAGCTTTCTGCCCCACACGTGCAGTCATCCTTGTCACCTCTCTTTTGACGGTTGATTCGATTCCGGAAGGGCTTTCCGCTGGTGGTTCACCGGCGACCGACCCCGACACCCGGGCGCATCCGACAGCTTGTTCTTCCATACTGCCTCCTTTCATTCGGACCTGAACAATATGTTTCCGACTTATAGGCCTCACACGGACTCGCGTCAAGCTCACTTCCGAACCTGGCGAGGCCAACTTCGCAACGGACCACGCTCATAAAACTTCCGTCTGTGCGTCAGTCGAACGGCTTCGGCCCATTCGGTGCCAACACGACGATGAGGAGGCTGACCAGCTTGTGAGGCGTGGCGGATCCAGTCCAGATACTGGAACAGTTCTCGGGATGGACACGGCCACCCAGCTACATCGCCGCTGCTATATTGAAGACCATGAACAGCAAGCACACGCGCGAATGTGATGCGAAATGACTTGCATTGGCCCCGTCGAACGGGAAAGGGCGATGCCAATCTTTATCGCACTCGACACGTGTCTGATTCGATTGCACCACTCCCATCAACCAAGGAGACACAGGGATGAGACGGATCTATTTTCTGGCACCGAATATCGAGATTTCCAAGAAGATTGTCGACGAGCTTTTACTGGCGCGAATCGAAGAGCGCCGCATTCATGTTCTGGCCAAGCGCAACACCCCGATGGAAAACCTGCCCGAAGCAGGTTATATGCAAAAGACTGATTTTGTTCCCGCGCTGGAGCAAGGGCTGGCCTTGGGCGGTGTGATCGGCCTCGTTGCCGGCTTGGTCGCGGTGGCATTGCCGGTCGGGCCGGTGCTGGCCGGCGGCGTGGTCCTGGCGACGTCCCTGGGGGGCGCCGGCGCTGGCGCATTGATTTCGAGCATGGTCGGAAGCAGCATCGGCAATCGCCGCATTAAGCAGTTCGAGGAGGACATGGAAGAAGGGAAGTTCCTGTTCATGATCGATGTGCCCAAGGACCGGGTCGAGGAAATCCAGGAACTCGTCAAGAAGCATCACCCCGAAGCCGAATGCGGCATCGAACCGGAAATTCCCGCTTTTCCGTGACGCTGAAGCGCTTTGAGTGAGCTTGTTTTGTGGCGCGCACATTACTGCCATAAGAATAAGGCGAAGCCGTGTACTTGAAGACTCTGCTGGCGGTGAACAGCAGCGGCAGTTCCGTCCTTGCATTAAAACAGGCGATCTAACTTGCCGGGGGCTTGTCTGCAAAATGAGCCGCCATCTTTCATGTGGGACATGGAGGCATGACAGAACCAATCACATCCGAGATTCACACCCTCGACGAAGCGCCCGACGACGAATACCGCGCCTGGGCGACTTACGACCAGGTCATTGCCGATTTCGGCCCGTTACCGCCGTTCACCAATATCCGCGACGCCGAGGCGCGCCACGTCGACGCGCTGCACACCCTGTACACGCGCTACGGCTTGCCGATTCCGCCCAATCCCTGGCCGGGCAATATGCCGCGCTACGCCAGCCTGCAGGAAGCCTGCGCAGCCGGGATGGCCGCCGAGATCGCCAATGGCGAATTGTATGACCGTCTGCTCGCCGCGACCGAGCGCGCGGACATTCTCACCATGTTCCGCAATCTGCAGGAGGCCTCCCAGCAACGCCACCTGACGGCATTTCAGCGCTGCGCGCAAGGGCTCGCGGGGGGCGGCCGGCGCCGCGGAAGGCAGCATCGGGGCGGAAAGAGGCAAACATGAACATCGTTTCGGAAAAAGGCGGCGCCACTTTCCAGGGTGTCAAGATGCTGTTGTGCGAAAACCCGCTGCCGCCACTCGACGAGGCCATCGCGGCCGCCCGGGCCGAGCTGCCCCGGAGCAACTTCTACACCGAGCCTTACTCAGGGCCCTTGCGTCAACTGATCGCTGCCCAGCTCGGCGTGCCGGAGCGCCTGATCCACATCAATGCCGGGTCCGAATTGATCCTGCGCCAGATCTTCCAGCGCCTGGGACGCCAAGTGCATTTGCTCACCCCCACCTATGCCTTGTTTCCGGAAATCGCGCAATCCGTCACCGAAACGCGGCTTGAACCCGAGCGAAACTTCGCCTTCGACCTGAGCGAGCTCCGCATCCCGGAAGGCACGAGCCTGGTCGTGATCGTCAATCCGAACAATCCCAACGGCGGGACGTTCGACATGGCGCCCTTGCCCGATCTGCTCAAGCGCCACCGTGCAAGCCATTTTCTGGTCGATGAAGCGTTCATCGGCATGGCCGGTCAAAGCGTGGCGCATCTGGCGTCGCAGCACGCCAACCTGCTGGTCACCCGCACCCTTTCCAAAGCGCACAGCCTGGCTGGCTTCCGCGTCGGTTATGCCATCCTGCCCGAAACGCTGGCCGATGATCTGAATCGCAACAATGACGCCTATCCTCTGGCACGCGCCAGCCAGGCCGCTGCCATCGCCACGTTGCAGAACGAGGAAAAAATCCGCGCGCGGGCAAACATGCTGCGGAATTGGGCGATCACCCTTGCGAACGAACTCGAAGCTCTGAGGGTGAGAACCTTTCCCTCGGAAACCTACTTTTTCCTGGCCGACTTCGCGCCCGCAAACACCGCCGTTCTGGCGGAAAAGCTCAAGGCGAGCAACGTCCTGATCAAGCCGCTGAACGGTGCGCGGCTTGGAGCGGGATTCATGCGCGTGACCACCGCGCTGCCGGAGGACAATGCGCACTTCCTCGACGCGCTGAAGGAACTGCTTTGAAGGCGACAACCATCGCGGAGCCGTGTGACCAGGCACCCGATCCCGAAGATTGCCGCACCTGGAACCGGAAGCCGTCACTCCGGCCGCCCACGCTGCTCAAGGGGGCTTGAAGATGAACCTGCACGGCCGCCTCGCCCGCGCGATATCGCTGCTGGCAGCCAGCGCCCTGACCCTGGTGATCCTGATCTATCCGATTGCCCTGGGGCGGGTAGGCAGCATGCCCTCGCACGGCGCGCTTGCCTTGGTCATGCTGGGTATCAGCGCGGGTTTCGTGCATGGCGTGGGTTTCGTGCCGACCTCGTCGCTGTGGCGGCACGTGTTCCACCCCGCCTTTGCCTGGCCGCTGATGTTGGCAGGCATGTGGATGATATTTGCCTGAGTGAGCGCCGCGGCCAGTTGAGTAAAGCGTTTGCGAAGCGGCAATCAGGCTGGGCTCAAAGCGTTTGGCTCCGGCGCGCGGGCAAAGAACGCCTGCACCACCTCCAGCCGCCGCGTGCGGATCATGGGCGGCAGCGCGGCGAGCAGGCGCTTGCCATAGGCCTTGCTGACCAGGCGCGGGTCGCACAGCATCAGCACCCCGCGGTCAGTTTCCGTGCGTATCAGTCGCCCTGCTCCTTGTTTGAGCGCGATCGCCGCAGCGGGCAACTGAAATTCCATGAAACCATTGCCGCCGCTTGATTCCAGATGGCGAATGCGGGCGGCGGTCACCGGATCGTCGGGGGGTGCAAAGGGCAGCTTGTCGATGATGACAACGGACAGCGCCTCTCCCGGTACGTCCACCCCTTCCCAGAAGCTGTAGGCACCCAGCAGCACGGCGTTGCCCGCACTGCGAAACGCATCCAGCAGTTTGTTCTTGGGGGCATCGCCCTGAACGAGCAGTGGATAATCCCAGCCCCGTTCCTTGAACGCTGTCTCGATGCGTGCACGGGCACGATCCAGGGCGCGGAAGCTCGTGAACAGCAGAAACGCGCGTCCGCCGCTGGCCGCAATGACGGGCAGCGCCGCATCCACCACCGCTTCGGTGTGTTCCGGCCGGTTGGGCTCGGGCAGGTTTTCGGGGACATACAGCACACCCTGTCTCGGATAGTCGAAGGGACTGTCCACGGCAAGCGTTTCCGCGCCCTCCAGTCCAAGGCGTGATAGCAGGTGACTGAAATCGCCCGCCACAGACAGTGTCGCGGAAGTCAGCACCCAGGCGCGCGCGTCGTCCTTGACCCGCTGGCCAAACAGCTCCGCCACCGATAATGGCGTGCTGTGCAGCAGCACGCCACGCGCCGTGGTTTCCAGCCAGCGCACCCTATCGGTCTGTTCCTCATCGCGCCAGCGCGCCAGTTGGGAACGCAACGCCTCGGCCCGGCCCCGGCACTGGGCCAGTTCCTGCGCTCGCTCCGCCTGGTGCTCCAAGGCCTGATTCAGCCCGGCGAGCGTGGCCTCCAATGTCGCGAGTGCCTGGCCAAGTTCAGCCTGTTTAAGGGCCTCCTCCGCCGGATGCTTGACGGGAATGGCCGGAAATACCAGCCGTACATCGCGTGCCGCCTTTGCCAGCGCATCGCCAAGCTTCACCAGTTCCGGGCTGTCCCCTGCATGTATCCGTGCCGCCTGCTCCACATCGTCGGCCAGTTCCACGCACTGCCCGGTAGATAGCGTATCGCCAAAGAAGGTCGTGGCGGTGTCCTCCAGCTGATGCGCCTCATCAAGAATGACCATGTTGGACGCGGGCAGCAGTTCGGACACGCCTTCGTCCTTGAGCCACAGGTCGGCAAAGAACAGATGGTGGTTGACGACCACCAGCTCCGCATCCAGCGCCTGCTTGCGCGCTTCCATGACAAAACAGGTCTTGTAGTGCGGGCACTCGCCGCCCAGGCAGTTCTCCCGGCTGGACACCGCCTTCTGCCAAATCGGATGCGACTCGGGAACAGAGATGCATTCAGCCTTGTCGCCACTCTTTGAGGTTTCGGCAAAGCGCGCAATGCGAGACAAATAAGCATGGTCCTCGCGGCGCTCGAAACGGCCGTCGGCCAGATTGCGTTCCAGGTGATAGCGACAAGCGTAGTTGGCGCGCCCCTTGAGGCACGCCACCTGGATTGGCGCACCAACGACTTGCCGCGCAAGTGGAATGTCCTTCTCGAACAACTGATCCTGCAAAGCCTTTGTGGCGGTGGACACGATCACCTTGCCGCCCTGTGCCAGCGCCGGCAACAAATAGGCAAGCGTCTTTCCCGTGCCGGTGCCCGCCTCCGCCACCAACACGCCGTTTCGTGCCAGGGTTGCCGCTACGCGCTCCGCCATCGCCACTTGCTGGGAACGGACCGAGTAGCCACTCAGTCGCGTCGCCAACGGGCCGTCGATGGAAAAAAGAGTGTCTAGATGCTCGGGAGACATGGGAATCGAAGCGTGCAGGCGGGGAACAGAGGATCATTGTAGCGCGCGGGCTCTATTGTCGGTCTGCCGTGCCCATCCACAATTGTCACAACAGTCTTGGACTTGCCACACACTTCAAGGGCTGCTGGACGGATTGTGGCGCGCCCGATCAGGAATATTCAGCAACCCAAGCTTGTAAGGAATCCCCATGAAGAAACCGCTATCGATGTTATATGCGCTGATCGGTATCCTGTCCTCGTCGCTTGGCTTGGCGTTTGCAGCCGAACCGAGCTCCCCCAATGCAAAAGCGATCGCAATAGAGTCGATCTACGGTAGCCCGCTCATGACTCAATACGAAAAGGCTGTCATCGCTCCAGGTCGCTGGTCGCAAAGTCATCAAGGGAACAGGAACAGATCCGCCGTAAACATCGCAAACAAATGCAGGAACGAGCCAAGTCACGCGGCATGACATTATCCGACTGGTCGCCCCCATTTTGGGGCGATTCCTCAAGAGCTTGCTTGTGCGGGGGCCGGCGCACCGCGAGACCTGCCGAGGGAAAGAACGCTTTGCCGCATGCGGAAGGCTGGTCTCGCCTCCGGTCTGAGGCCAGACGCAAGGTTCGCACGGGCATTGACGCCCGCGCTTCATATTCCTTGCGGAAACGCCAGAGCCAATAGCTCAGTCGATCCAGGATGCTACTTGGGATACATCTTCTTGATGAAAATCTTGTCTCCTCGTGACAACTGGGTGTTTGATGGTGTGCCTTTCCCGCCCACAATCAGCACACCTGGAAAGGAATAAAGCATGATGGACTTGCCATCAAACTTTGAAGCATTCAACTGATCGACGGAATATTTTTGTATCACGTTGGAGTAGGTCTCCTCTTTCGACCAATTGTTGGGGGGGCCGGCAAAATACTGGTATACCGCAGTCTCATTCCATTTGATGCCGCCCTTGGGATTCTGGTGTTCATGTATGCAACCAAGCGCGTGGCCGAATTCATGCACGACCACACGATTGTATTCCGTGTCATCGGTGTCATCCGTGAGCCAGCCGAAGTTCATGGTTGGCTCGTTTTTGGGGATACCAAGGTTGTCCGTGCCTATGTATGACCATGAGCCTGGGTCTGCCTGAAAAGAGATGCGAACATCGGACGTGGCGCGCGTGGCAGAGAAGTCGAACTTGACGTTCGCATATTTCAGCCATCTTGAAGCATGCTCAATTACGCGCTGCTTTTGGGTTTTTGACCCATCGAGGAAATAGATCTTCAGCAAGCGGCCGTCTTTCCACATCTTTCCGGCCTGCAACGCCATCTTCATCGGGTGCGCCGATACTCCAGGCAGTTGCTTTACCTTGGGTTGGTTCTTCTTGTTCTCGGCGATGGAGAGCTGCATGGCGCGAATTTTTTGATCGCCTGTGAGGATGCGATCAAAGCACAGGTGTACAGCCCCGGGGTCTGCTTTCTTGCTGGCCATCATGGCACTCCTCTGGAAGTTATCGAATGCCCAGACAAGCGTAGTCAGGGCACTTGTTAGGTTATAGCCGATTTATTGGCTTTTTCACTCTTCTTGCGCCCACCAAACCTGACCCGGTCAGTGCGCGAATCGTTGTAGGGCCGCAGCCCAGGCTCAGTCAGATAGCGCTCGCGAGGTTGCCCAGGCTGGGGTAAAAAGATTGGGGCCTGAAGCCCGGCCGCGTCTCCGCACATGCGTCACCGCCACGGCCTTGGCGGTTGAAATCTTCCTACTCCAGTCACCGGATTGTGCCTATCCTGAATAGGCCACTTGATTGCAAAGGAGAACGCAGATGACTCGATTCACCCGCTTGGTGATGCTGGTCGGTTTCCTGGCCGTTTGCCTGGTCGCCAGTTTTTTCGCGCTGAATTCCACTATGGCGAAAACCGCGTTTGCCCAGGTTCCCCCAACCCCCTGCGTATGTTCGGCGCTGTCGAAGCTCGAATACACCCCCGCTTCGCCGACCGAACCCTTGGCCCGATTCTATGTCGGTCAGTGCCAGTGCGGCGCCATGAGCTGCGTCGTAACTTCGGGCGCACTCCAGTGCCTAAAGTAGGACGAAGCTGAACCAGAATGGTCCGGACCTGTTCCCGTGTCCGGCGCGATCGGCCGAATGCACACGGCTATGGCCACGCTGCTTGATTACCCGCCTGTTGCGCAAGCCAGATGCGGCAAACCCGCTCCACCGGTAAGCGAGAGGCCGGGACCTGTGCTGGTGAAGCGAGTCTTTCGCTGTCCCGAGCCCAAACTTCGCGGCTCATGGCGCAGCCAGGCGGCTGGTCTGAGGTCGCCTGCGCAAAAGGATGCGTATTGAATATTGGAGATCACACAGGCCTATACAGTGAAATCACGATTTTTTAAGTCCTGCTTAAGCTGGCGCTTGTCAGTCGCGGACTTGGGTTGGCCTTGGCAAAGCCATGAACAAGCAACCTAGTCCAAGTCAGCAGCACGCGATCAGCCTGATCAAGGCGTACTTGTCTCCGATACTATCGCTGGTGCTGCCGCCCGGGGCGCTTCTAATACAGTGGTCGTTATGGCCATTGATTGCGCCGCATGGCTGGTTTCAATTTTTTCCTGCCGTATTTGCCAGTTCATGGATCGGCGGGCGGGCCGCAGGAATCAGGGCAACCGGCATTTCCGTGGCGCTCGTATGGTGGTCTTTTCTGCCGCACGAACACTCTCTGCTCAAGTACAACTCCCAATATATCCTCCCGCTTGTGTTGTTCACGGCAATGGGCATCGTTATCAGCCTTTCCCATGAGCGTCTGCGGCGCAACGCTACCATGAACTGTTCGATCAGGCCTCGGACGGCCTGTTTATCGCGGAAATGGATGGACGTTGCATTGATGCAAACGACGCAGCCTGCCGCATGCTTGGCTGGACACGCGAGGAGATCGTCGATAAAACTTTTGTCGACCTGGTTCCAGCAACGGACGTGGAGCGGTTGAAGCAGACGAAGCGGAGGCTTCTCAACAGTGAAACCCTGGAGTCGGAATGGAGCCTGCAGTGCAAGGACGGTTCGTATCTGCCCGTCGAAAAGAGTGCCAGGATATTACCGGATGGGAGATGGCAGGGCTTTGCGCGCGATATCAGGGAACGCAGACAGGTGGAGACAAAGCTGCGTCAGACTGCCATTGTTTTCGAAAATACCATGGATGGCGTTGGTCACCGATGCCGAGGAAAGGATCGTGCCAGTCAACCATTCCTTTACCACGATCAGCGGCTTTCAGGCCGATGAGGTGCTGGTCAAGAATCCCAGTTTCCAGCGCTCCGGTCGGCAGGACGCCGCTTTCTATCAGGGCATGTGGAAGACTCTGGAAGACGAGGGCCAATGGCAGGGCGAGATCTGGAGCCGGCGCAAGGATGGCGAACTTTACCCGCTCAGGAGAATATCAGCGTAGTCAAGGATTCCAGCGGGCAAGTTGCCCACTACGTTTCGTTGCTGTCGGATATCAGTACCATCAAGGGAACCAAGGAACGCCTCAAATTCCTCGCGCATCACGACGCCTTGACCGGCCTGCCCAATCGCCTGCTTTTCCTGGCCAACCTGGAAAATACGCTGGTGCGTGCCAGACGCCACAAACAAAAGTTTGCCGTTCTATTCCTTGATCTTGACCGCTTCAAACTGATCAACTACACCATGGGCCACGCCGCCGGTGATCAGTTGTTGCAGGAAGTCGGCAGCCGCTTGAAGCAGTCTGTTCCGGGTCAGGATATCGTTACCCGAATCGGCGGCGATGAATTCTCCGTGGTGATCGAGGAGATCGCGCAGACCGAGGATGCGGCCCACCTGGCCGAGAATGTCATCAACGCGATAACGGCCTGTCTTTATCGATGGCAAGGACGTAGTGACCTCTACAAACATTGGAAGTGCAATATTTCCGGAGGACGCCGATACCGCGGAAAACCTGACCAAGGCCGCCGACGAAGCAATGTATCGCGCCAAGGATCGCGGCCGGCATAACTATGAGTTCTACACCCCCGACATTACTGCGCTCACCCTGGAATATGTGTCGTTGGAAAACGGTCTGCGCCGTGCGCTCGCCCACGGAGGGTTGGAGTTGTACTATCAGCCCCAGGCCGACCTGGGCAGCAGGCGCATCGTAGGGATGGAAGCCCTGTTGCGCCGGAATCATCCCGAGCGGGGCCTGATCATGCCGGCACGCTTCATTCCGGTCGCGAAGGAAAGCGGGCTGATCGTACCATTGGCAACTGGGTCGTCCGGCAGGTGTGCGCACAGGCAAAAGGCTGGCGCGGTCAGGGCCTTGAGCCGCTGCGCATCGCGATCAACGTGTCCCGTTGGCAGCTGCTTGACAGTCATCTGGAGCAGACGCTGCAAGCCGCGCTTCACGAAAACGGGCTGCGACTGGGCGAGGAAATGCGGCTTGAGTTGGAAGTCACCGTGACTGTGTTGCAATCCATGGAGCGTAGCGCCGCAGTGCTGCATCGATTGCGGGCCATGGGAGTGCAGATCGCGGTCGACGACTTCGGCACTGGCTATTCCTCCCTCAGTCTGCTCAAACACCTCCCGATCGACACAGTCAAGGTCGAGCAGCTGTTCGTGCAGAACATTCCTGGCGATACCGATGGCGCAGCTATCACCCGGGCAGTGATCACCATGGCGCACGCGCTCGAACTCCAGGTCATTGCCGAAGGCGTGGAAACTGACGGGCTGCTGGCTTTCCTGCGCGCCGTGGGTTGCGACGAGATTCAGGGAATTCTGCTAGCGACCGCGATACCCGCAGCGGCCATGGCGCCGTTACTGCAAGCGCGCCATCAACCACCACGTTTGGCCCGCCTGGGCTGAGTTCACCGCGTCAGACGATGGATTAATATCAGGCCGCGTTCAATGCTTGCCCGAGCGCCAGATGGAGAACAGGATCCACAAGCTGTTGACGAAGGCAATGATAAAACCCAGCAGACCAAACAAGGGCAGGCCAAAAAGCTCGGGGCCGCCTTTCACGGTAAGAATAATGGAGGAACCGACCACCAGCGAGGCGGTGAGTATGCCCATGGTCAGGCGATTGCTGGAGCGGTCAAGTTGCTGGCCGAAATGGTCCAGCCGCTTAAGATCCAGATCGATCCGTATGCGGCCGCGACGCGCCTCGCGTATCAGCCGGGCAAAATCGCGTGGCAACCCGACCAGCACTTCCCCCAACTCACGCAGGCTCTTGCGCCCGCGCCTGACGAGGGTGGCCGGCAGATAGCGATCGAGAAAAACCTTCTCCACGAAGGGCGTGACATGGTCCAGCATATGGAACATCGGATTCAACTGCTGGCCCAGGCCTTCGAGCGTGATCAGGGTCTTGAACAACAGGGTCAGGTCAGCCGGAAGCATTAACCGATTCTCCCGCAGCAGGCTGGAGATATCCATGAGCAGATTCCCCAGCTTCACGTCTTTCAGCCGCAGGTCATCGTAGCTGTATACCAATTCCGAGATGTCGGAAGCGAGCCGACTTTCGTCGGTTTCGGAATCGCCGGCCCAGTCCAGCAGCACTTCCAGCATTCCTTCCTCATCCTTGAGTGTGAGGGCATGCAGGAGGTTCACAATCTGATTGCGGCGCGGCTCGGTGAGCCGTCCCACCATGCCAAAATCAATCAATCCGATGCGGTTGCCGGGCAGGAAGATGACATTGCCGGGGTGGGGATCCGCATGAAAGAAACCGTGGATCATGACCATTTTCAGCACCGCATCGGCGCCTCGGGCCGCGAGTGTCGGCGGATCTAGGTCGTTGGCGCGAAGCGTCGCGCCATCAACGCCCGACACCCCGCGGATTTCCTCCTGCACGTTGACGCGCTCGGTGCAGTAGTCCCAATACACCTTGGGAATGTGGACGTTGGGATCCTCGGCAAAATGGCGCGCAAATAGGTCAATGTTCCTGGCTTCCTTGATCAGATCGAGTTCACGACGCAGGGAACGGCGAAACTGGGCAGCAATCAGGACCGGTTGGTAGCGCCGCATGTCGGGCACTTCGCTTTCCAGCAAATGGGAGAAGTGCTCCACAATGCGCAAATCCGCCTCAATCTTGCCTTCGATGCCGGGGCGCCGTATCTTGACCACAATCGGGGTGCCGTCTTTGTGCACCGCACGGTAAACCTGGGCAATGGAGGCTGCGGCAACGGGAACGGGATCAAATTCAGCGAACACCTCCTCCGGCTCGCCTTTCAGGGCTGCCACCAGAGCAGGCCGCACGTCCTCATATGCGACGGCCGGCACCTTGCTGTGGAGCTTTTCAAACTCCTCTATCCAGGAAGGCGGAAACATGTCCACCCGGGTGGCCAGCAACTGGCCAAACTTGATGAAGGTGGGACCCAATTCCTCCAGCGCGCGGCGCACGCGAACCGGGGCCGGCAGCTGAGTGATTTCGTTGCTGCTTTTCCAGTGCAGCAGGCGTCCGGCCCGTTCAAGAATATTGGCTATGCCGAGCAGGCGAACCAAGTCGCCCCAACCATAACGAATCAGAACGCTGGCAATTTCGTGCAGCCGGTGCAGATCGCGAACGACGGAAATGGTTTCCCAGAACATGATTGTTGTTGTTCTTCCCGAAAATGGGGGCCGCGGCCCCCATCTCTTGGTTTCACGCCGTTGGCGGCGGCGTATCCTTGTCGGTCTTCTTCAGTACTTCGGAAACCCCGGCCATCAGGCCGCTGGCCGCATCGGAAATCCGACTGCCACCCTCGCCGAGCGCGCCCTTGACTGCCTGTCTGGCCTCACGGGTCTCTCCATGCAGGCGATTGTAAAGGCTTTCCACACTATCACGCATCCGGCCGCCTATATCCGATCCCACTTTGCCGATATGCTCCGCGACCTCACTCCATTCCCCCTTCAGATGCTGTCCGGATTTGTCCGTCAGATCCTTGAGAATGGCGCGAAATTCGCCTTCCAGGGATTTGAGCCGCTCTATGGGCTCTTTCAGGTCTTCGTCCTTGAAGCTTCGGCCGCGCTCCAGCGTTTCCTTGAAGGTCAGGCTGATGCGCTCACTGACTTCACCATAGGCCTGGCCCATCCCCGATATCGCCTGACTCAGCCCTTCCTTCACGCCTCCTCCGCGCTGACTCAAGCCCAAGGATATTCCTTCCGTCAAAGAGCGCCCGATGTCACGCAGTTCATCCACAGACAGCTTCCCGTCGCGCAACGCAGCAACCGTCGCAACCTTGACACGTTCGTGCAAACTGGGCGCCGCCTCTGAAGCATCTTCTGCCATCGCATCAGCCACCGTCTGTTTCAAATCTTCAGTTTCCATTGCCCACTCCTTAAGTAACGCTTTAAGATTCCGTTCAACTCACCCGCTGGGATTGAATTCCCTTCTTTACCAATATAGCCAATATAGGCGACCATCCTGCCGGACACGAAAATTTCAAGTATGCCCGTGCCAAAAAAACTGCTGGCGACCCTCTCTTTCATGCTGATGACCACATCCGCGTGGGTGGCCGCCGACAGCACCGAAGGCCTGGATGACCTGTTCATGTATGCCACCAGTCTGGTCGGCACCCGTTATCAGAGTGGCGGAGCAAGCCCAGCAACCGGTCTGGACTGCAGCGGCTTTGTCCGGCATGTGTTCTTGCAGGCCCTTCATACCGAGTTACCCCACAGCTCCCTGGAAATGAGCCAGCAAGGAGAGGCGGTTGAGATTGCCGACCTGCGTTCCGCCGACCTGGTGTTCTTTAATGTCGAGCGGCCTTTTTCCCACGTCGGAATCTACCTTGGCGAAGGCCGCTTTATTCATGCGTCCAGCAGCAGTACCGGCGAGGTCATGATTTCCAACCTGCAGGACCCTTACTGGTCCAAACACTTCGGCGGCGCCCGCCGCGTTTCCTCAGCCCAGTTCGCGATCAGTCAGCCCCAGTCCGCCGGATCCCCATGAGTCTGATACGCGGGGCTCTCAGCCCTGTCCGCAAACTGGCATTCAACCTCGGCGTGGGTTTCGGCGTGGCGCTGGTCCTCCTTCTGGCGGTCATCGGCCTCGGCGTGCACCAGATGAGAGTCGTCAACGGACGGCTTGAACGCATCGTAGATGTCAACAACGTCAAGACCCGGCTTGCTTCGCACATGCGGGACACGCTGCGCGACAGGGCGATCGTCATGCACGACATGGTGGTGTCAATCGATACCTGGGAAAAGGAAGACCTGTTCGAGAAGTTCCTTGCCTACGGCGAGCAATATGCGAAGGACCGCAGCCATTTGGCACAGCTGCTGGAAACGCCGCAAGAGAAGCGCTTGCTTGCAAAGCTGGATGAGATCACCGCCATCAATCAGCCTATCATGTACGACGTGGTGGAAGCTGCGCGCGAACAGAACAATTATGGCGGACTAACCCTGCTGCAGCAAAAGGAAATACCGCTGCAGGGTCGTCTGGTCGAGGCTTTGGACAGCATGTCGCAGCTCCAGCGCGAAGCCAGCGAGAAGGCCGTCCGGGAAACGGTCTCCGCTTACCAGAGAACCCGTTCGCTGATGCTGGGCCTGGGTACCCTGGCTACCCTGCTGGCGGTAGGCATAGCCTGGCTGGTCAGTCGGCGGGTAGCAGAACAGACGCGCCAGATTGACGGAGAGAAGCTCAAGTTCCAGACGCTGTTTGAGTCCAATTCCGATGCCGTCGTGATACTCGACGAAAAGGGTTTTATCGACTGCAATCCCGCCACCTTACGCATGTTCGGGGTGAGTTCGACGAACGAGTTCCTGGCACTCCCGATCCCTGCTTTGGGTACGACGCATCAAGGTCCGACACAGGAGGATGCATTCAATTACGCCCAACGCATGTTGAGTCTGGCGCGAACCGAAGGCCATGCCTTTATGGAATGGCAGGGACGGCGTATGGATGGTTCCGTATTTCCGGCGGAAATCGCCTTGCATGCCATGGAACTGAAAGGCCGTCCTGTCATCCAGGCGATCATGCGTGATATTTCCGATCGCAAACAAGTCGAACAAGCCATGGCTAGCGCCAGAGACGCCGCCCTTTCCGCTGCCCGCACCAAGAGCGAATTCGTCGCCAACGTCAGCCATGAAATCCGCACACCGCTGCACGGCATTCAAGGCATGACCGACTTGCTGCTGCAGACGCCGTTGCTTTCCGCCAACCAAAGGGAATACGCACTCAGCCTCAAGTACTCCGCTTCCAGCCTGCTGACGGTTATCAACGATTTATTGGATTTCTCCAAGATTGAGGCGGGCAAACTTCGCCTTGAGCAGATTCCGTTTGATCTGCGGACTGTGCTGGAGGAAGTCATCAACCTGTATCGCCCGCGTGCTTTGGAAAAGGGGCTGAACCTCGAACTGTCGGGTCTGAATGGCTTGAGCTGCTGCGTACTCGGCGATCCGCATCGGCTTCGCCAGGTGCTGTTGAACCTGGTGGACAACGCGTTCAAATTCACCCCGCAAGGAGACATTCGCGTGTCGGTCGGCGCGTTGGGCGACAACCGCTTTCGAATTGCGGTTGCCGACAGCGGCATCGGCATACTACCAGAAGACATCCCTCACCTGTTCGAAGCGTTCTCCCAGGCCGATACCTCCACCACGCGCCGCTTTGGGGGCACCGGGCTGGGGTTGGCGATCAGCCGTCAATTGGTAGAGCTGATGGACGGAACGATCGAAGTGCAAAGTCCGCCGCCGGGCGAAACCTGCGGTACCTGCTTCACCGTCGTCGTTCCGCTGCTTGCTGCGCCCGGCAAGCTGCTGCCCAGGCCGAATCCGGCGACAAGCCGCTTTCAGGGCCGAGTGCTGGTGGTTGAAGACAACCCGGTCAACTTGAAAGTCGTGCATTTCCAGCTGAGTGTTTTGGGCCTTGAAGTGGCAGTCGCTGAATCGGCTCCGGTCGCCCTCGGCATTCTGCAGCAGGATCCCCGCTGGGATCTGATCTTCATGGATTGGCAAATGCCCGAGATGGATGGATTTGCCGCCGCCCAGGCAATCCATGCCTTGCCACCTCCTGCCAGCCGGATTCCCATTGTCATCCTTACTGCCAACGCCACACCGGGCTTTAGAGATGCCTGCATCAAGGCCGGCATGGATGACTATCTTTCCAAACCCTATAGTGAAGATGCGTTGAATTCGGTTTTGAGCCGCTGGTTACCTGTGGAATCACTGGCAGAGGACTCGGGAGCAGACCAGTCAGGAGCACTGACTGACGGTCAAATGGAGAAGTTGACAGACCTGCCGCTCGCTCTGACGCAACTGCGGGCACGCTACGGCACGAATAGCTCAATCCCGGACGAGATGTTAAAGATCTTTCTCGAAACTGGTGAAGGCCTGCTGCTGGAACTGGATGGCGCATTGAAGAATAAAGACTGCGCACTTGCCGCGCGGAAGTGTCACAGTCTGCGGGGCTCCGCCGCGGCGGTACTTGCCATGCCCCTCATGCAGGAAGCGAGCCGCTTGGAAGACGCGCTCAACCTAAACGACTTGGAGAACGCGCCAGTTCTGCTGCAAGACCTGGAAGCAGAGTTCATCCGCATCCGTCATTACCTGCAACACTGAGTGAACATTCTATCTTCCGTAACTCCTTGATGCTCGCGGTTGACGGGACAAACCCGAACTCCTAGCATCAAGCCGTAAAAAGATTGAGGAGACCCCGATGCGCATCCCTGCCCTTATCATGCTGGCCGCGTTTGGTTTGGCACTGGCTGCCGATCCCCTCGCCAAGCCTGCAGACGAATCACCGCGCGCCGAGAACTCGAGCAAGAACCCCTACCTCCCGCAAGGCAGCGGCGGCTGGATTTCTCCGGTGCCGACTCCCTATGGCCCGATCATCCAGCAACAAGGCCTGCCGCCGCCGCGCGTGGACTATGGCATGAACCGGGTCATCCCCGATGCAGAAAAACGCCGTTATCTGCAGATGGCGATGCCCATGATGGCCAACATGATGCGGCTCGATGCGCGCGAAGCGATGAATTATTTCGCCGTCAAGTACAAGGCCAAACCAGGCCTGAGCTTTGATGACGTGGTCGAATCCCTGAAGCTGCGGGCCAACCAGCTCAACTTCAAATTTGTCGGTTCCAACCAGATGTGGAAGGACTTCAGGTCCGTGCTTGGTGACGATACCGCGCCACGCGTGGAAGTCTTCAGCTTCTGTGACATCGCCGTGGGCCGCCAACTGCTCAAGCTCATACCCGAGATGGTGGTCTTTCTGCCTTGCCGCATTGCAGTGATGGAGGACGCGCAGAAGAATATCTGGGTACTGACCCTGGACTGGAACGTAGCCTGGCTCGATTACGCCGGGAAATCCATGGGCATTACGCCGGAACTTCGCCAAAGTGCACAGGATATTCGGGTCAAGATGGATGACATGATGCGGGCGGCAGCAAACGGCGATCTCTGATTGGCGTTTGCGAACCGGCGGCAGAGACACCGGGGAAATTGATCTCCCGCAGCGAACTTCTGCGAGCCTCATATGTCTTCGTTCAACGCGGATAAAAACAAGCTCGACTGCAGCGGGCGGATCGCCTTGCAATCATCTGGTAAACTTTGCCATCCGATTTGCAGGCCGCTTAAGAGCATTGAACGCGCGCAAACAGGATAATTTCAACATAACACTAATGTGAGGAGCGATAACTATCATGTCAAATTCGTTGCGTATTCTTTGGTGGACGATCATTGCCTTTATGCTGGGCGCGTCTGTGGTTCACGCGGACGAGGTAAAGGACCTGGCTGGACGGGCCATGGATCTGTCCGGAGCTCGCGAAACCCTGCAAGGACTAGGCAAGAACCTGGATGCACAGATGGCTTCTGATTCTCGCGTTGCGGAATTGACCGGTAAGCAGCGCAAGGAATTTGAGGCGGTGCTCAAGAATGCTCTGGACGGAAACCGTATGGCGGGTGAAATTACCACCGCACTGGCTGCGACCGGCGACCGGATTCACCTGCGCGATGCCGTTGCCGCGATGCGGGACCCAACCTACTTGAAGGTGATGCATCGTGTAGTCGCGGAAGACCTGAATTCCACCAAGGGGGCGGTTGACGCCTACGTCGTTGGATTTCAGAAAAGCCCGCCAGACACGCACAGGGTGAAATTGATAGAGCGTTTGGACACCGCTACGGCCGGTTCTCGCACGCTCGCGGAAATGCGCTACGAAACGGCCCGCAAGATACTCGGCCCCAAATTGCCCCAAGCGGGCCGTGAGGCCAAGTTGGCCAAACTGCGCGAGCAGATCGACGGTAGCTCGGCAAACGAGTATCTAATGCAAAACCTCTATATCACGCGCAATATTGATCTGAAGGATCTGGAAAGGTTTGTGCGCGTCCAGGAGAACGAGGCCGTGCAGTGGTTCGCCCGTCAGATGGGCCACGACATACAGCATTCCGTTCTCGCTGCCCTGGATCAGATGAACGAGAAGTTGCAGCAACTCGGCACCCAGAAGCATTAAGTCCTGGGCGCACGCCCGCTGCACGCAGCACCTGCGCGTATGCTGGCGTGCTCGCTTGGCAAGATTTCCGGGTTGCCAGCGCAAGTGAGCTCCCCATCCGTCCCTTGGAGACATCAATTTCCAGCCGGAGGGCCATGGTGCAGAAAATACGTTCCGGCCCGGGTACGCGCGGATACTTGGTGAGAGAGCAGTCGCCGCAGTTGTTGGACTGGCATGCAATCCGGTGGCGGATCAGGTCTCGTGAGGAGCTGAGTCGATGTCAAATCGTAATGTTACTGAGAGGTGGCTTGCGCGCATCGAACGCCATTTCCACAGAATTTCAGTAGGGTAAGTGCAAGCGCGCCTGGTTTAATGAAGACCGGCGCGGGAAGTCGCCGGTAGCGACACCCGGGCGCTCGCCTGCCCCTGGACGCGGTTCAGCGGGTGTTGCCGGCGGTGGTCGGCGCATGCAAGGGAACGCAGTTCATGAATTGAATGCCGGCCTCGCCAGCTGGTATCCCGCCGCGGCGCAATGCGGCTCGCGCCTCAGTGTGTTGGGGAACCCACGTTGATTGCTGACCTCCAACCACAAAGCTCCACAAGGATTCGATCCTCCTCCTACCCGATGCTTGCTTCCGGATTGCACTACTTTCCCATTACGCTGCCTTTCCTGTTGTTGCTGTCGGCATTGCTTGGTCTGGTGGTCGGCCTGGTTGCCTCGAACATTCTTCACTATGCGTCCGCCAGCATGGGAATCCGATCCCGGAACGTATTCATTGTGCTCGTCCTGTCCTTGCTGTGGAGTTATATCAATATCCCCGTTGCCTATCTTCCCGAGCGACACACAGCCACCGCCGCTGAAGTGAGTTATTTCGGCATTCACTACGTCATCCCGGTGATTCGGGAATGGCCTGCCACCGTGCTTGCCGTCAACGTGGGCGGTGCCATCGTTCCAACCGTGCTTTCGTTCTATCTCATGGTCAAGAATCAGCTTTTCGGGCTGAGTCTCGTCGGCATCGGGGTGATCGCCACAATTTGCCACCTCCTCGCTTACCCGGTTGCCGGCTTGGGTATTGCGGAGCCGATCATCGTGCCTCCCTTGGCGACGGCCATCGTGGCGCTCTTTCTATCCCGGCGCCATGCCGCACCACTGGCCTACATCTGTGGCAGCCTCGGAACCCTGATTGGTGCGGATCTGATGAACCTGGGAAAGATTCAAGGACTGGGCGCGCCCATCGCTTCCATCGGCGGCGCGGGGACCTTTGACGGCATTTTCCTGACCGGATTGCTGGCAGTGCTATTTGCGGGTCTGTTGACACGGCATGGAGCCGATATACCGTCTTGACTAATGCCATCTTCTGGCAAGCCTGCCGGGCTGACGTTAATATAAGCGCTGTCGCCCCCTGATCGTCCTTCCCATGCAGCTTATCGTCCCATACGTCCTTGCGGCCAGTGTCGCAGTTTGCCTGTGTTCAGACGCAGCCGCTGTCCAGGCAGGCAAATTGCCCTACGACTCTGGTCATGCCTACCGCGCAGGCGCACAGCGCACGCCGGTTGCGAGCCGTCCTGACTGGACCACGGACGCCATCGCCCGGGAAAGGCGTGGCGACTGGCAAGGTTTGATGGCCCTGGGAAAACAATGGACGAAAGCCGAACCGAAAAATGCGACGGCCTGGTTCGTGCTCGGGCGTGGCCTTGCCCAACTGAAGCTGTATCCCGAAGCCATTTCCGCCTATCTCAAGGAACTGCAGATCGAACCCCGAGATTTGAATGGCAGAAACAATCTGGGCAATGCGTACCGCGATAGCGGACGTTTCCTTGAGGCCATGCGCGCTTATCGCGACGCGGTACGCATCAATCCGGATTACCTGCCAGCCTGGTACAACCTTGGACTCACGTTCTATCAACTGAAAGGCGCGGCCGGTATATCACAGGCACTGCAACAACTGCGCAGCCTCGACCCCCCATTGGCGGCCACCTGGTACAGACTTGCGATTCAATACTTCCAGTCACGTGATCAACGTGTCGCCCAGGAAGCGGTCCAGGTCCTGCACGGTCTTTCCAGTGCGAGCCGAGAAAGGATGTTCGGTGTCCTGTTCGCCGGCGTCTGACTGAACCGGGCGCGTAACATTGCAGTCTGACGCTCTCGCGTGTAACAGCCCCGCTTAGCCCGCTGCGCAGGCTCCGTGCGCTAGCCTTTTCGTTTGCCCCTGGGAACGGTCGCGCAAACCGTTTATTGTTAAGTCGCCTTCTCAAACACGATCTCTCCGGCATGGGCGTCGACCCGTATGGTGTCCTTGGCGCTGAAATGGCCGGACAAGATCTCCTTCGCGAGCGGGTTCTCAATCTGGCTCTGGATCGCCCGCTTGAGCGGCCGAGCGCCGAATACCGGGTCAAAGCCGGCGCGGGCGATGAGTGCGACCGCCGCGTCACTCACTTCCAGTTTCATTTCCATGCGTGCGACGCGCTGCTCCAGGTATTGGAGCTGAATGCGACCAATCGACGCAATGTGCGCTTCGTCGAGCGCATGGAACACCACCACCTCGTCGATACGATTGATGAACTCGGGGCGAAAATAGTTTTTCACTTCCGCCATCACCGCCAGTTTCACTACCTGGTAGTCGTCCCCCGCCATCTGCTGGATCATCTGGCTGCCCAGGTTCGAGGTCATGACGATCACCGTATTCTTGAAATCCACAGTGCGGCCCTGACCGTCGGTCATGCGGCCGTCATCCAGCGCCTGCAGCAGCACGTTGAACACATCGGGATGGGCTTTCTCCACCTCGTCCAGCAGGATCACGCTGTATGGCTTGCGTCGCACGGCTTCGGTCAAATGGCCGCCCTCTTCATAGCCGACATAGCCCGGTGGCGCGCCGATCAAGCGGGCCACCGAATGCTTTTCCATGAATTCGCTCATGTCAATGCGGATCATGTGGTCCGCCGAATCGAACAGAAACTCCGCCAACGCCTTGCACAACTCGGTCTTGCCTACGCCGGTCGGCCCCAGGAACAGGAAGGAGCCATAAGGGCGGTTCGGATCGGACAGACCGGCACGTGAACGGCGGATGGCATCGGATACCAAACGCACGGCCTCGTCCTGCCCAACCACCCGTTTGTGCAGGTTTTCTTCCATGTGCATCAGCTTGTCGCGCTCGCCTTCCATCATTCTGGAGACCGGGATGCCGGTGGCACGCGACACGACCTCGGCAATTTCTTCCGCGCCGACCTGGGTACGCAATAACCTGTTGGTGGCCTGCGCGCCGCCCTCTGCCGCCTGTGCCTGCGTCAGTTGCGCCTCGATCTGGGGGATGCGGCCATACTGGATTTCGCTCATTTTCTTCCAGTCGCCGCCGCGCTTGGCCTCTTCCATTTCAATGCGGGCCCGCTCCAGTTCTTCCTTGACATGCTGCGCGCCGGCAACCTGCGCTTTTTCGGCCTTCCAGATCTCTTCCAGGTCGGCATATTCGCGTTCCAGGCGCTGGATTTCCTCCTGCAGCAGCCCGAGCCGCTTCTGCGAGGCTTCGTCCTTTTCCTTCTTTACCGCCTCGCGCTCGATCTTGAGCTGAATCAGCCTGCGATCGAGCTTGTCCATCGATTCAGGCTTGGAGTCGATCTCCATTTTGATGCGTGACGCCGCCTCGTCGATCAGGTCAATGGCCTTGTCCGGCAGGAAGCGGTCGGTAATGTAGCGGTGTGAAAGTTCAGCCGCAGCGACGATGGCCGGGTCGGTGATCTCGACCCCGTGGTGCAGCTCATATTTTTCCTGCAGCCCGCGCAGGATGGCGATGGTGTCTTCCACGCTCGGCTCGTCCACCAGTACTTTCTGGAAGCGGCGCTCGAGCGCGGCATCCTTTTCGATGTGCTTGCGGTATTCATCCAGCGTGGTGGCGCCGATGCAGTGCAGTTCGCCGCGCGCCAACGCGGGTTTGAGCATATTGCCCGCATCGATTGCACCTTCAGCCTTGCCTGCGCCCACCATGGTATGCAACTCGTCGATGAACAGGATGATGCGGCCTTCGTCCTGATGGACCTCCTTCAGCACCGCCTTGAGCCGTTCCTCGAACTCGCCCCGATACTTGGCGCCGGCCAGGAGGCCCGCCATGTCCAGCACCAGGACACGCTTGTCCTTGAGGGTCTCCGGCACCTCGCCATTGACGATGCGCTGGGCAAGTCCTTCGACAATTGCGGTCTTGCCCACGCCGGGCTCGCCGATCAGCACCGGGTTGTTCTTGGTGCGCCGCTGCAAGACCTGGATCGCGCGGCGGATTTCGTCATCGCGGCCAATTACCGGGTCGAGCTTGCCATGGCGGGCCCGCTCGGTCAGATCCAGGGTGTACTTTTTCAGTGCCTCGCGCTGCCCTTCCGCTTCCGGATTGGTCACCGCGTCTCCGCCGCGTATGGCGTTGATGGCCTGCTCCAGCGCTGGTTTGCTCGCGCCATGCTGTTTGAGCAGACGACCCAGATCGCCCTTGTCATCGAGCGCGGCGGTGAGGAAGAGTTCGCTGGAAATATACTGGTCGCCACGCTTCTGCGCTTCCTTGTCGGTCAGGTTGAGCAGGTTGTTGAGATCGCGCGAGATGGACACCTCGCCACCATGGCCTTCCACCTTGGGCAGGCGGCCCAGGGCCTGATTGATGCCCGTCTTGAGCGCGGCCACCTGCACGCCCGCCTTCGCCAGGATGGAAGCGCTACCCCCATCCTCCTGCGACAGCAGGGCCGCCATCAAGTGCAAAGGTTCAATGAATTGCTGGTCGCCGCCCACAGCCAGTGACTGGGCATCAGACAGGGCCTGCTGGAACTTGCTGGTGAGCTTGTCGAAACGCATGGGGCATTCCCTCGATAAACAATACAGTCTATGTGGGGAATGCCGGTGAGATTTCAAGCCTAGAACAACACGCTGACCGTCCCGCCCACGTAAGTGCGCCAGTATCCGCCTCCACCCGAGGTGAGGGAAGCCGAATCCGAGCGGCCGGCATAGAAACGCAGCTTGCCCCATCGCATAGCGTGAGTGGCGGAAGCTTCAACCTGATACAGATTGCTGCTGGAACCAGGTTGCTCCCAAAGTTCGCCCAGCGCAGCTTTGCCGTACAAATCCCAACCCTGGACAGTCGCTTCAATTCCGCCGGCAAGCTTGATTTCGCGATAACTTTCTGGACTGTAGTACCCCCGGCCAGGTGAGGGTGGGTTGCTGTCGTTGAAGCCCATGCCTTCGACCCCTACGGTCAGCCGCGGATCCCTGGTCACGCGATATTCAATGCGACCAACCAGTTTCTTGCGCTGATTGCCGTCATCGAAGCGGCCGGCCACGGCGCCTAGATTGAGCAGCCAAAGCGGCGCAGGACGAAAATCAAATCCCCCGCTCAGATAGTCGAATCTGACATGGTTCTGGATCGAAGCGATGTTTTCAACGATTTCATTGCCTGCCTCGAAATCCCAACGCCACTGGTCTGCCGGCAGCCATTTTGCGCGCGCTTTCCAGGCCAGGCTCTGCCAGCCCGCATAGTTGCGCATGCCCAGATACAGGGTGGGCCACGTCAAGCCATACGAGGAGTCGAGCCCACCGCTACGCCATCCGTAACCGAGCCAGTAGGTCTGTCCATCCAGGTGGCTACCCTGCTGGTCCAGCGAGGCTTGGCGGACGCTCAATTCCAGATTCTCATGTATCCGGGGACTGAAGTTCGCCTGGAGTGTCGCTGCGTTGATGTCGAGCCGGTCACTGTCGGAGGAAGATTCCGCATTGAAGCTCAATATGCGGCTCAAGCCTCGTTGGATGCGCGCGCGCAGGCTCGCCGCCTCATGGCCATCCAGGCCCTTCAATTCACGTACCGCTTCTTCATCCATGCCGGCCCAGTACAGCGCTCGGGCATACTCAAATTTGAGATCGGCATCGTCCCCAACCAGGGTCGAGAAGTTTCGTGCTGCGTGCTGGTGCAGCCCAAGGTTGTTTTGTGCCCGCGCCAGGCCGGTCAATGCCTGGCGGTTGCCCGGGTGTTGGGCAAGAATGCGCTGGAATGCCTTCTGAGCGGCCTGGTTCTGCCCCTGCCAAAGGAGCACCCGTGCAGCGTTGAGTTGAGCCTTGGAATCTTGCGGCGCGAGGCTCAATATCTGCCCGTAGACAGCCGACGCTTCGTCCAGCCTGTTCAAGGCCGTCAGCGCCTCCGCCTTGCCGTGCAACGCTTCGATGTGAGTGGGTTGAGCAATCAGTTGGGCGTCAAATTGAATCAGCGATTCATCTGGCTTATTTGCCCACAGCAGTTGCCAGCCCAGCGGCAGGCGAACATCGGCGATGCGTGCAGGCGCCAATTCGATAGCACGCCGGTAGAGCGCGATCGCTGCGTCATGCCGATCACCCTGGACATTTGCTTTTGCGGCCTCGATCAATAGATCGGTGTCGTTCGGGTTGGTTTTGACCTGTTCATCGAAGATCGCAAGCGCTGCCGGATAGTCATGTCGATCATTCACCAGCATCAAGCGCGCCGTGTTGAGTTGCGCCTTTGCATCCGCGGGTGCCAGACTCAATATTCGTTGGTAGGCGATCAGCGCCTCTTTCGGCCTGTGCAATGCCACCAGTGCCTCCGCCTTGCCGTGCAAGGCTTCGATGCGGGCCGGCTGAGCGCTCAGTGCAGCCTTGAACCAGGGCAGCGCTTCGCCCGCCTTGCCCGACCACAAGAGCTGCCAGGCCAGTGCCAACCGCACATCCGGGATGCGCGTGGGCGCCCGTTCCATCGCCCGTCGATAGAGCGCAATTGCCGCGTCATGCCGATCATCCCAGGCATTCACCCGAGCGGTTTCGATCAGCAGGTCGACATCGTTCGGATTGGATTGAACCAGTTCATTGAAGATCGCCAGCGCCGCGGGGTACTGATGCGCGTCAACGAGACGCCGTGCTTCGTCGCGCGGACCTGCCCACGCGGGGAAGGCCAGCATGCTCGCAAGCAGGGAACATAGCAGCCGGGTTCTCAAGATTCAGTCTTCAGCCGTTGGGTATTCCACGAGACAGTCTTGCGACTGGGCCTCTTGAGAAAATGATGCAGAGACAGGACCGTCGTCGTCTGCAAGATCATCCAGTAGACAATCGGGTAATACACCGCGTAGGGAAAATACTTGACCGTATCCGGATCGTAGCTGCGATCCATCCAGGTGCCCGTAATCAGCTGCACGATGCAAATCGTGGCGATGACCATCCCCCAGAAATTCGGGATGGGATTCGCGCCGACCGGTGGAACGCCCATTGAATACGAGACGATCCAGATCGTGGTCAGCACCACAAAGCAGATTGCCCACAGCGCGGACAGGACCGATTCGACAAAGATCGGCCACATGCGGCGCAGCTTCCAGTGGGCTAGCACATCACAATGCCGGCGCAGAACCTGCATCAGGCCGCGCGCCCAGCGCAGGCGCTGCTTGAAGTGCGCCTTGTACGTCGACGGAACGGTCATCCAGACAAGGGCGCGTGGCTCGTAGCGCACATCCCAGAAGCGCTTCTGCAGCTTCCAGGTCATCTCGATGTCCTCGGTGGCCATGTCGGGCGAAAACCCGCCGGCGTCGAACAAGGCCACTTTTCGGAATGCGGCGACCACCCCCGAGACGGTGACGATGCGCCCCCAAATTCTTTGCGAGCGCCGCAACAGGCTCACGATGGAAGTGAACTCCATCAACTGCAGCCGGGCGAGGAAGGTATCGACGTTCTTCACCCTTGGATTGCCGGTCACAGCGGCCACCCGAGCGCTGGCAAAATGAGGCAGCATGCGATGAATGATGTCCGGCTCGGGTTCCGCGTCTGCGTCCATGATCAGGACAATCTCGCCATTCAGGCAGGGCAAGGCATCATTGAGCGCCATGGCCTTGCCCTGGTTTTGCTGTTTGCGTATGGACCTGATCCTGTTCGACCGAACATAGGATGCGACCACAGCAGCGGTTTGGTCGGTCGAGCCGTCGTCGACCACCACCACTTCATAGTCGGGATAATCGATCCGGCACGCAGCCTCGATTGCCGAGGCCAGAACCCGTTCTTCATTGTGCGCCGGAATCACGATCGACACCTTGGGCCGAATCGCGTCGCGCGCCTGTGCCTGTTTGTCCTGCCTGTCTTCCTTCTCCCAACGCCCGCGAAAGAACAAGGACGTGGTAATCCACATGATGCCGGTGACAATGGGATAGGCGGCGAAGAAGAATAGTGCGACCGTGTAGAGCAGGTTGTGCTGTATGGCCGACAGGACTGCCACCGCATCGGTACTCACTGGTAGACCTTGCTCTCTGCGTCGAGGCGCACGACGATGGATCGCGCATGTCTGAGCGCGCTCCAGTCACTCACTATGGCCCGCCCCTCCCAATCGTGCGCGTACTGCTCGGTGACTGCACGAATTCGTCGGCGCGGACCCTTGGCGCGATAGATGCGGCGGTTATGCTTGACCCAGAAAAGCGTGACTACCGGGAAGATGATTGCCGACCCCGCCAACAGAAGTATCAGCCCGGGGCGGTAGATTTCCTGAGTAGCCAGCACATGCCACCAGAACCAGCCAAACAGCAGCCAGCCCGCCAGCAAGGCCACAACATGCGCCAGTCTCTTCAACCAGCCCGTGAGTGGCTTGCGGTGCATCAGGCCGCTGGCTTCCGGAGGCGGCGTCCGACCATGCCAAGCATGGCCAAGCCGGCCAGCATCATATGCATGCTCCCGGGCTCGGGCACGGCCGAGGTAAAGAGATGGTCCTGGGTGATCGTGGTCCAGTCTCCCCCATTCTCCGCCCAGCTCAGGTTCACCACGCCGACTTCCAGCCGGTTGTAGGCGACAAGGTCGAATGCGTAGAGACCGCTGCCGAGCGCGAGATCCTCGTCAAACCCAAGCCTGTCGCGTGAATTGAGACCGTCCTGGCTGATGGCAAGGGACGCGCCGCCCGCACCTGTCAGGGTGAAACTGAAGCCGTCGTCATACATCACCCCAAAGTTGTACATTCCCGGGTCGGTGATTGAGATGTAGCCGGTAAAATGCATGGCGAAGTTTTCCTGGTTTTCCCCTGGCGCATTGCTGAAGATGGGCGCAAGGTCTTGGGTTCCCCAGGTCGCGCTCCATTGGTCCAGGTAAGCCTGGTTGGAAAAGCTGATCTGGCTCGCCACCCCGGAAAGCGTCTTGAGGACATAGGGATCGCCAGCGGAAAGGGTCAGAACCTGGTTCGCGTCGGCCAGCCCCCAGATGCCCGTTCCCCACGTATACGCGCCATAGGTTGAACCCCGCCAGCCATCGGGTCCGTCCGACTGTTCGGACGCGCGGGCATATACCTGTACCCAGTGGCTGTTGGCGCCATCGCCATTCAAGAAAGTCCCCGCCACCTCCGGCGCCAAAGCTATCGCACGGACTTCGGTCATCTGAAATAGGGCCGATAGCCCCATGACTGCCAGAACTTGTTTGTACATTTTTCTCTCCCCCACTCCGGTGATTAGAATTCGACGTGTCGTTTTCTCGCCTGCAAATGCCGTTCCAGCCACGCTATATAATGTCCGTTGCCGGCAAATGCCTCGCTCGCTGACCCTTGCTGTGATGCGTATGCTTTCCGAAGGTCCGATTGCGAGGCGTTCTGTCAAAATTTCGACATAGGTGGTTACCCTTAGTCCAATGAACGCCGATTTTACATCCCTACTTGAGCCTGCGATTGAGCAAAATGTCGCGCTTGCGCTGCAGGAAGATCGCGCAGCAGGCGACTTGACCGCAATGCTCGTCCCAGAGAGCCACCGCGCGCACGCCAGGGTCATTTCCCGCGAACCGGCTGTGGTCTGCGGTCAACCCTGGTTTGAAGCTGTGTTCAAGACCCTCGATCCCAAATGCCGCATGCGCTGGCGGGTGGCCGAAGGAGACGAAGTCGCCGCCGGGGTTGAAATCTGTGAACTGGATGGCAATGCGCGCGCGCTGCTCACCGGGGAAAGAACTGCGCTCAACTTCCTGCAGACCCTGTCAGGCACTGCCACGCTCTCCCGGCGCTACGTGACAGCCGTCGCCGGAACAGGCGCCATGGTCATGGATACGCGCAAGACGCTCCCCGGCCTGCGGGTCGCGCAAAAATACGCAGTGAGGATCGGAGGCGCGGAAAATCAGCGCGTCGGATTATTCGATGGCATTTTGATCAAGGAAAACCACATTGTTGCCGCGGGCGGCATCGCTGAAGCCTTGCAGGCTGCCAAAGCGGTGAACCGGAATGTCCCTGTCCAGATCGAGGTGGAAAATCTGGACGAATTGCGCGAAGCGCTCGACGCGGGCGCAACCCTGGTTCTTATCGACAACTTCAGTCTGGATGAATTACGTGCGGCCGTTCGACTCAACGCCGGCCGGGCAATTCTGGAAGCATCAGGAAATGTCAGTCTGGAGACTGTACGCTCGATCGCTGAAACCGGCGTGCAGCGGATTTCAATCGGTAGCCTGACCAAGTCCGTGCGCGCCATCGATCTGTCCATGCGTTTTGAAGGCGCGTGAATGCCAGGCCAGGCTTCATGGCGCCAACCGTCCAATCCTCCACAGCCCTCCATCCGCCAAGGTAGGCGACGGGGCGAGCAGAGTTCCAAACAGCGAACCCTGCCGACCCCCTGAAGTCCAAATCTATTTCACGTCGAGTAGGAGATCATCATGAAGAAGCACATCGCCCCGTTGTTGGCCACCATGGCACTGGTGGGTGTCGCCCCGCTGGGCCTCGCATCCGAACACGACGCGTATACTCACGCGAACGACAAGACCACGGCGAAAGACGTCCACCGTGAGCTTGCTGATACGACCGAAACGATCAAGAACTATTCGGCCGACAAGCGGGATGAGGCCACCGTAAAGGCGAAGGCTGCGCTCGATGCTCTGGACGTTCGCATCAATGCGCTGGAAACGCAGATCGACCAGAACTGGGAAAAGATGGACAAGGCCGCGCGCGAGCAGGCGCGCAGCACCCTCGACGTGCTGCACAAAAAGCGGATCGAGACGGCCGAATGGTATGGCGCTCTGAAGAACAGTACTGCCAAAGCCTGGGAGCACATGAAGCATGGCTTCTCGGACGCATACAAATCGCTTCGAACCGCTTCCGAGAAGGCTGAGCGCGAGTATCAGAAGGATGACAGGAAGCAAGGTAACTGACGATCGGATTGAGCGGCGCAGGTTCGCAGTAACCGCACTTGATGGTGTGTCTTTTCAGCCGCTTCTGTTTCGGCTTCCTCCCTCGCTTCTGAGGAGATGCGCATAACCATTGCTCGCTGTCAGAGCGAGTTTGAATAAACGCGCTTTGCTTCGCCCCACGCGTCGCGTTTGCCGGTCCCCCTGGCCGCTCGCATCGTTATGGGTTTCCGGGTGTTACACCTCCGTGTCTGTCGGCATGGCGAACGGTTTGTCCCATACCGTGGTGTCGACGTTTAGTCCTTCTGCTTCCGCCGCATCCGGAAAAAGCGCGTGGCAGGGGCCGGGCTGCCCCGATTTCTGTTGGAAGTTTCCATGTCACTGGCAAGGATATTTCAGGGGCGAAATAACGCCAATGGGCCGATTTCCCAGTGCTAAACTCTGCAAAATACGATCGGCTAAAAAAGCACGACGACACAAGAGGAGGAGACACCATGTCACGCAGGCTATTGCGCGCCCGCCGCATCTCGACCATTGCGGGCTGTCTTGGAATGCTTTCAATTCTATTTCCAGCAGGAACAGCCTACAGCCTTGCAGGGCTGCCGAGCTTGAGCCTGACTGGCTTCGCCAATACGCTGCTAAGCGGCAACGCGCTGCCACGCTCGCTTCCCAGCCCGGAATTTGGCGTGGGCCTGCCCGGAGTCCTCAGCTTGAACGTGCACCCGAAACGGAATCTGGCGAGCGATTCGACGCACGACTTCATCAATTTCGAGAGCGGTCAGGTCCGGCCATTGGCGATGTCGCCCGACGGCAGCCGCCTCTATGCGGTCAACACGCCGGACAACCGTCTCGAAATCTTCGCCATCACCGATGACGGCCTCGAGCATTTGACTTCGGTGCCGGTCGGCATGGAACCGGTCGCGGTCGCCGTGCGGGCCAACGGCGAGGTCTGGGTGGTCAATCACCTGTCGGACTCGGTCAGCATCGTGAATGCAACGGCGGCCCAGCCTTATGTCGCGCGCACGCTGCTGGTCGGCGACGAACCGCGCGACATCGTGTTCGCCGGACCGAATCGCTCGCGCGTCTTCATCACCACCGCGCATCGCGGCCAGAACAGCCCCTACGTCAATCCGGACAATCCGGGCGTACTCGAAACGCCCGGCATCGGCCGTGCCGACGTGTGGGTGTTCGACGTCGCCAATCTGGGCAGCCAGCCGGGCGGCACGCCCCTGACCATCGTGCGCCTGTTCACCGACACGCCGCGCGCGCTGGCCGTCACGCCGGACGGCTCCCGCGTGTATGCGGCGGGATTCAAGACCGGCAATCAGACCACGGCGCTGAGCGAAGAAACCGTGTGCGACGGTGGGCAAAGTGCCGCGCCCTGCCGGCCCGACCTGTTCGAGCAACAGGCGCCGGGCGGGCTGCCGGCGCCCAACAGCAATGTGGAGGGCACGACGCAGAAGGAAGTCGGGCTCATCGTCAAATACAACGGCGAGCACTGGGTCGACGAACTCGGCCGCTCCTGGGACAGCATGGTGCGCTTCAGGCTCCCCGACCTGGACGTCTTCGCCATCGATGCCAACGCAAGCACGCCGGTGCAGACGCAGGCCTATCCCCACGTCGGCACCGTGCTGTTCAACATGGCCGTCAACCCGGTCAACGGCAAGCTCTATGTCAGCAACACCGATGCAAACAACGCTGCGCGCTTCGAGGGCGCGCGCCCTGCTGGCAGCACGATTTCGACCGTGCAGGGCAAGCTGGCATTGAGCCGCATCACCGTAATCGATGGCAGCCAGGTGCTGCCGCGCTATCTCAACAAGCATATCGACTACAGTGTTTACCCCGCGCCTGCCGGCGTCGCCGACCGCAGCCTGGCGACGCCCATGGGCATGGCGGTGAGTGGCGATGGCAGCACGCTTTATCTCTCCGCATTCGGCTCCGGCAAGATCGGGGTCTTCTCCACCAGCCAACTCGAATCCGACAGCTTCGTGCCCGATGCAGCCAGCCATATCGTTCTGTCAGGCGGCGGCCCCTCGGGGCTGGTGCTCGACGAGCCGCGCCACCGGCTCTATGCGCTGACCCGCTTCAACAACTCGGTGGCTGTCGTGGACACCACCCAGCGGCAGGAGATCGCGTCCGTGCCGATGTTCGATCCGGAACCGGCCTATGTGGTGAACGGCCGGCATTTCCTGTACGACGCGCGCTACACCTCCGGCAATGGCGAAGCTTCGTGCGCAAGCTGCCACGTGTTTGGCGATTTCGACAGCCTGGCCTGGGATCTGGGCAATCCGCTGAACAAGGTCGCGACCAACGACAACCCCTTCCGCCTCGGCGTGGTCCCGGTCGACACGCCTACGGGCCTGTTCACCTTCCACCCCATGAAAGGCCCGATGACGACGCAAAGCCTGCGCGGGCTGGCTGGGCACGGCCCCATGCACTGGCGCGGCGATCGGACCGGCTCAGACGATGCCGCCAATATCGAGCCCGACCAGGGAGGATTCGACGAGAACGCCGCCTTCATCGAATTCAACAAAGCCATCATCGACCTGCTCGGCCGTGCATCCATGCTGACCGACGCCGAAATGCAGGCCTTCGCCGATTTCGCGCTGCGCATCAGCTATCCGCCCAATCCCATACGCAATCTGGACAACAGCCTCACGCCGCGCCAGCAGAAAGGCCACGATTTCTTCTTCAATAACATCGCCGATGTGACGCTCAATCAATGCAACGGCTGCCATGTGGTCGACCCGCAGCGCGGGCTGTTCGGCAGCGATGGACGCTCGACAACGGAAGGCGAGACGACGGAGTTCAAGATTCCGCAGCTGCGCAACATGTACCAGAAAGTCGGGATGTTCGGCCGGGTGCAGACCAGCCGCGATCTGTCGCGCGTCAACAATAATCAATTCATGGGCGACCAGATCCGTGGCTTTGGTTTCCGCCATGACGGCTCGATCGACACCCTGACCAACTTCCTCAAGGGCCTGGTGTTCATCTTTCCCGGAGGCGATGCGCAACGCGCCAATGCGGGGCAATTCGTGTTCGCCGTCGACAGCAATCTGGCGCCCATCGTCGGCCAGCAAATCAGCGTCGGGCCCGGCGTGGACGCCACATTGGCTGCCGGCAGGTTGTCGCTGCTGCAATCGCGCGCGCAGGCGGGCGAATGCGAATTGATCGCCAAGGGCGTGCATGGCGGCGCTCCGCGCGGCTGGTGGCGCGACCCCGCCGACGGGCTGTTCGTCCCCGACCGCGCCAGCGAATCGGCGCTGGACATCAATCAGTTGCTGGCCTCGCGCCAGAGCGGCGAAACCCTGACCTTCACCTGCGTGCCGCCGGGGAGTGGCATACGCATGGGCATAGATCGCAATCGCAACTCGGTGCTGGATGGGGACGAGGGCGGGTAAGTACCAAGCGGGAGCCGATCTTCGGCAGACCGGTTTCCACGGTGCGCGCTTGCTCAACGCTAACAAGCGGTGATTGCTGAACGAGGATTTTGCGTTCCTGGTGGGCAGTACTGGGATCGAACCAGTGGCCCCCGCCGTGTGAAGGCGATGCTCTACCGCTGAGCTAACTGCCCAAGAAGGCGCGAATTAAACCATATCCGGCCGCATCCGGTCAAACCCGTCGGCCGGTTTCGCGTAAAATTCAGAGTTTTCATCTCTCGCCAATTCCATGATCCGCACCCGATTTGCGCCCAGCCCCACCGGTTATCTGCATGTAGGCGGGGCGCGCACTGCGCTGTTTTCCTGGGCCTATGCCCGCACCCACGGCGGCCAGTTCATCCTGCGTGTGGAAGACACAGACCGCGAACGTTCAACCGACGTTTCGGTGCAGGCGATCCTGGACGGCATGAGGTGGCTGGGACTCGATTATGATGAAGGGCCGTTCTATCAGATGGACCGGCTTGCGCGGTACAAGGAACTGGCCGAGAAGTTGATCGCTGAGGGCAGGGCCTATCCCTGCTACGCCGGCAAGGAAGACCTGGAGGCGATGCGGGAAGGCCAGAAAGCGCGCGGTGAGAAGCCCCGTTATGACGGCCGCTGGCGACCCGAGCCGGGCAAGCAGCTGCCTGCGACACAGGGTACGGTCCAGCCGGTGATCCGTTTCAAGAATCCGGTCGAAGGTGAGGTCACCTTCATGGACATGATCAAGGGCCCGATCACGGTTTCCAATTCGGAACTGGATGACCTGGTGATCCTGCGGGCTGACGGCATCCCGACCTACAACTTCGGCGTGGTGGTCGATGACTGGGACATGAAGATCACTCACGTCATTCGCGGCGATGACCATGTCAACAACACCCCACGCCAAGTCAACCTGCTCAAGGCGCTGGGCGCCCCCCTGCCTCACTACGCTCACCTGCCAATGATCCTGGGCTCGGATGGCGAGCGCCTGTCCAAGCGCCATGGCGCGGTGTCGGTCATGCAGTATCACGACGAGGGCTACCTGCCCGAAGCCCTGCTTAATTACCTGGCGCGTCTGGGCTGGTCGCATGGTGATGAGGAAGTGTTTTCCATGGATCAGTTCCGGACCTGGTTCGACCTGGAACACGTCAGCCACTCACCGGCAAAATTCAATCCGGAAAAACTCAGCTGGCTCAACCAGCAATACCTGAAGCACGCAGACAACCAGCGGCTCGCGACATTGGTGACGCCTTTCCTGTTGCACAATGGCTGCGACCTCAATAACGGTCCGGAATTGAGCAGCGTGGTCAGTCTGGTCAAGGAGCGCGCCGCGACCCTGGCCGAGCTGGCCGACGCCGCGACCCTGTTCTACCGCTACATCAAGCCCACGCGCGAGCGGCTGGACCCGCATCTCGTCCCTGAGGCCATCCCCGCCCTCAAGTCGCTGGAGCAACACCTGGCCCTGGTGGAATGGAACCGGGCAAGCCTGAGCGCCCTGATCAAGGCCGTGATCGATCAATCGGGCCTGAAAATGCCCAAGCTGGCCATGCCCCTGCGCGTGCTGGTAACCGGAGAACCGCAAACGCCGGCCATCGACGCGACCCTCGAACTGCTGGGCCGCGAACGCGTGATCCAGCGCCTGCGCAGCGCCATGCAGGACCTTGAGCTTTGACGCGCCGAGATAAGGCGCGCAAAACGTCCTTCCGGTATAATGCGCGGCGTTGCTGGTGTAGCTCAGTTGGTAGAGCAACTGATTCGTAATCAGTAGGTCGCACGTTCGACTCGTGTCACCAGCACCATAAAAACAAAGACTTGGGTGATTACATTGATTCGTTATAATTCCGGGGTAACGCCGGGGTAACACGGTCATTCAACAAACCCACAGTCACCAAACCCGCCCGCTGGCCGGGGTCGGTGGGGAGTTGCCGCCTCATGTCGGCGCGCGTCCTAAATTACCCAGGTGTGCGCGTTGAATTTTACCCAGGGGTTTTAGCCGCCTATCAAAGGTCGGCGTGTGGATAAGTGTAGCGGATTCCTTTCAGAGGGGTGCCTCTTCAGTCGTTGATTTGGATCGCTTGCTCTGTTCCCGCGCCTTGATGCGCGACTTCGCCGTTGCACTGCTGTGGCGGAACCGGTAGGACTCGTTGCCGGTTTCCACGATGTGACAGTGATGCGTCAGGCGGTCGAGCAGCGCCGTGGTCATCTTCGCGTCGCCAAACACGGCGGCCCATTCACTGAAGGTCAGGTTGGTCGTGATCATCACGCTGGTGTGCTCGTAGAGTTTGGACAGCAGGTGGAAGAGCAAGGCCCCGCCCGCCTGGCTGAACGGCAGGTAGCCCAGTTCATCCAGAATCACCAGGTCAATGCGCATCAGGGCAAAGGCCAGCTTGCCCGCCTTGCCAGCGGCCTTCTCCTGCTCCAGAAGATTCACCAGATCAACGGTCGAGTAGAACCGCACGCGTTTGCTGTGCTGGGTAATGCCGGAGACCCCCAGGGCCGTCGCCAGATGGGTCTTGCCGGTGCCGGTCCCACCGATGAACACCACGTTGTGGGCCGCCTCGGTAAAGGACAGATCGGCCAGGTCCGCGATCAGACCGCGATCCACTTTGGACTGATCGAAGTCGAAGCCGGCCAGGTCCCGATGGACCGGGAACTTGGCGGCATGCATCTGGTAGCTGATCGAACGCATCGCCCGATCGGTTTGCTCGACATCCAGCAGGTGCTCGATCAACCACCGGGAGGAATCGACCCCCGCCTGTTTCCCCTGGCCAACGATCTCCTCCCAGGCGCCCACCATCCCATACAGTCGCAATGCTTTGAGTTCTGCGGCCACATCACGCATGGTTCACCTCCTGGCGTAGCGTGTCATAGCGTTCGGTATTCGCAATGGGCGCTTCACTGACCTCCAAGGCCGTCTCCACCTGTTCCGGCACGGGCGTGTTCTTGAGCCGGTTCAACACGTTCTCAATATGCTCCGCGCTCGGGTTGCCTGATTCCAGGACCAGCTCCACGGCCACCAGCACTGCCTCCAGTCCGGACTTGGGCACGGCCGCGAGCACCTTGGCCATGATGCGGTCGCCGCCGTCGCGGCGGAGCAAGAGACCGCGCAGCTGCAGCAGCGGGCCTGGCAGGTCGGCGAACGGGGCACCGTTTCGCAACGCGCCGGGCTTGCGCTCGATCAGCGGAATGTAGTGCTGCCAGTCGTAGCGGGTCTGGTTACGCTCGAAGCTACGCATATGGCTGGCCACCACGGCGTCGTGGGCCACGAAGTCGACCCGCTCCGGGTAGACACGGATGCTGACCATCTGCCCCACGAGTTCGCAAGGCGCCGAATAGCGGCAGCGATCGAAACTCACCAGGCAGGTGCTCGATATCTTGCCCAGGGTTTCGACGTAGCCATCGAACGGGGTGACCATCGGCATTAGGCTGGGCTGTTCATGCTCCAGCATCTCGGCGACGGTGAGGTCACCATATTCGGTATGGCGCAGCTCCTGCCACAGCGCCCGGCAGCGTGCCAGTAGCCAGAGATTGAGTTCGGTAAAGGAGCCGAAGCGCTCCTGGCCAGCGTCCTGCCAGATGCGCAGCCGGCTATCCTGCACGTTCTTCTCGACGACACCCTTCTCCCAGCCGCTGGCGACGTTGCAGAAGTCGGGATCAAACAGGTAGTGCGAGGCCATCGCCGCAAAGCGCGTATTGACCGTTCGCCCCTTGCCCTTCTTGACGCGGTCGACGGCGGTCTTCATGTTGTCGTAGATGCCGCGACGCGTGATCCCACCCAACGCAATGAAGGACCGCGTGTGGGCATCGAACAGCATCTCGTGACTCTGCGTCGGGTACGCCTGCAGGACGAAGGCCCGACTGGCACAGAGCTTCAAATGGGCCGCCATGACCTTGCGCCACACCCCACCGATCACCAGGCGCTCTTCGCTCCAGTCGAACTGGAAGGCTTCGCCCAGCTCAAACCGCAACGGGACGTAGCCTTTCACCACGGCCTGTCCACCATTCTCCCGCCAGCGCCGGATGAATTCAGTGACCCGGCTGTAGTTGCCCTCAAAGCCGGCGGCCTTCAGTTCGCCGAACAGCTTCAGTGCCGTGCGCCGGTCACGCTTGGGACGCCGCGTATCGATTTCCAGGGCCTTCGTGAGTTGCTCTGCGAAACGCGCAATCTTGTTGTCCGTAGCGGGCCGCCGCCGGTACTTCGGCTCCGTCCCCTCCGCGGCCTTCAGCCAGCGCCTCACGGTCTTGCGCGTCAGGCCGGTACGTCTCCCAATCTCAGATAACGACAGCCCATCGCGGTAATACAAACGTCGAATTATTCCCAGGTCCTTCATGGTGATCATCTCCTTATAGTCCTGCTAAGCAAATGAGCAGGAGAGGTTAATCACCTGGGTAATTTTCGGCGCGCACTAACTCATAAATCCGGGTACTTTTGTTTGCGCGTCAACACAACTAGCGTCTGGATGTGGTCGTCCACTGCGCTGAACGGCCTCCATCTACGATCAGCCCCGCGAGATAATGCGAAATGGTGGCCAGGAAGCTACCGAGAGAGTCAGGCCGACCAGGCTGCGTGGGATCGAGGACGTCGCCCCAAGACCTGTAGTCTGGCCGAGAACCGCTCGTTGGCGCACATCGTTGCAGGTAAACTCCGATTACTGTGGTCGCCGGAGCAGATTGCTGGTTGGCTGAAACGCACCTACCCGGACGATGAGACTTTCCAAGTGTCACACGACAGACACCATCTACCGCAGCCTGTTTATTCAAGTCCGTGGCGTCTTGAAGAAAGAGTTGTTGCAACATTTGAGGCGCACGCGAGTAATGCGCCGTTCGCGCCATCACACCCAGAAGTCAGACGATCGCCGCAAAATCCGTGACACGGTATCGATCAGTGAGCGTCCGGCCACGGTTGAAGATCGAGCGGTCCCAGGTCACTGGGAGGGCGATCTGCTGTGCGGAACCAGCAGTAGCCAGATTGCGACCCTCGTGGAACGTCATACACGCTACGTGATGTTGGTGAGAGTCGCCAGCAAAGATGCCGAGACGTTCGCCAATACTCTACAAATCGCTGACATGGGACCGGGGTACCGAGATGGCCGATCACCAGCGATTCACATTGGCGACCGACATCAAGGTCTATTTCTGTGATCCTCAGAATCCTTGGCAGCGGGGATCGAATGAGATAGAGCGGGAAGCTACGAAGCAGGGAAGCGGACTGAAAAGCCGCATCGGAATCATTAACGAGCATGGATGGGATCATGGCGCGATAATGCATGTTCACGCCTCAATCTGATCCTTATTTCCCGCATCCTTCCACAGGGCCAAATGCGAACGCCTTGGCCTCGAACTTCAACCTCACCAGGAAGGCGTCCGGATCCACGCCTCCGGTCAGATCGAAGTAGAACTCAATATGGTCACAGTCTGTACCTGGTACCGCTCCGAAATCCACGACAGTTGAGTTGAGCTGGTAGCGGCCTCCTTCGAAGGTGATTGATCGCACCCCTTCGAGCCGGAGCACGGCCGGAGCATACTTCGCCTCGGGTTCAAAGATGCTGGCCTCTTTGGCTTTGAGTACCATGCCAGCATTGAATCTCAGCCGGCACTCCGCATCGACTATCTTCAGCTCCACCTGCTGGAGAAGCGAGTCGCCAAGGTACAGGCGGTTGAAGCCGGTCATCATTTCGGTTCGGTCCACCACGACCTCCTTCAGGGATTCACCGGCCAGTGGGCGGCTCGCGAGTCATATGGGACCTCATTCCCGAGAGGATCGAGGCTTGGCCCCCGCTCATTGACGCCAGGCCCGGGCTTGAACCCGTGACCGTGCGACTCTGGGTAGTTTCGATGCGGGCCATGGAGTTGCTGCGCAGGCGAGCGGTTGGGGAATCGCGTCTCGACGAACGTGCCTAGGGCATTGCCTTTGGTTGTCCCGCCGGCCGGCTGGATCAACGTGTTGCCCTTGGGGTCGACGATGAACTGGCCAACAGGCTGACCGGTACGTGGATCAACTGTCGGTCCAGGTGCTCTTCCCGTCCTACCGGCGGGAAGACGCTTCGGTCCCTTGTTTGGCCGCGCCAACTCGGGAACTTTCCCGAAATATCCGGCGACGGCGCCCGCACCAAGAGCCCCAACCGTTTCGCCGACAGCACCATACGCATCAAGAATCCGATTGGACTCGATTTCGGCCTCGACGCGAGAGGATCCCCCACGCTGCAACGCATCTCTTAACATGCGCTCGCGTTCGGCTCGGCCTCCCTTGATCCCCCTGATAAGTTCCTGTCCAAAGAAGTTCACCCAGGCGAGGCAGAACGTGCAGTTGAGGGGTGGGGGAGTACGGATACTGCCCGCGTTGGGTCCTACGGGTCGCACGCTCACTTGGGGCGCTAAACCAGGCGAGTTTGGCTGAGACGGGGGAACAACTGGAATCGGATCGAGCCCGTCTCCCAAACGCACGCCAAGCTCCCGCCCACCCGTCTTGTCGACACACATCGATGATATGCACGGAGGCTGATAGGGCTCCTCTGGCGGCAGGCCTGTGACTACTATTTCCTCGCCCACGAACGTGTGGCACAGCCCACTTGACTCACAGTCTTCGAAGTGCCCTTCGACAGCCATACCGCCACTCTTGAAGCCCCTCGGATCCCTGAAGTTGACCGAGTCGAAGCGGTTAAACGCGTACAGATTCTGCGAGTCGACCGGTCCGAGCGGGTCTTGGCTCAGCCACTGGCCGGCGAGCGTCGAGTACCAGCGATTCCGGAAATACAGGAGACCCGTCGCCGACGACTTGAGCGCCGAATGAAAGCCAAATGGGAGCCCAAGCGCCGGCGCACACGTTCCGGAATTGGTGGTCTCGTCGCATTTGGCTTTTACCGCTCCGGTTGTGCTGAAGGTACGCCACGTGGTACGCCCCTCCGGCGTGTAATCTGCGTCCGCCGCGAGTTTACCGGTCGACGCTGCCGAGTACCACGCGCCGACGCTTCCGCGCCCATCAGTCAGGGCCAGGTACTCATTGGTGGGCGTCGCCACCGACACGAGGTTGTCGATACCCGGGCCCCAGAAGGCGCTCCACCGTGGGGTCGGGGCCTTGGTGGCCGTCAGCGCCGCTACGATTTGCTGGCCATCCCACGCGTACTGGTCGACGAGGCCGCTAGTGTTCCATCGCGCCACGAGCCGCCCAAGGCCGTCGTACTGCAGCGCCTCGGTGAGGGCGCCTGACGTCTTCACCGACACCAGCGAGGAGAAAGCATCCCAGCCGTAGGCTCGCGTTCCATCCGTCGTCATTCGACCCGCGGCGTCATGGGCCACCGTCGCACTCGGCCCGCCGGCGATGCTGTATGAAGTCAGCTCGTGCCCCGGCCCACGAGCTGGCGCGGAGAACCGCGTCGCACCCGGCTTGGTGATTGAAACGAGGCTGCCCACCGCCGCCTCGCGCGTATACGCCCACGTGGCTGCTCCGACGGACTTTGCCATCGACGCTACCTGTGCGGCGGTCAAGGTGTGTGTCTGGGCACCCCCGAGAGACGGAATGGTTGCCGCTTCGTGCAGGGTCGTAATGCGGCCCATGCCGTCGTATGCGTACCCGCGCCAAGTCGCGTCTGGCTTAGTCAGCGTCGGCCGCCACGTGTTGCACGAGTAGCTGCCGATACGCCCCAGCGCGTCGCGCAGCATATTGATGTCCACCACCTTCGACGAGCCTGCCGCAGTGTTCAGACGCAGCACCTGTCCGAGCGCGTCCCTTGTCGGCACGGTGTCGAGTCGCGTGCCGATGTTGGTGTCCCGCCGCTCCGTCGTGAAGTCGCCCAGGAAGAGCCACTCCGTGTCCCGCGCATGCAGACCGGCCGGGCGGCGGTTTAGCGTCGCGAAGCGCCCGAGGGTGTCCCCATCTTCCCTGCTGGTGCTCTTATCCGGCCTCAGGACGCTGCGATTGACACCCATCGGCGCTGTCGGCATCCATGTCGTAGAGTATGTCGACGACACGGTTCGCGCCGCGCTGCCGGAGATGGTATTTGTCTCCGCCGTGATCCGACCCAGGGAGTCGTAGGCAAGTCCGGTTGTGACGGAGCGGTTGGCGATCGCCACCGGACTCCCGCCAAACCCGAGCCCGAGGTTGTAGTTCGTCGCCGTGAAGAGCCGACCGAGCGAATCGTACGTGTAAGAACGTGCCGCGACGTGACCCGAGAGCACCTGGTACAGTTGCCCCAGCGAGTTGTACTGGTACGTGAGGCTCGAAGGGCCCAACGTCTCTGTGAAAGGGCGGCCCATCCAGTCGTAACTCCAAGTCGCGACCACCGCCGGAGTGCCCGGCGAGTCGCGCCGCGTCGGCTCGCCGTATCCAGAGTACTGATACGTCGTCGATTCACCCTTCGCGTCCTTGATCAGCTTAAGAGCGCCGCGCCTGTCGTACCCGAATTTCGTGGTGTCGATATCGGGCTGGCCGATGGCGCGCAGTTCCCGTTTTTCGCGCAGGCGGCCAACGTAATCGTAGATGTTCTCCACCGTTGCCCCGAGGGCGTCCGTCTCAAGGGTGACAAAGCCCGACGCGTTCCGCTGGAAGGTCTTCGAACGCGACAGTCGCGCCTGGCTCGTGCTTGCTCCGGTTTCGGTGACGGATGCCTCGTTTCCAAGTACATCAAACGTTCTTACCGATGAGGTGGTGTGCACGGCCGTGCCTGACTTCCGAATTGTCGACTCCGTGACGACTCGAGAATCTGGACGGCCACTGTGGAGGGTCACAATTTCCTGGCCCGAGTCCTCCTCCCATACCGGGAATCCGTCCGCGTCGTATGTGGTGAAGACAGTGCGCTTGCCGTAGTCGAATGAAGCCCACACCTGGCCACCCGCACGCCGCGACACCTCGCGCGTCACCGTGCCGTTGGTGGTTTCCCGGTACGCGCGCATGAAGGCGTCGTAGTCATAGTTGTTCGTCCAAAAGATGCCTGCTCCCCAGCCTGGGTTGCTCACGCCCAGGGACACCAGAACGTCCCGTGGGGAGTACTTCGCGGTGAACTTCCTGCCCTGCGTGTCGGTCACCGAAGCCAAGCGGCCTGCGCCGTCGAAGCTGTGGGCTTCGGTCAACGTCGGCATACCATTCACCACGCCGTAGCGCAGGCTCGTCGCGTTCCCGTCATCGTCGTAAGTCGTTTCGTCGGAGCGCGATGTCTCGTTGGGCGCTGCACGGACTACCCGCGTCACCCACTTGCGCGCGTCCCGCGCGTAGTCCGCGGTTGCGCCCTCGGCGTCTGCTTCCTTCAGGAGGTAACCTTCTCCCGAGTACCATAACGTACGTGACTCGCCGTCAGGAGGTAGCGTGCCACGACTGTTGATTGTGCAGCCGTTGGTGACAAACTCGCGGCATTCGAAGAGGACGCGGCCCTCCTCGTCATAATTCCGCACCAGCGCGCCTAGATCTTGGTTGTTGGCGTCATAGCGGCGCACCGTCGTTGGCCGCAACTGCGTATCGTAGGTAATGTCGGTGCGAAAGTGCAGTGTCGCGGCGTCGTAGAGGCGCTCCGTCGTCACGCGGCCGTCGACATCACGGTCGTACTCTTGCACCTTGTTATCCGGCGAGGTGACCTTGCTCAGCTGACCGATAAGCGAGTACTCGTATTGCGTCACCCCGTCGTTAGCTGCCGATTGCTGCGAGGTGATAGCCTGCGACGCCTCGGTGGGAATCATCAGCTGCGTCTCGAGCTGGGACGCGAGGCCCGCGGCGTTGCAGTTCGAGGGCAGTAACCACTGGTACGGCCCGGCGAGATTCGGACAGGGCGCACGCGCGGGCCCCTGCGCGTTGGACCAGCTCCTCGACGGCAGGTGTACCAGACGGCCCAGGAAACCCGTCTCGTTTGCAGCGGGAGTCCCGGTGTAGGTGCCTAGGCTGAGGTATTCGAGGTTCAACTGGCTGCCGTCGGGCTCGCGCTGGAATGTGAGCCTTCCGCCACGGTTCCATCCGTAGAAGGTCGATTCTTTCATACCGCCCGCCTCGACTCGCACTTCCATCGGAAGGCCGAAGAGGGTGGTGGCGAGGTACGTATCGCCATTGACATCGCCGAGCCCGAAGGCCATTGGCCAGTTGAGCGCAGTCGCTGCACTTAGGGTTCCGCTAGTGAGGTTGTACTGGAAGCCGAGGTGCTGTTGACGGTCGAGGATGGGCTGAATCAGCGCGACATCCCCTTCCTGATAGTCGAAAATGACCGTCGTTCTGAGCGTCTCACGCATTGCGAGCGTGGATTCGAAGACACCTGCCTTCACGCGGCGGACCTGGTTGAAGAGCGGCTCGTATTCAAACTGCGAATACCTGCCCTTTGTCGCGTCTGCAGCGAGTGTCGATTCATTCACGTCAGGCAGCGTGCCACCCCGCGGCCTGTCGACGATGGAAAGAACGTTTCCACGACGCGCCCAAGCCCAGGGCAACGGTTCGCAGTTGGCGGGACTGGCACCACACGAGAGGCCGCTGGTACCCGTCGGGAGTATCTCCATGTACTGATACCGCGTGTCGCCCGAGCTCGCGGTCCAGGCATGGTCCTGGGCCATGGTACGCCGGCTGGAAAGGACGTTGCCGTCGGCGTTGTAAAGGGTCTCCGCAAAGCGCCACGTGTTTTCTACGTTGACCGCGTCAACGAGCTGGCGACCATGGTAGTTCAGGCCGTAGACATGTACGTGGCCATCGCGGTCCGTCTCGCGGGTCCAGGCGCAGATGCGATTGGCGTTGGCGTTCATATACTGACGCCGCCCGGTCACTCGCTTCGTCTGCATCAGGCCGTTCACTTTGGACCAAGTCCATTCGAGGTCGTTGTGACGCGCGTCCCAGGTCTGCGCGAGCGCCAATGTGTCGCACGACAGGCGGCTGCGCGTGAGCTGCATATCGAGGTTCACACCCTCCGTCACGGTGTCGTAGTCGGGATGCGCGGGGGCCGCTGGGAGCGGAGTATCGAAGTAGTCGAACGACGGCCGGTAGCCAGCGAGCGCGCTTCGGTAATACGGCAGCGCCTGCTCGCTGCAAGCGGGCGGCACCAGTGTCGACGATGGTACAAAGAAGCCTTCTGCGATCGGCGGGAGTCGGCCAGCGATGGCGACTGTAGAGGGCGTTGAAGGGGCCAACAACATCCCCTTGCTGCGCGCCCAGTCGGCCTGACCCGCGGGAAGAGCCTCGAGTGGATAGCGCTGCGAGATGGCAGCTTCGAGAAAGGCCGTCGTCGTGTCGTCTGCGCCCTCGGCCACCGGGCTGGCCTCGGCGTACTCGAAGTGCTCCTCAGGTAGCGTGGAGGTAAAGTCCCCGGCGATGGGGGTGGGTTCGACGTCGGTGCTGCCCCAACGCTGCCGCGTCGCCTTGTCGAAATTCAGCGAGAAGACGCTGTTGTCGTAGCGCGTCTCCGACTCGAGAATGCCCTGATTGTCGACGCGGATGATGTTGTCCGCCACGTCGGAGCGAAGGTTCGCCGAGTAGTTCGCGACGTCCGCGTCGATGTCGTAATACGTGAAGCCCGGCTGTGCATGCTGTCCACAGTGGTCGAGCGTGTAGTAGGTGCAACCCACCTGTGCGAGGAGGAAGTCCTGATAGCGCTTCTCCGCCGTCGCCAACTCTGCCGTATTGACAGCATTCGTCGTCCACGCGTAACCGAAGACCGTGCTGCGCAGCGGGGTGGCGGACAGCCCGGTAATACCTGGAGCGCCATCGTTCCGAGTCACTTGCGTGAGGAAGACTTCGTTCAGCCACGCCGGGTGCCCGGCGGCCGTGTCAGCGGACGTGTAGGTGAATTCCACGCGCCCCCCCGCCGGCCCGCTGACAGCCTTGAGCATGCCGGCCCTTGTCAGCCCTGCCGATGCGCCACTCATCGCGGTGGCGTCGTTGTCGGGCCAGTATTCGAAGTTGAGCTCGCGCGAATAACCGGTCGGCCCGAAGGAGCCGTCAGCACGCGTTCCGGTCGTGCGAATCTCTGCGACTTTCGCCACTCGCTTCAGTCGATTCCCCCATGGAATGCCGCTGCCTACCTTGCGGCCCGACGCGGATTGCAGGCTGACGATGAGGTTCCTGGCCTGTTCGAGCGTGCCGCCGGCCGGAGTACCTGCGGGGAGTTGGATCGTCAGCGTCGCGATGCTGCTCGGGCTGTATTGGATGGGCTTGCGCTGGCCGACCATTCCGCCGAGAACCGTGCACGGGAAGCTGTCCGCGCTGTAGACCGCACCCATCTGAACCACGTAGGTGCCAGACGAGCCAGACAGTCGTTCGATGTCCCTGGGGCATACCGAAGAGAAGACGAGCCCTGCGGCGTTGTAGTCCCACGTAACTTCGAAGCCGTTGCCGAAACGGTCGACGTCCCTCTTCATGTAGCCGTCGGCATCGAATTGAAGGTTGTGACCATCCGCGCTCTCCAGCGTCCAGCCGGTATCATTTGCGAGGGGAACGAGCGTGGCAAGGACGCCCGCCTGAGGCACGAAGACGCCGGTGGTGATGTCGCGGGTGAACAAGCGCGGCGAGTCACCGACGTAGAGCATGATGCAAGTCGTCTCGAAAGGGCTTCCTGCACAGTAAGGGTCTGCCCAGGACGGACGGTTCGAGTCGTTGAGTGGAATGAGCCGCACGTCCCAGTTGTGCGTCCAGTTGCTGCCGAGTTCGCTGCGGCCGCGGCTGCGCGAGTTGTAGCTGCGAATAAACTCCAGGGGCCGCGCAGGGCCGGGGAAACTCAAGTCCGTGTGTCGGAGCTCGAAGCTGCCATCCGAAAGGAGAATCGGGTCGCCTCCCTCCGCGCCCGCCTGATTCCGTGCCGGTTTGTCGGGCTTGGGTTCGGTGTCCGTTGCCTCACCGCTGCCGTTAGGCGGAGGGGTGGGAGGCGGGGTATTCGGAGAAGCGGGCGGGGCGCCATTGTCAGTCTGTGTTCCCGTGCCGGCAGCCTCCTGCTCGCGCGTGGCGATCCCGCCGGTGTCTGGATTCGCAGTTCCTCCGGTGGAGCCGCCGGGCGCACCAGTGGCAGAACATCCGGACGAATTCGTCGCGTCACAATCGGCAGAGGCAGTGTTCGCCGACGGCTGATCCGCCGCAATCGGACTTGGCGTGCGTTCCACGGTGCGCAGGCAGGTCGTCGCGTCGCAGCCGGTGCAAATGCGAACACCCTGGCTGTTGGCAGGGTCGCAGTGGTGCCCGCTCGCCCCCGGCGAAATGCCCGCTGCAGACCGAATCGCGCCCTGCTCAACGAGGACGCTGCCCGAGGTGCTTTGGCAGACGCCGCTATCGGTGTCGCCGGGCAATCCGGAACCCGGAGCCGGCTTGTAGAGCGCGCACTGACGGACGCGGAGGTTCGCGTCGGTCCACTGGTTGTCGGCTTCGCATCGAATGCAGCGCCCCTCGCATTCCGGCAATCGCCCCCCGCCAGACGCTACCATGGAGCCAGGAGGAGGAAGAGTGCCAGGCGATGGTCCAGGGTGCCAGAAGTCTGCGTACAAACATTGAGGTGGGGGATTCCGTCCCTGAACAGGGCGCGTGCCCCCGCCGCACATGCCGCTCCCAGTAGGCACGTCCGCCTCAATGGTCTGGAATGGATTGAAGCCGATCTCCAATCCACACATCTCGTTGGTGTTACTGCAGCCGGGAATGAGGTGCGGCTGACAGGTTGTGGGAACCGGGAGCCCCTCAGTGTAGAACGTGACCTCGCGGGGCAAGTAGCCGGCCGCGGTGCGGGGGTCCCCTGCTCCGGAGTCTTTTACCAGCGTTGTGTCACCGCACATTCCCTTGGGGCACGGAGATGGGAATGTGCCGCCCGTATCGCAGAGCGACAATGGGCCGCAACACCGGCCGGTTCCGACTGACGCCATCTCCTGGGTGAATGAAAGTGCGGTTGCATACCAGGTTGCGTTGACGTTGAGCTTAAGGGCCACCACTCGGAACTGCGTGCCAAGGATGAGACGTCCCTTGTAGGCCGCCGCATCGCCAACAACCACCCATAACGAGCTGGTGACGGGCTTTTTCTCCACGATGGATGCCCCCACTACGCCTGTCGTCCACGGGTCGTTGGCCAACCCCCCGGCGGCGAACGCCGTTTTCAGCGCCGCCAGATCATCAGACTCGGGCTTCTTGATCCCGTCCAGCGCCTTATGAAAATCCTTCTCGGAGACCATGACGAATTGGTCATCAACTGGCACCTTGGCGATGGCGCGAGTGTAGATGTTGTCGTCAGCAACCGGAGGAATGTCCAGCGCCTGCGCCCTGCCCGTGCAGCCCAACAATGCGAGCACCACAACCACCATCAGTAATCTCATGTCACCTCTCGACCAACGTCTATTCCATCCCCGGTCCGCTTTATCAACAAGGAGACCGAGGGCAGATACATCATGCTCGGGGTAGCCGAAATAAGTCTATGACAAATGTTTTGAGACTGATATACAACTTTAGCTGTAGTTAGGGAATCTCTGAGAAGCCCCAATTATCATGAGTGAAGAGGATGCTTGAAGGTCAGCGACATGAAATCGACTTGGGTGTCCAGCACTGGTGATCGATCCAAAGCCGCGCACAGAGGCACGCATCACAAGCCTCACCAAAAAATCCAGCGCGTAGCGTATATGCGGGCTCGCGTCGCATTGGCCCCTGATGACGTGCGCTGGCATGCTCAGCAAGGCCATGGGGCGTGTCCGGTAACGAATCCTTAGCGGAAGTAGTCGGCCAAATCTTCAGCGACTGCTTTGGCCGATTATGCACAGGCCTTGATTATGTGAAGTGAAGGATCGAAATGCGCACCAAGTGCTGATTGACAGGGGCAACCGCGAATTTCGCCCTTCACATAATCACAGCGTCTTCAGGAAGTTGATCAGCGAGTCAGGTGCCCGATAGCGCTGGGTCTTCGCCTCTGGTTCGTGAAGTCTGGCCAGAGCGCGTTCCTTCATGGTCAGATCAGCTTCGACGTAATGGTGTGTAGTTGCCGGGCTCTCATGGCCAAGCCAAAGGGCGATGACGCTGATGTCGGCACCAGCCTGCAACAGATGCATGGCCGTGGTGTGGCGCCTATGTCTACAGAGACATAGGCGCCACTATCTACCCTCCCTGACTATGTCTTGTGCCGCCTCGATTGCGTAGGGTTTTAGGCATCTTCTTGATCCCCGGATAGACATAGTCTGGCTCCTTTACATCAGCCCGAAGAATCGGGGAAGGAGCCCATCGTGAAATTCGTCATCAATAGCCAAGTAGTCTTATCTCGGCAGCCTGAAGGTCCGCTCGCAGCTCATATCGTCTCGTTTGCACAATCGATGAGCGAGCAAGGATACGGTTTGTGGGCGTTGAAGTACCAGGTTCGCATTGCTGCATGTTTTGACCGATGGCTTAAGCAGAAGGGGGTTGGAGTGCGCAGGATTGGCTCCGAGCATCCGGCGCTGTATCTAAGATATCGTTATCGACACCAACGGTCTCATTCGGAGGATTCTGCTGCGCTCAGTCATCTCATTGATTTTCTGCGCCGTGAGGGCGTGATTCCTGCCGAGAAGGTATCAGCACGCCGACTGACCCCGGCTGAGCACTGCGCACAAGGCTACGAGAAATATTTGCGCGAAGCGCGTGCCTTGGCCAAAGCGACGATCATCAACTACGTGCCGTTCATCCGCGACTTTCTCAAAGATTGTTTCGGCGATGGACGAGTCAGGCTCTCGCGGCTGTGTGCCGAGGACGTCGTGAAATTTGTACAGCGCCGAGTGCCGCATCTGCACCTGAAGCGGACAAAGCTCATGACCACCGCGCTGCGTTCATTCCTCCACTACGTGCGCTATTGCGGCGACATTACGCTGGATCTGGCCGCCGCCGTTCCTGTAGTGGCCAACTGGTCGATGACGTCGATCCCGCGCGGGATTGCGGCGGATCAGGTGCGTCAGTTGCTGGCCAGCATCGATCGACATACCGCGATAGGACGTCGCGACTATGCCATCTTGCTCTTTCTCGCGCGATTGGGGTTGCGTGCAGGTGAAGTGGCACTTCTCGAACTCGACGACATTGACTGGAACGCAGGACAATTGAGCGTGCACGGCCAGAGTGGGCCGCGTAGCGAACTGCCCTTGCCCACGGAGGTCGGCCAAGCGATCGCCGCGTACCTGCGGCGGGGGCGACCGCAGAGCACCAGCCGCCGCGTATTTTTACGCGCCAAAGCACCGATCCGCGGTTTTCTGGGGGCGAGTGGGGTTGGATCCATCGTTCGCCATTCCCTCAAGCGCGCCGGCATCAATGCCCCTACCGCTGGCGCACACCAGTTTCGCCATGGATTGGCGACCGAGATGTTGCGCCAAGGCGCCTCGCTTGGCGAGATCGGCGAGTTGTTGGGCCATCGCCATCCACAGACCACAAAGATCTACGCCAAGGTCGATCTCAACGCATTGCGACGCCTGGCTTTGCCGTGGCCGGGAGGTGTGCGATGAACACGCTTCGAGAGGCCGTTCAAGAGTACCTGAGCCTGCGGCGCGGTTTGGGATTCAAGCTAAAGGATGCCGGCAAGGGATTGCTTGATTTCGTCACCTTCATGGAGCGGCACCGCGCTTCCTTCATCACTCAGGCGCTGGCACTGGCCTGGGCTCAGCAGCCGGTAGATGCCCAACCCGCGCACCGGGCGCAACGATTGAGCTTCGTCCGCGGATTTGCGCGGCATCGCAGTGCCACCGATCCACGCACGCAGATTCCGCCGCAGGGCTTGTTGCCGTTCCACCCGCAGCGGGCGCGACCGTACCTGTACTCGGATGATGAGATTCGACGCTTGCTGCGCGCCGCGCTCGACATGCCCTGCCGCTATGAACGCGGTGAACTGCGACCGTGGCTCTACCATTGCCTGTTTGGATTACTGAGCGTCTCGGGCCTGCGTCTCGGCGAAGCCCGCAATCTCGAGCTTCAGGACGTGGATCTGAAGGCGGCGGTATTGACTATCCGCGGCGCCAAGCTGGGCAAGTCGCGACTCGTGCCAGTGCATGCCTCGACGTGCAAAGTGCTCGCCGACTACATTGCGCGACGCAAACGGCATTGGGCGGCACGGCCGGTGTCCTCCTACTTGTTCGTGTCCAGCCGGGGCAACTGTTTGGACAGCGGAGACATTCATCGGACTTTCTATGCGTTGTCCCGGCAGATCGGTCTGCGTGGCGTAGTCGACAGTCACGGGCCACGCTTGCATGACATGAGGCACCGCTTCGCAACAAACACGCTTGTGAAGTGGTATCGATCCAACCAGGATCCAGAGCGTCGCCTGCCGATCTTATCCGCCTATCTCGGCCATGTCCACGTCGCGGATACGCAGTGGTATTTGAGCGCCTCTCCGGAATTGATGCGAGAGGCAATGCGCCGGCTCGAGCACCGCTGGGGGGATCAACCATGACCACCCCAGCCAGCTTTGCTCCGCTGTTGGAGCGTTACTTTACCCAGCGCCTAATGCAGCAGCGCCAGGCGAGTCCCCACACGATCGGCTCCTATCGCGATACCTTTCGTCAATTTCTGAAGTTCGTTCAGCAGCGGCTACACAAACCGCCGTCACGCCTGAGCTTCGATGAGATCGATGCCCCTTTGGTCGTGGCGTTCCTGGATGACCTGGAGAAACGTCAGGGCGTGAGCATTCGGAGCCGTAATCTGCGCCTCACCGCGATTCACTCCTTCTTTCGATACACCGCTTTCGAGGCCCCAGACCATTCTGCACAGATCCAGCGTGTCCTCGCTATCCCCAGCAAACGTTTCACTCGCACTTTAGTTCCGTTTCTTACACGTCCCGAAGTCGATGCCTTGCTTGACGCTCCGGATCAGCGCACCTGGTCTGGCCGGCGCGATCACGCCTTTCTGCTGGTGGCGGTGCAGACGGGGCTGCGCCTATCTGAAATGACCGGTCTCAAACGAGAGGACCTCATCCTCGGGGTCGGCGCTCACCTGCGCGTGATCGGCAAGGGCCGCAAAGAGCGCTGTACACCCCTTGCCAAGTCCACGCGGGTCGTGTTGAAAGCTTGGTTGCGGGAACCGCAACGCGGTGATGGAAATGTGCTGTTCCCCAGCACCAAGGGTGAACGTCTCAGCGTCCACGGCGTGCAGTACCTGTTGACCAAGCATCGCCTGGCGGCATCCAAAGTGTGCCCTTCGTTGAAGCAAAAGCGAGTCACCGTTCACCGCTTGAGGCACACCATGGCCATGGACCTTCTGCAAGCAGGCGCTGATCGCGCTGTGATTGCATTGTGGCTCGGCCATGAATCGGTGGAGACGACACAGATATATCTCGACGCGACACTAGCGATGAAGGAACAAGCCCTAGCCAAGACGACACCCCGGAAGGCCAAATCGGGAAGATTTCAACCCGGCGATCAACTATTGGCCTTTCTCAATAGTCTGTAGACATCACGGGACTATGTCGGGTAATTGAATGAGGATTTACCCGATGTGCCCATGATCGCCAATTATCTCTGCAGGCGCTCTCAAATTACAAGACATAGTCAGGGAGGGTAGATAGTGTCTACTATGTCTACAGAGACATAGGCGCCACACCACAGCTATGCATCTGTTACAGGCGGGCGTCGACATCAGCGTCATCGCACTTTGGCTTGGTCATGAGAGTCCGGTAACCACTCATCACTACGTTGAAGCCGATCTGACGATGAAGGATCGCGCTTTGGCCAGACTGCATGAGCCCGACGTCAGGATCCACCGCTACCGTGCTCCTGACTCGTTGATCAACTTCCTGAAGACGTTGTGATTATGTGGAAAACAAAAAGCGCGCCGGCCTCTGCCCATCAGCGGTTGGCGCGTATCCAGAGGCTCAATTCCACATAATCGAGCGGTCTACATAATCGGCCGAAGCGGTCTTACGCCCAACAAGGCAAGCGCATCCGCTATGGTCCTCTGATCGGTCTTTTGCGAATCAGTAACGCCGTATGAGGTTACCCCTATGCCCTACGGCTTATCCTCCGCGCTACGCGGCCATCAATTCCTCTATCAGCGCACGGATCGCGGGGTGGCCGAATTCACGCCCGCCTACGGCCCGATAGGCGATCTGCCCCGTCGTGTCGATGAGGAAGGTGGTGGGTAGGCCGGGGACGCCGTATGCCTTGGATACGGCGCTCTTGCCATCCAGGAGCAAGGGGAAGGTAGGCGCCGGGTCCAACTGGCCAGTGAAGGCGAACACGGTATCGCCGTCTTCCTGCTGATCGCAGGCCAGAACTTGAAATGGCTTGCCCTTCAGGTCCAGATACAGCTTTTCCATGGAGGGCAGTTCACGCCTGCAGGGCGGGCACCATGTCGCCCAGAAGTTGAGCAGCACCACCTTGCCAGGATAGTCGGAGAGCTTGTGGATCTTGCCATCCATGTCCGGCAGGCTGAAATCCGGTGCCGGTTTGGGCGGTTTGACCGGGGCCATTATGTGGGTGAGCGGCGGCTCGGGCAGATCGGCACGCGCCACGCCAGTGGTCAGCAGGCCAAGGCCGAGCCCGCCCAAGGCGATCAGGGCGTCACGCCGTTCAGGGTTTGCCGGGCAGGACGGGGAGTTGTTCGAGGGCGCACTGGAGCCCTTCGAGAATGGCGTGAAATGTTTTGCCATGTTGCCTCCAGGAATAATCAAGATCGAAGCGTGTACCGTGGGGAAGCTTGACCGTGGTGAAGCCCTGGCCCCAATCACCGACTTCGAGCGTCTGGGCCGCAGGCAGGATGGACCAGCCGAAATCCACGCCCTGGCTCTGCCATATCTTCAGCCACTCGGTCTTCGTCCGTAGTTGGTGCCGCACGCCATCGGCGGTGACCGCGCGCCAGTCGGCCACGTCGTAGCTGATTGGTTCGTCAGCCAGGTTGCGTATGACGGAGCCGAACATGCAGTAGCCCGCCATTTCCTCCACCAGCGCGCGCGGGAAGGCCTTGTTGGAATACACGGCACGCACGCTGTCCAGCATGAGCTGAAGAAGCTGAAGGCTGAACAGCGTGTCCTCGGACTGCCAGTTGGACAAGCCGCTGCTCGGGTTGGTGCTTTGCACGGTGCTCGCCATGGCCGTTACAGTGGCGACCAGAATGGCAGGGAATGACCAGAGGGCAGACACCTTCATCTCGCGCATGTTAGGAGCTCCTTTTACCGGGTGCCGCTATGGCGAACTGAGTCGGGCGGCAGCCCATTGATGCACGATCCGGGCATACTGGCGTGTTGAAATATGAGGCGATTTCGCCAGGCGACTGGTGAACAGATAGCGCTCCGGCCTCAAATTGGCCTCTTCGATCCATGCCGAGACGGCAGAGCTGGTCGGCTCAGTCAATTCGAACTGGACCGGACGTTGGGTCTTGCGCTGCACCACCATCGCTCGGGGCAATATTTGGTTGCCGTGCGTCACGTCCCGCACGTGCAGGTTCACGAGATCGCAGCCGCGCAGCTTGCTGTCGATTGCCAGGCTGAACATGGCCGGGTCGCGAACGTCGTGTTCGTTTTGTAGGTGAATTCGGATGGCCCGGATATCCTTAGTCTTGAATGCGCATGCACTGATCTAAGGCGAATTCGATCACTGGCTTTGAGCGCACTGAGTCTTGCCGTGAGCGAATAGGCAGACCCGGTTCCGACCCGCGCGCTTGGCTGAATACAGGGCCTTATCGGCCCCGCGGACCATTTCATCCACCTCTAGCATGCCTTCCTCCAGATTGGCCACTCCTATGCTGACTGATGTTTGAATGTACGTCTCTGCGGCCTTGACATTCAGCATCTTGACCAGCGCGCGCAGGCGCTCGGCCGCCAGCATCGCCGTTGTGGAGTCTGTGTTCTGACACACGAGAAGGAACTCCTCGCCCCCGATTCGGCTGACGCTGTCATGCTTGCGGGCGGCAGACTGTATTGCTTTGGCCACCTCCTGCAGAACAACATCGCCTACAGCGTGGCCGAACCGGTCGTTGATAGCCTTGAAATTATCTATATCGATCACAAGTGCCGCGACCGGTTGAGCGGTCCGCTGTGATGCGCTCCAAGCCTTGGCCAAGGCTTCCATGCCTGCTCGCCGGTTGGGTATCCCAGTGAGCAGATCGGTCATCGCGACGTGCTCCAGCCGACGATTGCTAATGGCCAGTTGCGCCGCGAACTGCCTGAGCTGTGCCCGGTCCCGGTCCCATGCCTCCAAGAGCCTCACATAGTGCAGAGCGGCGCGCATTCGGGCACTCAGGGCGCGGAGGTTCACGGGCTTGGAGATGTAATCGTCTACCCCGGCCTCGAAGGCTTCGACGATCTTGTCCTCAGTTTCCAAGCCGGTCAGCATGATCACGTACATGGACTGGCCCCAGTCGGTCGCGCGCAGTGCCCGGCAGAATTCCAAACCATTCATCTCCGGCATATGCCAGTCGGTGATCACGATCTGCGGCATCACCTGAAGCGCCAGTGCCAGCCCATCCTTGCCGTTCTCCGCCGAATAGACTGTACAGCCCATCAAGTCGCGCAGCGCTCGTTCCGTAATAATGACGGTCGTGGGCTCGTCTTCCACCAGCAGCACCCGCATGCGGGCCAACTTGGATTCCTGATCCGAGCGGAAAGCTGGTGCGTTGACCATGGTATCGAAGGGAGGCAGCTTGGCAGCGGGAACCTTAAGGAGCTCGCTCCACTCTTGCCATTGCCGCACCACGTCGTCAAATAGCTCACCGAAGGCCCGGGCGTCCAAGCCAATCATGCCACCCAAGCGCATGAGTTCCGGAATCTTGGCGTGTCGTTCAGTTTCGGATGACAAACCGAGATCGGCCATGCGTCGAGCCTGGAAGAACAGATGCGTCAACAAGTAAGGCCGTGAGCCTTCGGCAAAGCCAGATTGTTCCGGTGCCTCGTGGTAGTTAATCGGTTCCGCAAGAGCCTTGGGGATGCCGTAGTCGGCCAAGAGAGCGGCGGTGAACTCGATGTGGTCAATCTCCAGTCGCTCACGCTCCAATGCCAGCAGTACCTCCCCGCTGGCCTGCTCTTCGATAATTGCGCTGTAATCGGCGGGATATACGGTGGCCAGAGCCAGTCGGCCGATCTGCGCCAACAGCCCACAGGAGAAGAGATCGTCCGTAGTCCCTATCCGCACAATTGTACCTAGGGCCTGGCTGGCCACCGCCATCATCAGGGAATGGGACCAGAAGCGCGAATAGTCGAAACCGTGGCAGGGTCCTCGGTAATACTGATCCACTAGGGAGAAGCCCATGGCCAGCTGGCGGACGGTGGACATGCCGAGACGCATGACCGCGTCATTGATTGAGACCACCGCCCGGCCAGAGTTTGCCGCCGAGTTTGCCAGACGCAAGATGCGTCCGGACAAGGCGGGATCGGTTTGCACGATCCTGGTCACGTCATGTATGGTCGCGTCCTCTCGCCCGCTTATCTCCATAATGGCCATCGCTATCCCTTTGGGGCTGGGAAGCTCGCCGGTCATCCGCAATTGTTCAACTTTCTTCATGTTCTCGTGCTGATGTTCACAGATCCTGTGCAAGGTGGATGGCACGCTATCAAGCGCCACCCTGGTGGGACTCAAGCCACTCCAGTGGAATGTAACTTGCAGTATGATAGCGCGGCTGCCGCGGAGGGCTCTCCCAATTCCAGCTATCGTAGATATTAATGGCCCGCTAAAGGCAGACGACCGGCGGTTCTGGGTGGCCGCTTGGACAGGCCACTTATGGTCGGTAGCACTGCATGCGTACGAAAACGCAAAGGGAAATCGGTCAAAGTGATGGATTCCTCCAAGATCCGCTTGCGGGAAACGTGGTGAACTGGCGCTATCCAGAAGTCATCGAAGCGCAAACTGATGCCGATCCTGTGTGCGTGGTAAGGAGCGCTCGCAAATCTCCGCGAGCATCTGTTCGGTCTCTCGCCACTTACCAGGACCAGCTCTCCAATATCATCGATGCGCGCCATCTGGCGCGCAAATTCCACTCCCTCCATCTCCAGCATTTGGAGATCGCAGAACACCAGCTCACGTGCTCAGATGCTGGTTTCAAGCGGCGGCCTGCGGGTCCTCCGCGTGTTCATGGCACGCGACATTGGTGACCTCAAGCTGCTCCAATTGGCGCGTCAGCAGTTTGAGCACGAAGGGAACGTCAACGATTAGAAGCGTTTTCATACTCTCGGACACTTCCGACAATGTGAATCAGAGACCTGTTTCCATTCCCGCGCATTAGACCGAGAGAACAGTATCTATGCAGGCATCCACTTCTGCCCACGCGGTCTCGAAGCGCAACCGATCTTTTGCAATTACCTGTAAATCGCCGACCTTGCCGGCGCTCTCCAAACTGGCGCAAA
>CAWAJU010000003.1:0-538131 GCA_963782495.1 uncultured beta proteobacterium | reverse complement strand
TCTGGGCCGGACGCATGTTGCCACCGAGCGACCGCGCCAATCTCGATGGCCCCTACTACATGTTCGCCTGGTATTACCCGGGCGTGGTGTCTCAGTACCCGAACAAACTTGTGGGACGCGACGACGGTGCAACCGTCTGGGGCAAGCTCCTGGATAAGAAGCTGGTCTACGCGGCGGGCGCATTCGAGGGCCACGACCGCCACATCCTTCCTGGTTCCGACAACCACCTGCTCTATGCCGGCCGTGTGCAGTACAGCTTCTGGGACGCCGACCCCGCGCCGGCCTATTACACCGGCAGCACCTACTTCGGTGGGGCAGAAATACTGGACGTCGCGGTGGCTGGCATGTTCGAGACCGACGGCGTGGTCAATGGCATTGGCCAAAAAGGCGACTATACGGGCTATAACGCGGACGCCTTGCTAGAGCACAAGCTGGGCGACGCCGGCGTGATGACCCTGGAAGGAGCCTACTACAAGTATGATTCGAGTGACCTGATGGACGTCGGTGGCATCACGCAAGGCAAGGGCTACCTGGCAGGCGCCGCTTACCTGATCCCGGCGCAAGTTGGCTGGGGCAAGTTTCAGCCGTATCTTCGCTATCAGCACTTCGACGCAGACCTGACCAACATCACCAGCAAGGAAACAGACGTCGGTCTGAACTACATCATAGACGGGCACAATGCCCGCCTGAGCGCCACTTACGCCAAAAACGAAGCGACTGCAGCCCATGATGTAAAGAGCTTTGTTCTTGGCCTGCAACTGCAGTTCTAAGGACCAGGTTGGGAACGGCACACCTTTCCTGATATGAATGCATCGCGGGTGGCTCAGTGCCGCCCGTGATGTTTTTCTTTATCGGGGCGATCTCCCCGCCGGCAGCTGACTATTGATCGACGCGGCGCACTTCCCCGGCGGCGGGCTTCATCCCCATCTTGCTCATTGCGAGATTGGCTGCGGCGGTTCGGGTTTCCACCCCAAGCTTCTCGAATACATGCTCGAGATGCTTGTTCACAGTGCGGGGGCTGGTGCCAAGGATCTCGCCAATGTCCTTGTTGATCTTGCCCTTGGTGACCCAGTAGAGCACTTCTGCTTCCCGCATGGTGAGCCGGAACAAGGCAATAAACGCTTCGATGACGGCAGTATGGTTTTCTTCCCGCAGGACCAGGAGCCACTCCCCTTCGTGCCCCAGGCGACTGGGGTCATGCAGGCCCGCCAGAAGCCGCCGCGCACCGCTGCTCGCGAGCAGCGGAAGTTCGCGGCTTTCACGGATGGCACGCTGGGCATCCGCGATCCAAGCCAGCAAACGGGGCGGGGCACGGTCATCGTGCATGTCGAGATAGGCATGGAGCAACTTGCGCGCAAGGGGCGTCTGCCACACCAGCCTTCCGTCCGCCGCGCGCACCACCAGGGTGGCCTGGCCAAATGCATCGAGTGCGGTACGCGCCTGCTTCATCTGGCGGGCGTTGCGCATGTGAGCCGCGATGCGCGCCAGCACTTCCTGTGGCCGGATCGGCTTGGTGACATAATCGGCGCCGCCGGCAGAGAAGGCAGCCACCACATGCTCCGTTTCGGTCAGCCCGGTCATGAAAACAATGGGAATAGCCTGGGTCGCGAATTCTGCCTTGAGGCGACGCGCCACTTCAAAGCCATCCATGCCGGGCATGACAGCGTCCAGCAAAATCACGTCAGGACGACTCTGGCGCGCGCGTTGCAGGGCGGATTCGCCATTGGTCGCGACCAGCACGGTATAGCCGGTTTCATCCAGTGCGTCGTGCAACAGGGACAGGTTTTCCGGGACATCGTCAACAATCAGGACAATGTCGCTATTGGTGGCGTCAAACAGTGTCATGAGTCTTCTCAGCGATGCCCTTGCGCAGGATTTCCCGCATGACATCAAATTGGAACTGGCGCACCAGGGTGCGCATGACGGCGACAAATTCGCCGTGTCTGGCATCCAGTTTTTCGATTTCGTCCAGCTTTGCACGGATGCCACGCGGAAAGCCCATTTCGATCTGCTCGTCCAAGGCTCGTAGTTGAGCATCGCACGGCAGCACCAGCTGAGCGCGCTCTGAAGGTTCGGCCGGCACGAGCGTGGCTTCCGTGCTTATCCATTCCAGATTCAGGCGCCGTCCCATCCAGTCCAGCAACTCGTCAATGCTCACAGGTTTGGTAAAGAACTCGTCAGGGCTGACCCCGACGTCATTGTCCATCCCCTTGTCGAATGCATTGGCGGAAATCACCGCGATCTCAGCATCCGTCATACCCTCGCGCAACCGCCGGATGGTCTGCCAGCCATCCATGTCAGGCATTGCGAGATCCATGAGGATCAAGTGGGGTTGAAAGCGTCTAACGACCTCCAGGCAGTTCTGACCTGAATCGGCCTGGGCAAGAAGAAAGCCGATCGGTTCCAGTACGCTGGCAAGGAGTTCCCGGTCGATGCGCTCGTTGTCCACGATGAGTAGGCGTCTGCGCACGCCGACATAACCGACGCGCCTAACACGCGGTCGTTCGCGTTCTACCTGGGCGGCGCGCAGATGAGGAAGATAAAGTCGCAGGCGAAACAGGCAGCCGCTTGTCCCTGTGCCTGTCGCCGGACTCTCCACTGTCAGTTCGCCGCCCATTAGGTCGGTAAGCATTCTGGCGATGGTCAGGCCCAGTCCAGTACCGCCGGTGGCCGCAGCCAAGGCGCTGCGTCCGCGCAGGAACGGCTCGAACACCTGTTCCAGTTCCTCCGCAGGTATGCCCGGCCCCGTGTCTTCGATCTCAAAATGCGCGATCTCGCGCTGGTATTTCACCCTCAGCACCACACCTCCACTAAGGGTAAATTTCACCGCATTGCCAATGATGTTGAACAAAATCTGGCGCAAGCGGTGCGGGTCGGCGCGCACGAAACCAGGGAGTTCGCCCATTTGCTGAAACTCGAAGTAAATGCCTTTGTTGCGCGCCTGCAATTCGAACACCCCAACCATTTCCCGGACCAGGTCCGGAAAACCCACCGGGCGCGGATTGAGGGCCAGCTTGCCGCTCTCGATACGCGCGATGTCCAGTGTGCCCTCGATCAGAGACAGCAGGTGCTCTCCACTTCTGCGGATAACGCTCACGGCCTGCCGGCGATTGGCCGGAATGGAACCGTCGCCATCCAGAATCTGCGCGTAACCCAGAATGCTGTTAAGCGGCGTGCGCAGCTCATGGCTGATGGTCGAGATATAGCGACTCTTGGCCTGGTTGGCCTGGTCCGCCACCTGCCTGGCGGTTTGCAACAGACCGTCGGTATGGCGGTGCGATTCAATTTCCTGCATCAGCAGCTGGTTCTGGCGGTTGGATTCTTCTTGCGCCACTTGGCGGCTCTTGTGGGTTAGCACCAACCACCAGGCGACGATGGCAGATACCAGCAGGAGCACGGCGAAGGCGCGCAGAAGTGACTGCTTGAGAGCAGGTATCAACAGCTGGGCGCCGTCGGCCAAAGCCAGCACCTCTTGGTAATAGAGCAGCCCCACAAGCAAGCCGAGAAACGGCAACACGCCTGCCATGAGCAGAAGATAGTGGCCGAGTCCCGCCTCAAGATAAGGCTGCGCCCGCGCCGGCAGAAAGCGCTCCAGCAGTGCTGCCCATTGTGCGCTGAGACGGGCCTTCGGCTTGCACAAGTCATGGCAGCGCGCGTCCAGGGAACAGCACAGCGAGCAGATGTGATCCCGGTAAGCCGGGCAGCGCGCGAGGTCCTCCGCTTCGTATTGCTTGCCGCAGATGCAGCAGGCGTGAGTGGAACTCGGCGCGATCTGGCTTGCGCGGTTAGGCGCCGGCTCAACCTGCCGTGCGGTGTAATACAGCCCGCCGGTGATCCAGGCAATGAGGGGGGTGCAAACCAGGGCTGCGATCAGCGCAATAAAGCTGGCAAAGGGTTGCATGGCTGCGCCGAAGAAACCCAAATAGGCGGCCACCGACAGGGCAGACGCAGTGCCCATGGCGCCCACGCCGACCGGGTTGATGTCGTAAAGATAGGCCCGCCGGAATTCGATACCCGGCGGCGACAGCCCAAGCGGCTTGTTGATCACGAGGTCAGCCACCACGACCATCATCCAGGCCACCGCCACATTGGAATAGAGTCCCAGCACCCGGCCCAGGGCCTGGAACAGGTCCAACTCCATCAGCATGAGCGCAATCACGGTATTGAACACCACCCAAACCACCCGTCCCGGGTGGCTGTGAGTGAGGCGCGCGAAAAAGTTTGACCACGCGAGCGAACCGGCGTAGGCATTGGTGACATTGATCTTAAGCTGCGAGATCACCACGAAGATCGCGGTAGCAGCCACCGCCCAGCCGTAGTTCGGAAACACATATTGGTACGCCACCAGGTACATCTGGTTGGGGTCCACGGCGCGCTGAGCCGGTACTGCATGGCGAATTGCGAGCCAAGCCAGCAACGCGCCACCCAGCATCTTTACCACTCCCGGCACGACCCAGCCTGGACCACCCAGCAGCACTGCACCCCACCAGCGGCGATGGGTCGCGCGCGTGTGCTCAGGCATGAAACGCAGGTAATCGGCCTGCTCGCCCATCTGGGTGATGAGGGCCAGACCGACAGCCATGGCGGCACCGAACAGGTGGATGTCAAAACCATTGGAGCCCTTGCCGGCATAGGCGGCAATACCGGAGAAAGCGCCCGGGTCCCGGATCAGGATAAACAGGTAAGGAAGCGCCAGCATGATCAGCCAAATTGGCTGGGTAATCGTTTGCAGCTTGCTGATAACGGTAACGCCGTGAGTGACCAAAGGGATCACCACCAGCGCACAGACCAGATAACCCCAGGCTGGCGGGACGCCAGCGGCCAGTTCCAGGGCATAGGCCATGATGGCCGCTTCCAGAGCGAAGAAGATGAAAGTGAACGAGGCGTAGATGAGTGAGGTAATGGTCGAGCCCAAGTAGCCGAAGCTGGCGCCACGGGTCAGCAGGTCCATATCCAGCCCGTAGCGGGCCGCGTAGACGCTGATCGGCAGACCGGCCAGGAAGATGATCAGGCCGGTGGCGAGAATCGCCAATGCGGCATTGACGAAGCCGTAGTTGACCAGCAGCGTGGCGCCCACCGCTTCCAGCACCAGAAAGGAGGACGCGCCAAACGCCGTGTTGGCGACCCGCATTTCCGACCACTTGCGGTAATTGCGCGGCGCAAAACGCAGCGCGTAGTCTTCCAGTGTTTCGTTGGCGACCCAGGTGTTGTAGTCGCGGCGAACCTTGACGACACGCTGGATCGCTTCAGGGCTCCCCTGCAAGGAATCTTGATCGATAGACATGCCGACAATTAAGCAAGTGGCGTGCCGATAAACTAATTGTCCCTGGTCTAGCTCCAGTCTTTGAACCCGCGCCCGGGCCAGATCCGGGGACTGAAAACTTCAGTCCTCTACAATCCGCACGCGCGCAGCCAGCGCGCACAACAACTCATAGCTGATCGTGCCTGCCGCCCTGGCAACGTCTTCTACCGGAAGACCCTCGCCCCACAGAGTGACCACGCTACCGATTCCCGCATCTGGAACTCGACTTAAATCCACATGGAGCATATCCATCGATACGCGACCAAGAATGCCGCTGCGTTTGCCGTTGACCAGGACGGGGGTTCCAACGGGTGCGTGGCGCGGATATCCATCGGCGTATCCACAGGCGGCGATGCCAACTTTGGTGGGTTCAGACGCATGCCAGGCCAGACCATAACCCAGACCCTCTCCTGGTTTGAGCGATTGCACCGCAATGATTTCGGTCTGCAGGGTCATCGCCGGCTTAAGTCCGAGCTCTGCGGCGCTGACATCAGCGAAGGGTGATGCGCCATAGAGCATGATGCCGGGTCTGACCCAGTCCTTTGCCAAGTCCGGATAGCGTAACAGCGCAGCCGAATTGGCCAGCGACAGGGGCAGACCCGTGTCCGCCGCCTTGTTCAGGAACGGTTCAGCTTGCCAGCCTACGCCCCGGGGCTCATCCGCGGTGGCGAAGTGAGTCATGAGCGTGAGATTGCATAGGGTGTTCCATGCCCGAATCTGGCCCAGCACCGCTTCAAACTCGTGCAAGGAAAAGCCCAGTCGATTCATGCCGCTGTTGAACTTGGCAAAAATGTCTATTGGTGCGGCGAGCGGCTGACGCACCAGCATATCAAGTTGCTCTGCGGCATGGATCACCGGGGTCAACTGCAGTTCGGCGATTGCCGCCAGTTCGGCCGCCTGAAAAAATCCCTCCAGTAACAGAATGGGTTTTTCCACCCCCATCTGGCGCAGGTTGGCGGCCTCATCCAGCGACACTACCGCATAGGCATCACTTGCCGCCAGGGCGCGTAGGGCGCGGGTCAAGCCATGGCCATAGGCGTTCGCCTTGACCACTGAAATAACGCGGGCCTGACCCGCATGCTGCCGGGCCACCCTCAGGTTATGCGCCAGCGCATCGAGCGATATCCTCGCGACTAGCGGACGCACCTCAGTACTTGGTCCCCGCAGCAAAGCTCTCGAACTTGGTGTATTCGCCGAGGAAGGTCAGCCGCACCGTGCCGATGGGGCCGTTGCGCTGCTTGCCGATGATGATTTCAGCGGTGCCCTTGTCCTGGCTTTCGGGGTTGTAAACCTCGTCGCGGTAGATGAACAGGATCACGTCGGCATCCTGCTCGATCGCGCCGGATTCGCGCAAGTCCGACATGACCGGCCGCTTGTTGGGCCGCTGCTCCAGCGCGCGATTGAGCTGGGACAAGGCAACGACCGGCACGTTCAACTCCTTGGCGAGTGCCTTGAGCGAACGGGAAATCTCGGAGATTTCCGTGGCGCGGTTTTCCCCGCTGCCAGTCGAGGACATGAGCTGCAGGTAGTCGACCACGATCAGGCCCAGCTTGCCGCATTCGCGCGCCAATCTTCGGGCGCGGGCGCGCAACTCGAGCGGATTGAGGGCCGGGGTTTCATCGATGAAGATCGGCGCTTCGTTGAGCTTGCCCATGGCATAGGTCAAGCGTGGCCAGTCATCATCGCCCAGACGGCCGGTTCTGAGTTTGTGCTGATCGAGCTTGCCGACCGAGCCGATCATTCGCATCACCAGTTGGGTGCTGGCCATTTCCATGGAAAACACCGCGACCGGCAAACCGGTATCCACCGCAATGTTCTCCGCGATGTTGAGTGAAAACGCGGTCTTCCCCATAGACGGACGCCCCGCCACGATGATGAGGTCACCAGGCTGCAGGCCGGAGGTCTTGCTGTCCAGATCCCGAAAGCCGGTGGGCACACCGGTGACATCATCCGGATTGTCGCGGCTGTAGAGCTCGTCAACTCGCTCCATGACCTGCTGCAGCAAGGGCTTGATGGGACTGAAGCCGGCGCCGCCGCGATTGCCCGCCTCGGCAATTTCAAACACCCTGGCCTCGGCTTCATCGAGCAGTTGGGACGCGCTCCTGCCGTTCGGCGTGTAGGCCGAATCCGCAATTCGGGTGGCGGTTTCCACCAGTTTGCGCATTACCGCGCGTTCCCGGACAATTTCCGCATAACGGCGGATGTTGGCAGCCGACGGGGTATTGCTTGCCAGGCTCGCCAGATAGGGCAGCCCACCGGCGCTTTCCAAGTCACCATGGGACTGCAGCATCTCGGCCACAGTCACAACATCGGCTGGTTTGTTATCGCCAATCAGGCGGATGACCGCACGCAGGATCTGGCGGTGATCCTGGCGATACAAATCCGGTTCGTTGATGAGGTCTGCCACCTTGTCCCAAGCTTGGTTGTCCAGCAACAAGCCGCCGAGAACGGCCTGTTCGGCTTCCACCGAATGGGGCGGGACGCGCAACTGGGCAAGTTGGTTATCCGTCAGCCCGGGGGGAGTTGCGAAAGGATATACGCTAGCCATGACGGGATTCTATGCTCGCCCTGCCTAAGTAGAAAGGGACAATGCTGTGGGCAACCAGGGAATAGATTGGGGAAAACGCTGAATAAAAAAGGCGTGAACAAGTCACGCCTTATAGTCTGCGGCTCCGTGGCTCAGGCCGCTTCGCCCAGCACCGACACCTTGATATTGGTTACCACATCGGCGTGCAGGGACAGCACCACCTCGTAGTCACCTACCGCCTTGAACGGGCCTTCGGGCAGACGCACTTCCGCCTTGCTCACTTCGAAGCCTTGCGCAACCAAAGCCTCAGCAATGTCGGCATTGCCGACCGAACCGAACAGTCGACCATCAACTCCGGCCTTTTGTTTGATCTGAACCAGCAGGCCCTCGAGCTGCTCGGCACGCGCCCGGGCGACCCCCAGTTTGTCGGCCTGATGTCTTTCCAGTTCGGCACGTTGCACTTCAAACGCCTCGACATTGGATTTGGTCGCGCGCTTGGCGTGACCGCCAGGGATCAGGAAGTTGCGCGCAAACCCGTCCTTGACCTTGACCACGTCGCCCAGATTTCCCAGGTTGACTACCTTTTCCATCAATATCACTTGCATGGCGGTCCCCTCAATGCAGATCGGTATAAGGCAGCAACGCCAGATAGCGCGCGCGCTTGATGGCAGTGGAAAGCTGCCGCTGGTAATGCGACTTGGTGCCGGTGATCCGCGCGGGAATGATCTTGCCATTCTCGCTGATGAAGTCCTTGAGGATGTCCACATCCTTGTAATCAACTTCCTTGATCGCTTCCGCGGTAAAGCGGCAGAACTTGCGGCGCTTGAACAGGCCCCGGTTGCCCGGGCCTTTGTTCTTGGTATTGTCACGAGTGTTTTTCTTGCCCATGGGACGAGGCATGGTGTTACTCCTTTACGAATTCGGTATCCAGATCAATTCACGTTTGCGGCTCAAGCAGCTGGCGCGGCAGGCTGTTCGGCTGTGGGCTTGGTATCGCCTTCCAGCAATGACCGGGATTTCTCTTCCTTCATCATGGGCGAAGGGCTGGCCACTGCATCGTCGCGTTTGGTCGTCAGGTGGCGCAGCACGGCATCGTTGAACTTGAAGCCATGTTCGAGTTCATCCAGCGTGGCTTGGTCACATTCGATATTCATCAGCACGTAATGGGCTTTGTGCAGCTTCTGGATGGGGTAAGCCAACTGGCGCCGACCCCAGTCTTCCAGGCGATGGATCTTGCCACCATGGCCGGTGATGTTGGCCTGATAGCGTTCGATCATCGCGGGCACCTGCTCACTCTGATCGGGATGAACGATAAACACTATTTCGTAATGACGCATGGGTACTCCTTGTGGTTAAAGCCCCCCGCCATGCGAATGCGGTGGAGCAAGGGAAACGAAAATTATACTCAGAAATCAGCCTATTAGCAAGAATAGGCAAGCGTGGTTTGGGAAAGAGGGGTCAGCGGTCGAGTTGGCTCAGTGGCACGGGTTCACCGAGCGCATAGCCCTGGCCATAATCCACTCCCAGTCCTTCGAGGATGGGAATCAGGTCCACGCTGTGGACATATTCGGCCACACTCTTGAGGCCAAAATGTCTGGCCACTTCCGCCATCGAGCCGACCAGGGCCCGGTCGGCTTCGCTGGCCAGGAGGTTGCGGACGAAACTGCCGTCTATCTTGAGGTAGTCGAATGGAAGTTCGCGAAGGTAGGTGTAATTGGCATAACCCGAACCGAAATCGTCCAGCGCTGTGCGACATCCTCTGTCTCTCAAGCCACGGAGAAACTCTCCAACCTGGTCCAGGTTGGCCACGGCTGAGCTTTCGGTGATTTCAAAAATCAGCCAGGCCGGATCCACACCGCTTTGGCTCAGCCAAGTGGTGATCGCCTCCTGGCTGCCAGGATCGGACAAGGTCTGACCGGAAAGATTCACCGCCAGCCCAGACCAGCGCTGAGGCAACTGGCTGCGCCCCTGCAGCCACTCGCCCAGGCTACGCAATACCCACAAATCCACTTGGGGCATCAGTTTCTGCCGTTCCGCCTCGCGCAAGAACAAGGCCGGTGAATGATATTGATCATCATCCGATTTGAGCCGCAGCAAAATCTCTGCATGCGGCAACAAACCCTCCTTGAGCGCTCGCATAGGCTGGGCATGCAACTCCAATCTGCCCTCCCGGATGATGCGAGTGGTTGCGCGCATCCAGCTTTCAAGCCTTGATTCGGCGATCGCCTTGATTTCAAGAGAATTCTTTCCGGCGTCGCGAGCCGCTTCAACAGCCTCCTCAGCGGCCTGGATCAGTCCTTCGCCAGGTGGCCCTTCCGGGCAATAGCCCAGATGAAAAAACCAACCCTCCTGCAGAGCTTCGCAGTGCCTTTCCAGCGCGGGCCGGAATGCACTCACCAGACCGGTTTCCCCTCGGGGCGCAGCTGCTGCAAAGCGGCTTTCTCCCAAGCGCGCCAAGATCAGCCCCGGATAATCCTGGCCGCGCAACACGCCGACCAGACTACTCACGGCCATATCGACTGCCATCTGTCCTTCCCCGAGATACTGTTCCGCCAGTCTTGGCAATTCCATTACCAGCAGTTGCCAAGCCGCTTGTGTTTCCTCGGAATCGCGGCCGGTGATGGCCTGCATCAATCCACGCCGGTTCAAGAGCCCGGTGCTGCCATCGCGCAGTGTGCTGAGGAGTTGGTGTTCAAAGGTCCAGGATTCCAGGTTCCGATCCAGCAGGGGAGGCATTTCCTCAAACGATGTGAGGCCATAATCTTCCAGCCGGCCGGCAGCCACATAGCTGACCCACTCGCTCACTTCCACGCGGAAGCTGCGTTCGGCCGACGCATCGGTAAATCCCAGATAGCCGAACGGCACACTACTCCATATTAACTGCAAGGGATAAGGCCACGGCTTGTCGGCAAATCGCACCCACGACCCCAGAACCGGCTTGGGTGCCGCCTCCGCGAGAACCGCCGGCATGCTTTCAACAGCGGGCAGGCGTTTCCAGGACAAAGCGTTGCCCTCGCTCGGGATCTCTCCAAGTCGATGGAGCCAACCCTCCAGCGCCTGTGCCGCATCTTCGCTGCTGAAATAGGCGCCCAGTTCACGCCTTGCGATGGTCTCCAGAATTTCCATTTGTTCCGGCGTGAGCGGACAGGATCCCAACGCCCTGGCCACGTCCTGCGCATCACCCCATACCCTGGTTCCCGGATTGTGACGCAGGGCGATCATGCTCAGCACGTGGACCCAGTATTGCCGGACAAATGCAGCGGCCTCACGATGCATATTCATGCCTTGCAAAGAGCTGTCCAGGGCTTCTTTGGAACGCTGCTTGGCGCGCAGCATACGATGCCAGCTCTCCAACTCCAGCTGCCTTTCCAGCAGCCGGTCACGACGGCGCAATACGCTCGGCGCGCCCAGGCGCTCCAGGTCTCCGAGCAGGACTGAGGCTTCCTGTGGCTGATGTAGCAGCACCCGGCTGGCGGACTCCACCCATTCCTTGAGCTTGGGCAATTCGTCCGCAGTCGGACCAGAGGCGAGCGTGGCAAACAGGCGGTTCAAGAGGCGCCGCACGGGATGGCTTGGATCGCTGACCAAGGCTTCATTATCGCGCGTCACCTGCTCCATCAGCACGGCGGTCAGCGCGTCCAAAGGCAGATGCGCATCTTGCTCCAAACCAGGTATCCCGGCGAGGAGGCTGGAAGCGATCACGCCTTTCATCACCGTGGCATCGGCGGCAGTCTGGCTGGCCCATTGAGCGATCATGCCCGGCGCCGGCTGTCGGGTGGTGCTCTGTCCATGATTCGACTTGTAAAGCTCGAACGAATCCAGCGCGTTGAGCACGCGATCCAGCGTATTGACTAGGTCAGTGCCGGTCTCGGCGACTGCCGCATAGGGAGGCTTCCGGCCGGACGTTGCGCTCTGCCCTGGCAGTTGCGCCGTCTGCCCCGGGTCCTCGTGCCTGTTGACCGCCACGCTTGAGTTGAATTCGCCTGTGGGCTGGGAGGAAATCTGCTTAGCCAGGGGTTCGAGGGCATTTGCCAAATCCCACAAACTGGTTCGCATTGATGGAACTGCCTGTTCCAGAAAGGCACGCAGCAAAGCCCGTCTGACTCCGTGGCCCACGCCTTGCTCAGTCAGCGCTTCCAGAATGAAGTGGGCAAGGTTGCGCAAACTGTAGGGATTGCTGTCCCGAACAATCCGACGGTTGAGCAGTCGCCCCAGATGCTTCTCGATAAAGCCGAGCGCCGTGTCCTGTCGGTCAATCTCATCGCGGTAGGCTGAGAGTTCTTCAACCAGCATGTCGTAATCATTCTGGTCGATCAGCGCCAGCCTTACCGCCCCATTCTGGCCGGTGAGGTAATCGAGGGTTTTTTGCCGGATACGCGTCAGCAACACCGGGGCATTCGCACTGGACGAGGAAGAAGGGAGCGATCTTGTCTCTTCCCGGCTGACGTACCCGGTTACTTCGAGCATGCGGGTCAATATCGGGCTCAGCCAGGCCAGACTATCATCGACAGTTTCCTGCAGGCTACGCCCGAGAGGGTGTAGTTGCGAGACCGAAGGCTGCATCATCGGCTAAGACTATTCCTACTCCGTTGGTGATCTCACGCAATCCACATAATAGCGGGCCTTGCCATTGCTTTCGTCCTTCACCAGTCCATGGATGTCGGTTTCAAAACCGGGAAACTTTTCATTGAACTCGCGTGCGAACTGCAGGTAGCGCACGATGGTCGCGTTGAACCGTTCTCCCGGAATCAGAAGTGGAATACCCGGCGGATAAGGCGTGAGCAAGACGCTGGTGATGCGCCCTTCGAGCTTGTCGATCTCGACTCGGTCGATGTCTCGATGGGCCATTCTGGCGAACGCATCAGCCGGCTTCATGGCCGGTTCCATGTCGGACAAATACATCTCCGTGGTCAAGCGGGCAATATCAAACGTCTTGTAGATGCCGTGTATGGCATCGCACAACTCCTTCAGACCCACCCGCTCGTAGCGCGGAAACTTGGCCACAAATTCTGGCAGTACGCGCCATAGTGGCTGATTTTTGTCGTAGTCATCCTTGAACTGCTGCAGCTCGGTCACCATGGTGTTCCAGCGCCCCTTGGTAATGCCGATGGTGAACATGATGAAGAACGAGTAGAGGCCGGTTTTTTCTACGATGATCCCGTGCTCGGACAGGTATCGGGTCACAATGGCCGCAGGAATGCCGGTTTCGGCAATATCCCCCTCCACATCCAGTCCGGGCGTAATGATGGTCGCCTTGATCGGGTCGAGCATGTTGAAGCCTTCGGCGAGATCGCCAAACCCATGCCACTTCTCGCCGCCGCGGATCACCCAGTCGCCGCGCTCGCCTATGCCTTCGTCGGCCAGATCAATGGGCGGCCCCCAGATCTTGAACCACCACGATGCACCATACTCTTCATCCACCTTGCGCATGGCGCGGCGAAAATCAAGCGCCTCACGAATCGATTCCTCGACCAGGGCCATTCCCCCGGGTGGCTCCATCATTGCCGCTGCCACGTCACAACTGGCAATGATTGCGTATTGGGGGCTGGTGGACATGTGCATGAGGAACGCCTCATTGAATACATCCTTGTCCAACCTGCCGGTCTGGGAATCCTGCACCAGGATCTGCGATGCCTGGGACAGGCCCGCCAGCAACTTGTGGGTGGACTGGGTGGAAAACACCATGGAATCCTTGCAACGTGGTCGATTACGGCCGATCGCATGCATGCCTTTGTAGAAGTCATGGAACGTTGCATGCGGCAGCCAGGCCTCGTCAAAATGCAAAGTGTCGATCTTGCCATCCAGCATTTGCTTGATGTCTTCCACGTTATACACAACTCCATCATAGGTGCTCTGGGTGATGGTCAGGATGCGCGGTTTGCCCTTGGCTTTCCTGGCAAATGGATGGGCGGCAATTTTCTTCTCGATGTTTTCCCAGCGAAACGCTTCTTTCGGGATCGGCCCGATGATGCCGTAATGGTTCCGCGTCGGTGTCAGAAATACCGGAATGGCGCCGGTCATGGTAATGGCATGCAGAATGGACTTGTGGCAGTTTCGGTCGACCACCACAACGTCGCCCGGCGCCACAGCGGAATGCCAGACGATTTTGTTCGAGGTGGAAGTTCCGTTGGTGACGAAGAACAGGTGATCACAACCGAAAATCCGTGCGGCATTGCGCTCCGAGGCCGCCACCGGCCCGGTGTGGTCCAACAACTGACCGAGTTCATCGACCGCATTGCACACGTCCGCGCGCAGTAGATTCTCACCAAAGAACTGGTGAAACATTTGGCCAACCGGACTTTTCAGAAACGCAACGCCGCCCGAATGTCCCGGACAATGCCAGGAGTAGGAACTGTCAGCCGCATAGTGAACCAGTGCGCGGAAAAATGGCGGCGGCAGTGCGTCCAAGTAGTTTCTCGCTTCGCGCACCACGTAGCGGGCGATGAATTCCGGAGTATCCTCGAACATATGGATGAAGCCGTGAAGTTCCTTCAGCACATCATTTGGAAGGTGCCTCGAAGTCCGGGTTTCGCCGTAAAGGAATATTGGAATATCGGAATTGCGAAAACGCAGCTCAACTACAAACGCGCGAATGCGCGCCACTGCTTCCTCCGCCGCCTCGGTGGTCTTGAACTCCTCATCGTCGATGGAAAGAATGAAGGCGGACGCGCGCGACTGTTGCTGGGCAAATGAGGCGACATCGCCGAAGCTGGTGACGCCAAGCACCTCCATGTTCTCGCTCTCGATGGCGGTGGCCAGCGCCCGGATACCCAGACCGCTGGCATTCTCGGAACGGAAATCCTCGTCGATTACGACGATGGGGAAGCGGAAGCGCATGGCCTTTCCTTCCTGGGGAGCCGACTAAGAAGCAGGCATTATAGGGTGATTAAATGCGCGGCAGCGTGACGCCATGCTGACCCTGATACTTGCCGCCCCGGTCTTTATAGGAGGTTTCGCACACTTCGTCGGATTCGAAGAAGATCACCTGGGCCACGCCCTCGTTGGCATAAATCCTGGCCGGCAGTGGCGTGGTATTGGAGAATTCCAGTGTCACATAGCCTTCCCATTCGGGTTCGAACGGCGTGACGTTGACGATGATGCCGCAGCGCGCATAAGTTGACTTGCCCAGGCAGATGGTCAGCACGTTTCTGGGGATGCGGAAGTATTCCACGGTGCGGGCCAGAGCAAAAGAGTTGGGCGGGATGATGCAGGAGTCTCCATGCATTTCCACGAATGAATTGGGATCGAATTTCTTGGGGTCGACAATGGTGGAATTGATGTTGGTGAAGACCTTGAATTCGCCCGCGCAGCGAATGTCATAGCCGTAACTCGATGTGCCGTAGGAGACGATCTTCTGGCCGTCCAGTTCGCGCACCAGATTGGTCTCGAAAGGCTCGATCATGCCGTGGCTTTGGGCCATCCGGCGGATCCATTTGTCAGACTTGATGCTCATGTATGCAAGGGCAAGGATTCAACAAAGTGGTTGCAGTATAAGGCAAGTCGCCGGGGTGCCGAAAAGCAAAAAAGGCAGGGTAAACCCTGCCCTTTCTTGCGCCCCAGATTCGCTCAGGTGTTCTGGATCACGATGCTGGGAAACTTGCTGGTGTGGTCCACGGCGGATTCCCCGATCTTGACTGCAACCCGGCGCGCGATCTCGCGGTAGATTTCCGCCACGCGCGAGTCTGGGGACGCCACCACGGTCGGCGTGCCGGAATCGGTCTGCTCGCGAATTTGGATGTCGAGCGGCAGCCCGCCGAGAAATTCCACGCCATAGTCGGCGCACATTCTTTCGCCGCCGCCCTGACCGAAGATACGTTCCTCATGGCCACAGTTTGTACAAATGTGCAGAGCCATATTTTCCACCACGCCAAGGATGGGGATTCCCACCTTCTCGAACATCTTGAGTCCCTTGCGCGCATCGATCAAGGCGATATCCTGCGGCGTTGTGACAATCACGGCGCCTGTCACCGGAACCTTTTGCGCCAAGGTCAGCTGGACGTCCCCAGTGCCAGGGGGCATGTCCACCACCAGATAATCGACGTCTTTCCAGTTGGTATCAGCCAGGAGTTGCTCCAGAGCCTGAGTCACCATGGGACCGCGCCAGACCATTGGGGTGTCCGTATCAATCATGAAGCCGATGGACATCGCCTGAATGCTGTGGCCTATCATGGGTTCGAGTGTCTTCCCATCCTGGGACTCGGGCCGCCCCTTGATGCCTAGCATCATGGGCTGGGAAGGGCCATAAATATCCGCATCGAGGATGCCCACGTTGGCGCCTTCGGCTGCCAGCGCCAAGGCGAGATTAACGGCGGTAGTGGATTTGCCCACTCCGCCTTTGCCCGACGCGATTGCAATAATGTTCTTGATGCCCGGAATCAGCTTGACGCCTTTCTGCACCCCATGGGAAACAATATTGAAGCGGACTGTGACGGTCACCTGACCGACCTCGGGCAAAGTCTTCAGCTTGTCCTCAACCATTTTCTTGATGGACGACAACTGGCTCTTGGCCGGGTAGCCCAGCATGATATCTACCGACACATTGTCGCCGTCTATCTTGATGCTCTTGGTGGACTTGCCGGTGACCAAGTCTTTCTTGGTATTAGGATCGATGAGCTCCTTGAGGGCAGTTTGCACGATCAGTTCGGATAAAGCCATGTTGTTTGTGCTCCAAAAATTAAGCCGGGCGAATACTTGATTGATTTTGTCAAGTATATCCCGGCGGTGACGAGTCGGCAATCATTGCGGCCAGCGCGATTAAAAGAATTGTGTTTTATCGGGGAACCAGCACTCCTTGAATTGGCCGATCTTGCAACCAGCCCAACGAATCCTGGTCCGCAAAACCCGGCCGGTTAGCCAATACATGCATGCGGGCTGCCCTAATGGCCTGCTCTACCGGCCTGGAATTGTTCCCGAACAGCTTGACGACTCCCATTCCCAGATGTCATGTCGCCCTGATTGGCGGTCTACCCGTGCATTAGTATGCGAAATGATGCCACGTAAAATGGCACCTTTGCTGTGGCAGTTGAGGTCGTTGCTGCACTCCCGGCAGAAGTTCTGACCAAGCGCGGTTCAAGGGGTGCAGCGGGAGTTGCAGGCGTGAAAACGTAGCCACAAGTCAAGCGGCAACAATCAATCCGGCATGGGAGCGCATTGGTGGGCCACCACAACCGCTTCGGGCAGACGCAGCCTGACCGCACTTACGATTTCCCACATCAATCCCGGGCGATATCGATGGGAAACCCACAGTATATTGAGCTCCAGATTCACATCAGCAAACACCACCTCATCGTGGCAAGACAGGACGGCCTTGATATACGCTGCAGCGGCTTGGATATAGGGATTGGGACGGGACTTAAGTTTTGGAATCAACATCATGAAATCGGCTAGAAGTCGGCCAGTTTCATCACGAGTCGGTACACGCTTCCAGAGGGGTTCACCCGGACTGAGCGGCCACGCTTTGCCAAGTGCTTGTTCCGCCGTCTGAGCAGGCAGATTCGGATCGGCGCTTGATTCCATGGGCCTCCCTAACACTGAATTCGGCTTAGGCATTTGCTGAGCTGACAATACGGGAACGGAGGCCTAAGTCTCAACCCACTATACCCCGCCATATTGCAATGCACAACGCGGTGGATAGGCAAGTAGACGCAGACGCTATCGTGTCGGCAGGATAACTAAGCCGTAAAGACAGACTGTCTTCACTCCACCTTTTCAGTGAGAGTCCGTTCCGCCCATGCTCCACGTCGTCTCAAATAGCGCAGGTCTCGGGCCAGGTATCGCTCAAGTTCCTCAAGTGCATGCCGGTAGACTTCGCGCTTGAATTCCACTACGGACTCAAGCTCGATCCAATATTCATTCCAGCGCCAGGCGTCAAATTCCGGATGATCGGTTGCGCGCAGGCTCACATCACAGTCTCGGCCCGTCAGCCGCAACAGGAACCAAATTTGCTTCTGGCCGCGGTAAACCCCGCGGCAGTCCCTTCTCACCCAACTATCCGGCACTTCGTAGCGCAACCAGTTTCGGGTCCGTCCCAGAATCCGTACATGCTGAGGACCCAACCCTATCTCCTCGTTGAGCTCGCGGTACATGGCCGCTTCAGGCGTTTCACCAGCCTGTATCCCCCCTTGGGGAAATTGCCAAGCGTGTTGCTTGATGCGCTTGGCCCAAAACACCTGGTTACGGGCATTGCACAAGATGATGCCGACATTGGGGCGGTAACCTTCCCTATCGATCATTTCCGCCACCTTCAAACTAAAATATTTCTATTTACATTGTTTCACACTTAGCGGAAATTGCAACTTAAGCCGTACCCAATTTTGTCTCCTTAGCCTTTGTTTTTGCATTGTTTTTGCTTTGTTCTTTCCGGGCTGCTTTAGCTTGAGCGAAGCCGCCCGGGCAAGCATAATTCTTCCCCCTGTCCTCGAGCTTGGCGCCTCCCCGGTTGCCCGCTTTCCCGAGAGCCGGCTGCTTGTATCGGGAAAGCGTATACGCCTCATTCTTTCACCGCGCCGAAATTAAAACTCGCTTTGCGCCTGCCAAGTTGAGGGCAATAAAACTAGGCGCCAGTTCGGGCCCAGCGCAGTTCCCTGGCAAAACGCAGCAGATCCAGGCCCCATGCCCGGCCCAAAGCCCCCGCGTCGCCCGAGCCTTTCTCCAGACGTGTCGGACCGCCATCCATTTCCAGCGCAAGCGCGACCACGTTGGTTCTTCCCTGTATCGTCAGCGAGCAGACTTGGCCATCAAAGGCTTCAACCAATCTGCCAAAGTAATCGGAAAAGCTCTTGTCCTGGCCCCATAGGTTCACTGACAACACTCCACCGGGTTTCAGCGCAAGCCGACAAGCCCGATAGAACGCCAGCGTGGCGAGAGCCTCGACCTGGTTGCCGGCGTCGTAGCCATCCAAAAGTATCACATCGGCGCTTCCCGGATGTGCAGGTACATAAGCGGCCCCATCTTCGATTCTGACCTTCAAATTGTCGTCATCGGGTGGGAGAAAGAAGTGGCTACGCGCGGCCCCCACAACCTGGGGATTGAGTTCAACCGCCTGGATCCGCACTTCCGGTTGGTGCTTGCGGATGAACTTGGCTAGCGAACCCGCACCCAAGCCCACCATCAGCACCTCCGAGGGCTTGGGAACAAACAGCAGAAAAGCCATCATCGCGCGGGTATAAGCCAGTTCCAGGTCCCAGGGCCGGCTCACCCGCATGGAGCTCTGGATTGCGCCCGTGCCCAAATGCAGAGAGCGCACCCCGCGCTCTTCTAGAACTTCTACGGTCGCATCGCAATGGACAGACTTGGACAGGCGTTTGCGGAACATGGCTGACAGTAAGGCTTGGTAGAATGCATGCTTTGCCCAATTATATCGACCATGCGCCTGTCCCAGTTTTTCCTTTCCACCAGCAAGGAAGCCCCGGCTGAAGCGGAACTCGTGTCCCACAAACTGATGCTGCGGGCCGGACTGATCCGTCGTCTGGGCTCGGGGCTTTATACTTGGATGCCCTTGGGTCTAAGGGTGCTGCGCCGAGTGGAAGCGATCGTGCGAGAGGAAATGAACCGGGCCGGCGCGCTGGAACTCTTCATGCCGGCCATACAACCTGCCGAACTATGGGAGGAATCCGGCCGCTGGGAGAAATTCGGGCCCCAGATGCTCAAGATCAAGGACCGGCACGAGCGTGACTTCTGTTTCGGTCCAACCCATGAAGAAGTCATTACCGACATTGCCCGCAAGGAAATTCGTTCCTATCGCCAGTTGCCAATAAATTTCTATCAGATCCAGACAAAATTTCGTGATGAAATCCGCCCCCGCTTCGGCGTCATGAGAGCGCGGGAATTCATCATGAAGGACGCCTACTCCTTCCACGCCGACCGTGCCAGCCTCGAGCAAACCTACCAGACCATGTACGAGGCCTACAGCCGCATATTCACTCGTCTGGGCTTGAGATTCCGAGCGGTGGCAGCGGACACTGGCGCCATTGGGGGTTCGGGTTCCCACGAATTTCACGTGCTTGCCGACTCGGGGGAAGACGCGATCGCCTTCTGTCCCAACTCCGACTACGCGGCAAATATCGAAATGGCAGAAGCACTGGCACCCACCACACCACGTGCCGCCGCGACTCAGTCGATGGAGAAAATAGCCACACCAGGCAAGAAGACGATTGAAGAAGTATCGGAATCCTTGGGTATCAAGCCAAGCAAGATACTCAAAACCATCGCGGTCATGGCTGAGGCGAATGCGCCCGGTATTGAAGAGAGGTTTGTGCTGCTACTTTTGCGCGGAGATCACGAAGTCAACGAAATCAAGCTCAACAAGGTCGTGGGGAATTTCCGATTTGCAACCGAAGACGAAATTGAGCATCGCATGGGTTGTCGCGCGGGCTATATCGGCCCTGCAAACCTTCCGGATCAGAACGTGGATTTCGCTATACCTGGCGAAGGAACAACACGAGCTATAAGTTTCATACAGCTCATCGCTGATCGATCAGCCGCCGCGATGAGCGATTTTGTGTGTGGAGCCAATGAGCCCGGCTATCATTTTACGGGGGCCAACTTCGGTCGCGATTGCGCCGAGCCTGCGCAAGTGAGCGACATCCGCAATGTGTTGGCAGGCGATCCCTCGCCTGACGGCAAGGGCAATCTCGACCTCTGCCGAGGGATTGAAGTTGGCCACGTGTTTCAACTCGGCACCAAGTATTCCCAAGCCATGAATGCCAGCTTCCTGGACCAGGACGGCAAGGCGCAGGTATTGGAGATGGGTTGTTATGGGATCGGTGTTTCCCGCATCGTGGCAGCCGCAATCGAGCAAAATCACGACGATAAAGGCATACTCTGGCCCGCTTCAATGGCACCGTTCTTGCTTGCAATTACACCGATAGGCTACGGAAAAAGTAAGCTCGTCAGCGAAACTGCCGATAAACTGTACATGGAGCTTGGGAATGCAGGAATCGAGGCAATGCTGGATGACCGAGACGAGCGGCCAGGTGTAATGTTTGCCGACACCGAACTGATCGGCCTGCCCCACCGTCTGACCGTGAGCGAACGCGGGCTGAAGGAAAGTGTGGTGGAATATCAGAACCGACGGGACGCTGAAGCGCAAAAGATCCCTCTGGCTGACGTCATGAATTTTTTGCTTGCCAGACTTAAGCAGGCGTGAAGGGTTGATCATGTGGCAGGCTCGTCTTACCCGATGGATGCACCGCAGCAGTTTGAGGCTGTCGGGCCGTACCTTGTTGGCCAGCGCGCTGTGCTGCGCCTTGGCTGGGCCGGCCTTTGGCGGCGCGCAGAAGGAAGAAGCGCTTAGCCGGAGCGTGCGCTTCGCGCTGCAAAAAGCGGTAGCGGACGTGGCAGTCAGCCGCACCGCTTTCAGCAACAAGGCCGACGCGGAGGCTTGGCTGCAGGACATGTCGCGCCGGCTGGCGCGCTTTGTACCTGACGAACAGGAACGGATCGAACTTCTGACCACCATCCACTGGGAGGCCTCCCGGGCAGGGCTCGACCCGCAGTTGGTGCTAGGGCTGATCCAGGTCGAGAGTGGCTTCCACAAGTACGCCACCTCGGTTGTGGGAGCCCGCGGCTATATGCAGGTCATGCCCTTTTGGACCCGCCAGATCGGCAGCCGCGAACATAACCTGTTCCAGTTGCGCACGAATTTACGCTATGGCTGCGTGATCCTGCGCCACTATATAGACATGGAGCAAGGCGATCTCTTCCGCGCGCTGGGTCGCTACAACGGCAGCCTTGGACAGCCCGAATATCCCAACCTGGTGGTCGGGGCATGGAAGCACAACTGGGACTATCAGCCTCGGACCAAGACCGCAATGACCAGCCTAGTGGGACAGAATAATTAGCGTCCTGGACTGACATTCGGTCGTCACCATTCCTGGTTCTGCAAGCCGTTCTGAGACTACGCCGTTGAACGGCGCCTTCAATACCGCATCTGTCAAATTCTGTTGCGCGATCGTCAGACGCGCGTCCGCCGCCATCAATTCGGCTCTTGCGCGCGCATGTTTCAATCGTGCAGCGTCCAGCTCCGTGGTGGACGTGACCGTGCGTCTGTAGAGTTCCTCCGCCCGATCCTGGTCTTTCTTCGCATCTTCCTCATCAAGCCGACTTCGCTCGACCTCTGCCTGAGCCTCCTTGACGCGAGCTTCATATATCACCGTATTCAACTTCACCAGCACATCGCCTTTCTTCACGCGCTGGCCCGCCGCCACCTTCACCTGTTCCACCACGCCCGGAACTCGGGTCGTGAGGTCAACCTTGCCCGCAGACCACGCCGGCAAGGCACTTAGTCCCAGCATGACCAAGACCAGACCTCTCACGATTTTCCGTCCTTCCTGGCTCTTGCCACGATGGCATCCAACGGTTCCCCCACTAGGGCTTCCAGCCGGGCCAGCGCCAACGCAAGGCTGAATTCGACCTGCGCCTTGCGAATGGAAGCGGCCTGGGTATCGGCAATCGCAAATCCAAAGTTAGTCTTCTGCTCCATCTCGTATTCCGCGCGCGCCCGCTCCAATGCAAGATCGCGGTATGTGGCCTGGGTCCTGGCCGCCGTCCGCGCCGCCGTCCTGAGCCACTCGATTTCATTGAGGGTGTCCAGCAATTCCTCCGCTACGTCCATGCGGGTTTGCGCCAACTGGGCGCGGAGTTTGTTTCTTAGGGCATCTTCCCGTGCGATTCGGGCATCCGCCCGCTTGCCCCGATAGAAGGGCCAGTTGACCACCAAGCCGGCGCTAGCTCGGTCGCGCGTGATGGCTTCGCGACTATATGCCGCGCCGACTACCTCCGCTTCCAGGGTCGGGCCTTGCTCCCGGCGCACTGCATCGGCCCGTAGGGCGCTACCTTCAATTTGGGCACGCAGAATGCGCATGCTGGGATTTTCCGCCGCGGCCAGCGGCAGCAGGGTCGCATAATCCGGCAGTGGGAGATCGTTTTGCGACAAGGTGGGTGACTCCAGATCACGCAGAAATTGACCAGGGCGATTGAGTGCGTCTGCCAGCTTCTGCCGGCTGGCCCGCACCTGTTGCTCGGCCTGTTTGCGGCGTTCCCTAAAATCCTGGTACTGCGCTTCCAGCTGACTCAATTCAGACTGGCTGATCTGGCCCAGTTCGAATCTGGACTTTGCGTCATCCCAACGCGTATAAGCTACCGCCATGTACTCGCTGGTAGCGGCGTCCTTCATGTCTGCGAGGAGCACGTCAAAGAAACGCGCCATAATGTTGATGCGGCGCGCGTCCTTGACTTCCAGCAGATTGATTTCGCGCGCTGAAGTCTCCGATCGGGCCGCTGCAATAGCCAGGGAAGTGCGACCGAAATCGAGCAGCGTCTTGCGCGCCACCAGGCGCACGCTGTCATCCGCCGCCCAGCGCCCCTCGTCCGGCCCGGTAGTCGGGCGGCCGCTACGCAGTGCGCCATCGAGACCAAGCGTTAGATCGTTTTCGCTAACTGCCAGCTCTTGATCAGCCAGGGCCAAATCCAGATCGGCCGTGGCCGCGTCGAACTGTGGATGGGGCTCATTCGCGGCGGCAAGCGCCTGTGCCAGTGTCAGCGGCCTGTCATCTGCCCAAACAGCCAAAGGCAAGACCAAAAGGAGTCCAGCCAGCCGCCGCCTCATGGATAGTGCGTGGCTTGAATCATCTGCTTGTATTTGACGAAGGGCATCTGCTTATAGGCCCCCTCCACCACATAGCGGCCCAGCAGCAGGAATTCGTCCTTATCCTTGGTCGGCCCCGTATGGCGCACGACCAGGTTGCCATCCAGATCAAAAAAGGCGATGACCGGGGTCGCCCTAACCCGGTTGTCAAACGCAAAGTCCTTCTCCCGAGTTTCACGCCCCTTGAAATCAGTCATCGGAGAATCGCCCTTGGTGTCGAGCGCAAAGATGAGAAAGTGCTTGCGATAGTAATCCTGCACATCGGCCTGGTTCAGAACCGTTGCCTTCATGCGCGCGCAGAATGGGCAATCATCCATCTCGAAAAACAGCATGACTGCAGTCTTGTGATCCTCTCTGGCATTGGCGAGTTCGGCCTTGAAGTCGCCCAATTTGGGATTGAAGAAGTGGCTGCCGGGATCCCGGGTTTCTCCCCACGCGGGGGACATCAGCAAGGTGAATACCAAAATCAGATAGCGCGTCATTTACTGCCTGTCTTGGCGGTGCGCTGAATATAGTCCTCCACCCCTTCCTTGGTAATGCCGCCAACCTGATGGGCCACCAGCTTACCCGCGGGGTTGTACAAGTAACTGGTAGGCAGCCCCTCGACAGGCCCCACCTGGGAAATCGCCTTGGAGGTTCCGAGCACAATTGGATAGGACACCTGCATGGCTTGCGCAAAGTCTGCCACCTGTTTGGGGTTGCGATAGTCCAGCGCAACGCCGATCACCATCAGATTGTTCTTCTTGTTCTCATATAGCGCAACCAGATCGGGAATTTCTTCCAAACACGGCGGACACCATGTCGCCCAAAAATTGACCAGCACCCATTTACCTTTGTAATCGGCCAATCTATGGGTTCTTCCGTCAGTGTCCGTTAAGCTGAACGCGTGCGCCGAAATCGCGACCAACCAAAACAGCATCGCAGCCAGCCAGCGGCTCGGATAGAATTTCATTTTTCCCCTTGTCTTGTATGCCATGAGCGATATTCGTATTGAGAAAGACTCTCTGGGAGAATACCAAGTTCCCGCCGATGCCTGGTACGGTATCCAGACCGCCAGGGCAATGGACAATTTTCCCATTTCCGGACGTAAGCCTGATGGCGATTTTATCCGCGCTCATGTACAGATCAAGCTCGCCGCGGCCCGCGCAAATTGCCAACCCGGTTGGCTGTCAGCGGAAAAACGAGATGCCATTGTCGCAGCCTGCGAAAACATTCTGCAAGGGAAACATTTGGACCAGTTCGTGGTGGACCGTTTCCAGGCCGGCGCCGGTACCAGCCACAACATGAATACCAACGAGGTGGTGGCAAATTTGGCCAATGTCGCGCTAGGCGGAAGCCGGGGCAGCTATCAGCCGATTAATCCGAACGACGACGTCAACATGGGTCAGTCCACCAATGACACCATTCCCACCGCCATTCGGCTAGCCGTTCTAGCCAAGCTTCCCCGCCTCTTGCAGGCAAGCCGCTATATGGCCAGCGAATTCGACCGACTTGCTGCGAATGAAAGACACACGGTCAAATCGGGCCGCACCCATCTGCAGGACGCCGTCCCCACAACTCTGGGCATAGAGTTCGGCGGCTATGCCTGGACCCTGAGGCGAGCCGCCGACAACCTTGAGGATTGCCGCAGCCGGCTCGCGCAGATCGGCTTGGGCGGATCCGCGGCCGGAACCGCCCTCAACACTTCGCCCGACTACCCGACGCAGGTCGCGGCTGAACTGGCCAGACTGACCGGTGAGCCCATCACTCCTAGTCATCTGGTGGCGCAAATGCAGTCCATGCTGGACCTGCAGGACTTGTCCGCCCGCATTCGCGGCCTGGCGCTGGAACTGACCCGCATCTCCAACGACCTGCGCCTGCTTGCATCCGGACCACGCACCGGACTGGCGGAAATTACCCTGCCCCCCGTGCAGCCTGGCTCCTCCATCATGCCCGGCAAGGTCAATCCGGTCATGTTCGAAATGCTGAACCAGGTCTGCTTTCAGGTGTTGGGCCAGGACCACGCCGTTGCGCTGATGACCCAGGCCGGCCAGTTGGAACTGAATGTGATGATGCCGGCCCTGGGCAGCGCGCTGTTTGATGCCATGGACTGGCTCACCAATGCGATGAATACCGCCACCGAGAAGAACCTCAAAGGCTTGGTCGTCAACCGCGAGCGCTGCGCCTGGTTCATCCACCAGAGCGTGGGCTTGGCGACTCTACTCAATACGCGAATCGGTTACGCGCGGTCAGCAGAGATTGCCAAGGAGTCCGAACAAACAGGCCGGCCAGTTCGGGATATTGTGGTGCAATACAACATCATGGATGCCGCCGAGTTCGACCGCCTCGTACTGGAGGCCGCGCATGGATTGGGCAGTGGCGGAGGCGGCAGCTGAGGGCCAGGAATCAGAGTTCGGTGATCAGAGGACAGAACCCAAGCGAGACACCCTCCCTGAATTCTTGACCCGGCCCTTGACCCCAGGCTATTGGTGCCCTTCCCCCTCCTCACCCCGCCCATACTCCTTGTGGCTTTCGGACGCATGGGTCAGATACAGCGCCAGACCGATCATGGCTATGGCTGCGCCCAGATACAGCAGTTCGATCGGTTGGTCGATCTTCATGTTGAGCGCGTGCTCGAATAAGGTGACGATCAGGATCATTAGAATGACCTTGGCCAATCGGGCTTTCAGATCGTCGAGACTCTCGATCACCAGGATCCTGCTGGAGGTCCGGCTGCCCTTGGCCTCGTCGATGTCGCTGATGAACAGCTCGTAGGTGCCGAGGGAAAAAATGAGCATGAACGTGGCGATAAGATAGGCATCCACCACCTCCACTACATGGGTGATGGTCTGATCATGCAATTGCCTGCGTATCTCGTCCCCCAGCGCTGGATCCCCATAATGCCACATGTGGCCCACCAGATAGACTACATCCACCGTGGCCAGATAGAACACCGCAATTGCCGCGGCCATGCTGGCAATCACGGCCGCCAGAACCACCCAGCGGCTGCGCCATAACGCGGCCTCGAACAGCCGTTCCAGACGTTTCACCATTGTCCTTTCAGGCTGCCGTTATTTGCGCAGCCGCAATCAGGAAGGAAAGGCTGGATTATACTGATGCCCTTCGAGATCGCTTCCGCTGGACTCATGCACGATCTGCTCGTCCTCTATTATTCGCAGCACGGCGCGGTAGCCGAAATGGCCCGTTTGATTGCTCGCGGCGTCGAATCCGTTCCCGGCGCGCAGGCGCGCCTGCGGACTGTTCCAAGAGTCGCCCCCAAGACCGAAGCCGCCGAACCACCTGTTCCTCCGGAAGGCGCGCCTTACGCCGAGCTCAGAGATTTTGGGGAATGCATCGGGCTGGCGCTGGGCAGTCCGACGCGGTTCGGCAACATGGCCGCAGCGCTAAAGTATTTTCTTGATGAAACCGGCGGCCTATGGATGAAAGGGACGCTGGCGGGCAAACCTGCGACCGTCTTTACCTCCACCGCAACCCTGCATGGTGGACAGGAAACCACGCTGATCTCCATGATGCTGCCCTTGCTGCATCATGGCATGATCATGGTCGGCATCCCCTACACCCAGCCTGAATTGACTTCCACCACGGCCGGCGGCACACCTTATGGCGCGAGCCACGTGGCGGGACCGAATGACGATCGTCCTTTGACGGATGACGAACGCAGGCTTTGCCTGGCACAGGGTAGACGACTGGCGGAGATTTCCCTCAAGTTGAAAAGCTCATGAGCGAACTCGGTGCAGAAGCCCGCCGCTTCGTGCGTACCCACCCGCACGGCATCCTGGCCACCTTGTCCAAACGGCTGGATGGGTTTCCATTTGGCTCGGTTTCACCCTTCATCACCGATCAATCCGGCGCGCCCATCATCCTGATTTCCACCCTGGCCGAACACACCCGGAATATCCTGCAGGACAACCGCGTCAGCTTGATTGTTCACCCTTGCGCGGACGACATGCAAACTGCCGGGCGCGTCACTTTGAGCGGCCATGCCACCCAGCTCGCAGACAAGGCCTCGCTGCGAAACCGCTACCTGCGCTATCTGCCCCAGGCCGCGCAGTACTTCGACATGCACGACTTCAAGTTCTATCGCATCGATGTCACCGCAGTTCGCTACATCGGCGGCTTCGGCAAGATCCACTGGGTGGAGGCGGCCAGCTACCAGGCTCCGGCCAACCAGCTTGCAGAACTCGAAGATGGCATTCTCGAACACATGAACAACGACCATGCCAATGCACTCATCGATCTTTGCCGCCACGGGCATCAGCTGCTGGTTGGAAGCGCCACCATGATCGGCATCGACTGCGACGGATTTGATGTGCGTGCGCAAGGGCAAGTGCTGCGCTTCGAATTTGCCGCGCCGGTGCTCGATGCCCAGGGCGCGCGCGTCAACCTTGCTGCGATGGCCCGGGCTGCGCGCGCATGATACGTACGTTGAGCCAGATCGCCAGCGCCAGCCTCATTGCACTGATCATCTTGTGCCTGGCGTGGGAACTGTGGCTGGCACCGCTGCGCCCGGGCGGTTCCTGGGTGGCGCTCAAAGCCATCGTGCTGCTTCCGCCGCTCATGGGCGTACTCAAGGGCCGCCGCTACACCTATCAATGGGCGTCGATGTTCATCCTGCTGTACTTCATCGAAGGCGTGATGCGCGCATGGACTGACCACGGACTTTCGGCCCTGCTCGCTCTGGGTGAGATCGCGCTCAGCCTGGTGTTCTTTGCTGCCGCCATCTTCTATGCGAAATTGACCGCGCCCTCGCGCTTAGCCCCCGGGGACGCGGCCTCTACTCACACCTGAGGATGGGCGCGCTCCAGCTTGGAGTGCAGCCGGTTGAGCGCATGCAAATAGGCCTTCGCCGAGGCCACCACGATGTCCGTGTCGGCTCCCTGGCCATTGACCACCCGGCCGCCCTTAGCAAGCCGCACGGTGACTTCACCCTGGGAATCGGTGCCGCTGGTGATATTGTTGACGGAGTACAGCAGCAGTTCCGCGCCGCTGTTCACCACCGATTCCATCGCCTTGAACGCCGCATCGACCGGCCCGCTGCCATCTGAGTGAGCATCCTTCTCGCTGCCTTCGTCGGCGATTACCAGACGCGCATGGGGAATCTCTCCCGTTTCCGAACAGACTTTGAGCGAGATCAGCTTGAACCGCTCATGCTCTGCCGCGTATCCTTCATCGCTGACCAGCGCCTGCAAGTCCTCGTCAAAGATCTCGCGCTTCTTGTCGGCCAGTTGCTTGAAGCGGGAGAAAGCAGCATTCAGCGTCTCCTCGCTCTCCATCACGATGCCCAACTCCGCGAGCTTGGTACGGAAGGCGTTGCGGCCGGACAGCTTGCCTAGGCTCAAGCGGTTGGCATTCCAGCCCACGTCTTCGGCACGCATAATTTCGTAGGTTTCCCGGTGCTTGAGCACGCCATCCTGATGGATGCCGGACTCATGGGCGAAGGCGTTGACGCCAACGATGGCCTTGTTGGGTTGGACCGGGTAGCCGGTAATGGTGGAGACCAGCTTGGAGGCGGGCACAATCTGGGTCGCATCGACGCGCGTGTCGCACTTGAAAACGTCCTTGCGGGTGCGCACCGCCATGACGACTTCTTCCAGCGACGCATTGCCTGCACGCTCGCCCAGGCCGTTGATGGTGCATTCCACTTGCCGCGCACCGGCCATCACCGCAGCCAGGGAGTTGGCGACCGCCATGCCAAGGTCGTTGTGGCAATGGGTGGACCAGATGACTTTGTCCGCGTTCTTCACGCGCTGGATGAGCTGACCCATGCGTTCGCCCCAAAGCGCAGGTATCGAATAGCCGACCGTGTCCGGAACGTTGATGGTCTTCGCGCCGACTGAGATTACCGCGTCGAAGATACGACAGAGAAAATCGATGTCCGACCGCACCGCATCCTCTGCCGAGAATTCCACATCGTCCGTGTATTCAAGCGCCAGCTTCACAGCCTTGACCGCGGCCTCCAGCACTTGCTCCGGGCTCATCCGCAACTTTTTTTCCATGTGGATCGGCGAGGTGGCGATGAAAGTGTGAATGCGCCCCGAACGCGCCGGCCGGATTGCCTCGCCGGCAGCATGGATGTCGCGTTCATTGGCGCGTGCCAGTGAACAGACCGTGGAATCAACGATGGTTTCGGCGATGGTCTTGATTGCCTCTGCGTCTCCCGGGCTGGCAGCGGCAAATCCTGCCTCTATCACGTCCGCGCCCAGCTTCTCAAGTTGCCTCGCAATGCGGATCTTTTCGTCCTTGGTCATGGAAGCGCCAGGGCTCTGCTCGCCGTCGCGCAACGTGGTGTCAAAAATATACAAACGATCTGTCATGACAGACTCCTGAAATGGGCTTGCAAGTTCATCCCGCCGGGGCGGGCGCACAGTTACAACGGAGGGGGAATAGTTGTTAGCGCGCGGGGCGCAGCAGGAGTGTGCCGAACAGCATGTTCGACAGGCAGATGACGTAGGACGGAGAGGCCAAATTGGTCATGCTCTAGATTGTATTTATTTTTGACTTTCAGGCAAGCCCTGGACGTGGCTTTTTCGCTGTTTTGTCCAGATCCATGCGGTGTAAACGTAGCCAGACAGGCCGTAGGCAAGAAAAAGAAGGAACAGTACTTCCGGCGGACTGCTGGAAACCAGAATAAAGAACAGCACAATCAAAAGCACCACAAAGAACGGCACGCTCTTGCGCAGGTTGATTTCCTTGCCGCTGTAGAACTTGAGATTGCTCACCATGGTCAAGCCAGTAAATAGGGTGAGCGCAAACGCCAGCCAGGCCACCTGAGTGCCCGGTATGTCATATTCCACCAGAACCCAGACGAAGCCAGCAACAAGCGCTGCTGCAGAAGGTGAAGGGAGGCCCTGAAAAAAACGTTTGTCCGCAACATCCAACTGCGTATTGAAGCGTGCCAGACGCAAGGCTGCACCAGCACAATGCACAAAGGCCGCAATCCAGCCCCATTTACCCAAGCCTTTGAGCGCAAAGACATACATGACCAGTGCAGGCGCGACTCCAAAGGACACCATATCCGAGAGGGAATCCAGCTCGGCGCCGAAGGCACTTTGAGTATGGGTAAGCCGTGCCACACGGCCATCCAGCCCATCCAACACCATGGCAATGAAGATGGCCACGGCGGAGGCGTCCCAGCGACCGTTCATGGCCTGAACGATGGAATAGAATCCAGCGAACAAGGCGCCGATGGTAAACAGATTGGGCAGGACGTAGATGCCCCGGTCGCGAAAACGGGGCCGAACTAGCGCGTCTTTGCGGTGTTTGAAATCAAGCATGGCGCCATTCTAGCTGAACGTCGCGTCCGCGACACGCAGTGAATTTCGGCCTTACCAGCGCGCCAATATGGTTTTGGCGGCTTTCACCTTTTGACCGATACTGACTTCGGGCCTGGAGTGCAGCGGCAAATACACGTCGACCCGGGAACCGAAACGAATGAAGCCATAGCGCTGACCGCGTGCCAGTACATCACCAGTTCGCACATAACACAGTATGCGACGCGCAATCAGGCCGGCTATTTGCACAAAGGTGACGTCGCCCCGCTCGGTCCTGACCCACAAGGCATTGCGCTCATTCTCGGTGGAGGCCTTGTCCACTGCGGCATTGAGAAAGCTGCCGGGGTTGTACCAACGGCCTTTGATCGCACCGTCCACCGGGCTGCGGTTGGAGTGAACGTTGAATACGTTCATGAACACGCTAATCTTGAGCGCATCGCGTTGAAGGTACGGATCGGCAGTCTTTTCGACCGCCACAATCCTGCCATCAGCAGGTGAGATTACCGCATCCACGTCGACGGGCGGCACCCGCGCGGGATCGCGAAAAAACTGCAGTACAAATAGCGTCCAAAACCACAAGGGCGCGGACCACTTGCCCCATACCCAACCGGCAAGCAGCGCAACAGCCACTGAAAGGGCAAGAAAAGGCCAGCCCTCACGGGCAATGATGGGATGTGCCATAGAAGGAATAGGGATTCAGGGGCCAGGATTCAGGTAGAACAAGAAAGGCGGCGCAGCTGCGAGACCCTCTGATCTCTAAATCCTGATCCCTAGTTCTTGGTCTGGTCAACGAGCTTGTTCTTGCCGATCCAGGGCATCATCGACCGCAACTTCTCGCCCACAACCTCAATCTGGTGTTGTGCATTGAGGCGACGCCGCGCCGTCATTTCAGGGTAATTCATGCGGCCTTCAAGGATGAACCGCTTAGCATAGTCGCCGTTCTGAATGTTGGCCAGGGCCTCCTTCATGGCTGCGACGGACTGTGCATTGATCACCTTGGGACCGGTCACGTACTCGCCATACTCCGCGTTATTGGAGATAGAGTAGTTCATGTTGGCGATGCCGCCCTCATACATCAAGTCGACGATGAGCTTGAGTTCATGCAGGCATTCGAAGTACGCCATTTCGGGCGCGTAGCCCGCCTCCACCAGGGTATCAAAGCCAGCCTTGACCAGTTCGACGCAGCCGCCGCACAACACGGCCTGCTCTCCGAACAGGTCGGTTTCGGTCTCTTCGCGGAACGAAGTTTCGATCACGCCACCCTTGGTCCCGCCGTTGGCCGCCGAGTAGGACAGCGCGATGTCCTTGGCCTTCTTGGACACATCCTGGTACACGGCAATCAGGGAAGGCACGCCGCCGCCCTCCTTGTAAGTGGAACGCACCAGATGACCAGGCCCCTTGGGCGCAATCATGATTACGTCAACATCGGCGCGCGGAACGATCTGGTTGTAATGGATGTTGAAGCCGTGGGCAAACGCCAGCGCGGCACCCTTCTTGAGATTCGGGGCGATTTCGTTGTAGTAGACCGCATACTGTTGCTCGTCGGGCACAAGGATCATGACGACATCGGCCTCTTTGACCGCATCGCCGACTTCCTTGACCACCAAGCCGGCCTTTTTGGCCTTGTCCCAGGAGGCGCCGCCCTTGCGCAATCCGACGGTCACCTTGACACCGGAGTCCTGCAGATTATTGGCGTGCGCATGGCCCTGGGAGCCGTAGCCGATGATGGCGACTTTCTTCTTCTTGATGATGGACAGGTCGGCGTCCTTGTCGTAATAGACCTTCATATTGCTTCCTTCTTGCTTGTTCAGATTTTCAAAGTGCGATCGCCGCGACCTATGCCGGAGGCGCCGGTGCGCACGGTTTCCAGGATGGCGGATTCATCCATGGCTTCGAGAAAGGCGTCCAGCTTGTAGCCCGGTCCCGTCAGTTCAATGGTAAAAGTCTTGTCGGTCACGTCAATAATGCGGCCGCGAAAGATGTCCGCCATGCGTTTCATTTCTTCCCGGTCCTTGCCGGCCGCGCGTACCTTCAACAGCATCAGTTCACGCTCGATGTGGTTGCCATCAGTGAGATCCAGCACCTTCACCACATCCACCAGTTTGTTGAGCTGCTTGATGATCTGCTCGATCACGTCCTCCGAGCCGGTGGTGACGATCGTCATGCGCGACAGGGTGGCGTCCTCAGTCGGCGCCACGGTCAGCGATTCAATGTTGTAGCCGCGCGCAGAGAACAATCCCGCCACGCGCGACAGGGCGCCTGCTTCATTTTCCATCAATAGCGAAACGATGTGGCGCATTAAAGCTCCTCCGCCAGGATCATTTCGGTGATGCCCTTGCCGCCCGGCACCATTGGAAAGACGTTCTCCGTCTGGTCGGTGAGAAAGTCCATGAATACCAAGCGATCCTTCAGGGCTGGAGAAAAGGCTTCCTTGAGCGCTGGCTCGACATCGCCCGGCTTTTCGATCTTCATCCCCACATGGCCGTAGGCTTCAGCCAGCTTGACGAAATCCGGCAGCGAATCCATGTAGGACTCGGCATAGCGGCTGCCATAGAAGAATTCCTGCCACTGGCGGACCATCCCCATGTAGCGGTTATTCAGGTTCACGACCTTGACCGGAATATGATATTGCTTGCAGGTGGACAACTCCTGGATGCACATCTGAATGCTCGATTCGCCCGTCACACACGCCACCTGAGCATCCGGAAAGGCCAGTTGCACACCCATCGCGTAGGGCAGCCCAACGCCCATGGTGCCCAAGCCTCCGGAATTGATCCAGCGCCGCGGCTCGTCGAATCGGTAGAACTGGGCCGCCCACATCTGGTGCTGTCCCACATCGGACGTCACGTAGGCCTCGCCCTTGGTCACTTCCCACAGTTTTTCCACCACGTACTGGGGCTTGATAATGTCGCCATTGCGGTTGTAGCGCAGGCAGTCCTTGGAGCGCCACAACTCAATCTGCGTCCACCAGGCCGTCAGCGCTTCAGGACTTGGCCTTTCCTTGCCAGCCCTGATCAGCTTGAGCAGATCTTCCAGCACGCTCACCACGTCGCCCACGACGGGAACATCCACTCTGACTCGCTTGGAAATGGAGGACGGGTCCACGTCGATATGAATGATCTTGCGCTGCTCGCGGGCGAAATGCTCCGGACTGCCGATTACCCGGTCGTCAAATCGCGCGCCGACAGCCAGCAAGACGTCGCAATGCTGCATCGCCATGTTGGCCTCATAAGTCCCGTGCATGCCCAGCATGCGCAGAAACTGCTTGTTCGAGGCCGGAAATGCGCCCAGTCCCATAAGAGTGCTGGTAACGGGAAAGTGAAGCAGGCCGGCCAGTTCCCTGAGCTGCGAGGATGCATTGCCCAGCACCACTCCGCCCCCGGTGTAGATCAGCGGCCGCTTGGCCTCCAGCAGCATCTGCATCGCCTTCTTGATCTGGCCCATATGTCCCTTGGTTACCGGGTTATAGGAACGCATTTCCAGGCTGGCCGGGTAGACGTACTCGGTCTTGTGCATCGTCACGTCCTTGGGAATATCCACGACCACTGGCCCAGGGCGCCCGGTTGCGGCGATGAAGAACGCCTTCTTGATGGTAATGGCCAGGTCGCGCACGTCCTTGACCAGGAAATTGTGCTTGACGCAGGGGCGGGTAATGCCAACGGTATCAACTTCCTGGAACGCGTCCAGGCCGATCGCTGCAGTCGGAACCTGTCCGGTAAGAATGACCACCGGAACGGAATCCATGTAGGCAGTGGCGATTCCGGTTACCGCATTGGTCGCACCGGGCCCCGAGGTGACTAGCGCCACTCCCACCCTGCCGGTGGCGCGGGAATATGCATCCGCAGCATGCACCCCCGCCTGCTCATGGCGTACCAGCACGTGTTGGAACTTGTCCTGTTTGAATATTTCGTCATAGATGTTGAGCACGGCCCCACCCGGGTAGCCGAACACAAACTCGACCCCCTCCTCGGCTAGGCAACGAACAACGATCTCTGCCCCGGTTAATTCCATAAAATTATTCAGTAAATCAAAATCTTTGGCGAATTTGTTAGGTTAAACGGTTTGCCCGTCGCCGGTCAAGAATCGGTGCGCCGTCCCGCCCTTCTGCTGGGCAAAAAAAACCGGCGCGCGGCCGGGATTCCTGTCCGCAAGATGCTCAACTACTCGTGCGCGGCGTCGGCCAAGGCAGCCATCAATCTATCGAGGGGTTCCTGTTTGTTCTGCACCATGCATACCACATTGCCTACCGAGCAGACGGTCATTTGATCGCCGTGGACAATCCAGCCTTGCGAAGGTGCCCAACCACGCATCTGGGAAAAGAGTGAAACCAGATCCGTATTGCCGGACACCATGCGCCGATACCATTGGGCGAATCTTGCCATTCTCTCCATCATGTCGGATGGCATCATGCCTGCCGCATCCATGATGGAGCCATCATCCTGAAACCGGCACACCGCAATGACTCCATCCAGAATCAGCAACTTTCTCAGGGACATCTCTAGCTCCCTTAGCCCCGGAAGGCTTGTATTGCGTTAAACGTGGCTTCGTAATCCACATCACGGTTCTTTGCCACCACACCGCAGTTGCCGCTTACCACCGCAGACCATTCCAGTCCGATCATCGAAAATCCCTGCAAGGGTTCAAAGCCGCGTTGTCCGGTCACCGCCTCCCACCCCCTGGCTTCCAGGGTCGCCACTGCCATGTTGGCCACACAGGAGTGCGCCAGCAAATCCAGAACCTGCGGCGTGATTTCCGTGCCTTCACGGATGCGGTGATTCTGAAGGTCGCCCTTATCGGTATAGGTAAAGGCAGCTAGTGCTCCAGGCAGATCCATCAATTGGTCGATATCCATGCTCTTCCCTTTTTCCGCTCTATTAATAGAGCGCTTCCTTCACATCCCCGCCGATCCTGGAATACAGATTGACCAGCAAATCATCGCCAATATCTCCGACCTTGGCGCGCATTATCGTCATGACGTCGTTGAGCAATTCGGGTCTATTTTCGATGAAGGCAAAATAGTTGCCGATGTTACACACTGTCGCATTTGCTCCCCGCACAACCCAGCCCTGTGCGGGTCGCCAACCGCAATTTTCCGCGAATGAATTGAAGATCTCGGCCTGCATATTGACGCTCATGGTATTTGAGCGGCACAGGATCGAAGCCATGCGGGCGAATTCGCTGGTCAGGCCACCCTCGTATGAAAAGCGGTCGCCGCGGTACGCGAACTCCCCGGCGGCGATGACCCCTGGAACGGCCATGAGTTGTTTGATGATATGCATGCACGCTCCTCTTAGTCCTGCCTTGTTGTCTTGGCATCGCGTCCGGAAGACGCCTACAATGCGGCCCATGCCACGATTGCATTCGAGTTGGCGCATTAAGTCCGACTAGCCTTCCAGCCAGAGCGCCATCCACGAATCCATTATATCTGCGACTATAGTGCCAGCATGCAACCCGCCGCAATACCCCACCCTCCCGCTTCAATCAGGCGCAGACTGGCCTCGATGTTCTATGAGGCGGTGCTCCTGTCTGCGCTCTGGATAGCCGCAGGCTTCCTTTTTCTTGCCTGGCACAAAGGCGCCACGACTGACGGTTGGCGAATCATATTCCAGTTCTACCTGATCGTCGTGACCGGGACATACTGCGTTGCATTTTGGTGCGGTGGCCAAACCCTGCCGATGAAAACCTGGCATATCCGTTTGGTGAATGCGCACGGGCAACCGCCGACTGTAGTCAGAGCCATCCTTCGCTACTTATTGGCGATACCCAGCGTGTGCCTGCTTGGGTTCGGATTGCTCTGGGCTTTGGCAGATCGGGATCGGCAGTTTCTGCATGATCGCCTGGCGGGTTTGTGGCTGGTAGATACACGATCAAGACCTTCAGCCCCATCCTGACTAGCGCTTTTCCACCCACCTGATGGCGCCCAGCGCCAGACCCAGGAAGACCAGCGAAGGCAGCACCGCAGCCAGCAGCGGTGGCCAGTCATTCAGAAGTCCGATATGACCGAACAGACGATTAAGCAGGTGGAAGGCCAGACCGGCCAGAATACCCAGGAACACCCGGGTGCTGATACTACCCGAGCGCGGCGAATGAAAGGCGAACGGAAGGGCCAGCAACATCATGACTGGTGTGGCCAATGGCAGGAAGAGTTTGGACCAAAGCGCAATTTCGTAACGCGAGGATTTCTGCTTGTTGGCTTTCAGGTGCTGGATGTAATGATACAAGGTCGTGGTCGCCATCTTCTCGGGTGCGACCAGCAGGACGGACAGAATGTCAGGGCTTAACACCGTGTTCCATTTCTTGCTTTCTTCCGAACTGATGCTGACGCCGTCCGCCGAAATTCGGCTCTCGGATGTATTGATCAACTGCCATTGCTGGTTGCCCAGCCATTTTGCCGAGTCTGAATGGCTCGCAGACAGCAGGCGCCACTGGTCATCGAAGCGATAGATCCGGATATCCTTGAGCGTGGCATCTGGCAAGACTTCTCTGGCATTGATGAAGGCGTTGCCGTCTTTGGCCCATAGACCGGAAACAAATTGCTGTACCACCACAGATTTGGTGGCGGTAAGCTTGATTTGCTGCGCAGCCTGCTCGGTCCAGGGCGCCAGCAACTCGCCATTCAGCAGTGCCAACATAGAAAACCCCAGCCCGAGCACCCCCAAGTAGGCGGCTACCCTCCAGGATGAAAATCCCGACGCACGCATGACGCTGAATTCTGAATTCATAACTAGTCTGGCCATTGCAAACAGACTGCCAATGAGTGCAGCGACGGGCGCACTTTCGTAAACATGCCCTGGAACATTGAGCAGGACAAACAGGAAGACCTTTGTCAGGCCATAGTCGCCGTGACGCTGCATTTGACCCAGTTCATGCAGCAGGTCAAAGAAGGAAAACAGTACAATGAGCGCGAGGAAAACCAGGCCTGTTGCCAGCAAGACTTCACGCAGCAGGTATCGTCCCAGCGTATTCATTTCAGCCGTGCCTGCCGAACAAGGGCTGTAGCCTGGTCCGTGCCACGAACAGGATCACCAGGGTAACCAGCATGGGCACATGGCCGAACAGGAAACCCATCACGGCGTTCATCCGCTCCTGTACCACCCACGCCTGACCTACTGACACGAGATTGTTGTATATGAAGTAGATTAACAACGCGCCGATCAGTCCAAAGGAGCGACGCGAGCGGTTGTTGACCACTGCCAGGGGAATCGCCATCATGGCGAGCACCATTGCACTAACGGGAAACCCCAGACGCCAGATCAATTCTCCCTTGTATACCGGGTCAGATGACTTGAGAAGTGCCGATAGCCGAGCCTGCTTGGAGCTCTTGTCGGTATCGCGCGCCAACCCCGGCTCCAGGCGTATCCAGTAACGCTCGAATTCCAGTGCGCTGAAATCGCCCTGCCCTGGCGTGCCTTCATAGCGACGACCATGCTTCAGGATCAGATAACGGGCGCCATCTTCCTCCAATTGATGCCGCCCTTCCTGGGCAACCACTACGCCGATCTTGTCATGGTCTTGCGTTTGCAGGAAGACATCCTTGACTACGCCAGTAAACGGATTGAGTCCTTCGACAAAATAGACCCGCCTGCCGCCCTGGCTTTCGGCGAACAGTCCAGGGGAGATCAAGGCGGTTTCGCTGCGGTTCTTCAATTCCTGCCGGTACTCATCCTTCTTATTGAGCGACCAGGGAATCAAGACCAGAGTCAAGGCTGCGATGATGAGAACCAGCGGCATCGCCAGTTGCAAGACCGGGCTGATCCACTGGTATAGACTCAGTCCGTTATTGAGCCAGATGACCATCTCACTGTCCCGCCACAAGCGCGTGAATACCAGCAACACCCCCACAAACAAGGCAATTGAGAGCAGTACCGGGAGAAAATACAGCAGGTTGAATCCCAGATAGGTGATGACGGCCTCATTGGCCACCTCGCCACGGGCTGCGTCGCCCAACAGGCGGATAAACAGCGTAACCAGTGCGATGGCAATCAGTACCACGAGGATCCCGGCAACCGATAAAGCCAATTCACGCAGTAGGGTTCGCTGATATAGCATGGGTTTAGCCATTCACTTTGACGGCAGCATGGGCATGGCAAATAATATGGCCGGACCTTATTGGAAGTATTAAATTCTCCGTTGTATGAATTTCTCCACCTGGAAAATCATGAATAGCAAAGAAATCGATCTGGAATTTAGCATAAAAAGCCTCGCTCCCGAGCACGCACGCAGTGCGTGTGTCGTAGTGGGCGTATTTGAAACCGGCAAGCTTTCCGCGGCAGCCAAGGATATCGATCGCGCGTCCAGGGCTTACTTGAGCGGAATTCTTCGAGGCGGCGACATGGATGGACAGTCCGGCAAAATCCTGCTGCTCCACAAGGTTCCCAATATTGCCGCCGAGCGCGTACTGCTAATTGGCCTCGGACAGGAGGACGCGTTTGGCGAAAAAGCCTATCGCACCGCCGTCAGCAGCGCGGTACGAAGCCTGCGCGACACAGGTGCCGCTGAAGGTATTCTGTATCTGTGCGAGTTGGTCGTCGGCAAACGGGATAGCGGCTGGAAAGTGGAACAAGCCGCCATTATGGCGCACGAGGTCTTCTATCGCTTTGACAAACTCAAGAGCAAGCCTGCGACAGCAGAACGGCCGCTGAAGCATATTGTGTTCAGTGTTTCGGGGGCCAAGGAATCGGCGCTTGCCAAGACTGGGCTCCAACAAGGCGTTGCAATCGCCCGCGGCATGAGCTTCGCCAAGGACCTGGGCAACACACCTTCCAACATTTGCACCCCCGACTATCTTGCAGATCAGGCTCGCAAACTGGCAAAGAAATTCGGTTTCAAGTGCGAGATCCTGGACCAGAGGGCCGCGGAAAAACTCGGCATGGGTTCCTTCCTGTCGGTCGGCAAAGGAAGTGACAAGCCGCCGCGCTTTATCATCCTCAAGCACGAGGGTGGTACCAAGGGAGCTGCGCCCCTGGTTCTGGTGGGCAAGGCCATCACCTTTGACGCTGGTGGCATCTCCCTCAAGCCGCCGGGAGAAATGGATGAGATGAATTACGATATGAGCGGCGGCGGCTCGGTACTCGGGGCTTTCCGCGCGATTGGCGAACTTGGGCTCAAGCTCAATGTGATCGGTCTCGTGCCATCCTGCGAGAACATGCCCGATGCCAAGGCCAACAAACCGGGCGACATCGTCACCTCCATGTCTGGCCAGACCATCGAGATCCTCAATACCGACGCCGAAGGCCGCCTGATCCTGTGCGACGCCCTGACTTACGCGGAACGATTCAAGCCTGCCGCGGTGGTCGACATTGCGACCCTGACCGGCGCCTGCGTCATTGCCCTGGGCAGTCACCCAAGCGGTCTGTTTGCCAATCAAGATGCGCTGGCCCATGAACTGGAACAGGCCGGCAACGAAGCCTGGGACCGGGCTTGGCGTCTGCCATTGTGGGAAGACTACCAGGAGCAGCTCAAGAGCAATCTGGCGGACATGGCCAATATTGGCGGGCGGCCCGCTGGCTCCATCACCGCGGCCTGTTTCCTGTCGCGTTTCGCCAAGAGCTTCCCCTGGGCGCACCTCGACGTGGCCGGTACGGCATACAAGGGCGGGCGTGAAAGCAAAGGCTCGACCGGACGCCCGGTGCCGCTGCTGGTACATTGGCTGCTGGACAGAAAGAAGCCGGGCAGCGCCAAGGCATCGGCGACTCGGCCACGCAAGGGCGGCACAACCAAGCCCTCAAGAATCAAGGCATGACCGAAGTCGGCTTCTACATCTTCGCGCCTGAGAAACTGGCGGTCACGCGCCAGTTGGTTGCCAAAGCCTACGGCCAGAATCTTAATGTGCTGGTACACGTCACTGATCCCGCGTTGGCAGCAGACGTGGACCGAATGTTGTGGACCAATCCGCCGCTTTCGTTTTTGCCTCATTGCCGTGATTCCGATGCCTTGGCTGCGCAAACGCCCGTTCTGATTGGTGTCGATGCGGACCGCTTGGCCCGGGCTGACGTCCTGATCAACTTGGACGACGGGCATCCCGCGCAGTTCGGCCGGTTTGACCGTGTGCTGGAAATCGTGACCGCAGACGAGGAGGACCGCGCCAAGGGCAGGCAGCGCTACAAGTTCTATCAGGAGCGTGGATACGCCATTCAGACCCACGACCTGAGGCAAGCCAAATGAGTCAGGACGGCCTGATGGGCAAATTTGAGGCGTTAGTGCGCAAACACCGTGGAGCTGAGGCGGCCACAAGCCAAAGCGTTTCTGCAGAACGTCAAGCGCCCGCAGAGGACGCCTGGCTGCCGGTATTGACCGACGTGATCCAACGTGGTTCGCCTCCGCCCGCTGAAGCGGTTCAGGCCTATCCGGCCACAACAGTAACGCCCCGTCATGAAGCCGCAGCAGCAGCAGAACGTTTCGAGCTTCCAAAGGCTCGGCCGCCACTTGAACTCCCCGATTCAATTGAACCCTCTCTCGATCCTGCCACAGTCTTGGAGGTTGCCTTGCCAGAGGGGACAGTGCCCGAGATGGCAACAGAAACCCAGGACGCGCAGATCACTGCAAGCCTGGTGGACGAACTGACGCCCAAAATCACCGGACTAATGCAGGAACAAGTTGCCGAAGAGCTGCGCAAGAGCCTGAACCAGTCCATGGCCAATCTCATGGCGAATCTGAACGCGAATGTGGAAGAGATGGTGCGCCAGGCAGTGGCGGAGAAACTCGCCGTAAAGGACAAGAAGTCCGGCGACGCGTAGGCTGTGCGGATCCCGCACTGCTGCACCGCACGCCCCTCGGTCCAAGGCTGGCGGCAGCGTGTGCCTATGTATAATTCAAGGTTTTCGCTTCCTGTCATTCATGGACCTCGCCAAATCCTTCGAACCTCACGAAATAGAAGCTCGCTGGTATGACCACTGGGTTGCGGCCGGGTATTTTCAGCCCTCCGGCAATACCGCCCAGCCTTCATTCTGCATCCAGCTGCCGCCGCCCAATGTGACTGGGACCCTGCACATGGGTCATGCCTTCAACCAGACCATCATGGATGGCTTGACGCGCTACCACCGCATGTTGGGCCAGAACACCCTGTGGTTGCCGGGGACCGATCATGCCGGCATAGCCACACAGATTGTGGTCGAGCGGCAGTTGGAGAAGGAAGGCCTGACCCGCCACGACCTGGGTCGAGAAAAATTTGTCGGCAAGGTTTGGGACTGGAAAGAGCACTCGGGCAACACCATCACCCGCCAAATGCGGCGCATGGGTGACTCGGTGGACTGGGGCCGCGAATACTTCACCATGGATGGCCGGCTCTCCCACGCCGTTACCGAAGTGTTCGTGCGGCTCTATGAAGAAGGACTGATCTACCGTGGCAAACGGCTGGTGAACTGGGACCCGGTGTTGCACACCGCGGTATCCGACCTGGAAGTGGTGAGTGAAGAAGAAGACGGCTCGCTTTGGCATATCCGTTACCCTCTCGCCGTTGGCAGCGACCATCTGACTGTCGCCACAACCCGGCCCGAGACCATGTTGGGCGACGTGGCGGTCATGGTCCATCCGGACGATGACCGCTACCGTCATCTGATCGGCCAAAGCGTTCGGTTGCCTTTGTGCGGGCGCGACATTCCCATTATTGCCGACGACTACGTCGATCGGGAATTCGGCACCGGAGTAGTCAAGGTTACTCCGGCCCACGACTTCAACGACTATGCAGTCGGCCAACGCCATGGCCTGGCCCAGATCAACATCCTCACGCCAGATGCCAGGATCAACGAAAATGCTCCCGCTGCCTACCGCGGCCTTGACCGGTTCGAGGCCCGCAAGCGCATTGTGGCCGATCTGGAAACCCGGGAACTACTGGCCGAAGTCAAACCGCACATTCTCATGGTGCCACGTGGCGACCGCACCGGCGTGGTGATCGAACCGATGCTCACCGACCAATGGTTCGTCGCGATGAGCAAACCCGACGCCTCCGGAAAGTCCATTACGACCAAGGCCATCGAGGTCGTGGACAAGGGCGAGATCAGGTTCTATCCCGAGCAATGGATCAATACCTACAACCAATGGCTCAACAACATTCAGGACTGGTGCATATCGCGCCAGCTTTGGTGGGGCCACCAGATCCCTGCCTGGTACGATGAAATCGGCAACGTCTATGTGGCACGCAGTGAGGAGGCAGCACGCGCCCAGGCTGGTGGCCGGTCTTTGACCCGTGATGCCGACGTGCTCGATACTTGGTTCAGTTCGGCCCTGGTGCCCTTCTCCACCCTCGGTTGGCCGGATGATACTCAGGACTTGCGCAGCTTTCTGCCCTCTTCAGTTCTGGTAACCGGGTTCGACATCATCTTCTTTTGGGTGGCCCGCATGATCATGATGACCACCCACTTCACCGGCAAAGTGCCATTCAGGCACGTATATGTGCATGGACTGGTGCGCGATGCGGAGGGCAAGAAGATGTCCAAGTCGGAGGGTAATACCTTGGACCCGGTGGATCTGATCGACGGCATCCCTCTGGACAGTCTGTTGGAGAAGCGCACCACCGGGCTGCGCCGTCCCCAGGATGCGCCCAAGGTCGCGGCCAAGACCCGCAGAGAGTTTCCCGACGGCATTCCCGCGTACGGAACGGACGCCCTGCGCTTTACCTTTGCCTCCCTGGCCACCCTGGGCCGCAACATCAATTTCGACCAAAAGCGCTGCGAAGGCTACCGCAACTTCTGCAACAAACTGTGGAATGCGACGCGATTCGTGCTGATGAACTGTGACGGCAAAGATGTGGGACTCGATGCGTCCCTTTCTCTGGAATACTCACCCGTAGACCAATGGATCATCAGCCGTCTTCAGCAGGCCGAACAGGTAATTCGCAGCGGCTTTGAAGCGTACCGCTTTGACCTGTCCGCCAAAGCTATCTATGAATTCATTTGGGACGAGTATTGCGACTGGTATGTGGAACTGGCCAAGACTCAACTTCACTCCGCCAATCTGGCCCAGCAACGCGCTACCCGGCGTACCCTGATCCGGGTACTGGAAGCCGCACTGCGCCTGGCTCATCCCATCATCCCCTTCATCACCGAAGAACTCTGGCAAAAGGTCTCGCCGCTGGCAGGCAGGAGCGGCGATTCCCTCATGGTTCAGCCCTACCCTGCGCCAGATCAAAGCAAAATCAATCCCTCAGCAATTGGTTTCATGAACGAGTTGAAAGCATTGACCAATGCGGTGCGTACCCTGCGCTCCGAAATGAAGATCAGCCCGGGGGATAAGCTGCCTCTCATCGTCCTGGGTGACGAAGACCGACTGGCTGCGCTTATGCCCTATGCGACAGGCTTGGCGCGACTGTCTGATGTCATCTTCAATCCACCCCACATCCCGGTCGGCCTGCCGGTCCAGGTAGTGGGAAATGCCAGCCTCATGCTCAAGATCGAAATCGACCCGATAGTTGAAAGGCTGCGGCTGGAAAAGGAACTGCACAGGCTACAGGCGGAAATCGCCAAGGCTGAGGCGAAGTTGGGCAATCCAACTTTTGTGGACAAGGCGCCCGCGCCTGTGGTAGTTCAAGAGAAGCAGCGACTGGCGGATTTTTCCTCCAAAGCCGAAAAACTCTCCAGCCAACTGGCCACGCTAGGCTAGCCAGAAAGGCGAGGGCCGGCAATGCCGGCCCTCTTATCAGTAGGCTCGCCCAGGAAATCTGCTCAAAGCCTACTTGGGCACGCCCCCCGCGACAGCCGTCAGGGTTCGCAAGATATCACTTGGTGTCGATGCTATGCGCATGAAATGCCCCATGGACAGGGCGGGAAAGGCGACAGCGACGCGGAACCGCCCAAACAGAGCCTGCACCTGATTGTTCACGATCATCAATTCGTAGGGCAACGCCGCAATCTGGTCCTGCCCGCCGATCTTGGCTATCCAGCGGCCATCGCCGAGTGTCTCGTCGTTCATGCCCACGCCAAACACCGCAATCTTCTTGTCGGGCATCACGACCTCGTAGACTTTGACAGTATGGCCCACACCTTTTTCCAGATTCTCGCGCACAACCTTGAGCGCTTCATCAAAGCTAGGGTAGGTCGCCAGCAGGTTCTTGTCCGAGTCAAACCGCTCCATGCCGATCAGATAACGATACTTGGGTAAATCGGCCGCTGCCTCATCGCCGCCGAACGTACCGCGCGCACCCAGAGTCTTTGCCAGCTTGTCCTGCACCTCCTGAACCGCATGCTCAGCTTGGGCAAATTCGCTGCGGAAATAGGCTCGGTACCAGTAATCCGGATTCATGTACGAAACATCACCATCCGACTTGATCCCGACGCGGATCGCCGCCCCGACGATGTTGGTGCCGCCGAGTTGACGAATCGCATCGAGCAGGCCTTCGTCGGTTACCACCACTACACAGTAGTCCGTGATCTGCTGCGGGCAATAATACCCAACCGGTTGGAATCCACCGGCCTTGAGCTTGGCTTCCAAGGTTTCAACCAGTTGGTGGAGGTCTCCGCCCTTCAGGCGCTCAGCCTGGATGTATGGGGCAATTGCCAAGGCAAGAGTTGGCATAGCCAGCCACATTGCAAGTACAAACAGTAGTTTCTTCATCCGGTGACCATTAGTGATTCGGGGTGCGCTCGTATTATGCCAATAAGAAAGGCCGGGTACGAGCCCCGGCCCAATATTTCTCGGAGCCTTTCGCTTACATCTTCATGCCGTAGGCAATCCCGATCGAATCCTGGTACATCTTGATGGTGTCTGTTCCCGCACCGCCAGGAGGAAAGAACGGATCATCTCCCGGACACGTCTGTTCTTGAACGCATGCATGTAGGCTACCGTAACTTCGCCACCGGACGCCAGTGTATACGTCAAGCCCAAAGTTCCATGGTCCTTGATGACAGCTGGCGCCAAAATGTTGAAGGCGACTTCGCCCATGTCGCCACTGCTGATCGGATTGTCGGTATGGTTATAGCCAGCTCGGAACGTCCATTGGCTGCTGTACTGATACTCCGCACCTAATTTCCACACATTCGCGTCGTCCCAGCCGAAACCCGGGCCAGCGCTCCCGCCCAGACAATTGGCAGGATTAGCCCCACCGAATCCTGGGCAGCCAAAGACATTGCTAACAGGATTGCCGACCGATGCGACTTTGCTATAGTTGATGCGCTCATAATCCAGCGCCACCAGGAATTGCGGCGTGGCCTGCCATGCCGCGCCGAGGCTGTAGTTTTCCGGTATATCAAAGTCCCCCTGCTCGGCGAACAGTCCCTTGTACTTATCGAGCTTGCTGAAATTCATTTTTGATGCATAGGCCGCACCTATGGTCAGGCCCGGAGCAATTTTTCCCTGGTAGCCAACTCGCACCCCGTATCCGAACGAATCATCGTAGCCAATGTTGTCACCGCTAGCTGTCATTACGCCAAAGGCCTGCAGGCCGTATGCCTTGAAACGCTCATAACCGATCAAGAGGCGAGATTCCAATCGCGTGATCAGGCGCAATTTTGTACGCAGCGGTAGGAGCGACGACCAGTTGTACCAAGTTGACCCCCAGTTTGCCGTTGTCCACACAGTAGATTACCGGGTGAACCGTTGGGTGCCCCGCCACCACATATTCCCGAATCTGCCCAGCCGCCAATAATTGGTATTCATCCCGCCATTGCCGTATACCGTAACGCCCAGTGCAAGATTCTGGTTCAGCATCTTGTTGTAGCCGAATTGCGGGATAAGGAAATAATCGCTGTCGCTGTCCACGCTTGCGTCAAAGTCGCCATCGAACCGCTCCGGCTCGCCGAGCGCCTAGGGCTGAACACCTCGATGCCCACGTCCAGCCTGTCGCCCACGAACGCCATGGAAGCCGGGTTGTTGGCGCCGCCAAATGCGTCATCGGCCATGGCGGCGGATGCGCCACCCATGCCTTGGGCCTTCATGCCGTATCCGTCGGCGAAATAGCCGTCCGTAGCGTGGGCTGCACCTGCCAGGGTGCCAAGGGCAATCAATGCGGTAAGTCTCTTGATCTGCATGTTTCCGTTTCCTAAATGAGTAACAAATTATGGCGTCTGCAAAATGCTATCTGAATGGAAGACATCCGGGTCGGTTTAGTCACCGCTTAAGGCAAAATAACGCCTCAACACCTATTCAGATGTTGTTATCTAACGACATTTCCATGCCGGCGTATGGATCTTGGGTCTTGGATGGAGAGGATGTGGCTATGAAAAAGCGGGGCACTCGGCCCCGCTTATTGCGCTATCACCGCTTCGTCTGAATGATCAGATGAATAGGCAGATGTCGGTGTTCCCGGCGAACTCGAAGAACGACGCCGCCCCGACAAAATCGAGGCCGCCGATGAAATCATCGTGACTGAAACCGAACAGTTCCACCGTCATCTGGCAAGCGAGGAACTTGACATCCGCTTCCTGACAGAGACTACGCAACTCAGGGATCGTCGCGACTCCATTGTTCTTGATCGTCATCTTCATGAGGCTGGACGCCACGTTTTCATAACCTGGAACCAGCGACTGGATCGCATTCGGGATGTTCCAGTTGATGTCTTTGAACCACTTTGGGCCGAAGGGCATTTTCATGGGCATGCCCGGGTTACCCAACGGACTGACTTTGAGGCCGGTAACGTCCTTGCGTAGCAATTGGAGGCCATAGAAGGTGAAGAACACCTGCACCTCATAGCCCAATGCTGCAGCAGTAGAGGCCAGGATGAATGGGGGGTAAGCCCAATCCAGAGTGCCCTTGGTTGCAATGATCGCCAGCTTCTTCGTGTCCATAGTGTGTTCTCCTCGTGTGGTCAGTGAGTCCGTCTTGCGGATTTTGTCGTTATTTATTTCTTCTTCATGAAGAAAGTATATTCGCCGCCCGCTTCAGCAGAGGAAATCAGTTCGTTGCCGGTCTGCTTGGCAAACGCTGTCATGTCCTTAACTGAACCGGGATCGGTGGCAATCACTTTCAATACATTGCCGGCCGAAAGTTCTGCCAATGCTTTTTTGGTACGCAGGATAGGTAGGGGACAGTTCAAGCCGCGCGCATCCAGTTCTTTATCGAATTCCATTTATCTCATCTCCGCGAAAAACGTTGATATTTATACAACTAATAGTATTAAACATAACCCAGGCTAAATAATATTGCAATACAAGCTTTGGAAGCGCGAATCACGCCGCCAGCGCTTTGCCGGAACGAGCCCAATCCATGATTCCTCCGAGCAAATTATGGACATTACTCATACCTTGTTGCGCTAGAAAAGCACTCGCTTGGGCGGATCGGGCGCCTGATCGACAGTACAGTACAAGCGGATTTTGCTGCTCCAGTTCATGCAGTCGAAAGGGCAGCAGGTGCATGGGTATATGTACGGCGCCTTCAATCCGTGACTGGGCCACCTCTGTATCCGAACGAATATCCACCAGCATCAAGGGCTGGCGCATGCGCATCATCTCGAGCTGATTCGCGTCTATGTTCACATATCCACTTTGAGGGGCGTACATATACTTAACACCTCTTCAGAATTCTATATTAATCCTTGATAATATACCAGAAAATCCCGTTAATATGCAATCACTTGCCTAACAACGTGCAACCCATTGGCGGGCGCGCCGGATGCTGTGCAATGGTTTGTCCCCACGCCTTGACTTGTGCAATCAGCAGAATGGAAGCTGCGTTCTGCATGCAAGCGCCGAGCAGCCGACGATAATCCACATGGTTGCGCCGGTACAGGCTATGAACCAGCAAGCCCTATGGCAGGCTGAACGGTACTGGATTATTCCTGGTTTGGCCGACAGAACAGTCAACAGGGATCGAGACTACTCGTCAAGCATTTCCCGGATCAGGCGCCAGCCATCGCCCTGATCCCATTCGGTCCCCCCTGGGAATACGTAGCGCACCCGCCCTTTCTTGTCGACAAGAAAGCTGGTAGGCATGACAAATACCTTCCAGCGTTTGGCAATCTCGCCCTCCGAATCAAGCAGAATCGAGAATTGCAGTTGCCTTCCTTTCAGAAAGGTCTCAGCCTCTTCCCCAGTTTCGCCGGAGTCGACCGCCAGAATGGCAAATGGCTTGCCTACCAGCTTTTGCGTCAGCCGCTGCATGGATGGTATTTCCTTGCGGCAAGGCGGGCACCAGGAAGCCCAGAAGTTCACCAGTACGATCCTGCCCTTGTATGAGGCTAGATCCTGCTTGCTGCCGTTAATGTCAACCGCCTCCAGGACTGGCGTGGGCATAGGTTCCAACTTGCGAAATTCCCCCGCTCCAGAGGAAACGGGCAGAGCGCACGCGATCAAGAAGAGTGATCCAAGTCTGGATATCATTAACGATCATTCCTCGGCAACCGATCCCAAATCAGATCGGCAAGCTGTTGACCCATCTTGACCTCAAACTCGGTTGCATCCTGACGCGCCCAAAAGCCTTCGCGCACGTGCTCCAGAACCTCATTCTTGACGACAGCCCCCTGATTGTGAAGCACCTCGGCCTGACGGTCCAACCACAACGCCGCGGCAGAGTGGCGCGGCTGCAGGATAACAATCTGGGCACCCTTCAGATTTCCGAAGTCCGGATAGCGGGGGTCCTGCATTGGCTCTGCTTCCTCATAAAGATTCGGGTGGATCAGCAAGTAATTCAACGCTTGAGGACGTCCCTCGCTTTCCTGCCACGAACCATAAGCGCTGAGCAACGGAACGGAAGCGCGACCAATGGCGACAACTACAAGCCTCTTCTCCCGCCCACCGGCGCGGAGCATAGTCCTTATATCTGCTGGTGGAACTTGATCAATGCCTTTGCGTCCGCCGTCCAGCATATAGCTGAAGGTCAAATCCACCATCCAGACTTCCACCCCGCGTTTCGCGAGTTGAGCAGCGGCCGCCCGTTCGGTTTCTCCCTGACCGCGTTCGGAAGACACCCAAATCAGACGCTGTTTACCGTCAGATGGGTAACTCAGATAATCCAGTTGTTCGCCGGAAGGGGCCGCAAGGTGCAAGTGTTCAGGCACTGGCCCCGACAGGGGCCCTAGGCTTGCACATGCAGTCAACAAGAGCGTCAGCGGGAACAGAAAAGCCCTCATGGACCCCTTCAATCTCTAACCTATGAACCCAATCAGGTTCGACCCGCCTGCCAATGCCCAGACTTGCCGCCCTGTTTTTCCAGCAGCCGCACGAACTCAATCTGCATGCCCCGATCGATTGCCTTGCACATATCGTAGATCGTCAGCAATGCTATGCTCACGCCCGTCAATGCTTCCATTTCTACGCCGGTCGGACCGACGGTTGCTGCAGTAACCGTACAGCCTATGCTCGAACTCGCGGCATTCAACTCAAATTCCACTTCCACCCGGGTCAATGCAAGCGGATGACAGAGTGGGATCAACTCCGCCGCGCGCTTGGTCGCCTGGATTGCTGCAATTCGTGCCACGCCGATTACGTCGCCTTTCTGAGTACTTCCGGACCTTATGGCCTCCAACGTCCCTGCTAGCATGACGATCCGGCCGGTAGCCACCGCCACCCTCAGGCTGTCGGGCTTTTCGCCCACATCAACCATGATGGCCCGACCCTGATCATCGAAATGGGTAAGTCCCTTCATTGGTACACTCTGGTTCGGGAACCTGAATCTAATGAAGGTATCTTAGCATCGTGAATAGAAATTCTCTCCTGTCCCTGGTCTTGAGCTTGACGCTGGCTTGGCCCGTGGCTTATGCCAATGACCTGCCCGATTTGGGTGAGTCGTCCCACGTCTATCTCACGGATCAACAGGAACAAACCCTGGCCCGGTCCATCATGCAGGAGATCTATGCGGATCCCCATTATCTTGACGACCCGGTAATTGAAAGCTACCTCAACGATTTGGGCTATCGGTTGGTTTCGCACAGTCCGGGCAGTCAACGGACTTTCGACTTCTTCGTGTTGCAGGATCCAACGGTCAACGCCTTTGCGCTTCCTGGTGCGCATATTGGCGTCCATACCGGACTCATATTGACGGCTGACAACGAATCGGAACTGGCCGCGGTTCTGGCGCACGAAATCTCGCACGTCAACCAGAACCACCTCTACAGAATGATCGCCAACCAGGACAAGAGTTTCTGGCCCACCATGGCCGCGCTGGCAGTCGCCATTCTAGCCTCCCGATCCAACCCCAATATCGGAACTGCCGCGATTGCTGGCAGCCAGGCCCTGAGCGTACAGAATCAGCTTAGTTACACACGCGATTTCGAGCGCGAAGCGGATCGCATGGGGTTCGATGTGATGCAAAACGCAGGCTTTGATCCACACGCGATGGCGACTTTTTTCGAACGCCTGCAACGTGCCAACCGGCTCTATGAAACCAACGCCCCAGCGTATCTGCGTGACCATCCGCTGACATCTGAACGCATTGCAGACATCGAGTCGCGGCTGGAAGGCCTGCCTTATAAGCAATACGAGGACAGTACCGACTTCCAGCTTGTCCGTGCCAGAATCAAGTCAATGGACGGAACCCCGCAAGACGCCATCGCGCTGTTCCAGGGCCAGATACGCGAGAAGAAATACAGTAGCGAGGCCGCCGCGCAATATGGTCTTGCCCTTGCTTATCTGCGTGCCAACCAAGTGGACGCGGCTGAAGTTTCAGCACAGAAACTTGTCAGGTTGAGCCCGGTTCCTCTGGCCTCGCTACTGCTGGCCAGTACCGCCGTGAAAGCGGGGAAACTGGATCTGGCATTGGCCCGTTACCGGGCCGCGCTGAACCGCTACCCGACATATCGTCCCTTGCTGTATGGCTATGCAGACGCGTTGCTGGAAAGCCACCATCCCCAGGATGCACTCAATTTTCTCAAGACCAAGACGGCAGCCCGATCGGACGACATCCGTCTGTGGAGACTGCTTGGACGCGCCTATGCAATGCTGGGTCAGCGGCTCGCCAGTCATCGTGCGACAGCGGAGGCATTGGCATTGGGCGGTGATTTGCGCTCAGCAGTCGAGCAGCTCAATCTGGGCCTTAAAGCAGCAGATGGCGATTTTTACGACTTGTCATCCACCGAGGCAAGGCGCAGGGAGTGGCAGGCGATATTGGCGGAACAGGCCAAAAAATAACCCTCTGGCTGGTATGAATTTACCGTCAAAAAAGCCCTAAAAACCACTCTCTACGCTTGCGTTCGCAAATCCACCTGCTCTATGCTTGCGCCTTCCAGATCTTGGGTAGACCAGACCTTGGCTAGCGTGTAGGGGCGATTGATTTCCGCCGGCCCTGACACCTGCACACCACGTTAATTACGGAGGATGACTATGCGGACATTCGTTAAGCTCGTGACCACTGCCCTGCTTGGAACTGTTATTCTGACAGGCTCAGCTTTGGCGGCCGATGCACCCAAAGAAGTGACCGGTAAGGATCTGGCCTTCAACAAGTCCAAAGGCAATTGCCTGGCCTGCCACGGAATGCCCACTGTGCCGGATGCAGAGTCTACCGGTATGTATGGTCCGCCCCTGATTGCCATGAGCGCCCGCTTTCCTGACAAGGCCAAGCTGCGCGCCCAGATATTCGATGCGACGGTCGCCAATCCCAATACCTCCATGCCACCCTTCGGGAGACACAAAATCTTGACGGAGCAGGAAATCGATAAGATCACTGATTTCATTTACGGTCTGTAAGGAGAAAGAAATATGAACGCTCTTCGGAGAAACGTACTTAAGGGCGCCACTGGCGCCAGCGCTGTGGCCGTTGCAATGGCTGCCGGACTGCTCAAACCCACCTTGGTTCTGGCAGACTGGAACAAGGCCGCTTTTGAGGCCAAGAATGTCGGCGACGCGATGAAAGGAATGGGCGTGTCGAGCCCGATCGACTCCAAAGACATCACCATCAAGGCGCCCGACATTGCCGAAAATGGCGCCGTGGTTCCCGTTGAAGTAACCAGCGGCATACCAGGGACAACCAGTATCGCCATCATTGCGGAAAAGAACGCCACGCCGCTGATTGCCGATTTCAAATTTTTTGACGGCACCCAGGGCTACATCTCCACCCGGATCAAGATGGGTGCAACAGCGCTGGTCCGTGCCGTGGTAACGGCTGGTGACAAATCTTACACGGCTGCAAAGGAAGTCAAGGTCACCATCGGCGGCTGCGGCGGCTAAGTGAGGCTGTCTTAGCGAATCCGCTTTGGGGCGATGCATTACGGCCCCGGCGACTTACGAATCAAACCGGAAATTTAAGGAGTTACAAATGGCAGAGCCAATGAAAATTCGCGCCAAAATGGAAGGCGATACCGCCGACATTAAAGTGCTGTTCAACCACATCATGGAAACCGGACTGCGCAAAGACCCCAAGACCGGCCAACTGATCCCTGCGCTATTTATCCAGGACGTCAGCGCAACGATTAACGGCGCGACTGTCATGACCGCAAACTGGGGAACCGGCATCTCCAAGAATCCTTTGGTGGGATTCAAAGTCAAGGGTGCCAAGTCCGGCGACAAATTCAGCATCAGCTGGGTCGACAATACGGGCGACAAACGGACCGACGAAGCGACCATCAGCTAAGTGGGAGTTGGAAGCGGCGGGGCCAGGCCCCGTCCCTTGTTTTGCACCAAGGATCATTTGGAGGACGGTATGAAAACACTGATGTTGGGTCTGACGGCCGCAGCTATGCTTTTGGGAATGGGTTCCGCGTTAGCCTCTCCGGAACAGGACCGGCAGGACCTTATAAACTACTACACCAAGAAATATCCCAACGTGCCCATAGAAAACTATGTATTTGGTGCATTGGCGTTCGACCCGGACTCGATGAGCCAGTACGACAGCATCATGGAATTTCCGCCATTTGTGGGTGAACTCGACAAGGGTCGCAAGATGTGGGAGACACCGCTCAAGAGCGGAAAGACGTATGCAGACTGCCTGCCCAACGGCGGCAAGAACATCGCGGGAAATTATCCTTATTTTGATGACAAGAAGGCCAAAGTCGTCACGCTTGAAGACGCCATCAATGATTGTCGCGTCGCCAATGGAGAGGAGCCCTACAAGCTGAGCGACATGAAGACCATGGGTCTTCTCACTGCATACATGCGTACTCTATCTGACGGCATGCTGATGAACATCAAAGTGGAAGGTCCGGCTGCGACTGCCGCCTACGATGATGGGAAGAAGAGATTCTTTTCCCGTTCCGGGCAGTTGAACTTTGCCTGCGCGAGCTGTCACGTTCAGAATGCCGGCGTTCGGTTGCGCTCGGAGTTGATTTCGCCAGCCGTGGGCCAGGCGGTGCATTGGCCCGTTTTTCGCGGCGGAGACAATCTCGTCACGCTGCAGGAGCGCTACAAGGGATGTTACAAACAGGTGCGGGCCGTTGCGCCGCCTGAAGGCAGCGCTGCAATGAACGATCTGGAGTATTTCCATTCCTATCTGTCCAACGGCTTGCCAATGAAGGCTTCGGTTTTTCGCAAGTAAGACCGCAGTCCGATGTGAAACGAAAAGGCCTGGTATCCAGGCCTTTTTTGCTTGCCCCGGATGGGTCAAAGCACCTATTTACCTGAGTCGTTCCAACTCACAGAATTCCACCCTCATATCTGGCGCCCTAGGAGACACTCCATGCACATGAATCGACGCGAATTTCTGCAAATGCTGGCAGTTGCCGCTGCAACCGGCATGGCCATCGACACCAAGCAGGCATTGGCCGGAAATGCGGACCTCTACGATCTGCGTCCCTACGGCAATATATCGCTGATGCACATGACTGATTGCCACGCCCAACTGCTTCCGATCTATTTCCGCGAACCGAACGTCAATCTTGGGATAGGAAATGCGGAAGGCAAGGTGCCTCACATTGTCGGTGAGCATCTGCTCAAACGATACGGCATCAAGCCTGGCAGCCGGGAAGCCTACGCTTTCACCTATCTGGACTTTCCCGCGGCAGCACGCACCTATGGCAAGGTCGGCGGATTCGCCCATCTGAAAACATTGGTGGACAAGGTGCGCGCGTCGCGTTCCGGTTCATTGCTGCTTGACGGCGGCGACACTTGGCAAGGTTCGGCGACCTCGTTGTGGACCAATGGCCAGGACATGGTCGACGCCTGCATCCAACTTGGCGTCGATGTCATGACCGGGCACTGGGAATACACCCTCGGTGCGGAACGCGTCAAGGAGGTCGTAAACAAGGATTTCGCCAAGGCCGGCGTCGAGTTTGTCGCACAGAATGTGGTCACCAATGACTTCGGCGACCAGGTCTTCAAACCCTACGTGATGAAGGACATCAACGGGGTGCACGTTGCCATCATCGGCCAGTCCTTTCCATACACGCCCATCGCCAACCCGCGCTACATGGTGCCGGACTGGAGCTTCGGGATCCGCGACGACTCGATGCAGAAGTGGGTAGACGAAGCGCGCGCCAAGGGTGCCCAGATCGTCGTGGTGCTGTCGCACAATGGCATGGACGTGGACCTGAAGATGGCTGGCCGCGTGACCGGGATCGATGCAATCTTCGGCGGACATACCCACGACGGCGTACCGCAGCCGGTGGAAATCAAGAACGCCAAGGGCGTGACCCTGGTCACCAACGCCGGATCCAACGGCAAGTTCCTCGGGGTCATGGATTTTGAAGTGAAGAACGGCAAGCTCGCCGGCTGGCAATACAAGTTGCTCCCGGTATTTGCCAATCTGCTGCCGGAAGACCACAAGATGGCGGCACTCATCAAGAAGATACGCGCGCCCCACGAAGCCAAGCTAAACGAAAAGCTCGCGGTTACCGAGGACCTCCTGTATCGCCGCGGCAATTTCAATGGCAGTTTTGACCAAGTGATTCTTGACGCCCTAATGGAAGTCAAGGGCGCAGACGCGGCCTTCTCCCCCGGTTTCCGCTGGGGCACCAGCCTGCTGCCAGGCGACACCATCACCATGGAACGGCTGATGGACCAGACCGCCATTACCTATCCTTTCTCCACTTTGAACAACATGACGGGAGAAACCATCAAGACCATCATGGAAGACGTGTGCGACAACTTGTTCAACGCCGATCCCTACTATCAGCAGGGTGGCGACATGGTCAGGGTCGGGGGAATCCAATACACCGTTGATCCCACCAAGAAGATCGGCGAACGCATCAGCAACATGACCCTGAAAGGCAATGCCGTCGACCCGAACAAGACCTACAAGGTTGCCGGTTGGGCACCCGTGGGCGAGGGCGCATCCGGCGCGCCAATTTGGGACGTGGTGGCCGACTACTTGCGCAGCAAGAAAACCATTCGCGGCGTCAAGCTCAACATGCCAAAAATAATTGGTGTATCCGCCGGGAACCCAGGCATAGCGGTCTGAGTCCATATGGGTGGACGAACTCCATCCATTTGATTCTCCTCCTAAGGGCCTGCGGGCCCTTCTTTTTTGGCTGCCTCTTCCTGCGCCCTGATAAAATGGCCGTATACAGCCGCCCCCACCACCCATGACCAGCAACGAAATACGCCAACGCTTTCTGGATTTTTTTGCCGCCAAAGGCCATGCGGTCGTTTCATCGAGTTCGCTCATTCCGGCCCATGACCCGACCTTGCTCTTCACCAACGCGGGTATGGTTCAATTCAAGGACGTGTTTCTGGGGTTGGAACAGCGGCCCTACCTCCGGGCGGTTTCGTCGCAGCGCTGTGTCCGAGCCGGCGGCAAACACAACGATCTGGAAAATGTGGGTTATACCGCGCGCCATCACACGTTCTTCGAAATGCTGGGCAATTTCAGCTTCGGCGACTATTTCAAGCGCAACGCCATCCAGTTCGCCTGGGAGTTTCTGACTCGCGAACTGGAACTTTCGGCAGAAAAGCTCTGGGTGACGGTTTATGCCGAAGACGAAGAAGCCTACGACATTTGGGCAAATGAAATCGGCATGCCCGCCGAACGCATTGTAAGAATCGGTGACAACAAGGGCTCCCGCTACGCCTCGGATAATTTTTGGCAGATGGGCGACACGGGTCCATGTGGACCGTGCACCGAGATCTTCTACGACCATGGACCGGGAATTGCCGGCGGCCCCCCGGGCAGTCCGGATGAGGACGGTGACCGTTATATTGAAATCTGGAATAACGTGTTCATGCAGTTCAACCGCGATGAGGCTGGCGTCATGCATCCGCTACCCAAACCATCGGTGGATACGGGGATGGGACTGGAACGTATCTCTGCGGTCATGCAGGGCGTTCATTCCAACTACGAGATCGACCTGTTCCTGCATCTGATTAGCGCCGCGGCGCGGGAAACGGGCTGCACGGATCTGAACAACCCTTCGCTCAAGGTCATTGCTGACCACATTCGCGCCACCAGTTTCCTCATAGTGGACGGAATCATTCCGGGCAACGAAGGACGCGGCTACGTATTGCGCCGCATCATCCGGCGAGCCCTGCGGCACGGTCACAAATTGGGACAGAATCAGCCCTTCTTTTATCGGCTGGTGGCTGATTTGTCCGAGGTAATGGGTGCCGCCTATCCAGAACTTGCATCTGCGCAACAGCGGGTCGCGGAAATTCTGTTTCAGGAGGAAGAGCGATTCGGCGAAACGCTGCAGCATGGCATGTCCATCCTGGAAGCTGCCCTGGCAAAAGGTACACATAAACTGGACGGGGAAACCGCGTTCAAGCTCTACGATACCTTTGGCTTCCCCCTGGATCTCACGGCGGACATCTGTCGGGAGCGCGGGGTCACCCTGGATGAAGCAGGTTTCGAGGCAGCCATGAAGCGCCAAAAGGAACAGGCGCGGGCCGCCGGCAAATTCAAGATGGAAGATACACTGGCCTATAGCGGGCAGCCCACGGCTTTCTACGGCTATGAGAGTCTGAACGTAGATGAAGCGAACGTCACGGCCTTGTACCTGGACGGCAGCCCGGTGAAGGAAATCAACGCAGGACAGGCGGCGGTGGTCGTGTTGGACAGGACGCCTTTTTACGCCGAATCCGGCGGCCAGGTGGGGGATAGCGGCATACTGGAGGCCGACCACCTGCGCTTCGAAGTGAGTGACACACAGAAGATTCGCGCCGACGTGTTCGGCCACCACGGCCGCCTCACGCAAGGCCGCCTGCGGGTCGGCAACCACTTGGCAGCCCGGGTTGATGCCATCCGGCGCGCCCGCACCATGCGCAACCACTCGGTCACCCACCTCATGCACAAAGCGCTGCGCGACGTGCTGGGAACCCACGTACAACAAAAGGGCTCGTTGGTGGATGCCGACAAGACCCGCTTTGACTTTGCCCACGGCGGACCCCTGACAGAGCCAGAAATTCAGCGCGTGGAGGTGATTGTCAACGCGGAGATCCTCGCCAACACGCCTACCCAAGCCCGGGTCTTGCCCTTGGACGAAGCGCGCAAGCTGGGGGCGATGATGTTATTCGGGGAAAAGTATGGTGACGAGGTTCGGGTCCTCGATATCGGCTCTTCACGCGAGCTCTGTGGCGGCACGCACGTCGTCCGCACCGGCGACATCGGCTTATTCAAGATTGTCATGGAAGGCGGAGTCGCAGCAGGTATTCGGCGTGTCGAAGCGCTTACCGGCGATAATGCCCTTGCCTATCTGCAAGCCTTGGAAGCCCGTACCCGACAGGCGGCGGCCGCGCTAAAGGCCCAGCCTTCGGAACTTCCGCAGAAGATTGCCCAGGTTCAAGACCAGGTCAAATCCCTGGAGAAGGAACTGAGCCGGCTCAAATCAAGACTCGCATCCAGTGAAGGCGACGCCCTAATGTCCCAGGCGGTGGAGGTCAAGGGAGTCAAGGTCCTTTCGCTGGAACTTCAAGGCGCCGACGTCGGGGCGCTACGGGAAACGGCCGATAAACTGCGGGACAAGCTCAAATCCTGCGTCCTGGTCTTGGGCGCCACCCAGGATGGGAAGGTCAGTCTAATTGCGGCCGTGACCCCGGATTTGACGGCCAGGGTCAAGGCGGGCGATCTGGTCAGCCATGTCGCGAGGCAGATTGGCGGCAAAGGTGGCGGCAAGCCCGACCTCGCCCAAGCAGGCGGCACCCGCCCGGACCAGTTGACCAGCGCTCTTGAAGGAGTAAAGACGTGGGTTGCGGAACGCCTGTCGGGCTAGCGATGGATGCAACCCTGCTCAGGCGAAACATCCAGAACGCACCTAGACGACCAGTTATAATCTATCCAAGCCGAACTTGGTGTCCGTGGTGTTGCAATTCTGTTATTTGGGACGAGACGGCGAAGCCGCTCTCCACTTTGCGCATAACTTCCCACGGAACGGCTCCACGCTACCTTCGCCCATCGAGCTTGGTGGCGACGATTCAATGTTTAGGCGTCACGATTCCGAGCCAAGAGTGATAGAGTTAGGCCAGAATAATTAAGCTTAATGGCATGAGAATTGCACGGACTAGTCGAGTAGTCCTGTCACCTAATGCCGTTGGCCTGCCACAAATATAGGGACCGATTCGTTCATGGGCAAGTTTTCCATCACCTTCAAGGACAAGCTGCGCGGATTGCTGAGTCCGGCGCCAAAGGAAGATGGGCCTTTTTCAAGTCTCCGCTCTGCTACCCGGTGGATGGAGCAACTGCCGCTTGGGGACGCGCTCAAGGCCCACGCTGCCATCCTGACGGAAATTAGACGGTTCAACGAACACTTGACAGAGCCAACCAAGGCCCGGCTTGAAGTTCTGTTGTTGCTCGACGAAAAGGCTCAAGACCTGCACGAGACCCTAGTCCGGCAGTACCTGCGCAACGCCCGCATGACGCGCAGCATGGAGAGCCAGCTATGGCATGAAATCTACAATTTGCTGTGGGAAACTGCGCGTTCTTATCATGCCTTCATATTGTCTATCAGCCAACCCGGTACAATTGACTGGCTGGAGCCCTACCTTCCCAAACTCAGCCTTCGCCTGCTCAGGACTTTCCGCTTCCTGATGAAATGGCGGACCATTCGCTATCAACAACTGGGCGACAAACTTTGGCTCCGCCTGCATAACCTCTATAAGGTGGCAGAGGCGGAGGGATTCCACCTCACCATGCTGCAAGCCTACCCTGCAGACAATCAAACCACGAACTGTGAAACCGAGTATCTTCACTGCCTGATGTTGCAGCAAGCCCATGCAGGCAACCTCTATCCGCGCCAACTTGATCTGGTGGATCGATGGCTGGGCAAGTGGACTCCGATCTTTCTGAGCATGAGCAAACAGCTCGATGTCAACCACCACACATTCAACGTCGATCTGTTGGCCGACCGTGGCCCAAGAAGGATACGCAATGCTGAAAACGACAGTTCCTTCCGTTACTGGGCGACCAAGAAACTTGTCGAACACCTTGGCGAGTTACGGGAATCTCTGCAAAGTGGGAGCCCTCCGGGTGTGATCGGACTGACCGAGGATGTCCGCACCGCGGAAGCAATCGATCTTCTGGATCATCTGAGCCGCCAATGGTCGCCGTTATTGGGCCGTGAACAGCGCCGACAGCCTCGCCAGGCAATCAAGAAGCTCGTGACCCTGGTCCACGGGTTGCCCGACATCATCACTTGCCTGCGCCACGAAATTGGCGGGCGGGACGGGTTCTATACCCCCCAACTGGTTTACGACGAAATGGTCGATGTCCACATGTATGGCTTCGTGACCGAGCGAACTCGTGATCGCGCTCCGCAAGGTCCGGATTTGCCCAGTGTGTCGGGTACCATGGAAAGCTGGATCATGCAAAACGAAAGCGACTGCGGATATGGGGCGATCGTGCAGACCAATGAGCGGGACTGGCTGCGTATTGGAACACTTGTTGCCATCCAGCCGACCCGGGATGGGAATTGGGTGCTTGGAATCTTACGGCGTCTGACGCGGATAAATGAACGGGAAAGTTCGGTGGGGATTGAGACCTTGCCCGACACCGCAGAGGCTGTGATGTTGTACGGTAAGCGGCGGAAATCTGAAGGTTACAGTGTTGATGGCGTTGATACGGTCGGAGCCGAACTACCCGTAGCAGCCATCCTGCTTTCAGCCTGCGAACCCCGACAAGTCTGTATGATCATAGACCCAGCAGACTACGTGCACCATGGCATCCTGGAAATTCGACGCATGGAAGAGCGGCAGCCCGTTCTTCTCAACCATCCCGCTGAGCGGGGAGAGGGCTGGATTCGGGTGACTGCGGACATGGTTGAGACTCCATCGTGAGTCTTCTCGGACATCACCAGTCCAGCGTAGCTTGAATCCAGAGGACCAGATCCTCTATCTCCTGCTGACATATTGCGTGGGCCATTGGGTATTCCCGCCAAGTTACTGAACAACCACCTTGTTCGAGCCATTGCCTCGACGCCCGGCCCCACTCCGGCAATATCACTGTATCCCCAGCACCATGGGCCATGAACAGTGCCGGCCTATACCATGGTTCATTCTTCAAAAACTGCGGCATATAAGCGGATAACACCCCAATTCCCATCGTCCGCGCGAGGCGCTTCAGTCCCAGAATCAGAGCGATTACGCCCCCTTGGGAAAATCCGATCACCAGCAATGGCGTTTCGGGTGCCACCTTGCCGGCCGCCAATTCTGCCACCGCGTCAGCCGAGGCGATCATTCCCGCACTATCTTCCGGTCCAGCCGAGATATTAGCGCCCGCGATGTCATACCAAGCACGCATGGCCATGCCGCCAACGACGGTCACCGGCCGTACCGGAGCATCGGGCAGGATATGCCGCAGTTGCGGCAGGTTCAGCATTTGCGCAACCGGTTCGAGGTCACCGCTGTCGGCCCCGAGGCCATGCAGCCAGATAATTACCCCTCTCTCAGTCTCCTGAGCAGGGATTTCCAGAAAAGTGAGCATATGAATTATCCCTGCCATAAGCAATTTCAAAAAAAGCAATCAGCCAAGGCAGCACCGGGCGGAAAATCGAGCACATAAAGCCAGATCAACCGCTCAGTCTAAGAGCCCGATACCCTTAGTCCGTCTGTGATGATTAAACTGCCAGTTGTGTGACTAAAGCCCACTTCAATGATATTAGTCCCCATTATCGTTCCCTTGGCAGTTGAAGGCCTCCACCATCAACTGGGGAAATTCACTCTGGGCCCCATTGATCTGAGGTTGGAGGCCGGCCAATGTGTCGCCCTCGCGGGCGGAAATGGTGCGGGCAAGTCCACGCTATTGCGTTGTCTTGCTGGCCTGCTTGCTCCAGACAAGGGCAGCGTCACCCTCTTCGGTTCGGCCCTTTCCAGCGTGCATGGCCGCCAGCAGCTTGCGTTCCTGCCCGAGCGCTTCAGCCCACCGCATTACCTCACTGGTCAGGAATACTTGCATTACTATCTGGCCTTGTGCGGGGTGCGCCAGGCGCCGACCAGCGAACTGCTCCAGTCGCTTTGCCTAGACCCTGCCCTGCTTGGTCAGCCGGTACGCAAGTTGTCCAAAGGGACGGCCCAGAAGCTTGGCCTTGCCGCTATTCTCGCCACCAGCCGACCGCTGCTGCTGATGGATGAACCCTTTTCCGGCCTCGACCCTGAAGCCCGCCAGGGCCTGCGTACCGCCATGGCGGCTTATGTTCAGCAAGGGGGTTGCCTGTTGTTCTCAACCCACTTGTTCGAGGGCATGGATCAACTTGTCGCCCAATTCGTGATTCTGCATGCGGGCCGTGTCCGATTTGAGGGTTCTCCAGCAGCCTGTCGCCAAGAGGCCAGACAGGAGACCCTGGAATTGGCCTTTTTACAATATATCCGTCCGTCGGCGAATTGAAATCCCGATCGACTCTGGCACAATGTCGAAAAAATGACAGCTGACCCATAAAGCCTGACATATTAGATGTCGATAACCGGAAGGTGCATCATGCTCTTCCAACCTGAGGAAAAATTGTGGCTCAAGCCGAAAAACCGGTTCTCTTGATCGTTGATGACGACCCTTTGATTTCTGACACCCTCAGCTTTGTTCTGGGCAAGGATTTCCAGGTCATTGCTGCTGACTCACGAGCCCAGGTCAAGAGCGTGCTGACCCAGATGGACGTGCCCCCGCAATTGGCCTTGGTGGACTTGGGTTTGCCACCCCAACCCCATAAGCCGGACGAGGGCTTTGCGCTGATCTCGGATTTGTTGGGCATTTCGCCCAGCATCAAGATATTGGTGCTGTCCGGCCAAAGCGACGAGGCCAACGCCCGCCATGCTCGCGCCTTGGGCGCCATTGATTTCGTTGCCAAGCCCTGCGAGCCGGACCGACTCAAATCCATGCTGTTCAACGCCTTGATGATCCAGGATGCGGAACGCAGCGCCGACAAGGCAACACCCGCCGCCAAAGACTCCGGAATCGTTGGAGAAAGCCCGGTGATGGACAAGCTACGCCAGCAAATTCAGCAATATGCCGCCGCGCCATTTCCGGTTCTGATAGAGGGTGAATCGGGCAGCGGGAAGGAAAAAGTAGCCTCCGGCCTGCACCTGCTCTCTCCCCGTTCAGGCAAACCCTACCTAGCCCTCAACTGCGCCGCGATCTCGCCGAACTTGGTGGAACCTACCCTGTTTGGCTACGCCAAGGGCGCCTTTACCGGTGCCAACAGCTCTCGACCAGGTTATTTTGAAGAGGCAGAGGGTGGCACCCTGTTCCTTGATGAAATAGGCGAATTGCCCCTTGAACTGCAGGCCAAGCTGCTTCGGGTGATGGAAAACGGCGAATTCCAGCGCGTGGGCGAGACCCAGCCGCGTTTTTCCAATGCCAGGGTAGTTGCCGCGACCAACCGGGATCTGCGCGCCGAAATCAAGGCGGGACGCTTTCGTGCCGACCTGTATCATCGTCTGTCCGTATTCGGCATCTCGGTGCCGCCACTGCGTGAAATGGGCCAGGACAAGGTGCGCCTGCTAGATCATTTCCGCGATTTCTACGCCCGCGAAGCGCACTGCAAGCCTTTCCATCTGGACGACCGGTCCAGCCACATATGGGCCGATTACCATTTCCCAGGCAACGTGCGGGAACTGCGCAATATTGTCATCCGCCTGACGACCAAATATCCCGGCATGACGGTAAGCACGGAGCAGTTGGAAGCCGAGTTGGACACGGACCTGGCGTATCCACAGGAAATCCTCATGCCCAACGACGCCAAGGCGCTTATCGATACCGCCCGCAAGCAATTGCAGACGCTGGCCAATTTCAATCTGGACGCGACCCTGCGGCAATGGGAAAAAGCCTATGTGGAGGCGGCACTCAACATGACCAATGGCAATCTCTCACAGGCCGCAAAGATGCTGGGAATCAACCGAACCACCCTTTACAGCCGGATGCAGACCTACGGCAGTGAATAATACAGGTCCAAGCCGATGTATCTGGAATTCTTCGGACTAAAAGCCGCGCCCTTCCGCATCACACCCGACACGGACTTCTGGTTTCCTGGAGCCCAGCGCGGGGAAATCCTCGACGCGCTGGTGTATGCACTCAGCCATGGAGAAGGCCTGATCAAGGTAGTTGGCGAAGTAGGCAGCGGCAAGACCATGTTGCTTCGGATGCTGCTGAACCGCTTGCCCGAAACTGTTGACAGCGTCTATCTGGCCAATCCCACGCTATCGCCGGATGAGATGCTTGCCGCCCTTTTTACTGATCTGGGCGTCAACCCGGGGCCCGCAGTGAGTCGTCAGGCCATGCTGGAGCAGTTGAACCGTCTGCTGATGGACAAACACCGAGAGGGACGCCGGGTGGTGGTCCTGGTTGAGGAGGCCCAGGGCATGGCGCTCGAAGGCCTCGAATTCCTGAGGCTGCTGACCAATCTTGAAACTGCCCGCGACAAGCTCCTTCAAATCGTGCTATTCGGCCAGCCCGAACTGGATGAATTGCTGGTTAACCCTCGCATCCGTCAGTTCAAGGACCGTATTACCTTGAACCTGCATCTGGATCCGCTACCGGCGGAGACCGTGCCAGCCTACTTGCACACTCGGCTGGCGGCCGCCGGCTACCGCGGTCCGGACTTGTTCAATGCCAAGACCATCAAAGCCATCACCCGCTTTTCTGGGGGACTTGGGCGGCGCATCAATATCCTTGCGGATAAGACGTTGCTGGCCGCTTACGGCGACCAGACCCACAATCTATCCCGCGCCCACGTGGAAGCCGCTGCCAATGATGCTGAACTCACTCAGCCAAATGCGCGACGCAAGTTGAACTGGGTTTGGGTCGCGATGGGCGTGGCAGCAGGGTTGGGGCTAATGAGCTACCTGGCTTGGCTGGGCCTTGGCAGCACCGCTACGCTTGCGCAAGCCGCTCCACGGCTTGTCTCGCCTCGCCCCTCTGCATCGGTCTTGTCTGCGCCCGTACCCGCGATGGTGCCGCCCGCCGAACGCCTGGCCACAGAGACACTGGCTTGGTTAGACAAGGCCGCACCCGGCACTTTGGTCATTCAACTTTATGCGGCCAGAGATGCAGTGGATGCATTCGCTTTTGTTGAAGGCTTAGCCACCTTGACCATTCCCAAGCCGTTGCGGGTTTTTCCAGCTGCTACTGCGACTGGAACACGATGGACGGTCGTGGCAGGGAAATTCAGTCAGCTCGGCTTGGCAGAGGCGGTCCTGGCGAACCTGCCGCAAGCACTGCGTGCTACCTGCCCATATGTGCGTTCGGTGGGAAAGATTCGCCGATCTCTTGCCGATCCTAACCAGAAGGATCCATCGTGAACAATCTTGTCAGGTGGTATCCCGTCGCTGCCAGATCGAGGATCTTCTTGATGCCTTTTGTTCCCTGCGCCCTGCGGGTCAAGCTCATAAAGGCGCTTGGCGACCTCGTCGTCGCGCTGAGTCTCATTGCGCTGACCGCCTGTGCGCCTTTCCAGCCCATAAAACCCTCCCCCGAACACATCCAGCAGGAGGCTACGGTGGACAAGGTGGAATCAGCGCCACCTGAGCCGGTAAGAGCCGCGCCTTATGTGCCCGTTCCGCGGTCCAGCCCCGCCACCCCCACGTACACCATCGTAGTCAACGATGTGCCGGTCAAGGAGTTGCTGTTCTCCATCGCGCGGGATACAAAGCGCAACATCGACATTCATCCGGGCATCAGTGGCCAGATCTCGCTCAATGCAGTCAACGAACCCTTCCCAGCAATACTTGATCGCATCGCAAGACAAGCCGACCTGCGCTATGTCATGGACGGCGCAACCATCAGCATCATGCCGGATACTCCGTATTTGAAGACGTACAGGGTCAACTACGTCAACCTGTCGCGCAACACCAGTTCCACCATAGGGGTCGCCTCGCAAATTGCTGCGACCGGCACCGGCAGCACCATATCCGGGGGCAACGCCGCATCGAGCGGCAACAATTCGAATACCAATGTCACCACGACCTCCAGCAACGATTATTGGGCCGTCCTCAAGGACAACATTGTCAACATCCTGTATGCCACCAAGGCAGAGCAAAAGAAGGCTGAAGAGCGTGCGGCGATTGCGGAATCCAACCGAGTCCAGGTCGAGCTCAGGGATAACGACAAAGCCTCGCTGTCTTCGACAAGAAACCAGGAGCTGTTGCGTGCAGCGCTGCAGCAAAGCACGCCGCCGCAACCCGGCGACAGCGAGCGCGAGGTCATCGTCAATTCCGTCGCGGGAACCGTATCGGTGTTCGCCAACGAGCGCCAGCAGAGGCTGATCGAGGAATTTCTCGACAAGGTTTCAAATGCCAGTCAACGCCAGGTGATGATCGAGGCCACCATCGTCGAGGTCACGCTGAAGGATCAATATCGCGCTGGAATCAACTGGCAGAGCCTGGCTTCCGGCGCGACTGGTTGGGCCGTCAACACCGTCGGCTCCGGCATAGGCGCCACCAATCTCGCCAATCAATTGCAGCCCTTCTACTCCATTGCCTACACCAACAATGACAAGTGGGATTTCAAGTCGACGATTGATTTGCTGGAGTCATTCGGCAAGACCAAGGTCCTGTCGAGTCCCAAGCTGATGGCGCTGAACAATCAGACTGCCCTACTCAAGGTGGTCGACAACCTGGTGTATTTCTCAATCAATGTGGGTCAGGCGACCTTAACGTCAAACGGAACTGTGTTGACTCCTGCAACGGTCACCACTGAGGCCCACACCTTGCCGGTAGGCGTAGTCATGTCGGTAACGCCGCAGATCAGCGACACCGGGCAGGTGAGTCTGACCGTGCGTCCCACCATCACCCGCAAGGTAGGTGACGCTGACGACCCCAACCCACAGTTGAAGGAAGGCGGGCTCAATATCAGCAACAAGGTGCCGATCATCCAGGTGCGCGAGATGGAATCCCTGCTCCAGGTGCGCAGCGGGCAAACCATCATTCTGGGCGGCCTGATCCAGGACGACAGCAGCGGGGCCCGGGATGGCTTGCCGGTCCTCTCACGTCCGGAAGGCATTGGTGCCTTGTTTGGCCAGCATGAGAGGCAAACTGATCAGACTGAACTGGTTATCTTCCTGCGCCCCACCATCGTGGCCGATGGCACGCTCTCCAATGATGACCGACGCCGTTTCGAGCGCCTGTTGCCGATAGGCGCCAGGGCCACACCATGAGTCTGCTGCTCAAGGCGCTCAAGCAGGCTGAGCAGGGATCCGACAAACCTGCCGCCGGGGACGACAGTCTGGATCTCGCGCCCATCGACACTCCCTTCTCGGTGCGGCGCGAATGGGTGCAGCCCAATGACAACGACGCGGATGCTGTCTTGCCCGCCAAACGCCCGGGAGCGGGGCTGGGCCTGCCCCGCTTGGGACTGGTGCCCGCGGCAGCGCTGATCGCCCTGTTGGTCGCAATCGGCTATGGCATTTATGTTTACCTGGCGATCAGCCAGCCTGCGGTGCTCGCGACGCCCGCCCCTCACCCTCAGGTCGCGCGCGTGGTGCAGCCGGCAGAGGCGCCACGGCCCATTTCACCCCCGACCATTGCGCCGGCACAAATCTCCCGGGCGCCGACTTCCCCTGCACCAGGTTCAGTCTTGCCGGGCGCGCCCCACGGTCTCGCAGTTCCATTATCTGGCGCAGCCCCAAGGCACGCACACTCTGTGGCTCGAACCCGTCCGGCCGTTTCACCCCCGCTGCAAGCGCCGCCTACCCTGCAAGACACAACGCACCCGAGCGAACTCGACGCTGCATACCGGGCCTACCAGACGGGCGACCTTGAAGAGGCGCGGCAGATCTATACCCGGGTTGCCAGCCGCGACAGGAACCCGGATGCCTTGCTGGGGCTGGCGGCAATTGCCATGGTTCAGGGCCGTCGCGCAGAAAGTGTCCGTCTCTATCAGCAAGTGCTCGATGTGGATCCACGCAATGCAATCGCCCAAGCGGCGCTGCTTGATGCGCTGGGCACCACCGACGATGTGGCCGCCGAGTCGCAATTAAGATCCCAGATTCAGCAAGCTCCGAGCGCCTACCTGTTCTATGCTCTTGGCAATCTCTATGCCGACCAGAAACGCTGGTCGGATGCCGAGGCCGCGTACTTCGAAGCCGTCAAGCGCGAGCCCTCCAACGGGGATTACGCGTTCAATCTGGCGGTCAGCCTGGACCACCTCCGACAACCCGAGGCTGCGCGGCGTCAATACGAGTCCGCCATCAAGCTGGCCGCTCCAGACACCCGTTTCAACCGAAGTCTGGCGGAAACCCGCATTCAGCAGCTGAAAGAACACTAGATGGAGCGGAGAAAGAAACTCCGCATGGGCGAATCCCTGGTTGCCCAGGGGCTCATTACCGTCGATCAGCTTCGCATCACACTCAAGGAACAGAAGCTCACCGGGCTGCCCATCGGCCGCCAACTTGTTGCGCTGGGCTTTGTGACGGAATCCGTCATCCGCGACCAGCTCGCTCATGTTATGGGCAGCCAAAGCATCGATCTGACCCAGGTGGTGGCCGACCCCGAAGCACTCAACATGGTGCCGGAAGATTTTTCCCGCAAGCACCGCCTGCTGCCTATCGCCTACGACAATGAGCGCAACGCGCTGACCGTTGCCGCCACCGACATGTTCAACGTGATCGCGCTGGACCAGCTGAAAGCCTCGCTGGGCGGCCATATCGAAATAGACACCTTGCTGGCAGGCGAGGCGCAGTTGCTGGAATTCACCGATCTGTTTTACGGGTTTGATCTGTCGTTGGACGGGATCTTGCGCGAAATCGAAACCGGCGAAGTGGATTACCAGAGTTTGGGCAACGAGACTGAAGGCTATACCCAGCCCGTGGTCCGTCTGGTGGGTGCGCTGCTGGTGGATGCCGTGAAGCGCAGCGCGTCGGACATCCACTTTGAGCCCGAGCACGCCTTCCTGCGCATCCGCTACCGCATCGACGGTGTGCTGGAGCAGATACGCAGCCTGCACAAGACCTACTGGCCCGGCATCGCCGTGCGCCTCAAAGTCATGTGCGGCATGAACATCGCAGAAACGCGCGCGCCCCAGGATGGCCGCATGTCCCTCACGCTGAATGCGCGCCCCATCGACTTTCGCGTGTCCTGCCAGCCGGGCATACATGGAGAAAACATCGTCCTGCGGATTCTTGATCGGGAAAAGTCCATCCTCCCGCTGGAGGGCATGGGCTTTACTGGCGAGGCATTGCAACAGCTTCAACTGATGATGGCGAGGCCCGAAGGCATCCTCGTGGTTACCGGACCAACCGGCTCGGGCAAGACCACCACCCTGTATTCAATGCTCTCCCATCTGAATACCGATAACGTCAACATCATGACCCTTGAAGACCCGGTGGAGTATCCGGTCACCCTGATGCGGCAAACGTCGGTCAACGAAACCCTCAAGCTGGATTTTGCCAATGGCATACGCTCCATCATGCGTCAGGATCCTGACATCATTCTGGTCGGCGAGATCCGCGATAAGGAGACCGCAGAGATGGCCTTCAGGGCCGCCATGACCGGTCACCAAGTGTTCACTACCTTGCACACCAATTCCGCCCTAGGCGTGTTTCCAAGGCTGTTGGATATTGGCATCCAGCCTGGAATTCTGGCCGGCAATATCATCGGCGTTGTCGCCCAGCGCCTGGTGCGCCGCTTGTGTCCACAGTGCAAACAAGCCTATACGCCCGATGATGCCGAGGCCCGGATTCTGGGATGGCAGGAGGCAGGACAGCCCAGAATTTTCCAGGCTGCAGGCTGCCCGGCCTGCGACGGCAAAGGCTACCGTGGGCGCATGGCCCTGATCGAACTGCTGCGCATGGATAACGAGCTCGACGAGGTGGTGGCTCGCAACGCGACCCTGCATGAAATTCGTCGATCAGCCATGGAACGAGGCTATCGTCCCCTGGCTGAGGACGGCATCCGACGCGTGCTTGAGGGCCTCACTTCTCTGGCAGAAGTTTCGCGCGTGGTGGACTTGACCGGCAGGATATAGCGCATGCCATTCTATCGTTATCGCGCGATGGATCAGGCCGGGCGCACCCTCCGCGGTAGCCTGTCTGCCATTAATGACGTGGATCTGGAATTACGCCTCAAACGCATGGGCCTGGATTTGGTCACGCTCCGGCCCCTGTTACAGGGCCAGCGCCACAGTCGGGAAAGAATCACGCGGCGCGACCTGATCACCTTCTGTTTCCATCTGGAACAGATCACCCGCGCTGGCATTCCCCTGCTCGACGGTCTGCGCGACCTGCGCGACAGCATGGACAACCGTGCATTTCGCGACATCCTTACTGCGCTGCTGGAAGATCTGGAAGGGGGCAAGGTCCTGTCCCAGGCTCTTGGCTCCCATCCGGCAGTATTCGAGCGGGTGTTTGTCCACGTGGTCCGGGCCGGCGAGCAGACCGGCCGCATGGATACCGTATTTCAGAATCTGGCGCAGACACTGAAGTGGCAGGATGAAGCCACGGACAAGGCGCGGCGCCTGATGGTGTACCCGGCGTTTGTCAGCATTTTCGTGTTGGCCCTGATTGGCGTGCTGATCGGCTATCTGGTGCCCCAGTTCGAACCTTTCCTGAAGACTGCACAAGTGGAGATCCCCGCATACACCAGCTTCATGTTCAACCTGGCGCGCATGCTCCGCAGCTACTGGTGGCAGATTGCGGTCCTTTTGATCGTGTCAAGCTCGGCCGTCTGGGGTTGGGCGCGCCACACCGAAAAAGGCCGTTGGTGGTGGGACAGCATGCAACTCAAACTGCCCTTCCTCGGGCCAGTGATCCGCAAGCTGATTCTCGCGCGGTTTGCCAACTACCTGTCGCTCATGTACCGCTCAGGGGTAACGGTGCTGGAGGCACTCAGAACCGGCGAGGACATTGTCGGCAACCGCGTGGTGTCCGCCAGCATCCGCCGGGCCGGCCAGCAGATTACAGAAGGCCGGGGACTGACCGAAAGTTTCCGCAGCCTGGGCGTCTTTCCGCCGCTGGTGATCCGCATGGTACGCGTGGGAGAAAGTACTGGAGCCCTCGACCTGGCCTTGGACAACGTGACGTATTTCTACAACCGGGAAGTGGAAGATGCCGTCGACCGCGGCCTGCAAATGCTGGGTCCCATCATGACCCTGATTCTGGCAAGCATACTCGGGTTCTTCGCCTTGTCCGTGCTGATTCCGGTCTACAACCTGGCTACCCATTTACCCACTTAAGATGCTGGCCGAAACCCAATTTCTTGTTTATCTGAGCCCGCGCGGCGCCTCCATACTCAAGGGTCGGGCGCGCAAACTTGAATGGTTGGGAGAGTTGCCCACAGGCGAAGCCGGCCCAGCGGCATTCAGCCGGATACTGCTGAGCCACTCCACCCGGCCAGTCTGGTTGCTGGTGGACAGCGTAGACGAGGATTATCGCCTGGAGTCCTTGCCGCATGTCTGGGGAAAAGCCCGCCAGGAGTTGCTTGGACGTCGCCTGCGGCAACTGTACCGGGGACAGCCATTTTGCACAACCTGGCGACAGGGCCGCGAAACCGAGGGGCGTCGCGATGACCGCTACCTGTTCACCGCCTTAGGCGACAGCGACTGGCTCACCCCATGGCTGTCCGCCATCCAGTCGCCAGGATTTCCGCTCGCGGGCATCAGCCTGATTTCCAGCGCCGCCCAGGCTTTGCTCACTCGGCTGAAGATCCGTGACCTCCAGGTCCTGCTGGTGAGCCGGCAGAATGCAGGACTGCGGCTGTCCTACTTCCAGGACGGATTGCTGCGTTTTTCTCGCCTCAATCCAGGTGAGGGCGGCGAGCTAAACTGCGCGGACGAAGTATCGAAAACGCTGCTCTATCTGACCAGCCAGCGGATCATTCCACGCGAAGCACGCTGTACCATTTACCTGCTGGATCTGGAACACAATTTGGCGCCAACGCTGGCTTCTCTGAACGCCGATCCCTTGTTCGACGCCCGGCTCGTTACATCTGACCAGGTAGCAAAGGCACTGCACGTGCCGGAAGAGTTCCTGCGTGCCGCGCCTGGCGCCGCCCTCCTGGCCGCTCAGGCTGGCGTGACACCCTCTTTCAATTTGGCACCGAGTCAACTGAGACACAGCTTCCAGCTATACCGGGTGCGCCGCATGCTCAACAGCGCAGCCTTGACCTGCCTGGTGGGCGGTTCCGCGGTCGCCGGTGCTCAATGGTTGGAGGCAACTCAATATCGGTACGATACCCAGACCTTGATGCAGGACCTGGCACATGACGACACCTTGTACCAGGAAACGCTGAAGCAGTATCCGCGGATCTCTATTCCACCGGACATGCTGCGTCAGGCCGTGCAGATTGCCCACACCCTTGAGTCCGGCCCGCGCAGTCCGGCAAATTCATTCGCGGTCCTGTCCCAGGCGCTCGAGCAACATCCCGTCATCGTGCTTCGGGACCTGAGCTGGCAAGACAGGTTGTCGGCTGGACAAGGCCAAGGGGACCATCTGGAAGTGCGCGCTCAAGTACTGCCCTTCGACGGCAATTACCGGGTGGCCGTAGAGCGGATCAAGAGCTTCATGGCCACCCTGTCTGCCCAGCCCGGCGTGAGTGCGGTCACCCTGATTGAAGGCCCCGTCAGCGCGGAAACCGCCAGCCCGCTTGCCGGCTCCACCCTGAATAACGCGAGTCCAGCCGAAGCGCGCTTCCACCTGAGCCTCAACGTCGAGGCGACCATGCCATGAAGGCCCTGAATCTGCGCGCCCTAAGCGGCCCGCTGATATTCCTTGCGTTGTCGCTCGGTATCGTGGCCGGGCTTTGGGCCTGGACTTCCGATCAGGCGCGCAACGCCCGGACGGAAAAGGAGCGGGTCGAGTTCGCATCCAACGCCGCTCGCGCCCGGCTGCTCAAGACCGGCTCCGAGCGCCATGTGATCGAAGACAATCTGGACGCCTGGCAAGCGCTGGAACGGCGCGGATTCATCAATCCCAACCAGCGCCTGGCCTGGCTTGAAGCAATTACCCAAGTCAACCGGAACAATCGACTCTACGGCCTCGAATACACGCTATCTCCGCCCGCCCCAGTACCACCCGATGTTGCACGGGGCCTGCCGCTCATGCAGACCAAGGTTCACATCAAGATGCCAATTTTGGTGGAGTCCGACCTCAACCGCTTTCTCAAGGATCTGCAGTCCAACCCGGCCGGGCTGATGCGCGCCAGTTCCTGCATTCTGACCCGCAATGGACCGTTGCCGCCCGATATTGTCAACAAGCCCGAGTTGGAGGCGGAATGCGAACTCCTCTGGTACACCCTGAAACCGCCATCATGAGACTGACCGCCTTCTTCCTCCTGATGCCACTCCTCATACCGCAGGCTGCCGCGGAAGGACGCTTGTTCTACACCGCAGAACAGCGGGCCAGGCTGGAGCATGCTCGCTCGAACAACGTCACCGAGCACCAGACCTTTCTACCATCGGCCAGGCCCGATTCCGTCACCTATGATGGCGTGGTGTTGCGAAGCGATGGCCACAACACTCGTTGGATCAATGGCCATGCGATCAGTGGCGCCACGACCGCCCCACGATTCAAAGGACAAATGCTCAAGCCCGGCCAAACCGCAGCCGATGGCAGGATTTACGAACCCCATCAGATCATTCGAGAAGACGAGCCATGATGCCACTGCAACGAGGCTTCACCCTCATCGAGCTTGCCATCGTGATGCTCGTACTGACCATCCTCGCGGCTGGCATTCTACTGCCCCTGACTTCGCAAATTGAAACGCGCCGCCTCCAGCAAGCCAACCAGAATCTCGCCACGATCCAAGACGCATTGACCGGGTATGCGATGAGTCATCCAGTCTCTTTCACGTGCACCTGCAATTACGCAGGCAACCAGCTCGATATCACCAATTCGACCTGCAACCTAAACGCCATCCCGGCTTCGCAAATCTGTGACCAAAGTAATTTCAGTTCCCCGCAAACAATACGTCCCGCGACGCGCCACTATCTGCCCTGCCCCAACTACGATGGCACGGGGATAGAAGCCCAGCGGGACGCCACGGGGCAATGCATCAATCCTGCCCCTTCCTCGGTGCAGACGCCCCTGCTGCCCTGGGCCACTCTGGGGCTGTCCCCCACCGATCCCTGGGGCGATAGTTACGGCTACGACGTGTATGCAGACTATGCCAATAACCTCATCGGCTTTGGCTCGAACAATCCCCCTGATCCCAGCTCAACCCCCGCGCCGGGCACTTGTCCAAACCCTGCTTCTTCCGCTTATATTCACATCTATCAGAGTTGTACGTCCTCCAGCGGTTTGCCGAATAGCTTGATCGCGGGTCAGCTTGCAGCCGTGGTGATGTCCTTTGGTTCCAATGGCTGGGGTGCTTATAACCCTGCCAATCATGCCCCAACGTCGGGCACTACCTACACCACCAACGCCCTCCCTTCCAATCCGGATGAAGAGGTGAATTCGAGGACCGGGAATCTCAGCCACAATTATGTAAGCCATCCAGCCACCAAGGCTGGAAGCACACCGGGTCAATTCGATGACATCTTGGTGGGCGTTCCCTACGCCGTCTTGCTCAATCGGGTCTGCCCGGCCGGTGGCTGTCCTTGATTCAAATGTTCCTTGCCCGAAGTGCGATCCTCACCGCACCCGCCCGGTTCTCTTCCATCACCAGTTCGTAGCCCAGGCGGGCGGCCTGCTTGGCGGCCTGGAACAGACCCACGCCCAAACCATGGTCCGAGGTCACCGGCGCCTGGAACAGATTGCGCGACACATGCTCCGGCGCCGGCTGGCCGGTGTCTTCCACGCGCAGGGCCAGTGTAGGTTCCAGATCGAGCATCACCTTCACCTGAACATCCGTTTGTTCGCGGCGCTTGCGCAACGCATTGGTAAGCAGGTTGTCTGCAACGCTATCAAACAAATCCTGCGGCAAATTCCCCTCGGCTTGCGAATGGGAAAATTCAAACAAGACCTGATCATGGGCATAGCGCGACTTCAATCCGTCCCACCACTCGGCCACAGGCTGAGTCTGATGATCCAATTCGGCGGGTTGGCGCAATTTATCCAACGTGTTTTGCAGACGCTGCGCCATTTGCGGCAGCTGGCGCTTGAGCAGTTGTTGCAGTCGTTCTATGTCTTCCGGTCCGCTGGCCTCGGCCGCTGCGGTCAACGCTCTGAGCGACTGCAGAATGTTTTTTACGTCGTGGGTCAGGCGTGCGCCAGTATCGAAGATGGCCTGGGTATAGGCGTTGTCGCGCAAGGTCTGCTCGCGCAGTTTGCTGGCATAGAAATAGCCCAGCAATTGGGACAGCAGCCGGACATGCAAGGTAAGACCGGGGGGCAAGGGCCGGCCGGTGTGCCAGGTCAGCGTCAAGCCATGAAACGCGTGTGTCACCCGATGTGCGCCTTCTTTCCCGACCCGGCCGTCGCCCCGCACCGTTCGCCAGTCCACCCCTTGAACCCAATCAAGTTCGTCCAGTTCATGCAGGGCATCAATGACAAACGTTTCCGGGTCGCGTTCACGCTCGGCCTGCACCGCAAGCTTGCGCGCCCAGTCTTCGAACGGCAGACCCACCGACAGCAGATAGCGGGACATGAGTTGGCCCATGCCGGAAAAGCCGGCGCGTGGATTCCAGAGCAGGCTGAGCGTCACCAGCAGCGCTGCCATGGCAATCAAGGTCTCGGTCAGTGCCAGAACGTAACTCGCCCGGGTCGCTGCGACTACGGTAAATGCCCCCAGGGCGAGTACCACGACAATCAGGAACGCCATGACGCCATAGAAGAGATCGAGCACCGACCCGGGCTGGCGCAGCCCCCGGCCGCCCTTGATTAGAATCAGCAAGGGAAGAGGAAGCAGGCCCCACCTTACGGCCGCAACCAAGGCTCCGGGCAACGGCGTTGCAGGCAGGGTCTTGGGCAGTATCCAGACCAGCAACAAAGCCATCAGGTAGGCCAGCGCGACCAAGTACATAAAGCGCTGCTTCTTGCCCGACACCCCTGCAACGACGGCCCCGGTCAATCCAACCAGCACCGCCACCCACAATCCGATCACCCACCAGCCCGGCGCAAGGACCAGCAATGCGGCAACGGCAAAGACCGGCAGCGCCAAGCGCAAATCGAGCTTTTGCTCGCCTTGCAGAAAAGGCTGCCAAAGCAGAAAGAAACCATAATGGGCCAGCAGAAAGGCCCGCGACCAGCCGGTTCCCTGATCAAGCACCACAGCCAGGTGCAGGCTGAGCAGCGCCAGGCTCAACCAGCGCAGGGAAGGCGCTGTGGCCAGCGTGTGGCTAAGTCGGGTGAGCGATGTCAAGGTAGTTTGATCTGGAAGGGAAAAGATGAGGCTGGTTGCGGCCATTCTCCATGAACCGCATGCACTCTGGCTATACTGTCGGCCATCTTTCCCGTTAAATTGAGTCCATGTCCGCCATTCTGACCATCGCCCGCGCGGTCTGGCTGGAAAGCCTGCATAGCCGGTTCTGGCTGATCTACGGCCTCGTGCTGGGCCTGAGCATGGGTGCCGCGCTGTTCATGGGCCAGCTCGTGCTCACCGACCCGGGGCGGACCCGCATCATCGTTCTGGCCGCCATGCTCAGGGGACTGCTCGCCGCTCAGTTCATCCTGTATGTGACTGCTGCAATCAACCGGGAAACCGAAGAAAAGGGCCGCGACATGATCCTGGCCGCGGGCCTTTCTGCCGGCTCCCTCATTGCCGGTCGTTTGTTAGGCTATGTTCTCACCGCCGCACTCATGGCGCTAGGCGCCGGGGTGCTGCTGGTAGCCAACGGCGCCAGCCACCAATTGTTCATTTGGGTCGTTGGCCTCGGATGCGAACTAAGCTTGCTTGCCGCCTTTGCCTTGGCTGCCGCGCTGGCGTTGCGCCAGCTGACCAGCGCAGCGCTGGCTACAGGGGTCTTCTATCTTCTGGGGCATAGCGTGGGCAATCTCCTATTGCTCGCCCGCCATCCTATCGCCGGGTATGACGGTCATAGCGACGCTGCATTTCGTTGGCCACTGGAGGCAATCGCCTGGCTGATGCCCAGACTGGATCTGTTCGGAAGTGCAGACTGGATGGTGGGTCTGGACTCCGGCAGACTCCTGCCCATCCTCAGCCAAACCGCCGTCTACCTAGGCTTGATGTTCGCCGTCGCGGCCCTGGATCTAGCCCACAACCGTGAGCCGAACTGAAACACGCGTGCTCTGGGTCGCCCTTCTCCTCGCTTTGGCATTGCAGGGCACCTGGAAGTACTACGAACCCCAGCCGGCAGCCTTTGCCCATGTCCTGTCCAAAGCGCCGGACGCGGCCTGGATCCGAGCGGGGGATTTGGGGGAACATGCATTTGCCAGCCAATGGCTCACGCTAAAGCTGTTCTCCCTTGATGAACAACCAGGCGTCAGCCTCCCCTTTGCATCCCTTGACTACGAGAGTCTGAAGGGATGGATGGCTGCAGCCCTGGAACTGGATCCCGACAACCGCAACCTCTTGTTGGCCGCTACCCAGGTATATTCTCAGGTCCCTGATCCAGGCCGCCAGCGCCTAATGTTGGAGTTCGTGCATCAGCAGTTCCTGCTCGCGCCTGCCTCCCGCTGGCCTTTCTTGGCCCACGCCGCATTTATCGCCCGCCATCGTCTGAATGACATGCATCTGGCCTTGAGTTATGCCCGGGACCTGGCCGACGTGAAGACCGCGCCCGCCTGGGCCCGGCAAATGCCTGTGTTGCTGCTTGCCGACTTGGGCGAGAAGGAGCAGGCCCGCGTGCTGCTGGGTGGGCTGTTGGACAGCGGCGCAGTCAAGGACCCCCGGGAAATCGGCTTGCTGCTAGAACGGATTAATTCAGACCGAAAATGATGACAGATCAACATCAGTGTCGCTATTTCGTCTTCGGCCCTTGCTAAACCGGCACGACGGACTATTCCAATCGTAAAAATCGTAGTGGATTCATCAAGTTGGAGCGTGAAAACCCGTTGCCTTGCCAACGCAGAAAAGGCACGAAAATTGCACAGCTTGTGACAAATGAACGAAGGAGTCCTAATGTCCTTACGCAAGCAGCGGGGTTTTACCCTCATTGAAATTGCCATCGTGCTGGTCATCATCGGTCTGCTTCTAGGCGGAATTCTGCAGGGACAGTCACTGATCGACAGCGCCAGGGTGCGCAATCTCATCAGCCAGGAGGACGGCATAAAGGCTGCCTTTTATGGCTTCCAGGATCGTTACCGGGCCCTGCCCGGTGATTTTACCCAGGCAACGACACAGATCGCGGGCGCTTCGCAAGATGGCGATGGTAATGGCCAGATCACAGGCACTGAGGCCATAGCAGTCTGGGATCACCTGTCCCATGCCGGATTCATAACTGGCACCTACACTTACAACGCAACCCAGTCTAATACCACCACGCCTACCAACCCTTGGGGTGCCTATTACGAGCTCATCTATGACAACAACTACGTCGATTCTTCAGGGACTGCATCTGCCCGTCACAATCTGAAGACCGGCAACAAGGTGCCCGTAAACGTTATTGCCGAACTTGACCGCAAAGTCGACGATGGAAATGCGCTACGTGGCACAATTCGATTTTCCGCATACGCAGGAAGCGGCACTGGGCCCGCGGCTGCGAGCTGTTACGACACCACATCAGGCGTCTGGAGTGTAAGCGGCGGCGATGCCAATTGCGGCGCGGCCATCCTGTTCTGAGTCTGGCCAAACCCCAGGACAAGAGCGCCCGGTTCTGCCGGGCTTTGTCATCCTTGCAACAGGCGAACTTCAGTTGCCGCCAGATTGGCCGCGGTTCCCTTTAGTACCAGTACATCGCCGGCCTCAAGACGGGTTTCCGGTTGCGGATCCAGGCCCTTGATGCCGCGCCGCCTGACCGCAACTACACTGACTGAAAGGTGTGCCAGATTCAGCTCGCCCAAGCGTCTGCCGTTGGCTGCGGATTCGGACCCGATATGGACTGAAGACAGCCGCGGCTGGGCTTCCGCATCCAGTTCCTCGTCCTCGTCCGTAGCCCCGCGAAAAAATCCTCGCATCAACTCATAACGCGACTCCCTTACTGCCTGGATACGCCTCATTACCTTGGCCATCGGCAAACCCATGAGCATCAACGCGTGAAATGCCATGATGAGCGAGCCTTCCATCACTTCAAAGACTACTTCCGCTGCACCCGCTCCCTTTAGCAGGTCGACGGAGGTCTCGTCTGTGGTGCGTACCACCACGGGCAACGCCGGCTTGATCTCATGCGCATGGCGCAGGATGGACAGTGCCGATTTGGTTTCTGCGAAGGTCACCACCAGGGCCTTGGAACGAGAAATGCCGGCCGCAACCAGAACCTCGCGCCGGCTGGAATCGCCAAACACCACACTTTCACCCGCGTCTGCGGCCGCCTTGACCCGCTCGGGATCGTAGTCCAGTGCAACAAAAGGCAGGTTCTCGCTCTCCAGAAAGCGTGCCAGACTCTGCCCGCTGCGGCCGTATCCACAGACAATAACATGGCCGGACTTGCCGAAGGTCTTGACCGCAATATCGTGAACGAGCTTCGCCTGGTTTGCCCAGTCGCTGCCGCACAGCAGGCGGGTCAGGGTTTCCATGCGATTGATCAGAAGCGGTGCGGTCAGCATGGATAGCACCATCGCCGCCAGCGTCGGCTGCCCCATACGCGCCTGCAGCAAACCATGGTCAGTCGCCAGCGCCAGCAAGACAAGGCCGAACTCTCCAGCCTGGGCCAGACCCAAGGCAGTGCGAATGGCAGTGGAAGCGGTATTGCCGAAAGCCCTGGCCAGGCCCCATATCACGATGCCCTTGCCAAGCATGATCACACTCACCAACAGTAGCACCTGCCACCACGCGGCGAGTGCGCTGGCGATATCAAGGCGCATACCGATGGTGACAAAGAACAATCCGAGCAGAACATCCCGGAAGGGCTTGATGTCGTCCTCCACCTGATAGCGATATTCGGTTTCGGAAACCAGCATCCCCGCCAGAAACGCGCCCAGCGCCATCGACAAGCCGGCCTTTTCGGTTAACCAGGCCAAGCCCAGGGTAAACAACAACAGATTGAGCGTGAATATTTCCGGAGATTTGGCCGCCGCCACCCGGTGAAACCAGGCACGCATGATCCTTTGCCCGGCGAACAAGATCAAACCCAGGACCAGCACCGCCTTGAGCAAGGCCCATGCAAGTTGCACGGCCATGTCCCCCGCATTCATTGCCAGGGCCGGTACCAGGATCAGCATCGGCACCACAGCCAAATCCTGGAACAACAAAACGCCCAGTATCAATTGGCCGTGGGAAGTTTGGAGTTCCATGCGGTCGGCCAACAGCTTGGACACGATGGCAGTGGAAGACATCGCCAAAACACCGCCCAAGGCCAGCCCCCCCAACAAGGGGAAGCCCAGCAGCCAAGCCAGCCCCAGCGTCAGGAGCAAGCTCAAGCCAACTTGCGCACCGCCAAACCCGAGCACGGTCCCCCGCATGGCTCGCATACGTGTCAAGCTGAATTCCAGGCCGACGGAGAACATCAGGAATACCACACCGAATTCAGCTAGGTAGCGGGTTTCCTGGGTATCCGGTATCCAGCCCAAGCCATGGGGGCCGATGACGATGCCGGTAAGCAGGTAGCCCAGCATCGGGGGCAAGTGCAAGGCCCGAGCAGCGGCAGCAACCACAACCGCCACGGCTAGCAGGATCAATACAACTTCAAGGGTGGCGTGCATGTAATCCTTATGTCAGATGCCTTGGGTCTGGCTGCGTGCGCCTCTAGTATACTTACGGCGAAATGAATAACTCTCTCAATCCTCAGCAAACTCTGGAGTTGGCGCGGCAGGTACTTGTAACCGAAGCTGATGCGGTGCGATCGCTTGCCGGGCGTCTCGACAAGAATTTCTACCGTGCCGTGGAATTGATCCTGGCCTGCCATGGGCGTGTTGTCGTTTCCGGCATGGGGAAATCCGGCCATATCGGACATAAGATTGCCGCCACCCTGGCCAGCACCGGCACCCCCGCCTTCTTCGTCCATCCAGGGGAAGCCAGCCATGGTGACCTGGGCATGATTGCCCACGACGACGTGGTAATCGCGCTGTCCTATTCGGGGGAGAGCGCAGAAATCACCAGCATCCTGCCCTTGATCAAACGCCGCGGCGCCAAGTTGATCGGCATCAGCGGCAACCCCAAGTCGACGCTGGGAACCGAATCCGATGTACATCTGAATGCGGCTGTGGACAAGGAAGCCTGCCCCTTCAATCTTGCCCCGACCGCCAGCACCACTGCCGCGCTGGCTTTGGGCGATGCCTTGGCGGTCGTGCTGCTGGAAGCACGCGGTTTTTCCGCAGAGGATTTTGCCCTCACCCATCCCGGTGGCAGCCTGGGCCGCCGCTTGCTGGTCCGCGTGCGTGATTTGATGCACACCGGCGAGCGATTGCCCCGCGTGACCCTTGCCGCATCGACGAAAGAAGCCTTGCTGGAGATGACGGAAAAAGGCTTGGGCATGACCGCGGTTGTGGATGAGACCGAACGGGTTACAGGCGTGTTTACCGATGGCGATCTGCGCAGAGCCCTGGAAAAGAAACTTGATATCCTGACTATCGGAGTGGATCAAGTGATGACACCCGATCCCAAGACCATCGGCCCGGATCAACTGGCGGCTGAAGCGGTGGCAAAAATGGAAACGCTCAGGATCAATGGCTTGCTGGTGGTCAATGAATTCGGCCAGTTGGTCGGCGCATTAAATATGCATGATTTGCTCCAGGCTGGAGTCGTATGATGACCATTGACGGGCTGCAACGCGCGCGCCGCATCAAGTTGATTGCCTTCGACGTGGACGGAATCATGACCGATGGCACGCTTTATCTTGCCGACGACGGCCAGGAATACAAGGGTTTCAATTCGCTCGACGGCCATGGATTGAAGATGCTCAAGGGTTCGGGCGTGGAGTTGGCCATCATCACCGGCCGTACGTCCCGCGTCGTGGAACACCGGGCCGCGAATCTTGGCATTTCTCATCTCTACCAAGGCGCGCACGACAAGCTGGCGATCTATCAGCAGTTGCTGGACAAACTGAGATTGCTGCCGGAAGACACCGCTTACATGGGTGATGACGTGGTGGACCTGCCGGTGATGCGCCGCACCGGCCTGGCGATCACGGTACCTGCCGCGCCTGACCTGGTGAAGGCCCACTCCCACTACGTTACGAGCCGGGAAGCGGGCCGCGGCGCAGTGCGTGAAGCCTGCGAATGGCTGATGCGCGCCCAAAATACCTTCGACAGCATGATGGCAGTCTATCTGGCCTAGGGAACTCATGATAACCCCCTCATTCTACTGGTTGCCCCTTGCCCTACTGGCCGGCGTCGCGTTGCTCAGCTTTTGGCTGGAGCAGGCTGCCAAACCGGACGCGGCGAATGGAAGGAAAGGCCTGGGTGAACCAGACGTGATCGTGGAAAACTTTCAATCCACGCTGAACAACAAGAACGGTCAGCCGCTCTACCAGTTGAACGCAAAAAGGCTGCGCTATTACGGAAAACTTGACCAGACTGAGATCGACAACCCGGTTCTCAAGCATCTCAGCACTCAGGATGGCGTTATTCACATTGCTTCCCTGCATGCCAAGGTCGCACCCGACGGCAAGACCATCAGCTTTGATGGGCAGGTCAACCTGACTGATATTCCGCCCAGAGCGAACCAAGGATACAGGTTACAGTCAGCCCGGATCGACGCGTATCTGCAGGAACACCGAATATCGGTTCCAACTCCGGTGAACGTGTACGGCCCAGGTTTGCAACTCAGCGCCGGCAACCTGGAACTCGATACGCTGGGCCGAATCCTAAAGATGCACGGCCGAATAAGGGCTCAATACAAGAAATGACGGTATCAACCATGCAAGGGTTCTTGTCATCGTGCCTGCTCGCCTGCCTGCTGGTCAGCCACGCATGGGCAGAAACGGCGGATCGCAGCAAACCTATCAACCTTGAGGCGGATAGCGTAACGCTGGATGACCTGCACAAGACCGGAACCTACCAAGGTAACGTTATCTTGATCCAGGGCACTTTGATGATGCGCGCTGACAGAGTGGATGTAAGTCAGGATGAGAATGGCCTCAAAGCCGTGACGGCGACGGGCAACCCCGTCAGCTTCCGCCAAAAGCGGGACGGTGTGGATGAATATGTGGAAGCGTACGCACCCCGGGTCAAGTTTGACAATCTCAAGGGATTGCTTGAACTTTCCGGCGGGGCGCGGCTGCGCAAGGGGGCGGACGAAATTCGCGGGGACGTGATTACTTACAACACCCATACCGAACTCTACAAGGTGGCAGGCAGGCAAGATGACCAAACGCCCGCTGGTCGGGTACATATCGTCATTCGCCCAAAAACGCAGGCCAAATGAGTCGACTTGCCGCCCGAAATCTGCGGAAGTCCTACAAGAAACGCACCGTCGTTCACGATGTTTCGCTCGAAGTGGGGAACGGGGAAGTGGTCGGACTGTTGGGTCCCAATGGCGCCGGAAAGACTACGTGCTTTTACATGATCGTGGGCCTGGTTCCAGCGGATGGCGGAGTGATCCAGATGGGTGACAAAGACATGACTCACTTGCCCATCCATCAACGGGCACGCATCGGCATCGCCTATCTACCCCAGGAACCCTCCATCTTCCGCAAACTAAGCGTGGAGGAAAATGTCCGCGCCGTGCTGGAACTGCAGAATTACGGGGAGGACGAAATCGAGGTCCATCTAGGCAATCTGCTCGATGACCTGAACGTCGGACACCTGCGAAAGGCTTCAGCCCTGAGTCTTTCTGGTGGTGAGCGACGTCGTGTGGAGATCGCCCGAGCGCTAGCCATGAATCCGCATTTCATCTTGTTGGATGAACCATTTGCCGGAGTCGATCCGATCGCGGTCCTGGATATACAGCGCCTTATCCGATTCCTGAAAGAACGCGATATCGGCGTGCTAATTACCGATCACAATGTCAGGGAAACCTTGGATATTTGTGATCGCGCCTACATCATCAACGAAGGCCGGGTCCTGGCCAATGGCAAGCCAGACAATCTGATTCAGGATGAAAATGTGCGCAGAGTCTACTTGGGTGAAAATTTCCGTCTCTAGTCAACGCAACATAGTAAAATGCGCAAAGCAATAATCGCGCCATAAGGATAAAGTGGAAGCGCATTGGTGCCGCTAGATAACCTATGAAACATAATCTCCAACTCAAACTCAGCCAACAGCTCACCCTCACGCCCCAACTGCAGCAGTCCATCCGCCTACTGCAGCTTTCCACCCTTGAACTGAGTCAGGAACTTGAACAGATCGTCCAGGAAAATCCTCTGCTTGAACTGGAAGATGAAGAGAATCGCTATATCGGCGGAAGCGAAGCAGGAACGCAGGAAACGCCGTCCCAGCCCACTGAGGAGCCGCCGGAGTTCAAAAGCGAGGCTGACAACCACCACGAAGAGATCGACTGGACTGACTATAGCGCCAAATCGGCTGACGATGACGACGACAGCAGCCCGCAAACCCCGGCCGCCGGCCCAAGTTTGCGCCAATACCTGCTTTCACAGCTGGCCTTCATTCCGCTGCCGGAACGCGACCGCGCCCTGGTTGCAGCGCTGATCGATGCCCTCAACGATGATGGCTACCTCATCTACACGCTGGAGGAAATCGCCGAAACCCTGAGCAGCGAAAAGGAGTTGTTTCCCGATCTGGAACCCGAAGAACTGGATATCGCCCTCCAGCATCTCCAACACCTTGACCCCACTGGGGTTGGTGCCAGACACCTGGGGGAATGTCTGAGCCTGCAGCTTCAAGCGCTGGCGCCGGACACGCCTGGCTTGGCGATCGCGAGGAACCTGGCGGAAAATCACTTGGTGCTGCTCGCCAATCGGGACGTGGGCAAGCTGAAAAAGGCCTTGCACATCGATGATACCGCGCTTCACGCAGTTCGGACTTTGATCCTGGGACTCAATCCCAAGCCGGGGGCCAGCTTCAATAGTCAAGACACACACTATGTAGTCCCGGACGTCTCGATCAAGAAAGTCCGTGGCCTGTGGCTTGCCAGCCTCAATCCTGATGCGATGCCCAAACTTCGCATAAATCGAGTATATGCCGATATCCTTTCCCGCAACCGGGACAATTCATCAGGTCAACTTTCCAGCCAGTTGCAGGAAGCCAAGTGGCTGATCAAGAATGTTCAGCAGCGCTTCGACACGATCCTGCGGGTTTCCCAGGCCATCGTAGACCGACAGCGGCATTTCTTCGAGCATGGCGAAGTTGCCATGCGCCCCCTGGTACTGCGGGAAATTGCGGAAGCGGTCGGCATGCACGAATCCACCATTTCCCGGGTCACCACCCAGAAATACATGATGACGCCGCGTGGCCTTTACGAACTGAAGTACTTTTTCGGAAGCCACGTTGCCACCGACGCAGGCGGCACAGCCTCTTCCACCGCCATCCGTGCCCTGATCAAACAACTCATCGGCGCGGAGAACACCCAGAAACCCCTGTCTGACGGGCAGATTTCCGATTTGCTCGGTCAGCAAGGCATCGTGGTCGCGCGACGGACTGTGGCCAAGTACCGGGAGTCCATGCAAATTTCCCCTGCAAATATGCGGCGTTCGGTCTAGAACTTATTGCTCGAGCCCGAGGATGATTTGCCGCCGAGCCATTTCAAGCTTTGAAAAGTACCCCTTCTGACATAATCTGATAGTAACAATCATGTGCTTAATTAACCCACCACCCAGCCCGCCACGTCCATTGCGTAGCGGGCTTTTTTTCACCCCGTGAGCTTAGGAGGCCTTATGAATCTCACAATTACCGGTCACCACGTTGATATCACCCCCCCTATCCGCGAATATGTCGCGTCCAAGCTCGACCGGGTAAAACGCCACTTTGATCAGGTAATCGATATGGCAGTCATCATGCAGGTGGAGAAACTGATACATAAGGTAGAAGTCAAGCTGCATGTCCGGGGTCGAGACTTTCATGCCCACGCCGAGGACGGCAACATGTATGCCGCAATCGACCTGTTGGCAGACAAGCTCGACCGGCAGATTGTCAAACACAAGGAAAAACGGGGTGATCACCACCCGGAAGACGGAGGCCTGAAACATCAGCCAACTGGCGTATAATCCTGCGTCCGGGCCAGTTATTGGGACGGCGCGTTCATGTTGATTGACCGCATGATGGCTAATGTCTTGGACTCTGATTCGAACGTGGGCCGCCTCAATGACAGGTATTCTTGTTTGTTGTTAATAATTCGGCACACTCTGCCCTGAGTAATGCCCAGCACCAAGATTGCGTTTACGACATTTTCAAATTGATAGGTGTCGAATCAATAACCCGGTCGGAAATGCAGCATGAACCAGATATCCCCCCTACTCAAACCCGACAGCATTCAAATCGATCTGTCATTCGCCAGCAAGACGAAGCTGTTCGAACATGCATCCCACTGGTTTGAGTCCCGTCACGGCCTCAAGGGTGGCGAAGTGTTCAACAATCTGACGGAGCGGGAACGTTTGGGCTCCACCGCCCTGGGCTCTGGCGTGGCGATTCCTCACGGCCGTATCAGAGGGCTGAAGGAGGCCACCGGCGCGCTTTTCCGCCTTTCGCCTGCGCTCGAATTTGATGCGCCGGACAACCGCCCTGTCAGTCTCTGTTTCATCCTGCTGGCCCCCACCGATGCCAACGAAGCCCATCTGCAAATTCTCGGGGAACTGGCCCAGCTTTTTGGCGACCCTTCCATGCGCGAGCAGATGAATCATGTCGCCGACGCCGCAACCCTATATAGTTTGTTCGAGAAATGGACAGCATAAGCACCATATCGGTCGAGAACGTTTTCCGGGATACGGCATCGCAATTGGGTTTGACCTGGGTCGCGGGCCATGCTGGAGGAGGACGCCAGCTTTCCTCCGAAACGATACAGAGACCAACCCTGGCCCTGATCGGCCACCTCAACTTCGTCCATCCCAACCGGGTTCAGGTACTGGGCTGCGCCGAAATGGACTATCTGCGCAAGCTCTCGGCCGATGCGTTGCATGACGCAATCGAACATCTATTTTCGACCGAAATCGCCGCAGTCATTGTCGCCAACAACGAACCGGTTCCCGAAAACATGATGAAGGCGGCAGAAACGAGCCAGACGCCGCTATTCACTTCGCCCCAGCAAAGTCCGGCGCTCATGGCCTTCATGTCCCATCATCTGACCCAGGTGCTTGCGGAAACCGTCATGTTGCATGGCGTGTTTCTGGAAGTCATGAGCCTGGGCGTCCTGATCAAGGGTGATGCTGCAGTCGGCAAGAGCGAACTTGCCCTCGAGTTGATCACCCGCGGCCACCGACTTGTAGCCGACGACGCGGTGGAACTCAGGCATGTGGCGCCGGAAACCCTGGAAGGCACCTGTCCGGCCCTGCTGCGTGATTTTCTTGAAGTTCGTGGGCTGGGCCTGCTCAATATCCGCTATCTGTTCGGTGAAACGGCCGTCAAGGTGAAGAAGAATCTCAAGCTCATCGTGGAACTGTTCAAGCCATCCGCTGAGGAAATGGGACAACTCAACCGGCTGGATATGGAGGCGACGCGAGAAAACATGATAGGGGTTGAGATTCCGGTTGTGCGCATTCCCGTGGCCGCCGGGCGCAACCTTGCGGTATTGGTCGAGGTGGCGGTGCGCAATCACATCCTCAAGAGCCGGGGCATCAATCCAATGGAGCAGTTCGCCATTCGCCAGCAGGCGGAAATCGATCGTCAGGACGACATCTAGGATCCGCAGGGAGGGGCATACATGCAGGTCATCCTGGTTTCTGGATTGTCTGGCTCCGGCAAGAGCGTTGCCATTGCCGTGCTGGAAGACGCGGGTTATTACTGCATTGATAATCTGCCCATTGCCCTGCTCGGTCAGGTTGTCGAGCACCTGCGCCAAGCCGGCCGTGACCAGATCGCCATCTCCGTGGATGCCCGCAGCGGGCAGGATTTTTCAAGGTTTCCCGAGATTGTCCAGACCCTCAGGAACCAGAGTATGGATGTACGCGTCATCTTTCTGGAAGCCAAGACCCTGACCCTGGTCAAGAGGTTTTCCGAAACGCGCCGCCGCCATCCGCTGTCCAGTGACGTGGTTTCCCTGCCCGAGGCGATCGAAAACGAGCGGAGTCTACTGGCAGACATCGCACCGCTGGCACACCGGATTGACACCAGTGAGCTTTCCTGCGCCGCGCTCATGCTGTGGATCAAGGATCTGGTCGTGCAAGACCGCTCCCGCATCACCCTGCTGTTTCAATCATTCGGCTTCAAGCATGGCATACCCCTCGATGCGGACCTGGTGTTCGACATTCGCTGCCTGCCCAACCCGCATTACGTACCGGACCTCAGACCGCTTACCGGGCAGGACCAGCCGGTCAAGGACTTTCTCCAAGCCAGCCCCAATGCCATGGCCTTGCTGGCGGACATTCGTTCTTTCGTCGAAAACTGGCTGCCCTGTTATATCCGCGATCACCGCGCCTACCTGACCGTGGCGATAGGCTGCACCGGCGGCCAGCATCGCTCTGTCTATTTTGCCGAGGCGCTCGCTGCCGCCTTCCGGGACCGCGAACAGGTCTTGGTCCGGCACCGCGAACTGGCATGAGCGCCTATCTTAAGCCTGGCGATTGGGCCGTGCTGGGCGCGGCCAGCCTAATGGTGTGCATGCTTGCCCTGCATGCATGGCTGCGCCCCAGGGGCGACCACGTAATCGTGCGGGCGGGCGGCAAGGTTTTTGCCGAGTTCAATCTTGCCCGCGACGGGCTCATCAAAGTGCCCGGGCCGCTCGGACAGACTCGGGTGGAAGTGGCCCGTCATCAGGTTCGCATCGCGAGCGACCCCAGCCCGCGCCAGTTGTGCGTCAAGCAGGGTTGGCTAAGCCGGGCTGGCCAAGCCGCGTTGTGCCTGCCCAATCAGGTGAGCGTGGAAATTGCGGGCGCGAGCCGCTCGTATGACTCGCTCAATTACTGAACATGAAAACGATCGACCATACGATCACCCTGTCGGTGACTGAGCAAGACCGCCGTGTCGCCGGCTATGCCGCGCTCGCCATCGGCCTTAGCCTCGCGGAGGCGGCCTTGCCCAGCCCGATCCCAGGGGTAAAACCCGGCCTCGCCAACATCGTGGTGCTGTGGGCCTTGCTGCAGCATGGCTGGCGCACCGCCGCGTGGGTAGCCTTGATCCGCGTATTTGCCGGCAGCCTGCTACTCGGCAGCTTTCTCGCGCCTGGCTTCTGGCTCTCCCTGTCAGGCTCGCTTGCCAGTCTGTTTGGCCTGTTCTTCGCCGTCCGTCTGCCTCGCTCCTGGTTCGGCCCGGTTTCTCATTCCCTGATTGCTGCCGCGCTGCATATCTGCGGCCAGCTCGCACTCGCCGCATTCTGGCTACTGCCGGGCAGCGCCATACTTTCCCTTGCCCCGATCTTCGCTTCGGCCGCGTTGGTGTTCGGCACTACCAACGGGCTGGTGGTCGCGCGGCTGATTGCCCCGCGAAGTTACACAAGCACCCAGTCTGCGCATGCCTAAAGCCACCATAACCTTGGCCCTCACGGGAGCTTCCGGCCTGGCCTACGGATTGCGTCTGCTTGAGTGTCTGCTAGCTGCAGACACCCAAGTCAATCTGCTGGTCTCCCAGGCGGCCCATATCGTTGCCAAACAGGAACTTGACCTGACCCTGTCCGCCCGGCCGGCTGATCTGGAAAGACAACTGTCTGAAACCTACCACGCCGCAACGGGTCGGCTGAAAGTCTATGGCCGGGATGACTGGTTTGCGCCGGTGGCGTCCGGCTCGGCCAGGGTAGATGCCATGGTGGTCTGTCCTTGTTCCATGGGAACCCTGGCTGCCATTGCCCAGGGCCTGGCAGACAATCTCATTGAGCGCGCAGCCGACGTCATGCTGAAGGAAAATCGCAAACTCATTCTGGTGCCGCGCGAAGCACCATTCTCTGCCGTGCATCTGGAAAACATGCTCAAGCTTGCGCGCTTGAATACTGTCATCCTGCCCGCCAATCCAGGCTTCTATCACCACCCGGCGACGATCACAGACCTCATTGATTTCGTCGTCGCGCGCATCCTCGATCAGTTGGGCTTCAAGCATGATCTGCTGCCAGCGTGGGGACGCCAGTGAGCTATTCGCTGCCCCTGTTCCCATTGCAAACCGTATTGTTTCCAGGCGGGCGCCTGCCGCTGAAAATTTTCGAGCAGCGTTACCTTGAACTGATCAAGGATTGTCTGGCACACAACACTTGCTTTGGCGTTTGCGCCATGCGCGCCGGGCAGGAGGTGGGCGAACCGGCGACCCCTTTTGAGGTGGGCACCCAGGCTCGGATCATCCACTGGGACATGCCGCAGCCGGGCATATTTCACGTGCTGGTCGAAGGTGGGGAACGCTATGCGGCGCGCAAGTGGCGGCCGCAGCAAAAAAATGGCCTGATCGTGGCTGATGTAGATAACATCACACCGGAACTACCCGTGACTGTCACTGATGACCTGCGCCTAGCCGTTGACGTGTTAAAGCAGATCATGGAGGACGCCGGTGAAAAGCACTTTGGGCCAGAGCGCCATTTCGATGACGCAGTATGGGTGGGATTTCGCCTGGCGGAAGTGTTGCCCTTCAAACTGACCGTCAAACAAAACTTGTTGGAAATGAACGACAGCCTGACCCGGCTTCGCATCATGGCCGAGTTCCTCCGCAAGCAGGGAAGCAGGAACCTCTAATGGCACGCTTTTATCCCGAACTTGAAGCATCGCACCGCAGCTTCATCCAGGCTCAGCCCGTGTTCTTCACTGCCACCGCGCCGCATGAAGGCCGCATCAACCTCTCGCCCAAGGGCATGGACAGCTTTCGCATCCTGTCGTCCCGCCAGGTGGCTTACCTGGATTTGACCGGCAGCGGCAACGAGACCGCGGCGCACCTGCGCGAGAATGGCCGCTTCACTATCATGTTCTGCAGTTTCTCCGTCGATCCGCTGATTCTGCGCATGTACGGACGCGGCTCCGCCATCCGGCGCCAGGATCCCGAATGGCCAGGCCTGCGCGGCGCCTTTCGTGACTTGCCGGGCGAACGCCAGATCATCGTCATGGATATCGATTCGGTGCAAACGTCCTGCGGTTATGCTGTGCCATTGATGAACCCGGCTGGCGAAAGAGACACTTTGGCGCGTTGGGCGGAAAAGAAGGGTTCGACCGGCCTGTTGGACTATTGGCGCGACAAGAACCGGATCAGCATCGATGGATTGACAACCGGACTACTGGAAGACTGACATGCACAAATCGATCACTGCCCTGCTTCCCCTGGCTCTTCTGTGTGCCTGCGGCAAGACGCCCGAGCCACCCAAGCCCGAGCCCGTTCCCAAGCTGTTTGAGAGCCAGCGCAACGCACTCGACAAGGCCAAGGCCCTGGAAGGCCAGATGCAGGAGGACGCAGACCAGGAGAAGAAGAAAATGGAAGAGCAGGTAGACAAGTAGCACCGCTCCTATCCGCCGTCTGAACCGATGCCCGCTTGCGTTCCTGCTTCCAGCAGGCTCCTGATGACCTCACCAGCCAGCATCAAGCCGAACAGCGCCGGCATGTAGCTGATGGTTCCGTTGACCGCACGGGCCCGACCCCGTCCCTCGACCGGTTGGGGCGGTCGCGGCGGTCGACCGGGCTCGTCGGAAAATACGGTTAGCACGCCTCGTGTTATCCCCTGGCGCTTGAGCCGTTTGCGCATCGCCGCGGCAAGCGAGCAAACCCGGGTCGCAGCAATATCCGCCAGTCTAATGCGCGAGGGGTCCAGCTTGTTGCCCGCCCCCATGCTCGATGCCACCGCTATGTCGTTGCGCCGGCAATAGACCACCAAAGCCACCTTGCAGTTGAGCGAATCAATGCAGTCGGCGACGTAGTTCACCCCGGCAGGTACAAATTCAGCGATATTTTCCGGCACGATGAAAACGCGATGCAGAGCCAACTGACAATCCGGATTGATGTCGCGGATACGGTCGGCCATCAAGTCAATCTTGGACCGGCCCACCGTGGAAATGAGCGCCGGGAGCTGGCGGTTGATGTTGGACACTGCCACGACGTCATGGTCAATCAGGGTGAGGCTTCCGATTCCTGCCCGTGCCAGTGCCTCGGCGCAGTAGGAGCCCACGCCGCCCAACCCCGCGACCAGCACGTGCCGGTTTGCCAAGTTGCTCAACTCGGCCTCGGTAAGCAGAATGCCGGTGCGTTCGAACTGCGGTAGTGGCGTCATATCGGGATGGTGACAAACCAGTATTCAAAGTCTCAGATCTTCGCAGGCTATCCGTACCGGCTGCGTCAAGCGTATTCTATCCAGTCGAGAGCGACTAAAATCCCAATCGTGACAAAATGGCTTCTAACCCTGCTGCTGGGATTGTTCCTGCTTGGGCTCGTGTCGCCCATGCTCAAGCGCATCGGCATCGGGCGCCTGCCCGGCGATTTGCACTTTCGGCACAAGGGACGGGCTTATTATTTTCCCTTCACCAGCAGTGTGCTGCTGTCGATATTTCTGAGCATTCTGTTTGGATTGCTTAAGTGAACAAGGCATTTGTGAAAGAATCGGATGCCGACGACAGCGAGGAGGAGGATGACGGCGGCCTGCCTGCCCTGCCCGCCGGCGGCAAGAACTACATGACCCCCTCGGGCTACACGCGGATGAAGGCAGAATTCGATCAGTTGTGGAAAGGCGAACGGCCCAAGCTGGTCGAGACCATTTCCTGGGCCGCCAGCAATGGCGATCGTTCAGAGAATGGTGATTACATCTACGGCAAGAAGCGCCTGCGCGAAATCGATCGCCGAATTCGCTATCTATCGAAACGCCTGGACAACGCGGAAGTGGTGGATCCGTCCAAGCGCGAGGAAACTGACCAGGTATTTTTTGGCGCTACGGTAACCGTGAACGATGCAGGGGTGGAAGAAACCTACGCCATCGTCGGGCTTGACGAAGCCGACCCCGGCAAGAATCGCATCTCCTGGGTAGCCCCCCTTGCCCGGGCGCTGCTCAAGGCACGCGAGGGCGATCTAATCTCATTGCAAACTCCCGGCGGCAAGAAGGAACTGGAAATTCTCGAGGTGCGCTACCTGGCCCTGGACTAGGACTTCCGGTCGAGCGGATTTTCAGGCAGCACCTTGATCACGGTCATCCGGCTCAGGTTCACAACTGCGGTATAGACGCCGGTCTTCACGTTGAATGGCACCACGGCAACCGCATTCCAGTCCAGGCGGCTGGATTTCAGCAAGGCATCAATTTCACTGGATAGCTGTGGATTTTTCTGCGCGAGGCGCGCTCTGGAAATCGCCGCCTTGCCTACTTGTTCACGGCTGCGTTCCAACGGCACGAAATATTGCGGCAGGTTTTGGTAGCCCATGCCGAAGGCGGAATAGAAATTCATGTCGCTCAGGGTCTTGGGATCGGTGGGCATTTCCACGCCCACCAGCTTCGGCCCGAACAGCGGAAGTTCGCGATATTCCGGCAGCTTGGCCTTGGCCAAGTCCTGCGGCTCGATCTCGGTCGCCTTGACCAACATGAAGGCCCTGTCGACAAACACCCCATAGACCAGCCGGCTGGTATAGCCGGCGTAAAGCCCGTATATCAGCGCCGACGCCTGGACCAGGGCGATCAGGCTCAGGTCGAAGGAGAGTGCGCGCCGCGACTTGGCCGGGTTGAATATGATCAGGGTCAAGGTCGGGCCGAGCACCACATCCACGCCAATGATCAGAGCCAACAGCATGGGGCCGCCCACCGCCCAGAAATAAGGCAGGCGGTACCAGCCAAACAACAGCAGGCCGATGACGCAAGAGGCCAGTGTGATGCTGACGGACAAATGAACCAGTGCAGCTCTGAGACGGGTCATGATCTATTTCGATGTCTGAAGCTTGCGGAAGATATCGTCCACTTCAGCGGTTTTTTCAGGCCTCAAAGGCGTCTGAACAGCAGATCCCAGACACCATGCCCAAGACGCAGGCCGCGCTGTTCGAACTTGGTGAGAGGCCGCCACTCGGGCCGCGGGGCATAGCCGTCCGCGCTGTTGACCAGAAGCGGCTCGGCAGACAAAGCCGCCAGCATCTGTATGGCGTAATCCTGCCAGTCGGTGGCGCAGTGAAGGTGGCCACCAGATGCAAGCTTCTGTGCGAGCAGTTGAACCAGTTCAGGCTGGATCAAGCGCCGCTTGTGGTGTTTTTTTTTCGGCCAGGGGTCGGGGAAATAGACATGCACCCCGGCCAGGGCGCCATCGGGAATCACGTGCTCCAGGACTTCAACGGCATCGTGCTGAATGATGCGAACATTGCTGAGCTCGCGCTCGCCGATGTGTTTGAGCAGACTGCCCACGCCAGGGGTATGCACTTCGACGCACAGATAATCCTGATCAGGTTGGGCAGCAGCGATTTCCGCTGTTGTCTGGCCCATGCCAAAGCCGATCTCCATGATCCTTGGGGCAACCCGGCCAAAGACCTTGTCAAAGTCGATCGTCGCGGGAACATAAGGCAGGATAAAATGCGGCCCCAGATTATCCAGCGCCTTTTGCTGGCCGCTGCCCATGCGCCCCTGACGCAGGACAAAACTTCGCACGGCACGATGGGAAATACGCCCGCTACTCTGTTCAGTCACGACCCAATCAAGCCGCTGGTTGGAGAAGACGGGCTGGCGGTGTAGATCCTTTTTGGCATGCGCCCGGCCAGGTAGGCCTTGCGTCCAGCCTCCACCGCCTGTTTCATGGCCTCGGCCATCAATACCGGGTCTTGCGCGCCGGCAATGGCCGTATTCATCAACACCGCATCACAACCCAATTCCATCGCAATAGCCGCATCGGAGGCGGTGCCGACCCCGGCGTCCACGACCACCGGGACCTTCAGGCGATCAATGATGATTTGCAGATTCCAGGGATTGAGGATGCCCATGCCCGAACCGATCAGGGAAGCGAGCGGCATGACGGTCACGCAGCCGATGTCTTCGAGCTGTTTGGCCACGATCGGGTCGTCCGAGGTATACACCATCACCTGAAAATCTTCCTTCACCAGGACCTCCGCCGCCTTCAGGGTTTCCACCACATTGGGATAGAGGCTTTGAGGATCGCCGAGGACTTCGAGCTTTACCAGACTGTGCCCGTCGAGCAGTTCTCGCGCCAGCCTCAGGGTGCGGACAGCCTCGTCTGCGCTGTAGCAGCCTGCCGTGTTGGGCAGGTAGGTATACTGCGACATCGGCAGCGCATCGAGCAGGCTGGGCTGATTCGGGTCCTGGCCGATATTGGTGCGCCGAATTGCGACTGTAACAATTTCCGCGCCGGACGCCTCGACAGCCCGGCGGGTTTCGTCGAAGTCCTTGTACTTGCCGGTGCCCACCAGCAGTCGGGAGCCATAGGTTTTGCCCGCGATTTGCAATCCATCCATCATTCATTCATCCATCTCAACCACCGCCCACTGCCACGACGATTTCCAACCGATCCCCATCCAGCAGGACCGTATTCCCATACGTACTGCGCGGGACGATTTCGCCATTGCGTTCGACTGCCACGCGCTTGCCGGCAAAACCCAAACTTTCCACCAGATCGGATAGCCTCAGCGGCGTCGGGAAATCGCGCGGCTCACCATTGATAACTAGGTTAATTGGCTTCATCCGGGCTGGAATTTCAAGTAAGATGCGAAGCCTTGCCGCCTCGCAAAGAGGCTAATAGTCTACCATGCGGGCGTCGTATAACGGCATTACCCTAGCTTCCCAAAAAGTGAGTGTAGGTTAGGACAAGACGGTCAGACGCCCGGATTACCGCTTGTCCTTGATAAAATGGCCCCTGTTGGCTGCCAGTGGGCTCAATTTGGGGCCCATACCGGTATCGATGAAGGACTGGCAAGGTGTTTTACCCGAACGCGGGTGTCGTATAACGGCATTACCTCAGCTTCCCAAGCTGAAGAAGAGGGTTCGACTCCCTTCACCCGCTCCACGATTCATGCGGGTTTCCGCTCGGTTACGCGCCTTCAATCCCGCAGAGTTCCGTCGCGTTTTCCCAACTTTCCGCTATTACCGTGGGTTTTCACGTGAGACCACAGTAAAAGTTATATATGGGTGGAGAGGCAAAACATTTACTGTGGTTTGAGTTCGACAAAACGGTGAAACCCACTGTTTCTGCCTGTTTACAAGAACCGCCAGCTAAGAAAACCACGTCTTCTGCGGGTGAAGCCCGCTGCTTTCGAGGAAGGAATCCTGATGGATTCCGACTCGAACCACGAAGTGGCATCTCTGACATCACCGTTGACGATTTAAAACGAAATTACAGCGGATTTAAGGTGCCCAAAGCTCAATATCTAACCCATGGTCCGGTTGAACCGTTGCCTTGTTGTGGAATTCGAGGGACAGTGGGTACAGTGGGACAGAGACTGTCGAAACTGGCCCGGGGTTCTTAATGAAGGCGTGCGAGTAGGTCTTTCAGCATTGCCATATTTCTGTCCTTGGCCGCTTTGACCAGTTGAGGATTTGGTTTCGGCACAGCAACGTTACGAACACGGCAACGGTACTCAAGCCAGACGACATGCTGCTGGGTTCTGTTGTCGAAACCTTGCTGCATCACTTTGACGTTGGACGACACCTTATTCGGCAATCCGATTTCTTGGTCCAACACGGTCAACAATTTCTTCAAGTCCGTCATGTCGATGCTCTCCTTGAAGGGTATTTATCGACAGTGACCAACGGTGGAATTGTCCTCAACCAGCCATAAAAAACGGCCCACTTGAATCGTGGGCCGTTCAACACTGTGGATCACTGCGACTTCTTACGCTACGTCATTAGCTTTGATAGAAGCGGCGTGAGTAGTTATGAGTGCAGGCACGAAAAAAATATGTTGGAGGTCACATTAAGTCCATCCACTTTCTGCCGATGCTTTCTTTGTACGGCAAACCGGTCTGGCGAGTGCCGCTAGAGGAGTCTATCAATGCCTGCGAAAATCATTCGCGACAAATCCCGTATCAAGAAAACCGGGGAGATTTTCACCCCACTTCCACTCGTTGATGAAATCATGGGGAAGCTACCTGACGAAATTTGGTTGCCGAACAAAACATTTATAGACCCTGCCTGTGGCGATGGAAATTTCTTAGTTAGGGTTGTGGCATGGAAAATTTGGTTGAGTTCCACTGCAAAACAAGCTGTTGAAACGACTTATGGCGTTGAACTGATGGAAGACAATGTCAGGGTTTGTCGCACGCGATTGCTCATAAATGCTTTCGCGGCAGAACAGAATAAGAAAAGCAGCACGGAGCTAATGCCGCATCTTACATACGACGATGAAGCCGCGATTGGGGCGACATCAGCTTGCAAGAAATTCGTCGAAACTTACATCAGTGTGGCAACAAAAAACATCGTGTGTCATAACGCTCTGACTTACTGTTATCGTTTCGGTAACGCCGAAGATGAGCCGCGTCCAGAATCGATCGGTAAATGCGAATGCCCACTATGCAAAAGTTAATTTCACAAAGAAGCGTCTACTCAAGGTAAGTTACCTTGCCCCATACGATGCCTTGTTGTTGGGAAACGCCTCCCATTTTTAGCTGGCGCTAGAAGTGAAGGCGCGTTGAATTTCTGAAGGGGCGTGATGCAGCCGAGAGCCCCTCCGTGCCAGCACTGTGCATAAATATCTGTACCACGCTGAAGGAGAGGCGAAATGAAATTATGTGAAATCGTTGATGACGTTGAGCTGCAACGTGTCGCCATGCTGAAGAACAATGCGAGGCGAGCTCAAAAACAGTACAAGGATGCACAGGCCAGATTGAAAATGGCCAAGGCTAAACAGGCGATGCTGAGAGCTCATTTCCAATCAGCAGGTTCTTGATCGTTTAGTGTGTGGAAGTGCAGATCTGTTAGTCAGACAGTGCAGGCCTTCACGGTTAAGGAACTTCGGTTGTCGACCCTTAAGACACGGTTGAGGTTAGCTCTCAGAATATCCGTTGATGCGCCGAAAGCGGCCAATTCAACATCCCATCGCAGACCTCCCTCCCCGATGGTTGGGCGTCCTAAACAGGTGCATAATCCATCCGCCGCCGGTCTCCTTTCTCATAACGTAATATAGATACCGGGCACTGAAATGACCGACAAAAATCATCAAGATAGAACATCATGACTGCCGTCTCTATATTAATAGATGTCCGGACCCATGGGACTCTTGAATAACTGTTAGGCGTCATGACCACTGTCACCTTGTCTCTCAAGACCGAAGACGGAGCTCTGGTTGATTCGATCTCGGCGACGTTCAAGCAGGACGACCTTGCTTTACTGCGGTCGTATGTTCAACTGTTGGCACGAGTCAGGACATGCACACTGCTAACACGCGGCATGCCCGCGATAACCAACTTCAAGTGGGAGAGCGGCACAAGCATGTCCTTCGAATGTGCGCCTTACAGCGACGCCGAGTTGCACGAGTTGCTTCATGTTCTTCGACCGGTCATTCTCCAAAAGGAAGCGACCTCCTTCAACAATGTCGCTGCCCTACTTGGCCGTCGATTCGCCAGTCGCGCGTTCGCCGATCACATGAAGGTGATCCGTCGCGTGTTTGAGCATGGCGAACTCAACCTGTACATGCAGGTATCCGTCGGTGGCCAGCCGCTCTTTCACGAATCGCTACTCGACACCTGGCTGAACGGTGCTCAGTACCACACCGATGCCGAAAAGGCCGAAGCTTGGCGTGCACTTGAGAAATCCCTCAGCACTCCCAACGCGCGGGCAGTGGTGATGAGTCAGCTCCAAGGCAAGGTCAAGGCACTCTTCAACCTCGAGTACATCGTCACTCTCGTTCTGGGCAAGAGCGATGACTCCTAACCCGTCCATCGAGCGGACCGCCACCGGGAAGCCTGCGTCTGCCGCTCATGTCAAACGTTAGGCCTCGCAAATGCCGCCTGATCCACTGAATCTTCACATCAACCTCGTCGCACTTCAGGGGGCGTTTTTCCGGCGCCTTCAACATCAGCTTGACGTCACGAAGGTGCTGCAAGTTGGCTGTGTGCACGTAACCGCAGAGCAGATTGCAGAGCAACACGAATTCGGCAGCTTCGTGCCTGCGAACGGCGCTGAACTGGAACACAAAGATGCCAAGGCAGAGGCCCAGGACTGGTTGCTAAGAAGTTTCCTCCGAGATGCAATCGAGGGAACTGGACTTTTTCTCGACGAATGCCTCCAAGTCTGCGAGGTCATGCAAGTCGCGGCCAAGGAGTCTGCCAATGGCACTGAACTTCACAGAATATTCCACGACCTCCCGCGCTTGAACCACCGTCTCCACTTGCCGCAAAAGCTTGAGAAACTTGAGCGACGGTTTGCCATAGCAACTCGCTTCAACGCGAATGTACTTGGACTAAACAAGGTTCGAACTTGCGTCGCGCATCGACTTGGCACGGTCTCTGCGCTTGACGTAGATCAAACTGGAACCCTCAAACTGACCCTTCAGCATGCCAAGTTCGTTGCGCGCGGCCAAGGGACTGGTAAGGAGCTCGTCATTGATCGGCCAGGTGTAGTGACTACGGAAGACTCCATGCTGGAGCTTCACTTCGTTGACAACGAGCTTACCTTTCAACTTGGCGAGCGGATTCGGTTGCAGGCCCACGAGCTGTACGACACGATCATCACTCTGTGGCGCTTCGGCATGGCTGCTGCTCAGGCGCTGGAAGCCTATGGGAGGTCGCTTGGAATACAGTTCCCTCCGCCACCAAGCGAAGCCTAACGAATAAGATTAGATCGTGGCTCGCTTCGCTCGCACGATCTAACACCTTATTCGTTAGGTATTCTGGTGGCTTTTGAGCCAATCAGGTAGGTCTTTCACTGCGACAACCTGAATGTTCTCCGTACCCGACATCCCCTCTAATTTCGGAATTCGTCCGCGCGTCACAAGCAAAGCACCATCTACCGCGCCGCTTCGTAGCAGTTCCTGTAGGTACCTTATTGCACGAGAGATTACGGAAACAGAGGGCGGAGAACGCCAAGATTTTGTTTCAATAGCAACACGTTTCCTATCGAGCTCAATCACGAAGTCCGGTCGCAACAGTCCTAGCTTGGGCTCCACTTGGAAGGAAATACCTTGCTTGGCAAGCGTGGTGGCAACTTCATTTTCGAGTAGTGCGCCCTCTGCGGCCGCAGTAACGCGTGTAAGGAGTTCCTCTGGTGCTTCGCGGAGTTTCTTGACGAACGAAATCGCAACGACCGATACCAAGCTCGCCGCGAACACCACTAAAATTGGGATAAGCGATCTATAAACAGAAGTATCGCTGCTTGTTGGGAACCCTTTGCCGAGGACGAGCACCAAAGAAACCAAAGCGCCCATCAATGACGCGAGTAGCCCCAGTACGCCAACTAAGAGGGCTTTTCGCTTTTCGAGATTAGGAGTCAGTAAGCTTGAATCATCTAATTTCTGCTTGCCTTTAGCTAGTTGATCGAAGGCGGTTTCTACGCGAGATTCAATATCGGTTCTCTTGTTGGGAGCGATAAAGTCGTTGTCGAAGATTTCAGCGAATACCTGATTCAGAAGTTGTTCGTCAGGATGTAGATCTTCAGGGGAAACTTTGAATTCGTGCGCCTTGCCTTCGATCAACCTGTTGATATCTTCAATCTTCGGGGAATAGTCTTCCAAGACAAGTCGACGAAGAAGCGCCTTGTAAACAGCCCTGTTCGCTGAACTAACCCTTTCTTTTCGAGCTCCTATGGTTTGCCGATAGCCGATCAGAAAGAAGATGACCGACACGACTACGCCTACGGCTGTTTGTATGTACCCGTCCAAGTTGATCACCCTCTGGTACCTAACAGTTATTCGAAGGGCCCACCGGACCGCATATTGATGCTCGCAGAACGTACGGGTGCGTTGTAGCAGCCTGATTCATTATTGGTGTGCTCAAGTTGTCTGTCCGCAAACGTGATGATAGTCCGGACCGGATGTCTGCCGCAGGAGAAATGCTCAGATGACCGCTCATGGCCCGTTACTGTCCCAACGAGTTCTTATCCGGCATCGTACTATGCCCATCGTACAACGTTAATCCTCCACCTCCCCAACATCACTGCCAGAAGACTTCTGATTTAACCGATTGATCACATCACGAGCCTTCGACGTGACCTGTTTCGTTTCAAGGTGAGCATACCGCATCGTCGTCTTGATGTCAGTGTGACCGAGAACTTCCCGCACCTCATAGACGCTCATCCCATTTTGGATTAACCGTGAAGCATGAGTATGACGAAAGGTGTGGATTCGACAATCACGTAATCCAGCTTTCCTCAATGCCTTGCGGATTGACTGGGCGACGTAACCCCGTGGACCACCTTTCCGATTCTGGAATACGTAGGGGCTGGCTTGGGTTTGATTTCTCCGCGACAGCACGTCATAAACACGGTCGGTCATATACAACACGGTCTCATTCTGGACCTTCGGCCGCCACAGATTAATCGAGCGATCTTCAAGGTTGATTCGTGACCATTCGATGTTGGCGATCTCACCATACCGAGCGCCAGTATCCAGCAGCAGGATCACAAGGTCGTAGGCATCCTGCAAGCACCGTTTCGTTTCAGCATCCCTTTCAGGATACGGCCTGAATCCTTTCCCTTCCCGTTTCGGGTCAAGGTTGGCAAGAAAACGTTTTTCTTCATCATCGTTCAAGTACCGCAACGGAGTCTTGGACATTTTGATTTCCGGAAACTCAAGGTCATTGGTCTGATAACCAAGCTTGCGGGCAAATTTCCATGTTCCACGAATCAAGTTCAATCCGTGCTTAATCGTTTGCGGGGTCACTCCTTCAGCGATTCGATCCCGCTTATACCGTTCAAGGTCGTGCGCGTTGAGTTCATCCAGTGGCTTGCTGACTGGCAGCAGTCGAAGGACCGACTTTCCAGTTGCCATTAACGGCAGGTGGTAGGGGGTTCCCCTCTTGGACTCGAAATACTGTTCAATCGCTTGCCGAATTGAAATCCGGTCTTTCACGCCGAGAAATTGTTGCGCATGGAGCTTGGACTTCCAATCAGTCTCCATCTGCTCAGCTGCCTTTTTGTTCATTGTTCGGGATGAACGAATGTAGGTCCTGCCGTTTAACTGGAACTGAATGTACCAGTACTTGCTGTTGCCTCGTTTTAGGACGCTCATGGCGGTTCTCCGGGATGATTCATGGACATTCCCGGCCACCGTCCCCCTAATCCAGACCCAGGACAACAGCTTATTGCGCTACCAGACTCGGCATAAATACCCGTGAGCCATTGGCAGTAGTCTGGATCACGTTCGAGTTCCAATTCGCGCCTCCTTCCTGCTGCTGTCAATCGCTCTCCGCTGCATGGAACTCAGCGGCCATGACATTCATGGACAGAACGAAAGGAGGCTGGCGATGAGCCCGTCAAAGAACACAGTACCCGAATACCGATCCTTGAAGCTGGAAAACGCTGTTATTCCAGTTTTGACCCTCCCCCAGCAGCACGCTTGCCAGGGGCCAATGGAAGAACGGGAATTCCATTGTTTAAACCTGAATTCAACGCTGTTTCGATCAAGGCTTAGGGACGGCGTGCCGATGCCTTCAATCAAGGTGGCTGGAAACCATGTTGCCTCACGGCAAAAGAAAAGCCCCATCCAGTCGTTAAAGGGCTGTGGCGCAGTAAAAGTTTCCTCGTTGCCAGCTAAACCAAGCTGGATTCTTACTGCCCCTAGCCGTTCTAAACCAAGGTATACGGGTAATGAATAAGGAATTGACCAGCACCGACTTGGTCCCGGTCTCGCCAGAACCGCCTGAACCGAAAGGGGCATCCAAACCTGCAACCCTGAAAGACCTACGCTACGCCAACACGGTTTCGGTCTTTCGTGAACCGCCTGAATTGGCAGGGTCAATTAAGACGGAAACCTGGGTGGAAAACGCCGACTTCTACAGCGAGCCGGAAACAGACAAGCCCAAGCGTAAAAAGAAGTCGGAGGAGGAAGATGTCCCGCAGCCCTACCTGATTATTGGCTTCGATACAGAATTCAAGACCCCGGATTACCTGGTCAGCAGAGAGCAGGTTGTCATGGGCCTAGCCAAGTACCGCGTGCTGTCGTACCAATTTCACGCCAAGACCTCTGACGGCAAGGAATGGCAGGGGATATGCTGCCCGGATGGCGACGACCGCCTCACTTTGGGTCAGTTCATCGTGTTCGCCTTGGGTGTCGGCGCAGGGAACACGGCATCACAGATATCCACGAAGATTTACCTCGTCGGCCACTTCACCCGCGCTGACATCCCCGCGTTCGCCGACTTTCAGGACTTGACCGCCTACATGTCCAACGTCCGGAATACGTTCATCTCCATCGATGCCTCGACCAAGCTGATCATTGACTACAAAGACGTAACTGAGCAACATCCTGAACATCCTGCTGCGCGATACGTTGCTGCTGACACCGCAGGCATCCAAGAGCCTCAAGGAGATCGGCAAGCTCGTCCGTCAGGAGAAAATTCAACTGGACGACGATCAGGCGAAGCACAAGGAAATGATCCGCAACATGGATAAGTCCGTGTTGAACATTGGGACCTGTTCAAGCGGTACGCCCTGAACGACGCCACGATCTGCGTGCGCTACATTGAAAAAATCATCGCGCAGTTCGAGCAGGTGACCGGCAAGAAGAAAGTGCCGTCACGCTGACCTCCATCGGGATTGAGCTGCTGCTGAAAAGCTGGAAGGAGAAACTCAAGCTTGACCCGTTGGCGGCGTTGGGCAAAGAGACTGTGACTGAGAGCCACTTTGACAAGAGCAAAGGCTATTACGTCAAGAAGAAACGTGAAGTCGACATTGCCCAGGTAAGTTGGCACCTCGACTTCGTCACCGAGTGCTACCACGGCGGGCGCAACGAACAATTCTGGTTCGGTCCGTGCTATGAAGATACTGGACCGATTACGACCTGTCCAGCGCGTAACCGACGGCGATGTCATTGATCGGGCTGCCCAACTGGCGCGAGATTGCCGACAGCAATGATCTCGATGCCTTCACGCCGACGACGCTGAGCTTCGCCTATGTTGAATTCGAGTTCCCGCCGGATACCCGTTACCCGGTCCTGCCGGTGCGAACCGAACATGGACTCGTCTTCCCGCTGACAGGAAACAGTTATTGTTCCGCACCAGAAATCTACGTAGCCCGGAAACTCGGCGCCCAAATCACGTGAAACGCGGCGTGATCGTGCCGTCCGATCCCAAGACAAGAATATTCGGCGCGTTCATCAAGGAATGCCTGGAACACCGGATTCAGGCCGGGTCCAAGACGCTTGAAGGCCTGTTCTGGAAGGAAATCAGCAACTCGACCTATGGCAAGACGGCCCAAGGGCTGCGTAAGAAACGTGTTTACGACATGCGGGACAGGACGACCAAGGAACTGCCACCGAGCAAGATTACCAATCCGTTCTTTGCCGCCTACATTACGTCATTCACTCGCGCCATCCTCGGCGAGATCATCAATTCACTCAGGCCGGACACCTACGTCTTCAGTTGCACGACCGACGGGTTTCTCACTACGGCAGGCGAAGAGGAAATCAACAAGGCCCAACAAGGCGACCTGTGCAAGTTGTTCGAGAAATCCAGGGAAATGCTGACCGGCATTGCGTCGGTCCTTGAACAGAAGCACGCTATCCGTAAGCCTCTAGGATGGAGAACGCGAGGCCAAGCGACGCTGATTCCCGGCAACAACCCGGACAAGGACGATGGCTTCAATATTGTCCTGGCGAAGGGCGGCATCTCACCCCGGCCGAGTTCGAGACGACGGAAGACCAGAACAGTGAAATCGTCGAAACATTCTTTGACCGCCAGCCGGATTCCATGATCACGATTGAAGCGATGACAGGCGTGCGCGATATGGTCAACTTTGACGCCGACCTCGTCGAGAAGATCATCTCGAAGCGGCTGAACATGGAATATGACTGGAAGCGACAGCCGATGGGCGTCGGCATGTCCAAGACTTACAGCCACGTCATGTTCAGCACGCGCCCGTGGAACTCGCTGTCTCAATTCGATGAAATCCGCGATTCATGGGACGACTACACCAAGGGAAACGAAACGTGCATCAAGACGCTTGAATCCTACAACGACTTCGCCTCTTTCGTGGAATCGCATTCGTTCCTGTCCAAGGAGCAAGGAAAGTATTTGAAAAAGCAGGACGGGGACATTCACCGGCTTAGGCAGCAGTTGTGCGCGGCATGGCATGAGTCAAGGGCCGGGCTCAAGAAGATGATAACCGGCCAGTCCGCCGGTGAGTTCGCCGAGATTCTGACCAAGCATCGCATCCCCTGTAAGAAAACCGATGTCGAGAACGCCAAGAAGCTTAAGTTCGTGCCACAAAGTTGCCCGCCGACCGATGAAGTCCTGGAAAAGCTTGCGTCTTTGAGGGGGGAATTCAAGCGGCTGCGTGCCGAAATGTTTCTGTTTCAGGATACGTCGGCCGATGCCGTAACGTTGAGGACTAGCTATGACTGTCCGTTTATCAGGAAGTGTGATTGAGGAATCGGTGGTGCATCTATAATTGATAGGGCAAGACAGTGGCACCCGCCACCGTGGTACAACTAACTACAACTTCCTACCGTCACTTGCATTTCGGCAAAGTCTTGGGCGTGGACCGTTTATGCGCGGGAACGCTAACGGTTTTCGGCCCAGGTTTCTTTGTCGTTCGCACTGGACGGCATTTCGTCTTAGTAGCCATAGTCGGCTCCTTAACTCATGACGGGTGAAAGCCCGTCGCTCCGAAAGCAGGGATAGCTTCCGCCATCTATCAGAAGCGTTGTGCCTTGGAGTGAGAAAAGGTGGCAGGCGCCGTTGTTATTTTACTCGAATTTTATTTCCGCAAAAACAAAGGAAAAAAAAAAAAAAAAAAAAAAAAAAAAAAAAAAAAAAAAAAAAAAAAAAAAAAAAAAAAAAAAAAAAAAAAAAAAAAAAAAAAAAAAAAAAAAAAAAAAAAAAAAAAAAAAAAAAAAAAAAAAAAAAAAAAAAAAAAAAAAAAAAAAAAAAAAAAAAAAAAAAAAAAAAAAAAAAAAAAAAAAAAAAAAAAAAAAAAAAATAACAATACATATATATTTCCTTCTACCACATACTCACCATCCCATCAAATATTTAAACAACAAAATTCAAATATTTTAAACAAAAACACTAAATACCCTATAATAAAATACACATACACTCAATAACCTATAATAAAATACACATACACTACATTTAAAATTACACATACAATATATACCTTCTCTAATCACAACATCAAACAACATAATATAATTAAACTAACACAATACAACAACCTACCAAATATACTAACCCTATACTTCACATCAAATCAATCAACACAACAATACATTCATATATTTCATCACTACCCATCTTTACCCCACTTTCCATCTGTCAACCGCCAGCTATTTAAAGCACCTTCCGCAAATAATGCTAGCAGCAAGCTGCATGGGAAAGAGCTTCATCCGATCTGTTGTGGAACGATGAGCTTTGAATATCGGACAAAAAAAGACCCGCATGAAAGCGGGTCGAGGCGTTTCGAGTTTAATTGTTACTGGTTTTGGACCCGTAAGCGTTTGGATATTACTACTGGATTTACACCCCCAATGAGAAACATGTTTTGTAGAACAAGTTGACTTTGAGGATCATCCAATATTTCTTCCATTTGTTTCTTAGGGATTTCATCGTCGTCGTATAGGATTTCCAAGTCTTCAGGAACACCCTTCGGATGGGCGACTAAGTCATCAGCCAGATCAACTCCGGAATCCACACTTCTCAGATAAGTAAGGATTAATCCTAATTCGAAAAACCACTTACTCAGGGTTTTCCTACGTAACTTATCCATCTGGCCCATTCCCTTTTTATAGGTGTTTTCTAACTGGTCCAACTGGGCGTGTAGCCAATCCAAGTCCATTTGGATCTGAATCAGTTCACCTTTGTCGTTCAATTGAGTTGCGATCATTACATTTCTCCTTTATTTAAAAAATGGATGTTTAAAAATTTAAAACACCATCGGTGTTAAAGAACGATGTAGCGCTACAGTTACAACGATACGCGTCGATAACATCCCATAACATCCGCAGATAAATTGGGGATTTCAGTTGTTAAGAGTCAGTCGTACGGACGTACTAACGCCGCCAACAGCCAAGCTGACGCTCTACAGGGCAATAGAGCTTTGGTATGAGTGGCTGCGGGAAACGGATCCAAAGAAGTGGACTTCTAGAGTTCGGCGAGACTTCATGGGTGTGTTCGATCCGGACATGAGTCGTCAGGAATGGGTCGTTATGGCTAGAGCTGATCTGTTTACTGATTCCCAAGCGGCATGGGTCGCGAAATCGCTTGATATGGGGCAGCAGTGGGATGGCCAGCAGAACACGCTTGCCCTTGTGCTCAACCTAACTCAATCAAAGGCCAAACTTCTAAAGACAGTCGAGGGCTGGATTGATAGGAGCACACCGAAAAGAAGGCGTGGCAGGCCGGCGAAGCGCTACCAAAAGACAAAGTACGAATTTGCTCGACCGCCGAATACGCACGCTCTTGAGCTAATACTTTATGTCTACAAACTTAAGAAGAGATATCCGGATATGCCTCAATGGGAGGTTATGTTTCACGCCATCGATGAATACTCGGTCATGACACGACAGAAGATTAAGAAGTGGAATGACCCTGACCTAGCGGTGAAAACGAATGCGCTTGGAGCAGCGGCATCCAGGTATTTGAAGCATGCGGAACGAATTAAGGAGGGGGTTCGTAAAGGGGTGTTCCCAGCTTTGTAGAAACTGGCGGGACAAACATGTTGCCAACCCGATGCAGGTCAACTGACAGTCGAGGCACAACGAAGCCAAGACTGTTTGCCAGCATTGATGCGGTCAATAAATCTGACAAGGCTGGACATTAACGAGGGGCGCAATGCCCCTCAATTGTTTTACGCAAGAATATGCCGTGGCGTTCTCGATGGTTAGTAAGTTTGCACGTCTGAAATCCCAAGGCGGAACAGGGTTTGTGTTCCCGACAGGCCGAAGAAGCAGATAGACCATGTAACTATGTTTGTAAGGGTTATGATTGCCTTGAATGGCGAGGGATCATGTATGACAAACGGTCAACACGTTAAGCGTCTTGGTAGGCTTCTGGCGAATTTCCATTCGCTGGAATTCTCATTGCGAGCGTTTCTCCAGAGTCTGTCCAGGGCACGCCCGCTCGGGATCCCGTATGGGACCAGCATTTACACATCACCAGTCGGTTCGAAGCTCCCAGAGAATGAATTCACGAGCTACGATACTCTTCGTGATCTCATAGCGAAGTTCAATAGAGAAATGAGATCTGCCGGTCACGCAGAAATCGACGCAACCCTCGTTGATCTGCGTGACGCATTAGCTCACGGCAGGGTTGCATCCCCAAGCACCAGTGTCTTTGCTCCATTTCACTTGCTCAAGTTCTCAAAGCCAGACAATGGCAGCGTTACAGTTACATTCAATGAGGCCATGACAATGGAATGGTTCGATACACAGATTCAGAGATTAAAAGATGCGTGGAACGCAGTTGCGGCGCACGTTGAGCCCGAAGAAGTTCCTCAAGTCGTTAGCGATATAAATGATGGAAGATACTAAGGTTTATTCTTTCCACGGCAGCCTGACCGACCATAGCGAAGGACCCGCTGAGTTCTCAGCGACGATCAGCTTCCCCAGTTGGGACCCAACGGGGCTATCAGTCGATATATTGTGGCTTGGAAATGAGGATCAACGAAGGAGAGGGGCGTTCGCCTTAAGGCACCCTGCAAGCAATCACGTGTGGTTGGATAGTCTCGATCCATTTCAAGGTCCCGCTGAGTTGCGTGGCATCAATCAAGTGCGTACAAAGAGTGCTGGCTCCTTCGCACACAGCTCCTCAGTAGGCGTTGCGGCCGTTCAGATTGGAATTACCAAGGACAAATGCCAGGAACGTCGAACTTATGATGCAGTTGTTCGGCTGCAGCCAAGCGGCATCCTATGCCTTCCATCGATCCACAATCTGCATTTCACTGGTGAAATCCGCATAGAGAGAATCACGTCAGGAGAAGTAAGGCTTGAATTCAAGAATTCATCTTTCGAGGCAAGAGAAGCGTATGAATACTATAAGACTATCGAGGACGGCAACAACGTCACTCATCAAGTTCAGAGGGCTTCGCTTATTGGCAAAGTAGTGGTTGGTCCAGGAGATAGCCTGTTTGAAGTAAATGAAGGCCTAAAGGCAGAGCTAGATGAGGTCTGTACCGCACTCTCGCTGTGTTACCGACAACCGGTCGATTACTATGAGATTGAGTATTTGGGGAATAACGACGACATCAATCAGCCTTGGCGACCGATCTACAGGCGAAGATGGAATTCAACTAGAGTCAATAGATCAGGCGACGAGCTAATCAACACTCGCGCCCTTGTAAATGGAGGGCTGCAGAGGCTTATCACCAGCATTAGAGAGTTTCATCGTGCACCCGACATTCGCCGAGTAATTCAATTCATAGCGGCATCATATTCCGCGACAACGGAGACAGCGTTCTTTATGGTTTTCTCCGCCATGGAGACACTTTTGTCTTGCTGCTTGGACGAATCTGAAGAATATGTCTTGAAGGGGAAGAAATGGGATCAATTTGAAAGGAGTATCAGGAACGTAATTGCCGAACAATTCCTGGATAACGACGAGGTACACGCCGGACTGAGCGAGAAGTTACCAGAGTTCAAGAGGCCTGCCCTTTCCAGACGTATTAATAAGGCATGCCACAGATACAACCCGAAAATAGATGACTTATGGCCGAGCATGCCCTTTGAGGAAGGCATGAAGCGAGCTGCCCGAATTCGAAACGGCTTGTCGCACAGGGCAGATATAAACGTTGAAAATTCCATCAGTTCAGATCTCCTTCGAGTACGCACGTTCGCAGAAAGATTGTTATTAAGACTTCTGCGCTGGCCTGATGAGGAGGTCTGGACTTGGTATGACCAAGACCTTAAGTGGGTTAATCAATGACATATCTGTTAGCGCACTACTCACGCCGCTTCTATCAAAGCTAATGACGTAGCGTAAGAAGTCGCAGTGATCCACAGTGTTGAACGGCCCACGATTCAAGTGGGCCGTTTTTTATGGCTGGTTGAGGACAATTCCACCGTTGGTCACTGTCGATAAATACCCTTCAAGGAGAGCATCGACATGACGGACTTGAAGAAATTGTTGACCGTGTTGGACCAAGAAATCGGATTGCCGAATAAGGTGTCGTCCAACGTCAAAGTGATGCAGCAAGGTTTCGACAACAGAACCCAGCAGCATGTCGTCTGGCTTGAGTACCGTTGCCGTGTTCGTAACGTTGCTGTGCCGAAACCAAATCCTCAACTGGTCAAAGCGGCCAAGGACAGAAATATGGCAATGCTGAAAGACCTACTCGCACGCCTTCATTAAGAACCCCGGGCCAGTTTCGACAGTCTCTGTCCCACTGTACCCACTGTCCCTCGAATTCCACAACAAGGCAACGGTTCAACCGGACCATGGGTTAGATATTGAGCTTTGGGCACCTTAAATCCGCTGTAATTTCGTTTTAAATCGTCAACGGTGATGTCAGAGATGCCACTTCGTGGTTCGAGTCGGAATCCATCAGGATTCCTTCCTCGAAAGCAGCGGGCTTCACCCGCAGAAGACGTGGTTTTCTTAGCTGGCGGTTCTTGTAAACAGGCAGAAACAGTGGGTTTCACCGTTTTGTCGAACTCAAACCACAGTAAATGTTTTGCCTCTCCACCCATATATAACTTTTACTGTGGTCTCACGTGAAAACCCACGGTAATAGCGGAAAGTTGGGAAAACGCGACGGAACTCTGCGGGATTGAAGGCGCGTAACCGAGCGGAAACCCGCATGAATCGTGGAGCGGGTGAAGGGAGTCGAACCCTCTTCTTCAGCTTGGGAAGCTGAGGTAATGCCGTTATACGACACCCGCGTTCGGGTAAAACACCTTGCCAGTCCTTCATCGATACCGGTATGGGCCCCAAATTGAGCCCACTGGCAGCCAACAGGGGCCATTTTATCAAGGACAAGCGGTAATCCGGGCGTCTGACCGTCTTGTCCTAACCTACACTCACTTTTTGGGAAGGGGCGGCACAAGACGGTTTCAAACAGTTTCCTACAGTGCGGAGTCCACGGTGGGGATGCTGTTGTGGGGGATGGTGTGTCACGACAGTGGTAATCTCTATCGTCGCCAACGGCCGGCTACGGACGTTGGAGGAGATTCCCGTGAACTCCCGGTGTTACGACTTAAGCTGCCAGTACTCTGGATTTGTCAGGGCGGATTAAATTATGACGTCTGATCCCATTGTTTCGCTGTACCGAGCCCAAATAGTTCAACGTTTAAGGAAAATATCTTGATTCTGAAGCACTTATTTCTTAGACCAGAAATACTCAGTCGCCTGATATTTTCAAACGGGGATGGTCAGGTGTATTACGTTCAAGCGACTTCCAAGCAAAAAGCCAGACGCGCACTTCCAGAAGAAATCATTCGGCAATTGTTTGTGCTGTCGCTGCTTCATGATTATAAATACCCCGAGGGCCTTATACGCTTGGAGTTTCCAATACAAATGGGCAGAGAAAAGAAACGCGCTGATATTGCTGTATTGGAGACAAACGGTAATGTCAAAATAATCATAGAGGTCAAAGCGGGACATGATAAAGACGCGATGGCGCAACTCAATTCATACATGGCAATTACAGGCGCTATCTATGGAGCGATCATCTCCAGTACTGAGATTACTTGCGTCAAGCGACTATCAGCCCAGGATGTGCTTCCGATAAACGACCTACCTTTCTTCTTCGAAAATGACACTTGGTCTGAGCCAAAAATACAGGCGATGCATAATCCACAACCAAGTTTGTCCGCTACTGCGAAGGGTTCCATTGAAGTAGAGGGCTTTGAACGAAACACACCAACCCATGCCAAGATCACAATTAAGGGCCACACCCTTCAACTTTCTAACGTAGAGCTAGAGTCATACAAGAAGCTTCGGCAGAAATTTTTGGTAGCCGGCATAGCCCTTAATCCAAATCTCAAACAGACAGAATGGTTTCAGATATTCAGTCAACTGCTGGAGAACACACCGATTGCTTATCCGACCAATAGCAACGGGGGTATCGGTGTTGAACAGAAAGTGCTGGAAGCTGTGGAGGAAGCAATAAGACAAGGGCAACCGGGATTTTCCGGGGGTTGGATCAGCACGACGGCGTTCAATGAATTGTTGAAAGAGAGAAGACTTAATGTCGCCCTGTGTAGGCGTAAGGCATTACTTTATTCACTGGGGTACATCTGGCACCCCTATCTTCCACACGGCCGTGTGAATAACCCGTTTAACGACTGTGGCGCGATGTGCAAGCCAAAGTTATTCATTCGAGCGGGCCATTCGGCGACCCGGCTTACGGGCGGCAGCGAGATCGTCAACGCGTATCTTGCGGATCAAGTTCCGGCGGCCAAGATGGGTCGGGAAAATGTTGGTGAGATAAATCAAGTTCCCAACGCCACATTCACACCAATACTGTCACCGCTCTCAGAAGGCGAGGGGTAATACAACAGCATCCCCACCGTGGACTCCGCACTGTAGGAAACTGTTTGAAACCGTCTTGTGCCGCCCCTTCCCAAGCTAGAGACGAGGGTTCGACTCCCTTCGCCCGCTCCACCCGCCCCATCTCATGTTGTCCCGGCCGAACGAGGCACAGCCATACCGAGATTGCTCAAGGCTTGCTCTCGCGCAATTCCAGTTCCGCATGCTCGTTCGCGGCCTGTCCTGCTTCCACCGGTGCTCCCGCTTCGAGATAGAGTGCCTGCGCCTGCGCCAGTTCGCTCAGCGCCAAAGCTACATTCCCCCGATCTCGCGCCAGCCATCCCTGGTAACGATGGGCCACAGCAAGCCAAAAGCGGTCACCGGCTCTTTCCTCCAACGCACTACCTTCCTGCAACAGCGCGTCCGCCTCGGCGAACCGCTTCTGCAAGCGGCGCAGGTTGCCCAGATTCATCAGGTGTTTGCCCAAGTGGTGAAAATGTCCCCCCTCGCGGTTGATGCGTATTGCCTCGTCCATCTGCTTTTCTGCGCCTGTCCAGTCGCCTTCGCTTTGCAGAATCAACCCGATATTGTTGTGCGACGCCGAGCGCTCCGGCGCATCAGGATTGATCGCCAGCGACGCGTTATAGGTTTGAATCGCGGCCTCCGCATATCCCCGGTCGTATAGCATCCCGGCGGTGTTGTGCAGGGCGGTGGCCAAGCCTGGCGTGTCGCCGATTCTCCGGGCCAGATTCAGACCGGCCTGTTGCGCCGCCCAAGCCTCCTCACCCCGCCCAAGGCGGCGCAGGGTCACCCCCAGCCAGTTTTGCAGCAACACCTGTTGATGGGGAGCCAGTGCTGCGGCATCTACCGCCTGCAGGCTGACCAATGCCTTGCGAAAATCGCCCGACTCATACTGGGCGCGTGCCAGGCAGATCAACTGGCCTCCGTCCCCCGGTGTTGCTACCAGTGTTTGACGGGCCGCCGACATGGCGGTCGGGTAGTCGAATCGCGCCAGGGAAGCGTTGCAAGCATCCAGTGTCGCTCCGGCATGGGCGATTGCGCCCCACCCGCAGCAGAGGATGAACATTAAGCGTCGAACAGGTTTCATATTGCGTTCTCTCTGCACGCCGAGACTCGGGAACTATCCTTGTAAGGCCGGCCTGCGGGGCAAAACAGGCGCGAAGGAATTTCGCATGGCAGAAGTTTAGCCGCACCTTACGGTAAAATGCGCATAATTGTTGATTTCGCGGAGCTTTGATTATGTCCATGGCCGATCGTGATGGCCTGATCTGGTATGACGGCAAGATGGTCAATTGGCGTGATGCCACCACCCATGTACTGACTCACACGCTGCACTACGGCATGGGTGTGTTCGAAGGGGTGCGCGCATACAAGACCGACGAGGGCACTGCGATTTTCCGCTTGCAGGATCACACCGACCGGCTGTTTCGTTCCGCTCACATCCTGGGCATGAGCATGCCCCATTCCAAGGACGCTCTGAACGACGCCCAGCGCGCCGCGGTGCGTGACAACAAACTGGATTCCGCATACATCCGGCCCATGGCATTCTATGGCGCGGAAGCCATGGGCATTTCCGCCAGGACGCTGTCCACCCACGTCATCGTCGCGGCCTGGCAATGGGGCGCTTATCTCGGTCAGGAAGCGCTCGACCATGGCATCCGGGTGAAGATATCGTCGTTTGCCCGGCACCATGTCAACATCACCATGTGCAAGGCCAAGGCCAACGGCAATTACATGAACTCCATCCTCGCCCACCGCGAGGCGGAACAGGATGGCTATCAGGAAGCGCTCCTGCTGGATGTGGACGGGTTTGTGTCCGAGGGCTCGGGAGAAAACATCTTCATCGTGCGCAAAGGCAAACTCTATACGCCGGATCTCACCTCCGCGTTGGAAGGCATTACACGCGATACGATCGTGCAGTTGGCCATGGAAGAAGGGTTGCAGGTGATAGAAAAGCGCATCACCCGGGATGAGGTCTATTCAGCTGACGAAGCCTTCTTCACCGGCACTGCGGCCGAAGTCACCCCGATCCGGGAGCTGGACAACCGCGCCATTGGCAACGGCGACCGCGGCCCCATCACCGCTCGCTTGCAGAAGCGCTATTTCGACTGCGTGACGGGCAAGGATGCCGGGCATGTGGAATGGCTGACCTACGTCGCCTGACAAGAGGAGCACATGTGATGGCCGAACAAAGCGAGGGAATCCACACGCAGCGGGTCGTGGAACTGAAGTACAGCGACCTCCCCCTGCATTGCCCGCTGCCTCAGGATACTTCCTGGAATGCCCATCCCAGGGTCTACTTGCCGATCGAAAAGACCGGCGAAGCGCTGTGCCCCTATTGCGGTACCTACTACAAGCTGATCGGCGGACCCGCTCGCGACCACCATGGTCCCTAGTCGATCCGACCAAGCACGTTTCTTCCACCGGAGGCACCAACATCCTTGAAAGGGGTGAGTAACATGAATCAGAAATCCATCGTATTTGTCTCCGCGCTCGTATTCAGCCTGGCCGCCAGCGCAGGCCAGGGCACGGCGACCCCGCAGAACGTCCAGGCTGACATGGAGAAAATGGCCGCTGCTCAGGACAAGCTCATGCAAGCCATGATGCAGGAAAAACCCAGCAGATTCGGATTTGATGAGACCGTGGCCGCCTTGCAGAAGAATGCCCAGGCCCGCGGCTGGAAACTGGTCGGGGTATTCGATGCCCAGGACGCCATGCACAAAGCGGGGCATAAGGACGCCAAGCCCATGAAAGTCATTGGCATGTGCCCGGTGGCCCAGGCGGAAGCGGTGTTGAAAGCAGAGCAGGCGGCCAAGATTCCGCCGGTGGGCGTCAATTGCCGCTACAGCGTGTATGAGGGGATGGATGGCAGGGTATATGTGATGCGCCTCAACACCGCGTTGACGGCGCGGATGGCCAAAGGCGATGTCGCAGCCGCGCTGGCCAGCCTGTCCAGGGAAGAAGACGCAGTCATGGCGGGAGTTGTGCGCTGAAAGTGTTGGAACTTGGCAGTCCGGAGGCGGTGGAAACTGTCTTTTACCAGGCATTCCGCGCCGCCGACATCCAGCTGATGATGACGCTATGGGGACCGGCGCCCGACATTCTTTGTGTTCATCCCGGGGCCGCGGCCCTGCTTGGGCGTCAGGCCATCCAGCGGGGTTGGTCTTACATCTTCGGGGGCGGGCCGGTGCAGATTGCGGCGACGCTGCTGCACCGCCAGCAGCATGAACACCTGGCCTGGCACGGAATAGAAGAGCGCCTCACCAACCCTGCGAACGGCCGCATCACATCCGTCTTCGCCAGCCATCTATACGTCAAGACCGACGCTGGCTGGCGCCTCCATCTGCACCATGCGAGCGCCTCGCCGCCCACTATTCCCGATACGCCTAAGTTGCACTAGGAGGCGCCAGGTTCCTCTATATGGTTTTTGAGTAGCGCGGCTGCTCCTGCCCACTCTTGCGCTGCAGATAGGCATCAAAACACATCGCAATGTTGCGCAAAAACAGGCGGCCCAATGCGGTCACCCGAATCACGCCACCGCCCACTTCCACCAGTCCATCCTGTGTCAGCGGGGCCAGCGCTTTCAAACTATCCCCGAAATAGACGTCGAATTCCAGGCACCAGCGCTGCGCAATCTTGTTCATGTCCAATTCAAGATCGCACATCAATTCGGTGATCACGTCTCGTCGAATCCGGTCGTCTCGGCCCAGGCGGTAGCCTTTTTCCGTAGCCAGTTCACCACGGTCGATCTTATGCTGGTACCCCGCTAAACGCTTTTCATTTTGGGCATAGACGGTCTCTGTCTGACTGATGGCCGAGACGCCAAACGCATAGATGTCCGCGTGCCGGTGCGTGGTGTAGCCTTGGAAGTTGCGCCACAAGGTACGGTCACGCTGTGCCTGCACCAATGAATCCTGCGGCTTGGCAAAATGATCCATGCCGATGTGCACGTAGCCGGCCCCCTCCAGGGTGTCGAGTATCAGCTCCTGCATGCTCATGCGCGCTTCGAAGTCTGGCAGATTCGGCTCGAGGATCAGTTTCTGGTGCTTTTTCAGCCAGGGAACGTGGGCATAACCAAACACCGCGAGACGTTCTGGATTTAGCCGCACGATCTCGGCCAGGGTACGTCGATAACTGTCCACGGACTGATGCGGCAAGCCCGTCATCAAATCCAAATTGATGCTGTCAAAGCCTTCGGCCCGAAACCAGCCATACACTTCCTCGATCAGCGCCAGAGGCTGCACCCGATTGACCGCCCTCTGCACGGTTTCATCCAAGTCCTGCACGCCCAGGCTTGCGCGGTTGAAGCCGCTTTCGCGCAAGGCAATCACATGCTCACGCGTCAGGCCGCGCGGATCGACCTCCACCGACACCTCCGCATCGGGGGCGAACTTGAACCGCTTGCGCAGATGAGCAGCCAGTCCGCGAATATCGATGGGATGCAGATAAGTAGGCGTACCCCCACCCCAATGCATCTGCACCACCTCGCGATCCACGTAGGTCAGGGCTGCCACCCGGTCGATTTCACCGATCAGGTAGGCCAGATACTGGTCCGCCTTCGCGTAGTTGCCCGTTGCCACCATATTGCAGCCACAGTAATAGCAAAGGGTGTCGCAAAACGGGATGTGCACGTACAGGGAGATCGGATGGTTCGAATCCTGGCTTTGAATCAACTCGTCCTGCCAGTAGGCCGGCCCAAACCCGTCGCTGAAATGGGGCGCGGGCGGATAAGAGGTATATCTAGGCCCCGGCTGGCTGTATTTGGCTAAGAGCGGCAGATCCATGGCACCTCGGTTTGTCGCGGCGCAATTGCGCACCCGGCAAGGTTCAATAAAGACTTAATTATCCTAATTTAGTTTTTTCTTCTTGTCCAGTGCCGGAGCTTGCTCCTAGAATGTGCGCATGTGGAAACCGCTTCGACGCATCCTGCTCCTTTGCCTCGCGTTCACCCTGCCTCTGCAGCAGCTGGGAATTGCAGCCATGCCGGGCTGCGATCCGGTCGATTCGGCGGCCCCCCAGATGACCCGTTTGTTCCTGTCGACGGCTGAAACCAAGGCCGAATCCTTGGCCGCGGCGCGACCGCATTATTGTCACGATGCCACCCGGACGCTGCACGATGGCGAGTCGGATCATTGCCATCCGGCTTCCCATTCCGCATCAGGCCACTGCCAGTGTCCGTGCTGCGCGGGCGCTGGAGCGACCCAGTTGGCCCCACCCACGCCTTCCCTGCCTTCCGTGCAGCAGTATGCCTTGGCCCGACTCGGCCCTGTACAAGCCTGGCGTGTGCAGTTCCTCACCTCCGGTCCCGACCGCCCCCCACGATCTCTCGCTGTCTGATGCCCCCGACACCATGCCGTAGCATGGAGTGATGCGCCTGGGTTCTCCGACCCAATTCTCAAGGTAGGCAACATGAATCAGACCCCTGTGCTTGGCGGGAGCCTCATACCCGTCACCTTGCTATGCCTGCTGAGCGGCTGTACCAATACCTCCATCCATGAGCAGCACGAGGCCTTGGGACAGTTCAGCGCCGCGCAATTCAGCGCCAGGCCCGCGTGGCTTGACTCGGCGGCCGACCGGCTGCAAGCCCGCGCATGGGTGGATAGCTTGTTGCAACAGCCACTCGCCGAGGACGGTGCGGTTCGCATCGCGCTGGCCTACAGTCCCGCCTACCAGGCCCTGCTGGCCGATCAGGTGGCGGCCTCCGCCGAGATCACCCAGTCGGCCCGCCTGCCCAATCCGGTGTTCGCGTTTGAGCGCCTGCTGCGTGAAGGCAGCGGCAGCCGGGAATTGGAGATCAATCGCAGTCTCACACTCGCCCTGATTGACCTGCTCACCCTGCCGCGCACCCTGCAACTGGCCGACATGCGCCAACAGCAATTGCAACTCCAGGCTGCCGCCGAATTGCTACGCACCGTCACCGAAGTGCGTCAGGCCTGGGTCCATGCGGTGGCGGCGCGGCAGCGTCAGGAATATTTCAAGCAGGTCATGGATACTGCCGAGGCCAGCACCGAGTTGGCGAAACGCATGGAGGCCGCAGGCAATTTCAGCCGCCTGCAACGAGCGCGCGAACAGGCCTTTTATGCCGATGCGCAGAGCCAGGACGTTCGCGCCCGGCTCAATGCCGATACCACGCGCGAAGAGCTGGTGCGAAAGCTGGGTCTGGACGACACCCAGGAACAGGCCTTGAAATTGCCCGACCATCTGCCGGCCTTGCCCACAGCTCCGCAGGAAGAGCGCAAAGTGGTCCAGGCTGCGATCAACGATAGACTCGACGTGCAACTAGCCAAGGCTGAACTGGACTATGTGGCGAAGAGTCAGGGACTGGTCACGGTCACCAGCTATGTGAATGGGCTCAATCTGAAGGGCGAACACAACAGCGCGGCCGGGCTACCTGCGCAAAAGGGCTATGAACTGGAATTTCCCCTGCCGCTGTTCGACTGGGGCGATGCGCGTCGCGCGGAAGTCCACGCTCGCTATCTGGCTGCCCTTTACCGCACTGCTGCGGTGGCAGTGAATGCCCGTTCCCAGACCCGTCAAGCCTACGCCGCGTACCACGCAGCCTATGAACTGGCACGCCACTATCAGGACGAAATCGTGCCGCTGCGCAAGACCATCGCCGACGAAATGCTGCTCAAGTACAACGGCATGCTGATCGGTGTGTTTGAACTGCTGGCGGACGCGCGCGACCAAATCGGCAGCGTGATCGGCGCCCTCGATGCCCAGCGAGATTTCTGGCTGGCCGATGCCGCCCTGCACGCCAGCCTGCTGGGCCAGCCTGGCCGCCTGCCAGGCATGGAAGCACAGGCGATGAGCGTTGCCGCCGACAGCGGCGCGACCGATTGAACGAGGAACCCACCATGACCAACCGAAGACAATTTCTTACCGGCGCGGGACTCGCCATGGCGGCCGCTTCGGTCAGCCCGGTTTCCCTGGCGCGCTTGCCCGAACTGGTGAGCCAGGACAAACCTGACACCATGCCGCCCCTGATCCCTGACAGCGGACCGGCCTACAATCCGGTGGTGACCCTGAACGGCTGGACCCTGCCCTGGCGCATGAACCAGGGCGTGAAGGAATTTCACTTGGTCGCTGAGCCGGTGGTGCGCGAAATCGCGCCTGGCATGAAAGCCAGGCTGTGGGGTTACAACGGCCAGTCCCCCGGACCCACCATCGAAGTGGTGGAGGGCGACCAGGTGCGGCTGTTCGTCACCAATCGGCTGCCGGAGCACACCACCGTGCACTGGCACGGCCAGCGGCTGCCCAATGGCATGGACGGGGTAGGCGGACTGACTCAGCCCCAGATCAAACCGGGACAGACCTATGTTTTCGAATTTGTTGCGCGCCGGCCCGGCACCTTCATGTACCACCCGCACGCCGATGAAATGGTGCAGGCTGCGATGGGCATGATGGGCATGTGGGTGACCCACCCGAAAGGCCGACACCCGTTGATCGACCCCGTGGAGCGGGATTTCTGCTTTCTCACCAACGCATTCGATATCGAGCCCGGCAGTTCCACACCCCGAACCATGACCATGCTGGACTTCAACCTCTGGACCATGAACAGCCGTGCCTTCCCCGGCATCGACTCACTCAATGTACGCAAGGGCGACAGGGTGCGGGTCCGCATCGGCAACCTCACCATGACCAACCACCCCTTTCATTTGCATGGCCACGAATTCACCGTCACCGGAACCGGTGGGGGCGCCGTGCCCAGGTCCGCGCGCAAGCCTGAAGTCACTGTGGACGTGGCGGTGGGGCAGATGGTTCAGTTCGAGTTTCTCGCCGACGAGGAGGGCGACTGGGCGTTCCACTGCCACAAATCCCACCACACCATGAACCCAATGGGCCATGAGGTGCCTAACATGATAGGCGTGGACCAGCGCGGCATCGCCGAGAAGATAGCCAGGCTGGTGCCGGACGCCATGCTCATGGGTGGCAAGGGAATGGCGGACATGCAGGAGATGGAGATGCCGCTGCCCGACAACACCCTACCGATGATGATGGGACAAGGCCCTTACGGACCATTGGAAATGGGCGGCATGTTCACGGTGCTCAAGGTGCGCCGCGACCAGAAGCCTGGCGACTATTCCGACCCTGGCTGGTACGCGCAGCCGCCAGGAAGCATGGCCTACGAATGGACCGGCGAAATGCCCGCAACCGAGCGCCAGCCGGGCCCCGATCTGGACCCGCAGACGATGCAGGCGCACAAACCGGGTGGACAGATGAAGCACGAGTGAGCAGACCGCTCATTTTGGGAACCAGGCATGATCGCCCGGGACTATAAACACTTAAGGAGCTACATCATGAACATCAAAACGATATTGCTTGCACTTCTGCTGGGTGGCACGGTGTTGCCGGTCTGGACCGGAACTCAGGCACTTGCGACCCAGGACATGCAGAACATGCAAGGCATGGAGGGCATGAAGAACACACAGGGCATGCCCATGAGTGAAGGCGTGATCCGCAAGGTGGACAAGACGTCCGGCAAGATCACCATCCGCCACGGCGAACTGTACAAGCTCGGCATGCCCGCCATGACCATGTCATTTCGCGTGGGCAATCCGGCCATGCTCGATCAGGTCAAGCCTGGTGACTCGGTGCGCTTTGTGGCGGACCGCGTCAAGGGAGCCCTGACCATCACCCATCTGGAAAGAACGACCCCGTAACCGGGACCCAACCGGCAGGCCTGCCCTGCCACCCCACGACTGTAAGTAAAGGAGAACACCATGAACCTCAAGCCGATAGTAATGGCCGCAAGCATGTTATTGACGACCGCGGCCTGGGCCGACGGGCCCGATGCCGACACGACTGCGCCTGCCGCTGTCGACGCGCCTGCGTCCATGTCCATGGACATGCCGATGCCAGCCGCAGATGCCAGCGCGGATTCGCTGCAAAAGATGGACGCGAACCTGGACAGGATGCGTGACGCGCTGGCGAAGATGAAGGACACCCAGGACCCGGCCGAGCGCCAGAAACTCATGCAGGATTACATGACCGCGCAGCATGACAACATGATGCTGGCCCATACCAGCCTGGGGCTGGGCGGCCCAGGTGCGGGGATGGGTCCCGGCATGGGGATGGGTCCCGGCATGGGGATGGGTCCCGGCATGGGGATGGGTCCCGGCATGGGGATGGGACACCGCATGGGCATGATGGGGAAGGGCGACTGTGACAGGGATGACATGCGCGGTATGGGCATGATGGAACATCGACACGGCTTCAGCTCCTGTGAGGAGAAGAAGATGGATGATGCCTGCGATCGTGGCGGCAAAGGCGGGGGCATGGGAATGATGGGAATGACGGGAATGACGGGCAAGAAAGGCGGTGGAATGGGCGGAATGGAGAGCATGGGCGGCATGGGTGGCATGAAGGACGACGCCACTGCGGCCCGCCTTGATTCGCTCGAAAAACGCCTGGACATGCTCCAGGAAATGATGAAGATGATGATGGAACACTGACAAGGCGACGTGGTCCTGCATCCAGCGCCAGCGGGTGCAGGACGCCGCATCAGGACAGAACCCCGGCCTGGATGAATTTCAATCCGCGCGCCGTTTGCGGGCCGGTCCCAGATCCTCCAGGCGCCAGCCCTCGGGGTAGCTGCGATGACGCATCTCGGTGCGCATGCGCGGGGTGGTGCGCCTGGGTAACCAGCGCATGATGCGGGCGCGCAGGCGCATCGCCGCATCGACCGTCCGAACATAGGCAGGAGTAGGCGCGGGGAAACCGAAGGTCTGCCGCAAGCGCGCGTCGAGCAGGGCATGAATGCTGGTTCGCACCAAAGGCCTCAAGACGCTCGGGAACCAGGAGGCAAAGAGTTCGCGGGTCGCGGTTCCGACATGACGGCTCGCCTCCGTGTAGCGGAAATGGGCCGCTTCGTACTCCAGGTTGTAACGCTCGAAATCCGCATACGCTTCGGGCAGGTCGCGAATCGCCATGCGTCTTCCCACCTCGCGCCAGAACTCGAACCAGCCCTGCTTTTCCGCCGCGGTCGGCCTGCGCCAGCCGAAGCGTTCGATCCACCGCAGAGGCTCGAACACAAAGGTGGAAAGGACATAGAGAAAATCCTCGTTGGCGATGCCGAAACGCCCGTGTATGGCGTTCATGTGCGCAATTGCCTTGCTGCCCAGTTCCGAATCGTAGCCATGCTCGACAATGGCGGAGACGATGAGATCGGTATCGTCATAGCGCTTTTGCGGGCGCTGCTCGAACTCGCCGGTCGCATGCAGCAGTGCGCCGATGCGCGGGCTGGCAAAGGTGCGAAACAGGGCCAGCTCCAGCGAGCGGGTAATGTCCCAGGGAAACTCAAAACACGCCAGGCGACGGACGATGTCTTGTGGATCTACCATTGCGGCGTTCACCTCCGGGCGTGCAACGCACAGGTCCAGCCAAACCTCATTTCGCCGCAGTCTTCCACCCGTCTGTCGATCCCATCGCCATCGCGCCTGCCACCACGGGCATCGGATCCCAGAAGCCTGCTACCTGGAAAAACTTGCCTTGCGCGTTGGCCGCGAATGCCACCATGCCCGGGGTCATTGCAGTATGGCCATTCCTCGCCCGACTCGACAGTGAGAACACCGCCACGGCGAATGAACCCTGCACATGGATGGCCGAGATCTCGAAGTTCAACTCGTCGAACAGCCCGACGATGTTGCCGAAAAATTCGCGCAGCGCGGCCCTTCCGACTATCGGCGGGTAATGGGCGGGACCGCCCAGGGTGCCTTCATCCGCGAAGAGGTCGGCCCAAGCCTTGGCATCCTTGCGGTTGAATGCAGAAAAATAACTCTCCACCAGCCTTTGCATGTCCATGTGCCTACTCCTGATCCAGCCTCCGATAATCAATCAGTTCCACGCCCAGCTCCCGGGCCATGCCCTCCGCCCCGGCCTGCATCACCGCGTGATGATTCCAGACGAAAACCGGAAACAACACAAATGACAGTGCGCGCATCCAGCCGGACACCTGCACCTTCCATGTATAGCGCACTCGCGCACCGGCTGGAATCGGCTCCAGCTCCCAGCTGCCCTGGCCGCGCAAGTCACCGTTCGCGTCCACCACCAGTGAGCGGTTCTTCTCGACACTCCGGGTCCGGGTGATGATGGCAAATCCATAAGGAAGGCGGCTGGTCCAGACTGTCCTGCGCAAGGCACCTCGATCATCCTCGTCTCCCGGCTCAAGTATCTCCACCCGGCGCACATAAGGCCACCAGCCCGGCCATTTCTCAACCTGCGTCAGCAACGGCCACACGGCCTCCGGCGGCGCCGCCAGATGCCACTCGCTCACCAGGTCAAAATCATGTTTCATGATGGGCCTAAGCCTGCTGCCAAGCGACCATGCGGCCCCGCATCGGGGTCAGCGCACCTGGCAATTCAGTCCGTTCCACTGGCGCGGTGGTCATCAAGGCCGGCGTGATTGGTCTATTCATGCTCCTTGTCCTCCCTGCCTATGTCTTGGATATGAGACAGTCCTACCCCTCTTACGCACCGACGGGCAAATTGGATGCATGCATCTGATCCATTCTCTGCCGCGTAAACAAGTCATGACCCTGAACAATCCAAGCTGCGCATTGGCCTGGGTGGCCGGTGATATCATTCCCGCCATGCCCCGGACCGCAGGCTCAGCAGACAACGAAACCGCCCGTGACGCCCAGTTGCGAGAATGGGTGCTGCTGATGGCGGGCGGTGATGAGGTCGCCCTGGAGCAGTTGTATGACGCGACGCTGTCGCGGGTATATGGTTTGGCCCTAAAGGTCACCGGCCGCAAGGATCTGGCCGAGGAAGTCGCGGTGGAAACCTTCTGGCAAGCCTGGCGCGAGGCCACGCGGTTTGACGCCGGCCGTGGGGAGGTGATCGCCTGGCTGCTGATGATCTGCCGTTCGCGCGCCCTGGATGCATTGCGCCGCAGGGATGGCGCCGACTCCCATCCCGAACCCGAGACCCTGGTAGCAGAACCGGCGGACCATGCCGGCACGCCGCTCGACCAGTTGCTGCTCTCCGAACAAGTCGGCATGTTGGGTGATGCGCTGAAGACCCTCACACCCATACAACGGCAGATGATCGCCCTGGCCTTTTTCAAGGACCTGTCCCACCAGGAAATTTGCGACCAGACCGGCCTGCCGCTGGGCACCGTGAAGTCGCACCTAAAACGCGCCCAGGCTGGCCTGAAAATGGCCCTGCGCGCACTCCGAGGAGCCCGTGATGGCTGACAAACAAGACAAGACAGCAGCACAAGCCCTGGACCCGGCCCTCGTCGAGGCGCTGGCGCTAGGCCTGGCCCCCGTTCAACCCGAGGCAGGAGCCGTCCTGCGCATGCGCGAGAAGCTTTTTCAGCGGATCCGCGAGCCCGAGCCCGAGTACCGCTTTATTCACAGCCATCAGGGCGAATGGCTGAGGCTGCTCAAGGGCGTGGAAATGAAAGTCCTCAGGCAGGATGGTCACAGCCGTTCGATGTTATTGCGCATGGCGCCGGGCAGCCGTATTCCTCCCCACGAGCACGAGTTGGAAGAGGAATCCCTCGTGCTGGAAGGTGACGCCACCATCAATGGCGTACTGTGCCGCGCAGGCGACTACCACATGGCGCCGCAAGGCAAGCCGCATGGCTGGGTGAGCACCGAGGGCGGCTGCCTGCTCTTTTTGCGCGGCGCCGCTGACCATCACGCCCACAAGCAAAGTTAGGGGTGATAGGCCGTCTTGACGCAGCGCATCCGACGAACCTGGGGTAGGCAGGCCCTTGCTTGCCTGCTGGTCGGGCTTGCCGCCATCATGGCAGCCATGCCCGTCTTAGCCATCGATCCATACACCGCCCCCGCCTGGCTGCCGGGCGGCAACCTCCAGACGATCTACACCGCGTCTTTCCTGCATGGCCCGGAGGTCACCTACCGACGCGAACGCTGGGAGTGGCCGGACGGGGACTTCATCGATGCCGACTGGATAGACGCGGATCGCGACGACGCGCCGATCGTGGTGCTGTTTCACGGCCTGGAAGGCAGTTCGCAGAGCTTCTATGCGCGCGACTTGATGACCGCCGTGAAGAACAAGGGCTGGCGCGGCGTGGTGCCGCATTTCCGCGGCTGCTCGGGCGAGCCCAACCGGCTGCCGCGCGCCTATTTCGCCGGCGACGTGGCGGAAATCCACTCCATGCTCGCGCAGGTCAGGAGCGAATTTCCCACAGCGCCGATCTATGCGGTTGGCGTGTCACTCGGCGGCAATGCCCTGCTCAAATGGCTGGGGGATGCGGGCGAACAGGCGGGTGAACTGGTCAAGGCCGCGGTCGGCGTGTCCGCACCGGTGGACATGAACGCCGCCGGACACGCCCTCGACAGTGGCTTCAATCGCATCACCTACACCGCGCGCTTTCTCGTCACGCTGAAGAAGAAGGCGCTGCAAAAGGCGGAACGCTTTCCCGGGCTTCTGGACGTCGAGGCCATCCGGGCCGCCACCACCTTTGAGGAATACGACACCCTGGTCACCGCGCGCCTGCACGGCTACAAGGATGCGGAGGACTACTGGACCCGCACTTCCAGCAAACCGGGACTCAAGAACATTGCCGTTCCAACCCTGGTGCTGAATGCGAAGAACGACCCCTTCCTGCCTGCCTCTGCCCTGCCCACGCCAGATCAAGTGTCCGCCAGCGTCACGCTGGAACAGCCGGCAGACGGGGGCCATGTTGCCTTTCCCAGCGGCCCCTTCCCTGGCAACATCGACTGGCTGCCGAAGCGCATCCTCGAGTTCTTCACGGCGCCTTAGCCCCACCGCGCCCAAGGGAATCCGGGTCATGCCGGCAGCGAATCGCCGTCGGCGTTTTTGACATTCTTCCGATCATGCGAGCGGCGCGCTCGAAGTTAAGTCAGTCGATTCCAATACTTAAATTCTCAAGCATGTATCTTGCTTGAGTCGGCACGGTTACAGGCTTTCGAAGGAGGTTTCATGTTGACAGCAAACAGACCGGCAGTTCCCACTTTTATCAACCCTCTCAATCGAATACTCGTCATAGGCGCGCTCCTGCTTGCCGTGTCTTCGCCGGCTTCTTCCTACAACACCTTTTCCTATATCGGCCCCGGCCCGGACTTTGACACTCTGTTTCTGAAATGGGGCGACAACCATGCAGGCACGCCCGGCGGCATCATTACCTGGAGCCTCATGCCGGATGGAACCACAGTCGATCCGAGCGCGCCGAGCTATGTCAGCGGCACATCCGATCTCAACAGCGTGTTCAACCAGGTTGGCGGTCAGGCCGCGGCGCTGGCATTGATGCAGCAAGGCTTCGACAATTGGTCGGCAACAGCCAACATCCAGTTTGTCTACGTTGGAGTGGACGACGGCACGCCATTTTCCGCGCCTTACGATGCCAATCAGGTGATCGGAAACATCCGCGTGGGCGGCTTTGAGATCACCGGCGGTTCGGCGGATGTCGGCTTCGCCCCCCCGCCCAATGGCGGCACCACACTCGAAGGTGACATCCTGTTCAACACCGATCCCAATATTTCCTACTATGTGGCGCCCGGCAATGAGGGGGACATGTATGACTTGTATCCTCCCGGTGGCGGTTTGTACCGCAACGATTTTCAGGGACTGTTCACGCACGAAATCGGCCACGCCATCGGACTGGCGCACTCCGCAGACCCGAACTCGGTCATGTGCGGCTATGTCGATGCAGTGAACGATGGCAGCCAGTGCGGCTGGTACGACATCAACAACACGGGGCAGGCGCCCATCATCCGCATTCCAAGAGCAGACGACATTGCAGGCGCACAGTTCTTGTATGGGCCGGCGCCCGTGCCCGAGCCGTCGGAATACGCCCTGCTGCTTGCCGGTCTGAGCCTGACTGGCTGGCGGCTTCGCGCGCGCCGCGGTTAGAAACCCACGCCCCAAGAGTAGCCCGGCAAGCCGGGCTTTTTTTGTTGCTGCGCTGGAGAACTGGATTGCTTAGCCCGCGGCTCGCAAAGACGGCAGATTTATCCAAGCATCATCAGCCCAGCCTGTCATTGCGATGCGGCGTAACCGACGCGGCAATCCAGTTAACCTGGTCCAGCGTTCCCCTCCTCATCCACAACGGCCCACCACCCTACAGATAGGGCCTTTGGCACAGCGCCGATATAATCAGCGGGTTTATCGTCAGACCGAGCCCACCCATGAATCTACCCAAGGAAATCTTCAAGGCCTACGACATCCGCGGCATCGTCGGCAAAACGCTCACGGCGGAAATCGTCGAGGCCATCGGTCACGCAATCGGCAGCGAGGCCCGCGCGCGCAGCCAGCGTGCCATCTGCATCGGCCGCGACGGACGGCTGTCCGGACCGGAACTGACCGCCGCCCTGGCGCGTGGCATCCAGAAGGCCGGCATCGACGTGATCGACCTCGGCATGGTCGCCACTCCCATGACCTACTTCGCCGCGTATGAGCTGGACACGAATTCCGCCGTCATGGTTACCGGCTCGCACAACCCGCCGGACTACAACGGCTTGAAGATGGTGCTGGGCGGCGAGACCCTGTCCGGTGACACCATCCAGCAATTGCGCGTGCGCCTGGAGGAGAGCAATCTCAGCCAAGGCAATAAGAGCGGCGGTTCCGGCAGCTACAAGACCCACGATATCGCCCAGGCCTATCTCAACCGTATCGCCACCGACGTCAAACTGGCGCGGCCGATGAAGATCATCGTCGACTGTGGCAACGGCGTGCCCGGCGTCTTCGCCCCGGACCTCTATCGCCGCCTGGGCTGCACGGTGGAGGAAATGTTCTGCGAGGTGGACGGCAACTTTCCCAACCACCATCCCGACCCCTCCGTGCTGGAGAATCTCGAAGACCTGATCGCCCGGCTCAAGACCTCGGACGCGGAACTGGGCTTCGCCTTCGACGGCGACGGCGATCGTCTCGGAGTCGTCACCAAGGATGGCAGTGTCATCTTCCCCGACCGCCAGCTCATGCTGTTCGCCGACGACGTGCTGAGCCGCAACCCCGGCGCCGAAATCATTTTCGACGTCAAATCCACGCGCAAGCTGTTCGGCTGGATCCGCGCGCGCGGCGGCAAGCCCACGCTGTGGAAAACCGGGCACAGCTTCATCAAGGCCAAGATGAAGGAAACCGGCGCGTTGTTGGCCGGCGAAATGTCCGGCCACATTTTTTTCAAGGAGCGCTGGTACGGCTTCGACGACGGCCTTTACGCCGGCGCGCGCCTGCTCGAATACCTGAGCAAGCAGGCCGACCCCAACGCCACCCTGCACAGCCTGCCCGATACCGTCAACACGCCGGAACTGCAAATCAGGATGAAGGAAGGCGAGCACTACGCGCTGATGGAAACGCTGCAGAAGACCGCGAAGTTCCCCGGGGCAGACCAGGTCATCACCATCGACGGACTGCGGGTGGAATACGCGGATGGATTTGGACTCGCGCGGCCGTCCAATACCACGCCGGTGATCGTGTTGCGGTTTGAGGCTGACAACGAGGCGGCGCTGAAGCGGATACAGGGGGAGTTCAGGCGGGTGATCGGGGAGCAGGCGGAGGGGTTGGAGTTGCCGTTTTAGCTGACTTCATCCGTCCGGTATCCATGCAATCCCAGTCGCGCCGGTGCAACAGTGGCAGCCTACATTTCTGAAGAACTCTTTCACTTTGTGGGACGTTCGGAGCCAGGCAATCACGAGGCAAACTACCGTGTGCTTAAGAGGGTTCTTGAGTCTGGATGCATCTCGCACAAACCGCATAACGTTGGCTGGGGCACGGTTTCCTATGCAATCGACCTTTCGAAGAAGCTGCACTTTGAGGAATTGATAGTCCCAACAGTCACTTGCTACTGCGACATACCGTTTGATTCCCTGCGAGTACACTTGGCAAAGTACGGTGCTTTCGGCGTTTCCCTTTCACACCATCACTTGATCCAGTATGGCGCCAGACCTGTTACTTACATTCCTACCCGACCAGACGACTGGAATAACGCATATGGTGGAGGGACAGCACTATTATCGGCGCTCGAGGCGACATATCGTGGACTGGCATCCCACCTGCTCCCACAGGAAACACATGACAAATCGCGTGGACTGGTCCCTACCAAAGTGCCAGAAAATTCGGGCGACGCCGCAAGGCATCTCAATCGCACACTCGTGAAAGAGATTCTGGCATTTATAAAGCCATATGATGCAACTCTAAATGAGGCAGATCCTCGCTATTACTACTCGGAACGCGAGTGGCGAAAGTTTGGAAACATGCTCTTTACTCCTCAGCAGGCTCTCCGCGTAGTGGTTCACCCGCGGTATTTGGAAGCAGCCAAGCTGGATTTGCGGCAATACAGTGACCGAATCCATGCTGCCCCTGGATATGGGACTTGCGAAATTTCTTGAGCTCGCAGACAACTGACAACTCTTATGGCAGACATCTTCCTTAGCTACTCGCGCGAAGACGAGGCGAGAATCAAGAGCCTGGTTTCCGAGTTCGAGGCACAGGGATGGTCCGTCTTCTGGGACCGGCGCATTCCCGCAGGCGAGACCTGGCGAAGCTATATAGGCTCCGCATTGCAGGGCGCTCGTTGCATTGTTGTCGCTTGGTCAAAGTACTCAATTGAGTCGCAATGGGTGGCGGAGGAAGCTGACGAGGGAAAGGCGCGCAAAATGCTGGTCCCTGTTCTGCTTGATCCGGTACAACCTCCCCGCGGTTTCCGCGAGATACAGGCCGCCGATATTTCGGAATGGCAACCGGGGCGCACTTCCGAGCGCTTCACCGAGTTGATCGGGGATCTGCGTCGACTCCTGGAAAACGGACCACAGTCAAGAGTTAGCGCACAAACTCCCGTGCAAGCTCCTGTCACTGGACGCGAAGATGAAAGGCGCGCCAGAGTTCGATCGATTTCGGGCATGCAAGGCGTCGGACTGGTGCTGCTATCCTTCCTCGTAATCGGCGCCATTGGCTATTTTTTCCTCAGACCCCATTACACCGACAAGACGGCAATTCCCTCAGCGCCAGGTCAGGTGCAACAACACCGCGAAGGTGATGTCGCCAGTCCGGCCGGCGCCTGGCTTATAGTGGCAGGCTCGTTCGGCCAAACCGCCCGTCCGGCGGCCGACCGAAAGCGTACGACACTTGTTCGCGCAGGATTTGATGCAAACGTAATCGATTCAAATGCCTACCCCTTGCTGACCCCCAACCTTTGGGTCGTGGCAATTGGCCCGTTTGAGTCAAGAGAAAGGGCAAACGCCGTCCTTAGCCATGTCAGGGGGACGGTACCCGACGCCTACGTCAAGCAGGGACACCAGTAGCAAGAACAATTGGAGTCAGCGAAGATTGATTCTTCTCACACGGCGCATGCTCCGGTCCAAGAACTTGGGCCTGGCCTCTTTGGCCCAATTGCTCACCGATCCCATGCCTTGCCATCACTTGATGCGTAGCGCCCAACGGCTCCGCCTTTCGGTTCCCTCCGCGGTTTCGGCACCCGTAGCCGCTTGTCTCAAACGTTGAGCGTCCTGTAAATTCCCAAATCCCAATCAACGCACCCTATCTGGACAATGAGGAAATAAACCATGTACGACCTATTCAAACCTGAACAACCTGTCGGCCTGATGGACTTCGTGCGGGCGGCCAGGTCCTGCATCACCGAGCTCACGCCCGCAGAGCTCAAGGCCAAGATGGACGCCAGGGAGGATCTGCTGCTGATCGACGTGCGCGAGCCTTCCGAATTCGAACACGGCCACATCGGCGGCGCCCATCTGGTGCCGCGCGGCATTATCGAAGCCGCCGCCGACACAAGCTATCCCAAACATTACCCGCCGCTCTCCGGCGCACGGGAGCAGCAGATCGCCCTCTACTGCGCCACCGGCGGGCGCTCGGCCATGGCTGCAGCCGTGCTGCAGATGATGGGCTTCAGAAACGTCCTCAATCTTGCCGGCGGCTTTGCGCGATGGGAAGCTGAAAGCATGCCGCTGACCCGCGAAGCGGAGTTTTGATCAGCGAGTCAAAGCACCGCATGGCAAGCCGGCGCCAAGCGTTCATTTTCACATCGCTCATCGCAGCCTAGCCAGTTGTTTGCACGGAATGGAGATTAACGGGGTCAGTTCGCCCCGGCCCATTTCATGTTCGTTTCGATCTCCACCGGCCCTAACTCGGTGTTGCCACAATCTGGTTTCGTCCGCGGTGTTTGGCTTCATAAAGCGCCAGGTCGGACGCGCAGATCAGGTCCGCCGCCGAGGAGACGGAACTCGCATCTGAAGACGCGACGCCGAAACTCAGGGTGACCTGTTTGGCAATCGTCGTCGATTCGTTCGGCAGGTTCAATCCGAGGATGTGCCGGCGAATCTGCTCGGCCACGGAGATTGCGCCTCCCAGCCCTGTTCGCGGCAGCAGGAACGCAAACTCCTCGCCGCCGATCCTGGCCATGACGTCACCCGGACGGGACAGCGCGCGCTGCATGGCCTGCGCAACTTCAATCAGGCATTTGTCGCCGGCAGGATGGCCGTAGCGGTCGTTGTATTCCTTGAAGTGGTCGATGTCGGCGATGATGACCGACAGCTTCTCCTGGTTGCGCTCAGCCCTTCTCCATTCCTTGTTGAGTTCTTCTTCGAAGAAGCGCCTGTTCGGTATGCCGGTGAGCCCGTCCTTGTGGACCAGATTTTCCAGCGCATGGCTCAACTCGATCGAGGAGAGGAGTTGGTCACGCAATCTTTCCGACTCACGAAACAGGCGGCGTACCTGGGCGGAGGTCGCAAGCATGGCGATGCCGAAGATGGCAATCATCAGACCCATGATCAGATGCGTGGAATCTCCGACGGACAGCATGCGGATGCTGATGGGCACAACGGCCGGAATCGCAAAACACTGGTAGGCGCGGCCCACGGATGACAGCAGGGGAACCGCGCCGGCGACCATTCCACCCAGCACAAATGTCAGGATGACCTGATGCGGGAAGGAATCCGGGCGAAACAGCAGGATGCCGGACGCGCCCCATACCAGACCCGAAGCGCAGGCGCCCATCGCGAAATAATTCGTCCACCTGGCATCGGCGGTGGAATTGCCCGGCGCGACTTTTGTGTAGGCCCGCATCGTCACATAGCGCGCACCCGTGACCGCGATGAGCAACGCCGACCAGGCTAGCAGGACAGATGCGGAGGCGGGATCCCATAGCACTGCTGCCAGAAGAAGACCGTTCAGCAGGTTGACGATGAGCGATATCGGAAGCTGACGAAAGCTCCGCGCGATCTGCGGTATGAGAATACCCGGATCCGTAGAAGCAGAAGGCTGTCGAACATTGTTCTCCATGCGATACCCACTTCGCCAAGGCCTCAGGGCACCCACCTCCACCTGCGGTGCCCCACAATTTATCCAAATATAGGCCAACCAGGCTTACAACCGCTCACTCCGGAGGCAGCGCGGATCGGTTAATGGGAACCATTCCATGGAATTGCAGGAAAGCTGATGCGATCTGGCCTGTCCTGATCCAAACCACGGTCCCTTGGCCTGAATCGCCCCAGGTTTTGAGGAGGCTTCAACTCTTGAGAGAATGAAGCCATGAGGAGCAAGAAGATCACCCCGAAGTATTCCCCTGAAGTCCGCGAACGCGCTGTCCGCATGGTGCAGGAACACCGTGGAGAGTATCCATCACTGTAGGCTGCCATTGAATCGATTGCCCAGAAGATAGGTTGCGTCCCGCAAACCTTGCACGAATGGGCGCGCAAGCACGCGATTGATACCGGTCTGCAAGTTGGCGTCACCAGCGGCGAACGCGAACGCCATAAGGCGCAGAGGTGGCTGCGCAAATTTGAACAATGCTATAAGTGGAAACTCCGGGCATGATGCTGGGCCGAGGAAGGCTTGGCGAGAAGGAGTTCTTGATGGTGAAGAAATCAGGGCGGCGTACTCGCCGCACCCACAATGCGGAGTTCAAGGCTCGTGTCGCGTTGGCGGCTTTGCGCGAGGATAAGACGCTGGCTGAACTGGCCGCGCAGTTTGAGCTGCACCCCAACCAGATTACGGAGTGGAAACGGCAGTTGCTGGAACGTGCGGCGGATGTGTTTGGAGGTGCCGCTGCGCCGGCTCCGGTTGATCTGGCACCGCTGCATGCCAAGATTGGGCAGCAGGCACTCGAGCTGGATTTTTTAGAACGCGCGCTCACCAAAGCGGGATTGCTGAGCGCAAAGCCATGATTGACCGTGAGCATGAATTGTCCATCACCTGCCAGGCCAAGCTGCTGGGCATCAGCCGGGGGATGGTGTACTACTTGCCCAAGCCGGTTGGCGACGCCGATCTGGCACTCATGCGCCGGCTCGATGAACTGCATCTGGAGCACCCCTTCATGGGCGCCAGGATGCTGCGTGGTCAGCTTCGGCGCGAAGGCATCCACGTGGGCCGACGTCACGTGCGCACGCTCATGCTGCGCATGGGCATGGAGGCACTGTGCCCCCAACCTGGCACGAGTCAGCGGCATCCGGGCCACAAGATCTATCCCTACCTGCTGCGTAATCTGACCATTACCCGGGCCAACCAGGTCTGGGCACTGGACACGACTTACGTCCCCATGGCGCGAGGCTTTGTTTATCTTACCGCTGTGGTGGACGTGGCTAGTCGGACGGTACTCGCACACAAGGTCGCCATCACACTGGAGTCTTGCCACGCCAGGGAGGTGATTGAGCAGGCCTTTGCTCGCTATGGCATTCCCGAGATCGTCAACACCGATCAGGGCAGCCAGTTCACCGCTGAGGAATTCACGGATGCCGTGCTCGATCGGGGCTGCAAGCTGTCGATGGATGGGCGGGGTGCCTGGCGCGACAACGTGTTCGTCGAGCGCCTGTGGCGCAGCGTGAAGTATGAATGTGTGTATCTCAAGGCCTATGACGGCGTCAGCGCCGCCAGGGCCGACATCGGACGCTACATCGACTGGTTCAACACGCACCGGGGGCATTCAAGCCTCAATGACCTCACGCCGCTGCAGGCCTACCTGAACTTGTTGCCAACCTACCAGGAGGCTGCATAGAATGAATCCGTGGTGCGCCCCGAGTTGCCCACCGCGTCGGTCGTTCGTCGCAAGCGACGCCCACCGCAGTGGACAACTGTGCACCGTCTCAACCCGCCCGGACTCCCCTTATAAATCGGGGAATGCTGTTCAAACAACCGGGGCCACCTCTCGCTGGAGCGCGAGGTCAAGGAACTGCGCAAGGCCAACGAGGTCCTGAAGCTGGCGAGCGCGTTTTTCGCCTAGGCGTGGTGCACTTGGAAAGTGATTTCACCGATACTTTGATTTGGCCAGCCCCTTTGATTTGCCCTCGTGTCAAAGTCGTCGGCTTATCAAGCGGTAGTTGACGTGGCAGCCTTGGTCCGGAAGCTCCAGGTCTTGCGGGCGCAATGGTGCCATCTCCGCGATGAGGGACCGCCGAAACAAGCTCCGTCCGGTGCAAGTTTCATCTCGTCGGGGCGCGCCAGTCCAAGTCAAGGGTAGGCACCTGAGGATTCAGGTTGCCAAAATTTGCTTTCTGGATCGTTTCAGCCAATGCCGCATGGCTGCCCTTGAAAGTGGTGGTCTGGTCCTGTCCTGAACATTGCCTGCATTTCAATCGCAGACATCCATTTGCAGCCAATATGAACCTGCCCGAACATCTGCGGACTCAGCATGCCGAGGCAGCCGAGTCCGAGCGTTCGACTGAATGGTGGCAACGCTACCTAACCTACGCGAATTTACGCCGACGCATCCACGCCAGCCCACCCAATAGCGAGCTAACCATGAGCAGTGTCGATGGCTCAGGCACCGATGCCACGCTCACGCTGGTATTGGTGAACACAAAACTCTCGTCGTCGTAATTGAAGTCAGAGTTAGGGAAGCGCAGATCCTCGAACGCCACATACGTCCCGCTTGGGACGCCCGCAAAAATGGGCGACGTTGCCGTGTAGGCTGTCGAGTAGATGTGGTTGTGGCCGGAAACTCCGGCGCTGTCGTAGCCAACATTTAGCGCCGCATCGGAATACGCATCGTCACCCAAGGTGAGATCTTCCAGCACAAATGTAAGAGTGTCACCCGCATTGACAGGACCCAAATCAAAACTCTGGCCCACGGACGAAGCGTGGTTGTTGAGGCCAAAGCCTGCAGCTGTGAGAACACCGTTGACCAGCAGGCCCATCTGATTCGTATACCCCGCGGAAAAGCCCCCGACGATATATGCAACTATGTCGCCATTGGAAGTGGCGGTAAAACTGTAGGTCGTCGGGTTATAAGAACCAGAATTTGGATACGGTATTGGATCAGCGTGGACCAACTGAGCCAGTCCAAACATGATTGCCGCTGCCGAAACACTCCTGCGCAAGAAAACAGCTTGTCCGTTTCTCATGGAAAATCTCCTCCGTTAAAGTCAAGATAACAACGAATTTCGTTCTTCTAGTTTCACGTTAGTGGCCAAAATTTTCGGTTCTTGTGTGGACCTAAGGCCCACGTCTATACGCATGCTTTATGCCAGCGTAGAATTGTACTGATGAATCAATAAGTTATCTATAGCTGCTACAAGGCGGTGGCTCCGGATGTAAGGAATACCGACACGGCCGTAAAAAAGACCGACATATCCGTAAAGAAGACCGACAAGGCCATGAAGGACATAAGGAACAAGCGGCAGCAAGCCGGGATCTTTCAGTTACACATCCACGATCGGGGCGAGGGCTTAATCAAGCGGCGCAGGCTGATCCCAACGGCCTTCTATCCCCGGCGCAGCCACGAAAGAACAAGAGGCCCCGAGCGTCAAGAGCTTGACTCGCACAACCCCGGGCGGCTTCCGGCGCAGTTCCAGCCCCGGCGCGTTGATGACCCTCAGGATGGTATCGAAGTTGGGGCTGTGTTCACCGGAAAGCGCCTTCTACAGGCTTTCGCGTGGCAGGCCCGCATCGCGCGCGACCTGCGTCATGCCCTTGGCGCGGGCCACATTGCCCAGCGCCTTGGGAATGTATGCGGCATCGCCCCGAGCTTCTTCAAAGCAGGCTTCGCGGTGGGCGGCCATTTCTTTTGTCGTTTCCAGATGTTCAGCGACGTGATGGCGGGTAGTCGTTGTCTTGGCGGTCTATTCATTTGCTCCAGAAGATCGCGCGCGAGTCGCACGAAGTCGTGACATCCACCACCTGGGTGCGTTTGTCGCCACCCGCACATGGAATGATGATCTCCCTCTGATGGCTGGTGAAATGACTCGCGGCATGACACCCGTCTGACAAGCGGCCACACCTCCTCCGGGCGCGCCTGCTACGCAAGGGCGCCTGCTCTGTGCCGGCTTCGGCACCATGCCGCCGCCACTGAAATCTTGCGATGCACCCGCAGCGCAAGCGTCGCGAAGGTCCAAATGGGCCGTGCAATTCGCTAGAATGAGATAAGGGAATCCTAAAGACTGATAAAAGGGGCACCATGTCAGGATCAGGAAGCGCGCTGTCGAACCCACGGCCTGACGCGGGTGCACCTACCGCCCGGAGGTCGCCGCGACAGGCGAAGATCACTCGATTTGCCCTCTCCTTCTGGCGTTTCGTGGTCGTGGCCTGTTTGGCCACCGCCTGGATCTGCGGGTCTATCGCGCCGGTGGCGGCCGGCAACCTGAGCACGGCAATGCCGCAGGTGCAAGGCACACGGCGCATCGTACTGGAGCAATTGGAACAGTTGCTGCTGGCCGATCCGCAGTTGCAGATCATCGGCCAGGGCTCTTGGCTGCGTCCGGTAGGCAGTGCAGCGCAGGCCGCGGGCAAGGGCCCGATCTCGCGCGCCTATGCCGACCCGCTGCTGGGAGGGACGTCCGACCACGATCTGCGCCTTGTGATGCGGGGCAAGGACCAGGCCATTGTTTCGCGCTGGCAGGTGGCGCAGGACAAGCTGCGTGATGGCATCCGGTCGTTGTTCCCCAAAAACGCCAGTGCACAGGCGATCGAGGAAACCCTGATCAAGTATGGCTTCCAGCCGGCCGAGGCCAAGGCCTTGGCGAAACAGGGCGGGCCGGCGCTGGTCGGCAAGATCCTCCAGAGCGTGAATCTGTACGCGCCGCCGCAACTGATGCGCAACGTGGTCGACGAAAAGACTGCCGCCGCGTTGTTCAGGAAGGTAGGCGCAGTGCCCAACCTCGGCGGCCGCATTGTCGAAGGCGTCTGGGGCGAAGGCACCACGGCGGCGATCCAGGAATTCGAAGCCGGCGGCCGGCTGTTCTGGAACTCGGGCAAAGGCGGCGTGCGCGCCGGATTCGTCGATCTGGTGCATCTGGCCGAGGGACCGGGGCGCTACACGCTGGAAGGGGCGGCCAACCTGTCCGCGCAATGGGCCGAGAAGGCGCTCGAAGCTTTGCACGAGAATGATCCGGCATTGTTGGCGAAATACTTGAAGCGGCTCAAATCGACGCTGGGCCTGGCCGCGAAGAAAGGCAACCTGTCTGCCACCGCGCTGGCCGACACCTTCGGCCAGCTCGACGCACTGATCGCGCAGGCCGGCCAGGGCGGTGTGGGCGCCGCCGAAGTGCAGCGCGTGGTGCACAGTGCGCGCATGCAGGCATCGGTGCTCGGCGAATTGGCGCGCAACCCCGGCAACACCGACCGCCAGATCCTGATGGCGATCCTCGATTCGAAAGCGCCCAGCCGCTGGGGCAAGGTCGGCGAATGGTTTCGCACCACCTGGGAGACGGCGGACAACTGGGTCATGTTCGAACGCACCCTGCAAGGCGTGTTCGCCGCCTATTCGACCTGGCAGGTGGCCGGCACCTGGGGCGCGCAGGGCATGGAAACGGCACTGCGCCAGGTGGGCGTCGAGGCAACCATGCTCGCGTCGCTCGGGCCGGGCTCGGTGGCGCTGCTGGCCAATTACATGATCGACAGCGCCAAGGACGCGGGCTACGACATGTCGGTGCGCAGCCAGGATTGGGACAACTTCCTCGCCGGCATTTCCTCGGTGCAGGGCTGCGAGGGCACCACGCGCAAGGAACTGAACATCCATCAACTTGCGGTCGAACTGGCTTCGGCGGACGAGGTGCGGCAGGCGGTTGAAAGCCAGGCGACGCACATCATCATGCTGTGTGATTTCGGCACGCCGGAGATCAAGCAGGGCAAATGGCAGGCGCTGGTGAACCGGATGCGGCCCATCGTGACCGCCGAATGGCTGCGCGAGCGCAAACGCATTTTGACCCAGTACATCGACCTTGCGCTGGGCCTCGACGAAATGATGAACGGCACCGTGCTGCGTGCCGTGACCGAACCGCAGCCGGTGGAAATCGAGGCCGGTGCGCCGGCCAGCGTCACCGTGCGTATGGAGAGCAATACCGACATGTCAGCACTGCGCGAGCAGTTGCGTCGCATGGAGGACACGATCCGACCGCTCGGCGGCAAGAAGCATTACGTCTATTTCAGCTATCAGGGAGAAGTGACCTGGAACCAGAACGGCCAGAAACAAACGCTGCACAGCATGGGCAATCTCGACGAGCTCTTCGAGGGCAAGACCTTCAGCCTGCCCGGCCGCGGCAGTTGGCCGCTCGATGCCGAGTTCCGCCTCAAAGTCGCGGTGTCGGTGGGCGGCGTTGACGGCGCCATCGACGTGTTTGACGCCAAGCCGCTGCTCGATCGCGAGTATGTGCGCTCGGTGCCGGTCCAGGTCGACGTGCTCAGCGTGGCGCGCGCCCATGTCACGCCGGCACCGAAGGCGAAGCTGAGCCTGGGCACAGACATCATGGCCGGCGAGCCGGTCAAGTTGAGCTGGAGCCGGGCGGAAATGCCTGACTTCAAGCCCGGCAGCTACAAAGTCGTGCTGTGGCCGCGAGGCACCCGTTTGACCCAGCAGGACTTCTACCTGCTGTCGTTCGATCCCAGCGGCACACCCGGCGGCATCTTCAAATACCCGGCTGTCGTGCTGTCGGAAAAGGTCAATGGCAACCGCATCGACATCGAGGTGCAGGTGCCGCAGGTGTACGCGATCCAGAACCCGGAAGAGCTGGAACTGGCGTTCATCTTCATGGACAAGGAAGCCAGCCTGTCTAGCCAGCTCGACAAGGCGATGGCTGAACTCGACAAGGCCCAAGCGGAACTGGACCGCAAGATGGCGGCGATGAGCGAGGCTGAGCGCGAGGCGCTCACTCGCAAGATGGAGGAAGCCATCGCGCAGGCGGAGAAACAGCCACCGCCAGAGATCGCCGATCCGTCCAAGGAGGAAGTGCCGCCCGGCACCGTGCGCACCGTCCCGGTCACGCTGCGGCCCACCGAGCTCGCCTTCGAAACCCCGCGCGGCTGGCAATTGTCGAGCGACAACCGGGCCAACCGGCGCGTCGCGACGCTGGAAGAAGGCGACTCCAGCGCCGGCAACCACATCTACACCAAGGCCCATTTCGAGGTCTGGCTCGATTACACCGACGAAGCGCTCAATTGGATGAGCGAAGGCCAGTTCAACGACAGCAAGCGCTACGGCGTCGAGAAGCAGATCAGCCCGATGCAGATCGGTGCATTCAAGGGCGGGATCATGCGCGCTGCGCCACAGATTAGTGACTACGACAATGTCAGCCGCAACGCGCGCAACGGCGAGGCTTTCCTCAAGAACGGCCGGGTCCAGGCCCACATCGTGTTCGGCGTGGAAACGACCGGATACGTCCAGTTTGCCGTCGACGCGCAGGGTCACCGCTACCTGGTCTACGACACTCGGCCGGCCGCCATCACGCGTGCGAACTCCGTGTATGACGACCTCGAACGCATGCTGGCAAGCCTGCGCCTCGGCCAGCAACGCGCCGCCAATGCCGAGCCTGCTGCGGCAACGCCGGCCCCTGCGGTCGAAGCGCGCGAGGACACCTACATCCGGCTGGTCGCCGCCAAGACCCAAGCCGAGCCGGGCGAATTGATCGAGATCAAGGCCGTGCTGGAAAACCCGAAGGGCGATGAAGGTGGATTAAGCTACGAATGGAGCGGCAATCACGCCGGTAGCGGCGACACCGTCACGTTCTTCGCCTCCGATCCCGGCGATTACAGCGTCACGGTGATGGTGCGCGGTGCACACGGCGTGGTGGGCAGCAGCTCGGTCGATTTGAGCGTCCGCTAGGGGCAATCGAGCGGTACAGGCAGGCGGGGAAAAGCCCGCCAAGTCAGCTGCAGACGTCTGCATTGCGGCACTCGCCAGGAGCGCATGCACGACTTGACCCCTGCCTTTCGACTCCCGTTTCAGACCGGTGCAACAGTCGGTCGCCGCCGGCTCAATTGCACCACGTTGGATTTGCCGACGTGGTGGACTGTATGCAGGCCGCATGCGCCGCTTCGTGGTAACTGTTGTAGCCGTTCTGCTGCCACCATGGCTGCGGCGCGCCGGAATCGCCGCCGCTGTTCCAGGTGGTGGGCGCCTTTCCGTGCACCGAGCTCAGCGCCTCGAAGTAGCCGATGGCGACGCCCTCGCTGGGAAAGCCCGCCATCCCGGCCAGCGTGCTGGAGCGGAAGTCGTGCTCGCCCGGAACCAGTCTCGACACCCAGTTGCGCGTCTGATCGAGCGCCTTCTCCGCCAGGGACTTGGTCATGACGAGTGTCTGGCGCGGGTGCGCGGCCTCGAAATTCGGCGCGCTGGGCCGGAAGTCTGCCGGCAATTTTATGCCATTGTGTTCGAGCGTGGTGTACATAACGTCCTCCACTTCCAGCCGCCGTGCCTTGGGGTGCTTGGCCACGGCGTCGATGTCGGCAATGCGCGCCAGAGAGAGGTTAAGTTCGAAGCGCCCCATGCCGGAGATGTCCTCGTCGGCCGTCTTGGGACGAAAGAAGCGCTTCACCTTGGCCAGCAGCGCCGGATCGTTGCTGGCCGCGTCCTCGACGCTTTGCGCGAGCTGATCGACATAATCAATCTGATCGTCACCATCGAGCAGGTCGAAGTCGTGGATCCGGATTGCCTGCGCGCTGTTGGCGCCGAGCAGTGTGGCAGAGGCGGCTAGTACCAATGCGATTTTCATGGCGATCCTTTCTGCAAGGGTATTCCGTATAAGAAAAGGATAGACCTTAATCCCGACGGACAACGATCCATACACGCGCCGACGCGTTGTCAGGCCTTGCGAGACAGGATCGTGGATGACCAGCATCCCTTCATACGCATACTCCCGAAATCCATGACGGTTCACGCATACATCAGCCGGCTCAACCCCAAGACGCTGCACCATCAGAGTGCAATCAAGCGGCCTGGAGCCGTTCGAACTACGACTTAAGTTATATATCGCACGCTTGGGCGACGACTTATGATGGCACCGCAGCATAAGCACCTCGATTGCAACAGGCTTGGCAAGCGCAAGAGGATGCCTGTTTTTTTTCAACCTCGAACGGCACGACGACCCGTCTTCCTCAGCCCGGGGTACCGACACGCGGAATCACCTGAACAAACTTGTAAGATGCACGATGACGACAGGAAATGCGCGAAGTTGCTGAAGAATGCGGTTCAGACCGGGCGTTCCGGGAACCCTTTGGAAGCCCTTGCTTCGTTGGAGCGGATCTCAGCCGAATACGAAGCAAGGTATGGCGACGCTGAGGCCAAAGTCTACTGCGTCAGTTCCCCTGCCGAGGCGTTCTTGTATCTTGCCGAATCCACGCACGCCAACCCGGAAGGAGAGGCCATTATCCTGTCTTCCGACTGGGCCGACACTTATTACTATCAGGGATACTTCCTGGTGGAACTCGGGCGTGTGTTCGTCGCAAAGTCAATGATTGAGCGCGCGGTCTCCCTTTCGCCCGGCAATATCGCGTACCTGTCGGAACTGGGTACGATCTGCCAACGTTTGAACGATTGGCCGGCGATGCTGAAGACTTGTCGCATGCTTGAACAGGCGGCCCGCCAGCTTTCATCCGATCCAAGAATGTTGTGCCGCGCCTATCGGGGAATCGCCTTCGCGCTTGCCGAACAAGATCAATTTGACGAAGCCGAGAAGATGCTGCTCCAGTGCTATGAACTGGCCTCTGACGACCTCACCTTGAGCGAGCTTGCCCATATACGCGCCCGTAGAGGCATCCAGAAGCGCCAGAGCTGAAGCGTTATCAAGAAGCTGTCTCATGCAGCGCCGATCCGTGCTTCTCAAACAGCTACTCTATACTTGCCGCGTTGATTGAGCCGGAGAAATAGATGGCAGCCGGGAATTCCATTCAGTCATTGAGCAGGCGATCCTTCCTGACTGCAGCGGCCGCTTCCGCGCTTAGCGCCGCAATCCCGGGCTACGGTGGCTCGCTCCACGGACGGCATGCAGCGCACGCGCGTCCAGTCATCGGCGAACGCGCATGGCACGAATTGCAACGCCGCATCTCGGGTCCACTGCTGCGTCCCTGGGACCAAGCCTTCGCCTGGCTCGCGTTGCCCAACAATCTGCGCTATTCGGCGGCGATTCCCCAGGGGATCGCACGCTGTCGCAATGCCCGGGATGTCGCGCAGGCCATCCTGTGGGCGCGTGAACACCAGGTGCCCCTGGTGGCGCGCTCAGGTGGCCATTCCTACGCCGGCTACTCCACGACCAGCGGCCTCATGATCGAGACCACGCTGATGGGCGGCACACAATTCGACCGTGGCACGGGCGTCGTGACCGTCGCCGGCGGCGCATTGAATGCCGCCGTCTATGACGCGCTGCGCGCCGAAAACGTCGCCATCACCCATGGTCGCTGTCCCAGCGTCGGCGCAGCCGGGTTTCTGCTTGGCGGCGGCATCGGCTTCAACATGCGCGAGAACGGGATTGCCAGCGACTCGATGCTGGAATCCGAGATCGTCACGGCGGACGGAAGGCGGCTTGTGCTCAGCGACAAGCCTCACGAGTATCCCGATCTGTTTTGGGCGTGTCGCGGCGGCGGCGGCGGAAATTTCGGCATCAACACCTCCTTCAAACTGCAGACTTTCGCGGTCGATCGCGCGACGGTGTTCCACATCGTCTGGAATTCGAATACCGAGGCCGTTGCCTCCGCGCTGATGGAGACGCTTGCAAAGGCGCCGTCCGCGCTGGGCTCGCGCATGTCGCTCAAGGCTCCAACCCCCAGGGAGCGCAGGGAAGGCAAAGATGTCACCGTGGACCTGCTGGGCCAGTTCAGGAATGCGAAGCCGTCGGACCTGCGCGCGCTGCTCGAACCCTGCTACCAGGCAGCGGCTCCCTGCACCGAAGATATCCAGGACATGGGCTATTGGGAGGGGCAGGAATTTCTGCGTGAAGACCAGAACCCGGTCTACTATCAGGAACGCTCGGCGTTCGTCAACAAGCCTTTCGGAAACGAGGCGCTGGCGACCGGCTTCAAGCTCCTGCGCACATGGCCGGGCACGTCGGAATACGGCGACCTGCGTTTTTTCCAGACCGGTGGCAAGGTGAACAGCTTTGCGCCAAACGCAACGGCCTTCGTCCATCGCAAGAGCGAGTGGCTCATGGTCGTGGGCCTGTACTGGACGCAGCAGGACAACCGCAACGAAGCCCTGATGCGCGCGAACCATGAGTGGCAGAACGCATCCTACGAAGCGATGCTGCCGCTGGTGGGCGGCGGCGCCTATCAGAACTTTGTCGACCCATCGTTGCCGAACTGGCGGCGCGCTTACTATGCCGACAATTTCTTCAAGCTGGCGCGCGTGAAGAAGGCGGTCGATCCGGACAAGGTGTTCGCATTTCCGCAGGCGGTCTAGCAGGCTGGCTCGGCAGCCGCTCAATCCACTATGCGGCGACGCCTACCCAACCAGAGACGCCAAAGACGTAGCTGCGTGAGCGACGACTTCTGCCTGCGGCGACTCGCTACGCGTGCGTTCTTCCTGACCACGCCCGGCACGCCGGGCTGTAGGGCACGAGAGGACGCTATCGGTGCGCCCGTGAACCGGCACCCGGACCAGATGGCCTTTGGGCCACTGCGACCCGAACCGATCGCGGCTCGCCTGAACGACCGACAGCAGCGCCCTCATCGCATGGCCTTGTGTAGGCACAAAACTGCGCTAGATTGAGTTATGGCCCGCGTTCTGTCGTCATGCAGGATTGTGCCCCGATGCCGAGCGCTTGACTCGGCGGATTCGCTTCGCCCACGCGATGCAAACCGCATCGCAGTCGCAGCGGACTCACGGCTTCCTGGTGCGGCGCTCTGTCGAGGCCAGGATCGGCGAGGACCCGACGAGATCCCTGGCCAAACCCAGCCTCAACACATCCACCCCTGCGCCGGATGAGTACCCACTTCATCGGGCGCTTCGTCAGCGACGGCCTTGACGCTCAGGGACGGGCCAAGGCGCTGATCGGCTTTCGCGTCACGCTGCACGGTGAAAAATGGCTGATCGGCAGCGACGCGCTCGCCAGCACTATCATCACGCAGGTCGATGGCTCGGTTGAATTCATCAACTACCGGCGCGACTCCTTGAATGAAGGCCACCGCACGCTGGAACTGACGGTCGAGGACCTCGCCGGCCGACGCATCCCGTTCAAGACCTCCGACGGGCGCGAGGTCATGCAAGACATCGACGGCGAGACCATGAGCCGCGCCGCCGACTATGTGGTGCGCGAGGCCGACGCCTACGGTCTGCTGGTTACGCTCGGCACCGGCCAGACCAGCATACAGTCGCCCAACGGTTTCGGCTGGGGCTTCAAAGCCGGCAACCGCGTGACCACACTGATGGACGAGGACGCCTTCCGCCATGCCGCGAACCTGATGCGCAATGCAAAGCAGGCGATCGCGATGTCGCAGCTGTTCTTCCCGCTGCCCGAGGTCTATATTCCTGACGCAACTCAGGAACCGACCAAGCTGATCTTCGATTTCCACGGCAGCCAACCGGACGCGCAGAATCTCCCCCGGATCTCTGGGTCGGTTGCCGGGGATGCACGTCCCGAACGGCTGCTCGTCGACGCGGCTAATCGCGATGTGGACGTTCGCATCGTGCTCAACGCGGTGAAGGTGCCGCTATTCGTCAAGATCGCGGTTGGCGCGGTGCTTCTTCCCCTCGCCGGGACGGACGGCATACGCATCGCCGCCCTGCTCGATGAAGACTTTACCGATGCGGATGAAGTCGACGCCTATTTCACGCGCGCCAATGCCGCGAAAATCAAGACCGCGCCGTTCGAGCAGCCGGTGCTCACCACCGCAGGCGTGATGCACGCCAAGCTCATCGTCGCCGACTGGGCTCATGCGCTGTCGATCGGTTCGCCTTTCGGTCAAAGCTATTTCGACACCCATGATCATCTGATCGACGCGCCGATCCGCGGCGGCTCAGATGGGTTTCCCAAACACGACGCGGGCTTTGCCGTCAGCGGCCCGGCGGTGGCTCACCTGCAGGAGACGCTCAAGCTGCTGTGGGACACGGTGCGACCGGACGACAAGCTGACCTCATTTCCAGGGCCCACCGCGCCGATCGGCGACGCCATGCCGGTCGCACGCGATGTCACGCTCGATGCTGCGCTTGACGGCTTTCTGGACGAGGACGGCGTATGCGACGTGCAAATCGTGCGCACCCTCACTTCGGGCCGCTTCAAGGACGTGCCCGGCATTCCGGAGGACGGCGAGAAGGGCATCCTCGAAGCCTACCAGCGGGCGATCGCGGCATCCGAGGATTTCGTCTATATCGAGACCCAGTACTTCACCAATGACGCCATCGGCGAAGCCATCGTCGGCGCCATCAAGGCCAAACGCAACCGGCCGGCCAAGGCGGACGGCACGCCGCAACCCGACCTGCAGGTAATCGTGCTGTGCAACATCGCGCCCGATGTGCCCTTCTATCCCTTCAAGCAGCGGCGGCTGATCCATCGCATCCGCGAGGCGATCGGCGAGGATCCGGCCAATCCGAAATGGTTCGGCGTGTTCACGCATTGGACCCACGAGGTGGCGACACCGCGGCCGCGCATGCTGCCAATCTATGTGCATGCCAAGGCCGCGGTGGTCGACAACCAGTGGGCCACCATCGGTTCGGCCAACCTCGACGGCTTGTCGCTGGATTCGATGCTGCTGTGGGACGCGCTCAACGGCTTTCTCGGCACCGACCTGTTCCGCCAGCAGCGCGCGATCGAGGTCAACGGCTGCTTCATCAACAGCGACGGGACCAGCCCGGTGGTCGACAAGCTGCGGCGCAAGCTGTGGGCCGAGCACCTGGGTTATTTCAAGTCACCGGGCGTGCCCGACATCGAGGCGCAGGATCTCGCCACCCGGCCAACTGGCGGCTGGCTCTCGCTGTGGAACCAGCGTGCCGCGGCCGCACTGAAGCATGCGGTGGACACTCCGACCCAGCCCGTGGACCAGACCATGGCCCACGTACTGCCCTGGCCGAAGCAGAACAATACCTACAAGACCCCGCGCAAGCATCTCGACGCGCTCGGCGTGAAATCCTACAAGGTCGTGCCGCTGCGTTCGACGCGCAAGTTCGACTTCAAACTTGGCGACTGGGACAAAGATAGCCGCGCCGAGATGGACTATGACTGACAGCGTACAGCGCGCGGGTGAGCTGCTTGGCCGCGTCGCGCGCGGACTGGGCGCAGTGGGCGGCGATGTCGGCGATCGCGCGCGACCTGCTGGCACTGCTCGGCTGGTCGCTGCCACCCGGGGTCGACGACATCGGGCTCACGCGGCTGGACGTGGGCACGCTGGCTGCGCGGCTCGATGCGCTGAGCGATCTGCGCAGCCAGGAAGATGCACGGGAGGCCGACATCGCGCTTGCGCTCGCCGGCGTCGCCGACGCGCTGATCAAATTCTTCGATCACGCACGGGAGGTCATCGACGGCTTCGAGGCCACGCCCGAATACCTGCAGACCACGCAAATCGTCGACGAGTTCTTCCCGCGCCTGGCGGACGTGTTGGTAATCCAGTTGATTGGCCAGACCGGTTCGGCGTTCATACCGCTGGGCGTGCTGCTCGGCTTGTTCGAAATGACGCGGCTGCCGGCGGATCCGGCGAAATTCCAGGTCGAGCATGTGCGCCAAGTGGTGCGCTGGGATCGCTTCGGCCCGCTGCTGAAGGACCCCACCGGCATTTTGAGCGAAGTCTATGGCTGGGGCACGCCGGACTTCAAGGGCAACACCCTGGTGATGAATCTCGGCGGCTTTCTCGACCACTTCTGCGACACCCTCGCGCTGCGTCCCATGCCGCGTGAAGTCGAGCAATCACTGGTCGGCCACGCCGTGCCCGAGGCCGACACCGATCCCGCCGCGCAACTGTTCGCCAGCATCGCCAAGGGGCTGGGCGACGGTGCCTACGACGTCGGTGTATCGCTCTATCCCCTGCGCCCGAGCAGCGCAGGTGCAAGCGACGGTGGGCTGGGCCTGTCGCCCTATGTGATCGCCGCGACTGACACACATATCGAGCTGTCCGATGACGCTTTCCCTTGAGGTCGCGGCATCGACCGACATCGAGACGGGCCTGGCGCTGCTGCTGCGCGCCGGCCACGACCCGCAGCTGCTCACCGGCCTGCTCGATTCGCCCGCGGCGAGCACCGCCGATTCGAATCTTGCGCTGACCCTGCGTTTTGCCGACCCGGATGGGGCGCGGCTCGCCTTGTTTTCCGCCGCCGGCATTTCCTTCGATGTCGCCGCGCTGCGCGCCGGCATCGCCTTTACGGGCGGCACAGACCTCGACCCCTCGCTCAGCGCCGGCATCGACGACGGCCGCATCACGATTGCGCCCGACCCGAACGACGGCTTCCTCGCCTCACTGCTGCCGGCCTCAGGCGCAACCGTGATGCTCAAGCTCGACATCGCCTGGTCGCCCCGCTTCGGCCTGCGCATCCACGGCGGTGCCGGGCTTGCAGACAACGCTCACCGTGCATCAGCAATTCGGCCCGCTGCAGTTGGACTCGATCGATCTGGCGATCGCAGGCGACAGCGACGGGCTCAGCGTGCGCGCCCTGGTCAGCGGCGCGGTCACACTCGGCCCGGTAACGGCGGTCGTGGCCGGTACGGGTACTGCGATCACACTGCGCTTCCAGCACGGCAACCTCGGCGCGGTGGATTTGGGTGCGGACTTCATCCCGCCCTCTGGCATCGGTCTCGCAATCCAGGTTCCCGGCGTGCTTGAAGGCGGCGGTGTGCTGTTCCACGATCCGCTGCAGCCGGTCTACGCCGGTGTTCTTCAACTCTCGGTGCACGAGACGATCAACCTCACCGCCTTTGGTCTGATTGCCACGCGCCTGCCCGATGGCAGCAAGGGTTACTCGCTGATCGTCTTCATCACTGCCGACGGGTTTGAGCCCATCCAGCTTGGCCTGGGCTTCACCCTGCTGGGCATCGGCGGCATGGTCGCGGTCAATCGCACCTTCGACGAGAGCGTGCTGCGCGACGGACTCAAGAACGACACGCTGGGCAAGCTCCTGTTTCCCAGCAATCCGGTGGCCAATGCGCCCGCCATCATCCGTTCTCTTGGTGCCGCGTTCCCGGCCCGGAGCGGCAGCTACATGGTCGGCCTGCTGGTGCGCATCGGCTGGTTCACCCCGCCCCTGGTCACGGCCGACCTGGCCTTGATCGTCGAATTCGGCGCACGCAAGCGCCTGCTGGTGCTGGGCCGCGTGCGCGCGCTGCTGCCCTCGCCCGATCACGCCCTGCTGCGCATCACGCTGGATGCCATCGGCGTGTTCGACTTCGACGCCGGCACCGCCGCGATCGACGCGGTGCTGGTCGATTCGCGCCTGCTGGAGCGCTTCGTCATCAGCGGCGCGGCGGCATTGCGCGCGCGCTGGAGTTCGCCGCGCAGCTTCGCCCTGGCAGTGGGCGGCATGAACAAGGGCTTCGCCCCGCCGGCCGACTTTCCGGTGCTGGAGCGCGTGACGCTGAGCCTCACCACCGGGGACAATCCGCGCCTGACTTGCGAATCCTATTTCGCCCTCACCTCCAACACGGTGCAATTTGGCGCCGCGGCCCACCTGTATGCGGCGGCCTATGGCTTCAGCGTGGTGGGCGATGCCGGCTACGACGTGCTGATCCAGCTCGACCCCTTCCACTTCCTGGCCGACTTCTTCGCCAGCATGCAGCTCAAGCGCGGCTCGGACAATCTGTTCAAGGTCAGTGTCGACGGCACGCTGGAAGGTCCGGCGCCACTCACGGTGCGGGCCAAGTGCAGCTTCGAGATCCTGTGGTGGGACGTGACGATCCGGGTCAATGCCACACTCGCGGAAGGCACGACGCCGCCGCTGCCGCAGGCGGTGAATGTGCTCGATCAGCTCAAGGCCGCGCTCGGCGATGCGCGCAACTGGCATGCCGAGCTGCCCCCTCAGCAGACCCGCGTGGTGACGCTCACCGAGGCGGCCGACAAGACGACATTGCGGGTGCATCCGCTGGGCACGCTCAGCGTGCGCCAGGGCGTGGTGCCCTTGAACCTGGAACGCGACATCGATCGCTACGGCGAGGCGCCGGTGGCCGGCAGCAGGCGCTTTGCGGTCGGTGCGGTGACGCTGGGCGGTGGACCCGCGGGCGGCGCCCCGGTGCGCGACGACTTCGCGCCGGCGCAGTTCTTCGAGATGAGTGACGAGGCGAAGCTGGCCGCACCGTCCTACGAGAGCATGGACGCAGGGGTGCGCTTCGGCGCGCCGGATTATGCCTTCGAGCTCGCTAGCGGGCTGGCTTCGCCGCTCGACTACGAGACGGTGATCGTCGATGCACAGGCAGCGCCGGACGAGGTGCCGCCGCCCTATCGGCTGAGCGATGTGCTGCTCGATCTGCATGCGAGCGTGGGCGCGGCGGGACGCTCCGCGCTGCGCAGTGTCGCGGCTTCCAGGCCAACTCCCTTCGCCACACTCAACTCGCCCGGCTTCGCGGTCATCGACGACGCGCTCAAACCGATCCCCCAGTCCACCGGCCTCTCCTTCGCCGAGGCCGCCGCCATCGCCAGCACCGCCGCTACGCGACTGCGGACGGTGCCAGCGTTCGAGGCAGCCGCATGAGCAACGCAGAGGGGCCCCACGAAGTGGGGATCGGAGCGCCCGCGAATGCGGCCAGCCGCCGACGCGACAATGTCTCACTCGCTTCGGACTCACCGAGGCAGCCGCATGAGCAGCGCAGAGGGGCCCCGCGAAGCGGGGATCGGAGCGCCCGCGAATGCGGCCAGCCGCCGACGCGACAATGTCTCACTCGCTTCGGACTCACCGAGGCAGCCGCATGAGCAGCGCAGAGGGGCCCCGCGAAGCGGGGATCGGAGCGCCCGCGAATGCGGCCAGCCGCCGACGCGACAATGTCTCACTCGCTTCGGACTCACCGAGGCAGCCTGCATAGCGCTACGCCATGACCACGCCAACTGACGCGCAACTCAAGGCCATCGCCGGCAACATCTTCGTCATGGGCGATCGCGCCAAGACCAAACTGCCCGTGCCCAAGGCGATCGGGTCGACCGCCTTCAAGAACGCGCTCGACCCAATCGGCGCCCAGCATGACTTCCAGGACGCCGGTATTGTCGTTGTCGACTTCACCAAGAGTGCGTCGAGTCCCGACATCTGGCTGCACAACGAGGCCAAGACCTTCCGCATCGGCAGCGCGAGCAAGATCGCGATGATGCTGGCCGCGGTTCAACTGCGACTGGATGTGCGCCAGATCCTGGCGATGAGCCCGAAGATCATCTCTACTGCAGCCGAGTTCGATGCGCTGTACGCCAACCCCAAGCTGTGGGCGAAGTCCAAGGCACCGCGCACCGAGCGCATGGGCCGCATCGCCAGCGTCCCGCCGCAAATCTCGAAAATTTTCGACTTCACCAAGAGTCCGGTGGATTTCGCCGGGCCCGATCCCGATGGCCGCGTCGACACGCACGGCCAGCCGGTCGTCGCCACGCAGAAAGCGATCGTGGACAAGCTGCCGCCCACTGTCCCTCCCGGAGGACTCAAGGAACTGGACTGGGAACATTGGAGCGACTTGAGCTTCTCTGAGCGCCTGTGGCTCGCCGGCAACCGATCCGACAACGTCGCCGCCACCTCCTGCGTGTGCGAGATCGGCCTGCCCTACATCAAGGCGGTGCAGCGCGCCTATGGTCTCGTCGATGACGATGCGAAGAAGGGCATGCACTTGTTCGCCACCCGGGGCTACGGCTTGGACCCTCCTGCGAGAACCAAGCCACCGGCGCTGGCGCCGCCCCGTGCCCTCTCCAACGCCGACGTCGAGCCGCTCGAAGTGGAGGATTTATGGGACGCCGGCGGCCACAACTTCATCGACAAACGCTCCTGGGTGCCAGGCTCGGCGGCGGCGCTCGCTGCCTACATGATCGGCATGATGACTAACTCGCTCGTCAACGACGCCAGTGTGATCTTTGGTCAGACCGGCTGCGACACGCTGCGCAACAACCTGTCCGACGGCGGGCCGAATGCGATCGAGAGTTTCCTCGCGGAAATCGGTGTGAAAAACGTTGCCGATACCAAGATCACGCGGCAGATCAACAAGATTGGCATTCTGAAGAAAGAGGATGGGGCCAAGGCGCCGCTGATCTGTGAATTCGTCTACCTCGAGACCGAGCAGGACCCGGCGCCGCCACCGCCCCACCGGAGTGTCATGCAATACGCAGTGGTCGCGACCGGGCTAATCAGCGATGCGGCCAGTGGTGGGCACAACGCCGCGCAGAAGAGCGTGATCCTTGGGGCTGCCGTGCACCAGGCCTTGTTGACCCTGCCATGAGCATCGAAGCGCTGCGTGGTGTGATCGACGAAGCGGTGCTGCTGCTCGCACCGCTGGTGGAAGCTGCGCAGTCGCCCGACGACTTGCTGCGCCTGTTGGCCAAACTCGGCTGGACGCCCGCATCGGTGCCGCAACCGCTGGCAGACCTTGCCACTGCGGGTGGCGCGGTGCTCGATGTGATCGACGCCGACACAGACGAGGTCTCCGCTCCGGAGGTGCTCACGGCGATCGGGCGCCTCATTGACGCAATCAACGCAATCAACGCGCAGCCCGAAAACGCTTTCCCTGACGGTGTCGATATCGCGGCGTTCAAGCAAACGATAGCTCGCGACCTGCTCGACTACTGCGTGGTCGAGTACCTGCTGCGCCATCGCTTCAGGATCGGCCGGCTGCTCAAGCTGATGGGCATCGTGCGCCTGTTTGAGGTTCCGGCCAGCGGTGCGCGCCAAGCCTACGTCAAGCGCTTCGTCGACTGGGGCGGCATGGGCACGCTGCTCACCAATCCGATGCAGGGATTCCGCGCCGCCTACGACTGGGACAGAGCCGCGCCGCAACTGCCGCACGTGCTGAGCGACATCGCCGAAGCGCTGGAAGCCTGGGGGCTGGAGCTGTCGTACTTTGTGCTGAGCGACGCACAGCTTGCCTTCGTCGCGGCCGGTGCGAACCCGCCGCCCACGGGACAGATCGGCATCTGCCTGGACCTGGGCGAAGCGCTCGGCGTGCCGCCCGAAGGCCAGGCTGGCGTCCAGTTCGTGGTGCGCCCGGCGACTGCGGCACGGGGGCCGGCCATTGCGATCATGCCGTATGCGCAGCTCGGCGCATCATCCGCGACTGCGGACGACACGCTGCCCAGCTTGTCGATCAGCGCCGATGCCGACTTGACGCAGGGCTTCGCCATCACACTGGAGCCGGGGCATCCGCCGGTAGTCGATACTGGTTATCTCGCCGGTGTTCCAAGCGCAAGCGGAGCGACCGACCTTGTGGTGCAATTGCGCGTGCCGCCAGCGCCCGATGCGCCGGAGCGCGTGCTGGTCGGCTCGGCGGACAGCAGCCGCCTCTCGTTGCACACAGCGACCGTCTCGGCGGGCGTCGCGCTCGCCCAGGCACAGTCCCTGGAGGCCTTCGTCGAGATCGGCTTGGAGCGCCTGCGCGTCGTCATCAAGTCGGACGATGCCGACTCCTTTATCGCGAACCTGCTTGGCAGCGGCTTGTCTACCGAGCTGTCGCTCGTGCTGAGGCTGTCGAGCGTGAGCGGCTTTCATGTCGCGGGTTCGGTCGGCGTCGAAGCCAACTTCCCACTCAGCCTGCAACTCGGTCCAGTGAACGTGCAGGCGTTGACCATAGCGCTCCAGGCGGCCACCCAGGGTGTCGATCTCAAGGTCGGCGCAACGCTGATTGCGAATCTCGGCCCGGTGGCGATCGTCGCGGATCGCACGGGCTTCGTGCTCGCGATGCGCTTCCCCGATCCGCCCAACGGCAATCTCGGCCCAGTGGATCTGTCGCTCGACTTCCTTCCGCCGTCGGCGATCGGGGTGGCGATCGATGCGGGCGGCATCGTCAGCGGCGGTGGTTTCATCTATCACGACCCCGACAACGCCTTATACGCCGGTGTTCTTCAGCTCTCGGTGCACGAGACGATCAACCTCACCGCCTTTGGTCTGATTGCCACGCGCCTGCCCGATGGCAGCAAGGGTTACTCGCTGATCGTCTTCATCACTGCCGACGGGTTTGAGCCCATCCAGCTTGGCCTGGGCTTCACCCTGCTGGGCATCGGCGGCATGGTCGCGGTCAATCGCACCTTCGACGAGAGCGTGCTGCGCGACGGACTCAAGAACGACACGCTGGGCAAGCTCCTGTTTCCCAGCAATCCGGTGGCCAATGCGCCCGCCATCATCCGTTCTCTTGGTGCCGCGTTCCCGGCCCGGAGCGGCAGCTACATGGTCGGCCTGCTGGTGCGCATCGGCTGGTTCACCCCGCCCCTGGTCACGGCCGACCTGGCCTTGATCGTCGAATTCGGCGCACGCAAGCGCCTGCTGGTGCTGGGCCGCGTGCGCGCGCTGCTGCCCTCGCCCGATCACGCCCTGCTGCGCATCACGCTGGATGCCATCGGCGTGTTCGACTTCGACGCCGGCACCGCCGCGATCGACGCGGTGCTGGTCGATTCGCGCCTGCTGGAGCGCTTCGTCATCAGCGGCGCGGCGGCATTGCGCGCGCGCTGGAGTTCGCCGCGCAGCTTCGCCCTGGCAGTGGGCGGCATGAACAAGGGCTTCGCCCCGCCGGCCGACTTTCCGGTGCTGGAGCGCGTGACGCTGAGCCTCACCACCGGGGACAATCCGCGCCTGACTTGCGAATCCTATTTCGCCCTCACCTCCAACACGGTGCAATTTGGCGCCGCGGCCCACCTGTATGCGGCGGCCTATGGCTTCAGCGTGGTGGGCGATGCCGGCTACGACGTGCTGATCCAGCTCGACCCCTTCCACTTCCTGGCCGACTTCTTCGCCAGCATGCAGCTCAAGCGCGGCTCGGACAATCTGTTCAAGGTCAGTGTCGACGGCACGCTGGAAGGTCCGGCGCCACTCACGGTGCGGGCCAAGTGCAGCTTCGAGATCCTGTGGTGGGACGTGACGATCCGGGTCAATGCCACACTCGCGGAAGGCACGACGCCGCCGCTGCCGCAGGCGGTGAATGTGCTCGATCAGCTCAAGGCCGCGCTCGGCGATGCGCGCAACTGGCATGCCGAGCTGCCCCCTCAGCAGACCCGCGTGGTGACGCTCACCGAGGCGGCCGACAAGACGACATTGCGGGTGCATCCGCTGGGCACGCTCAGCGTGCGCCAGGGCGTGGTGCCCTTGAACCTGGAACGCGACATCGATCGCTACGGCGAGGCGCCGGTGGCCGGCAGCAGGCGCTTTGCGGTCGGTGCGGTGACGCTGGGCGGTGGACCCGCGGGCGGCGCCCCGGTGCGCGACGACTTCGCGCCGGCGCAGTTCTTCGAGATGAGTGACGAGGCGAAGCTGGCCGCACCGTCCTACGAGAGCATGGACGCAGGGGTCGCCTTCGGCGCGCCGGATTATGCCTTCGAGCTCGCTAGCGGGCTGGCTTCGCCGCTCGACTACGAGACGGTGATCGTCGATGCACAGGCAGCGCCGGACGAGGTGCCGCCGCCCTATCGGCTGAGCGATGTGCTGCTCGATCTGCATGCGAGCGTGGGCGCGGCGGGACGCTCCGCGCTGCGCAGTGTCGCGGCTTCCAGGCCAACTCCCTTCGCCACACTCAACTCGCCCGGCTTCGCGGTCATCGACGACGCGCTCAAACCGATCCCCCAGTCCACCGGCCTCTCCTTCGCCGAGGCCGCCGCCATCGCCAGCACCGCCGCTACGCGACTGCGGACGGTGCCTGCTTTTGAGATTACTACATGAGACTCCACGGGACAGCTAACCAAAGGATGCAACATGGCTGACGCAAATCTCGTCTTCCTGCCCTGGGTGCGCCAGGGCGTGGCCGCGCGCCTCGCCACGGCGGACCCGCTTACCACGCCGCTACCGGCGCAAGCCAGCTTGAAAGCGCGGCTGGACATCAACGGCGAGGAAGGTGCGACCATGCCGCTGGTCATCGCCGGTGCAGGTGAGGTGATCGGCCTCGATGCACGCCAGGTGGTGCGGATGGAGCCGCCACCGAACACGACCGACTATGAGTCCAATGATCTTGTCGCCGTCGAGTTCGACAACCCGGACCTGCCCTGGCTGTTCACGCCTGCGTCCGCCGATGCACAGGGCCGGCTGCGGCCCTGGCTCGTGTTGTTGGTGGTACGCAAAGGCGACGGCGTGGTGCTGCGCCCACCCGGCACGGAAGCGCTGCCGGTGCTTGAGATTGCCCCGCCCGCACGGCCGGCCGACGAACTGCCCGACCTTGCCGAGTCGTGGGCGTGGACGCATGCGCAACTCGCCGCGCCCGCAGGGGCAAGTGCGGACGCGCTGCGCAGCCTGCTCGCCACCCAACCCACGCGCAGCGTGTCGCGGCTCGTATCGCCGCGCCTGCTCGAACCGTTCACGCGTTACCTCGCCTGCGTCGTACCGGCATTCGAGGCCGGACGCCTGGCCGGCCTCAAACTGCCCATCACTGGCGCCAACGCAAGCAAGCTCGCGCCGGCGTGGAAGAGCGGCGCGCAGGCGCCGGACCAGCTCGCGCTGCCGGTCTACCACCACTGGGAGTTCGCCACCGGTGCGCGCGAGGATTTCGAATCGCTGGTGCGCAAGCTGGTGCCACGCGACCTTGCCGGCCTCGTTGGTCGCCGGCCCATGAGCCTCGATCAGCCCGGCTTTCCAGTGAGCAATCTGCCGCTGCCGGCGCTGCCACTCGAAGGCGCATTGCAACCAGTGAACGCCCCGCGCACGGCCTGGCCCGATGCGCAAAGCGTTGGTTTGCAAGCCACGCTGCGTTCCATCGTCAATGCGGCAGCATTGCCGGCGCCGAACGGTACGGACCCTGTGGTCGGTCCGCCGATCTATGGCCGCTGGTATGCGCAGCGCGGTCAGATCGGCGATGCCGCGGTGCCGACAACCTGGCTCGATGACCTCAACCTCGACCCGCGCGAACGCGTCGCCGCGGCGCTCGGGACGCGGGTGATCCAGGACGCGCAGGAGGCGCTCGTCGCGCAGGCCTGGCAGCAGGCAGGCGAAATCGACCGGGCCAACCAGCGGCTGCGCCAGATGCAGCTGAGCCTGGTCGTGGGCGCGAGGCTGCATGCGAAACAGGTCCAGGGCCTGGGCAGCGACGACGACGCGCTGTGGCGGCTTGCCGCGCCGGCTCAGGTGCGCCTGGTATGGCAGGCCGCGACGCCGCAGGCGCCTGCTGTGAGCCTGCGCACCTTCATCGCATCGACCGCGACGCCGCTCGCCCTGACCTCGGCGCCGATGCGTCGCGTCACGCGTCCGCTAGGCGCGATCAGCCGGCGCGCACAACTCGCGCTGAGTGATGCCCCGCTCGCGACCGGCGCCGGCACCACTGGCACCGGCACTGGTATCGCCACCGGCACTGCCACTGGCGTAAGCACTGGCGCGGGCATTGGCACCGGTATCAGCACCGGCACCTTCACCGTTGCGCGCGCAGCGCTGGGCGCCACCACGCTTCAGCTCCTCACCCAGCCGCTCACGATGGTCCTTGTGCTGCCGCCCACGCGCGGGCTTGTGAGCTTCGACGCGGTATCGCGCCGCCTGCCCGCAGCACAGGCGCCGATGGCCTATGCGAGCGCCAACGACGCCGCGGTCGGCAACGCGCCGCCACAGCCCGGATTTCAAATCGCCGCTGCACCATTAACGTTTACGATCGTGACCAGCACAACGCTGACGGCGACGCACCTTCCACCGCAACCTGTCGAGCCTCCCGAGCCGCCTCCACCGAAGCCGAAGCCACCGGTCAAGCCACCCGTCAAGCCGCCTAAGCCGATCGACAGCGCCGATGCCCAGGCGTTTCGCGCTGCTGCCCAGCGTCACCTGGCGCGCGTCAATCCGGCCGGCTTCATTCTCGTGCTGCCGGCGCCGCGCCCCGCGCTCGACGTCGTCGCTGCGCGCGCGACCCTGGTGCAGTTGCTTGATCCGGCCCCGGCGCTGCAACTGCGCATGGCGGCGACGATCAAGCTTGCCAGTGGCGCCGCGCCGCCCGCGATCGCGCCGCTCGGCCATGCGCCGCATTTCGAGCAGCCGATGAGCGCGTCGCTCGCCACGCTGTCGCAGGACTGGCTTCTGCCCGGGCTCGACCAGGTGCTGCCCGACACCGTGGCGCTGCTCGAGCCGAACCCGCGCTTCGTCGAGGCCTACCTGGCCGGGCTGAATGTCGAGATGGGCCGCGAGCTCTTGTGGCGCGACTACCCGCTCGACGACCCGCGCGCGACCTTCTTCCGCCGCTTCTGGAGCAGCGCGCAACCGCAGACCGACGGCGACATCGCGGCACTGGCCGACTGGGGAGCAAACCGGCTCGGCACCAATGCCGCGCCGGGCGTGGCGCCGAAGCAGTCGGTGATGCTGGTGCGCAGCGGCCTGTTCCGCCGCTACCCGGGTGCACTGGTCTACGCAGTGCCGGCGACACGCGACGCGACGGGCCGCAAGCCTGATATCGCGGCCGCACACCGACAACCGCTGTTTCGCGGCAGCTTGCAACCCGATGTGACTTTCTTCGGTTTCGATGTCGATCCAATCGAGGCGGCAGGCGATCCGGGCTGGTACTTTGTCATCGAGCAACAGCCCACCGAGCCGCGTTTCGGTTTTGATGTCGACATCGATTTCGGCAACGCAAGCCATGTGCCGCTCGCTGCACCGCCAACGGGGTTCACGCTGCCCGCCGGCACGCTATGGGCGCGCAACGCCGCGCACATGGCGCAGATCACGCGCCAGCAGCCGGTGCGCGTGGCGATTCATGCCAGCGAACTGCTTGCCGGCCTCGCGCCCACACAGACACCGACGAGCTGACGACCATGGACGTGCAACTTCTCAAACCCCCGACCGAACTGCTGCACTTTGCCACGCAGACGGTGCCGGCCGACCTCGCCGCCGAGCTACTGCCCCCTGACCTGCCGCTTGCGCTCTTGCCTGTGCGGCTGGAGACACGCTTTTTCGCCCAGCCTGACGGCTCGCAGGAGCTGCGCATCCGTATCTTTCCGGACCAGATCCACATCGATTCGCACGAGCCTGAGCTGTCAGATGACGAACTCACCTGGGGAAAGCATTTCTGGGAACTCACCTGGCGCGCAGCCGATGACGAGGCACGCCGGCGGCTGGCCTGGCAGCAACTTGCCGACCACTTCGACGCCCAACGCGCGGCCTGGATCGCGCGTGCGCTGCAACCTGTCAACATGCAAGCGAAGCCCGCCGCGCCCCTGGCTGACGATGCGCCGCTCGACCCCGTACCGAAGTTTCCCGACGTCGCGCTGAAGGATGACGCTGGTGGCTGGCAGCGTGCGCCGCTCGCGCGGCTCATGCCGCAACGCTGGATTGCGATTGCGCGTGCCAATGGTGCTGCCGTCGGCCATGCGTTTGGCACGCCTATCGCCGCGCCGCCGGCACTCGGTCCCGATCCGAAGGCCGCGCCTGAATCTTCGCCGGACGATACGCCGTCGGTCGATGCCGGCATGCGCTGGATGGTCGATTTCGCCGAAGCCGAACGCATCGGCATGGCGCTGCGCATGAGCCTGCTGGCGGCAACCGCACAGGCCGGCCTCGATGCGTTGGTGGTGTTTGGCGTGGCAAGCGCGCTTGACGCCGACGCATCGGCCGCCTCGCTCGCCGCGCTGCTCGACGCGCATCACTACACCAATGGTTGCGCCTTCGTTCAACCAGGCACGCCAAGCAACAACACCGAGGACCTGGCGTCCGGGCTCGATACCGCCGACCCATTGCGCGCGAGCAGCTTCGAAGCCGAGTGGCAGCACTTCGGTGAGTCGCTCGGCACGCAGAGCAATGCTGCGGTGCTCGCAGCGGCGCTCGGCTTCGCCGGCGAAGCGGCAACGCTTACGCTGGGATCGCTGCCCAACGCCAGCACTGCGGATGCACTGGATGCACAACAGATGGCCGCCGCGCTGTGGACGCCGACCTGGGGCTACTACCTCGCCAATCTGGTCGGACTGGGCGATACCGGCCTCACGCCGGACGACATCGACTGGGCGCGCGAGCATTTCATTTCTTACCTGCGCGCCGCCGGCCCACTGCCCTTCCTGCGCGCCGGCCGCCAACCCTACGGCCTGCTGCCGGTGACCATCCTCGGCGACTGGGCCGCGCCGGCCGGCGAGGACGCTGCCGCACGGGCCCGAGACCTGTGGCTCAAGCAGTTGCTGCTGCAGTTGCGCGATGCCCTGTGGCGCCCGCGCCTGCCCGATGTGCCATGCGTGGGCCGCAGCACTGATCCCGCTCAGGATCTCGCCGCCGTGCTGCGCACCGATGGCATTGCCAACAGCTATCGCGTTCGCAATCTGCTCGGCGCGCAATACCTGCAGCACCTGCACAGCTTCCTCGGGGAAGACCTTGCCGCACGCGGCTGGAACGCCGCGCATGATGCGCTCACTTCCGCGGTGCTCGCCCAGTTGGGATTCATCTGGCGGCCGCGGCTTGCGGGCGCGGCGTACGACGAGCGCGACCGCGCGCTGAGCGCGCCGCTGGTGCAGGCTGGCACCGATGCGCAACCGGCAGCGCTGGCGCCGAACTATATTGCGGCCTTGCTCGCTGCGCCGCCGCTGCCGCTTGCCGAAACCGACCCATTGCCCTCCCCGCCCGAGCCGGCAGTGCTGCTTCACGTGCTGCTGCGCCACGCGCTGCAGCTTGAATATGCGTGGGCAGCTGCGCGCCTTGTCAGCGCACAACCGAACGGGCCGGCGCTGGCAAGCCTGCTGCGCGACATTGAGCTGGTGAATCTGGGCGCTTCGACCGCGACCACCTGGCGCATGTTGCTGGGCCGGTCCAGCCCCGCGACACAGGGCCAGACTCCGGCGCAGTTCCTCACCGCGCTCACGAGCTTTGACGGCGCACTTGCGCCGCTCGGCCGCTTTCGCGAGGCCCTCGCGCATCTGGCGACACTCGATGCGCAGACACTCGAACGCCTGCTGGTCGGCACGCTGGATGTCGCTTCGCACCGGCTCGATGCATGGATCACTTCGTTTTCCACCAAGCGCCTGGCCGAGATGCGCGCAGACCATCCGACCGGCCTCTACGTGGGCGCCTACGGCTGGGTGGAAAATCTGAAGCCCGCCCCCGCGCAGCAGCCCCTGCCCACGCCGGCCGGCGAGACCGGACCGGTGTTTGCGCTTGCCAACGATGCCGGCTTCATCCACGCGCCCTCGATCGCGCAGGCGCAGACTGCGGCGCTGCTGCGCAACGCCCATCTCACGCACGCACGCGACGACGCGCCGAACCTGTTTGCAGTCGACCTCTCGTCGCGTCGCGTGCGCATCGCCAACCAATTGCTCGACGGGGTGCGCCAGGGCCAGCCGCTGGGCGCCCTGCTTGGTTACCGCTTCGAACGCGGACTGCATGAGCGCGGCTTGGACGACGCCATCGACGACTTTCGTGCGCTCGCGCCGCTGCTTGCATCGAACGCCCCCGCTTCGGCCCAGAGCGCCGAGTCGGTTGCGGCGGCCAATGTTGTCGACGGGCTGAAGCTGTTCGACTTGTACGAGCCGCAGCGCGCTTCGCCCTCGCCGCTGTTTGCCCGGTGTGCGGCGGTGCTGGACGAACTCGGCGACGCAATCGACGCGCTTGCCGACGCCCTGGTCGCAGAGACCGCGCATCAGGCGGTGCGCGGCAACACCGCGCGCGCGGCATCGACGCTGCAGGCGATAGCGGCCGGCACGCAAGCACCGCCCGAGCTCGAAGTCGCGCGCACCCCACGCAGCGGCATTGCCGTGACCCACCGTGCGGTGGTGCTACTGCCTGACAAGATCACGGCCCCAAGCGGCTGGCCGACGCTGTCACGCTCACCACGCGCAAGCGCCGAGCCGCGCCTGGACGCCTGGGCGGCGCGGCTGCTGGGTCCGGCCAAGCAGGTGCGCCTGACCGTCGAGCGCCTGCTCAGCGATGCCGTGACCGCGACCCATACGCTGCACCTGTTCGACCTCGGCCTGCGCCCGTTGGACGTTATCGCACTTGCCGCAACCAAGCCGGGCGGCGTCACGCCACAGCTCGATGCGCTGGTGCTGGATGCCACGCGTACGCAGTTTGGCGCCGAGGCCTTGGGTGAAACGCTGCGCCTCGACCCGCAGCGCGCTTCCGACTGGAAGGCGAACGAAAGTTCGCTCTCCGACCTGCGCGAACTCGCCGCTCGTGCGCAACTGCTTATTGGCAGCGCGCGTGCCCTTGACGCGCGTGATGTGCAGGCGCTGCAGGACCCAGGCGACAGCGGCATCGACGCGGCTGAGATCGAAACGCGCGCGAAGAAGGCGGCTGGCTCGCTTGCTGCTGCAACCAAGAGTCTTGCGAAGGTGGCAGCGCAGTCCGCACCCGACGTCGCTGCACTGCGCACTGCACTCGCGAAACTCGCCGCCTACGGCATCGGCAGCGCGCTGCCGCCGCCCGCAGGCATAGCCAACGACGCAAGCGCATTGAGTGTGCTGGCAGCCCTCGCCGCGCGTGAAGCCCAACAACGCGTGGATGCCTGCAATGCGCTTGCGGCCGCGCCCGGCGCCGACGCGTTCCAACGCGCAAGCATCGCAGCCCGGCAGCTTGCAGCGGTATTTGGTGCCGGCTTTGTCGCGCTGCCGCGTTTCACTCTGGCAGGCGGCACCGAACTGAAGGCCTCCTTGGATGCGACCGAAGCACTGCAGGGCGGGGACGCGCTTGCGGTGCTGCCGTGGTTCGCACGCATGCAGCGCGTGCGCGAGGGCGTCGCGCGGCTGGGCGCTAGCCTGCACGCCGCCGAGGCGACGGGCACGGGCGAGCGCATGAACCTCGCCGTGGCGCAGCTCCCGCATACCGACGGCGCGCGCTGGGTCGGTCTGCCCGAGACCCCGGCGCAACCGATCAAGGCCGGCTGCCTGTCGCTCATCGTGCAGACTCCGGTTGCGGTCGACGCGACCCAGGCCATGGCCGGTCTGATGATCGACGAATGGGTCGAGGTGATCCCCAGTCGCAGCGAAACCACGGGCATCGTGTTCCAGCACGACGCGCCGGATTCGCGCGCGCCGCAGGCCATACTGCTCGCGGTGCCGCCGGTGCCGGGCACTGCGTGGACCGCATGGAACCTGCATCGGTTGTTGCTTGAGACTCTCGATGCGGCGAAGCTGCGCGCGGTCGATGCCGAAGCGCTCGACAACGCGGCGCTCAATCCGGTGACCGGCGCCCAGGCGGTGGGCGAAATCTCGCACTTCCTGCCGGCGCTTTATTTCGCGGTGAATGTCGACGGCGACGCCATCTCGCCGGACTTCGGTCCGCTGACCTGAGGAGAAACGACGATGGGTTCCATCACCAGTTGGCTGAGGCTCGAACCGCGCTGTCGCGACGACGCGCTGACCGAGGGGCTGCACGCCAGGCTGCATGACCCCTTGTGGCTGCTCGCGCGGCAATGGCAGGTCGGCGAATACCGTGCCGAGGATGCGGGCTCGCCGGTGCTCGCGCGCTGGCGCGCCGAGACCTCGCCGCTCTCACGCATACACCTCGGCGCCATCGCACCAAACACCAACGAGTTCGCGCCGAATTACGACGTGGCCGCCATGCCCCTGGAAGCGATGGTCGAGCGCCAGCCTGCGCAGCCCGCCGGCGCTTTGGGCTCGCTGCGCCTGGCATTGGAAAGCGGCCTGCAGCTGCTGCGCCTGATCGACGCGCAGCCGACCTCGAAGAAATACCGCAAAGCGTTCACCCAACGCTTTGCGCTGGCGCAGCCATCGGACGCGGATCGGGCAGCACTCGATGCCGAGACGCTGGCCTGGTGGTCGCTGATGGCGGGCCGCGCGCCCGACGGCCACGCCATGGCGGCGGCCTTGCGCGGTCCCGACGGGACATTGCTGCCGCTACCAGCCGCGCTGAAGATCGCGAAGGTCGATCTTGCCGAGGTCGCCCTCGCCGTGCAGCGCTGGTTTGCCGAGCAGGATGCGCTCTTCAGCCAACCGGCCGGTGAGGCCGCCGACGCGTGGCGCAGCGATCGCATGGAATACGCCTTTACCGTCGCCGGCGCGCACAGCGTCGAAGGCGAGACTGCGCTCAGCGCAACCCAGTATTGCGAGGGCAGGCTGGACTGGTCCAGCGTGGACATTGACCTTGAAGTAAATCTCGGTTCGGCCGCCGACACCGCGGCGAAGGCCGTGGTACAGACCACGGTGCCGGCGCCCGTAAGCTTCCGCGGAATGCCCGCGCCGCGTTTCTGGGAGTTCGAGGACGCGCGCATTGACTGGGGCCTGATCGATGCCGGCCCGGGCGATCTGCCGCACCTGCTGATGGCGGACTTCGCCACCAATTATGGCAACGACTGGTACGTGATTCCGGTCGAAATCGAGGTCGGCACGCTCACCCGCACGCGCTCGCTGGTAGTCACCGACACCTTTGGCGTGCAGAGGCTGGTGCGGCCGGTCAACGACGCCGGCATCGCGCCGGCCACGGGCTTCTCGATGTTCCAATTGGGCAAGCTGCAGCGCGGCGCGGCGCCGCCGTTTCCGCCCCAGCCCAACCTGTTCTTTCTCGCTCCTGCAGTGGCGAAGACGCTGGAAGGCAGAGCCGTCGAGGAGGTCCTGTTGCTCCGCGACGAGATCGCCAACATGGCCTGGGCGGTGGAGCGTGCAATTCCCGGGCCGCTCGAACAGCGCCTCGATCTCGGCGCTGTCGTCGCCCCGGGCGACGCGGCGACGCCGCCGCCTGACGGCACGCTGAGCTATCGCCTTGCCACCGACGTGCCTTACAACTGGGTGCCGCTCTTGCCACAGCGCGACGCCGCGACGAACAGCTTGCGCCTGGTGCGTGCCGCGATGCTCACGCCTGACGGCAGCAATGCCGTGCGCAGCGCGCGCGGTGTGCTGCTCAACCCACCGGGGCCGGGGCTCGCACTGTTCGACGAAGAAGTGCCTCGCGCGGGCGCGCGCATCACCCGCAGCGCCCAGCACGTGCGCTGGTTCGGCGGCAGCGCGGTGCTGTGGATGGGCCTGCGCAACACGGTGGGCAAAGGCGAGGGTTCGAGCGGGCTGCGCTTCGATAGCGCCGAGGATACTTAGAGCGCAAGGCCCGCCACGAGCCGTCCTGCGAGCGGATGAGGCTGCGTCAGCCGAACCTGTGGGGGAAAGACAAACAGGCATATCGTTGCGCCGAGCGGCCCCCGGATTGGCGTGGCGGCCTGCTTGGTGTCAGCACAGTGAGTTTTTCCCTAAACCCTGTTAGCGCGGCTGGCAGCCGCCTCATCCCAAGAGCGAGGAGACAATCATGACAACTTTAGTGGCAGTCACAACACTCGAGGCAAAATCCCACGCCTCACCCGACGAGGTCCGCACTCCGGACAAGACTCGGGTCGAAGTCGTTCGACTTGAAGGCTTCACCCTGGGCCGTTTCAGCTTTGAGCCGGGATGGCGATGTTCGGAATGCGTCAAGCCGGTCGTCAAGACCGATTCATGCCAGGCGTCCCACGTCGGATAAGCCGTTTCGGGGCGCATCACCGTGCGCATGGCGGATGGAACCGAGAAGACGATCGTCGCGGGTGACTCATACACCATCCCGCCCGGGCATGACGCCTGGGTTGAGGGGAACGAGCGCTTCGTTGGCATAGAGGTGATGAGCGCGGAGCAATACGCGACGCCGTGGCTGCATGTCAGCCGGCTGAACCTCCGGCGGGGCGCGCCTGCGCCCCGCTAGCCAAACATCTGGTTGCGTGAGTCCAACCTATACGCAGACAGGCTCAAGTCTCGCTGGCAGCATATTGGACTCGTTCACGCTCCCGATCACCTGGAACATCATCGTTTCGACGGCAAGAAAAGGCGGAAAGCCGTGGGTCGCTTTCTCGATCATGATGCAGGGCGTGGTGAAGGCCACCGTGGGCTTTTCGTTCGAATGTAAATAGATATCGATCGGCAGAGGCGACAGGGAATATTTTCCCCTGTTTGCAATGTTGCCTCTCTTTGAGTACGTCGGCTGGGCCTCAACGTTGGCCTGAACGGGAGTTTCTACCCTGGTTGGCGCCGTGGCTGTATGGGAGATTTTCGGGCTGTGCGCAACCTTGACGCGGTGGTGGGTCTTTGCCTGAGCCGGGAGCGCCGTTAGGCAAGCCAGGATGGCAATGGCAAGGCAGTATCGGTTTGTATTCATGATTGCCACTGCACCTATGGAAGTATGTAAAGAAATCTTTATACTATTCTTCACGGCTATCTCCCCACTTTCTTGAGAGTAAATCTCGGGAAATTGACGCAGGACAATAAAAAGACGGCCCAAACACGACTGAGTAGCGTTTAGCCCATTTATTGCTCATGACGGTCCAGCAGCGGCCTCGTTACCTCCGTAAACGCAGCTTTGCGCCACAAGCCCTGATTTGAATTGCGCCATGCGCGCTTCCTGTTCGGCGACGCGTCGGTCATGCTGCCCTTGCGATGCTGGGCGTCACGACCCGCAAGTTCATGTCGGTGTTTGCCACCAATGCCACGTGGCGCCCGTCCGCCTTCTGGGCGCGCCTTTCGTCGCCGGGAAAGTTTCGATATGCTGCGCCAATGTCGACTTCCCTTCGGGGGCCCGCAGCTTGCGGGCCCGACAGGCAACAGGTGAGGACAGCTTGAGTGCGCCGCTACTTTTCTGGGGTTTGCTGTTCAGCTCGGTCGGGCTGGGCTTCTTCATTTACGGCAAGCAGCAGAAGGCGGTCGTTCCCCTGATCTGCGGGCTGGTCCTGATGATCTATCCGTATTTCGTTTCCAACGCCTTTGTGCTCGTCGCAATCGGGATCGCACTCATGGCAATCCCCTATTTCGTCAGGATCTAGATGACGCGGAGCATTGTTGCGGCCGCTTCAAGTCATTGATGGAGGGTTCGCGCTGCAAGTCTATTTGCGCGATAGACCAACCGAAGGAGGCAGGAGACGCGCCCGCCTCGCGGACTTCACTCCGAACTTGGGCGTGAAGCGACTCTTCCCAGTGAAAAGAGTACGGACTGAAAGTCGGAATTCCCGGTTCAGTTGCTGTGACCAAGGCCCGGTCCGCCCGTGCACCCCCACAGTTCTGCATTCCAGGCTTGCATTGCGATGACTGGGTTCACGCCTTGGAAGTGCTGGCGTAAGTGAATGCAGCGTGCGACACATCCGTCTCGACCAGGGACGCACGGCTCTACCTGTGGTCGCTGCGGTCCGAGGATGCCAGGTTAGGCTTTAAGCGGCCAGTCACTCCACCGGCATGAGCTTGCGATCAAGCTCGAGTTCCAGCTTCTGCAGCTCCCACTTCGCATCGGCATGGGTCGAGTCAAGTTCAAGGACCTCTTGAAAATCCTGAACTGCCGCTTCCTTCTGGCTCTCGTTCAATTGGGCGCGCCCCAGGGACATCCACGCCTCCGGGTTGTAGGGCTCCTGCCGGGTCCAATCGAGCGATAGCTTCAACAGCGCCGGCCAGTCCTTCTTTGAATTGAGGTCGCAGGCCACCAGGAAATAGTTGCTCGAAGTGGTGACATTTTGCCAGAACCCGCCTTTGCCGGACATGATCCCGAGCGAGGGCTCGTCGCCCAGCATTCTCATCCAGCCGACCGGCACTGCAAAATGAAAATCACCCCCCGATACGGCTTTGAACGTGAGTATGCCCAGTAGCCGGCCCCGCGGATCAAACAAACCACCGCCGCTCGCTCCGGGTTCAAACGGCGCGGAGACCCGTATCACCTTTCCTCCGTCACAGGCGCAGACATACAAACCTTTGACAAAGCCCGCGCTTATCTTGAACTGGCCGCCGGAATATCCGACCGCATAGACCGGGGTACCAACGCGAATCTCATCGGGCGGCGCCATGGATGCCGCGCGGCCAACGAAACCGGGGACCGACAGGAAGCACAGGTCGCGATACTCATCGCCGGACTCCATCGCCGCGGGCCAGCTTTCCACTCCGCGAAACACCGTGATCTTGCGGGCATTGCGCACCACATGACAGTTGGTGACCACGCGCTGCGAAGCAATGACAACCCCTGAACCCACGTCCTGGCTGCCATCGTTTTGTACCACCTCGATCTTGAGTACCCAATCTGACGACTCGCCCACATCCGCATTCGCGGCCTGAAAAAACAGCAGCGTCAGGGCAATCATGCCGAACCGAACAAGGTGCATCTGGATTCCTCTTGCCTGCGTAAGGAATGCATGGAGTCGCCGACCAAGTCATTAACCGGCCAAAGCTTCCGGGTTCACGGCGGAAGCTCCGGCAGGTTCATGAAGCGGACTACATGCTGTCTTCCAGCTTAGCTCTAAACCAGGATTTCGCTCTGCAGTCCATGTTCGAATCCTGGTCCATTTGTTGGGGCTTTGGGTTGCACAAACAGGCATGAGACTTCATAGGAAACATGGAGAACGGACGCTTGCCAAGCGTCGGCACGGGTGGGCTGGTACGCAGTCTGCCACCTTTATCAAACCATTTTTGGAGATTACACATTATGAAGATCATCAAACTAAGCGCCATGGCAGCAAGCGTTTTCGCGGCGTCCCTGCTCGCCCCCCAGATATCGTCGGCCGCCGACGATATGCATCGTCCTGGAGCGGGTTGGGATGTATTCAACGCCAGAAGTGGCGAGCCCCTGCCCAGCTACAATCAGTCCTACATGGGTACGTCCATGATGTCCGCACCCGGCCAGGGATGGGATGTCTTCCACAATGGCGCCGAAGGAACAGTGCCTGTCACCACCAGTCTTGAAGGGACGGCAATGACGACACGTACAGGTGGTGGCTGGGACGTGTTCCACACTGGGATCGGCGATCCAATATAAGTCGTTTGACCTGCTGTCCCCGATGCACTTGCCCGGGAATACTCCGGGCAAGTGTCTCACCTTGCCTGTGGCGATCCGGAAACTAAGCCGGGCCCGCTCATCTTGACGCCGTCGAACGTTCACCTTCGGGCGTGATCTTCACGTCGACCGTCATCCCCAGTCTAAACGGCGCAGCTTGCTCAAGCCCGATCTTTACCTGCACCACCTTCAGTCCAAGATTGACCGCCGGATCATTGGGCTTGACCCGTCGTTCTCCGGCGTAATCGGCAATCTGGCGGATGCTGCCCTTGAACACCCTTCCCGGATACGCGTCCGAGCTGATCACGACCGGGTCGCCCACGGCGATCCGCCCGACGTCGGTTTCATCCACTTCGGCATTGATCCAGATACGGGCCAGATCGGCGATGGCCAGTATGGGAATCTCCGGCGTGACACCCTCCCCTTCATCCAGATAGCGCTTGATCACCGTCCCGGCGATGGGCGAGCGCAGCAGCGTCTTGTCGAGTAATTTCCTGCTGTGCTCCAACTCCGCGCGCGCCAGCGTAACCTGATCGCGGCTGAGCTTGACCGTTTCCGGCCGCGGCCCGGCCTTGAGGAGTTCATGCTGCTGCGTCGCCTCCTCGACGCTCGCTTGCGCCTCTTTCAGGACCCGTTCCCGTTCGTCCAGGGCCGCAGGCGACACCATGCCCTTGGCGCGCAATTCCTTATAGCGCCGATACAGGCGCTCAGCCTCCTGCTCGCCCGCGGTGGCGCCCTCCAGCGCAGCCGCGGCCTGCATGATCTCTTCCCGGCGGGCGCCGGCGAGCACTTCCTTGAGCCGGCTTTGCGCCACCGCCAGCCCGCGTTCGGCCGCCTGGGCCTGGGCACTCAGGTCGGCGTTGTCCAGCACTGCGACGAGTTGCCCGGGGCTGACTTTGTCCCCCTCCTGCACCAGGATCCTGGCCACCTTGCCGTTGAGCTCTCCGGTGCCCAGATTGATGTCATAGCCGGGCATGGTTTCCACCTTGCCTTCCGCCGCCACATAATCGGCCGCGACCGTGGCGATCGCAGGCGTCGGCGTGCGCTTCTCGTACTGAAAGATCGCCCACGCACTGACCGCAAGCACGACCAGCAGCAAGGGAAGAATGAATTTCCTCATCGCTTGATTCTACCGTCTTCCAGCACCACCACCCGGTGCGCCTGGGCCTCGGCCTTGGGGTCATGGCTGACGATGGCGACGGCCTTGTCGGACCGTTCTGCAAGTCCGCGCAACAGGGCCAGCACGTCCTGCCCGGTGCGGGAGTCAAGGTTGGCGGTCGGCTCGTCCGCCAGCAGGATGGGCGGATCACCGGCCAGGGCACGGGCCAGTGCGGTGCGCTGCTTCTCGCCTCCGGAGAGGTCCGCCGGGTAGAGGTGGGCGCGGCGCGCCAGTCCCACCTGCTCCAACAGTTCCAGCGCGCGCGCACCAATGTGCTCGCCATTGCCCTGCTTGAGCCTGAGCACCAACTCCACGTTTTCCTGTGTGGTCAGCGAAGGAAACAGATTGAAGGACTGAAACACGAAGCCGAGAAAGTGCCGACGCACTTCCGGCAGCTGCTTTTCGGACAGCCCGCTCACCGTTCGCCCCTCGACCTGGATCTCCCCCGCAGTAGGGCGCAGGATGCAGCCCATCATGGACAACAGCGTGGTCTTGCCCGAGCCGGACGGCCCGATGATCAGCAGCACTTCGCCGCAGTGGAGGCTCAGGCTCACCGAGTCCACCGCCACCACCCTGGTCTCACCCTCGCCGTAGATCTTGCTCACCGCGCGCGCTTCGAGTATCGGCACGGCGTTCATGCCTTGAACACGCTGACCGGATCGAGCCGGTGCACCCTGGCCACCGAGAAATAGGCCGAGCCCAGGCACATCACCAGCACGGCGACGAACAAGCCCGCAAACAGGGTCGGGCTGAGGTAAAGCGGCACGCCGGCGCTTTCGATCCCGCCGCGCATCAGCAGCACCAGCAGCGCGCCCAGCACATAGCCAGCCACCGCACTGATGGCAGCCTGGGCGAAAATGGCCTGGTCAATTTCCTGGTTGCGCGCGCCGATCGCCTTGAGCGTGCCGTACTCGCGCAAGTGCTCCAGGGTGCTGGTGTAGATGGTCTGGCCGACGATGGTGCCGCCGATGATCAATGCCAGGGCGGCGGTAATGAAGAATGCCATGCCCATGCCGGTCTGTACCGTCCAGTACATGATGGTCTTGCGCATGAATTCATTCCTGGTGAACACGTCGTTGTCCTTGAGCTTGTCGTGCAGGTAGCGAACAACCGCATCCTCATCGGCGGGATTCTTGAGCTTGACCACGATGTAGCAGGTCAGATTGCCCCAGCCCGCTTCGCTGAACAGGCGATTCATCTCGTTGTAGGACAGGAATACGAGCGGAATCGTGGTGAAACTCTTGATCCCCTGGGAAAGCCCAACCAGCTTGAAGGCGTGCTCGCGGATGAAGGTAAGCTCCCACAGGGTGCCGGTCTGCAAATGGCCGAGACGCTGCTCCGAGGTCTTGTCGATGATCATATAGCGGCCTCCCTTCACGTCGGTAGGCCTGCCTTCCACCAGGTTCCAGGGTCCGCCCACGCCGCTGTCCGGATTGTAGCCAATGAACTGGACTTGCTCGCGCCCGCCGTTGGCCAGCTTGATGAAACCGTAATTGAGCAGGATCTTCTCCGCCCACTGCACCTGGGGCAGTCCGCGCACCGTGTCGATGCGCTGCGCCGGAAACGGAAGGGCGAAGTCGAAAGACTGCACATTCTTGGACGCCACCCAGATATCGCCATCGGTGTGGCGGATGACCGAAGTGGCATTGCCCATCATGCCCAGGTAGATGGCGATTTCGACCAAGGCCAGCACAGCCGAGACAGTGATGCCGATCAGGGTGATCAGCAACCGCATCCTCTGGTGGAACAGCATCTTCAATGCCAGCCAGTACATGTGTCCCCCTTAAACGCAGCCCTCATGCTTCGTGACTTATGCCTGATCTTCCTTGAACCCCCATACCGCGTGCACCGGATCGCTGTAGGCCATCCGGTCAGCATACTTGTCGTCCGTCGGGCGCGGCAGGCCTACCAGGGAGAAGCTGTGCAAATCCTTCCAGCCGCCGCTTTGCAGGAAGTATTCGAGCACGATGCCCGGCCGTTCGAACTGGTGAACCTGCTCCCATACCTCGATCACCTTGGGGGGAAACCAGCGGTTGGAGAATGTCAGCACAAACGGCGCGCCGGGTTTGAGCACGCGCCTGATTTCGGCAAACGCCTCGAAGGGGCGCACCAGATATTCGACAGATACCGTGCATACCGCGCCATCGAATGCTTCGTTGTCGAACGGCAGGCGCGGCTGCCGATTCAAGTCCTGGACGCATCGTTCGCTCAATGCCGGGTTGGCCGCCAGTTCCTCGGCATTCATGCCCAGTCCGGTTACGCTGGAATAACTGCCGGCCAGGTGCGACTTCCAGCTGCCCATCAGATCCAGAATTCGGCCCCCGGCGGGCAGCAGGCGCTGGTAGAGCTTTTCCACCTGGCGCAGCGCGACGCGATCGAGGTGATCGACCATGCGCGACTGCGCGTAGAACTCCGTGTCGACACCGCCATCTGCGCGTCGGAAGGCGTCGCCGGAGAAGAAATCCGTCGGCCGTTTGCGCCAGCGGGCCTGCATGCCTGGCCCCTTGCCGGTAATCATGTCCGGCACGTCATTGCAGCGGCCGCCGTGTTCGGCGACCGCCGCCCAGGCTTCCAGAATCCGGGTCGACACCACGAGCGGCTTACCCGCCAACGGGTGGTTCAGTTCCACGGTCATGGCGTCGCCTTCCACAGCGCCCAGGCGAAAGGCCTGAACATCGTCCGAGGTTATCCCTTTCACCCCGGCGATAAACCCGCGCGGATAGAACCGGCCGGCGTGGGGAACGACCTCCCCCAGCTTGCGATAATGGCGATTGAATTTCCCCAGCGGTGCCTGCACGCAGTCCGTCGCAGCGTAATCCGCTACCAGTTCGCCGGGCCGGATTTGCAGGCTGCTAATGTGGCCCACCGGCTGGTTGACCAACACCGCTTCCAGCGCGGGCGGCATGTAGTCGCGCCACAGATTGAGGCTGCCGGATACGTAAATATCCGTATGCCTCGCCGCATCGGACTGCCATTCGAGCGTGAACTCAACCGCGGCAAAAGATCGGTTGTTGGTGCGCCCGACGAACTGGCGCCGGGGCGCAGCCGCATCGGTGGTGTCCTCTGCCGAGAGGAAATTTTCCTGTATGCCTTCCATCCTCATGATCACTGGTTTGATATCCGTCATTGAAGACTAATGGGAAATGCCGCTATGCAAACAATAATGCTAAATTGAAAACACAGGGCGTCTTGGCCTTCTTCGCTCACCTTAGGTACCCATGCCCGCACCCCCGAAGGAAAATACCTTTCTCGTAGCCGCGCTGGCGGCCACCCGTGCCGGCGCATTTGAATGCCATTTTGCCGAACGCACGGCCGTAATTTCGGCCAATCTGGAGGCGCTGCTGGGCTTTCCTCCAGGTGGCTTCGATGGCCGCATGGACTCCTTGATGGAAATTCTGAATCCCCATGACCGCCACCGGATTGTCAATCAGGTTCGTCATGCGCCACCGGATCAGACGCAAATCGAGACCGAGTTCCGCATAAATGGATCGCAAGGTCAGCCCCTTTGGTTCTCCGCCCGCGGCGAGCTGGAGCGCAATGCCGCCGGCGAGGTGATCGCCCTGATCGGCATGGCCCAGGAAATTCCGTCTGCGGCTGTGACCGAGCGCCGCATGCGGGCCCAGCAGGCCACCCTGTTTGAACTCCTCACCGAGGAGCGGATCGATACCCTGCCGGTTGAAGCGGCGCTGCAGCGCATTGCGGAACGCGCTGCCCAAACTTTGGGAGTAGAACGCGTCAGTGTGTGGCAGTTCAGCCCCGACCAGCAGCAGATCAACTGCCAGACCATGTACCGCAAAGGCAGCGGCAAGCACAGCCTGGGCAACAAAAGCCTGTATGCAAAGGATGCTCCGGATTACTTCGATGCATTGGCGCAAAACCGTTCGCTCGCGGTTTCCCACGCACCAACGGATTACCGCACCCGGGAATTGGCCGAGGGATATCTGAAGCCGCTGGGCATTACTTCCATGCTGGAGGCCACGATCCGCCGCAAGGGCGAAACCATAGGCGTGGTCTGCCTCGAACAGATTGGGCCGCCGCGCATCTGGACCCTGGATGAGCAGCGTTTTTCATCCTGCGTGGCCGACCTGGTCACGCTGATGCTGGAAAGCGGCGAGCGCGAACGCCTGCTGGGTCAGATCGAACATCAAGCCACCCATGACCAACTGACCGGCCTGCCCAACCGCTTCTGGTTCAGAAGCCAGTTGGAGAAGCGCATCAAACAGTCGGACGCGCCCTTCGCTTTGCTTCTGGCAGACCTGGATCAGTTTAAGGAGATCAACGATACCCTGGGGCACGAGCCGGGCGACGAAATGCTGACCGAACTGGGCCGACGCCTGTCGGACTTGCTGCCGGCCGGCGGCGCCCTGGCCCGCCTGGGCGGCGACGAGTTCGGCCTGTTGATCGAAAACCCGGGCGCACTCGATGAACTGGCGAACCTGGCAGAGTACATTCGCCAAACCCTGCATGAGCCGGTCACCTGTCAGGGCATGCGCCTGGCGGTGACCGTCAGTTTGGGCGCAAGCGTCTATCCCATGCACGGCGTGGATGCGTCCACCCTGATGCGATGCGCGGATGTCGCGCTCTACAGCGCCAAATCCGATGGCGGCTTTCGCATCTACGACCCTGCACGAGACCGCCACACCCCGCGACGTCTGACCCTGATGCATGACTTGATTCACGCGGTGGAAGACGGCGATTTGTGGGCGGTCTACCAGCCCAAGCTCAGCGTGGCGAATGGCACGGTGACGGGCATGGAAGTGCTGGCGCGCTGGACTCATCCGCGGTTCGGCGAAATCCTTCCGGAAGAATTTATTCCCCTGGCCGAACTTTCCGACCTGATCGAACCGCTGACCCTGCACATGGTCGAGCTTACCTGCACGCAGTGGCGCATCTGGAAGGACGAAGGCCGGGATCTGCACCTCGCGGTCAACCTCTCGCCCCGCATGCTGACGACTTCCGGCTGGATGGATACCCTGCTCGAGACCCTGGCGCGGGTCGACATGCCGGCCGACCGACTGGAACTTGAAGTCACCGAAAGCGCCTTCATTCATGAGGCGGATGTGGCCCTGACCACCATGCAGATTTTGTCCGGCAAAGGCATCCGCTTCAGCCTGGATGACTTTGGCATGGGCTACTCCTCGCTTACTCATCTCAGCCGCATGCCCATACACACCCTCAAGATCGACAAGAGTTTCATCCATCAAATGTGCCAGGACGAGCGTCTGCTGGCGATTGTCCGATCCACCATCCAGTTGGGCGAGAACCTGGGCATCGCCGTGGTTGCCGAAGGCGTGGAAGATGCCCAGGCGTTCGAGCAGCTGCGTCAATTGAACTGCCATCAGGCCCAAGGCTTCTATCTGAGCCCGCCCCTTGCGGCCGAGGGCGTGCCCGGATTCTTTGCCTCGCATGGTTCCTGAGTAAGGCGATCCCGCAAGGCGCCCCGCGGCCGGGAAATCAAGGACGAATCCCAACATCTCCTTCGCATCCCTTGTGTCCTGCGCGGTTCGTCTGCCCTTTGGCAAGCCTGCCAGCGCCTGAGCCCCTGCCCCTATAATGGGCCGGTTCCGTTTCTTCCTGTTTCCATGACCTCTTCTGCCTTGCCCAGCCTGCATGTCATCGGTGGTACCGCCCTGGGGGGCGCCGAGCGATTCTTTGTCCGGCTGGTCAACGCTCTCCATCGGCGCAGTCAGGCTGTAGCGGTGGTCACCGTCAAGGGCGGCGAAATCGATGCCGCAGTTCAACCCGGCATTGCCCGATATCACGCGCCGATGTTCGCCGCCTGGGACCGCTATTCGCGCTGGCTGATCAGTCGCGCGGCAAAGGATTTTCCCGCCGCCATCGTGCAGACCTACATGGGCCGCGCAACCCGCGTCACCTGTCTGCCCGCCGGCAGTCCAGCAGTGCATCTGGCCCGGCTTGGCGGCTATTACAACCTCAAGGGATATCGGCACGCCCATGCCTGGGTGGGCAACACCCAGGGCATCGCGCGCTATCTGGTGGATCGTGGACTGCCGGAGAATCGCTGCTTCTACATCGGCAACTTCGTCGACACCTCTGCCCCGGCGTCCATCGACGTACTCAACGGCCTGCGCGCCGAGTTTCGCATCCCCGCCCAGGCTCGCCTGCTGCTGGGATTGGGGCGCTTCCACCCCAACAAGGGCTGGGCTGACTTGCTCGATGCATTCGCGCGCCTGCCCGCAGAAATGGATGGCCGCGGCTTGCATTTGCTCATGGTGGGAAGCGGACCGCTGGATTCTGCGCTGCGCCAGCAGGCCAAGACGCTGGGCATAGCCACGCGCATCACCTGGGCCGGCTGGCAGAAAGATCCCGCACCCTGGTACCAGCTTGCCGACGTGTTCATTTGTGCGTCGCGCCATGAACCTCTTGGCAATGTCATTCTTGAGGCGTGGGCGAATCGCACCCTGGCGGTTTCCACCCGGGCGGAAGGCCCGTTGGAATTAATGCAAGATGGGTTGGATGGCATGCTCGCGCCGTTGCAAAATCCCCCTGCCCTGGCCGAGGCCATCGCGACCGCCCTGACGCTGCCGCAGGCGAAGCGCGCCGCCATGATCGAAGCCGGCGCGCGCAAACTGCAAGACCGCTTCAGCGAAGATGCCATCGTCAACCAGTACCTTGCCTTGTATGCGCAGCTGACACGCTGGGAAAATCATGCCTAGGCCAGTAATGAAAACGCACGATCATCGCGGAGACTGCCATGTCTGACATCGTGGAGTGCCATGCCTTTCGCGCCAGGGCGGCGGGTGAGGAAATCACGCTGGAAGCGGTGAGCGATCACCTGCTCGACCCGGAAGCCTTCATCTGGATCGAATTGAAGGATCCCGATCCAAAGCTGCTCGCCAAGCTGGGGGAAGAACTGGGCCTGCACGAACTTGCGCTGGAAGATGCCCTGACCACACACCAGCGCCCCAAGCTCGAAGAATATGGGGATCACCTGTTTATCAGCGCCCGCACCGCCCACATCCGTGACAATCACATCCAACTCGGCGAAACCCATTTCTTCATTGGCCGCCAGTTCGTCACGGCGATCCGCCACGGCCACGCCCTTTCCTTCGCCAAGGTCCACGAACGGCTGACGGCGCGCCGCAATGGCCACAAGAGCGAAGCGCCGCTCGCGCTGTATTACGTCTTGGACCTGATTGCCGATCATTACAAGCCGGTCGTCGAAACGGTCCATGACCGATTCCGCGAGTTGGAGAACGTTCTGCTGACCAACGCCCTCGACCGGCAGGATCTGGAAAACCTCTACACGCTCAAGCGCGAACTCAACATCCTGCGCGACGTGACGGAACCCATGCAGGCCGTGGTCCAGGACCTGATCCGGCTGCATCCGGAATTTGTAACGAAAGAGTTGCGCGCCTATTACCGGGACGTGCACGATCATACCGTGCGCATCACCAACACCATCGACATGCTGCGCGTGTCCGCCTCAGATGCCATGCAATTCCATCTGGCCCTGCTCACCATCAACCAGAACGAGTCGGTGAAAAAGCTGGCCGGCTGGGGCGCCATCCTGGCCGTCCCAACGGTGATCTTTTCGCTCTATGGCATGAACTTCGCCCACATGCCCGAACTGCACTGGCCCTGGGCTTACCCGGGAGTGCTGGCCGCCACCCTGGCGGGCGCGGCGTGGCTGTATGGGCATCTCAAGAAGCGGGGGTGGATTTGAAAAACGGCAAGCCGGTATTTTTTGTCGCGCGACGCTGCGGCAGACCGGCACCGCGGAAATGGGCAATCTCCTCCTGCAGGCGGTTTTCGATGGCCGCGACCAGGGTACAAACTTCCAAGTAGCGAAGATCGGGGTGGCCTCATGCACCACCCGCTGCGCCAGATAATCGATGGAACTACCCGCCCAATCGTTTTGCGCATGAAAAAAGTGGGCAATGCGCATGCGTGCATCCGGAAAGATCGAGCGCAACCGCATGTTCCGGCGACGCTCAATCGCCAAGGGTTCATTCTCTCTCTCGCCATTGGTCATGTTGTTCACCTCCCATAACTGAAAAATAGACCATGGGATACATCGCTCCACTAAGGGTACCTTTATGACTTCACTCCAGAACTGCTGCAGCCGCGCTGACTGCGTGCTGTCCGCGAGCGCGTCTGCTCCGCACTTTCAGTCCATTTCGCCACAACCTTGGCAAGGCGGACCTGCGCGCATTCAACGAGCGTGAGAAAGCGACCCAAGCCTGGATTTGTCCGCGACGAAAGCATCGAGCCGGCAGAGGAATGCTCGCAAACCATCCTGACCGCAATGAAGCATCGCCCCGTCAGCGAGAATTTGAATCATCCAGTTCCCTGTGGCGGCGCTCAAGATCTGCCTTCTCCCTGTCCAGTTCCGCCTGGGCCTTGTCCGTGGCACGTTTCCACGCATCCATGTTCTCCATGAATGTGCAATATGCTGCCTCGCATTTGTCGCGGCTTGGCTGATACCCCTGACACGCCTGATCGACCTGAGTCCTGGCGTCCGTCAGCAGAAAGCCGGCTATCACATCCTCCGGATTTGTATTGGGTTGGGCAGCAGCGTATTGGCGATCATCTTGATCGGCGCTTCCACCTGCTTGTTTGCGGAGGTGCGTGGCCATCTGCTCGATACGGTCAGCCCGCTCTCGATCGCGCTCCATGCATTGGGGAGTCTTCACTTTCGCGTCGCTGAAATGCACATTCCTCGGAACTGCCAAGGTAGTGGCCACCGCTGTTTCATAGTCGCTCTTGAAGATTTGTAGCTGCATGGCCGGATTCTTGCCAACCTGTTCATGCTCGCCCAAGGGAACAACCGCCGCCACAGCAGGCACCAGCAAGGCGCCCGACAGGAAAAGGCCGCAACGGTCACGTGCGCCCGGTTCACTTCAAGTATCCTCAATCAAGGAGTCCCACACTTGAAATGAAAACGCCCCGGATCGGCCGGGGCGCTGATGACACTATTCGCGATTACGGTGCGACGGGCACAGGCACGGCCGCTGGAACAGGCATCACCGGCATCAGGGCGCCAAATGGGTTGAAGCCCTGGGCAGCGTTCGCGTAAGTGCCGGGATTCATGAAACCGCCCCAGGGACCGTAAGTTTGCGGATTCACGGCCATGTTCGCCCAGTTGCTATACATGGCAGGATTCATTGGCGCCGTCATCATCTGCATATTGGCGGGATTCATTGGCGCCGTCATCCAGTTGGCGTACGTGCCGGGGTTCATCATCTGCATCCCGGCTCCAATCATCCGGGGATCCATGGGCGCCATGCCCCACTTCATGTAGGTGTTGGGGTTCATCAAGGGGGCTGCCATGCCTGTGTAGAGGTTGGGGTTCATGGCCGCTGCCATCCATTTGGCGTACAGGTTGGGATCCATGAACACGGCATAGTTCTGCGCCGTGGCGGGATTCATCGCCGCCTGGCCCATCTGGGTGTAGGTGGCAGGGTTCATGCCCCGGCTCATCATGGCCATCAGGGTAGCGGGGTCCATCAACATGACGACGGTCTTCGCCGCAGTTTCGGGCTCCTTGGCCGGTTCGGCCATGGTGGCGGGATTCGTCAGCATGGCAGCGGTGGATTCAGGGGTGGCAGCGGTGGCAGCGGTGGCGTCGTCGGCGAAAGCGGGGACCATCACCGCGGCCGCGATCAGCGCTGCGGTCAGTTGAGTAACTTTCATTTGAATTCTCCTATTGAGTTTAAGGGGTTGGGGCAAGGTGCCCCTGATCAAGATCTATCGCAACGACGAATCAAGCTGAAAAGCAACAAAGGCGTGACGCTCCTTGCGTGCTTCCAATTCCACTATTTCCCGGCGTAGACCTAATTTCCGTGGCTGTTCCGTGGGTCCGGGCTCGGTGGCCCCTCCTTTAGCCCCATATCTTTCAGTTTCTTGGCAAACTCGACGGTCCACTTGTCCGATTCGACGTTGCTCCAGGCAACGTCATGCTGTTCCTTCTTCCAGGCATCTGCTACTTCCTGAAGCGAAGATCCACCACCGTTCATTCGCGTCCTTAGCTGCATGACTATCATCTCCTTCCAAGTAAACAATCCATCCTGTTGATGGGGACCCAAAGCATATACCCGGTGCCCGTCTCAAGAGCAGCGCGGGGACTAAACTTTTTCATTGAGCGCCTTCCAATCGTATTGGCGTGGGTACGTTCTGCACCCCCCAATATGAAATGAATGTGCCAACGGTTATCGGATCGCTGTTTCATCCCGACAATGCGCTACCCGAAAACCCCGGACTCGTGATCCGCAAGTACTTGTTATAGCCTCTAAAGTATGGAAATCAATACGCTGCGCACTGCCGCACAGCACACGAACGAAAGCGCGGTTGGGTTGGAAATGAGGCCGATGAGCGTCTTTTCCAATGCTGGACCGGTACGCAGGGCCGGTAAGCGCCCGCGAAGTCGCTGCTGGGGAGGTTTCTGGCGAAATCACATGCTTGGCGCCGACGGCAGCCGCCTGGAGCAATCTGCGACCTAACGCGGGGCCGGTCCCTGGCTCACGCGGACCAGGTCGTCGGGCCGCAGCCATTTGGCGAAAGCGGCCTGCACTTCGCCTGGATCAAGCGCCAGATAGCGCCGTGCGGCGATGGTCGGTTCGTCGAGCGGGAGGCCGAGATCCCAGCGCTGTATGATGCCGTGCGCAATATCATCGACGTCGGCCTCCTGGAGTGGAATCTGGCGCAGCATCAGCGCCTTGGCACTCTGGAGCTCGTCCGGCGTGACCGGCGTCTTCTGCATCTGCCGAACCTCGCCCATGACCATGTTCTGCACTTTCGCAACGTTCTGGGGGTCGCACGCGTATTGGACGAAGTAAATGCCACGCGTGCGGCCGAACTGAAATAGCGAATCCACGTCATAGACCAGTCCGGCATCCTTGCGAATGTCGCGTGACAGGCGCGACGAATAGAACGCACCACCGAGCACGTTGTTGCCAAGTTGGAGCGCGTAGTAATCGGGACTCAAACGCGTGAGCCCGAGTGTCTCTGCCAGCGTCACCTGGTCCTGCACGCGGCTTGCGTCGGGCACGGCGCTAACCGTCGGCGCATTGAGCGGTACCGGCGGCAACTCGGTCGTGGGCGTGGGTCCTTTGGCGCGCCACGCGCCGAAATACTTTTCGATAACGGCCTTTGCTTGTTGCGGCGTCACTCTGCCGATCACGACGATGGTGGTCAAATCGGGCCGGAACACGGCTTTATGGTAGTTCCTCACATCCTTCAGGCCGATCTTCCCGACGGTTTCCGGCAGCGGTTCGCGCAAGGTCGGGTCGTTCTTCGGAAACAGCGCTGCGTGCAGAGCCCGGTGATTCAAATAGCTCGGGCTGGTGAGCTGACCCGCGATCGTTTGCGCGACTTGCTGCTTGACGACCTTGAAGGCCGACCCGGGAAACCCCGGGTGCAGGACATTGTCTGCAAGCAACTCGACTCCCGGTGCAAAACTATCCGCCAGGGTCTGCAGCGAGAAATCAGTTCCGGCGTGCGCCTCCGCGCCGATCGCATCGAGCGCGTGCCGAAAGGCGACGCGATCAAGCGTGCGCGAGCCGTAGGGAAAAAGCTGCTCCATCACCTCGGACAATCCCTCCTTGCCCTTGGGGACCTGCAGCTCGGGCCGATTTTTCACGTGGCCGTAAACGCTCACCGTATCGCTCACGTCCTCGGGTTGCACAATCAGGTTGATGCCGTTGGCAAGCCTGTAGACCACCGGATGCACGGTCGATTCAGGTACGGCAAGGCGTCCGAGCGCGGTTGCGGCCCACTCCGGCAGGGGCATCGATCTGGCTTCGCCCAGCGCGATATTCTCCTGGCCGCCGAATCCCCGCGACGCGACGGGTTTGCCGGACCCTTGCGGCGTCATCACTGCGCTTACCGCGTGATCGAGGTCAAGATACCTGCGCGCAGCGCGGTTCACGTCATCGACCGTGACTTTTTCGATGCGCGCGAGATCGTCCTCCGGCGACTGGAGCCCGTCCACCGCGACGGCTTCCGACCATACCGACGCGAGACCACTGATCGAGTTCTTTTGAAATTCTGCATCACGCCGCTCCTGCAGCTTGGCGGCGGCGACAAGGTCGGGCGACACGCCTTGAACTGCCACGCGTTTGAGGACGGCGCGCATTTCCGACTCAAGCGCCGGCGCGTCTCCGCCTGCCGGAAACGCGGCCACGGCATAGGCGAGCCCGGCCTTGGGCAGCGGATCGAAGGCAAAAGCGGTGTTCAGCGCTTTGCCCTGCGGTACCAGCGAATAGAGATCGCCGCGCTGGCTGTTGAGCACGTCAACCAGCACCTCCACCGCCGCAAAATCCAGACTGTCTAGGCCCGGCAGACGCAGCGCGATCACCTCAAGGCCGTATGGAAAATCGCTGTCGAGATGCAGCGACTGGGGCGCTACCGGTTCGAACCTGATTTCAGGCCGCGGCGGCAAAGTCCTGGCGGGAATCGAGCCGAACAAGTCTTCCACCTTGGCGAGCGTCGCCTTGGGATCGATGTCGCCGACGATCACCAGGATGGCGTTATTCGGCGCGTACCAGTCCCTGTGAAAATCCTTGAGCATCGCAGCCGTCGTGGCCTCGAATGACGGCCGCGTGCCGAGCGCATCGTGCGCGTAGGTCGACCCATCGAAGAGCGCGGCGCGCAGTTTGGTGAACAGCACATATTCCGGGTTCGAGAGGTCTTGCGCGACCTCCTGCTCAATTGCGCCGCGCTCGCGTTTCCAGTCCTCCTCGGAATCGAGCACATCCTTCATGCGCAGCGCCTCGATGTGCAAGGCCACGTCGAGGTCCGCGGCCGGCACGGTGTAGAGATACTGCGTCACCGTCTGGCGGGTGTCGGCGTTGAAACTGCCGCCCATGACGCTGCCTATGTCGGCGAGCTGGTCGGCCGTGAGCCCGGGACTGCCGCGAAACATCATGTGCTCCTGGGCATGTGCCGTGCCGGGGAGGCCCGGCGGCGTCTCATCCGCGCCGACAAGATAATTGACGTTGGTGGACACCACCGGCGCGAGCTTATTGCGCACGATGAGCACGCGCAGGCCATTTGCAAGTGTCGCACGCAGGACCCCCGGTTCATCCGCCAGGGCGTTCCCGGCTGGCGTGCCGGATGCCTGAATTGAGAAGCCGAATGCAAGCAACACGGCGCTGGCACCGACTATAGCTTTGGTGCCAAGTCTGAATATCTTCTTCACTTCATCCCCTTGGATATGACCTCTGACGTTCCGTTGTTGGAATGTTGCATGGGGTGCCGAGTTCCCTCGGCCCGACGGCTGGCACCTGAGATCGATGGCAATTCCCAGGAGTTTATAGGAGATGTCTGGCCCTTACACTGGCCGATGCCTCAGCCGGGTTTCACGCCCTGGCGAGCGGGCGGCGGTTCAGGCCGCTGTCACGGCTGGCTTGGCGGGTTCGCCAGGAGCTCTGGCAATACCGGCCAGCCGATTGCCTGACTGCCGGGCGATGAGGAAGAAAAGACGGGAAGAATTCGGAGGGTCTCATGAACTGCTTTGACCGGGTGCGGGTGGTTTCTTTCCTGTGGTTCGTCCTTCTGTTCGCGTGTCGCGCGCAGGCAATGCAGATATGGGACTTAGACAGAGTGTCGACGAACGATCAGGGCAACCATATCGGCGTGCTCATTCTGGGCGCCGAGCACACCCTGATCGATGACGGCAGGCCGGAACAGGCCGTGCAGGTCACGCGCATGTTTCACAAACAGCCGGGGCGGGAGGTGTGGACGGGAATAGCCGAATTCGAATTGAAGCTGTCCGAGGTCCGTGCTGCCGACGCCGATGATCTCGTGAAGAACCCGATCGCCCGACGTTTGCCGGTCGACATCGCGACGGTCGCAATGCTCTAGATCACGGCATCATCCTGCCCAAGGTCTTCATGCATGTGGGCAAGGATTTCAAGCCCTCAGAGCCGCTCAGGCTCCACCCAATGGGGATTGAGGACTTCGGCAAACTGGACGCCCGGAGTCAAGCGGACTCTGTAGGCGACATGGTCGCCGGCGCGGCACAGGTATTGAACGAATCCAAACGGCCGGACCTTGCAGCCAAGGTCAGGGAGTCTTTCACCGCCATCAATTGCGACGCGGCGGAGCCCGCAGGGAGGGTCGAACCGAACCAATAACTCGCGTTTTGGCGTGCGTCCAAAGACCCGGATGCGCAAAAGATTCAGATTGAAGCCGTCTTCGCTTCTGTCATCCAAAACCACGGCGTCAAGCTGCCCGATTATTTCCTTGGCGAAATGCAAGAATTCAAGCGCAAACCCTGGAAGGAAAGGAGTCAGGTTAGGCGAGGAAACATGGGCAAGAGGACTCCCATCCGCTACGTATCCAACCTTCTGCTGGCATCCGGCGCCGTGCTGTTCACAAGTGAGACGCAGGCGGTGGGGATTCGGCAGTTTGACAAAATGGCGAATCCGGATCAGTCGGACCACATCACGGCCCCAGTCGACGGAGCGCAGAAAGTCCTGATTGAACTGCACAAGGACGATCTTGCGGCAAAAATCCACGAGCTTTTCGCGGAAGCTCTGCCCGGCGACAAATCATCCGCGGGGCTGGTTGAATTCGAAAGAAATCCGGACCGGGCACGTCCTGCCGAGCCGGATATCCGGCGAAGTGATGGCCAGGGGCAGAGTAACGTGGCCGCGCTCCAAACCCCGGTCAATCCGATAACGAAGGAATGGCTGGCGATTTGCGCGAGTGTCGGCTTATCGGTCCTACATCTGACAGGAGACGCCCACAACCGGCCCTTGGTAAGGCAGCGAAATTGCGCAATGAACATGTGGTCCTCGGGATGTAGGAGACACTGGCGAAGATTGCTGCAGCGGCCAAGCTTAGGCCTTACGAGACTGTCGAATGTGACGCTGAATTGTTGCGCAACGACGGCATGGGGCAGCAACGCATAGGCCTGCGCTAGCGATGAGCAGTCGCACAGGCCACCTTGACAATCGAGCCGGAGTGGGCCTGCCCAAATTCCCGTTAGCCCTTGCTATGCTCGCCTTGGACAAAAAGCCTATAGTTCGATTGAAGTCGTCTTGGGAGGAGTCGTTTGGACGGGAGGTTACGATGAATCGCTTATGTGCATTCTGTTTGTCTGCGGTATTTCTTGTTTCAGTTGATTCTGCGTTTGCGGAAGAATTTCCAACAGCACCGGCAGATATTAAGGGGGCGGAGGCCCTTGGGCTTCATCGATTGAGTCTGGAGGAGCTCAAGGCGTTTTTCCCCGGCGTGGTGAAATCCAAGGGGACAAAGGGACACCATAAGTTGACGTTCAAGCCCGATGGTTCCGTTGACAAAAAAGGCTTTCACGATACGACGGGCAAATGGCGTATCGATGAAAGCAACGATGCCTACTGCGTCGCCTTCACAGAAGCGCCTGATAAGTTAGGCAAACCGCATGTATCCACGGAGACCTGCTTCGCTGTTTTCCGTGCACCCGATGGGACTCACTATTTCGACTATGACATTGAAGATGGCCTCTATGCCTCCGTGTGGCATCGATTATCTAAAAATGAATAGAACCAACCCGTCCCTGATCGCTATGTCGGGGGGCGAATGCCCGACTGGAGAATTGCAACGTGGAGTCGCGAAGGGTAACTCGCCAACTTCCGAAAGGCACACGTTCAACCCCCTATCCTTAAGCCCCATGTCAGCCAGGGAGTAAATGTCGTTCAAGGCCGGGGTGTTATCTTTCGGTCCAGGTTTGGGAGTGACCGCCGCATCCCCGGGGAACGGACAGTCAAGAGCCAGAAGATTTTGGGACCGCTTCGGTTCGTTATGAGCCGTTGAGAATTGTGGTGCCGAACAAGCGGTCATTTCCCGGTATCCCGTTCATTCCGTAAACGGCAGGTCCTCCTGGGCCGAGCTGTTGCCTTTTGCGCTGGCTGCCATCACCGCATCGTCTCTGCAAAGACCTGAGGCACGCACACCGAGCAGCCGAATCTTGCGTTTCAACGGAACGCGCCTGAGGCACTCGCCCGCAGCCCGGCGTATGGCGGCCGCTTCATCGATCGGCGCTGGCAGGGTGATGTCGCGCGTGAGGGTCTGGAAGTCATCGAAGCGCAGCTTGATGCCGATGGTGCGCGCACGATAGCCCTTGCGCTTGAGGTCACTCGCGACCTGGGTGCAAAGCGCAGTGAAAAGTTCAGAGAGCGCCGCGCGATCGCCCCTCGGATGCAGGTCGTTTTCCAGCGTGGTCTCGCGGCTGATCGATTTGGGCTCTGAATAGGTGAGCACGGGCGCATCGTCGAGCCCGTGGGAAACTCTTTGCAGCCATAGGCCGTAACTGCGCCCGAACTGTTCCTGCAATTCCACCGGCTCTGCTTTGGCCAGATCCCCGATGGTCTCAATGCCCAGCGCGCGCAGGCGCTGCGTTGCCTTGGGGCCGATACCGTTGATCTTGCTCACGGGCAGGGGCCAGATGCGTTGCGGAATGTCCTCCATCCCAATGAGCGTCAGACCGTCGGGCTTGTTCAGGTCGGAGCCGATTTTCGCCAGCAGCTTGTTGGGCGCGATGCCGATGGAGCAGGACAGTCCGGTGGCGTCCCTCACCGCCTGCTTGATGCGCTGCGCGAGGTTCGCGGAGTCTTCGGCCAGTTCGGTGAGATCGATATAGATCTCATCGATGCCGCGATCCTCGATATCCGGTGCGATGGCGGCGACCGCGGCCTTGAACAGGCGCGAGTAATGCCGGTAGGCATCGAAATCCACCGGCAGCAGCACCGCGTCGGGTGCGAGCTTGGCGGCTTTCATGATGCCCATGGCAGAGAAGACGCCGAGCGCGCGCGCTTCATAGGTGGAGGTCGTGATCACGCCACGGCCGGCATAATCGCACAGCCGGGCGAACCGCCGCACGCCATCCGCGCCGACCACGGGCTGGGCCACGCGCCGGCCGCCGATGGCAACGGCTTCACCCCGCAATTCGGGATAGCGCAGCAGTTCCACGGATGCGTAGAAGGCATCCATGTCCAAATGGGCGATTCGACGGGAAGCGGACTCCATGGCCGGAACGAAAGTATCTGGGTCGGACTCTGGACTGCGGCCTAAAGTGCGCGCAATACCAGCAACGGGCTGCGCAGCACCACGCTGCGCGTGCCCCAGAAGCCAGCCGCGCCGATCAGCAGGGCGCCGAGCGGAGGCAGCAGCGCCCATAGCTGCCATTTGAGGTGGTAGTCGAGGCTAAACACACGCGTATACAACAGCCATGCGATGAGTTCGGCGCCAGCGGCGGCGAGCACACCGGCGAGGGCGCCGAGCAACGCGTATTCGGCCAGGTGTCCGGCGCGCAACTGGTAGCGACTCGCACCCAGGGTGCGGAGCAGCGCGCCTTCGTACAGGCGTTCGTCAAGGCTCGCCTGCAAGGCTGCGTAGAGCACGGCGAATCCCGCCAGCAACACCAGCACCAGCACGTACTCCACCGCCAGCGTGACCTGGGCCAGGATGCGTCGAACCTGGTCCATGATGCGGTCTAGATCGATCACGGTGACCGCCGGAAAACTGCGCACCATCTGCGCGAGCAAGGTGCGCTCGGTCGGCGGCAGATAGAAGCTCGTGATATAGGTGGCAGGAAATTGTTCGATCACGGCGGGCGGAAAGATCATGAAGAAGTTGGGCTTGAAGCTATCCCATTGCACCGTGCGCAGGCTCACCACCTTGGCCCGTAGTTCCTGCCCGCCAAAGGAGAAGGTGAGCGTATCGCCCAGCCTGATGCCGAGGCGGTCCGCCACCCCCTTCTCCACCGATACGAGCGGTTGGCCGCGATCAGCCGGCTGCCACCAACGGCCGGCGACAATCGCGTTGTCCACTTGCAAGCGATCACTCCAGGTCAGGTTGAACTCGCGATGGACTTCCTCGTCGCCCTGGCGCCGTGCGCGTTCGGCCATCGCCTCCCCATTCACCGCGGTCAGGCGTCCCCGCACCATGGGATAGATCTGTGCGCTGGCGATGCCATGCGCACGCAGGAAAGCGCCAAGCGGCGCAACCCGATCGGGCAGGATGTTGATGACGAAATGGTTGGGCGCGCGTGCCGGCAGCTCGCTCTGCCAGGTGGCGAGCAAATCTTCGCGCAGCAAGGCGATGATCGCCATGGCCATCAGCACCAAGCCGAAGGCAAGGATCTGGCCGACGCCCAGCCACGGGTGGCGCCACAAGTTGTTGAGCCCGTAGCGCCAGGCCACGCCGACGCCGCGATTCAGTGCGCGGCTGGCGCGCAGCAGCAGCCAGGCGAGGCCGCCGAATACCAGCAGGGTCGCGAGGGCCCCGCCCAGCACGACCAGAGTGAGCATGGCGTTGCCGGTGTAGCGCCACAGCAGCAGGCTCATCGCGGCGAGGGCGGCGGCATAGACCAACCAGGCACGCAGTGGCATCGGCGTCAGCTCGCGCCGCAACACGCGCAATGCCGGCACATTCTTCAGTCGCAGCACCGGTGGCAGACCAAATCCCGCCAGCACGACCAGTCCCGTGAACACGCCGAGCAATGCCGGCAACGGCCCGGGCGGCGGCAGCTGGGTCGGCAGCAGCTCGCGCAACAGCAGGAACAGCCCGAACTGCGCGCCCCAACCCAGCAGCACGCCCAAGCCGCTGCCGATCAGACCGAGCAGCAAAAGCTGCGGCGCATACAAGGCCACGATGTCGTTCTGTCCTGCGCCCAGGCAGCGCAGCATGGCGCTCACATTGAAGTGGCGCTCGCTGTAGCGGCGCGAGGCCATGGCGATGGCGACGCCGGCGAGCAGCACGGCGACGAGCCCGGCCAATTCCAAATAGCGCTCTGCGCGGTCGAGCGCGGAGCCGATGGCGGGCCGGCCCTCGTGCACATCGATGAGTTGGTCGCTCGGACCGAGCCGCGGCTTGAGCCATTGTTGGTAGTGACTGATCGCTGCCGGATCGCCAGCGAACTGATAGTTGAGCGTCAGCCGGCTGCCGGGCGCGAGCACGCCGGCATGCTCGGCGTCGATGCGGTTGATCAGGACTGCCGGCGCCAGAGAGGCGAAATTGCCCGCGCCGCCGGGATCGAACGTGACGATGCGGGCGATGCGGAGGGCACGATTGCCCAGGGTGATTTCATCACCCACCTTTGCCTGCAGCAGCGGCAGCAGGCGCGCCTCAACCCAGGCCTCGCCCGGCTCGGGTATGGTGCGTGTGTTGGCTTCCGCGCCGTAGGCTTGGGCGGCGGTGCGCAGCGTGCCGCGCAATGGATATCCCTTCCGCACCGCCTTGATGTCGCACAGCTGCAGGTTGTCACCATGCAGTACCACGCTCGGAAACTCCAGGGCCTCATCCTCGCGCAGTCCCAGGGTGCGTGCCTGTTCCAGCCAGACCGGATTGACCGGACGCGGGCTGCGCAACACCAGGTCGGCGCCAAGCAGTTCCGCCGACTGGTCGACCATGGAGCGCTGCAGGCGATCCGCAAAAAATCCGATGGCCGAGGTGGCGGTGACCGCGATCACCAGGGCCGAGAGCAGGATGCGCAACTCGCCCGCTCGCCAGTCGCGCAGCAAGAGGCGCAGCGACAGGGCGAAGCGGCTAAACGTCATTGGCGACGATGCGCCCGGCATCGAGGTGGAGGCGGCGGGTGCAACGCGCCGCCATGCGCTCATCGTGGGTGACCAGGATCAGGGTCGTGCCCTGTTCGGCGTTGAGGGCGAACAAGAGGTCCGCCACTCGTTCGCCGGTGTGGGCGTCGAGGTTGCCGGTGGGTTCGTCGGCGAACAGCAGCGCCGGCGTGGTGGCAAAGGCGCGCGCGATCGCCACGCGCTGCTCTTCGCCGCCGGAGAGTTGTCGCGGGTAGTGACTTGCGCGCGCCTCCAGTCCCACGCGGCGCAGCATTTCGCGCGCCTGGCTTTCCGCCGCCGTCGCGCCCGCCAACTCCAGCGGCAGCATCACATTCTCCAGGGCGGTGAGGCCGGGCAACAATTGAAATGTCTGGAACACAAAGCCCACGCTGCGCCCGCGCAAGCGCGCGCGGCCGTCCTCGTCGAGCGCGGTGAGCTCCTCCCCCGCCAGCGTGATGCGGCCGGCGCTGGGCAGGTCGAGACCGGCGAGCAATCCGATGAGCGTGGATTTGCCCGATCCGGAAACGCCGACAATGGCCACGCTCTCGCCGGCATCGATGGAGAGGCTGATGTCTTCGAGTATGGTGAGCGTGCCGCCCGCCACTGCCACTTGCTTGCCCACTCGCTCGGAGGTGACAATGGGTGCCCCGGCCTCAATCCCTGTCATGCGTCGCGTCCTTCTCTCTTTCCTGTTGCTGGTGAGTTGCCCGATCCACGCCTCCACCGTCCTGGTGCTGGGCGACAGCCTGAGCGCCGGCTATGGCCTGGAGACGGGACAGGGCTGGGTCGATCTGCTGGCGCGGCGCCTGCGCCAACGCGATCCGCACTACACCGTGGTCAACGCCAGCATCAGCGGCGACACAACCGCCGGCGGCCTGGCCCGCATCGATGCCGCGCTCGATCGCACTCACCCGGCGCTGCTGCTGCTCGAACTGGGCGCCAACGATGGGCTGCGCGGCCTGTCGCTCAAGGCCATGCGTCACAACCTTGACGCCATCATCGCGCGGGCGCAGGCGCGCAAAGCCAGGGTGGTGCTGATCGGCATGCGCCTGCCGCCCAACTATGGCGAACCTTACACCAAAGCCTTTTACCGCACCTACACCGATCTCGCGAAGGAACGGCACGTGCCGCTGGTGCCTTTTCTGCTGGAGCATGTGGCCCTCGACTTCGAGTTGATGCAGCGTGATCAGTTGCATCCCACGGCAGCGGGCCAGGCGCAGATGCTAGCCAACGTCTGGCCCACGCTTGCCCCGCTATTGCGCTGATTCGTGGCAAGCGGATCGAAAACGCGAAACCTGTTTGTCGAAAGACTTTACAGTTGCGCCGCGAACGGCAAGATCCGCCGCAGCAAGCAATTGAATCGCAAGGCCTTTGGTTTTTGCGCATGGTTTATGCTTGAAAATCAAGACCGTACGTACCTCCGTCGACGTTCGGAACGACCAGCGTGAACGACGCATCAAGACGGAGGACATTCGCTCGCAGTTCAACTGCCGACTTTGACTCTAGGGGGATGCCATGTCAGCGAACCGCACATTTTTCAAGCTCACGAACCGTCTGTCTCACGCACTCGCAACAGCCATGCTCGCCGGCTTTGGATTTGCCGCGCACGCGGCGCCTATCGCATACACGATTTCCTTTGATGCTTCAAATGCGGGAGCTGGCGCGCTCGGTCCCTCCGGCAGCGGGTCGTTTGTCTACGATGCGTCGACGAGTCCGGGCACGATGACGAATCTGGTGTGGGACTTTGGGGCCGGCAACACGGGCGGGATCCCCGATGCGACCCTCTCCGGTGGCGCGGGAGAGTTCCTTTTCAACATCTTCGCGGACACCGTCGACGACCCCAGTTCGGTTGGCTATTCGTTGGGACCCCTTACCGGGACCGATCTGCTCGGCCCATTTCCGAATGTCAGCGCCTTCTTCTGCTGGGGGATACTTTCCTTTTCATGCAACATGGTGAATCCTCTGGATGACCACGGCAGCTACGACTTCGTCGGAAGCGGGGTGACGGGAGGACAAATCGAATACCGTGGCTACCTGACGGTGGCGCAGTCCACGGTGCCCGAACCCGGCAGCCTCGCGCTTCTCGGCCTCGGCCTGGTTGGATTCGCAGCGTCACGCCGCCGCCGGTAGTAATCAGCATCGTCGTCACGACCGCCCCGCTCGCCCGGGGCTTTTGCTCTCCGCGCCAGGCAAGGTGGCGGGATGCAGCCGGACTCCATTTCCGTTGGTGAAGCGTACATACACGAACTTGTGAGCCTCTCGCGCCAGATCCGCCAACCGGGACCGATTGAATGACCCCTCCGCACGACGCTTCGAGTCAGCAATGGGTCAGTCATGGAATATTCACCAAAAGTCCGCTAAGCTGGATACAGCGGTGGTTCCCGGTCCACCGCAAGACGCTACCCGCAACGTGGGATTGCTTGGGAACGCCACCCATGGTGGCAGGCAGGCCAGTTTCAATCAGCCAATGTGCGATGCCGACAGCCGAGTTGCGGTTAGGGAACAAGGCATGATGAAGAAACCCGAAATGAACGTGGTCAAGTTGCGTCAGGATGCTGAGCGCCTGTTGACTGCGTCGCGACTATCTCCTCCCTACGCCGACGCGCAAGCCCTGAATCAGGAATTGGAAGTCCACCGGATCGAACTGGAACTACAGAACGAGGAGTTGCGCAGCGCCCGATTGGAGTCCGAGAAGAATCTGCAGCGTTACACCGAACTGTACGAATTCGCGCCCGTGGGCTACATCACGCTAAATCGTACAGGAACCATTCTCCGGGCCAACCTCACATTCGCGAGCATGTTGGGGATCGAGCGCGGCAGACTGGTTGGGCTGCATCTTGGAAAGCTTGTCAAGGACACACATTCCTTCAATGCCTTCCTGGATACGCTGTTCCAAGGCCGGGGCAAGGCATCTTGCGTGGTGGTGACGTCGGGCGATGACGAGACGCATCACAGCCTGCGTATCGACGCGACCCTGGCCGAAGCCGGGCAGGTATGCCGGGCAATACTGACAGACGTCACCGAACAAATACAAGTGGGACAGGCGCTCACCGAAGCGAAGAGCGCCGCTGAGCAAGGGAGCCGGGCGAAATCGGTATTCCTTGCCAACATGAGCCATGAGATCCGGACGCCGATGAATGCAATACTCGGCATGGTGCATCTGATGCGGCGGGATGGGGTCACATCGAAGCAGGCGGGACAACTCGACAAGGTCAATGCTGCTGGCGAGCACCTGCTGCATGTCATCGATGACATTCTCGATCTCGCAAAAATTGAGGCCGGCAAGCTGAATGTCGACGACATGGCTCTCGCTGTGGAGAGCCTTCTGAGCAAGGTTGCCTCCATCGTGTCTCCGCACATCAGTGAGAAGGGACTGCACCTGGTCATGGACGCCGAAGCTTTGCCGAACAATCTGCGCGGCGATCCCATCCGACTCACCCAGGCGCTGCTCAACATCACCGACAATGCGGTCAAGTTCACCAGCAAGGGGACGATCACGATCCGTACCCGCAGGCAGGAGGAAACCGATGACCATTTGCTGCTGCGGTTCGAAGTCGAAGATACGGGAATAGGCATCGCGCCTGAGCATTTGGATCGCGTGTTCTCGGCCTTCGCGCAGGCGGACAGCTCAACCACCCGGGAATACGGCGGCGCCGGGTTGGGGCTGGCCATCACCAAACATCTGGCACACCTGATGGGTGGCGATGTTGGTGTGACAAGCGCACCTGGAACGGGCAGCACGTTCTGGTTCACGGCCCGGCTCACAAAGGCTGCCGCCGGTCCCGTTGAGGCCCTCCGGCCCTTGCGCGGGGAATCGCCGGAGGCGATTCTGGCGCGTGATCATTCCGGCAAGCGATTGCTGCTGGCCGATGACGAGCCTATGAATATGGAGGTCGGCAAGGAGCTGCTCAGCCGCACCGGCCTGCTCGTCGATGCGGCCGCCAACGGTGCGCAGGCCGTGAAGATGGCGCAAGGCACGATGTACGACCTCATCCTGATGGACATGCAGATGCCGACGATGGATGGCCTTGAAGCAACGCGACACATTCGCAGCATTCCGGGCCGGGCAGCAGTGCCGATTTTGGCAATGACTGCCAATGCCTTTGCGGAGGACCGTCAGCGCTGTTTCGATGCTGGCATGAGCGATTTCCTGGCCAAGCCCGTCATGCCCGATGAGCTTTACGCCACTTTGCTCAAGTGGCTGGAAAAGGCCAATTCCTGAGCGCCGGCATAGAGGGAACCGATCAGCCAAACGCAGATTTGCGGGAATTCGACTGCGGCAGCCCTCATCGCGCGCATTGCGCGTGTCTCGCATCGATGCCTTGTTCTTTCTGTCCGCAGGGATCTTTTGTTCCAAGCTCCAAGCATCACCGCGCGGAAAGCCTGATAAGCACGGTGTCTTTCCGCAGGGTTTGACATGAAGCCGATACAGATTGGCGGGGCCTCGGCTCTGATCCTTTCGGCCAGTCCGTCAGGGATGCCCCGCGTCGATGAAGACGCCTGCCACGACAACGGCCATGAACCGGACTATTTCGCCGCTGGCGTCGCCCAAATGCACACGTTTCGTCATTGCAGGTGATCCACGGAATCTGTCCTTTCCTCCAGAGCAGCAGGTAGCAACATGAAGATGTCACGGATCTTGCTGATCGCGTTAACCCTGCATTCCGCCCCGCTATTGCGGGCAGCGCCGTTGGTACAGCAAGGTACCTGGGCTGTCACGGTCTGTGTGGCGATCCTGCAGTTGGCTGTCTTCAAAAAAACGGGAAACTTCCTGTTGCCTGCAGCTTTTTGATATCGAGCCTCCTTATCCAGACAGTTGGAACACGGCCGCCCAGAAGCCAATAACAACCAAGACAAATTTGTAACTGGATTCAGGCTATAAAGCACGCCCATTTCCTGGCGGATCAGCGCCACCCCCGACAGGACCAGGGAAGCTGACAGATCTGCAGGAGATCTTCGACGGAGCCGTTCGAGGACCGGGCGCGCCGAAACCCCGGATCGCGAGCCCGAACTATCCGATCACCAACTTCTGGCTCGGAGTCAGCCTGACGTCCAACGTTGTGCAACGCCAATCGTGGACGGATGCGAATTCTCCGAGGGCGAACGCGCTCACATTCGCCGTCCGGCAATTCCTTGCCTCGCACGAATTCCGCGCGACGGCTGACGCAGCGACCGAGACCTCAGGCGTCGCACGGGCAGGCCAGGTCAATCGAAGCATCAGGGTTTCGGAAGCGGGAAGCGGCTTCCGGGTGGACGTGGTGAACGACTGTCCGGGTGACTCCACCGTCGACATGCGCATCGAACTTCAACGCGGGCGCTCAGAGCGCCGCGCCCCCAGGCGATATCTGCGCAATGACGCGTGCGACGGGCGCGATCCCGTTGCGGACGCGAAAGCATGTCCTGCAGGTCCGTGTCAGTTCTTGCATTGTCCCAACCCCCTGCCGTGTGGAGGACATTGAGCCAAGTCAGCAGTCTGTTTAGACGCGACCTGCGCTGCCCACGCAGCGTTGCAGACGATGGCGAGCGAGCGCTGGGGATTCTGAAAATGCCATGACCGGCTGCGTGACTTGCTGAAGGAGACCCTGAAAGACAATGGCAAGGACACCTTGACGCCGAGAGATGGCCAGATGGCTGGAATGTTGCTTCCTGCATGGCGAGAGATGAGGCCCCTCAACCGCGGGCCTCGTCTGTGCCATCGTTCCTGCGTGCGTTGCCTACTTGGGTTCAGCCGGCTTATCCGACATTTTCTTTGGCTTGTGATGAGTGTTGCGACGGTGATGGGTCTTCTTCACCTGCTTTTCGGCCACTGCAGCTGCGGGAACAGGCGCGGCGGCCGAGGCCAGTGCAGGCGAAGCGGCCGTTGCGGGCGGGACCGAGTTGGGAAACATCTTCATCCAGGCTGAAAGATCAAACATGCCGGGGGCGGATGCCTGCGAGGACGTTGCCTGTTGAGGTGCAGGGTTAGCCGGTAAGAGCGGCATGTATGCGCCTTGGGCCGGAACCCCATTGTTTGGAATGGCCGCCAACTGGGGCATGGACATCATGGCCATCGGGCTCATCATGGTCGCCGGATTCGTCATGCCCATGGGGGCCGCCATCATCGGTGCCGCCATGCCACCCCATGGGCCATAGGTTGCCGGGTTGGCGGCGGCGCCCATCCAGTTGGTGTACATGGACGGATTCGCCGGTGCCATCATCATCTGCATGTTCGCCGGATTCACGGCGGCGCCCATCCAGTTGGTATACATGGACGGATTCATCGGCGCCGTCATCATTCCCATCAGGCGCGGATCCATTGGCATTGCGATCCATTTCGCGTACATCGCCGGGTTCATGGCCTGCCTCATCATTGCCATATAGAGGTTGGGGTCCATGCCCCCTTGCATCCAGCGCATGGCCACGGCGGGATCGGTGAACTGCATCCAATTCTGCATGGAAGCCGGGTTCATCATCCCTCCCATCATGCGCATATAAGCATTGGGATCCATGCCGCGCTGCATGAGCGCCATGGGGGTGGCCGGATCCATCATGGCGCTGGCCCATGGCACGAAAACCCTCGGATCCTTGAACGCCGAGCCATTTTGCGTGGGATCCGTCATCTTGGCAGCCCAGCCTTCAGGGCTGTTGGGGGTGTCCGCCGCATGGGCTGCGACGGACATGCTAAGGGCGAAGGCGATCAGGGCTGCTTGCACTTTCATATCTGCTCCTTGGAAATTCAGGTCATTCGAAAATTCGGGCCGCGCCGTGGCTGCGCGACATTAAAAATCGCGCCCTCATCGAGGCGGGCGCCTGCAAGCATACGCTATTCGGAATGAGAATTACGCTACTACGCAGCAGCGGGATCCTGCGGGCCAATCGAAAAGCGTGCCTGGCCGGAAAGCATGCGGCGCGGCATCAATGCTCGTGGGCCGTCGACAACTCGTCCATAAGGAGCCGTGTTTCCAGGCGTTGCAGGGTTGCGGTGACACGATTGGAATTGTCCGTCAGGTCATCCAGCATCCGTTCCAGGTTCGCGAGGCTGAATTGCGGCGAATTCAGCGTGCCAAGAATCGTTTCGCAAGTGTCATGCATTGCGCGATGGGGAACGTCGAGCGATTCGTAGTCCGGATCTCCGCCAAACGCCTTGCCCAACCCCTGGTACCAGCGCCCAAGCGCGCAGTCCGCGGCACTCATGTGCATGTCCTGCAACTTGAGGTCGCCTCTTCTCTTGCTCGTCATGTAGGCGACCACCGCGTCCACCAGGAGCGTCTTTTGCCAGGTATGGCTGAGTTGGGCCATGCGCAGCATGCCCACTGCCGATGCGGGCCAGCGGTGGTCGGCATTCAGAAAGGCGAGGTAATCCTCGGGCGCCAGAGGCGGGCTGATCCAGTAGCCTTGCCCTTCATTGCAGCCGCAGTGGATCAGCGTGTTGTACACCCCTTCCGTCTCGATGCCTTCGACGATGGTCTTCAATCCCAGCATCTGCGCCATCGCCACGCTGGCCTTGACCACGGTCGCGCTCTTGGACGAGCTGAGCATTCTCAGCACGAAGGTCTGGTCCATCTTGATCGCACCGAAGGGCAGGCGATTGAGGCTGTCCAGCGAAGAGTAACCGGTGCCGTAGTCGTCCATGGATAGTTGCACGCCCTCGGCAATCAGCGCTTCAAGGCTGCTGGTCGTCGCGTCGTTGCCGGCGACCGCTTCCGTTTCCGTGATCTCGATTTCCAGCTGGCTGCCGTTGATCGAGCCGGAAGCGACGGCCTCGCGCACAAGAGCCAGCAGGCGCGGTGTGTCGAGGTCCTGCGCCGTGACGTTGAGAGCAACGGTCGTTCCTTCGTTCACGCTGCGGATGTGCCGAAAATCCTCCACCAGGCGCGGAAACATGGCTTGGGTGATCTCCGGCACCAGCCCGTGGGCGTGGGCGACGGGGATGAATGCGTCGGGCAGCACTATCGTCTGTTCGTCGCGCTGCCAGCGGATCAGCGCTTCGGCGCCGCTGATCTGTCCGCTCAGAAACGACACCTTCGGCTGATAGAAGAATCGAAATTCACCCTTCTTCAGGGCATCCCTAACCTCTCCCGCAGTGACTCGCATGATGGTTCCCCTCAACGCTGCTTGACGCGATACATGCCGGGTAAGACAAGGCAACCCACTGGTTGGCCCCAGGCAGGCCGCCCCTTCGGATGGGAATTGCAATTGCCGCTTCGAAAAGGCTTTGCCCGATTCTTACAGTCTAGCTTGAATTTGCCAGCATAGAATCCGGCACGAGATCCGATTGGCGGCGCGCCAGGATAAAGCGTCACGCGACCACTCCTGCGACATGAACGATAATTGCGCATGCCCTACGCCGCCCCCGTTCCGCCGGCCAACCCACGATCCCTTTCTGCGTTTGCAGGTCTCTGGCCTTTCCTGCGGCCATACCGGGCGCGCATCGCGTTGGCCTTTGTCCTGCTGTGCCTGGGTTCGGCCACCATCCTGCTGGTGCCGCTGGCGTTTCGCGACCTGATCGATTTCGGCTTTGGCAGTCGAGTTCAAGCTGGCAGCGGCCTGCTCGGTGGCTTGAGTCTCAACGGGCATTTCATCGCCTTGTTCGGCATGGCCGCTTTCTGGGCGCTCGCCGTGGCCTCGCGCTATTACACCGTGTCCTGGGTGGGAGAACGGGCGACGGCCGACCTGAGGAGCGCGGTCTATGCACGCGTCTTGTCCCAGTCGCCGCAATATTTCGAGACCTTGCAGACCGGCGAAGTGTTGTCGCGACTGACCGGCGACACGACCCTCATCCAGACCGTAGTCGGCAGCTCCGTTTCGATGGGCTTGCGCAGCCTGTTCCAGTTTATCGGCGGCATGATCATGCTGGCCGTCACCAGCCTGTATCTTTTCTCGCTCAATCTGGGCCTGATGGCCTTGCTGACCCTGCCCATCCTCGCCATCGGTCGCAAGGTCAGGAAACTGTCGCGCGAATCGCAGGACAGGATCGCCGACGCCTCGGCGTTGGCGGGTGAAATCCTCAACGCCATGCCAACGGTACAGGCCTATACGCAGGAGGCGCGGGAAGCGCGGCGTTTTGCCGATCGCACCGAAACCAGCTTCGTCACTGCGATCCGGCGCACGCGCGTGCGCTCGGCGCTCACCGCATTGATCATCACCGCGGTGATGGGCACCATCATCTTCGTTCTGTGGGTCGGCGCGCGCCAGGTCCACGACGGCACCATGACCGGCGGACAGCTCGCATCCTTCGTCCTCTACGCGGCGCTGGTGGCCGGCGCCGTCGGCACCATGTCGGAAGTGTGGGGCGACGTGATGCGCGCCGCTGGCGCGACCGAACGGCTGCTCGATCTGCTGCACGCCGGGTCGGCCATCCGCGAGGCACCCAGCCCGCAACGACCGGTGCATCCAGAACAAGCAGCCATCCGCTTCGATCATATGAGCTTCTGCTATCCGGCGCGCCCACAGATCCGCGTGCTGGACGACATCTGCCTCGACATTGCGCCGGGCGAAAGCATCGCCCTGGTCGGCCCCTCCGGCGCCGGCAAGACCAGCCTGTTCCAGCTATTGCTGCGCTATTACGACGTCTCCGACGGCGCCATCGAAATCAACGCACAGGACATCCGCCAACTAAGCTTGCACGATCTTCGCCGAGGCGTCGCCATTGTGCCGCAGGATCCGGTGATCTTTTCTGCCAACGCCCTGGAGAACATACGCTACGGCCGCCCCGCGGCCAGCGACGAAGAAGTCATCCGAGCATCCAAGGCGGCACTGGCGGACGAGTTCATCGCGCGCCTGCCCGAGGGTTACCAGACCTTCCTCGGCGAACGAGGCACCCGCTTGTCCGGCGGACAGCGCCAGCGCATCGCGATTGCGCGGGCCATCCTCAAGGCTGCGCCCTTGCTGCTGCTCGACGAAGCCACCAGCGCGCTGGACGCCGAGTCCGAAATCCTGGTTCAGAAAGGCTTGAGCGCCGCAATGCAGGGGCGAACCACCCTGATCATCGCCCATCGGCTTGCCACGGTGCAGAAAGTCGATCGCATCGTGGTGCTGGAAAGCGGACGGATCGTCGAAACGGGCTCCCCGGAGAGCCTGCGCAATCAAGGCGGACTCTATGCGCGGCTGGCGGCACTGCAGCTCACCTATTGAGCGGTCGAGCAAGGCGGGGCGGTGGCTACGGAGTTGGTCGCCAGAGGCGGCCACTAATGGTCTAAGCTTCTTCATTGTTGGAAGCGGTTTGCCGTTTTGTGACCGCAATTATCTTGCTGCCGAGTTTCAGGAATTGTGTGCCGGCGTTTTCCAGTGGTGGAAAGCCACACGTGCACTCCGCGTCGGGCGAAACGAGACGGGCATTTGCGATTGAGGCGAAGTTGAAACTATTTGGAGTCGACATCGCAGAAGCGACTGGATAATCTGGATGTCCATCTCGAGCAGTAAGGGCGATTGAACGCACTTTTCAACGGCAACCTGGCGATAATCAATGACTCACTCCATCGGCATTCTCACCTCCGGCGGCGATACACCGGGTCTCAATGCCGCCATTCGCGGTGTCGGCAAAGCCTGTCTGTCCCGTTACGGCATGCGCATCATCGGTTTTCGCGACGGTTTTCGTGGCCTTATGGAGGACCGCACCATCGCGCTCGACGGCAAAGCCCTATCCGGCATCCTTACCCAGGGCGGAACCATACTTGGCACCAGCCGCGACAAGCCACACAAGATGCCGATGAATGGCAAGATGCTGGACATGACCGAGACCATCGTCGCCAACTACCACGCGCATCAACTCGATTGCCTGGTCTGCCTGGGCGGCGGCGGAACCATGAAGAATGCGCTGCGCTTGAAGCAGGCAGGCCTTAATATCCTGGCCCTGCCGAAAACCATCGACAACGACGTAGCGTTGACCGAAACCACCTTCGGCTTTGATACTGCGCTCGGCATCGCCACCGACGCCATCGACCGTCTGCACAGCACCGCGCACAGTCACCACCGCATCATCGTGGTTGAGATCATGGGTCACCGCGCCGGCTGGCTGGCGTTGGGTGCGGGCATCGCTGGCGGCGCCGATGTGATCTTGATCCCGGAAATTCCCTACAACGTGGAAACCGTGGCAGAGGCGATCAAGGAGCGCAAACGCAAGGGCAAACCGTTCAGCATCGTCGCGGTCGCGGAAGGCGCACTTACCGAAGAGGAATTCGCGGCACGGCGGCCTGATGCCGTCAGGAAGAAGGACAAGAAAGCAAAGGAAATTGTCGTCGAACCCGAGCTCGTCTATGCCGAACGCACCTTACGACTGGCACATCAACTCGAATTGCTTACCGGGCTGGAAGCTCGACCGACCATCCTCGGTCATCTCCAACGAGGCGGCATACCTTCCGCCGCCGATCGCCTGCTTGCCACGCGTTTAGGCACAGCCGCCGCCGACCTCATCCATGACAAGCAATATGGATTTATGGTTGCTGCGCGCGGCGAATCGAGCGTGCCAGTCGCATTGGAAGACGTTGCCGGTCAGGTCAAGACCGTACCGCCGGACCACCCCTGGGTGGCCAGCGCGCGCGGCGTGGAGACGAGTTTCGGGGATTGAGAAGCGCGTTCATCCGGTATCACGGAGTTAGCTTGTTGTATCCCGTCCTGGTTTCCGCCTGGTCGAAATGCGCTTTGTTGAGGTTGGCGGATTGGAAATGCGTCCATCTGACTAGAGATCGGCCAGAGGTTTTCCGGCAAACTTCTTGTCGTGTAGATGCAGCTGTTCAAGCACCTTCAAGAGCGAGCGATTCAGGTCAGCCAGATCGTTTTCTTGCATGGCCATGAGTGCGTCCGGGAAGATCCCCTGCATGGGGAGCGGCGCCCTCGCCATCGCGTTGCGTCCATGCCCGGACAGGCTTAATCCGACACGGCGTTGGTCCTCTGTGGTGCGCGTCTTCGAGAGCAATCCGCTGGTCACCAATTTCTCAACCAACTGGCTGCACGTGGATTGATGGATCGAAAGACGTTCTGCCAATTCCGACACCCCGATTCCAGGCTTACCTTCCACTTCATTGAGTATCCAGAGTTGCGATCCGGAAATGCCGCATGCCTTTTCCACCTCCCTGAAATGCTGGCGGATCGCGCCATAGATGATGCGGAAGTTCCCTAATGCATCGTGAGCCAGTGGATTCCGTATAGGTTCAACCAAAGCAGTTCGATGTCGTTTTGAACACGACGCAATATAACACTCGCGTCGTTCGCCGATCCATGGAACTTACTCATTGCGTCATCGCCGAGAGACCGAATTGCCGACAAGTTCTCCAGTACATCTCCGGTCACTATCCTGAATGTCGGAATAACTTACATATTGAGATGACGAGATCTTCAGTTCCCTATGGAATCATACGCTTATGGCTTTGGCATAAACAGTGCATTGGTCGCCAACATAATTCGAAGCCAATGCATCACTGCGAAAGCAGTGTCTCAAAGGTTCACAACTTAGCGGACCAATGGATGAGGCTGTGACGCTGGCATGCCCGCCAAGCCCACGTCTATGGATAGGTCCGGGCGCGAATCTCGTTAGACCACGCAAACCATTTTAAATAAGGAGACACAAAGTGATTAAGCCGATGGATCTAGTGACGCAGCCAGATGGGCGGGATGGTACTCGCAATCGTGGCCTTGGCTTCCGCCACAGGGACCTCGCAGCCCTGCCCTCAACTAATGGCAAAGGCTTGAAATCAGCACTCGGGGTGTTGCTGGCAACGTGCACCATCGGCTTCAGCCTGTCAGCCAGCGCAACTTACATGCAGACACTGGATTTCGTTGCCGCCAGTCAAAGCATATGGGGACCAAGCGGGGGCAGTGCAGGCTTCTCCTTTGCCGCCAACACCAGCACCTCGCTCCTGGGCATTCCATTGAGCTTTGGTTATAACATCAGCGCCAGCACCGGCACGGCAACGGCCGAGTTCAAGGGCAATATGGCGGCGAACTACGCGCCTATTCTGTCTGCCCCCGGCACGACTTCCATTGACCTGAGCTTTCTGGGCAATTCGAATGCAGGCAACCTGGCGTCGAGTTTGGGCTACACGGCGCAAATTTGCGTCGTTGCATGCTTGGGTCCCGACCTCACGCTCGGAATCAGCAAGAACTACACACCCGCGCTCGACCAGTCTGTTTCAACCAGTGTCACGATGGATAACGTTGTCCAGGCTCCGGTTGCCAGCGTTCTCATTGGCGATGCGGGGGCGGAACTGGGTGTGAAGCAGACTGACAACTTCGTCGCGACGGCAATCGATGGATTTCTCTACTATGAGTTGCAGGGTAGCAATGTCATGAATTCCATGCCGTTCATGCTTGGCACCAATGCTGGCGCAAGCCTGCCCGTTGATCTCACGGATGCCGGCACGTGGGACTTCTGGTTTGTAAACCAGACGCTGGAAAATGCGTTTTCCACTTCGCTCAACCTGAATGTGGGCGTGTACGCACAGACCTTTGCCGGATGTGGATCGTTTCCTTATCTCGATCCATGTACGGCGACCCAGACCTTGTTCAGCCCCACTGTCTACAGCGGTAGCGCGTTCGCGTTGGCCTTTAACAGCATCACCAATACGAACGGCTTCTCCATCCTGGTGAACCAGGCTCCAGCGCAGGTTCCCGAGCCCGCCACTTTGGCGCTGCTTGGCATCGGCCTCGCCGGCCTTTTCGGTGTGCGTCGAACAGGTGTCCATTCCTGATCTGCAGTCAACGCCAGGACTGATCCGATGGGGGCCACGGCCCCCATTCCTGTTCTTTTGCAAAGTGAATTGCATGACTCGAACCTGTCCATGGGTACCCATTCAGTATTTCACACTGCCATCGGCAAACCTGGGTGCATCGAATGTCCACTTTCCACCGTGGGTTCAATGGGTGACGCTTTTGATCGCGTATTGATTACGGCAAGTAGGCGAACGCTGGTGTTGCCGGTAATTCAAGGCTGAACACCCCTTTGAATTGAATTCAAGCCACAATGCAACCGTGGTCCGGGCACTGTAGCTCCTGGCACGCCCGTACCAGCTGGATGAGTCCAATGAGGGCGTCTATATTTCCAATCGAATAGATGGATTCACATGTGGGAAACATCACGTAACGTGCTCGGGTTGGGCATTGCGCTTGCCTTGGCGAGCGGCGTTGCTTGCGCCGCGGAAGGAAACAAGACCTTGGAACTGAACTCGAGTGCATTTGGCCAGTTTGCGGATATTCCGAGCAAGTACACCTGCGAGGGCGGCGACCAGTCTCCGCCACTGGCATGGTCCGGCGTGCCGGCCGGAACGAAAAGCCTCGCACTCATTGTAGACGACCCCGACGCCCCTGATCCGGCAGCACCCAGGATGACCTGGGTGCATTGGGTCCTGTACAACATCCCGCCCGATGCCACGGAGTTGGGGGAGGCCATGTCCCGTGTTCCGGAACTCCTGGCTGGCGCACGCGAGGGCCGCAACGACTGGAATCTCGAAGGGTATGGCGGCCCCTGCCCTCCTATCGGCCGCCATCGATACTTTCACAAGCTGTATGCGCTCGATACCGTCCTCCCGGTCTTGAGCCCGGCGACCAAAACCACCCTTGAACGCGCAATGCGGGGGCATATCCTGGCTCAGTGCGAACTGGTCGGGTATTATCGGAAGAAGAGGTAAGGAGATCCTGGCCCGATCCTGCCGTCTTGCCTAGACACCCCGACTTCGTCGGCCGCCCCGCCCTCGACTCATCGCCTCAAGCCCGGCGACTGACGACGTGTTCCGGTCATTACTACTGGTGTCACGGGAGCGGGACGGAAAGATAAAACCCTGTTGTATTGATAATGCCCAGGCTCTTGATTCTCGGGTACTGGATGAAGTTGAGTGTGACCTTGGAGACCTGCCAAGTGAGCAAAGGCACCGGGGCAACGAATGCCTTGCCGTCGTTGTAGGTCTCGCTCTGCATAAGGGCAATGCCCAGGCCCAGACGGATATTGTCGGTTAGCTTAAGTCCCTTGCAGCCGAGAGCGGCATAGTAACTGGCGTTGGCGCCTGAATCACTGTAGATGCCGCCTTCGGCGAACGGGGTGGAACACCATTCATGCGCAGCCAGTTCATAGCGCAAGCCAATGCCGGGGTTTGTTTCATGTTCAGTGTGAAGCCTATGGGCCTCCGCCCGATTCCAATGATGGGAAAGTCCGAAGATGTTGAGTTCAAGAGGGGTTTCAGCGCGGGCGGTGAGCGAAGTGAACGCGAGGATAATAATGGCGAAACGCATGCTGAGTGTCCTATCAGTTGAGTGGTTGAAATGAACCCTTGCAATGCCGCCAAGACCGCGGCAATGAATGATAGCCGCAGCCTGCCCGCTCGTCATTTATGATCTTTGCCAGGAAACAGAGATTCCCCGGCAACTCGCGATTGCTTTGCATGCAGATAATCGTTGCCGTTGTTTCGCACCAGAGCTGCTGACTTCTTGTACCGTGGGAGATCCATGGTGCGCTCTGCAAAGTCTGCCGTCATTCATGAGACCGATGGGCTCGAACGCACATGAGCATGTGGGCCGAGGTTATGGGGACCTATTTTGATGTTGCTTGGCGATCCTTTCAAGGCTCGGTCCAGCTCTTGCGCCATGAAGATGAAGATCGGTGGCGGGTGTCTGATACTCCTGTCTTGTCTCAAGCACAAGCAGCGACCTCCATGGGGAAAGCATTGCGCGCGAAATCATTTACCACGCTCGATTGCTGAACGGGGGTTCCACGTACCTGTCATGGCAAGCCGTTCAGAGTCGCTTGCCGAAGCTTGGCAAGCTGACTCGCCGCCGATGCGTTAGGCAGCCGTAATCAAGGTATCCCGCCTGCCAGTTTCGAATACTCGCGGGGCACAAACGTAGCACAGCCCACGTCGCGTCCTCACTTGACGGACAGGAAGTTTGGCCAACGGTCGGTCCATCGGCCTCAGGCGTCATTGGATAAGTGACACGCCGGCGTCTGAAATACCAGTTTCCCGCATTGGTCCGCAGTTCGCTTATGGACAAAATATCTGCTGCCTATATAGTGAAATGCTTGACACAAATGCACGCTCGGTCTTTTCGCAGCAACTGAGGTGCCACCGGGTTTTGTGAAGACAATCGCCGTGCCTAAACCGGTTCAACAAGCTGCTGAGCTGTAATCAGGGCGACGGCGAGACCACTCAGTCTGGGAAACGGGCGGGTGACATGCCGAAGGATGCGCCCATCTGTGCCTTGACTTGGCTGGGCATCACCGTCAGCACTTGAACGTCAAATCAAACCAGGAGGCGAGTCATGAGCACTATCGACATCAAGGTCGGCCAAATTGGAATCCGTTACCTCGTTGACGGTTCGCAGAAGGGCAGCATGGGTATGTTTGAACTCCTGGTGCCACCGGGGGCGATGGTTCCGCCCCCACATAGTCATTCAAACAATGAAGAACTCGTCTACGTCATCGAGGGGAAGCTTCGATATTCAGTGGGCACTGAGGCGCGCGATCTCACTCCGGGCGAAGGCATGCACACACCCAAAGGCGTTGTTCACGCTTTCTCCAACCCTTTCGATAGCCCCGCAAAAGCGCTGATCTCAATTTCTCCCGACATAGGCGCTCAATATTTTCGGGATGTCGCCGCCATAGTCAATGCTGGCGGACCGCCCGACAAGAGCGCGTTATTGTCAGTCATGCGAACTTATGGGTTAGTGCCAGCCGCTCCCGGTTAGCGCCCATCATCCAATGCGAATCCAGCACGTTGGCTCCTCCTGGAGGGCAACTTCTCGTTACCGGAGCCGCCCCAACGCTGCGCTTGCCGATTTCTGACGCGCCTTGAGTTCTGCGCTGTCTGAAATGCAAACATCGGGTTTGGCGGAGGAGCCGTCTTTACGGGCCATCGCGGCATAAGGCCGGAAGTTGGCCTGAACGGCCGTTGAGAGCTTGCTGCTTTGGCAACCGCACCTCTTCGTATTGCAACCATTCGAATATTTCCAACGAGAAATCTGTGGTGGGAGGACTGAGCGGCTGCTTGTCGAAGATTGCCACTTTCCCTATCGACCAATTTCGGTCATCCAAGCCGGAATTCAATCCGTTCGCTAACCGGCGCACAACACCCGCAGAGTAAGGTATATCGAAAGACATATAGCCATGCGGTGGAACATGGCATATACATACAAATAATTTGTGGGTATGAGACATTACCCTTGGTCCCCTTCACTAGGACGGGCTGTATCTGGCCAGTCTGAGAGCCTAGTTCAACGGTTAACGGATCAGCATGCCATGAGCGAGCGGATGACGAGTAACTGAGTCATGCAGGCACTGTTCTTCGGGCGGAATTCTCGGGAAGGTTTGCAGTATCTACATCTGAACCGGGTGTTCGCCCGCCGCGGTTAATTCATGCCCCACCGCCCGCGCCTTCCCGGCAAGCTGACCGTCCCTTCGGGCGCCGGATTGATTGCGCGGACACGTTTGTTCGAGCGCCTGGACCGCGCGGCTGAACGCGGCGTGACTTGGGTGTGTGCGCCGGCCGGGGCAGGCAAGACCTCGCTCCTGTCCACCTGGCTCGACACGCGCCGCCGCCTCCCCCTTTGGTACCGCACGGATGCAGACGACAATGACCCCGCCAGCTTCGTGCACTACCTGGCGCAGATGGCCGCGGCGTTGGCGCCCCAGGCGCGGCCGTTGCCGGCCCTGACGCCGGAGTACCTGCTCGGGCTGCAGACCTACGCGCGGCGCTTCTTCCGCGACTTCTATGACGCGTTGCCGCAGCCCTTCGCCCTGGTGCTCGACGACTTCCACCTGATTGCCGCCGACTCGCCGACGATGGCGCTGATCGATGCCGCGCTCGCCGAACTGCCGCCGGGAAACGTGGCCGTCTTGTCCGGCCGCAGCAAGGCCCCGCCCGCGCTCTCACGCTGGGCAGTGTGTGGGGCCGTGCTCGATTGGAACGACCTGCGTCTGGACATTGCCGAGGCCGAGGCACTGTTACGACAGATAGATTCCGCGCAGGCTCGGGACGTCGCGGCCATCACCGCGGCGACGCAGGGCTGGGCGGCGGGGTTGGTCCTGGTCGCGCGCGCTGCAGGCCGTGCATCTTCGCTGCAGCCTGTCTCTCCTGAGGCCACCGAGGCCCTCTACGATTATTTCGCCCGGGAACTTTTCGATGGGGCCAATGCAGCTGTTCGAGCGTTGCTGCTGGCGACGGCCCTGCTGCCCAGCTTCACCGAGGAGCAGGCGCGCGCACTCACTGGTCATGCCGATGCCGGAGAGATCCTGGAAACCCTGCGCCGGGAGCATTTTTTCATCTTCCGCCTGGACGATACGCCGCCCTCATATCAGTACCATCCGCTATTTCTTGCTTTCCTGCGCCACCAAGGGCAATGCACGCTGACACACCAAGCAATCAACCGACTGCGCGGCCTCGCGGCCCAGATGGCCGAGGAGGCCGGCCAATATGAGGCGGCGGCGCAACTCTACCGTGATGCGCAGGCCTGGCCGCAATCCACCGCCCTGATTTGTCGCGTGGGCCCGGAATTGATGGCCCATGGACGCCATGCCACGTTGCTGCACTGGCTCGGGGATCTACCCGAAGTCGTTATTCTGACCTCTCCGTGGCTTCTCTATTGGCTGGGAATGGCCCAGATCTACGTAAACCCCGAATTGGCATCTCATACCTTGGCGCAGGCCTACGCCAGGTTTCAAAATGAGGGGGCCCGCGACGGGGCGATACTCGCCTGCGCCGGCATTTTGGAAAGCATCTATGTGCGCGCTGACGATTTCACCCCCGTGGTGGAATGGGCAGGCCGGCTCGATGCATTGCTGCCGGAAGACCTCGGTAGTCTGCCCCTCCCGCTCGCCGCACGTGTAATGGCCGTAGTCCCTGTGCTCGAAATGGCGCGCCACGGCCAACATCTGGCCGTTCGCCTGGTCAGGTTGGCTGAGGTGCTCCTCGCCGATCCGGGGGCGACGGCCGTCCATGGCAATCTGGTTGGTGCCGTGTTGTACCGTATCTTCAACGGTGACCCCGTGCGGGCGCAGGCGCTGCTGGATGCGGTGTTAGGCTCACCCGGCTTCAAGGATTGGCCGCCTGTGGCCCACATTCATCTGCTAGCGTTGTCCGCGTTCTGCGCTTGGTTGAACGCAAGTCCCCATGAGGCTTATGGGCACGTTGAACGGGCACTGGCCCTGGCTGAACAGAGCGGCATTCATGTCTTCCAGGTTCCTGCCCTGAGCCAGGGTGTCTTTGCGGCCCTGACGCTTGGCGACAACGTCCGGGCCGGCGACTGGCTTGACCGCATCCAACCTAGGCTACGTCCCGACTGCCGGATCAACCATGAGGAGTATCGCTTGATGCGCGCTTTATTCAAGCTTTCGACCGGCGATCTGGTCGGAGCGAAACTCGATTTGGAAATCGGCGTCGAAACCTGCGCGCAATTAGGTATGCAGGCAGGAGAAGGTGCCTTTCGGGTGGCGCGTGGTTGGTCACTGGCCCTGTCCGGCGAAGTGCGGCGTGCGTGTTCACTCATGGAGGCAGATATCGAACGCGCGCTTGGGGCGGGGTCTGGTCTGATGGAATTCTGGTCCAGGGTGCTGCACAGCTATGCGCTTTTTGCCGCGGGCGAGGAGGATGCAGCGCGCAAGGCCTTGGTGCTTGCCTTTGGCTTTGGACGCAGCCGCGGCCTTTTCGTGGTCGGCCCTTTCTGGCTGCCGCGCGAGATGGGACGCCTGTGCGCAGAGGCGCTGCAGGCGGGCATCGAACCCGATTACGTGCGTCGTATGATCCAACTGCGTGACATTCCGCCCCCGTCGCCCGATGTCGAGTCCTGGCCCTGGCGGGTGCGCGTTTACACACTTGGTCGCTTTGCCCTGCACGAGAACGGTGCGCCGATTCGCTCCTCCGGCAAGACTCAAAAAAAGCCGCTCCAGTTGCTCAAGGCGCTCATCGCCATGGGCGGCCGCGGCGTCGCCGTCCGCGACCTGGCCGAGGCCTTGTGGGAGGACAGTGCCGCTGGCACGGCGCGGCCCGCGCTGGACATGGCAGTGTCGCGATTGCGCAAGCTTTTGGGCGACGACAGGACGCTCCTTCTCCAGGATGGCAAGCTCGCGCTCAACGACAAACTGGTTTGGGTTGACGTCTGTGCGTTTGAGCGTCTTGCGAGCGACTTCGAGACCCGCCAAGGGGATGCTGGACTGGAGTTGGCGCAACATGCTCTCGACAGTTACGCAGGCGCATTTCTCGCCGGAGACGATGAGACGTCGTGGCTGGTAGGGCGGCGCGACCGACTGCGCAGCCGCTTTCTGCGCCTCGTCGCCGCGCATGGCAATGCCTTGGAGCGGCTCGGTCAATGGAATCAGGCCGCCAACGTCTATCGCCGTGCTTTGGAACGGGAGCCCACGGCCGAGAACATCTACCGGCAACTGATGCTTTGTCATCTGGAACAGGGCGAGAAAGCCCAGGCCCTTGAAACCTTTCGCCGTTGCCGCGAGATGCTTTCCATCGTGCTCGGCATTTCACCTAGCCCACAGACCGTGGCCCTCGCTTCGCGCGCGCGTGGGTAATTACCTCCCTCGGTCGCCAGATTCGAGCATCCGTTAGTGAACAGTTTGATGCCCTTCCCTAGACTGCCATTATCGGGCTCAAATCCCGATCTGTCGGTCAAGAGGAATGGTCAGCGTCCAAAGATCACTGCAGCGATGCGATGCAAGGAGCAGATTGCAAAGTCCGACAGGTCGTCTCTCGTTGCGGGTGACATAGGACCGAAATAAAGGGGATTGATATGAAAAGGCAATTTGGACTTAAGGTAATGATGGGCGCTGCTTGGCTTGTCGGCGCTGGAGCTGTCGGGGGCGTGTCGGCTGCAGATTCCCCGATGAAGGACCAGGCCCTCGCAGGCCCGGCTCAGCTTGATTGGACTGCGTTGTCACGCGATGCGCAGATGTCAGGCCCGGCCCAGCTTGATTGGGCCGCATTATCGAGCCAAACCGAATTGGCTCGGACCGATGCGCCCGCCTACATCGGTACGAGTCTTACCGAAACCCAGGCGCCGGGCCGGCTTGATTGGGCTGCATTATCAAAATGATGCCTGGAGCATCGTGGAGACGGTTTTTCAAAGGGCCGCTGCCAGCCGATTCAACAAAGCCTAAAAATAACAGCGGCCCGAACCTTGGCTAGGCCTTCTCCATATTTCAGCAGGCCCCAGGTTCGTTTGTTCGATGGCGGCGCTCTTGTCAGATCACTCTGTCGCGCCACTGACATCCGGCCCATGAAAGTAAACTCGCTGTTCGTCAATATCGCGAGAGGAAATTCCATGCAAGACCCAGACAGGCATCCTCCACCGCAAGTTGGACACCATAGAGTTGAACGATGAAAGATGATCTGGCTGTTCAATTGGGCGTGCATATCCCGCACTGGATGGACGTCGACAAGGATAAGGCGGCTAGCCGACGGATCTACGCCGTGGCCGCGAGCTTGGGGTCAACGCCGGATAAGCAGGGCAGCAGAAATCACATGGTCATGCTGACGTCCGGCAACAGTGACGGGGGCAAGCGGGCGACTTTGGCCTTCGCGGCGGCCTGCGCTGCGCTCTCCCTGGATCTTGACACCCGTGTCTTCCTGATCGGCGATGGCAGCCACTGGGCTTACGAGGGTAATAGCGACCCGGTCAACGAGCCCGGGTTTCCGCCGCTTTCAGAACTGATGGATGAGTTCATCGATCTCGGTGGCGAAATCTACATTTGCGCGACCTGCGAGAGGGTTTGCAGCGAACCGGACAAGAATGGCCTGCAGAAAAAGCGGCGACCGGAAATCCAGCCGCAAGGACTGGCCTCCGTGCTTTCTTATGTGGTCGGCGGCACTTCGATTACCTTTTAGACATTGTTGTTCGGGCAAGGGGCCACCATGGCGACAGAGGTGTCGGGTGGTTTAGGCCAAGCGGGCCGCCGTCTCACGCAGCAATGCCCTGTGAGGCCGGGTTGCAACCATGTAAGGGACATTCAACAGGTGAAGTCCGTCTGCTTGTGGAAAGCCTGGGGATACGTCTGACTTTCATGCATACATGACTCTATGTCCCAACGCCCGTCGATCCCCATAGTCAGCGTTCCCGCATGCACCGTGGGTAGTTGATAGCTGAGTCCAACGACCTTAGTCCACTCACTTCACCTCTAACCTGACGAGAAATGGCAAGGTCGAAGCCGCCGGTTTGCCGTCTTGCATGGCGGGGAAGAAGCGCCAGTTCCTGAGGTTGTTGAGCAGGAACCGGTTGAGCCGGAGATTGGGGGTCGGCTTGACGAGTTCAACCGTCGCTGTTCCGTCGGTTGCCACGTTAAAGCGCACGGGCACCGAAATACTCAGCGCATCCTGGCGAAACTCATCCGGCAGCGGTTGCATGGGCTTAAAGATCGCTTGCGCACCGCTGTTGCCTGTCAGATTTGCGCCGGTCGTAACGGGCTTTTCCGGCACCGGTGGAGAAGGCGGTGTGGGTGGCGCGGGAATGGCCAAGGCCGCGGGAGGGTTGGGTTGCTCGACCGCCTTTTCTTCCTGAACAGCCGGCGGCGTTCTTTCAACCGCTGGCTGTTGGGCACGAGGCGGGGGGGGCGGAAGCCGCTTTTCCTCAGGTGGCGTCTTTGCCGCCGGTGCCGGTGGCGGAATTTCAATCACTTGCGCATCGATGGGCGGTGGCTCAGGAAGTCGTTCGGCTGGCTTTCCCATGAAATACGCGAACGCCCACAACGCGACAAACCAGATTGTCAGTGCTGATGGAAACGTCCAGTAGAGACGCCGCCAGGGACTGTCTTCCGAACGATCCCAAAGCACCAAGGCCTTAGTCGACATGCTTTACGGCAATGAGAAAATGTTGGGCACCGGCAGCCCTGGCACGCAACATGGCCTGTACGGTGACGCCGTTTGGAGCGGCGCTGTCTGCCGCCACGATTACACTGGTTTCCGGGCCTTGCAACAGGGGTTTCAGGACGGACGTCAGCGTTTCCAGCGTCACAGGTGTCTTGTCCAGGAACAGCCGGCTGTCCGGCGTAACCGTCAGGGTGATCGGGCTTTTCGGCTGCATGGGTGCCGCATGCCCTTGGGGCAAGTTGACCGCCAGGGAATGGAGGTTCTGCATCGATAAGGATGCGAGCATGAACGTCGCCAGCAGAAAAAACATCACGTCAATCATCGGGATGATCTCGATGCGCCCCCGTTTGGCCTGGCGTGATCTACGCAGTTTCATGGGAATTCTCCCGCTCGTGCTCACCCAGCCGAATGTTGTCCACCAGCCGTGTGCCCAGGCGTTCCATCTCGTCGAGGGTCTGTGACTGGCGTCGAGAGAAGAAGTTGAAGGAGAACAACGCGACGACGGCAATGAAAAGACCCAGGGCAGTGGCGATCAGCGCCTGGGCCACGCCGCCGGTGACGCCGGTGGGGTCCACCAGGCCCTTGCCGCCTATCAGCTGGAACGAATGCATCATGCCGGTAATGGTTCCCAGCAGCCCCAATAGCGGCGCAGCCGTGACGACGGTCTCCAGAACCCACAGGCCGCGGCTCAGCGCCTTTTCGATTAGTTGCGCCTCGTCGCCGGCGCGGGATTCCACCCACCATGCCGGCTTTTGACGGTTCTCCATGATGACCCGAAAAAAGCGGGCGAAATAATTGCGCGGACCGAGCGCTGCCAGATCCTGTTCCAGCTTGGTCCACGCAAAGCCGTAGGTCTCGACCAGCTCAAGCAGTGTCCGGGGCAGCGTCACAAAGCGCCAATACACAAACGACTTGTCGATGGAAATGACGAGCGCCAGGATGGCGAGCAGCAGCAATGGATAGATCATGGCGCCGCCGAATTTCAGCGCTTGGAGCGCCTCTTGGATATCTTGCATCGTGTCCTCTCAAATCCTTTGAAGGGGAAGAGGCCGGTCGGCCTCTTCCGTGGTCAGAATGTTTTGCTCACACCTAAGTAGAAGCCGCGACGTGGGCCGAACTGCGGGGCCCCAACGCCGATGCCGCTGCCATCGCGGATTTCGTAGGACTTGTCGAACACGTTGATGACAGCCAAGCGGCCCTCGATATCGCCAAGGTCCGCGAGCTTGAATTTGCGTGTCGCACCCAGGTTGACCTGAACATAGGATGGCAAGTGGTCAGTATTGTCAAAACCACTGCGCAGGCCGCTGCCATAGATGGCATCGGTACTCCAGCGCACCCCCAACCAGCTATAGGAAGCGCCAGCCGATGCGGTGTAGGCCTGATCGTGGTCCGCATGCACCCAGTTGTCGGCAATGTAAGCGAACTCATCCGGATCGAACTCGAACTGGGCGGAGGTGATGTCCTTGGCCAGGCTCACGGTATGGGCCAGATTGGCATAGGCGGCCAGGTTGTCCGACTTGTAGTTGGCCGTCAGCTCGACACCATAGACTTTCCCCTTGGCGTAATTGAAAGGGGTGAAGATCAACGCCTGGCCGAACTGGCCCTCATCGATCAAATTGCTGGTGAGCTTGTAGAAACTATCGACGCCGAGGTTGATGGTGGATGTCAACTGATGGGTCGCGCCCACGTCGAAATAGTGCGATCGCTCAGACTTGACCGGGGAGTCCTCCGTGCCCGGTTGCTGGTTGGAAGTCCCCTCGAACAGGGCGATGGTCGTCGGCGCCACCAGCTCGGTGGGCGGCGGCGTGAAGTAGCGGGCATAGCCCGCGTGTAGCGTCGTCTCGGGAGTGACCTTATATACCAAGCCGAGTCGCGGACTCAGTTGGCTTTCCTTGACGAAGGCATCAACCTGATCGAACCGCGCCCCATAGTTGACCGTCAGTTTGTCATTGGCACGCCATTCGTCCTGCAGGTAGACACCCAGAAGTGTATTGCCGTTCTTGGAGTTGTTATCCACGATGGTGAATGGAGAAGAACCGGGCGGGGAGACATCGCCACTGGCGTCGACGTTAAAGACGCTGGAGGAGTTGTCGCTGCGGATGTTTTCGGTACTCGCCATGACGCCCATGCGCAAGGTGTGGGCGTCGTTCAAGCGGTAGCTGCCATCGCCCTGAAACCCGGTGCTGAGGCTGCTGCGCAGCACGTCGGAGGCCACGCCATTGAACACCAGGTCACCGATTGGGTCGGGAGTGAAATGGACACTGGTGTAACGGGTAAAGAGCGACACCTGATAATCGAAATCCTCGCCGATTGAGCTTTGCAGGGAGAGGATGCCGTAGCGGTTGGTTTCGCGTTGTCGTTCATCGAGATTGGCAGAGTCGAAATCGGTGACCCCGGCGCCGGCGAGGTAGCCGTGCCCATCCGGATCGGGAGTTTGCCCCGGATTGTTTGGAATCTGGAATTTGCCGTCGTAAGTGCCGAACATGGCGCTGACGCGTGTGGTGGGATTCACCAGATAGGACAAATACGCGAACCCTTTTTCCTGATCGGTGCGATCATGGATAGCATTGGTGCTGGACGTGGGGTTCTCGATCCCCAGGTTATTGGTGAGGAAGGAACCGCTTAGGTAGTAGCTCAGATTGCCGCTGGTGTTGCCGTATTCGATGCTCGGGTTGATCGTTCCGTGGCTGCCTCCATAGAGGTCAATCTGACCGCCCGGTTCAAACTGGCTCTTGGTATCGATTTCGATGACTCCGGCTGTGCGGTAGCCATACTGAGCCGGCAAGGCTCCGGTCAGCAGATCAATACTCTTGGCAAAACGGGTGTCGAGGGCCTGGCCGAAGCCTGTAATCCCTTCGGGCAGGATGACGCCGTTGATGCGATATTGGAGATTGGCGTGGTCGCCACGTATATGCAGTTGGCCGTAAGAGTCGTTGGCGACGCCTGGCGCTTGGAGCAACACTTGGTTGAAAGACGTGTCGCTACCTTCGGGCAAGGTGTCAACATCGTTTGAGTCGAAACGATACACGCTGCCACCGGTCTGGGGCGACAAACCGTTTCTGGCTTGGTTGAGTCGCTCAGCCACCACCTTAACTTCCAGTGCTTCCTGGGCGGCAAGCGTCAAGGTGGTGGATGCTGCCGTTCCGGTTGATAGCGTGACAATCGCGGTTCCCAGCTGAAAGCCGGCCTTCTCTGCCTGGACCGCATAAGTGCCCTGCGCGATGCCGGTGAAGACGAAGCGCCCATCCGCATCGCTTCGCGTGCCTCCGACAATGGAGGCAGCCACAGTCTTGAGGCTCAGATTGGCATCGGTGATGGGACGCCCCAAGGCATCCTGAACCTGTCCCCGGATTTCCCCGGCAGCAACCGGTGCAGCCAGCACCATGGACGCCATGCTAAACAACAGGGCTGACGCATACGCGCCGCCCCCACACATCTTGAGTGATGACATTTCCTACTCCCGTAAACGAATAACCTCTGCCTCGTGGCAACGAGGCAGAGTGAATGCTTAATAGCTTGAGAAAGTTCGTTTAAGCCGTGTGATACGGCGGAGCACGGGAGTGGTATGAAGCGCAGAGCGCCTTGGCGATCCGGGGAGCCGGTTGCCAGATGGAAATGAAAAACAGGAGAAACAGCGCGGCCCCGATCGGCGGAGCCACAGGTGTCGCAATGTCGAGTGGGTGATGCGCCAGGGTCTGGCAGACCGCGCAAGCTTCTTCAGATGCAGCTGAATCGTGGTGGTGGGTCGACTCGATGAACTGAATACTGAGAAAGGCAACGATCACCCATCCCAGAATCCAGCGCCGCCAGGTGCGCGTCAGGGTCATGGCAATGCGCTTGGCCCTTGAGAGCACCAACGTGAGTGGGGATGCCGGCGCGCGCGTTCCAAGCTGGGACCCCTCACGCGGCACGGCGCGCACCCTGCCATAGCGCTGATGGGTGATTCGATCGGCAAGAAGGGTGCAACCCGATTCTGCATCATTCGAGAATTGGAACACACCACCATTACGAAGGCAACGTCGCATTGTTCATGGACAATCCGCCTCCAATCAGAAAGGCTCCGCCAGGATGTGTCTCCCTCGGAGGTGCCCTAAATGACAGTGAGCGTCTGCATTGGGAGAAATCTTTGACCGTCTCAATTTGGCCGGAAGCGCCCTGTGCGCAGGATGTTCCAAAGCCGTCATAGCCAAAACGCTGCGACGACGCGACCGGCAGCTTACGGCTCGACGCCGTCGCACGCCAGATGAATGAACGCCCAAGAAATACCTTAAACTATGAAACATCCGCACAACAATTTCACCAACTTGTTGCGTCGATCAGTTGAATCCGCAGCCTTGTTGCTGTCACTCGAAACAGTCTGTCTTCCCAAGCCTTCGATTGCCGTGCAATAATCGGCCTAAGCAAGTTAGGAGATGGAATTCCTCCTCATAACCGCCGGCGTTCATCCGGCTGATGATGCCTACACGAACCCGACACGGGCGGTGTACGCACTTTGCTTGCTCTGTCCGAAACTTGTGCTGGTTTTTTGAGGACAGACGCATGTGGAAATTCGTCTTCGCCATCTCCCTCGCTGCCGCACTCGCCGTACTGCTGCGCTGGTTGCTGGGCCTTAAGCTCACCGCACTCCTTCCTACCTTTCCCCCCGGCACTTTGCCCACGCATCTCACCGGCGGCTATGTCATTGGCTTGGGCCTTGTGTTCTTCTCTGCGCTGCCCAGCTTGCCACCGGAATGGCGCCCGCTGGTGATCACTGGCTTCTGCGGTGGGTTGACCGCCTTCTCCATCTTTTCTGCCGAGATCGCCACCTTGATTCAGCAAGGCCGGCCTTCCTGGGCGATGGCGTCTGTGGGAGTGCATGTGCTGGGATCGGCGCTGATGACCCTCGCTGGCATCGCGACCGTGGCCTGGGCCAGGAGCCGGCCATGAACGCCAACTGCCCGTTCTGCCAGCCGGCACACGCCCTGATGAAGAACGAACTGGCCTACGCGATCCGCGACAAAAATCCCGCCAGTCCCGGGCATCTGCTTATCCTACCCAGGCGCCACGTGGGCGACTGGTTCGAGACGACGACCGAGGAGCGCATTGCGCTGTTCGGTCTAGCCGATGCGGCGAAGCTCTGGCTTGAGCGGGAATTTCATCCGGGCGGCTACAACCTGGGCATCAACGTGGGCGAGCTTGCGGGGCAGACCATCTTCCACGTTCACCTGCACGTGATCCCCCGCTACCGGGGCGACGTGGCGAACCCGCGCGGAGGGGTGCGCGGGGTGATTCCGAGCAAACAGGATTACTGAAAGGAGACAGCATGCAAGGCTCATTTCTCAGGTTCTACCTGCACGAAAACCAGCGCTGCCACGGCAAGCTTGCGTGGGAATGGCTGCTGGAACAAGCCAACCATCTCGGCATCCGGGGCGGATCGGCGTTCCGCGCCATGGCCGGCTTTGGGCGTCACCATCACCTGCACGAGGATCACTTCTTTGAATTGGCCGGGACCCTCACGGTGGAAGTGGAGTTCATTGTTACCGAGGAGGAATCGCGGCGGCTGCTCGACGTGCTGCATATGGAAAAGCTAAGGGTCTTCTATGCGCACATCCCGGCCCGCTTTGGCGTGGTGAGCCCGGACGCCGGTGACCCTGCCAGTCCGGACTGCGATCATGCGGGGTGAGTCCATGAAGACGAGCCCATAAACATCATCCGCACCCAGGCCGTACTCCGCCTGGTCTAACTGGCCGCGATATCGCGCAAACCGCGCTGGCGTTATCGTATGCATCTGCACGCACCCTTTTCAACGACATAAGGCATCAACCATGAGCACCCGCATCCAAACCATCCATGCTCGCGAAATCCTTGACTCGCGCGGCAATCCTACCGTGGAAGTCGAGGTGACTTTGAATGGCGGCGCCTTCGGCCGCGCCGCCGTGCCTTCCGGCGCTTCGACCGGCGTGCATGAAGCCCTGGAATTGCGTGACGACGACAAATCCCGTTACGGCGGCAAGGGTGTAACAAAGGCTGTCGGACACGTCAATGAAGAAATCAAGGCGGCATTGACCGGTCTGGATGCGCAGGATCAGGGCACGGTGGATCGAGCCATGCTGGCGCTCGACGGCACACCCAACAAGGCGAAGCTGGGCGCCAACGCCATCCTGGGGGTGAGCCTGGCGGTATCACGTGCCGCGGCGAGCGCCTGCGGTTTGCCGCTGTTTCGCTACATCGGCGGCGCGGCAGCCAATCGCCTGCCGGTGCCCATGTTCAATATCCTCAATGGCGGCGTGCATGCCAACTGGCAGGGCACGGACCTGCAGGAATTCATGATCGCTCCCGTCGGCGCGCCCAATTTCACCGAGGCCCTGCGCTGGGGCGCTGAGGTCTATCACGCCCTGAAGAAGGTTTTGAAGGACGCCGGACATTCCACCGGCGTGGGCGACGAGGGCGGCTTCGCGCCTGCGTTGAAGCGCAATGTCGAAGCCCTGGAACTGATCGTGCAGGCCATCGCGGCGGCCGGATATCGGCCCGGCGAAGACGTGGCGATCGCGCTCGATCCGGCTTCCAGCGGTTTTTTCGAGGAAGGCGTGTATCACCTGCGCACGGAGGGCCGCATAGTGGAAGCCGCCGAGATGGTGGCGATGTATGCAGACTGGGCGGAAAGATTCCCCATCGTCGTCCTGGAGGACGGTTTGGCCGAGGACGACTGGGCGGGTTGGAAGATACTCAACGAGAAACTGGGCGGCAAGATCGAACTGGTCGGCGACGACCTTTTCGTCACCAACGTGGAGCGTATTCAGCGCGGGATAGACGAGAACGTCGCCAACGCGGTCCTGATCAAACTCAACCAGATCGGCTCGCTCACTGAAACGGTGGCGGCGGTGAACCTGGCCTACGGCGCCAATTGGGGCGCCATGGTGTCGCACCGCAGCGGCGAAACCGTGGACAGCTTTATTGCCGACCTCACGGTGGCCCTGGGCACCGGCCATCTCAAGACCGGCGCGCCGTGCCGGGGCGAGCGCGTGGAGAAATACAACCAGTTGATGCGCATTGAAGAGTACCTGGGCGATTCGGCCGTGTTCGCCGGGCGCAAGGCTTTCGTGCGCTGAAGGCACCGCATTCCCCTTGCTTGGGATTCACTTGTGTTGCTTTCGATTGAAGAGGGCGAATCAAACGGGTCAATCAGATCATTGAGACCTACCACTGGGTACTTCCCGTGACACTGGCTCTTGCTCGCAACGGTGTGTGTCTCGTGAGAGTTACGCGACAAGCGGCAGTAGCACTCCCTATCAGGCGTTTCCCTATGGTCGATGCGCCTGATCCAAGTGGCACGGGCGTTATCGACACAAGGCTCTGCAATCTATCAGCACGACCGGTGTTCTGCCCGCGGAGAGAATTTAGGGTTGGCGTCCGGATTGGCAAGCCCCCCAACTCTAGCCTTTGACGTCCGCAACTGGGCGTATTCTGTTGAAATACTCGCCCACATTTCGATGTTGAGGATGGTAAATTTACACATGTCGAATGCGTGGAGAGCCTTGATATGATGGGGCTTCAGAGCGATCGCCAGAAACGCCTCTTCTACTCCTTCAACCTTGAAGACCACATTCGCCAGAATGACCTGCTACGCGGCATTGACCAGTGCCTCGACCTAAGCGAACTTCGCCAGCACCTCGCCAGCCACTATAGCCATACGGGACGTCCTTCCATCGATCCTGAGCTGATGATTCGGATGCTGATCGTCGGTTACGGCTATGGCATCCGCTCCGAGCGACGCCTGTGCGAGGAAGTGCGTCTGAACCTGGCTTATCGCTGGTTCTGCAGGCTGGGTCTGGAAGATGCAGTGCCCGATCACTTCACGTTCTCCAAGAGCCGACATGGGCGATTCCGTGATAGCGGAACCTTCCGCTGGCTGTTTGACGAGGTCGTTCGTCGTTGCATGGCGGCGGGTCTGGTCAAGGGTGAAGGATTCGCGGTGGATGCCAGCATCATCGCGACCGATGCGAGTGGCCCGCGCGGCATAGCGAAAGGCGAGGACATCGACTGGACGAACCTGGCGCTCAACACCCGTGCGGTGCACGAGTATCTGGAAGTGCTTGATGAGGAGGCGCTTGCCGAGACATTACCGCGACGGATTTCCCTCACCGATCCTCAATCGAGCTGGACGGGTGCCATGGGTGACCAATTCTTTTTCGCCTATTCGACCAACTACCTGATTGACGCCGACCACGGTGTTATCCTCGATGTGCAAGCGACGCCGGCCAACCGCACGGCAGAGGTCGGTTCCACCAAACTGATGATCGAGCGTGTCGAGGAACGTTTCGACCTCAAGCCTGGGCGCCTGATTGGCGATACGGCTTACGGCGCGGCGTCCATGCTTGCCTGGCTGGTTGAGGAGAAAGACATTGAGCCGCATGTACCGGTGTGGGACAGGACGGAGCGTAACGACGGCACGCTTTCCACCAATGACTTCCAGTGGCATGAACGGGCCAATGTATAGCGCTGTCCGCAAGGCCATGCGCTGCGCAGCTACTGGCGCAGCTACAAAAACGTCCGCATGTACATCACCAAGGCCGAGACCATTATCCATTGTTCAAGACAGTCAGACGGCGCGGACTTACCGGGGCAGCCGACGAATTCACCCTGGCTGCGACCGTGCAAAACCTCCGGCGCATGGCCAAGGTGATCGCGCAGGGACCGCCCATTCACGGGATAGGTGCGCCTGCTTGAGGCAAAAAATACATGGATTGATCAAAAAACCGGGCATCTGGACCCGGTTGCGAACCTCAAAAGAGGCCATGCCGCAAAAATTCAACATTGGGTATAGATGAACGCGATTGGAACACGGGGTTCTTCAAGGGAATAGGGCGAGGAACCGTCAGTCGATAAACGTAATGCGGAATGTCGCCTTCGGATCGCTTGCCGAAGTTCAGAAATCCAAAAAGCGGCCGCTGAGTTTGGCAGCCCTTTCCAGGTTGGTTCGCAGCCGGGAACTGCCGGTCAAGTGAAGCGGGCCGACAGTCTGCAAAGGCAGCAAAGCGTGCTGTCTGCCGTTCCACCTAAAGACGCCGGCTCGCCTTGCACCTGTCCAGCTTGGGAATAACTGCCGACAGAGACCTGGGAAGGGCTCCTGTCGCTGTCGATTCGTTTCAGCGGCGATCGTACCCGCCAGGGCGGCCCATATCACCAGGACGACCAACAGGGGCAACCTGCTCCCGGTCTTTCTGTTCGATCGTGATGTGCTGCTCCGCTTGAGCCAGACGCTGTTCCAGACTGACAAGTTCGTTCGGCCCAAGACGTCCATCGGCCATATAGCTACGCTCCAGGTTGGCGATGGCCAGATGTTCGCGTAGAAGACCGACGGCTTCACGCGAGGTGAGTTTGCCGCTCTCCATGCCGCTCAGGATGCGCTGCATCTGCTGGTCTTGACGTTGGTCCAGTTGCGCCTGGCGTTGCCTCATGGCAGCGACGATTTGTGCCTGCTGGTAGCCCGGATTGGCCATCCAGGGATTGGCATTCTGAGGGGCGCCGACCCAGGGATTGGCATTCGGTGGGACGCCGTAATAGCCGTAGCCATTATCGGCCTGGCTGGTGGCGGCCGCCAGGGACAGCGCGGTAAGCCCGAGCAGGGACAGGGTCTTGAGAGTGTTTGCGGTCTTCATGGTGCTGCTCCTTTTTGCAATGCTGGCCCCGAACCATTCGACACCAGATGTTTCTTACGATAGAGATAGAATGCTTCGCCAGTGTGTCGATTCCGTGTCGAAGTGTAAGCAGTTGTCACCGTTCGCGGGTATACGGCCCGGACGGCCTTTGGGCGGGTTGGTCTCCGGTCAACTGGAAGAAGCATACCGCTTTACGAGATATTCCTGAGATAAAACCAACAAGCTGTTGTAATATCGCAATCACTCCAAGCGCGAAAACAAACTCGGCTCACACTACTTAACATCCGTATGCACTAGTGGCCGAGCGACCCCCCAACGTCTACAGAACGTGGCCTCGAATGGGTCGATGGCAGTCTTCCTGGCTTCATGGAAACTGTCCGAAAATGCCGTGTCAGTTCAAACCGGTTGCATTCACTCTACTGCAGCGAACGATAGAGTACTCAAATGATCGAAGGTTTGCCAGCCGTTCCGCAAACGCCTTTGATGCTAATGCAGGAAGTGTTGGGTTAATCGCCGATCGTGTGTGAGCGACAGACCTTCTTTCAGAAAGGTTTGTGGATTTCGGAAAGTCGCCGAGTTCAAAGCCGGACAAGGTGGTGGTCGATGTCCTGGTCCTGTCTCCGCTGCTGCCTCTGATCTTATCTCGTGTAGTCGGATTTCGATCTCCCCGGGTTCGCGCGCCAGCCGCATTTGAATAGTGGTTGAACGTTTTTTACTCGCCGGCCGTGGAGTGGATATTCGCCGCCAACTTCCCCTTGGGCGCCAAGAATCGGCTCTGGCGAATCGACCTTCCTGAGGCGGTCGTTGCAGGATCAAGGACATTGCCCCTTCGCGACTTGAGGCAACGGCTGATGACTTTCCGAACGTGCCATCACAACGACTGCCAGTTCAATGAGAAGCATCAACCATTCAAGAACGTATTTTCCCGGCTTGTGTATCGACGACAGTCGGGCCTGGCTGCTCTTGCAGGCAATTGCTGAAAAGCCGTGGCCACCCATGGCGCGCCGGCTGTTGCCCAATCCGGGGGCGAGGATGCAACACTCGTGGCAGCGGCATCACTCCCGTTCGCCGCTGTGTGGCACTGCGCCACCTGACTGGTTTATGATCGAAACACCTTTTTCCCTGGAAGGCGTTTGTCATGGCCAACAAGTTTTCCTCCGACGCACTGGTTCTATTCGGCGCGACGGGCGACCTTGCCCGACGCAAGATATTTCCCGCGCTGTATGACATGCTGCGCCACGGCCGCACCCTGCCGCCCATCTTCTGCGTGGCGCGTTCTCCAGGCTGGGATCTGGAGCGCCTGCGCGCCCATGCTCACGATGGCATCACCCGCTTTGGGGGTGGAGCGGACGACGCCGTGTTTCGCAACCTTGCCAGTCTGCTGACATACATCAACGGTGACTACGAAGATCAGGGCACCTACGACGAACTGCGCCGCGCCCTTGAGCACCGGGAACGCCCGCTGCACTACCTGGCCATTCCCCCGGTGATGTTTCCCGTGGTCGTGCAGGGATTGGCTCGGGCGGGCTGCACGCAGAATGCGCACGTGGTGATCGAAAAACCCTTCGGGCGCGACCTGGAGTCGGCACGCTCGCTTAATGCAACGCTGCATGAGGCGCTGCCGGAATCCGGCATCTTCCGCATCGATCACTACCTCGGCAAGGAGGCGGTGCAGAACATCCTGTATTTTCGCTTCGCCAATTCCTTTCTCGAGCCGATCTGGAACCGCAACCATATCCGCCAGGTTCAGATCACCATGGCGGAATCGTTCGGAGTGGAGGGGCGCGGCGGCTTCTACGATTCGGTCGGCGCGATCCGCGACGTATTGCAGAACCATCTGTTGCAGATACTTGCGCTGCTGGCCATGGAACCGCCCCTGGGCACCAGCGCCGAGGCGATCCGCGACGAGCAAGCCAAACTGCTCAAAGCCATCCGCCCCCTGGCCCCTGGCGATCTGGTGCGCGGACAATACCAGGGCTACAGGGATGAGGAAGGCGTGGCTCGCGGTTCGGACACCGAGACTTTCACCGCCGTGCGTTTCTTTGTGGATACGTGGCGCTGGGCGGGCGTGCCCTTCATTGTGCGCACCGGCAAGAAACTGCCGGTGACGACCACCGAGGTCCGCGCCGAATTCCAGCTACCGCCGCAACGCGTGTTCGCGCTGTCCGAGGCGGGGCCGCTGGCCACCAATTACCTGCGCATGCGGCTGTCGCCAACGGTGTCGATCGCGCTGGGCGCGCGCACCAAGAACGCAGGCGATCGGATGGTGGGCCGGCCGGTCGAACTGTACGTCTGCAACAACCATCCGGACGAGATGACCGCCTACGAACGTCTGCTCGGCGATGCGCTGGATGGCGAAGCCATGTTATTTGCGCGCCAGGATGCCGTGGAGGCGGCCTGGAACGTGGTGGAGCCGGTGCTTTTCCATCGCGACCCGGCCTATGTCTATGAATCCGGCACCTGGGGTCCGGCGGAAGCCGATCTACTGCTTGCCGGTGGACTCTGGCACAACCCGCGCCCGCCGCAGACATAGGCCTGTAACGGATCTGGCGCTTGATTTGAAGCAGAATTCACTGCGAAGACGTACAGCTAGCTCCGCGCGCGTCGCCGCGCCATTGCAGCGACCACAATGCCCATGCCCACGAGCACGAGGGTCCCTGGCTCGGGAACCCCATTAGACCCTCTGTTCGACGGTCCATTGACAGTGAACACACCCGGGTCGCTGCCGGAGAATATCGTGTTGTCGATGAATGTCCATACGCCTGTTCCGGTGTTAAGTTCCCAGATGCCGTCGGCGACCGTTCCGTAGGTGGTCACAAAACTGCTCGGGTCGGCGACCGGCCAGCCTACAAATCCACCCGTGGTGAGCCGGAGGTAGTATGTGCCCGCAGTCAGAATTGAATTGATCGGTAGGGAATACAATACACTCGCGTCTGGCAGGTTCAGATCGAAGCTGAACAACGGGACCGGATTCGTCGCGGGCGGACTCGCCAGGAGCGACAGGTTAAAGTCCGTCGACAGGAATCCGGTAGCACCGAACAATGGAACACGAATGTCGGTCACAAACTGGTCGCTGGAAAGCGAAGATTGATCCGCGAAGTCGAAGACTGTACCGCTTGGTGGGACGTTGAACTGGGTGTCCCACGAGGAAGATCCATTTTCCACTGGGGCCCCGACGAGGATGATGTCGGCATGGACGGCGCAAGGCGCGAATAGCAACAGGCCGGCGAAAAGAGACGACGACATGAATCGGTTCTTGATGATGGACGGTCTCCTCAATTTACGCGCAAGGGCTCAACCGGCCGAGCCAGAAGTAACGTCAACGACTTGGGACACGCGAATAACGGACCAGATTGACAGTACGCCGACTCTTCAGCGAGTTATCACAGCGGCACGCGGTTGGGTCGAACGTGTCTGTAAAGAACGTCGACACCTTCGGCCGCTTGACGCGCTTCATCAGATCTTGGTCGTCCTCCAGGTAGACCAGCAGATTGTGCGTGTACACATTGGACAAGCTCTTCACAAGCGATGAGGCAGCAAGCACCTGAACGCGTTTTCTTCGCTGACCATGTGCTCCTGCAAAATGCAGTCAAACGCAATCTGCTCAATCGAACCAGCATGCGGCACGATGTTCGGTGGTTGGGCGTCCGGCGGCATGCAAAGTCTGATCAAGTGACCGCGTTCGACAGAGCTCATTTTCAACCCAGCAATCGCCGCGCTGCATCCAACTGGTCAGACGATGAAGTCGGATGAACTTCCCGGAGATGGACCAGGACCACGTTGCGGGTTTCCCGATCGCGCTCATGCAGGTCGACGAAATCCAGGGAAACCGCGCGCGGGTGCGTTGCCTCGGCATGGACGACGCCCATGGCGTCGAGATTCAGGCGCTTCGCGACGAGCGCAATGCAGTCTTCCGGATGCGATAGCACCACGTCGAACACCTCGCCCATCTGCCCAGGGTCGAGACTTGCGCTGGCCTCGCCCAGAGTTGCAAGCACGTCTTCCAGTTCCTGTTGTCGGGCCGCACGCAGTTCGGCACTGACGCCACGCAGGCGCGCCACGGCAAAGTCCTTTTCCCGGGCGAGGCGCTGGCGCTCGTCGCGCAACCGGTCCAAACCCTGGGCGACGTGTTCCATGTAATGGTCAAATAAATACCAGAGCACATTTTCGCGTGCCTGCTTTTCCGTGGGCGCAGGAGCGATCAACAGGTGATCGGTAAAGTGGATCACCTGCTGAGCCACGTCCCGACGTATCAAGTCGCCTTCAAGATCCAGACCGAAGACCGAGTTTTCCCTCCGGCGCATGGATAGCAAGGCGTAAAACTCGCCGCTGCCATATTGGGCAGCGTAGGTCTGCATGGCCGGTGTCGAACACAATTGCTTGATGTCTTTCGGTGCGCCGAACAGGGCCCGGACGAAAGGATCGCTGATGTAGCGCTCAGGGTCCAGGGTCACCGGTCCAGGCACATCCGCGGAAAGTTGTCGGACGCGGGCGAGCACGCGCTGCACGGCAGGGCGATAGCGACCCGGATAGCCGTGGAATTGCTTCAGGCGGGGAGCCACACGATTCACGGCCCTCTCCACAGCGGCATCCACGATTGGATCTGCGTCATGCACTCCGGTGGCGAACGACAGCAGGCGTACCAATAACCCTGTCATGGATGTGTACCTCTCAGCTCCTGTGCTGCGGGGGGCAACACAAGGCTGCAAGTGCACTTGCCTGCGTTCTTCCACCGGGGCCAGCAGCCGAGGCAAATCCGGCTGTTTGGCAGAGTGTCGCTTCGCACTAACGGCCTCCAATGAGATAGAGTCGAATGACAATGATATCCCTGCTTCTTCATTCACCCGTTGGCTGAGGTCACGGCGAGCCAGGAGTCCAAGGGGTCAAGCCTTGCCTATCCGCTCCGCTGGCACTGCTATCATGAAACCAGCATCCTTCGGAAGACCGGTGCGTTGTCGTCTTGATGGGAACTGTCCACCATGAATCACTGTCATCGATTGTTGCTGCTAGCCATCCCCCTTCTTCTTGCGATGCCATCAGGGGCCTTCGCGGGGAAGGTGGAGGATATTCAGACCAAGCTGAACCAGTCCCGGCAACAGACCATGGCGATGCTTTCGGAAACCGACAAGACCGCCCTGGACATGCGCTATGAGGATGCGCTCGCTTCCAGCAAGGAGGTCGATACCAATTTGCAGCGGGCGTTGGCGGACCCGGCGCTACAGGCACAGCATGCGCAGCTCGTGGAATTCAAGCAGGTCTGGGATGTGTTCAAGGCGACACGCGATCAGGACATCGTGCCCTTGCTGATGGCCGGGAAGCAGGACCAGGGGCGCGCTATGGCGCGGAAAGTGCAGTTGCCCCGCTTCAAACAGTTGAATGCTCTGCTTGATGCCGCCCGGTCAAAATGAGCGTTGGGTCGGGAAACCTCGTCACGGGACGGTTTCAACATATCGTCGTGGCGCCATGAAGCTGTCAAATTGACAGAAGACTATTGTTCATGAGAGCTGTTGCCGAGCCTGACCGCCACTGATGAGGAACTGTGGAATGCCTGGAGATGGGGCCCAGCACCGTCCCACGCAGGCTACAACTGAAGAAAGGAGTGAATACGCATGACACATTCTGTTGCTAAATTTGTTTGGTATGACCTGATGACGACCGACATCGATGCGGCCGCGTCTTTTTATCGCGCGGTGATCGGATGGACCAGCGCCGATTCCGGGATGATTGATCACAGCTATACGCTGTTCTCTGCCGGACCCGTCATGGTGGGTGGCTTGATGCCGCTTCCGGGTAATCTGCGGGCCCGGGGCGTGCCGCCGAGTTGGTCCGGCTATGTTGGCGTCGACGACGTCGATGGCTATGCAGTGCGGGTCCAGGCGGCGGGTGGCACGGTTCATCATGAACCGGAAAACATCCCCGGCGTTGGTCGCTTCGCTGTTGTTGCCGACCCTTATGGTGCAGCGTTTTTCCTCTTCAAGGGATCAAGCAATAAGGCGCCTGCGGACGCCAAAGCCATGACGCCTGGCCACATTGGCTGGCATGAATTGCATGCAGGCGACGTGGAAGGTGCGTTTGCCTTCTATTCCTCGCTGTTCGGCTGGACCAAGGCAGAAGCTCACGATATGGGTCCGATGGGGATCTATCAGACCTTTGCCACAGGCGGCGCGGCGGTGGGCGGCATCATGACCAGGGAGGCCCAAGCCCCCGTATCCTACTGGCTATATTATTTCGCCGTGGACTCGGTCGATGCAGCGCTGTCACGCGTGAAGAACGGACACGGCCAGGTGCTCAATGGCCCGGAGTCGGTTCCTGGCGGAAGCTGGATTGCCCAATGCCTCGATCCGCAGGGCGCAATGTTCGCTGTCGTGGGAGCGAAGTGACGGCTGGCGGTCGGCCTATTTTGCGCTGGGAGAAAAGACCCCTGTCCAACCGCTGGTCGCTATGCGCAACTGGTCTGCCCCAAGCTTCGTCAGCGTGAATTTACCGCCGTTTCTCAAGGCATAGCGCAACACCCAGTTGGCCGCCGGTCCAAGGTGTATCTGCTCGCCTGTGAACTGGGCTTCGAGATCCGCGCCCGTTTTGCAAATGACGCCGGGACTCTCCGCCCAAAGGCCCTCGCTGGTTTTGGTAAATTCCAGAAAAAGCGAACCCTTGTTCTCCGCAATTGACACCACGAGAGGCTTGCCGTCATCCATCGTGGTCTCTTCCCACTTCATCGGAAAATTCTGGTCGCCGAGCATGGCCCTCAACTCGCTCATCGTTGCAGCGCATATTTGCAACTCATGGGCAGGGCAATTGAATGACAGCATGAGCCCCAGTGAAAACGGGAAATAGCTTCGGCACATGGCGAGGCAGATTCTTATGAATGTGCGGGGCTGGCAAGACATTCTGATCACTTGACCCAATCCATTGCTGGCTGTCGTGCCTGGCGCGCGCCATGTCTCATGCCGCCAGGCTGATCAGGGATCATTGCACTGAAATATGACAGACATATAACCATTGATCGATGAGGCCGGAATAGGGAAGGTCACGACAGCATGGCATGGCATTGCGTCGCACTGTGTGTGCAGGCGCGTGCTCCTGCTGCGGTCTTCAATACTGCTGCGTTATCCAGCGCTCTTTGGTTTGACTGTTTCTCTGCACGCACATCCGGTAAGCGCGCGGAGTTCTGGAGCCGCCAGGCAAACATCAGAACGTTCGATCCGCTCTCCGCAAGGGCCGCGGACCTAGTTGCGCCAAACGCCTGAAACGTAGCGAATGCGTGCAGCCGAATCCGGATCGGCCTGATCGAGCCAGATCACATGCAATCGACCCGCATCGTCAAGATAGATCATCGGATCCGTTTGAGAGCCAGCCCCTGAAGCGCCAGGCACCGCCACGTTGTCGGAGTATGCTTTGCCGGTCCAATCGGCGAGCCAGATGTCAGCGTTCCCGTCGCGGTCGTCGTCCCACACGGCCACCACACGGCCCCGTGAATTGGCGGCGACTGTGGCGTGCCATTGCGCGATGCTGTCGCCGAAGCTGTCCTGCACTTTGATGTTGCGGCCAAACGCCCCGCCACCGTTGGGGCTGAATGCGGCATAGACGTCGTAGCCGGATAGAAAATCCCGCTTGTCCAGCCAAACTGCCACCACGCACGGTCCCGCCCCCGAAACATTTCCCGCGTCGGATATGGGCACGGGTCCGCAGCGCGCCACGGTAGGCCGCATGGCGCCCATGCCTGCCCCGAGCTTTGCGCCGGGCCCGGAAATGGTGCTGCGAACGATATCGATCAGACGGTAAGGCGCGCTGAAATGTTCGCCATCCTGCGCATGCGCGACCAGCATCACCGTGTGCTTGTAGCGCCGGTCTTCCCACACCACGACCACGCTGCCGTCCGTATTGACCACCAGGGCGGGATAGGCCTGGTCCTCGATTGGCGGCTGCGCTTCCACCGGCGCCGAGCGGTCCAAATGGATTTCATCGCCGGCCGTTGCCAGCTTGCCGACCCGCACCTGCAGATGAGCGCCGCTGCGCTCGACCCAGGCAGCAAAGAGTCCCGCGCGCGTATCGTAGGCCAAGGTGATCTGGGCCGCTTCCGATTGACTCAGCTTGCGCGGCGCGGCGGCCTTGCCGGGCTGCACCTGATTGACCCAGACCGCCCCGTCTTCTTCCCAGCCCGCGGCAAAGCGGCCATTCCCCAGGCCGACAATTACCGGTTCGATACAGCCATTCGACGACAGGCGGACCTCCAGCCCGAAACCCGGTTCTGTGGGTCCCTTGAAGCGCGCATAACACTGCGACGCGCCGCTGCGGTTATCTTCCCACGCGACCGCCACCCAGCCGCCGGATTCGGCCAGGCCCTGGCGGTTGGCCGCATCCAGGTGAGGGAACACGCCAGATCTGGCTTCCAACACATCTACCGGTGCGTCGAATTGCCAGCCTGCCTGAATCTGCCCTGTCCACAGGCATAACAACAAGGCCAGCCACTTCATTGCTTGCCGCTTAGGAAATCCAGCAGCGTCTGGGTCTTGTAATAGCCCCCCGTGACGTAGCGGTCGAAGTCGAGAAAATCCTGCACCGTCTTGAACCCGGGTGCCTTGAAGATTTCCTTTCCTTGCGGGGTGAGGTAGACGAACAGCGGCGTGGCGAAGGCCTTGAAGCGCGCGCCCAGTTCGGCCTCGCTGATCCGCTCGCCGCTGGGCAGGGTCACGCGCTTGTAGCCCTCCGCATCGACATAGACCAGCACGTAATGATCGATGTAGAGTTTTCTAAGCGCCGGATTGGAAAAGGTTTCCTTGTTGGTATGGGCGCACCAGGCGCAGCCGAGGCGGCCAAAATAGAGAAAGACCGGTTTGCCTGAGGCATGCGCAGTCTTGAGTCCCTGGTCATAGCTGACGAACGGGTAGTCTTGCGGAGGATCGCCCCACGCGATCAAGGGAAATAGAATTATTAGTAAGGCAAGAACGGGTTTCATCCTCTTATTCTGATAAATTTAGAAATAACTACAACACGTATATTTGTGCCATGAACTACAAGTTCGTTCCTGTTCGGATTGGGCTCGTTTCCATATCCGACAGGGCCTCCAGCGGCGTGTACGAAGACAAGGGCATCCCCGCGCTGCAGGAATGGCTCGATCGGGTCGTGGCCAATCCCAAGGAATATCTCACCCGGCTGATCCCCGATGAGCAGCCGCTGATTGAATCGTCGCTGAAGGAACTGGCCGACCTTGAAAAATGCGCCCTGATCCTGACCACCGGCGGTACCGGCCCGGCGCCTAGGGACGTGACGCCGGAGGCCACCCTGGCGGTAGCGGACAAGGTGCTGCCCGGCTTCGGCGAAGCAATGCGCGCGGTCAGCCAAAAATACGTGCCGACCGCAATACTCTCGCGTCAGGTGGCGGCGACCAGGGCTTCCAGCCTGATCATCAACTTGCCCGGCCAGCCCAAGGCCATAGGCGAGACCCTGGACGGCATCTTCCCTGCCGTGCCCTACTGCGTCGACCTGATCGGCGGACCCTATATCGAGACCAACCCCGGCCGGGTCGAAGCCTTCCGCCCCAAATCAGCCATCCGGCAACGGGTCTAGCTGAGGTCGGCGCATGATCGAAATTTTTGATGCGCTGGCCCAGGCGTTCAAAAGCCTGTTCAGCTTTCGCATGATCTGGCTGATGATCTGGCCGGTGCTTCTGTCCCTGGTGGCCTGGGGCGTCCTTGCAGTCCTGTTTTGGACTCCGATTACCGGCCTGATGACCCAGCTGCTTGCCGATCTTCACCTCGAGACCTGGCTCGCCGGCATCAAGCCCGCCTGGGTGGCCGCCGGACTGCACGCGCTGCTGATCGTGCTGGCCTTTGTCCCCGTGGTCATGTTCAGCGCCCTGCTGCTCACTTCCATTTTCGCCGTACCGGTGATGCTCAAGCAGGTCAGCCTGAGCCACTACCAGGCACTGGAAAGGCGTAAGGGCGGGAGCATCGTCGGCAGCCTTGCCAATGCATTCATTGCCACGCTGGTCTATGTCGGACTGTGGATCGTCACCCTGCCGCTCTGGCTGCTCGGCCCGGTGGCAGCAATCGTGCCCTTGATCGCCGCCGGCTATCTCAACCAGCGCCTGTTCCGCTACGACGCCCTGTCCGAGCATGCAGACAAGAGCGAACTCAAGCGCGTCGTCAATGAGAACAAGGGGCAGCTGTGGGGATTGGGCATCGTGCTGGGACTGGTGCAGTACGTGCCGGTGCTCAATTTCTTCGCGCCGGTCTACACAGGGCTGGCCTTTGTGCACTTCTGCCTGGCCAAGTTGCACCTGGACAGAAGCAGGCATCCGGCCTGATCGTCGGTTCCGTATGCTTCTGGCACGCCATTGCATGGCGGCGCAGCAACGTCATTGCGAGCGAAGCGCGGCAACGCCGTGGCAATCCAGTTAGAGACAAGCAAACCCTGACTGGATTGCTTCGTCGTTGCACTCCTCGCAATGACGTTGCTGCGCCGTCTAACTCTCGCGCGGCGTGAGCCGCTGCTCGACCGCAAACACCGCGGCTTCGACCCGGGAGGTGAGCTTGAGTTTGGCGAGGATGTTGCGAACGTGCAGCTTGACCGTGTCGTGGCTGATGCCAAGATCGCGCGCAATGGCCTTGTTGCTCTCACCCTTGGCCAGGTAGGCGAGGATCTGCTTCTCGCGCTGGGTGAGCTGATTGATGAGCGAGCTCTTGCTGCCATGTTTTTTTGCATCCAGCAGATTGACCAGCTTGGCAGTCATCTGTGTGGCCACGACGGTCTCGCCTTCGGCGGCCCGGTGGATGGCGTCCACTACTTCGGCCGGCTCCATGCTCTTTAGCAGATAGCCTTGGGCGCCGGCCCGCAAAGCAGCGGCCATGTCCTCGTCGGATTCGCTCACGGTCAGGATCAGGGTGGCAAAGAACAGGCCTTCCTCGCGCATCTTGTCCATCAGGGTGACGCCGTCATCGGGCCGCATGTTCAGGTCCAGCAGAACCACATCGGGCTGATGTTCCACCAGCAGCCGGCGCGCCTCCTGCTGGTCCCCGGTGATGCCGACCACGGCGATGCTGCCGGACATTTCCAATAGCTCGGCCAGGCCCTTGCGAAACAGGGTGTGGTCGTCGACCAGGACCACGGTGGTCTTGTCACTCATGTTCCTGACCCTTACGCAGCGGTTGCTTGGGAAAATTCAGTATCACCCGCGTGCCGCCGCCGACCCGGCTCTTGATCTCCACCTTGCCACCGATCTTGGTGGCGCGCTCGTGCATGATGTTCATGCCAAAGTGCATTCCCGGGCCGCGGTGGCCGGCCGCATACAGACCGATGCCGTCGTCGCACACGCTCACCGTGTAATTCTGTTCATTCTCGTCCAGCCTGACCAGGACGTTGCGCGCATATGAATGCTTGCAGATGTTGGCCAGCGCTTCCTGTGCGATGCGGTAGATCTGCGCCTCCTGATCCGGACTGAGGTTGAGGTCGCGGGTGTGATTGATAAGTTCGGTCTGTGCCTCGATCTTCTTCTCGACCCCGCCAAGCAGGTCGTGCAATGCGGGGACCAGGCCGCGCGAGTCCATGCCTTGGCGGAACTGGGTAATGAGTTCGCGCAGGCCCGAATAGGCGGATTCCAGCGCTTCGTCCACATCTACCAGAAATTTGTCGGTGAGCTTGGCATCGCCCTGGCTGACTGCGGACTCCAGCATCTTCAGGCGCATTTTCATGTAGGCCAACGTCTGCGCCAGCGAATCGTGGATTTCATTTGCCAGCATCTGGCGCTCGCTCATCAGCGTGATACGTATGTTCTCCCGGGTCAGGCGGGCGTTTTCCAGGGCCATGCCCAGATGCTCGCTGATTGACGAGAACAGCAGTTGCACCTCTTCCGGAACTTCCACATCCAGCGGCATGAACAGGTTGTACACCCCGAGCAACTGCCCCTTGTGGCGCAGCGGCACGGCGAACACCCGCAGACTGCGCTCGCCAAAAAATGCCAGGTTGGCGTTGTCCTTGCATTCGTGCCGGGTGGGGCCGCTATGCACCAGACGGTCGCTCATCGCCTGGCCGCAAGCGCCGCAGCCGACCGGCACGACCGCCTCGCGGTCCATCACGTCCTGGGGCAGACCAATGGAACCGATCAGGCGCAGACCCTTGCCATCCATGGTGATCACCCTGACCGCGCCAGCTTCCGCCCCGGCCAGACGGATCATGGTGGAAAGAAAGCGATCCAGGAGTTGCTCCACGTCTGCGTCGGTTGAGAGCGACGTGGCGATTTCCGACAGGACATTCAGAGCCGGCAGCTTGTACGGGCCCTGTTCCTTCTGCTGCACGACGGGTTGGGTATCCTGTGACATGGAGTGTGTGAATCGAATGGTACGGTCGTAGATACGACCACTATAAAGCATTTTAGTTTTTCGCCCGGCGCGGAGAAAGCCCGCCATGGCTTCTGCTGCGGTCTTGAGCTAACCTCGACAATCTTCAATGCCGCTGGGCTTGAACAAATGCACTGGCCAGAACCTTCGCTCCTCATCTGCCTGCGTCTGGATCGCGGTGCCTGAGGTGAATCAAGCAGTTCCTCGCATCGACCGATATGCGCTGCTTGCGGATCTGATTGCCGGTCTGTCCATCGCCGGACTGCTGATTCCCGAGGCGGTGGCCTATTCAGGCATCGCCGGCCTGCCGCCACAATATGGCGTAATGGCCCTGCTCGCCGGGCTCGGCTGTTATGGCTTGATAGGCCAGAGCCGGTTTGCGGTCGTGTCGGCCACCTCATCCTCCGCAGCCGTGCTGGCCGCCGCTACTGCGTCATTCGTCCCTGGCGAAGCGAGTCACAGACTCGCCCTGGCCATGGGGCTGATCGTGCTGACCGGCGGCTTTTTCGTCGCGGCAAGCATCGCGCGCCTGGGCGGCCTGTCCAGCTTCATTGCCAAGCCGGTGCTGCGCGGCTTTTCGTTTGGCCTTGCCTTGGTCATCATTCTCAAGCAGCTGCCCAAGATGGTCGGCGTACATCCGCATAGCGATTATGTTCTGCCTTTTGTCTTCGAGCTGTCTGAACGGCTGACGCAGTGGAATCCGGCTGGACTCGCCACCGGACTCGCCGCGCTGGCGGTGTTGTTTGCCCTGCGCCCTTACCAGCGCATTCCGGCCAGCCTGCTCGTCATCGTATTAGGCATCGCCGCCGGCCAACTATGGGGACTGGACCACTACGGCGTGGGTCTGGTGGGTAAGATCAGCTTGCAGCTTCAGGCCCCCGGCCTGCCTGATCTGGCGCAACGCGAATGGCTGCGCCTGGGGGAACTGGCGTTTGCCTTGCTATTTGTACTGTACGCCGAATCCTATAGCAGCATACGCAGCTTTGCCCTGAAGCACGGCGACCGCTTTTCAGCCAATCGCGAGTTGGCGGCCCTGGGACTGGCCAATCTGGTTTCCGGCCTGCTGCAGGGCATGCCGGTGGGCGCCGGTTATTCGGCCACCTCGGCCAATGAGGCCGCCGGGGCGCAGTCGCGGCGCGCCGCCTGGGCTGGCGCGTTGGTGGTCCTTGCCGCCGTGATGACCCTGCTGCCCTTTGTAGCGCTCACACCTGAACCGGTGCTGGCCGCCATCGTCATCAACGCGGTCAGCCACACCCTGAACCTGGCTGGCCTGCGCATCTACTTCCATTGGCAACGAGACCGGCTGGTCGTCCTGGCCGCGGTGGCGGCAGTGCTGCTGTTGGGCATCCTTGATGGCCTGCTGGCGGCCGTCGGCGTCAGCCTGCTGATGACCCTGCGCGACCTTTCCGAGCCCAAGGTCTCGGTGCTGGGCCGTTTGGGACAAGGCCACGATTTCGTCAGCGTGGCCGCCCATCCAGAAGCGCGCGAGATTCCGGGCCTGCTTATCATGCGACCCGAGGCGCCGCTGTTCTTTGCCAATGCCGACCGGATGCTGGCGCTGATCCGGCAACAAATCGAGTCGCGCGGCCGGTCGCAAGTGCAGACCCTGATCCTGAGCCTGGAAGAATCGCCGGATCTGGACGGTACGAGCATCGAAGCGCTCGCAGAATTGGCTCAATACCTTGCCGAACAGGGTGTGAATCTGCTGCTGGCCCGCACCAAAGACCCCGCGCTTGCGGTGTTGGGCCGGACCGGCAATGTCGCCTTTCCATCCTTGGCGCAGACCAACTGGAGTGTGGACGATGCCGTCAAGTCGGCCACCGTTCTGGTAAATCTGCAGCCCGACTGAATCCGCAAACTCCGATCAGAAGTTTCCCAACAGGCGTTCCTGGAGGGCGAGCTTGAATGCCTGCCATTGTCTTTGCGTGATATCACGCATGGCACGTGCCACGTCGAGAAGTTCATTCGACCAGCTCATACCCTCGGCGAAGGACTTGAGCGCCTCCACTTCGGCCGCGCCACGCTGTCCCGCCGCCCGCAATTGATCCCAGGCGAGGATCCCACCCATGGTCCGGGTAAGTTCGTCGAGACGCTTGCTCTTTCCGCCCCAGGCGGCGACGTCAACACGATCGTCCTCAGGCTGTAGCTCCCTGAGAACAAAGGGCCTGTTTTCCAGCATCACCGGCTGCAGGAAAGCGTCGCTGGCGGCCTGCATGCGTCGTTGCACCTCGACCACCCTGCTGGCTTCATCGCCCGTCTCCGCTTGTGTGATGTTGCGGCGCTTGAGTTGGAGAACGAGCGGCGAGTACCTGGCCTGCTTGATATCAATAAGGTGACAGCCGTCGGGCGATCCCTTGCCCTCGATCAGCACCGCGTAGCGCTCCACCCCCAGGCTTCCGGTGCCCGCAATACGCCGCGCAACGTCGACCATGCGGAAGAACTCCGGGCTCGGCTGTCGGGCGGCAAAGTCTTGCATGAACGTTGCGACCATGCTTCGCTGCGCATCGGTTGCCGCCATCGCCTTGAGGTTGTCGATTCTGATGCGGCGCTGGTCAGCATGCCGCTCTGTGTGCTTGTCGAGGAAGTCGGTGCGCGTGCGTTTGCGCAAGTGGTCGAGCAGTTCGAATATCAGGCCAGTCGTGGTTTCACGCTCTATCCAGAGCGGCTCGCCCTTGAGCAACGCGTTACGATAGCCCATCAGCGTCGCCCTGCATGCGTCCAGTGCATCCGCTGGCGCCGCGCCCAGCGTATCGGCACAGCACAGAATGCTGCTCAGAAGCCGCGCCAGATCCCAGGTACAGGGCGCGAGCACCGCTACGTCGAAATCGTTGATGTCGAAGTGGACCTGCCGGTCCTCTCCCTTGTAGCTGCCAAAATTTTCCAGATGCAAGTCACCGCACGCCCAGGCAAGCGGTGCGCTGTCCAGTACAGGAACATCCGGCAAGGCGTCATAAAAGAGATGACAGGTCCCGCGCAGAAACACAAAGAGGCTCTCGGCCATCTTGCGGTACTTCATCGCCAGCATGCGGGAATCGCGGCCGGTATCGCGCCGCATGATCCGTTCGGCCAGGCTCTCCGGCGATGGTGCAATATCGCTCATATCCCAGACAGGAACCATTAAGGCCGCTATGGTAGCAAACGAAGCAGGGTCGTGCGAACCCTGTTGATGTCGTGGGAAAGCGAATTGCCTCGACGCTGGTTATTTTGATATTTCCTCTCCCGGAAGGAGGAGTGCCCGAAGAGCAAGTAATGGAGAACATCTATCGGCGCAAACCGCCGAGGAACTTGACGCTCTCTACTTCACTCCTCGGGCGCAAGGCTGGCACGCCCGGCGCTTTTTTGTTACTTTTGTGCCTTCAAGATGAAAGCCGCCATGAAGTATTGCAGTCAATGCGGTGAAGCGCTCAGTCTTCACATTCCCCCTGGGGACAGCTATCTACGTCACGTATGCACTGTCTGCGGCAAGATCCACTATCAAAACCCGAAGATGGTGGTGGGTTGCATCCCGGAATGGGATGACAAGATCCTGCTTTGCCGGCGCGCCATCGAACCCCGCTATGGCCTGTGGACATTGCCGGCGGGTTTCATGGAAAACGGTGAAACGACGGCCGAAGGAGCTGCCCGAGAGACCCGTGAGGAAGCCGGTGCACACATTGAAATGGGCCGGCTCTATACCCTGTTCAATCTCCCCCACATCAATCAGGTGTACCTCATGTTCCGTGCCAGATTGCTTGATCTTGACTTCAAACCGGGCGACGAAAGCCTCGAGGCGAGGCTCTTTAGCGAACAGGAGATACCTTGGAACCAGTTGGCTTTTCGTACCATCAGGGCCACGTTGGAGTTGTATTTCGGCGACCGAGCCAAGGGCCGTTTTGACTTTCACTTTGACGACATCCGTTCGACGAACCAGTAGTGAGTGTCAGCCCGAAGCCGCTTTTCCCCCAGGCTCGCGGGACAATACTTCAAGCCCGGAGCGTACCCAATCCCCATGGTCTTCAACCGGCGCGCCCAGTTGCAGGCGGTAGTTCAATTTCCCTCCACGAAGCTTCAGTTCCAGGCCCCGGCGAAACGCTGACTTGGGCAACATCAGGTTACTGACCCCTTCACGGGTATCCAGCAAGGGCATGAACACCAGGGATGTTGCGGAATTGCCAGGCTGATCCGGCAAGACACAGCGCACCCCCAGCGGATGCCGGCTCAGGCATTGAGCACCCACCAGAAGCGCGCCGTTTTGGCTGCGGCTCCAACGTACCGCCATAAGCTGCCAGTTGTTGTTCTGTGGTTCTGCGCTTACCAGCAACAGTTCGCCCGGCAACAGGGCTCCACGATGCTCAGCCTCAAAACCTACCCCTTCCGGACTCTCGTCCTTGGACAGCCAAGGTTCAAGCGGGGGCTTGTCGGCACCCGGTTCTTGCGGATCCAGAATGGCGAGTATCGCCTCCATGCCTACCGCCACCCAGTAGTGCCCGCCGGCTCCGTTCCTGGGATGGCTGCGACGTACGCCACCCCGTTCGATTATGCTGGCCAATTGCCGGCAGAAGTGGCGCGCATGATCACTAACCAAGGCAGCTGCTGCCTGTTCGATCTGAGCATGGAGGCAGCCAATGTCAAGATAGCGCAAGCGCTTGCCCGGCACCCAACTTTGATCCAATTTGAATGCCCCTTGGCCGGTAGCCAAGTCTACCGCGTGCGTATGTTGCTTCTTGACCAGGCGCATGGAGGGCAAGGGCAGCGCGGGAAGAGCCTCCAGAATGCTCGCCGAAAGCTCGATCTCGCGCGGCTTCAATCCTGCCGGATTGGCCAGATCCATCAACAACGCCAAGCTGTATTCGCGCGCGCAACTGGTAAGCTGGCCATGCTCCTCGATCTCGACCTCAGCCACCTGGGCCCGTTCGACAAGCCGGTAGATCTTGTTCAGCCTACGCCAGCCAAACACGCTGGGCATGTCTCCCTGGTGATAGCTCCATCGGAAGCTTAGCGCGGTATAGCGAATACTTTTCGCCGCGATGAGCGGCAACCAGGAATTGAGTGTGTGCTTGGCGGGTCCCTTGACCGCCTGCTTGAGCAAATTCACATAAGCCAGGGCCAGTTGCGACCAGAACATATGACATTCGCGCCACAAGACCTGCCGCGCCAGTTTGAGCGTCTCCTGGTTGCGCAGGTATTGGTCGATGATTCTGCTCTGCAAGGGCAGACCTTCCAGCTCCAGCGCGCGCAACCCATTGATATGCTCCACGGATGCCGCTTGAAGTGCCCCATTGAATCTCTCCAGCCCCTCCACCACCGCATGGTGGGCATCATAGTCAGACGGCTTGGGGTCACCGGGCTGGGTTCGGGGTGACGGTCGAGGAGACTTCTGCCCTTTCCTGCCGGATGCTGATCGCCGGCGGGCAATGTACTTGAGCATTTCGAAAAGTTCAGGCATGACACACGATGAGCGTGAAGATGATCTTGAATCAGCAACATCTGTGCCGTACCGACGGACTTTGCGATCAGGGCGCAATTCCACGGCGCACGGCGGCTTCCGCCCTATGCCTTTTTGCTCTTCTTGCCGAATTGACGAACGAGCGACACCCGATGGCGAACGTATGAACGATTCGTGCTCCGCTATCTTCCTTTGCACCCGGCATCGACGGCATGCCCGACCGCGTATAGAATCCGCGTTTCGCTGAATTGCCGCTGGAATAGGATGTTGTTTGCGCCGCAACAATCGGCGCCGCGAGGCGGGCTAAGCTGCTCCAGCAAGCCAAGTCTTGAAGTGACGGCCGTCGTTGCAATGCCTCAGGTGGCATTGCGGCACAGGCTAACGCGAACGACGCCATCGTTCAGCGCGCAAGTGCGGCCGCAACCAGAAGCAGCAGGTTTGCTACCGCAAGTGAGTAGGGAGGCGTGGCAGAGTGGTTGAATGCACCGGTCTTGAAAACCGGCAGTGGCGCAAGCCACTCGTGAGTTCGAATCTCACCGCCTCCGCCACCCCTGGGCATCGGCAGAATTTTACGATCCGTTCGTACGCCGACTGTCAGCGGCCCAATTTCCTTTGAACGCAGAAGGTCCAAACCAGCGAGCTTACCTCGGGGCGATCTGCAATGATTGCGGCATCATTATTGCGTCGATTTTGTAGACCAGGAGCGGGTTAACGGAACCGTTGATGCCGAAACCATTGACCTGTGCCCTTTCAGCTACGGGGGATTGTGCCGGTGGCCGGCGGTCCGAACTTCCGAGAATCACTGTCACCGGTAGCCACGCACGCTCAGTCGAAACCGCCGCCGGCTTCACTTGACTTCCCAAGGCAAGGTTTTCCGGCTTGCGCAATTCAGCCAGCCAATCAATCGGCATGGCAAAGTTGAGATTCTGCCCGGTCGCCAGGAAGAAGGTGGTGATACCCACCAACCGGCCCTCGCTATCGAACAGGCCGCCACCGCTTGATCCCGGGGATATGGGTGCGGTGGTCTGAATGATCGGAAGGCCTTCGCCGCCTCGCAGCTGCGAGACCAGACCGTCACTTAGGGAAAGCTCCAGTCCTTCGGGTGCGCCAATTGCATACACGGGGGTTCCCACCTTCAGCTTGGCCGCCGCGCCCAGTTCCACGGGTTGTCCTCCCAGATCGCGCACACCCAAAAGGCACAGGTCGTGCCGGCCAAGACGGGCAATAAGTGTGGCCGCATGGTCCAGCCCCTGTTGACGCACCAGGAAAAACTTGCCTTTTTCCACTACATGGCAATTGGTGAGCACCTCATCCTTTGCCACCACCACGCCACTGCCGATCATGATTATCTTGTTGGCATCGTCACCCAGCACCTTGATCGCTACCACGCTCTTCGAGGCGACCTCAAACACTTCCTCAGGGGTTTTGGCGAATACCAAGGCGGAAGCGCTGGCAAGCAGCACGAGCAGGAAGCGGATTATTGTTTTCATTTGATTTTCCTCCAACTTATTATTGACTTCATGTATTGGGTTTGTTACGCATAGACTTTACGTTAGGCCTCATGCAAGAGCAATACCAGATAGGAGGCTGCGGTAGCAAATAAGCATCAGAGCCGACAAACGGTTGTGAATCCATCGGTTCCAGTGGCATGCGGCCGCATGACCACACGGAAATCTTTTTGCAGTGCGCAAATTTCGTACCTTAATGTGCGGGAAGCGGGGCGCAGTGCACACATATTGACAGACAATTCCCAATTTTGGGGCGGCGCGCCTTCCGGGCATGAGTGATCCTCAGCGCAAGGATACCGACACCACATTGCCATGCTGTCTTGACTTGGCGGGTTGCAACGGTTGCATTTGCCGCCCTCATTCCACACCGCGCTCGCTCAAATAGCGCTCACCGCACCCGCCACCAACCTATTCTCAGATGCGGAAGCCGGTCGCTGGCCAGGAATTTGTGCAAGAATAGCCGCTTGCAATTGTGATATGGGGCGTGGTTGCAGGCCAACTCGCCCCAATCTCTTGTTCCTGTTTGGATGACGCACGAAAGCGTGGATGCCTTGCCGCAGCATCGCTGTATCGCAGCATCGCAGCCACGTTTGACCAAGCCTGACTTTCTATCTTGCCCTCCAGTCCAGCGCCTCGACAGCTCACCATACGCGACCACAACCGCGACAGCGCCGGTATGACGTACGTATACCCGGTCGTGTCGCGCCGCGCTGGCGGAGTGTCAGTGGGCATCAATCTCAACCCCAACAACGCGTGCAACTGGGCCTGCATCTATTGCCAGGTGCCGAATCTGGCGCGCGGCAACGGCCCAGCGCTCGACCTGGCGGTCCTGGAAACCGAACTGCGTGTTCTGCTGACCGCCATCGTGCATGGGGACTTCATGCAGACCCAGGTGCCGGAAGGTGCGCGGCGCCTCAACGACATCGCGCTGTCCGGCAATGGAGAGCCCACCAGCAGCCGACAGTTTGCCGAAGTCATCGATTTGATCGGACGCGTGAAGGCTGAATTCGGCCTGGACGGCAAGGTCAAGCTGGTGCTCATCAGCAATGGCAGTCTGGTCGACCGAATCCAGGTCCAGAGCGGTCTGAGGAGAATGGCGGAGCAGAACGGCGAAATGTGGTTCAAGATCGACAGCGCGACCGCCCAGGGCATGCGCAACATCAATCAAACCCGCACTTCCCCGGACCGTGTGTTTGAGCGCCTGACAATTGCCGCCGGCCTGTGCCCCACCTGGCTGCAAACCTGTGTGTTTGCACGCGATGGCAAGCCACCGAGCGACGCCGAACAAGCCGCCTATCTGACCTTTGTGCGCCGGATCGCATCAGTCCGCTTACCGGTCAAGGGCGTATTGCTCTATGGCCTCGCCCGTCCGTCGCTGCAGCCGGGCGCCGAACGTCTTTCAGCGTTGAACGCTGACTGGCTCGAACATTTTGCCGGGCGAATTCGCGAAGCCGGTTTGGCCTGCAAGGCGAGCGCGTGATCTACGGCATAGGCACGGACCTGGTGATGATCGAACGCATGGAGCTATCGCTGACACGATTTGGCGAGCATTTTGCCGACCGCTTGCTCGCGCCGTCGGAGCATGGCGATTTCTTTGCCAGCCGCAACCCGGCGCGCTTCCTGTCGAAGCGTTTTGCCGCCAAGGAGGCCTTGGCCAAGGCCGCCGGAACCGGTTTGCGCCATCCCCTGGGACTGCGTTCGATCGCGATTGTCCACACTGCGCTCGGGCGGCCGGAATTCCGTTTCTCCGCCGAATTGGATGCCTGGCTCAAGGACCGCGGCATCCAACGCGCGCATTTGTCGATCAGCGACGAGCAGCACTACGCCATGGCCTATGTGATACTTGAACATTAGCTCGAAGACTGACTGGAATTTAAATGAGCCTGGGTCCCCTGATGCTCGATGTGCGCAGTACCCGCCTCACGGACGAGGACCGCGAGCGCCTGTCTCATCCGCTGGTGGGCGGAGTCATCCTGTTCACGCGCAATTATCAAGATCCCGATCAGATCGAACAACTGTGCGCCGAGATTCACGGGCTTAAGTCCCCGCCCCTCTTGATCGCGGCCGACCAGGAAGGCGGCCGCGTGCAGCGTTTTCGGGAAGGATTCACCCGGCTCCCACCGATGCGCCGCCTGGGCGAAGTCTGGGATGAACATCCCCACCGCGCCCGCGAACTCGCCCGCGATGCGGGTTATGTCCTGGGTGCCGAGCTGCGCGCGCGGGGTGTGGACCTGAGCTTAACCCCGGTGCTGGATTTGGACTACGGCAGCTCCGCAGTGATTGGCGACCGCGCCTTTCACCGCGAGCCCCAGGCCATCATCGATCTGGCCCATGCGCTGATGAATGGATTGAAGGAGGCCGGGATGGGCGCGTGCGGCAAACACTTCCCTGGCCACGGCTTCATTGCAGCGGATTCCCACCTGGCCCTGCCAGTCGATGAACGCGAGTACGTCGATCTGGAACTGGCCGATCTGCGACCTTTTCAGGCCCTGATTGATTTCGGACTGCCTGCGATAATGCCGGCCCATGTGGTCTATCCGAAAATCGACCCTCGCCCCGCCAGCTTTTCCCCCGTGTGGCTGAAGCACATTCTGCGTCAGGAAATGGGCTTTGACGGCATGATCTTCAGCGACGACCTTTGCATGGCCGGTGCGGCCATCGCCGGAAACATGATTGAAAGAGTAGGTGCCGCCCTTGATGCCGGCTGCGACATGGCACTGATCTGCAACCGGCCCGATCTGGCGGACGAAACCCTGGCCCGACTGGAGCACGATTGGTCAGCCGCCAGCCGGGCTCGGCTGGCGCGGCTGCATGGCCGGCCCCACCCCATGTGCTATGCCGATCTGCTGGAACAGAGCGCGTACACCAGGGCGCGGCATGCCATTGCCGGACTGGGAATGGACAGCGGCAATCTGGCATTGGGCAGCGATCCCACTGATTATTCCGGCTGCGCAAAATCATGAGCGTTCACCGCCATCATGCTGGCCATGACCATGACCACGGCGATAACGACCGTGGCCACCGTCACGATCATGGCCACAAAGCGTTTGGCTGGGCCCTTCTGTTCACCTTGGGATTTGCCGGAGTGGAAGTGCTGGCCGGGCTATGGGCCCACTCCCTGGCCCTGGTTTCCGATGCCGGCCACATGCTGACCGATAGCCTGTCCCTGGGGCTGGCGGCCTTCGCCGCATGGCTGTCGCGCCGCCCTCCTTCCGCCCGGCACTCCTATGGCCTGGCGCGCGCCGAAGTCATGGCCGCCCTGGTCAACAGCTTACTGATGCTGGCCTTGGTCACATTCATCATTTACGAAGCCTGGGAACGCTTTGCCCAACCCCGGCCGGTTCAGGGCACGGCGGTCTTTGTCGTCGCGTTCGTCGGCCTGGGCGTAAACCTTGCGGTTGGCTGGCTCCTGATGAAAGGCGAGGACAGCCTTAACCGCCGCGCCGCCCTGCTCCATGTGGCTGGCGACGCATTGGGCTCAGTGGCGGCTTTGGTTGCCGGCCTGGTCATCATGCTGACCGGTTGGACGCCGATCGACCCGATCCTTTCGGTGTTCATATCGCTGCTGATTCTGGTTTCTACCCTTAACCTGCTGCGCCACGCTCTGCATGTGTTGATGGAAGGGGTGCCCGCCCATATCAACCTGAACGCCGTGGGCTACAAGCTGGCTCAACTCGAACATGTGACCCGGGTTCACGATCTGCACATCTGGACCCTGGCCAGTGGCAAGATTGCGCTGTCGGCTCACATTGACGTGAGAGAGCTGGCACACTGGCCGCACATACTGGCCGACGCCGGGACCGTGTTGCAACGGGACTTCGGCATCGGGCACATCACTCTGCAGCCGGAAATCATCCAGGCGGCGACCATCACGATACATGCAAGCCGCCCCGATCCCCACCGCCACGACCATGCTCATTGACTGCCGCGCCTGCCCAAGGCTGGCGCGTTTTCTCGACCAAACCAAGGCCGAAAACCCCGACTATTTTTGCAAGCCGGTGCCCCCGTTTGGCGATGCGCATCCCACGCTGCTCATTGTCGGCTTGGCGCCCGGCATGCACGGCGCCAACCGCAGCGGCCGGCCCTTCACCGGCGATCACGCCGGAATTCTGCTATACGAGACCCTGCACGAATTCGGCTATTCCAGCCTCCCTCAGTCCGTGAGCGCAGATGATGGTCTGGTGCTGACGGGTTGCCGGATCACCAACGCGGTCAAATGCCTGCCACCGGGCAACAAGCCTGAAGGCGCGGAAATCAGACAGTGCAACGCGTTTCTCGGCGCCGAACTGCAAGGCCTGCGAAACGATGCCGCGATCCTGGCCTTGGGCAATGTGGCCCATGCCGCCGTGCTCATGGCCCTGGGCCTGAAGGCCAAGGACCATCCATTCGGCCACGGCCATGTTCATCGCCTGGATCGTAGCCGCAGGCTATACGACTCCTACCACTGCTCCCGCTACAATACCCAGACCAAACGGCTCACCCGCGAGATGTTCCGCGCCGTGTTTTCTCGCATCAAGCAAGATTGGGAGGAATGAAGCATGCCCGTCGTCACCATCAAGCTCGCCGGCAAACTCACACGCGAGCAGAAGAAGAAAGTTGCCGAAGAAATTACCGCCACCCTGGAACGCCACGCCGACAAGCCGGCAAGGTATACGTATATTGCGTTCGAGGAACTACCCGATGAGAACTGGGCGATTGCCGGGGTGCTGCTCGATGAGGACGACTGAGAGTTAACACAGGGAATTCAGAGGACCTGGAACAAGGTCAGTTTTTGCCTTCCTCTGTGCTCTCCGCAAGCCCCGCGCAAGTCAGATTTTGACCTTCGACCCAAAAGCATTTATCACTTCACTGCCCTCGCTGCCCGGCGTCTACCGCATGCTGGGCGCGGACGGCGCGGTGCTCTACGTGGGCAAGGCGCGCGACCTGAAAAAGCGCGTGGCCAGTTATTTCAACAAGACCGTTCTGTCGCCCCGCATCCATCTGATGGTGGGACAGGTCGCCGCCATTGAAACCACTGTCACCCGCACCGAGGCCGAAGCCCTGTTGCTGGAAAACAATCTGATCAAGGCCTTGGCGCCTCGATACAACATTCTGTTCAGGGACGACAAATCCTATCCGTATCTGGTGCTGTCGGGGCACGAATACCCGCGCATCGCCTATTACCGCGGTGCGACGGACAAGAAGAACCGCTACTTCGGCCCTTACCCCAATGCCTGGGCGGCCAAGGAAAGCATCGCTCTGCTGCAGCGCATGTTCCGGCTGCGCACCTGCGAAGACACGGTCTTCGCCCACCGCTCCCGGCCTTGCCTGCTGTACCAGATCAAGCGCTGCACCGCTCCCTGCGTGGGACATATTTCCCAAGCCGAGTATCGCGCCGACGTGAAGAGCGCCACGCTGTTTCTCGAAGGCAAGGAAGACGAACTGACTGAGGAACTGAGCCGCAAGATGCAGGCCGCGGCCGACGCGCAGCAATACGAAATCGCCGCCCAGTACCGCGACCAGATTCACAACCTGGCCAAGGTGCGCCAGCAGCAATTTGTTGAGGGCGGCACCACCACCGATGCGGATGTCGTCGCGGTGGCGATACGGTCTGGACTCAGCTGCGTCAACCTGCTGATGATCCGCGGCGGCCGCCATCTGGGAGACCGCGCCTTCTTTCCGCACAACGCCGGCGACGGTGACAGCGGGGAAATCCTGCAGGCCTTCCTCAGCCAGCACTACCTCGAACACCCGATCCCGCCCGTCATCCTCAGCGGTGAAACGGTGGATGCCGAGACCCTGGGCGTGGCTTTCTCCCAACAGGCTGGCCGCAGGGTGAGCGTGCTGACACGTCCCCAGGGCGAAAAGAGAGTCTGGCTCTCGATGGCATTCAGGGGCGCAGAGGTGGCACTGACCCAGCAACTGGCCCAACGTGCAACCCAGCAAAGCCGACTCGCCGCCCTCCAGGAAGCCCTCGATCTGCCGCGGTTGGAGCGCGTCGAATGTTTCGACATCAGCCACACCATGGGTGAAGCCACGGTGGCCTCCTGTGTGGTGTTTGAAGGTGGCGCGATGAAGAGCAGCGAATACCGGCGCTACAACGTGAGCGGCATCACGCCTGGCGACGACTACGCTGCCATGCGCAACGTGCTCACCCGGCGCTACACCAAGGTGCAGCAGGGCGAAGGCAAGCGGCCGGATCTGATCCTGATCGACGGCGGCCTGGGCCAGCTCAATGTCGCGGTGGAAGTGATGACCGAACTGGGGCTCAACGACATGGACCTGATCGGCGTTGCCAAGGGTGAGGAACGCAAGCCCGGACTGGAGCAGCTAATCTACCCTGGCGGCACTTCTGTGCGCCTGCCGAATGACAGCCCGGCCCTGCACTTGATCCAGACCATCCGGGACGAAGCTCACCGCTTCGCCATCACCGGCCATCGCGCCCGGCGCGGCAAGGCGCGCACGCATTCGAGTTTGGAAGGCATTCCTGGCATCGGACCGAAGAAGCGCCGCGCGCTGCTGGAACATTTCGGCGGACTGCAGGGCGTACGCAATGCCGGGGTAGAAGAGCTTGCCCGGGTGCTCGGCATCCAGCGCGAATTGGCTGAGCGGATTTATCAGGCACTTCACTAATGCCTCACGCCAGCCTCAGATCCCCAATCCCTGACGCCTTATAATGGCCCATGCCGTTCAACCTGCCCAATCTCCTGACCTGGCTGCGCATCCTGCTCATTCCGCTGATAATTGGCGTGTTTTATCTTCCGGCACGATGGCTCAGCGATCAGGACGCAAATCTCCTGGCCACGGTATTTTTTGTTGTTGCGGCGATCACCGATTGGTTCGACGGCTTTCTGGCGCGCAAGCTCAACCAGACTTCTGCCTTCGGCGCCTTTCTCGATCCGGTCGCGGACAAGCTCATGGTAGCGGCGGCGCTCATTGTATTGGTCGACCTTGGACGCACCTCACCCCTTGTTGCCCTCATAATTATCGGCCGCGAAATCGCAGTTTCCGCCCTGCGCGAGTGGATGGCCACGGCCGGCAAAGCCGGAAGCGTGGCGGTTGGTTTCATTGGCAAAGTCAAAACTGCCTTTCAAATGATCGCCATTGCCCTGCTTCTTTTCTGGCAACCGCTGGGCGCTTTTCCCACCCCGATCCTGGGCCAGGCGCTGATCGACTTGGCCGCTCTCCTGACCCTGATTTCCATGGCTTACTATTTGCAAATGGCAGCCAAGGCATTGGGCAAGCCATGAGCGACGACAGCATCCAGGCGCCCGCAAATCGCGCAGGAAGTTGACACACAAGGCAAATTTCAGCAGAATTCGCAGCCTCCATGCGGGAGTAGCTCAGTTGGTAGAGCGCAACCTTGCCAAGGTTGAGGTCGCGAGTTCGAGACTCGTCTCCCGCTCCAGAATTCAGGGGAAAGCCAGGACCGTCCGGTTTCCCTTTTCCGTGTCAAGAGCAGCCCCAGCTGCTTCAAAGGCGGGGTAGCAAAGTGGTTATGCAGCGGCCTGCAAAGCCGTCTACGCCGGTTCGATTCCGACCCCCGCCTCCATCCATACGGCATCGCCCGCCGCAATACCTGTCCACCTGCTAGAATCCGGCCTCACTGCCCGGGTGGTGAAATTGGTAAACACAGCGGACTTAAAATCCGCCGGGCCTAATCCGCCCTTACCGGTTCGATTCCGGTTCCGGGCACCACCTGCCATCGCACAAGACATGTCCCTCCGTTGGGGAAGTTCCTCGCCAGTTCCGATTCCATTCAAGGGTTTCCTGTCTTGCAAAATTGAAGGTATAATTTAGGGCTTAGATATGGGCGGTTCGCCCATTTTTTGTTTGTCTGGGCGGCATTGTTCGGAACCGAGATGAACCTTCAGGCCTTGCTTGAATCCACCCTGTCCGGAATGGGGTATGAACTGGTGCACCTGGTGCAGGGTCGCGGCCGGTTGATGCAGGTGTTCATCGACAAACCGGGCGGCGTTGGAATTGACGATTGCGTGGCCGTCAGCAACCATCTGACCCGTCTGTTCACGGTGGAGAACATCGAGTATGAACGGCTGGAAGTGTCATCGCCGGGTCTGGACCGGCCCCTGACCAAACCGGCAGATTACGAGCGGTTCGCCGGCGAGCCCGTGGTAGTAAAGCTGCGCGTGCCCATGGAGAATCGCCGCAAGCTGGCCGGTCGGCTGCTGGGTTTGGAAAATGGCCTGATCCGGATCGAGCTGGACGGTGGAGAAGTGGCGGTGGAATTGGCGAATGTGGATTCGGCCCGTCTGAAGCCTGTGTTTTGAGCCCTGGAACGGAGTACCAGGGATGTGGAGAGTGTCATGAGCCGTGAATTGTTGATGCTGGTGGATGCACTGGCGCGGGAAAAGAATGTGGATCAGGACGTGGTATTCGGTGCCCTGGAAATGGCGCTGGCTTCCGCGACCAAGAAACGCTTCAAGGGCGACGCGGACGTGCGCGTGTCCATCGACCAGGAAACTGGCGATTACGAGTCGTTTCGCCGCTGGCAGGTGGTTACCGAGCAGGAGTTGGAATCGGAAGACCGGCAGATCCTGCTGGTGGACGCCCAGTATGACCATCCCGAAATCCAGGTAGGCGATTACATCGAGGAACAACTCGACAACATCGAATTCGGCCGCATCGGCGCCCAGGCCGCCAAACAGGTCATCCTGCAAAAGATCCGCGATGCCGAGCGCGAACAGGTGCTCACTGATTTCCTTGCCCGCAAGGAACATCTGGTGACCGGCACGGTAAAACGCATGGACCGCGGCAACGCGATTATCGAAACCGGCCGGGTGGAAGGATTCCTGCATCGCGATCAGATGATTCCGCGCGAAAACCTGCGCATTGGCGACAGAGTGCGCGCCTATCTTTCCCGTATCGAGCGCAGCGCGCGCGGTCCGCAATTGGTGCTGTCACGCACCGCGCCCGAGTTCATCATGAAGCTGTTCGAACTGGAAGTGCCGGAAATCGAGGAAGAACTTCTGGAAATCAAGGCTGCTGCGCGCGACCCCGGTCTTCGCGCCAAGATTGCGGTCAAGTCCAACGACCCGCGCATCGATCCGATCGGAACCTGTATCGGATTGCGCGGTTCGCGCGTCACTTCCGTAACCAACGAGCTGGCGGGCGAGCGGGTGGACATCATTCTCTGGTCCCCGGACCCGGCCCAATTTGTCATCAATGCCCTGGCGCCTGCCGAGGTCAGCCGCATCGTGGTCGACGAAGACAAGCACAGCATGGACGTGGTGGTGGAAGAGGATCAGCTCGGCAAAGCGATCGGATCCAGCGGTCAGAATGTGCGCCTGGCCTCAGAACTCACGGGCTGGGAGCTCAACCTGGTCACCGAACAGGAAGCCGAGGAGAAACAGGCGGAGGAAACCCATTCTATCCTCAACCTGTTCAGGGAAAAGCTCGATGTCGATGAGGAAGTGGCCCAGATTCTGGTCGATGAGGGTTTCTCCACGTTGGAAGAGGTGGCGTATGTGCCGATGGCGGAAATGCAGGAGATTGAATCTTTCGATGACGGAATTATCAACGAGCTGCGCAACCGCGCTCGAAATGCGCTGCTGACCGCCGCCATCGTCGGCGAGGAGAAGGTCGAGGCTTCGGCCGGTGACCTGCAGTCCCTGCAAGGCATGGATGCGGACACCGCCCGCCAGCTGGCCTCCCAGGGCGTGAACACGACCGAGGAACTGGCCGATCTGGCGGTCGACGAATTGATGGAACTGGTGCAAATGGAAGAAAACCGGGCCAAGGATCTCATCATGGCCGCCCGTGCGTCCTGGTTCGCGGAGTAAGAGCCGGTCCTTCGTACAGGCTCAAAAACTGGTATTGCTAACGGAAGCTCAATGAACGTCGAACAATTCGCCAACGAACTCAAGCTGTCAACCGAACTGCTGCTCGAACAGCTGAAGTCTGCGGGTGTCCACAAGACTAACGTGGATGACGCTATCACCGAAAGCGACAAGACCCAGTTGCTCGAACATCTGCGCAAGATGCATGGCGCCGCCGAGAAGCCCGCCAAGACCAAAATTACGCTGACGCGCAAGCAAACCTCGGAAATCAAGAAATCCGATGGCATGGGCAAGGCGCGCACCATCCAGGTCGAAGTGCGCAAGAAGCGCACCTACGTAAAACGCGAGGCCGGCGCAGCCACGGAGGAAATCGCCGCGCCAGAAGTGGTGGAAGAGATCGCAGTCGCCGCTGCGCCCGTCGTCGAGCCCGCGCCGGCAGTTCCGGAACCGGTAGCGGTAGCCACGCCTGCAATGGCTAAGGCGGAACTGCAACCGGCGCCGAGCGTGGAAGCGCAGCCTGCAACAACCCCAGATGACGCAACTGCGGTGACTGGCGAGCCTCCTGCGCCCGAAGAAAAAGTGCGCAAGACCACCCGGGTGACGCGCAAAGCGATCATCAGCGAAGCCGAGCTGAAGACGCGCGAAGCAGAGAACAAGCGGCACCAGGCGTTGCAGGACCGCCAGGCCGAAGACGTGCGCGCCAAGCAGGAACGGGAAGTGGCGCGCAAGACGGCAGACACTGCACGCATCGAAGCGGAGAAAGCGCCGAAGGCCGAACCCCCCACCGGCACCTTGCACAAACCTGAAAAGCCGCCGGAGAAGCCTGGCGAGAAAAAAGCCGGCAAGAAGGTCAAGGCCACCGAACGCGAAGATGCACACAAGAGAAGGGGGCTCAAGGTCCGCGGCGACGGCGGTGGTGACAGCGGCTGGCGCGGCAAGAAGGCTGGCGGCAGACACAAGGCGACCGAGGGCGAACACCAGTTTGTCGCCCCGACCGAGCCCATGGTGCATGAAGTGTTGGTGCCGGAGACCATTTCGGTTGGCGACCTTGCCCACAAAATGGCGGTCAAGGCAGCCGAGGTCATCAAGGTGCTGATGAAGTTGGGCTCCATGGTCACCATCAACCAGGTGCTGGATCAGGAAACCGCCATGATCGTGGTGGAAGAAATGGGTCACGTTGCCAAGCCTGCAGCGCTCGATACGCCCGAAGTCTTCCTCGAGACCAGCAGTGAAAACGTGGAAACCGCCGAGACCTCTCATCGCGCGCCGGTGGTCACCGTCATGGGTCACGTCGACCATGGCAAGACTTCGCTGCTCGATTACATACGGCGCGCCAAAGTGGCCGCCGGCGAGGCGGGCGGGATCACCCAGCATATCGGCGCCTACCATGTGGAGACCAGCAAGGGCATGATCACCTTCCTCGACACCCCGGGCCACGAGGCGTTTACCGCCATGCGTGCGCGCGGTGCGAAGGTGACCGATCTTGTGGTGCTGGTCGTGGCCGCCGATGACGGCGTCATGCCCACCACCATCGAAGCCATCCACCACGCCAAGGCCGCCGGGCAGCCTATTCTGGTGGCGGTCAACAAGATCGACAAGCCGGACGCCAACCCGGAGCGCATCCGGCAGGAGATGGCGAGCCAGCAGGTCGTGCCGGAAGAATGGGGCGGCGACGCCATGTTCGTGGACGTTTCTGCCAAGTCCGGCCAGGGCGTCGACAACCTGCTCGACGCCATCCTGCTGCAGGCCGAGGTGCTGGAACTCAAGGCGCCCAAGGACGCGCCGGCCAAAGGTGTCATCGTCGAATCCCGCCTGGACAAGGGCCGAGGCCCGATGGCGACCCTGCTGGTTCAATCCGGCACCTTGAAGCGCGGCGACGTCATCCTGGCGGGCCAGGCGTTTGGACGGGTGCGCGCCATGCAGGACGAGAACGGCAAGAGCATCAACGAAGCCGGCCCCTCGATCCCGGTGGAAATCCAGGGCTTGTCGGATGTGCCGAATGCCGGAGACGACGCACTGGTGCTGCCGGACGAACGCAAGGCGCGGGAAATCGCGCTGTTCCGCCAAGGCAAGTACCGTGACGTCAAGCTGGCCAAGCAACAGGCCGCCAAGCTGGAGTCGATGTTCGAACAGATGGGCGAGGGCGAAGTCAAGCAAATGCCCCTCATCCTCAAGGCCGACGTGCAGGGCTCTTATGAGGGCCTGGCCAACGCCTTGCAAAAGCTCTCCACTGCCGAGGTGAAGGTCAACATCATCCATAGCGGCGTGGGGGCAATCACGGAATCGGACGTCAACCTGGCGCTGGCCTCAAAAGCCGTCGTGATCGGCTTCAACGTGCGGGCCGACGGCCTGGCGCGCAAGCTGGCGGAAAGCTCAGGCGTGGACATCCGCTACTACAACATCATCTACGAAGCCGTTGATGAAGTGAAGGCCGCGCTCTCCGGCATGTTGTCGCCGGAGAAGAAGGAAAGCGTCACCGGCCAGGTGGAAATACGCCAGGTCTTCCGCATTTCCAGGGTTGGCGCCATCGCGGGTTGCATGGTCTTGTCCGGCGTGATCAAGCGCAACTCCAGAATCCGCCTGGTGCGCGACAACGTGGTGCTGTTCGACGGCGAACTCGACTCGCTCAAGCGCTTCAAGGACGACGTGAAGGAAGTCAAGGAAGGCTTCGAATGCGGACTGTCCCTCAAGAACTTCAACGACATCAACGAAGGCGACCAGCTTGAAGCGTACGAGGTCGTGGAAGTGGCGCGCACGCTGTAGGGATCAGGATTCGGGATTCAAGGGTCAGGGAATGTTGCTGCGCGATTGCTTGAAAGGCGCGGCCGCAGGCCGCACAGAACCCCCGAATCCTGGCCCCTGAATCCCGACCCCTGGAACACAAATGCCCAAAGACTTCCCACGCTCCCGCCGCGTCGCTGACCAGATCCAGCGCGAACTTGCCGAGATCATCAGGCTCGAACTGAAGGACCCGCGGGTAGCCCTGGCCACGATTACCGACGTAGAAGTCACCTCGGATCTGGAACATGCCAAAGTCTTTGTCACCTCCCTGGGGCCGGCGTCTGAACACGACGCCTTGCTGGCTGGATTGCGCCGTGCCACCGGCTTTCTGCGCAGCCACCTCTCCCACCGGATGAAGCTGCGCATCGTGCCAGCGCTGAGTTTTGAGTACGACACCTCAGTGCAACGCGGCGTGGAACTCTCGCAGCTTATTGACCAGGCGATCGCCGAAGACGCAACCCATCCCAAGGACGAGTGAACGCCGCGCGCCTGAACATCGACGGCGTGCTGCTGCTCGACAAGCCTGCGGGCGTGACCTCCAACGCTGGACTGCAGATAGCCAAGCGCCTGTTTAACGCAGCCAAGGCCGGACATACGGGCACGCTCGACCCTTTCGCCACCGGCCTCTTGCCCATTTGCTTTGGTCAGGCCACCAAGTTTTCCAGCCACGCCCTGCATGGCGACAAGGTCTACCGCGCAGTCATCAGGCTCGGTGTCACCACCGACACCGGCGACACCGAGGGCAAGGTTTTGGAATCCCGCCCGGTAGTCGTATCCGCGGAAGCCGTCAGCGCACTGCTTCCGCGCTTTACCGGCCCCATACAGCAGGTTCCCCCCATGCATTCCGCCCTCAAGCATCAGGGAAAACCGCTGTACGAATATGCCCGCGCGGGCATCACGATCGAACGCAAGTCGCGTGAAATTACAATTTTTCGCTTGCAAATCGAAGACCTGGAAGACGATCTGCTGACCATCACGGTCCACTGTTCGGGCGGCACCTACATCCGCACCTTGGCTGAAGACCTGGGCGCGGCGCTGGGTTGCGGCGCACACCTGATTGCGCTGACGCGGGTCGCAAGCGGATCGTTCGCGCTTGACCAGGCGGTCAATCTCGAAACACTCGAGTCCTTGAGCCCTGGGGCGCGCATGGATCTGCTGCTTGCCCCTGATGCGCTTGTCGCCCACCTGCCCAGGCTGGAAATTGACGCGGAGGCGGCGCTGCAGCTCAGGCACGGCAAACACGTCCGCATATCGGCGGATCTGCCCGACCAGAGCATGATCCGCATCTATGCGCCGCCAGGATTTCTCGGCCTGGCCAGCGCAGCGAATGGCACGCTGGTCGCCTCGCGCCTCATGGCAGGCTGACGAAGGCTACGCCCGTCTGATTGAATTTGCCTGCCAGCAATGGATGGACCCGCAGCTAACCAAGCGCTGTATGGCGGCAACTGGCGCAGCACAGGAGTAGGGTTGCGCAACGGCACGCGACAGGCGATCTTCCATTTAAGGGCGTTGCCACGGAAGATCATTGAGCCAGGGCTTGCTTACCGCAAACCGGATTCGACTGAGCGGCTGGCGCGAGTACTTCCAGGCCGCCGCGATCCTCGATCAGTCGCGCGTGTCGTGGCCGTTCTTGCGGCTCTTTGGGCAGCAAGGCCTGAGGTTGCGTTAGGCAAGAAAAGGTCCGGGTGCGCGATCCGCGGCGGAGGCCAATTTGCTCGACCTCTAAGCGAGGTTATGTTCCATTGAAATTGGAGAGCTTGGCGGTTGGTTCCCTCAAAGACGCGGCAGGTCTGCCGTGATGGGCATACCCCTTGCACTTCTGTTTTCAGACGTTTCCCACAATCTATCCTGCTGGAAGCTGACGCTCCTTCAGCTCGCGCAAATCCATCCTCTGGAACAAATTGGACGGCCTGGTAGTCAGAATCGAATGGCCGCCAGCCACAGCGTTGCGATGCAATTCAAGGCAAATGGATCAGGAGCAGATGAAAGCTGCCGTTCCCTGAATGCCTGTCAAGAAGAGGCATGCATGAGACAGCAAGACAGTTTGGCAGTTGCCGCACCCAGGTATTCCCCGGATGAACGCAACGATGCAAGTCAGGGTGAGATTGCGTTCGCGGGGGGCAAACCGCCCCGACATCCTTGCACGCCCGGCCCGGGCGCGCGCGTCGGACCCGTTACGGGCAAAGCGATTTCCTCTGTCTCCAGGTCGTGGCACCAGACACGGTGTTCCTTATGGCCAGCAGCCTGCTGAAAGCGCGTGATCCGTCTGCGCAGTGGCCGCGCCCTGTCGTAGCCGGCTTCAAGCGGCACAACATCATTTCAACCTGCGAAAGGGAGCCCAATATCAGCATCGCAGTCGATCTGGATCGTCTGCGCGACATCGCTGAAGATTGAAATCTGGAGGGATCCAAATTGCACAATAGCGCGCGATTACCGTGTCAAGAGTATTACCCATCGCCATTGCGCCAGGCAAAACTGACGGACCTGTTGTTGACACCGGCCGATGAAGAGAAGGCCGCGTACGACGTGTTGGAATGGCTGAGTTCCGATGCTTCCAATGCAAGTGTCAATGACGCGCGCCGTCAGCGCCGGGAGCCACGGGCTGCATAGATCAATTCCGCCGGGCGATGGGTGTACCCCCGGGCTCAATTCGTAGCGGCCAACAGGATCTGGCGCTGAGCCGCCCTTGCGTCCAGAATGGAATCATGGCGACTCTGGACACCCTTCTCAAACTGGTCGGCACGCCGCGCGACGGTGCTTTGCTGCGTTTTTCCCTGGGTAACGAGTGGATGAGGCGCGGAGATGCTGCGCAAGCCATACCGCATTTGCGCGAGGCGGTTGCGCGAGACCCCAACTATTCCGCCGCCTGGAAACTGCTGGGCAAGGCACTGGCCGAAGCAGGCCAGCCTCAGGAGGCCCTGGCCTCGTATCGCGCAGGCATTGCGGTTGCTGAAGCCAAGGGCGACATCCAGGCCGCCAAAGAGATGAAGGTTTTCGCCCGTCGCCTGGAACGCGCAGCGGATCCCGGCGATCGCCCCAATGGCGACCCGCAGGCTTAGGCAACGGGCAGCGCGCAAGCCCAAACCGACTTCTCCCCACCCGGGGCCCTGCCGCCGATGCCGCCCGGGTTCTTCCCATGGCTCTCCCCGGCCCGGCTCGCTGCCCTTCAACGGCTTGAGATAAAAGACTTTTTGGGGTACGATGCCCGGTTTCCGAATGAAGTCCGCCGAGACAAGGGTGGGCGTCAAGAACGAAGCCGGGTCAGCCACCGGGCTTCGCGATTCCATAACCTGATTTTTAGGAGAACCGCATGGCTGTCACCACCGCCGACAAGGCGCAAATCGTCAAGGATTATCAACGGGCAGTTGCCGATACCGGCTCCCCTGAAGTGCAGGTAGCCTTGCTTACCGCCCGCATCAACCACCTGACCGATCACTTCAAAGTCAATGCCAAGGATCATCACTCGCGCCGCGGACTGCTGAAAATGGTAAGCCGTCGCCGCAAGCTCCTGGATTACTTGAAGGAAACCAATCTGCAAGCCTACAAGACGCTGATCGACCGTCTGGGCCTGCGCAAGTAAGCGCGGCGCCGAATAATCGACTGCGCGCTCCATGGTTGTTTTGCACGGTGTCCAAGACCTTCATGTATTTGCAAATACATTGCAGTTGCGGCATGTCGCGCCCACAACTTTCGGTTTGTACGCGGTGATTCGTTCGGCAATGCCGAAAATCCAGCGCGTATCGCTAGGAAACTAGGAACCGCCCCGCGTATCAAGCGGGGCGGTTCTGTTTTAAAGAAAAGGATAAGCATGAAAGTTACCAAATCTTTCCCCTACGGCCGTCACACTGTCATCCTGGAAACCGGCGAAGTCGCTCGTCAAGCCGGCGGCGCGGTAATGGTGAACATGGACGACACCGTGGTGCTGGTCACCGTTGTTGCCAAGAACGAAGTCAAACCGGGCCAGGATTTCTTCCCCCTGACCGTTGATTATCAGGAAAAAACCTATGCCGCGGGCCGCATTCCCGGCGGCTACTTCAAACGCGAAGGCAAGCCCACCGAGAAGGAAACCCTGACCTCGCGCCTGATCGACCGGCCCATCCGCCCGCTGTTTCCGGAAGGCTTCTTCAACGAAGTGCAAGTGATTGCCACCGTGATGTCGTCCAACCCGGAAGTGGATTCCGACATCCCCGCGCTGATCGGCGCCTCTGCCGCCCTGACCCTGTCCGGCGTGCCGTTCGACGGTCCGGTCGGCGCCGCGCGAGTCGGCTTCATCAATGGCGAATATGTACTGAACCCCACCGCGACTGAACTCAAGGACTCCGCCCTGAATCTGGTGGTCGCCGGGACGGAACAGGCGGTGCTGATGGTGGAATCCGAAGCCATGGAACTGCCGGAAGACATCATGCTCGGCGCTGTGGTGTTTGGCCACCAGCAGATGCAGGCCGCCATCAATGCAATCAACGAATTGGCGGACGAAGCCGGCTGCGACGTGTGGGAATGGCAAGCTCCCGCCGTCAACGCGACACTGGTCGAAAAACTCAACGGGCTGGCTGCCGCAGGCGTGGAAGCCGCCTACAACATCAGGCAAAAGCAGGCCCGCATGAGCGCAGTGGATGAAGTGCGCAATCAGGCGTTTGCCCAGTTGATTACAGAAGACATGGACACGCTGGCAATCAACGAAGTGAAGGACGAGTTCCACAAGCTTGAGGCGAAGATCGTGCGCAACCGGATTCTTTCCGGACAGCCCCGGATCGACGGCCGCGACACCCGCACGGTGCGGCCCATCACTATCCGCACCGGCGTGCTGCCCCGCACCCACGGTTCCGCCCTGTTCACACGCGGCGAGACCCAGGCCCTTGTCGTCACCACTCTGGGCACCGGCCGCGATGAGCAAACCATCGAATCGCTGATGGGCGAATATTCCGACCGCTTCCTGCTGCACTACAACATGCCCCCCTACGCGACCGGTGAGACCGGCCGGGTGGGCAGCCCAAAGCGGCGCGAAATCGGCCACGGTCGACTGGCCAAGCGCGCCCTGCTGGCGGTGCTGCCGAGCGCGGAAGAATTCGGTTACACCATGCGCGTTGTGTCCGAGATCACGGAATCCAACGGCTCCTCGTCGATGGCCTCGGTGTGCGGCGGCTGCCTGTCCATGATGGACGCTGGCGTTCCGATGAAAGCCCACGTGGCCGGTATCGCGATGGGTTTGATCAAGGATGGCAATCGCTTTGCCGTGCTGACGGACATCCTGGGAGACGAGGATCACCTCGGCGACATGGACTTCAAGGTGGCCGGTTCCGATAAGGGTGTGACTGCGCTGCAGATGGACATCAAGATCAACGGCATCACCCAGGAAATCATGGCGGCCGCGCTGGCCCAGGCCAAGGAAGGCCGCATGCACATTCTGGGACTGATGAAACAGGCCGTGGGCGGCGCGCGCGAGGAAATGTCCGCCTACGCACCGCGCATCCTGACGATCAAGATCAACCCGGAAAAAATCCGCGACGTCATCGGCAAGGGTGGTGCGGTGATCCGTGCCCTGACCGAGGAAACCGGCACCCAGATCGACATCGGCGAGGACGGCACGGTGAAGATCGCCTGTACCAGCATGGAATCCGGCGAGGCTGCCAAGAAACGCATCGAGGAGCTGACTGCCGAAGTGGAAGTGGGCGGCATATACGACGGCACCGTGATCAAGCTGCTGGACTTTGGCGCCATCGTCAACGTGCTGCCCGGCCGCGACGGTCTGCTGCATATCTCGCAAATCGCCCACGAACGCATCGCCACGGTGGCGGAGCACCTGAAGGAAGGCCAGCAGGTCAAGGTCAAGGTGTTGGAGGCCGATGAAAAAGGCCGCCTGCGCCTGTCGATGAAGGCCTTGATCGAGCCTCCCAGAAAGGACGAAGCACCCAGCGCCCCACCGGAATCCGCTTCCGAATAGTCGCAAGCGGCACGACGAAAGAACCGCGCGCGTGCGCGGTTTTTTTATTTCTCCGTCAGCGGCAAATCCAGCGACACGACTAAGCCGCGTCCTCCCGCGCCCAGCTTCGCCTGCGCCTCGCCGTCATGGATCTGGGCAATCTGCTTGACGATGGCCAGGCCCAATCCGCAGCCTTCCACTTGTGCGCCAGGCACCCGGTAGAAACGATTGAACAGCTTGTCGAGATGGTGCTCCGGTACCCCGGGACCCGTATCCATGACACTCAGGCGCGCGCTCTTTTCATTCCGCATCACCGTTACCGTAACCGAGTCTCCCGTTCGGCAATAGCGCAACGCGTTATCAAGCAAATTGGACAGTGCCTCGGTCAAACTGTTGCGATCACCATGCACCCGAACCTTCTCGTGATCGGCATCAAAGCCTAGTTCGATGCCTTGTTCCAGAGCGCGCGGCGCCCATTCCGCGGCCACTTCCCGCGCCAGTTCCACGAGATCAAGCGGTTCGAAATCCGCCGCCTTGCCGGCGCTTTCCGCCCGCGACAGGGTAAGCAATTGGCCAACCAGGTGGCTTTGCCGGTCCAGCGCCGACAGCAGGCCATTGAGGCTCGCCCGGTTGGACTGGTCATGGGCGTCCCGCAGAGCAAGTTCAGTCTGGGCCCTGAACGCGGCCAGAGGCGTACGCAGCTGATGCGCCGCGTCAGCAAGGAAACGCCGGCTGGAATCATGCAGGGCATCCAGGTCCGCCATCAGCCGGTTCATCTCGGTCAGGAGCGGCTCGATTTCGTCCGGGATGGGGGACATTTCTATCGGACTGAGATCCTGCGGGCTGCGCTCGCTGATGGCCTTGCGCAGGGCCTGAATGGGTTTGAGACTCATATCCACGCCAAGACTGACGCCATAGGCCATCAGACCGATGACCATGAACATGGGCAGCAACATCGCGACGATCACTTCCTCGACAAGGACACTGCGCTTGTCCTTCGTTTCACCCGCGAGAATCAGCACATTGCCATTGGCGCTCGTGCCACGCAAAGACAGCAAATAGGCCGCCACGCGAACGGGCTCGTCTTCGACCTGTGAATCGTAAAAGCTTGCCTTTTTCGACGGATCTGTCGGCCGCTCGGGAGGAAGCAGCAAGTCGTCCGTTCCCGCCAGTGGCTCGCCGTTTGGCCCGATGACCCGGTAGAAGAGCACGTCGGTTGAATCGAATTCCAGAATCTCGTGGGCTGACTGCGGCAAGTCGACCTCGACCTTGCCGTTTCTCACTTCCACCTGATCGGCCAGCGCATAGGCACGCCGCGCCAGGGACCGATCGAAGGCCTCGTTGATGTAATGGTAGGTGGCGAAAAAGGCGCCGATCAGCGTGAGCAGAACCAGCGGCAGGAGAAAGACCAGCAGCCTTGACAACAACAGACGACGCAGGCTGTAGCGCCCGGCGTTGTCAGTCACAGGCGCTCTTCTCCAGCAAATAGCCCAAACCGCGCAGCGTGCGTATTTCTATGCCGACCGCCTCCAGTTTCTTGCGCAGGCGGTGGACATAGACCTCCACAGCGTTTTCGCCGATCTCCTCGTCCTGGGACAAGTGCTCGGCAAGCTGCTCCTTGCTGACCACGCGGCCGAGTCGGCTCATCAGCAAGTCCAGCACCCCAACTTCGCGCGCCGACAAGGACAAGGGCGCCAGGTCAAGAAAGGCCTGCCTGGCCGATCTGTCCAGGCGCAGACGTCCCGCTTCAAGCCAGCCCGATCTTTCTGCCTGGGTACGGCGCAGCAAGGCATTGAGGCGCGCTTCCAGTTCCTGGAAATCAAACGGCTTGAGGAGGTAATCGTCTGCGCCCGCATTGAGGCCCGCCACCTTGTCCGCCATCGCATCCCGCGCCGTCAATATCAGAACCGGCAAGGTGGCGCCGCGTTTGCGCAGCCGCTTGAGCACTTCCATGCCGGGGAGGCCGGGCAAGCCCAGGTCCAGCACCACGGCATCGAATTTGCGCACTGCCAGGATGGCGTCCGCTTCTCCGCCATCCCGGGACAAGTCCACGGCGAAACCCATTTGTTTGAGTCCCTGGCTCAGACTCGATGCCAAGGCTGGATCATCTTCAACCAGCAATACGCGCATATAAAGGCATTCTAGCGGCTGTTCACGGCTGGCGTAAGCAGCGCGTAAGCAATTGTCAGCCCTGCGTAAGCGACGCGATCGACAATGAATCTGGGGCCTGTTAGCACTAATTTCACGCCTGCGACGAGGCCGATTCGGGATGCAGCCCGCGAAGCGAGACGCGCCGCAGTGCGGGCCACTGCAAGCGGCTTTCGACAAAGGGATGCGCCCGAATCAGCCCGTCCCGAAGGGTTGCTGCGAGAAAGCGCGTCTGCTGCGTTGCACCGTTTGGCAAGGGAAGGCCCTTGCCAGCGCGCCGCGCCTCGCATCCATCGCTTTCTCGCAGCAACCCAGGTGCGAAATTAGCGTTAACAGGCCCTGGGTTCGCGCACGGCGTGAACGCTATCCCTCAACTTTTGCAGGAGTACCTCATGAACAGATTGATTCTCACCCTGATTGCCGCCTTGGTCGCCGGCTCGGCCATGGCTGCGGATGCCCCCAAATCCAGTCCCACCCCGGGTGTGGAAAAATCCATGGCTGCGCCAAAGATGGCAGCCAAAGCGCACCACCATTTGGCGGCACATCATCACAGGGCGGGCAAGCACGCTCACCGCAAACACGTCGCCTAAGCCACGCCAGACCGGTATCTTCAGCGCTGACACAGTCGATAAATCTGTAAGGCCTGTGTAAGCATGACTTTGTAAGATGCCAACCTGAAAGAGCAAAATCCCTTGCCTTTTAAACCTCAATCTCAATTTGGAGAGACGCATGAACAAACTGATCGCTGCCCTGATTTTTTCCGCCTTCGCCGGTTCCGTGATGGCTGCCGACGCACCCGCCGCTGACGCTGGCGCGACCGCTGCCGAGAAGCCCGCTGCGGCCCCCAAAAAGGCCATACACAAGAAGCACAAGAAAGTCGCGCACAAGAAGAAGGCAATGGACAAGAAAAGTGACGCTGCTGCGCCTGCTGCGCCTGCTGCCCAGTAATCCAGCACCAACAGCGAAACGCCCTGCCTAGGCAGGGCGTTTTCTATTTGAGCGTCGCTGCCAATTGGCAATCAGGCAAACAGCGAATTCCACCAGCGCTTGCGGTTGTTGGGGGTGACTTCCGGCGCCAATTCCACCGGAGGCTGCAGGCTCATGATCCAGCCGGGAAAAATATGCCGTCCGCTTGAACCGCAGGCGACCCCCAGGTTATGTGGGTCGTATATCTTGATGAAGCTGGGTTGATCGAGGTCGTCAGCATAGACGATGCCGCAATAATCCTCTTCGTGCTCCTGGTGCAGCAGCTCGTCCAGATGCCGGACGAAGCGATCGACCTCCTCTGCGGGTGCCGACGAGCCGGGCAGGTGATGCCCCACCGGGTATAGATACCACCCGGCTCGCCGGTCGAGTTTGTTCCAGAATGCGGTCAACTGATCCCAGGACAGGATGTTGAAAAGAAGCCCCTGGTACTTCGCCAGGAATTCGCTTTCCGTCGCCATGAAATTCCCCTTCGAGCTTGCCAATACAGAGACCGGACCAGTCTTGCGCCGGCCGCGGAATATCTTGTGTCTCTTGTAAGTTTAGCCGCTACGTTTGAACTGCGCAGCCCGACCCGACCTGCGGTGCATCTATCCCCAACTTACTTGCCCATCTGCTTTTCGCGAATTTCTTCCAGAGTCTTGCAGTCTATGCACAGACTGGCGGTGGGTCGCGCCTGCAGTCGCTCCAGACCGATTTCCACGCCGCAGGATTCACAATAGCCGTAATCGCCTGAATCGATCTTGCCCATGGTTTCGTCGATCTTCTTGATGAGCTTGCGTTCCCGATCCCGGTTGCGCAGCTCCAGCGCCATATCTGATTCCTGGGTGGCGCGGTCATTGGGGTCGGCGAACACGGTCGCTTCGTCCTGCATGGAATGGATCGTGGTATCGATATCCTGGGACAACTCCCCTTTCCAGTCCAAGAGAATTTTGCGAAAATGCGCCTGCTGTTTCTCGTTCATGTACGCCTCGCCCTTCTTGGGTTTGTAGGGTTCAAAGCGTTTAAGGGATTCAGTCGCCATAGTTTTCACCGCTCATTGGCAGGGCACAAAGGATAGAGAAGTTACCGGTTTCCCCCGTCTTTCGCAACCATTTCACTGTTTTAATGTTGATTTGACCCCATGACCCTGCACGCCCTGCTTTTTGATGTGGACGGCACCCTGGCCGACACGGAACGGGACGGCCATCGACAGGCCTTCAATGCCGCATTTCGGGAGTTTGGCCTCGACTGGGAATGGGATGTTCCCCTGTACGGCAAGCTGCTCGCGATTACCGGCGGCAAAGAGAGGATAAAACACTATATTGGGGCATTGCGGCCCGATTTCAAGCGGCCACCCGACTTTGACAAACTCGTCGCCGAACTGCACAAGGCCAAGACCCGCCATTACACAAAGCTGCTGGCCGAAGGCCGGCTGCCGATGCGTCCCGGGGTGGCGCGGCTGCTGGGTGAAGCGCGCGATGCCGGCTTGCGTTTGGCGATCGCCACGACGACGACGCCAGACAATGTTACCGCCCTGCTGGAACACAGTCTGGGACCCGATTCGGCATCCTGGTTCGAAGTCATCGCCGCGGGGGATATCGTGCCGGCCAAGAAACCCGCGCCGGACATCTATCTCTGGGCGCTGGACAAGATGAAGCTCAAGGCGGAGCACTGCCTGGCGTTCGAGGATTCCGAAAACGGCGTCCGGTCAAGCCGCGGCGCAGCCCTGAAGACCCTGGTGACGGTCAACGATTACACCGCCGACCATGATTTTGCCGGCGCGAGCGCAGTGCTGACCGACCTGGGTGAACCCGACGCGCCGGCCCGCGGACTGTCAGGCCTATGGCAGGGACAGGAAGGTTACGTCAGCGTGGAAAGTCTGTGGAAGCTGCATAGCACCTAAAGTTGACGGGGCCGCAAGCGGTCCCGGACCAGGACTGCGACACCGCGCGGGCGGGCACACTTCTCTTCCTTCTCGACTTGCACGGGACGACGGATCCACGGCTTCAGCCGTGCAGCAGTGCAGCCTCCAGGGTGTTTTCCAGCAAGGTTGCAACCGTCATCGGCCCGACGCCGCCCGGCACCGGCGTAATCCAGCCAGCCCGCTTGGCCGCGACCTCGAAATCCACATCGCCGCACAGCCGACCGTCTGCCAGCCGGTTGATGCCCACGTCGATCACCATCGCGCCGGGCTTGATCCACTCGCCTTTAACCAGTCCCGGTTTGCCCACCGCCACTACCACGATGTCGGCCCGCTCGACTTCGGCCTCCAGGTCGCGCGTGAAACGGTGGCAGGTGGTCACCGTGCAGCCTGCCAGCAACAATTCAAGTCCCATTGGCCGGCCCACATGGTTGGACGCGCCCACCACCACTGCCTGTTTGCCCTTGAGCTCTTCGCCGGTGGCCCTCAGCAGGGTCATGACGCCACGCGGGGTGCACGGCCGCAAGGTCGGCATACGAACCGCCAGACGGCCGATGTTGTAAGGATGAAAACCATCCACGTCCTTGTCCGGCCGGATGCACTCGATGACGATTTCCTGATCGATCTGGCTCGGCAGCGGCATCTGCACCAGGATGCCGTCGATCGCGGGGTCGCCGTTGAGCGCATCGATCAAGGCCAGCAATTCGGTCTGGGAAGTGGACGCTGGCAGGTCGTGGGAAACGGAATGGATACCCGCACGCTGGCAGGCATTGCGCTTATTGCGCACGTAAATGGAGGAAGCCGGATCCTCACCCACCAGTATCACCGCCAACCCCGGCGCCCTCAGTCCCTGCACCACGCGCTCCGCCACTTTGTCCGCGACCGCGGCGATGAGCGCATCGGACATGGTTTTGCCGTCGAGCAGTTGGGCAGGCATGGCGTGGACCAGACGAGTGAAAGCGTTTGATTTTACCTCAAGCCAAATTGACCTGTCCCAGGCAAATCAGGCATAATTCGCGGTCTTTCGGGGTGTAGCGCAGTCCGGTAGCGCGCTTGCTTTGGGAGCAAGATGTCGGGGGTTCGAATCCCTCCACCCCGACCAGATTGCCGGATTTGATTTGGTCACGCCTCGATCGCCCGCAGGTTGTATCTGCCCGTAGCTCAGTTGGATAGAGCATCGGCCTTCTAAGCCGAGGGTCACAGGTTCGACTCCTGTCGGGCAGGCCAGTTAAGCGCTGCTGCACCCGCAGCGGCGCCCGGTGGTGGCTGTAGCTCAGTTGGTAGAGTCCAGGATTGTGATTCCTGTTGTCGTGGGTTCGAGTCCCATCAGCCACCCCAATAATCAACAACTTAGCGAGCGCAACGGCAAGGCATAGGCGAACGGTAAGCACACGGTAAGCAGAAGTCCCCACGGTTTGCCACCATGCCCCAGGCAACAAAAAACCCGGCACTAGGCCGGGTTCTATGAGTTGTGGTCAGCGTTTGGATCAGTACACCTCCGGCAAAATTCAGATGGGTTCGGACGCATTTCCAAGGGGTTGCCCAATGATCAGGCAGGGCTCGAAATAACTTAGCAGGTTCTGCAATCAATCTGAACGGGGGCTGTTTTGTCTGAACAGGGTGGCGTAATCGTCAAGACCTATACAGGAAGTCAGGCCGAAGCAACTCGGTTATTCCAGGAGGACGCGGGGGTAATGGCCGCGAATGGCTATTTCCCAACATCCCAGAGCTATGCCCCTGGCTCTTATGGATGCGGCGCATTCATCCTGGCACTTATCCTTTGCTTTCTTTTGATTGGAATTCTGGTTCTTGTCTACATGCTGATCGTGAAACCAGATGGGGTTCTATCGGTAACCTATGAATTCCGAAGCACAGCTGCCTCGAAGGCACAGAATGAGAAAACATGTCCGAAGTGCGCTGAGCACATTAAAGCAGAAGCACTGGTGTGCCGTTTCTGCGGTTACCAGTTTGACCCTGCGACAATACTGGCCAGGGAGGCAGCCATTCGTGAGGTAACACGAGAAGAGGCAGCTGCGGCCCGGGCAATTCGAGAACAAACCCTGTCCTATCAGTTGGGTAAGTGGATCGGAAGCCTAAAAGCAAAGCATCGCGCTCGCCGTCCCAAATAATGCCCAACCGTAAGAAGTCGGCGTTTCCGGTTTTGGTACCTGCTCGGTACCCGTTATGCGCAGGCAACAAAAAAGACTTGGCGCCTGGTCGGTATCATTTCCAAAATTCCCTTGGGGCTCGCTATGAAGATCATCAGCCTGCTTTTCCTTGCCGCCTCCCTGGCGCTGTCTCAGGGTGCAATGGCGCGTGGTCATGGTGGAAGTCATACCAGCGGAAGCCACAGCAGCGGGAGTCATGCCAGCAGCCACAGCAGGTCATATTCCCATCGAGCCTCATCGCACAGCAGAAGCCACAGTTATTCGCACCGCGCCTCATCGCATAGAGGACATCGCACCTCATGGCATAGGAGACATCACAGCAGGAGTTATTCCTATGCGTTGCGTCGGGACTCGCACGGCAAGATCATTCGCAGCCAGCAGGCCAAGCGCGACTTCAAACGTGAGCACCCTTGCCCATCCACGGGAAAATCTAGCGGTGCATGCCCTGGCTACGTGATTGACCACGTGCAGGCGTTGAAGCATGGCGGCGCGGATGCGCCCAGCAATATGCAATGGCAGACCGTGGAAGACGCCAAGGCGAAGGATAAGTGGGAGTGAAAAACCCGGCACCAGGCCGGGTCGGGGTGGTGGTGGTTGGCTTCCTCAGTGCGAGGTGACGAACACGATCAACTACAGCGGCAGCAGATGACAGAGCCTCAACACACGTAGACAACCGGCGAGCTGCTGTTATTCAGGTGGGCTTTCTTTTTGCGCTTGGCTCTTATGATGCTGCTCGCGCAGGGCGCGGATGATGCCCGCCAGTGGGAGGCTCACTAATGCCACGGCGGCCCAGTCATGGCCGATTGAGGCAAGGTAGACCGCCCCGACTACGCTGGCGATGCTCACGGCAAAGCCCAACCACTGGCCCTTGGTATCGCTGGAAAATGCGTCGCGGCTCTGCCGACTAATTATGTCCAAATTTTTGGACTGGGCCTGAATATTGGCCTGCAGTGCGGTATCCTCCTGCCGCTGGCGATGAGCGCTTTCGCTTTCGAAAACACGTATGATGCGTTCTGCCGCGTCTGGTACGATCGCGTTGTATTGCTCTAGGATGGTGGGATGAGGGAGCGGCCCCTCAAAGGCTTGGTGCGTAACCCTCTGGTGCACGTGAATCGGGCCCGAGGCATTGGGAATGGTGGGTGTGGGTGTGGCTGCGGATGCCGCAACAGGCGGCGAAAGGTCCTTATTTTCTTGTCTGCGGCGCTTGGCCATACGTCGTAACAGCTCGTCTCATGTCCCCGCCGATTTTGGACCAGTCGCCTGCCAGTGCTTGGGCAATTGTTCCAGTTGCTTCAGGAGCAACATTTTGGACAGGCGGAAGTTCGGGAAGTGGGAATCGGCCATAGAGCACGAACGGAGCCCCAAGCCCTTTGAGGAACCCGTTAACAAATGCTTCTCGGCGCGAAGATTTAAAATTGATCAGCAACAAGCTCGCACTCCCGGCCCCCATGGAAAGTCTCCCTGTTATCGTTCTTTATCGGTCAATATTTGGGTGCTTGAATTATTACAGGGTTCCCCGCCTACACACAATGGTCCAAAAGGAGTAGTGCAAGATACTAAGGCGACCCCGCTAGGATTGCCACAGCGCGATTTAATCCACTGGGTTGATACCTTGGCCCCTGCCCATCTTGACGATGGCCAGTGACTTGCCGGCCGCGGCGACCGAGCTTAGCCCGCCGGCTCGAACGTCATCACGGCACCGGGTTCTGGCCTGCCGATCAATGCAAAAGTCTCGCCATCATCGGTGTCGAAGAGGACGACGAGCCGGCCGTCCTCCTCGATGGTGGTTGAATGCCAGGTGAACGTCGGGCTCGCCGGTGCCAGCGCATCGTGAATGACCGCCGCCAACAACTCTCGGTCGAGATCGGGCGAGGACGCGACGCTCATTGTTGGGCCTTCGCCGCGAGCTGCCACGCCCCGTTTTTTCCGGGAGATTCGCGCGTAGCTTGCAACGCAATCCAAAGCGCGCCTGCATGCGTGACCGCATCGCCGGTCCGATATTCGTCCGCGCGTTGGTACGTTCCACGATACTGCAAGCCCCTTGTTTCCAGGGTGGCGAGGGTGGCCTTCAGGTCAGCGACCTCGGCGCGCAGAGCCTTCAGGTCCCTGGCAATGGGTGTAATGGCTTTCCCTAGATAATCGTGTAGGCCATCGACAAATCTTTTTTGGTCAAAGTCCATGCTCTAGGTCCTGTAATCGCACCCACCAACGACGATGATGGCGTCGTCCACCATCGCAAGCCAGTTGACTCGTGCGACGGTGAGCAGGCCGACACAGTCGGTCTGGAACAAGCTCACGAGGCTTGTCGCGCCGGTCGGACCCGAACTCTCGCCGGTCGGTGGATCTGTCACTTCGACGCTGGCATTCATCGAGCGGCGAATCGACAACCCTTGGTCGAGATAAGCGACACGATCAGGGTCCAACAGCACCAAGTCCCCGCCGTTGCTGTCGAAGACGCAGGCCTCGGTCGTGAAAACGGGAATGCCGGCCAGGGTGCCGCCGCGCGCCCCCACGTCGTATTGTTGGGTGCCGGTGCCGCTTAGCCCGATTTGCACCGCCAGGCGCGGCGACGTGATCCAAACTGCAGTTTCCAGGTCGCCCGCGAAGGCCGCCACGGCCGCGTCGATATCGGTCTTGATGTCATTCGCACTGGCAAGCGGAGAAACACCATAGGTGACCGAAGCGGGGCCGACGGAGCCGTCATTCATCGGGTCAAGAAAGCCGGAATCCAGGAGTCGCACCACCGATTTCGCGAGGTCGCGACGAACGCTTTCTTCACTTGCGGGGTCGACATCAAGGAGAAGATCCTGCGGATATACCGTGAGCGCGGCCGCGCGCTTCACCCCAAGACTCGTTCGAGTATCGAAGACGGCGCGCGACAAGGTTATGTGCGCTCCCTCCGAAATCCAATATGCAACGGCCGCCTCCGTTTGTCCGATGACGGGCGAGTTCGCCGCGACGGGCCGCAAGCCAATTTTGCCCACGATTGCGCGGCTCGCGACAAGTTCGAAAAATTCAATCGCCGATGCATCCTCGATCTGCGCCGTGTCGAGCGCCGCCACATCTTTGGTGGCGAGGTCGATGGCCACGCTGGAATCACGCCCCCATCGAGAAGCCGCATAACCAGCGGCCTCGCTCGGGTTGTCGGTAACACCCAGGGCGATCGCGCGCCGCACGAAAGTCATGCCACGCCGAAGATTTTCATGTTGCATCTTTGCTCCTCCCACTCATTGATGCTTGATCGTCCGTCGCCGGGCTGCGCGGGTCCAGCCCGTTAGCCTGCGTTTTCCCACGTTCTCCCACGTTCAAGCTAGCGATCCAAAGCCTCTTCGATCCAGAGCGCGAGATCGTCAAGCCTATAGCTGACACGCGAGCCTGCGACGCCGCGGCGGTAGGATGGCGGGCTTTTCCCTTCGTCGCGCATTTGTTTCAAGTACTCGGCGCTCAGGCCAAGGAGGCGCGCGGCATCCCGTTCGGCAACGCGACCGTCACCTGACATTGCAATCCCCCACTGGTCCACGGCATGCAGCAAGGCCGCCTCGGCAGCCTTCACCCGGTCGCCGAACGGCAGCATCAGTGCAACCGTGGCCCGGGCGCTTCGGCGTTCAAGCGCGCCAGAAGGGCCGGCAATTGCTCGTCGATCCGCCGCATCAGGATCATCCACAAATCCGCCAAGCCCCGCGCCACAGTCGCTTGCGTCAGGCCCATTTCGATCAATTCGGCGCGGAGGAGAATCAGGGCGTGCGCGCTCGCATCCTCTAGGCGCGCGCGGACTTCGGCCTCCGTCGCGCCAGCGGTGCTAATCAAAACCCAGTCATCCTCATTCATTCCTTACCCTAACCCCCGTCGAAATTGCGGCGATGCGCGCCATTGTCCGCTAGCGGTCTGGAAACCGACTCGGCAAAAGACTGTCATGCCCCCGCCCCATCCTGAGTCTGTAGGCGCCGCAGATCAGCGTTCCAGCGCCAGCCCCGCGCGCTCATTCGAGCCCTCGATTGGTCCGTTGGCGTGGCGTCGCCATCGCCAATCTTTGCCGCACGTTCGCCCCGTCGTGATCGCTGAAGATCATCAGATCGGCGCGAAAGTGCAGTTGAACGTCGCCGGTGGGACCGTTGCGGTTTTTGCGCACCAGCAATTCAGCCAGGCCGACCCACTCGGGCGCCTGGCTGTAGACTTCCTCTCGGTGAAGCATGACCACGGCGTCCGCGTCTTGCTCGATCTCGCCCGAGTCGCGGAGGTCACTCAGCAGTGGGCGTTTATCCGGGCGGCCTTCCACGCCGCGATTGAGCTGCGCCAGGGCAATGACTGGAACATGCAACTCCTTGGCCAGCGCCTTGAGACCACGCGACAGACTCCCGATCTCTTGGGTGCGGTTATCTCCCTGGCCACGCATGAGTCCGAGGTAATCAATCACGATCAAATCCAGGCCGTGCTGGCGTTGTATGCGACGCGCCTTCGACCGCGCGTATCCAACGGTAATGGCCGGCTTGTCATCCACGAACAGGCGTTGACCATCAGCGGCGCCCAGTTCCGCGCTCAGGCTCTTCCAATGCGCATGGTCTCCGGTCCCCGTGCGCAGGGTGTACGTTGGAATCCTGGTGCGGCAGGACAGGATTCGCAGGCCGATCTCCTGCGCTGCCATCTCCAACGTAAACAGCATGACCGACCCGCCGCGCGTCGCTATGTGCTCGGCGACGTTGCAGGCGAGAGCCGTTTTTCCAATGGACGGACGCGCGGCGACGATAACGAGTTGGCCAGGTTCAAAACCTCCGGTCAAATGGTCAAGATCGCGAAAGCCAGTTGCCAGTCCAGCGAGATCGCTGCCGCGTTCGCGGCGTGCGTCGATGTAGGCAACGGCCTCGGTAAACACGCTGACCAGGGACTTGGGTTCGCCACCACGATGGTCGATCAGTTGGGCGAGCTCAAATTCGGCCTTCTGAGCGATTTTTTCCGGCTCGGTGATGCCATGACCTAGGCAATCCGTTTGCAAGCGCGTGGCGATGCCACAGAGCCCGCGCAGGATGGATTTATCACGAACGATCTGCGCGTAACTTTCAATGTTGGCAGCGGATGGGGTGTTGCTGGCCAGTTCCGTCAAGTAAGGCAGGCCGCCGACTTTATCCAGTTCATCACGTGACTGCAGCGCCTCTGCTACCGTCACCACGTCGGCCGGCTTTCCTTGCTCGATCAGTGAGCGCAGGCGTTCGAATATGAGGCGGTGCTCCTGCCGATACAAGTCCGCTGGCGCCAGCATGTCGGCGATCTTGTCCATGGCATTGTTGTCGAGCAGTAGGCCGCCGATGACAGCCTGCTCGGCTTCCAGTGAATGCGGCGGTAGCGGTAAATTGTTCGGGATCATGCCGTAGCTTCCTTCGGCTGGTAGTTCCCCTCGATCACCTTGGCGAAATTCTCAGCTTTCAGAAGCCAGCCCAGGTCGCAGCTCCATTTGGTCTCGCGGCCCATCAGGAAGTCTTGCCCTCGGACGTACTCGAAGACCCTCTCGAAATACGCCAGGGCGCTTTCGCGGTCGGTGGCATACCGGGTGCCGTCTGGTTTTTTTGCCGTCAGTACCCATCGCCATCTTGCCTTCAAGTTGTCAGCGCGCTTTCCTTGCCAAAGACTCGGCTTAGGCTGCGGCAACGTCGGCAGGTGTTTGGCAAACAGGTTGAGAATTTCGCTATGCGGGCACGGTTCTATCGTCTCCAGCTTGCTGGCGACAACCGAGGCGTCAGCCTCGGACTCGGGTAAGAGGGTACCCATTAGAGGCAACCCATAACCCATTAGAGGCAACCCATAACCCACCCGGCTAGACTCAGGCTTGTCTTGGGCTTGCCTTGGGCTTGTCTCGGGCTTGTCTGGGGCTGGTATCGTGCTTGGGCCTTCTCGATGATGCGGATTTTGGTGTTTGGCGAAGTTCACCACCTGGATGAAACGCTCACCGCCAGCCGCATAGCGCAGGATGAATCCAACCCGGTGGAGTTCTTGCAGCATGTCATCGACGCTGCCGTCATCGTATGGCAAAAGCTTGGCCCGGATTCGCTTAGGTCGATCTTCTAGGCGCCCTTCGCGGTCTGCAATGCACCAAAGGCCAGCGAACAATAGGCGGGCCAAAGGCGAGCATTCGGCGAGGGCTTCATTCTCGAAGAATCCCGGTTTGAGATTTCGGCAGCGGGCCATCTATCGGGACTCCATCCGCCTGAGCTCGGCCTGCCAGCGGCGATAGTTCCGTCGCCATGCCGCGCAAGTGCCGCAGATGCCGCGCGATTGGTGGCAGGTGCAGGGTCTGGTAAGATGGGCGGCGTAGATGCTGTGATTCGAGACCCCACGCCTGCCCCCAGGCCGGGGTCTTTTTATTTCGGCCCTCATTCGGCGGTCGCCTTGACGCGGCCACGCACGCCTGGATTCTTGGCCGCCTCTGCCCGGTGGTCATCGTCGATCTTTTCTGGCTTGTAGGTGCGTCGCGGTGCCGACAATTTGGACTCGACCCACGCGTCCAGCCCGGCCGGTGTGTAAAGGCATCGGTTACCGAATTTTTGGAATTCTGGCCCTCCTCCGACGGTGACCAGTTTCTGCAGCGTGGTTTTGGCGGTGCGCACGCCCTTCTGGGTAAGATAGGCGGACGCCTCCGGTCGATCTAAATATAACTTTTCCATGTGTGGCCTCACTCTGTCTCATCAAAGTAAAGCCTTTATACGTGCGGAGAAACATCGCGGTAAGGGACAATAATTGCCGCGCCCTCGGGAATTAATGTCCCCCCTCGCCTCTGCGCGTGGCGCGCCGGATTGATCGCCCGCCAGTCGGGGCCTCGATCCCGCAACAAACTAAAATGTTTTCAGCCTTTCTGCGTGACTCTTCCGCGTTCAATCCAGCGCGGCGAAGTCGGTCCACGATTGCGGCCAACAACGTATCCCGCAAGATGGTGCTGCCAGGCGGCCGGCCCCGTCCTTTTGGCTGCGCCAAGTCGGCGCGTAGTTTTGCTTGTGCCGCGGCAGCGATTAATCGCAACGTTTGTGCGTCTCCCTGCATCCTCGACGCCGTTTCTTTGATGGCGATTTCGCGCCTGAAAGCCTCAACGGTCATGCGCGCGCTCACCCGTGGCGGGAGCGCGTTAAAGGGAAAATTGGCGACAGACTCAAGGGCGCTGATATATCTGTCGATGATGGCAAGCTCCTCTGACTGGCTTGGCCAGGGCAGGCTCGTCGAGGTGCCTTTTTTGATGTCGCGATGAAACCGAAACTCGGCAAGCTGATCGGCGAGCCAATTAAAAAACTCCCGATGGTCCAGCTTGAGCCCGTCGATCTGGGCGCTAATATCATCGGGTACCGCAGCATTAAGCCATGCACCGCCGTAGCCACGTCGGTTCATTTCTTGCCCCGCTTCCCGATCGGTGAAACGGTGGCCTTCTTGGTCTGCCCCCGGAGCCCGGCCATCGCAACAGACGCGGCGCGCTCGGCCAGTGTGCTGCGTGCGCGCTCGGCAAAGTGGACATAGCGCAGGGTCGTAGTAATTTGCCGATGCCCTAGGGTTTCCATCAGCTCGACCGCAGACGCGCCGGCCATCGCCAGGTGTGTGCCGATGGAATGACGCAAGCCATGCAAGCCCAGGTTCGCGGGTAGCTTCGCTTCCGAGCGCACTGCCGGCCATACCGTACCGATTGACAGCGGCCCGGTCCCCTTGGCCGGTCGGAAAACATAGTCTTGTGGTTCGCCTTCCGGCTGCCTGGCAATGATGGCCTGAGCCTCGGCGGGCAGCGCAATGATGCGCGGCTTGCCGGTCCGGTGGCCGGCCTTGTGCGCGGTTGCGGGCAGCGTAACCATTCCGCTTTTCAGGTCCACCCAGGCCCAGCGCAGGCCGGTCGCTTCGCCACGGCGCGCGCCGGTCAGGGCAATGAAACGAATCGCATCGGCAGCCGCGGCCCGGATCCGCTTTTCGTCCTCCATTCTCTGCAGGGATTCGAAAAGGCGCCCGTAGTCTTCCGCGTTGCTCATCACGGTATCGCGCACGCCGCTGCCCGAGCAGTTCATCGCGCTCGCCGGGTTCGCCTTGGCGAGCTTGTTCTTGATGGCCCAGTTGTACGCGGTGGACAGCAGCAGGACGGACTTGTTCGCCGCGCCTTCGCCGCCAGTGACCTTGGCCAGGCCTCGGGCCTTCGTCTTTACCCTGGCGGCCGTCTTGCCCTCTTTGATGGCCCGGTGTGCCTTCGCTACCTGTTGGGCGGTCAGGTTGTCGGCGAACTCATTGCCCAGCAGCGGAAGCAGGTGCCGATTGATGCGTCCTTTGTCTACTGATTGGGTCGATGCGGCATTGCCGGAGAACTTTTCCGAAGCCACATACAGGTCGAGCAATTCGCCCACGGTCAAGGCATTGCGGCGCGCCTGCTTGTCACCCATCGGATCACGGCCGGCGTGAACCTCATAGGCGTAATCCTTGGCCCTCTTGCGCGCCTGATCGGCGGTAAGCACGTCGGAGAATTTCCCGATGGTATGGCGCCGGGTTCGTCCTTCCGGTGTTCGATACTGAAACACGAATGTCTTGGCGCCAGTCGGAAAAATCTTGAGCCCGAATCCCTTGATTTCGGTATCCCAAACGAACCTTTGATCGGCGCCGGGTTGCTCGGCCTCCACGGTCGTTTTCGTCAGCTTTGGCATAGTCCAGTTCTCCCCACGGTAAGCACACGGTAAGCAGAAGGCGGTAAAAAAGGGTAAGAATTGCCTCTGACTACTGTACTAATAGTAAGGCTAAGACAAAGCTACAGCAAGGGAATAGTTAGATTTATCCGCTTCCGGTAAGCATGGGTAATGGGGCTCAGGCTGTATTGTGATTCCTGTTGTCGTGGGTTCGAGTCCCATCAGCCACCCCAACTAACTTTGGATTACCTCAATTGCTTACCGGTGGCTGGTGGGCGAGAACCCACCTGGGGTTCGCGGAGCAAGCACTGCTTGCGACGGACGCCGCAGGCGGTCCCAAGCGCAGCGAGGGACGAGCAACGGGAGAGTCAATCCCGTTGCGGGCAATCCCGTCAGCCACCCCGCCTGGCTCAAATCTCCACGCTGGGCGCGCCCGGTAGCGGGCAAGAATTCCCGTCATCCAGGCTGTGTCGCGTGCGAGGCGACCCGGGCGCAGAGGATTCTCATCGGCCGCTGGGCGGAAACTTATCTGCTGTCGGAAAGTCCTATACTCAAGGCGTAATGTTGTGTCCGCCCCATTTCGTCGGCTGGTGTTCAACAGCTTTTCTTGTCGGCGCGTTGGTCGAGAATCTGCGTGTAGAGGAGGTCGGTATGTACAAGCTTGGCTGGTGTGCTTCTGTGTTGTTGGCAATGTTCCTGGCGGGCGCAAGCGGCGTGGCCATGGCTGACCATGGACATGGCGGCGGACATGGCCATGTAGGCGTCGGAATTGTCATCGACCCATTCTGGTTTGGGGGTCCCTGGTATCCCAGGCCTTATTACTATCCTCCGTATTACCCCTCTCCCTATTACTATCCGCCCGCGGTGATGCCGGCTCCGGCAGCGCCCCCGGTCTATGTCGAGCGTAGCGACATGGCGCCGCCCGCGCCGCAGGCGTCGGCTTCCTGGTATTACTGCGCCAATCCGCAAGGCTATTACCCCTATGTGAAAGAGTGTCCCGGAGGCTGGCAGGCCGTTGCTCCGCAGCCGCCCTCCGCGCCGAGCGAAGGAAGATAGACATGCGATCGCCCGCAAGAATTTCAGCGCTCGCCCTGCCCCTGCTGCTCGCCGCTTGCACCACCATGCCGAGCGGGCCCAATGTCTTGGTGCTGCCCGGTACCGGGAAGAGTTTTGACCAGTTTCGCGTCGACGAACGGGAATGCAAGTCTTATGCCCTGGAAAGCATCGGCGGCAAGACGCCGGGCGAAGTGGCCAGCGATAGCGGGGTGAAAAGCGCCGTGGTCGGCACGCTCGTGGGCGCCGCCGCAGGCGCGGCCATAGGAGGCGGACACCAGGGCGCAGGCGTGGGTGCAGGCACCGGACTACTGATCGGCAGCCTGGCCGGCAGCGAAGCCGCCGACTACTCGGGCTACGGCCTGCAGCGCCGCTATGACGTGAGCTACGTTCAATGCATGTACGCCAAGGGCCATCAGGTTCCGGTTTCCGGGCGCACCTACCGACAAGCGAGCCCGGCATCCTATCCGCCGCCGCCCCCGCCGCGCGACATCCCGCCGCCCCCGGCAGGTACGCCACCGCCGCCTCCGCCCGGCGTGTCGGCACCTTAGGAATTGCGAAGTAGCGGCGGCCGGCTTGGGACAGCGGGTGCCTGAGCGCGGGGCAATTGAAGGAGGGAACACGTACCATGCGTAAACGCATACTGGCTGTCCTCATCGCCGCGCTGTCCGTGCCGTTGTCGATTCAGCCCGCCATGGCAGACGAGCACCATGGTGGTCCAGGCCGCGAGTATCATGGCGGCGGCCATTTCAACAATTACCGACGCGACGGTCACCCGGCGTTTCGCGGCGATATCCGGCGATTCCGCGAACATGACTTCGGGGTCTGGCACGGCGGCCGTTGGTATCATGGTCCGCACGGCGGGCGCCGCGGATGGTGGTGGATCGCCGGCGGAAGTTGGTATTTCTATCCGGCGCCGATCTATCCTTATCCCGATCCCTATCTGCCTCCGCTTGTTGGAGGACCGCCTCCGGCTTCTGCGGAATACTGGTACTACTGCAACGATCCGCCCGGCTATTATCCCTATGTAGCCGAATGCCGGACCCAGTGGCAGCCGGTGTCGCCCAACGCACCGCCTCCCCCGCCGCAGTAAGCGGCACGCTTTACGATCGCCTAGTTCAGCGCCCTTGCAAGCTTGCGGCGGTATTCGCTGACCAGTGGATCGGCGCCCAGCAAGGTGAACAGGTCGAGCATGGTCTTGCGCCCTGCGTCGTCCTCGAATGCCCGATCGCGCTGAACGATTTCCAAAAGCTGCTCGAAAGCTTGGGGATAATGGCCGTGGGCGGCGTGGTAATTGGCCAGCTTGAGGCGCGCATCCAGATCATTTTCATTCGCATCGATTCGCGCCAGCATGGCGTTCTCATCCACGCTCGCGTCGGCACCCACGGCAAAGCCCAGCCGGGCGCGGAGCTGGACGGCGCGCGGATGCTCCGCCGCGGCGCCGGTGAGGGTATCGAGCAGACTCTGGGCTTCGGTATTTTGCCCCAGCCGGGATAGCAGTTCGGCGGCATCCAGGCGCACCCATTGATTTTGCGGATCAAGCTTAGAGGCTTCGCCCAGGACTTCCAGGGCCCCGACTGCGTCGCCGGCAGCCAGTTTTTCCGCCGCCTTTGCGCGCAGTTCCTCGGCCGGGCTAGGCATCAGCCGATCCAGCCAGGTCCGCACTTCGGCCTCGGGCAGGGCCCCGGAAAACTCGTCGACAATCTCGCCGTTCACCACCGCCTTGACCGCCGGAATGCCGCGCACGCCGAACTGGGTGGACAGCTCCTGATTCTCGTCCGCGTTCACCTTGGCAAGCATGAACTTGCCGCCATATTCCTCCGCCAGTTTTTCCAGGATCGGTTTGAGCGACTTGCACGGACCGCACCAGGGCGCCCAGAAATCCACCACCACCGGACGGTGCCGGGATTCTTCGATCACGTTCTGTTCAAAGTCGGCCAAGCCGACGTCCGCGGAATGGGTAGCCATGTTTGATCCTGTCTGATTGATTGCCGCAAGTATTTCGCAACGCGCTGTGAAGCGCACCTTCCTCTTGAGCTGCGCGATTCAACAAAGCAAGCTTAGTGGGTTTCCCGGCTTATGACTATGCTTGAAGTATGCAAATTCCAGCTCCACCGCAGTGTAGTGCGCCCTGCGTAAACCGAGACGGCGCGTGTCCGGCCCTGGAGGATGTGCCAGCAAGTTTATGCCTGAATGCGTTAAGCTGAGGCGGAGATCAACTTCCACAAAGCTGAAGGAGATAGCGCCATGAATACAGCACACGCAAGATTCCCGTTCTTCGTGCTCGCGTCGGCCCTGTGGCTTGTCTGCCTTAACACTGGCATTGCGGACGAAGAGCACGTCTATATCACGCGTGACCTGCCCTATGTCGAAGTCCTGGATCATGGGAAACCCGTGCGCGTTCAGCGCAACCCGGATCCGCTCAATCAGATCGATTCAGACTACGCCCTGACCTCCAGGCCCTGCCCGCCCTTTTGCATCCAGCCCATCTTATTGGCGCCCGGAGTCGAAACCATAGGCGAACTCGAACTGCTCGATTATCTGCGTGACATCAGAGCGGGCAATCAAAACCTCATGCTCATCGATTCACGCACCGCAGACTGGACCAAACGCACCGGCATCATTCCCGGTGCTGCGCTCATCCCCTGGGACACACTGGCGCTTGCCAGAATTGATCCGGAGAAGGTGGCCGGGATTCTCGAAGACAAGTTCGGGGCGCGTCGCGAAGGCCTGTTCTGGGATTTCTCCCAAGCCAAGACGCTGATTCTCTATTGCAATGGCGCCTGGTGCGGACAATCCCCGACCAATATCAAGACCCTGCTGGCCCTCGGCTACCCGGCCAACAAGCTCAAGTGGTACCGGGGCGGAATGCAATCGTGGAAGTCGTTGGGGCTGACGACGGTTGAACCCTGACGAGCCGTTCAAACCCGCCAGCCCGGCGGTCAAATGCGGCGGGCCAGCTCCACCGCCATGCCGATATAGCTGGCCGGGGCCAGCTGCTTGAGCCGCGTCTTTTCGACATCGGGGATGGCGAGTCCGTCGATGAAAGCGTGCAGGGTCGCGCGATTGATGCCGCCCTTGCCGCGCGTCAGCGCCTTCAGTTGCTCATATGGGTTGGCCACGCCGTAGCGGCGCATTACGGTCTGGATCGGCTCGGCCAGCACTTCCCAATTGGCGTCGAGGTCGGCCGCTAGAACAGCCGGATTGGCTTCCAGTTTGCCGATGCCGCGCAAACAGGATTCATAGGCCAGCAGGGTGTAGCCGAGCCCAACGCCCATGTTCCTCAGCACGGTGGAATCGGTGAGGTCGCGCTGCCAGCGCGAGATCGGCAGCTTCTGCGCCAGATGGGTCAGCATGGCGTTGGCCAGGCCGAAATTGCCCTCGGCATTTTCGAAATCGATCGGGTTGACCTTGTGCGGCATGGTGGACGAGCCCACTTCGCCTTCCTTCACCTTCTGCTTGAAATAGCCCAGGGAAATATAACCCCACGCGTCGCGGCACAGATCGATGAGGACGGTGTTGGCGCGGACCTGGGTATCGAACAGTTCCGCCATGTAGTCGTGCGGTTCGATCTGGGTCGTGTAGGCATTGAAGGACAGGCCCAGGCCCTCGACAAATCTCTCGCCGAAGGCCTCCCAATCCAATGCCGGATACGCCGCAAGGTGGGCGTTGTAGTTGCCCACCGCGCCGTTGGTCTTGCCGAGCAATTCCACATCTGCAAGCTGCGCGCGCACCCGCATCAGGCGGTAGGCGACATTGGCGAGTTCCTTGCCCAGCGTGGTCGGGCTGGCTGGCTGGCCGTGGGTGCGCGAGAGCATGGGCAGGTCGGCCAGCTCGTTGGCCAGTTTTTGCAAGCGCTCGATCAGCACGCCCAGGGTGGGCAGCAGGATTTCCTCCAGTGCGCCTTTCAGCATCAGCCCGTGCGACAGGTTGTTGATGTCCTCCGAGGTGCAGGCGAAATGCCAGAACTCTCCGACCCGCGCGACCTCCGCGTTGTCCTGGCAGCGCTGCTTGAGAAAATATTCCACTGCCTTCACATCGTGATTGGTCGTCGCCTCGATGTGCTTCACCTCGGCCGCATCGGCTTCGCTGAACTGTTCGGCGATGGCGTCGAGATAGGCGCGCGCGGCGGGGCTGAAAGGCGGCACCTCGGCGATGCCCGGCTCGTCGCTGAGCGCCTTGAGCCATTCCACTTCGACCTTGACGCGATGCCTGATCAGGCCGAATTCGCTGAAATAGGGGCGCAGCGCGGCGATCTTGGCGCCATAGCGGCCATCGAGCGGAGACAGGGCGGTCAGCGCGGAGAGTTCCATTCGGGGTCCAGTCAGGATCGTTGAACCGTGTATTTTACCGGACCGCAAGCGCCTGGTCAGAGGTGCGGTCGATGCGCAGTCATCCCGGAAAGCGATAGTTGTTCTGCGTGAACAGGTCGATGCCGCATTCCAGCAGTTCGATCCAGTCGAGAAAGGCGCCGATGGCCTCCTTGCCGACGAAGTAGCGGCCATGCTGCGGCACCAGCATGGATACATCCATGTCCCTCACCATCCTGACCCAGTAGCGGCAGACCTTGTTCGACACCATGTAGCGCCGGTGGAAACCCGCCATCGCCGGCACATGCGCCTTGAATTGCGCGATGGTCTTGACGGGCTGGACGATGTCGACCGCGTTCACCAGCGAGGCGCCCATGTCACCGCAGAACAGGATCCTGGACTTGCCGTCATAGAACTGGAAATTGCCCTCGGAGTGCAGGAAGTGCGCGGGCACGGCGTAGACGGTCGTGTCGCGCATGGGGATGCCCATGCCTTCGTCGGGAATGCCTTTCACGCGCCCCTCGGCGCGGTTGAGCGTGCAGAAGTGCGGCACGAAGCGCTCCCACAACTTGGACACATAGAGCGTGCAATCGGTGCCGGACAGCCAGCGGTTGAGCGAGGCGACAATGTCCGGATCCTGATGGGAGGCAAAGATGTACTTGAGTTCCTTGTACGGGAAGTATTTCTGCATCGCGATCAGGAGCGCGTTGTAGGTCATGTTGCCGGCCGGATCGATGAGCGCCCCTTCGCCGTCGGACACGATCAGGAACTGGTTGGCCTGAACCGCACCCACTTCTTCCTCGCCGACCAGATCATTGAACATCAGGCAGACATGCTTTCCGTCATTGAAAAGCTCGATGGCCATGCTCACTCCCAAAACATTGTGCGGTTGCCGAATCAGGACCGCGGACCCGGCAGCCCGCTTTATTTATAACCCACCCTGCCCGGTTGCGCGGTGTTCCACGGCAACCGCGCGTCGGCCGGTTAGATGCTGCGCCGGTCGCGCAGCGCCTGGGCCAGCGTGCCGCTGTCCACGTATTCCAGCTCGCCGCCCGCCGGCACCCCGCGCGCCAGCCGCGTCACCTTCAGGCCCTTGGCCTTGAGCATGTCGCCGACCACGTGGGCAGTCGCCTCGCCCTCGGGGGTGAAATTGGTCGCCAGCACCACTTCCTCCACCTCGCCGTTCAGGGCCCGGCCGATCAGCCGCTCCAGGCTGATCTCCTTCGGCCCGATGCCGTCGAGCGGCGACAGCCGCCCCATCAGGACGAAATACAAACCGCTGTAACTGTGCGTGGCCTCCAGCATGTTCTGGTCCGCAGGCATTTCCACCACGGTCAGCAGGCGCCGGTCGCGGCGCGGGCTGGAACACAGCTCGCACAATTCCTCCGCGGCAAAATTGTTGCACAGCGCGCAGTGGCGCAACTGCGCCAGCGCGTCCGACAGCGCCCCGGCCAGGTGTTCCGCACCGGGCCGGTCGCGCTGCAGCAGATGATAGGCCATGCGCGCCGCCGACTTGGGGCCGACCCCGGGCAGCACGCGCAGGGCTTCGATCAGGGCGGCCAGTGCGCCGGGGGAGTGTTGACTCGTATTCACCGCTTGTACCTTGTCAGATTGATGCCCATGTCAGCTAAAGTCATTGCGAGGAGCGCTGTCAGCCTTTAGCCGCGAGCGTAGCGCGGCGGGACGCGCCAATCCAGTTGAAGAGACCATATCCTTGCTGGATCGCCACGGCCTTACGGCCTCGCGATGACGGCCGATAGTCATTGCGGGGAGCCACGCGACGAAGCAATCCAGTCAAACAGGCAACCCATCTCAGACATCCAGCGGGCTCACCACGCCGCGCCCGCCCCTGTTCAACACATGGGTGTAGATCATCGTCGTCGCCACATCCTTGTGACCCAGCAGTTCCTGTATGGTACGGATATCCTGTCCCCTTTCCAGCAGGTGGGTGGCAAACGAATGGCGCAAGGTATGCGGGGTGGCCGGTTTGGCGATGCCGGCCGATTGCACCGCCCGCTTCATGGCGCGCTGCAGCAGCTTCTCGTCAATATGGTGGCGGCGCTCCGCGCCGCTGCGCGGATCGATGGAAAAACTCCCGGACGGGAACACATACTGCCAGCCCCACTCGGTCGGCGCATTGGGATACTTGCGCGCCAGCGCATCGGGCAGGTACACCGCCGCATTGCCCAGCCGCTTGTCCGCATTGAACAAGGCGCGGCGCTTCAGCAGGTGGGCGCGCAATTCCGCGGCGACGGATTCCGGCAACATGGTCACGCGGTCCTTCGCGCCCTTGCCATCACGGATGATGATCTCCATGCGTTCAAACTCCACATCCTTGACCCGCAGCCGCACGCATTCCATCAGCCGCATGCCGGTTCCATACAGCATACGCGCCATCAGTCCATGCATGCCGCTCATGTGCCCGAGCACCGCCCGCACCTCCTGCCGCGTCAATACCACCGGCAGACGCTTGGGCGCCCTGGCCCGGGTCAGCTTGTCCAGCCACGGCACCTCCACCTCGAAGACTTCGCGGTACAGGAACAGCAAGGCCGAAAGCGCCTGGTTTTGCGTGGAGGCCGCCACCTTGCCCTGCACCGCAAGATGGGTCAGAAACGCCTCGATCTCCCTGGCCCCCATGTCGCGCGGATGGCGCTTGCCGTGAAACAGGATGAAGCGCCTAATCCATTGGACATATTGCGTTTCCGTACGGATGCTGTAATGCTTGACCCGTATCCGGTCGCGCACCTGATCAAGCAATTTGGGGGACTTCGCCACAGGTGTAGTTTGTTTCTCCATATATCCCCCTATACATACGTCTTCTTTTTATAAACAGTCGCTTATGTCAAGATATGGCAGTGTTATACACCGACCAACCAAGTAAATATACACCTTTGCAGGTGTATATTTTACGTTGGCCGAGAAAGATGTCTCCGTCGTTGGACCTGTGTGTGACATCGTTCCATGCACACTTGCGGGCGCTTCATGAAGCGACGAAAAAATGCTAAAAAGCGAAGTGTTTTCACGAGCGGTGGATAACGCAAGCGTTGATACACACGCTCTTTCAAACACTTCGGCTTATTCAATTTGTTTTGATGCAGGTCGGTCCAGCTTGGTTCGGGAAACTGGCACCATCGTTCGGGACCGACATCTCTCACGTCCAACGGTTCGATCGAGCACACTTGCGCCCTTCAGGCTACAAGGTGCTCATCTCAGACGTTAGCCACAAGGAGAGGTCCATGGTCTCATTCGACGCAATATGGGCACGAATCAAAGCCAATGAAGGCAACACATTTCGCCAGATTCGAGGCCAAGAGTTCACATACTCAATTTCCGGTGCAGCGATCATCCCGAGCACAACAAATCAAAACATTCCACGTGCCCATTTCGAGGAGGCAAGTGGCATCCTCCCGCTGGAAAACACCGTCTGTTGACGCGCAAACAAAAGTACCCGGATTTATGAGTTAGTGCGCGCCGAAAATTACCCAGGTGATTAACCTCTCCTGCTCATTTGCTTAGCAGGACTATAAGGAGATGATCACCATGAAGGACCTGGGAATAATTCGACGTTTGTATTACCGCGATGGGCTGTCGTTATCTGAGATTGGGAGACGTACCGGCCTGACGCGCAAGACCGTGAGGCGCTGGCTGAAGGCCGCGGAGGGGACGGAGCCGAAGTACCGGCGGCGGCCCGCTACGGACAACAAGATTGCGCGTTTCGCAGAGCAACTCACGAAGGCCCTGGAAATCGATACGCGGCGTCCCAAGCGTGACCGGCGCACGGCACTGAAGCTGTTCGGCGAACTGAAGGCCGCCGGCTTTGAGGGCAACTACAGCCGGGTCACTGAATTCATCCGGCGCTGGCGGGAGAATGGTGGACAGGCCGTGGTGAAAGGCTACGTCCCGTTGCGGTTTGAGCTGGGCGAAGCCTTCCAGTTCGACTGGAGCGAAGAGCGCCTGGTGATCGGTGGGGTGTGGCGCAAGGTCATGGCGGCCCATTTGAAGCTCTGTGCCAGTCGGGCCTTCGTCCTGCAGGCGTACCCGACGCAGAGTCACGAGATGCTGTTCGATGCCCACACGCGGTCCTTCATTGCGTTGGGTGGGATCACGCGTCGCGGCATCTACGACAACATGAAGACCGCCGTCGACCGCGTCAAGAAGGGCAAGGGGCGAACGGTCAATACGCGCTTTGCGGCGATGGCCTCGCACTACCTGTTTGATCCCGACTTCTGCAACGTCGCCAGCGGCTGGGAGAAGGGTGTCGTCGAGAAGAACGTGCAGGATAGCCGGCTGCGCATCTGGCAGGACGCTGGCCAGGAGCGCTTCGGCTCCTTTACCGAACTCAATCTCTGGCTACTGGCACGCTGCCGGGCGCTGTGGCAGGAGCTGCGCCATACCGAATATGGTGACCTCACCGTCGCCGAGATGCTGGAGCATGAACAGCCCAGCCTAATGCCGATGGTCACCCCGTTCGATGGCTACGTCGAAACCCTGGGCAAGATATCGAGCACCTGCCTGGTGAGTTTCGATCGCTGCCGCTATTCGGCGCCTTGCGAACTCGTGGGGCAGATGGTCAGCATCCGTGTCTACCCGGAGCGGGTCGACTTCGTGGCCCACGACGCCGTGGTGGCCAGCCATATGCGTAGCTTCGAGCGTAACCAGACCCGCTACGACTGGCAGCACTACATTCCGCTGATCGAGCGCAAGCCCGGCGCGTTGCGAAACGGTGCCCCGTTCGCCGACCTGCCAGGCCCGCTGCTGCAGCTGCGCGGTCTCTTGCTCCGCCGCGACGGCGGCGACCGCATCATGGCCAAGGTGCTCGCGGCCGTGCCCAAGTCCGGACTGGAGGCAGTGCTGGTGGCCGTGGAGCTGGTCCTGGAATCAGGCAACCCGAGCGCGGAGCATATTGAGAACGTGTTGAACCGGCTCAAGAACACGCCCGTGCCGGAACAGGTGGAGACGGCCTTGGAGGTCAGTGAAGCGCCCATTGCGAATACCGAACGCTATGACACGCTACGCCAGGAGGTGAACCATGCGTGATGTGGCCGCAGAACTCAAAGCATTGCGACTGTATGGGATGGTGGGCGCCTGGGAGGAGATCGTTGGCCAGGGGAAACAGGCGGGGGTCGATTCCTCCCGGTGGTTGATCGAGCACCTGCTGGATGTCGAGCAAACCGATCGGGCGATGCGTTCGATCAGCTACCAGATGCATGCCGCCAAGTTCCCGGTCCATCGGGACCTGGCCGGCTTCGACTTCGATCAGTCCAAAGTGGATCGCGGTCTGATCGCGGACCTGGCCGATCTGTCCTTTACCGAGGCGGCCCACAACGTGGTGTTCATCGGTGGGACCGGCACCGGCAAGACCCATCTGGCGACGGCCCTGGGGGTCTCCGGCATTACCCAGCACAGCAAACGCGTGCGGTTCTACTCGACCGTTGATCTGGTGAATCTTCTGGAGCAGGAGAAGGCCGCTGGCAAGGCGGGCAAGCTGGCCTTTGCCCTGATGCGCATTGACCTGGTGATTCTGGATGAACTGGGCTACCTGCCGTTCAGCCAGGCGGGCGGGGCCTTGCTCTTCCACCTGCTGTCCAAACTCTACGAGCACACCAGCGTGATGATCACGACCAACCTGACCTTCAGTGAATGGGCCGCCGTGTTTGGCGACGCGAAGATGACCACGGCGCTGCTCGACCGCCTGACGCATCACTGTCACATCGTGGAAACCGGCAACGAGTCCTACCGGTTCCGCCACAGCAGTGCAACGGCGAAGTCGCGCATCAAGGCGCGGGAACAGAGCAAGCGATCCAAATCAACGACTGAAGAGGCACCCCTCTGAAAGGAATCCGCTACACTTATCCACACGCCGACCTTTGATAGGCGGCTAAAACCCCTGGGTAAAATTCAACGCGCACACCTGGGTAATTTAGGACGCGCGCCGACAATCCAGGTCTTCTGTGAGCTGTGCTTTGGCCGCCAGACCTAACCCCTGAACGTTAGAACTCACAGGAGTTATCAATGCGCCTTATCTCTCTTTTAATCTTCGCAACCATGATTTCAGGTTGTGCCGCCACCTAAATGCAAGACACATTGGCTGAGGCAGACACGAAACTAGTGCGGGGGAAGTCGGTTGCCATTTCCACTCCTACCAACGGATTTTATGAAGAGCAAGAATACTCAGCTTCTGGAAGAATGACGGCTTTTGCCGTTCGAGCATCCTTTGCACGCTTTACCAACGCCATTACCGTGGTGCCCGACTGCCAAGATCTCATGTGCCTAAAGAAGGATCAGTCCACATCCTATGACTACTACGTCATTCCGGAAATTCTTCACTGGGAAGATCGCGCCACCGAATGGTCTGGAAAACCAGACCGAATCGCAATTAAACTCACGGTCTATGGTGGGCAAAGTTCGAAGGAACTGGCATCAACAATAGTTTCAGGAAAGAGCAAATGGGCCACATTCGGTGGCGATCATCCCCAAGATCTTCTTCCTGAGCCACTGAACAAGTATGTTGAGTCGCTGTATTGAGTTCTAACATTACGGTTGAGAGGGACGCTTCGCAGCAAAGCCGCTCGCGCCCCTCGCCTTTACGTTGAACCTGTAGAAAAAGTCGATCACTATTTCTTGAAGACGGTGATTCCAAGCAGGAAGGCCACCCGCGACTATTTGCTTAAGGAGTAAGCGAAATGAAAGAACTTGATGCGTTTGAAAAAGACTTGCTGGCCGCCTACGAGAGGGGCGAGTTTAAGTCCACCTCCCCGTCAAAAGCAAAGCTGGCAAAATTCAAGGCCGCTGCGACCGCCACCTTCCTCAAGGACAAGCGGGTCAATATTCGCCTCTCCACGCCCGACCTGATGGATATTCAAGCCCGCGCACTTGAAGAGGGAATGCCATACCAGACATTGATCGCCAGCATACTTCACAAATTTGTGTCCGGGCGGCTTGTAGAGTCACCGTCAAGTCTGACCCTGCGCTCAAGCGGGACGCGCCAAAAGCGGCGCGCCCCTTAGCTCCACGTTGGGCGTCATGAGCAGGCTCCGTACAGATCGAGAAGTCCTTCGTTGCATCTACTCGATGTACGAATCTGCATACCCAGGGGTACAGCCCGGACAGACCCAGGGCGAGAATGATCCGTATGTCCAAGAGGGTTCAGAGGCAAGCCCGGCAAATCCATGCGTAAGCAGCTCTTGATATATATGAACTGGTGATTGAAATGGCAAGGAACGTGTCTGTCGTGCTTTACGTTGTGGTGATGATCGCCGTTATCGTTAGTGTGGATTTACTGTTCTTTAGGCATCGATTCTGGGAACGGCTGATAGCGAACATCGGCATTGTCATGGTGTTTGCAGCCTTCTATTTGAGATTCCTGAAGAACCCGTAAGCCAAGGGCGTGGCACCACCTGGTTGCCTAACCACATCGAGTGCGACGGCTAACCTTTCGCTACGCTCCGCGGCAAGCCGCGGCTCATGTGCAACGTTGGGCTACTCAGAACAGCGTATGGCATTGACAATATGTAGCCTGGTGGATACAGTTGTCTCATGATCGAAATTCGCAAAACAGACTTTTTCGCTCAATGGCTGGACGCCTTGCACGACCGTCAGGCGAGAGCGCGCGTCCAGACACGGTCCCGGTTGCCGGGTGTATTTCAAAAAGCGAGGGCGAGAGCTGATCATATTGCTGGCCGGTGGGGACAAGAGTACCCAAGCCAAAGACATCAAGGCCGCCTTGCGCCTCGCATGTAATCTTTCGGAGCAGCAACTATGACTAAAACCGTTACCACTCGCTATGACGTTGCCGAGCACCTTAGAACCCCAGAGGAAATGGCTGCTTATCTTGAGGCCTGCCTTGAAGAAGCCAACGGGGATGCTGCATTCATTGCTAAAGCACTTGGCGATATTGCCCGCGCCAAGGGTATGTCACAGGTCGCGCGAGACGCCGGGCTATCCCGAGAAAGCCTTTACAAGGCGCTTTCTGGTGAGCGTAGCCCGGGCTTCGATACCATCCTTAAGGTCATCGGTGCGCTTGGGCTGAAATTGCATGCCGAAGCTGACCATGACTGACCAAGGTGCCCAACCCGGCAGTCAACCAGACATGCCGATAAAGCCGGCACGCCGGTTACTTCTACGTTAGACCCTGGAACCACAGAGAGGAGAGCATGATGAGCAACGAACAGGTCGCACCTGAGACGAAAGGCGTTACGGTGGAGTTACTTGCAACGGTTGACCTTGGCCCTGAGATCGAGGGGATGGCAGGGCGCCAACTTCGAATGCGTTTGGTGACCATGGAGCCTGGAGGCGTCTTCGGCCCGATTCACGACCATAAGGACAGACCAGGCACCGTCTACATACTGCAGGGAACGATCACTGACCATCGAAATGGAGTCGCTACGGACTATGGCCCGGGAGTGGGCTGGCCCGAGGACAGGAACACCACACACTGGCTTGAGAACAGGGGAACGATTCAGGCGGTGGAGATCTCGGTCGATATCGTCAGGCAAGAGTGAGCCCAGGCCCGGCATCCAACACGGTCGGGCCTGACGCGCGGCTCAATTCGACGCGCTTCAGTCGCCTTCGCCTCCTTTCGCGCCTGTTGGCCGCAACCTTGGGCCTTACAAGACCGACATTCGGGAACGTGAACGCTTCCCCTGGGCCAGACGCTGGCGTACGCTCGTAGCTTGATGCAAGGGCGCAAACCGCAATGAACGATACCGCACCACCTCGGCACTTTCCGCCAGGAACAGGCACGACGTACAAGCTTGGTCAAATGACCATGACCTTCACGACAACCGCCGAGCACAACCAGGGAGGCTATACGCTTTGTGAGGCAATCGAACCTCCACAGTCCGGCGCTTCTCTTCACCGGCACCCGACCTACGACGAGACGTTCATCATTTGCGAGGAAAACGATGAGTTTCAACTCGACAAAGAGATGCTGAGACTTGGACCGGGAGATACCGTCTTTGTGCCCAGGGGAACGCCTCACAGTTTCCTGAGCGCAGGCCCGCAGGTTGGCCGCCAAATCATCATCAGTTCACCTGGCGGCATCTTTGATGCGTTCATTGCAGAGGTGGCCACTTCGATGGTCGACAGTGGGTCCCCGTCGCGGCCTGGCGCAGCCATTGGCTTGAGGGCGATTGCGGCAAAGTACGGAATGGAATTCCTCGGCTAACGGTGGCGATGGCAAGCGCGGTGACGCCCACCTATTCGCTCAACACGGACGCCCTCCAGCAAGCTTCGCTTGCTTCCAGTCGCCGGTTGGCGCCACGTTAGGCCTCTTTGGAAATCTAGCGCTTCATGCGATCCGTCGAACCCAACTCCAAGTCTTTCAGCAACTTGTCAGGAACGGCGCGCACCGGCATCGCAGTTTCTTGCATGGGTTTCGGTCTATTCATAATCGCCGTTTCTGTTCGCTGGGTCGATATCACGCCGGCTTCCGGTGTGCCATATTGGATTCTGGGTCTCGCTGGAGCAATATTCCTGCTTGCCGGTATCGCCGTCGCGCTTCCGCAGCGGCCAACGCGATTGCAAGACGTTCTGGGTGGATTGTTTTTCACGGCGTTCGCGACCATGGCACTTTGGATTGGTTTGGGCCCCGGCGAGCGGAAATTCGGCGGTAGCTGGTCTGTTGGACCTGCAGCTTTCAGCGGCGAAAGCAGCGACATTGTTGGCCGCGTGATGTTTGTGGCAATGGGCGTCTTGGTTTCGTTGATAGCCCTGAAGGTTTGGCGCCGCGTCTTCCGTCATCGCGATGAGGTTTAGCACTCTCTCCACCTATGGGCCGCGCGACCCTGAACCAGACGTAAGCCCTCTCCTGGAATCGCCATGCGCTATCAAGGCAGAATTACCATATGGAAGGATGACAGAGGCTTCGGCTTCATCGCGCCCAATGGCGGTGGAGAGCAAGTCTTCGTACACATCCGTTCCTTTTCCAATCGACAGCGCCGACCGGAGGGAAACGAAATTGTGACCCACGAGCTCAAGGTCGATGGCAAGGGTCGCCCGCACGCGAATGCTGTTGCGTTTGTCGGTGAGCGGCCCACGCGGTCTAGTCCGCCGGGCCGCAGCAACATTCCTCCCATATCCGCCGTTTGCTTTTTGTTCCTCCGCGTTGGCGCGGTCTTCTCCGGCCGGCTGCCTGTTGCTGTCCTTGCGTTCTACCTTGTTGCGAGTGTCGTCACCTTCATCGCTTACGCAGTCGACAAGTCAGCAACCTCACGGAACCGATGGCGAACCCCAGAAACCACATTGCACCTGTTCACCCTTGTTGGTGGTTGGCCCGGCGCCCTGGCTGCACAGCGGCTGCTTCGGCACAAATCGGCGAAAGTGTCCTTTCAGGCCACTTTTTGGGTCACTGTCGTCCTTAACTGCGGGGCACTGGGTTGGTTGTTATCGTCCTCCGGTGCGAGCACGCTTCAGTTCCTGCTTGATCCCGCGTGAGAGCTAACCCGCGCTTCGAGGCGATTCCCGAGACGCTACGCTTCTCGGATCCCTCCGCCCTTCGGCCGCCGGTCGCCCCTCAAGCTGGACGTTCAGGCGCACACTGAGCAAATGGACGCACCGCGCGAAGTGAAGATCGCAATTGCCCTGTCGTGGACAGTGCTTGTCATCGAGACGGCCGAGCGACTATGGCGCATTTCACTGAGTCCGGATGCCAACACCTTTCCGCGACTGAGATTGAACTGGATCGCCGCGACCTTAGCCTCTACCGTGATTGTTGGGCTTCTTATATTCCTTGCCTCACGGCGCCACAACTGTGGCCGCATCGGGCTCCTGACCTCGACCTTGGGAGGATGGTGTCTTTGGTACTTCTGGTCACGAAACGTATTCGACTATCAGGGCTGGCAATGGCTTGCTCTCGGAAGTGCGACCGCGATGGAACTGATAGCCCTGATCCTGCTGTTCCAGGGCAAAGGTGCTGCGTGGTATCGCCGGCCACCACTCGGCAAGTGAGTGCGCTCCCAGCCCTTGATCGAAGGGACGTCTTCCAGCAAGCTTGGCTTTCCCTCGGCCGCCGCTCATGTCAAACCTTAGGCGGAAAGGAACATCCTTTCGTCGCCGAGGATGGGTTCATTTGTACAACCATAGAAACAGGAGGCATGTCTGATGGCAACACTGATTATTTTTCATGAAGTCGAAGATGGACAACGCTGGGCAAGCGCCTGGAAAAAAGGGCCTGGGAGCCGACACGATATGTTCGCGCAGATCGGCGTGACAGCCCGGAACTTCAGGGATCCGCAAAACCCCAATTCTGTTGGCCTCATCCTGGAAGTGCCGGACATGGAACGGTTCCAGTCCTTTATGGCATCTGACGAGGCCAGGAAGGCAATGAAAGCAGATCGTCTGAAGGTCGAGACAATGCGGGTTCTTGCCGAGTTCATCCCTTGACCGGGAAAGGGCGTCAAATTGTGAGCGGTACTGGAGCATCGCTACGACCTTCTCCGTACCGCTGAGAATGCAGTTGCCTGACACGTCGGTCGTGTGTGGCGCCGCGCGCCAGCGCGCTTGCGCCCCACACCTTTAACCTTGGCCCGCGAAGACATCCGATCATGACCCCTATCGGCATCATTCATACCCAATACAAGACAAAGCAGGACTGCCCGATCCAGCCGGTTTTCGCGTCTGGCGTTTCCGGACGTGTGGAACTATTCGAGCAATATGCCGAAGGATTGAAGGATATCGAGACGTTCTCCCACCTCTATCTGCTTTATCTGTTCGATCGAACCGATGCGATCAGCCTGGTCCGTTCCCCTTTCCTGGACGATACCCCTCATGGCATTTTTGCCTCAAGACACCCGTGCAGGCCGAATGGAATCGGGCTATCAATCGTCAAGCTCATTTGTAGAGATGGCAACGTTCTCATCGTCGATGGGGCCGACATGCTCGATGAAACACCCTTGTTGGACATCAAACCCTATATTCCCCGATTCGATTCCATCCCTTCTGCAAGCGAAGGCTGGACCGCCGACAAACCGTGGCGTCACAAACCGGAAGGCAGGGAATGACGGCTGCTCGCGCTAACCCATCATCCCACCGGACCCGCGCGAAAAGCCGCGCAGGCTGGTGAATTCAGACGTTAGCGCCCTATGTGGACACTCCGGACCCACGCCATGTCTGACTCGGTCGTTCACGCCGCCCTGGAGGGGCAAAGCGCCCCGCTGACGTTTGCGGAGGTAATGAGCGAGTGGTCGTCCAACCCGTTGTTTGTCGTTTGGTGGACATCAGCGCTCCGCGCGGCGCCCTTTGCAGCGTTCTGCTGGGAAACGCCGCCTCTTACTGTTGCTTCAATGAATCGCCCATTTGAGTTTGTCTTTGTGGATAGTCCCGCGCTCGCCAACGCTCGCGCGGACGCCGGACCCTTTGCCGAGCATTTTCGTCGCGCGTCTCCTCACGATACCGCTGTTGTCTTTGAAAACCTTGGCAAAGATGCCTTGATTGTTGCGCCTTGTCCGATCGACAGAAAGACCGACTACGCACACCTTGCAACATTTGTCCGTTCCGCGCCCGACGCGCACTCACATCAGCTCTGGCACGCGGTATCGGCTGGACTTGCCGAACGCGTTTCAGCCCATCCAATTTGGCTAAGCACGGCCGGCCTCGGCGTTTCATGGCTACACATAAGAATGGATTCCTGGCCCAAGTACTATCGGTATCGTCCGTACGCATCGCCGCAATTTTGGACTGGCATCGCATGAACGCCAACGGGCCTGACCAGGCGCTGCAGGGGACGTCACCAAAGTTGCAGAAGCAACAGCGCGACCTTGGCGCTGCTCCTTGCTTTTACGCCGGATGTGCGTGGCCTATAGTATTGAGAGACCTTCAAGGCAACAAGATTTATGCACGAGGCGGTGAAAGGAGAGCGCGAGTGGATTCAGCATCGAAGGACGATCTCATGAGTGCACTGAAGAACCGGTTCGAGAAGAACTTGGGCCGTCATAAGGGATTTGACTGGAGCGCAGTTGAGGCGAAATTGGCAGCCAATCCAAAGAAACTTCAGGCGCTCAATGAAATGGAAGGCACCGGCGGCGAGCCGGACGTCATTGCCTTTGACCCGAAGACCGGCGAGTTCACGTTCTGCGATTGTTCACCTGAAAGTCCGACCGGCCGACGCAGCCTGTGTTTTGACCGCGACGCGCTGGAGTCAAGAAAAGAGAACAAGCCCGGCGGCAATGCCGTCGAAATGGCCACCTCGATGGGGATCGATATTCTGACGGAAGAACAATATCGCGCATTGCAAGAGCTTGGAGCATTCGACAGGAAGACTTCAAGCTGGGTGCAAACGCCGTCCAGCATCAGAAAGCTTGGCGGTGCCCTGTTCTGCGATCGTCGCTATGACCATGTGTTCGTCTATCACAACGGTGCCGAATCGTACTACGCTGCCAGGGGATTTCGCGGACTGCTGAAAGTCTAGATCGTGAAATTGAAGCGGACCGTCACTGGACGGATATGTTGAAGCGGCCGAAGCGTTCCACATTGCATGAAATCCAACAATTCATTCCAGGCAACGGCCTGCCAATCGGGTCAGCAGAATTGGTCGCCAGACCCAAGCGTTAGGCAAGACGAAGGGAGATCGTAATGACCCAAGTCATCGCCGTCATCGGTGCCGGCTCCATCGGCCAGGCGATTGCGCGGCGGGTCAGCGCAGGCAAGCACGTCCTGCTGGCTGATCTGCGTCAGGAGAATGTCGATGCGGCCGCGAAAGTCCTCGGCGACGCCGGGTTCGAGGTGAGCGCCGCCATTGTCGACGTCTCGTCGCGCCAATCGGTGCACGCGCTCGCCGCTTCAGTGGGTCTTGCCGCTGTGTTCGCGGTTTCGTCGCTTGCATTCTCCGTGATCAAGTTTGCCGGCGCCCTCTACCTTGTTTACCTCGGCGTGAAGATGCTCCGTTCCTCCTCGGGCGAGAATCCGGCACCCACGCCCGCGACGGCATCGCTTGGCCGCGTCTTCCGCGACGGTTTCGTCGTTGCTCTGCTCAATCCCAAGACTACGGTTTTCTTCGCCGCATTTCTGCCGCAATTCCTGAGCCCGATCGCGCCGCCCATGGTTCAGGGCGTGGCGCTCGGCTCCCTGTTCGTGGCCATCGCCGCAGTCACCGACAGCGCCTATGCGATGGCCGCCGGTGCGATCACACCGGCGCTGCGCGGCATCGGTATGCGCCGCATGGGCCGGCGGCTCGCTGGCGGCGTGTTCATCGGCCTTGGGGTCTTCGCTGCCGTCGCAGGCACGCGCGGTGCGAAGTAGGCCCGACCCATCATCAGACCCGCCATATGCGCATTGAAGGCACCCTCGCAAAGTGGAACGATGATCGCGGCTTCGGATTCATTGCCCCGACTCAGGGCGGCCCTGAGGTCTTTGTCCACATCTCGGCGTTTCCGAAAGATGGGCGCCGCCCAACCATGGGAGAACGACTCACGTTTGAAATTGAGATCGACAGCGCCGGGAAGAAACGAGCGAAGAACCTGCTTTGCCCTGGCCGTTCCGCCGCACGTGTGGCTCGCCAATCAAACTCTGGTCGCCACAGCGAGAGTCGAGGCATCATCGGTCGAGTTGTTCCGCTTGTCATTGTCGGCACTCTGGCCTATTACGCTTATGGCGAATACTCCCGGCACGCTTCACCACAATCGACAGTTGCCGCCCCGTCCAGCGATCAAGTTGGCTCATCGTCCTTTAACTGCGATGGCCGCACCTATTGTTCCCAAATGACTTCCTGCGCCGAAGCAAGGTTCTTCCTGGGGAACTGCCCCAACGTGAAAATGGACGGCGATCACGACGGCGTCCCTTGTGAACAGCAGTGGTGCACCGGAGCTTTCGCCAAATGACCGCGCTGAACTGCCCAGCGAAAGCCAGTCTTGCTTGCCCGCCAGGGGCTAATCCTACGATCCGGGCAACGCAGCGCCCCCCGTCTTCAGTCCAGATTGTTTTTCGGAGATATCCATTCATATGAATAATCCCCTCGATGTTGCACAAGCATATTTCAATGCATGGAATGCGCACGATGCCGCTTCAATCACCAGCCTCTTCACTGAAGAAGGTGAATACCATGACCCGACCATCAGGATGCGGGGACGTGAGATCGGCGCGCATCTGCAAGGACTGTGGGACGCTTTCCCCGACCTTGGCTTTGAAATCGTCAGCAAGGCCGCGGCCGGTGACGGGATGGTGGCGGCGCAATGGCTGATGAAGGGCACCAATACCGGATCGTTTCGTGGTTTGCCCCCTTCGGGAAACAAGGTCTGGCTGCCGGGTGCGGATTTCATCAAGGTGTCCGGTGATCGGATCGGGTCGGTGATGGGGTACTTTGATACGAATGCCGTTCCGCAACAGCTTGGATTACAGGTCCTTGTACAACCGTCTCAGGTGGGTCCCTTTTCATTTGGCTATAGCGTGTTCGCGCAAACCGGCAAATCGCATAAGCCTGGCGCATTTGGCATCACATCGATCTGGAATTCCGCTGAGGACACTGAGGAGATAAAGGACAAATCAAGGGAAATCGCCAGGGAGCTGTTGGGCATGGATGGCTTCATCGGCTTGGCCCTCGCCCGCGCGGGTGGACGTGCGATGACCATCAGCGCCTGGGAAAATCCCGAGGATGTTCGCCGGATCATGCAAAGTCCTGCCCACGGCGATGCAATGAAAAGATTCTGGGACGACTTGAGTGATGTGGCCTATACCAGCGTATGGGTGCCTCATCACTTCAACGCGCTGTGGGTGCGATGCACGGAATGCAGGAAGATGAATGACCATGAAAAGAGCAACGGGCAATGTGCCTGCGGCAGCAGGCTGCCTGAACCTCCCCCCTATTTCTGAGTCAACAGTCATCAGGTCCCCCAAAGACATCAGGTCGCCCGCAGCGCCAACAGGGACACGCAAAAACCGCGCGCTTCTTGTGAACAGGGTTGGGAAGTTCTGAGATGAGCGAATTGCGGAAATGGTCGGAAGGCATATGGATTGCGGAGGCACCCTTGCGGTTCCTGGGCTTGCCGTTTGGCGCACGAATGACGATTGTTCGGCTTGGCGATGGTTCGCTGCTTCTTCACTCACCCATCCCCATTTCACCGGGTCTCCGATCGGAACTCGACGCGCTCGGGCCGGTGAAGCACATTGTGTCTCCCAACAAGTTGCATCATCTTTTCCTCAGCCCCACCCTCGCGATGTATCCGGGCGCGCAGTTGCACGTTCCGCCTGGACTTGTCCGGAAGCGGCCCGAGTTGGCTTACGGTTCACCCTTGGGCGATGAAGCGCCGAAAGCCTGGGAAGGTGTCCTGGACCAGCTTGTGGTGCGCGGAAGCACCGTCATGGAAGAAGTTGTGTTTCTCCATGGTCGCAGTCGAACCCTGATTGTGGCCGATCTTTGCCAGAACTTCGGGCGGCACAGCCCCTTTCTGATGCGTGTTGTGGCTCGGGTGTTCCGGATGTACGGCCGTCCTCGAATGCCGCCGGATTGGCAACTGAGCTTTCGCCACCGCGAGCCGTGTCGAGCCTCGTTCTCGCGCCTGCTGGCGTGGGACTTCGAGCGCGTGATCCTGGCGCACGGCGCGCTCCTGTTCGCCGGTGCGAAGGAAACTTTTCAGCGAGAATACGCATGGGCGTTGGCATAGGACGCGCCCTCCTCGGCGCTCATCCGGCCCGCGCGAAAAGCCGGGCAGCCCGGCGCATTCCAGTTTTGGCCATGACGACGCCGCTTCGTTGCTCGGGCAAGGCATTATCCGAAAACCTACAGGAAAGGAGAATGTGAATGAACTACAAAGGCAGCTGCCACTGCGGCAGGATCTCGTTCGAGGTCGAAGGCGAACTCAAGGGCGCAATGGCCTGCAACTGCTCAATCTGCCAGCGCAAGGGATCCCTGCTCTGGTTCGTGCCGCGTGAGAAGCTTCATCTGCTCACGCCGGAAGCTGCGGCAAGCACGTACACCTTCAACAAGCACGCCATCAAGCACCGTTTCTGTCCAAATTGCGGCATCCATCCGTATGGCGAGGGCACGGACCCGAAAGGCAACGCGATGGCGGCAATCAACATCCGTTGCCTCGAAGACATCGACCTTGCGACGATTCCGGTTCAGCATTATGACGGTCGCTCGCTGTGAGTCCGTGAGGCCCAACACTTCCTTCCACCTGGCTGCCTACGGCAGCCTCTTAGGTCAGGCGTCGCGCCGCAACAAGGCCGAAACGGCTCTGACTCCACGGCCATAGGCCATTTGATAGAAAGGAAACTTCCCATGATTGAACTGTTGCCCAATCTTCCTGATCATGTCGTTGGCATCTCTGCTTCCGGCCAGGTCACTGCCGCCGACTATGAGACCCTCCTCGTCCCGGCTATCGACGCAGCGCTGAAGAAGCACGAGCGGATTCGAATGCTTTATGAAATTGGTCCGCAGTTCACCGGATTTACCGCCGGTGCGATGTGGGATGACCTGAAGATCGGCGTCTCGCACATGCGGGCATGGGAGCGGATCGCAGTCGTCACAGACCACAACTGGATCGCCAGCGCGACGCGCATGTTTGGATTTGCAATGCCATGTCCGGTCAGGGTCTTCTCCAGCGATGAACTTGCTGAGGCCAAAGCCTGGATTGCGGGCTGAACCGCTGGCCAACCGGACCTGCTGCAGTCGGCCCTGCCTCCTTCTGTGGACCGATTTGCCGCAACCCTAAATATAGGCAGACCATGAAGACGCGATGCGAATGGTGCGGCAGCGACCCCCTCTACCTTGGATACCATGATGACGAATGGGGGGTTCCGATTCATGACGACCGGCGCCTGTTTGAATTTCTCGTCCTCGAAGGGGCGCAGGCGGGCCTGAGCTGGCTCACGATCCTGAAGAAGCGGGACAATTACAGGATGGCATTTCATGGCTTCGACTTTGATCGCATCGCACGGTATTCGCAGCGCGACATTGAGCGCCTGCTATCCGACCCGGGCATAGTGCGCAATCGCCTGAAGATCGAATCGGTAATCAAGAACGCGCAGGGTGTCTTGAATATCCGTGAAGAGTCTGGATCCCTGGACGCGTTTCTCTGGCGCTACGTCGATGGCGTGCCGGTGCAGAATGCCTGGAAGCGCATGGCGGAACTGCCGGCGCAGACCAAGGCCTCGGCTGAAATGAGCCGGGACTTGAAAAGGCGGGGCTTCAATTTTGTCGGCCCGACAGTCTGCTATGCATTCATGCAGGCGGTCGGCATGGTGAACGACCATGCAAGGGATTGCTTTCGGTACAAGGAAGTCGCAAACCTTGCCCGGCGAGCACAGCCCGGCACGCGTGCTGACCGGCGCGGCTGATTCATGGCGCTGGCGCCCCGGAGGAATCCGGCACCGTGGTCGAAACGCATGGCGGAAATCGACTTGTAACCCAGTAAGGAAAGGATAAAGGATCATGGCCACAAACACTGTTCGTCTCCACCGCGTTTTGCGTGCGCCGCCGGAACGGGTGTATCGCGCGTTTCTCGATGCCGCCGCGATGGCCAAGTGGCTTCCCCCAAACGGATTTACCGGCACGGTCCATCACATGGAGGCCAGGGTGGGCGGGACATTCAAGATGTCCTTCGCAAACTTCACGACCGGACAGAGCCACTCCTTTGGCGGCAAGTACCTTGAACTGGTGCCCAACGCGTTGCTCCGCTACACGGACGAATTTGACGACCCCAATCTGCCTGGCGTCATACAGGTAACCGTATCGCTCAAATCAATTTCCTGCGGGACCGAGTTGAGCATAGTGCAGGAGGGAATCCCGGACGTCATTCCCCTCGAAGCCTGCTATCTCGGCTGGCAGGAATCACTCGCCTTGCTCGCAAAACTGGTTGAGCCGGAAATCCGTCAATAGCCTGCGTGCGCGCACGCCCGGCGATTCGCTGCAGGCGCACCGGCGCTGACGCGACGCAGCCTCGGCTCAAACTTTGGGCGATCACTGTTCCCAGGCTCCCACGTTGATGGTCGTGTTATCCCCAACTGTCGACAGGCTGCGCCGGGCGACCCGCATTTGCGGCGCCATCACGATCGTCAGCTTCGTCCTGGCGTTCGCCGGCAACCTGGTGCCCAATACCTGGTCGGAGGGCTGGCTCATCGTCCCCGCGATCGCCCTGGTCGTCTGGATTCCGTCCTTCCTGTGTTTCTATTTTCTTTCGCGCAAGCTCGGGCTTGAACTTCGCCGGATTGAAGCGCTGCATGCCATGCAGCCAGAGACTCACACTGATCCGGCGCCGGGCGACCAGCCGCCTGTGCTCTATCTCCGTTCATTCGACGAAGACGAGGCCACGGCGAAACTGAAAGGAAGCCTGACGGAAGAGGAGCATCTGGCGCGCCTGCTCGAACGTATTGGACCCGTGGTCGCAATTGGCCGACCTGGAGAGCGCCTGCCCAATGTCGGCGCGCGACGCGTGTACGTCGGCGACGACGAGTGGCAGAGCACGATCGAAGGCCTGATGAAGCGCGCCCGCCTGGTTGCGATCCGAACCGGGCTGTCAAAGGGCCTGCGCTGGGAGACTCACAAAGCCTTCGAACTGCTTGCCCCCGAACAGCTTCTGCTCGTGGTCGACAGCAGGAAGGAGCTCAACGAATTGTTCGCGGAGGCCAGGACCCGGCCTCCTGCCGGAACGCGTTTCAAGCACCCGGGGGCGGTCCATCGGCGGCATTCGGGCCTTCGTCATGTTTGACGCATACTGGAAGCCCTCTCTTCCGCGCGCCAGAGGGACCGGATTCCTGTACACGGAGCAGGTTGATCGCACCTACATACAGCCGCGTCTGGCGCGAACGCTGTTTCCGCTGTTTGAACAGCTTGACGCGCCCTGGCCCGGATCCGCCGTCAGCTACTTCAGGATACTCGGCGTGCTGTTTTTCGTTTCCTGGCTGCTCTATGGCTTCTGGAAAGGAATAGTATGCGCAAATCCCTGACACCTTTTCGTGGCCTGAACACTCTGCGATGCCCAAGCCTTCCGTCGAGCGTCCCTCCTCCGGGAATCTTCATCTGCTGCTGTCGGGCGCCCATGTCCAGGCCTGGGTCACTTGAAATGAGGCCAGCGTTCAACGTCCAACAGGGCATCGCCAGCGACGCGGAGCAGGTCGCCGTCATGGTTGGCGAGCTGCTCACCGAAATCATGGACGCGATTGGTGTTCGGGCCTTCAACTTTGACCTTGCCGAAACGACCTCCAGGCTCAAGGACTTCATCGAGCGCGAAAAATACTTTGTTTTCGTCGCGCGCAGCGGAAATGGAAACCCGGCCGGGTTTATCGCGCTATGTGAAAGCCATGCCCTATACGCGGAGGGTGCGTTCGGCGCCATCCCCGAGTTTTACGTTCGCCCCGAGCACCGCGCAAATGGATTGGGACTTCAGCTCTTGGCTCACGCGAAATCTTTGGGCACATCGCGGGGCTGGACGCGCCTGGAGGTGACGACTCCGCCGCTTCCGCAGTTCGACAGGACCTTGGCGTTTTATGAGCGTGAGGGCTTTGCCATAAGCGGCGGCCGCAAACTGAAGCTTTCCTTATGAGCCGTGGCCCAACCCAGGATCCCACCGGAGCTGCGCGAAGCACTGCGCAGGCCCGTGAATTCAAGCCTTAGGCGCGGCATGCACGCTGGCAAATCCCCGCTGCTGTTCGCATTCTTCGTCGCCTGTGCCGCGGCGTTTGTGTGGCTCACCAGCGCCCGCTTGCCCGCCCTGGTTGCGTCGCATTTTGGAGGCTCGGGCGCTGCCGACGGGTTTATGCCGCATGATACTTACGTCTGCTTCATGCTCGCGTTCGTCCTCGGGTTTCCGGCTTTACTGGTCGTCCTCACCTGGCTTGCCATCGCCAGCCCAAAGACCCGCATCAATCTTCCCAACAAGGACTACTGGTTGGCCCCGGAGCGACGTGCCGCGACCGTGGTATTTCTGCGCGGCGGCATACTCTGGTTTGGCGCGATGCTGGTTGCATTTCTATGCTACGTACACTGGCTCGTCGTCCTTGCCAACGAGGCGCAGCCGCCTCGGCTGGCCAATTCATGGTTCATAAGCGGCCTGGTCATCTTTTTCGCGGCCATGCTCATCTGGGTAAGGGCGTTCCTTGGTCACTTTCGCCAACGCTGATTGCCCTGCTTTCGAAAGGACCGGCCGCGGCAAGCCCGGTCGCGCCTGCCATCTCAAGGCTTGTGCGCCACGGGCACGGCCTGAAGGATGAAGAATTCGCTTGCACGCATCGCTGTCCTGACATCGCTGACCATGACCGCATTCGCGGGAAACTCGCTTTTGTGCCGTGTCGCCATGAAGCAGGCCAGCATTGATCCCGCGAGCTTTACCACCCTCCGATTGATCTCCGGGGCAATCACGCTCTGGCTCATCGTGCGAGTCGGCCGCGGCACACAGGTTGGCGGCGGCAACTGGCTGTCGGCATTGGCCTTGTTTGTTTACGCGGCTTGCCTGTCCTATTCGTACGGGAGCCTGTCTGCGGCAACCGGCGCGCTGCTGCTGTTTGGCGCCGTCCAGGCGACGATGATCGCCCAAGGCATAAGAATGGGAGAGCGCCTGCTGAAAGTGCAGATCTTCGGTCTCATGCTCGCCCTTGGAGGACTGGTAGGTCTGTTGCTGCCGGGTCTTTCCGCGCCGCCCTTGTGGGGTTCCGTATTGATGTTGAGCTCAGGGGTCGCATGGGGCATCTATTCCCTGCGCGGCAAAGGCGCGGGCGATCCCACCCGTGTGACGGCGGGCAATTTCCTGCGCGCCGCCCCTATCACCGCAGTGCTGAGCATGCTCATGCACGATCACGCCTTTTTCGATAGTGCGGGACTTGGCTACGCCGTTGCCTCGGGCGCCCTCACTTCCGGAATAGGGTACGCCATCTGGTACACCGTATTGCCTGCGATGAAAGCGACCAGCGCGGCCGCCGTGCAACTCAGCGTTCCGGTCCTCGCGGCGCTGGGCGGCATCGTCTTCCTCGGCGAGTCGATGAGTTTGCGCCTGGTGCTGGCGTCCGTCGCCATACTCAGCGGCATCGCGCTGGTGATTCTGGAGAAGCAGCAGGAGAACGGCGCCAAACGAGCCGCTCCGGCCGACACTCCTTCGCGGCGCCACGTCTGAGCCCGATTGTAGCTGCGGTTGATGACAGACGTTGCCGTAGATGCATAGTTCGTTTTATCCCTCCCTGGTTGGGCGGGCCCGTCCGAAGTGCTTGAGCCCATGAACAGGAGAAAACATTCGCGAATCGCGAGTCTTTCGCAGCGTACACACTGGCAGTTGTGGCAGCGTGTCTCGGTTCACCTGCCTCGACGGCCGATCTGCCCAGGAGCGGAACCTACTCCGCCCACTATGGCTGGACCTTCAGCGGACAGATGCAGGAGCTGGGCGCACACCGGACGGTCTATGCGGGTGTGGTCGCCGGGGTCATTTTCAATGACGCTGGCAAAGGCTTCCCGCACAAGGCCCGGGTCGATTGCCCTATCTATAACGACGTCAACCAGGGACATGCCATCGCGACCGGGGCATGCGTGGTAACGGACGCGGACGGTGACAAGGCCTTCATGGAGTGGAAATGCACCGGCGCGATGTCTGCGTGTCCAGGCGAGGCGAGGGCGAAAGGGCCGTCATCGACAGGTGAACCCACCGGGCGATCCGGTCATACACCGCGCTTGCCGCTCGCGGCGTGGCAGCAAGTCTGCCTCTTACTTTTGACATATTGTCACTTGGGTCGAGTGGTGTGACCCTTATACCGAGGTCAGCCGGAAGAGCCGGAAAGCCTGGAGAGCGCGCGAAGCGTATTTGCGCCCGACACAAGGCTCCAAATTTGGACTACGAATAAAAGAACGGCAGTCAGGGAAAGGGGATCGTGGTATTCGCAAGTATGGATACATTGCACCGGTGCCGGTGCAATCATGTTGGCCGTCGTAAAGCCCTGTGAAGCGCCTGTCGCAGTCTGCCTGCTCTGCCTGGCTTTCTGAGCGCGCGATCGTCGAATCGCCGTACAGCAAGTCACTGGCTTGCGGTTGCAAGTACGCACGGTTCTCGCGCGTCAGCAGTCGGGCGATGGTCAATGCGATTGCGAGCACCGCGACCAGGGTTCAAACCGACAACAGCCAGGTCTTGCTGCAGATCACCGACTGGCATTCCCTGGGAAACGCACCGACCCCCGCCCCCCTGAAGACCCTGCGCGCGGCCTTTCCCGGGGAGTCGTACCAGTTTTCAAGGCTCGGACTCAGCGTCCAGCCGCAAGAGATGGCCGCCTTGGCCGAATGCTGTGCCTACATACTCGACGAGGGTCTCAGTGCGTATCTCTATTCGACCAATCCGCAGTTCACCGTTTATCTCTGCGAGGGCGAACACGTGGAAACGTGGAGCCATGATGCCCGCGCACTCGATGTCCTGGCCAGGTCGCTGGTCGCCGGCGGGGCGCAGACCATCTTGCGGAAAGACGGCTGATGCTTCCATGAGGCAGAGCGGCCAGGAGCGTCGGGCCGTCAGGAATTGGGGGATTGAGCGTCGATTCTTTGCTGGCATGAGCTCATGTCTCGCGCATCAGCATGTCAAAGCAGAGAAGGTGACCGGGCGGAGACTTGAGGTCAGTCTGGGCTTAGGAGCAATGCAGGTGAGCCGGTGACGCACGGTCAAGCAATGCTCGTCCGTGAAATATTGTGACGATGACCCCTTTGAATGGTGCACGCCGCGACGGTGCAACTCAGCGTTCCGGTCATTGCGGCCCTGGGTGGAATCGCATTTTTGGGCGAGTCGGTAAGCGTGCGCCTGGTGCCGGCGTCGATCGCCATACTCGGTGGAATTGCACTGGTCATCCTGGAGAAGCAATATGCGAAAGGTGCCCAACCCGTTGCTCCAGCCGACACCGCTTCGCGGCGCCGCGTCTGAGCCCGATCGTTCGGCGTTAGTTGCAATGGGGACCCTGGCGTGAGAAGTGCATTGGAGTTGTACGACTCGCGCGTGAATCACGTTGACCTGGCGGACGGCGTTGCGAGCGTGCATTTCTCCCATGCCTATATACACAAGTCGGCCGGAACACCGGGCAAGGATCGCGGAACCGGCTGGAGTCAGGAGGCCTGGCTGATCCTCTCAGAGGTAGAAAGCCTGGGCCTGTTGCCGCCCTTGCCAAACATGATCTCGGAGGGATATCTGGAGGTCGGCGGCATCAGGCACCAGCTGATTCCCCTGCCGTTCAGGCGCAAGGTCGGTGCCAGGCTTGCCCTGGTGTTTGTTGATGGCACTGAGCTGGAGATCATTGGCAACAAGCCCTTCATCGAACTTGGCGGGACGCCGATATTCCTCGAAGAGTTTCCATGACGAGCAAGACCTGGCGCCGGCTTGTTGTCGCGTACCTGGCGTTCTATGTCGTGGCCATCGCGATCGAGAGACACGGCCTGAATCGGGGGCCCATGTCGGCAATGGAGAAGATTTTGACCGCACCGATCCTGTGGGGATTTGCAGTTTATGGCGTCGGGGGTGGTTCTGCGATGGGCCGTTTTTCCTGGGTAGATCGATTGGAGAATCCGGTTGGCTTCCGGATCATCATCACGTTCGCGTTTCTGTTTGGACTCTTCTTGTTTTGCTGGGGCATACGTGATGCCGTTCAGTGAATCATCCCCTGCAACTATTGCAGTCCGGCCGCAAGCACACTGGGCGCCTGAGCCGGCATCGAGCAGCATGTTCCTGGCAGGGCTGCTCGTGCTCGGAGGCATCAGCCAGACAGCAAGACGAGCCATCATGAAGGCATGTACTAAACTTCAATAAGTAGTGCCCTTCGCTGCGTGTCTGTGACAATCGGTGAACTTCAATGGGGGGCGCGCAGCTGGATCGTCCCAGTCGCTGATTGGTGAGGAATGCAATGTCAAAACTCCGGGTCCAAAGCTTCGCAATCTCAATCGATGGTTACGGCGCCGGCCCGAACCAGGATCTTCAGAATCCGCTCGGCGTGAGGGGGCCTGAGTTGATGGAATGGTTCTTCCCCACGCGTGTATGGCGCAGGATGCACGGTGAGAATGACGGCGAGACGGGCGTCGACAACGCGATGGCCGAGCTGGGCTTTGATGGAATCGGTGCGTGGATACTCGGTCGCAACATGTTCGGCCCGGTTCGCGGCCCGTGGCCGGACGAGAGCTGGAAAGGCTGGTGGGGCGAAGAACCGCCGTATCACACCCGGGTGTTCGTGCTGACGCATCACCCGCGGGCGCCGCTCAAAATGGCGGGCGGCACGGAGTTTCATTTTGTCACCGAGGGCATACACGCCGCGCTGGAGCAGGCCAAGGCGGCAGCCGGCGGCCGCGACGTGCGCCTCGGCGGCGGCGTGGCCACGATTCGGGAATATCTGCGTGCCGCGCTGATCGATGAACTGCATCTGGCCGTCGGGCCGGTCCTGCTCGGATCCGGTGAGCATTTCTGGCATGGCCTCGATATGCATGCCCTGGGCTATGAATGCGCAAAGGTCGTGGCGGGCGAACGTGCGACCCACGTCTTTCTGCGCAGGCCGAAATGATTCATGCGTAACAATGGACACTGCACGGCGAACTATGGCTCTTAAGCTGATTTCGCCATTCCTGCGGTTTGCTTTCCGAGCCACAGCCGATCGAGAATGTCGACCTAGGGCCTGTTCACGCTAATTTCACGCCTGCGACGGCGCCGATTCGGGATGCAGCCCGCGAAGCGAGACGCGCCGCAGTGCGAGTCACTGCAAGCGGCTCGCGACAAAGGGATGCGCCCGAATCGGACCGTCCCGAAGGGTTGCTGCGAGAAAGCGCGTCTGCTGCGTTGCACCGCTTGGCAAGGGATCGCCCTTGCCAGCGCGCCGCGCCTTGCATCCATCACTTTCTCGCAGCAACGCAGATGCGAAATTAGAGTGAACAGGCCCTAGTTGCGGCAAGACAGCGCGAGAACGGGTTCGTTGGGCCACATCTTCCTTGAGACAACATGCTAAGTGATCCGGAATTCATTGAGGCGGCCGAACAGTTCACCGCCGTCATCCATTTGACTGTCACCCGCGCCGAAATCAGCAAGGTCATGGGACCGGCGATTGCCGAAATATTGGCCGTGATTGCCGGTCAGGGGGCCCGCCCCGATGGACCCTGCTTCTCTTACCATTTCAAGAGGCCGTCCGATATCTTTGATTTCGAGGTGGGTTTTCCGGTGGCCAAGCCAATCGTTCCTGGCGGACGCGTGAAGATGAGCAAGCTGCCTGCCGCAACAATCGTTCACACCACTTATCGGGGCGGCCACGAAGGGCTGGCTGCCGCCTGGGCAGAGTTTTGCGCCTGGATTGAATCCCAAGGTCTCAATGCGCAAGACAGTCTGTGGGAATGCTATACGACAGGCCCCGAATCCAGCCCCGACCCCGCTGAATGGTGCACCGAACTCAATCGGCCGCTGGCCACGCCCTGATCTCACGCCTGCCGCGACTGAATGAATCGCCCCGGGCGTCCCGTGGCCGCTGCAAACCCGACAATCCGTCAGCCCGTCAAGGGAACTCCAGGCTACGCCTTGCCGCCGCACTCGTGACCATTGGCCGGATGTTGATGCCCCTGCTTCCTTTGGGGCAAGATGTTCTTGTGGGACTACTTCTACGCTGGGCCGGATGGCCGCCCTTCAGATGAACCACCGCTGCGTCTTCGTTACGGGCGCCACGGGCTACATGGGCCGCGCGCTGATCCCGGCCCTGCTGTCCCGCGGCCATCGGGTTCGCGCCCTTGCGCGGGAAGCGAGTGCGCACCGGGTTCCGTCCGGCGCCGAGTTGATCGTGGGGAATGTACTCGATCCAGCCGGTTTCGCTGGCACCATCGCGCCGGCCGACACCCTGGTGCATCTGGTCGGCACGCCGCACCCCAGTCCTGCCAAGGCTGCCGGCTTTCTATCGGTGGACCTGGCTTCGGTCGACGCCGCGTTAAGTGCAGCGCTGCAGGCGGGCGTCCGGCACTTTGTCTATGTCAGCGTCGCCCAACCCGCGCCTGTCATGCAAGCCTATGTCGCCGCGCGCCAGACCGCGGAGGCGCACATCCGCGCCAGCGGGATTCCCGCCACCATCCTGCGCCCCTGGTATGTACTGGGTCGGGGCCATCGCTGGCCCTGCCTGCTCCTGCCCCTGTATGCGGTGTTCGCATGCTTGCCGTCCACGCGGGAAGCGGCACGGCGCCTTGGGCTGGTGACTTTGCAGCACATGGTCGGCGCGCTGGTTGCGAGCGTCGAGGCAGGACCGCAGGGCGTACGGGTGCTCGACGTCCCGGACATCCGTGCGGCCTTTGCGGCCCAAGTTGCCAGCGGGGACTGAACAATCCGCTTCAGGAGGCGCGCGATGAGGGCGTGGCGACGGCCCGTGACCGTCCGACGATGCGGCTGGCCGGTGGGCATACGTGGCGCTGGTGATTTTTCTCGCGGGCGTTTATGCTGGCAATGTGCATGGTCCTCCACCGTCCGCGTGTCTTGGTGACTGCACGGATGGGGTAAATGCTGTGCTTGCGGGTTGCTTGGGCGTACTGGACAGACAGGCATCGCCATGCGGCAGCACGACCCAGACCTCGCAGCGAGCTGCTGACCGACTCAAGACCTTTAGGTGCCATCAAGATGTCCATTCCATACCGCCTTACTTTCGTCCAGGAGCCTACCTATCTGCACGCCATCGTTACGGGATCGAACAGCGTGGAAAACGTGGCCCGCTACATCGAGGGAGTCGTTTTCGAGTGCACGGTGCGGGGCTGTCAGCGGGTGCTGATCGAGGAATGTCTTGAAGGGCCCCGCCTCAACACCACCAATGTGTTCAGGCTCGCAAGCGAAGGCAGCAGCCGTGCGCATGGATACTTCACCGCGATCGCCTACGTCGATGTCAACGCGGAGGGTGATTTGATGAAGTTTGCCGAAACAGTGGCGGTCAATCGCGGACTGCCCGTGCGGGTGTTCGCGTCCGTAGCGGATGCGCAGGCATGGCTGCTGGGCGCAACCCCCGGCAAAACCGTGCCTGGGCTGCCAGCGGACACCGACGGGGCGCGAGGCTGAGCCTTGCGGTCAGCGAATCGCGCAGCAGTGCCGCCCCTGCGGGGCTTGGCGTGCAAGCGAGGCTGGCGCCTTCCTGGTTTTGGTCCGAACTCCGCCCGGCGACGCAAGAACGCACACTCCGTAAAGGAAGCAAACCATGGATCTGGTTCATTGCATTTATTGCAGCGCTGCGGCAACGACAGAGTTCGATCCTAAAGGACTCCAAACCTTACTGGAGGAATGTCGACGCAACAATGCGAAGCTTGGGATAACGGGCATGCTGCTGTTTCAGAATGGGTCGTTCTTCCAGGTGTTGGAGGGCGAGCGGACGGACGTAGAAGCGCTGTTCGAAAAGATCGCCGCCGACAAACGCCACACGCGAGTCGCAAAAGTCATCCTGGAACCGATCGAGGAACGGGCCTTTGGCGAGTGGACCATGGGATATCCAAAAGTCAGCGCAAAAGAGCTCGCGCAGATTCCTGGTCTGAATGATTTTTTCGCCAGAGGAAGTTCCTATATTGAGCTCGGGGAAGGCCGCGCCAAGACGCTGCTCGCTGCGTTCAGGGACGGAAGATGGCGCACGTCACTGGCGTGAGGTCCCGCCCCTGAGTGCTGCGCGGGGATGCCGGTTGTTCTCGCTCTTGCACTTGAACATCGCTGATCGAGCCGGGAATATTGATGACGGCCGCGCATTGGCGAACGCGGCGCAGCATGACACTGAGGAACCAGCCATGAACACCGAAGAACCGCGCTCGATGCGGGCGTCCCTCGAGCAACGCCATCAAGTGGCAATGCTGTTGCGCCTTACTGAGTGCTGTTGCGTCGAATGTCAGACCCTCAGCCATCCGCAACGTCCAGAGGTTGAACACGCCCTCATGCCACGGTGATGGCAAGAAAGCGCCCCCTGCCCCTGGGCCGGGTCTATCAACTGCTGGAGCCCGGGCCGGTGCTGTTGATCACGACCGCGCACCGCGGACAGACTAACGTCATGGCCCAGTCCTGGCACACCATGATGGAGTTCGAGCCCCCGCTGGTGGGCTGCGTAATCAGTGGGCGCAACCACAGCTTCAGCCTGCTCAAGACCAGCCGTGAATGTGTCATCAACATCCCGACTCTGGAGCTGGCGACACAGGTGGTGGGCTGCGGCAACCGCAGCGGGCAGAAAGTCGACAAGTTCAAGACCTTCGGCCTCACGCCGGCGCCCGCCTCCCTGGTTGCAGCGCCCCTCATCTCAGAGTGCTACGCCAATCTCGAATGCAGAGTGGCGGACACGCGGCTGGTGAACAAATACAACTTCTTCGTCCTCGAAGTGGTCAAGGCCTGGATCGATCCGTCAAGGAAGGATCCGCGTACGCTGCACCACCGGGGGCGCGGTGCGTTCATGGTCGCAGGCGAGACGATCAGACTGCGCTCCAGGATGAAATGAGCGTGCGCGCCGCAGCTCCAGTGGTCCCGTGTTCGCCAAATCGCCACGACTAATCCTGGCCACAAGGCAGCTTGACTCAGCCTAGACCTTGTCTTGTCCTTGAGTTCCAACTAGATTTAGACAGGCTGGCCCTGCGTCGGAGCGCCAGCCATATAAAGACAACCAGGTCAGCTTCATTGATCGATCACACAGGAGGAAAGTCATGAACAATCAATTTCTCAAAGCCGCCGTGCTGGCCGTATTAGGCACGGCTGCAACGCTGGATGGCCACGCCGCGACACTCAACAATGGCGACGTCCTGACCATCACCACGCCCAGTTTTGACCCCGACGGCTACGTGATTCCTGATAGCGGCTCGTATTACGGCGTGGACGGTCTCGGTAACAGTACGATTGCGGCCGCCGAAATGACTCCCCTTTCCCAAGGCACGACCGGTCTGGTCATCGGAGTAACGAGTACCCCCGGCGCTTCTCACAGTGGGTATCCGACGGCCGGCGACACGAACGCAGTGACCGCGCCGGATTACTTTTTCAGCGATACCGGATCCTGGTACTTCACCATCGCGCCCACCGGCGGCACGGATAGCGGCCTGGACATGAGCGGCTGGAACTGGGCCTGGAATGGCATTTCGAGCATCCCGCTGGGCAGCGGCGCCTGGCAGCCTGCCAACTGTGCCACGCTTGGGTGCGCCGGCTACACGTTCACGGAAGGCATCGGCCGATTGCAGTGGGATGGCGTGTACGGTGATCCTTACACGCTTGATTTTGCCAGCACCGTTGCCCCTGGCGATCCGTCCGGCTTTGGTGGTGTTCACTTCTACACTCATCTCCAAGGCGTGGTAGCCGTGCCTGAGCCCGCTCCGGCGTGGCTGTTCGGGTCCGCCCTGCTCGTCCTGTTAGGGATGGCGCGGACACGGAAAAGCTTGCGTACTCCGATTTCTGGCCACGCGTGTCATCTGCCGCATCAAGAGCAGATCTGATCCGATGGTCGTTGGAAAGCAGGGGAGAACTTGGCCTAAGGCTTGGCAGGTCAGCGACGAAGAACTGCCCGGTCCCCGCATTCGCTGAATCAGGGCATAATTCTGCGGGGTATTTTTTCTGATTTCTTCCTAACGATTGAGAGCCTGCATATGAAGAAGACCGTCATGTTGTGCGCCTGCCTCGCCACCCTGCTCGCCTGGCCCTATGCCCAGGCTGCCCACAAGAAGTCCCCGAAAGCTGCTGCCACCAAGCCCGCCGCGGCCCAGCCCGCCAAACCGGTCACGACCGCTTCCGGCTTGATATATCAGGATGTGGCAATCGGCAAGGGCGCTGCCGCCAAGGCTGGCGATACCGTGGTGGTGCATTACACCGGCTGGCTGACGGATCACACCAAGTTTGATTCGAGCCGCGACCGCAATGAGCCGTTTGAGTTTCCGCTCGGAGTAGGCCGCGTGATTGCCGGTTGGGATGAGGGCGTGGCCGGCATGAAGGTGGGGGGCAGGCGCAAGCTGACCATTCCACCGAATCTGGGCTACGGCGCCGCCGGCGCAGGCGGTGTCATTCCTCCCAATGCGACGCTGTTGTTCGATGTGGAGCTCTTGGGCATCAAGTAGGAAAACCGCTACTTCCGCGCCGCAAACTGATTGGCCGCGCCGCCGCCGAAATTAATTTCATAGGCGGTGGCTGGGCCGATCATGCATTCGTCCAGACTGCGCGGCATGACGGCGACTTCTTCCGAAAGCGGGATGCGGCCGGCCATGATTTCGGCCTCGTGCTGGGGATAGAGCGGCAGCTTGTCCGGATCGGCGTAGCCGTCCGGGTTGATGGGCAGGGTGGTCGAGAGATCGTATTTGTCGGTGGCGCCCAGGGTGTGGAGCAGTTCATGCGCGATGACCACGTTGTTCTGTTCGCGCTGGCCGTCGCTGGCAAAGGCCTGGACCACGCCGACCAGACCTTTCTGCAGTCCGAGCGAGTGGTCCAGGGACTTGCCTTCTTGCGCTTCGTGGTACAGCACATAGAGCCGAATATGCCCGAGCTGGGGCAGGAAGCTGTCGTTGTGCCGATACACCCACCACCTGAGTTTGAGACTCCACAGCATCGTCTTCAGCACGCTTCGGTCGTGCGGGGGTTCCGGTGGTGATTCGTCCAGAGGCCGTTCCAGCGTCAGTGCCAGCGCGGGGTTGAGCTTGACGCCGTAGCGCCGCGCCTGCTGCTGCAGGAAGGTGTTGATCGCGGCAAAGTCCTGTTCCCTGAGTTGGCGGATATAGTCCGCCGCGGCCTCGCTGCCATCCGCATTAATTGGATAGACCGACACCTGCAGAGGTCCGAGCCAGCTGCGAACCAGATAAGTCTCACCCCAGGTGAAGCCCAGGGAAAACACCAGGATGCCAAGCAGCAGGGCAATGCGGAAGAAACGGAAGGACATGGCAGAAAGTTGGGAAGTGATCCGATCTCTCATTTACGGTCCGGCCCGGACTGGCTTGAGCGCGGCGTCTCCGGGCTCCGCTCCAGGTGAAATCGATGCAGCATGCGATGCGCAACCGGCGCGATCAGGATCCCCATTACCGCGATCAGGACCAGCCCGCTGTAGAGCGCATAGAGCGACGCAAATACCTTGGCCGCAACGCTATGCAGGTCGCTGACCGGGCCCATGCCGCTCAGAATCATCGAGGCATTGAGAAGCGCGTCGATCCAGGCCTGCCCCGCAATCCAGTGATAGCCTGCGACCCCGATGGAGAGGCTGACGCCAATCACTGCGCCGGCCAGCCCGATCGACCGCGCCACCCTGCGCCGGAAGACCGCCATGGGCGCAAGCGGCTGGTACTTGTATTCGAGGACAGTTTTCATGGAGCGCGGTGAGTGTGGGATGCGCAAGTATAAGAGGGCACTGACTGTTTCGTGATTTGGTCGCCGGACCCCTGATCCCTGATCCCTCACACCGGCATGGGCTCCCGGTCAAGCAGGCGCAGCCAGCCACGCGCCACGCGGTACAGGACCCACAGGCCGGAAATGCCGACCACCACCAAGGCCATCGGAATGCCCAGCAAACTCAGGCCCAGCATCAAGGCGACCACGATCCACATGAAGGCAAACCAGAAGGTGCGGATCTGCCAGCGGAAGTGGGATTCGAGGAAGCTACCCTTGACCTTGCTGCGCTTCAGGTAATTGAGTATGACCGCCAGAATCGAGGGCCAGCCGGTCACAAAGGCAGTGACGATGAAGGCGGACGTCAGCAGGCCGCTCAGCACCGTCAGCGCGTGCAGTGCATAGATGATATGCGTGAGGGTGATGTATTCATCCGAAGGGGCGGGGCTGACTTCCACGGTCTGATTCATGCTGGCTTCGTCGTCATCTCGACTGCCGCGTGCTCCTCGCCCTCAGCCCCGCTCCCACTGGAGGGGGCGAGGGAAGATTCGCCTCGCGCCAATGCGCCTGCCTTGAAGTGGGTCAAGGTGCCGCACCTGCTGGCGCGGACGCAGCCGGCGTAGGTGTGGGCGTTGCAGTCGCGGACGGGGCCGCCACAGCCTTGCTCACCCCCAGGCTCATCTTGCTGACCACCAGCTTGCCGCCATCAGCCTGTTTCACCGCCGCACCCACGCTGACCTTGGCTGGATCAAGCTTGCCCACCTCGACCAGTTCCCGCTTCACCGCCGCGCCGCGCTGCTGCGCCAGGCGCTGCAACTCGCCTTCGGTCACCGGGATCTGCAGGGTCAGGCGCTCCAGCATTTCGGCATGAATGGGCCTGGCCCCCGGCTTGGGTTTTTCGTACTCGGCCTTCAGCGCCTTGAGTCCACCCTGCTTGTCGAAGCGTTTGTCATACAAGGATTCCAGTGCTTTCTGCGTGCTGGGATTGGTGGTATCGACCGGCCCCGGCTCCTTGTCGGGCTCGATCTTGAGGCGCATCTCACTGGCCACGTCGCGGCGTATCCACAATTCCTGGATCGCGCGCGTGTCGCCCTTGATTTCATAGGCGGGCGCGACCGTCAGCGCCAGGGCCGGACGCTTTGCCATCGCCTGCCCCAGGTTCTTGAGTTTCTCTTTTTCCGGCGGCAGGAGATTGGCCGAGCCGAAATCGAAGTCGATGGCTTCGAGTTTCTCCGAGCTGATGCCCAGCAGATGGCCCAGGGCGCGGAAGGGCGCGGTGACCAGCTTGGTCAGCACGTTGACGATGGCCTTCCAGATGATCTTGCCGTAACTGAACTTGGGATCGTCGAGGCTGCCGGACACCGGCAAGTCAAGATCGATGATGCCGTTGCTGTCCTCCAGCAATGCAATCGCCAGATCGAGCGGCAGGTGCATGGCATCCTTGCTGTCGACGCGTTCGCCGAGTTTGAGCGTATTGATGACGAACTTGTTCTCTCCCGATAGCTGGCGGTTCTTGATCTTGTATTCGAGGTCAACGGACAGCCGGCCGGAATCGATCTTGCGCCCGGCGAACTTGCCCGAGTAGGGGGTGAGGTTGGCCATTTCGAGGTTGTGGAAGCTAACCAGCAGATCGGTGAAATCCGTCGCCCGGAATGGCTGGATGGAGCCGCGTACCCGCGCCGAGCCAAATTCGTCCACCTGTCCGTCAAGCTCAACCTGGGCGGTAGTGGCCGGATCGGTGGAAAGTCCGGTGATCACGCCGCCCAGGGAATGCATGCGGGTGCCGAATGGGGTGGGGAGGGACAGATCGGCAAACTCAGCATTGGCGTCTTCAATCCGCACCCGCTCGATGGCGAGCGGAAATTCCGCAGGCTTGGCGGCTTCTTCCGCTTTGGGCGAGGCCACAGATGCCTTGGATTTAGCCGGGGCAGGGGCCGCCGCTTCCTCCTGATTCGCTGCGGTGTCCGTTGCGGGCGAAGCGGGAGCGGTCGCCGCGTTGTCTGAGCTGCGCAGGATACGCTTGAGGTTCAGCGTCTTGTCCTGATAGATGATGATCTTGGCAAATGGCTTGATGGCCGTGAGCTCGGTCATGTGCAAGCTATTGGGGCCGAGTTTGAACTGGAGGCTGTCGGACGCCAGTTTTTGCCAGCCGAGGAAGGCTTCATCGGTTTCTTCCTCGGTGATGGCCAAATCGTTCACCACAAAACCACCGGTGTAATCCAGCGCCAGGCCTTTCCTGCCCTGGGCGAATTTCACGCTGCCCGCGGTCGACGCCGCGCCGCTACGCAGCCTGAGTTTGGCGAACTGGTTGACGTAAGGGGCGAAAGGCTGGAGCGCGAATCCCGCCAGTTTCAGTCGCAAGGCGCCGCTCGACCTGCCCGGCACCACCTTGCCGCTAGCGCTGAATGTGCCGCCTTGTTTGACGCTGAGTCCGGCCTCCACCTGTATGGGCTTGTCCAGATCCAGGCTCAGGTTCGTGGCGCTCGCGTGGGCATTGACGATGTCGAGATTGACCGGCGTAGCCGTGGACTGGTCGCTGACCGCCACCTGCACGCCGTTGATCGCCAGGCGTCCCAACTGCAAATCCAACGCCGGCTTGCTCTTGCCCGGGCTGGGTTCCTGGCTGGCCGCGCGCGCGCCCGGCGCCCTGGCCAGGATCCGGTTCCAGTTGATCAGCTTGTCCTTGCCCAGCACCACTGATGTCCTGGCGCCGGCAAGTTCAATTGCAGCTATGGTCAATTTGTTCGCCGCCATATCGAAGGCCGCATTACTCAGGCTGGCCTTGTCGAACCGGGCAACCGGCGTCTTGTCCTCGCCGGAGAATACCTGCACCGGACCCAAGCCCAGATTCACCGGCTCGACCTGTATCGCAGAGGTAGCGCCGATTTCGCCGACTAATGCGGCATTCAGGCCAAATCCGGCGACCTCCACGCTGAGCGGGTGCGCGAATCCCTGGTCGGTGTAGCGCGCGCTCCAGTCATCCAGCCTGATTTGCTTCACTGCCAATTTCCACGGCGCGGATTTCTGCGCGGACACTTGCGCAGCGGGCGCGGCGGGCGGAGGTGTGGCCCCGCTCGACACTGAAAACAACGACTCCCAGTCCAGCTTGCCATCCACGCCGCGGGTCGCCGCCAGCTTGGCCCCGCTGACGCTGACGCCGGCCACCTCGACTTTTTGCGCGGCCAGGTCGAGGCTGGCGTTATCGACCCGCGCCTCTTTCAGCTCGAACACGGGCGTGCTGCCGCCTCTGGGCACCAGACTCACATTCTGCACGATCAGGTTGGCGCCATTGACCTGCAGCCAAGGATTGTCCTTCACCAGTACAAAGCGATAACGCATGCCGGCCGCCAGAGTTGCGGAAGGCAGTTCAAAATTGCGTGGCGTCTTGATGACCTTGAGCAGGCTGGGCAGGCTCACGCCTTCGAGCGCCACCTTGCCGTCGGATTTGACCGGGTTGAGCGAAACATCGCCATCCCATTTCAAGGTGCCGCCCTGCTCCGGCAACTTCGCGGCAAGAACATAGTCGCCGCGGTCTTCAGGCAAGGTCGAGAGACCGTCCAACTCTACTCCCAGAGGCTGCAGGCTCGCCTTGAACGCAGCGCTGCTGCGGTTGGCGTCGGTGTATTCGACGTCGCCGCCTTCGATCTTGATATGGTCGATCAAGACCCGCGGCATCGTTTTCGACGGTGGGGTCTTGTCCTCGTTGAGTTTGGCGATGAGCGCAGCCCAGTTGAGCGTGCCGCCGGGCCTCACCAGGAATTCCGCGCGCGGTCCGCTTAGCTGGATATCCTTGATACGCCACGCGAACCTGAACAGACCGGTGGTTTCCAGATTGACATAGAGCCGGTCAAAGCTGGCCAGCGGCTGGCCGGATTGTTCCGCGAGTTTCAAACCCTGCACCGTTGCTTCCAGGGTCAGCGGATTGAAGTCGATGCGCTGCACGGAAAGTTGGCTGGCGAGCTTGCTCTCGCCGATCCAGGGCAAGAGTTTCTTTGCCACCGGGTTGACCAGGAAGAAGCCGAAGATCACATAGAAGACAAACAAACCCGCCGCAATCAGGAAGGGCAGGCTCAGGACAAGTTTGCTCAGGCGCGCGAACACAATGGCTCCTTGTTCTTGTTCGGATTGAAGTGGGCAGTTCTCTCAGCTTAGCTTGGCCAGTCGAGGCTGCAAACCCTCAGGGAGCGGAATATTGGGTCGCGATCAAGACCGGAATCGTCTTTCACGGTGGCTCGGGCATGCTGCGATCGCAGCAAGATGTCAAAACCATTACGATGTATGGCATGCCGTCAGCATTCGATGACTGGGACTAGTCTCCGTGTCTAATTCCCTTTCCATGCTCCACATCAGCCTGGAAGTGGAGGAAGCTGATGCGCCCGGCGCGGCCTGGGTGCTTGCAAGCTACGGCGTTTTCAGCCCCGAACACACCAGGCTGCGCAGCTTCAGCCTGAGCCATCCAACGGGGCAACGCTATGTCGATACCTATTATCAAGCCCTCGGCCTGATGAACCGACTGGCCGCCCACTATGGCAGCCTGCCCGAAGCCGATGCCAAACCGAACGACGCCCCCAGCCTGGAAGAACTTCAGCATCTGGTGGAATGGTTGTCGGAGTTGCAAGAGGTGGTTGATTCCTGCGATGTCCGCAAGCGGGCGCTGCAGAAGGAATTGGAGCAGGAGACCGCCCTGCTCGGGGCTCTTGAACCGTTCAAGTCCTTGCATCTTGACCTCGGCCAACTTGCGGCACCGAAACGTTTTCTGGAGACTCGTCTTGGCACGCTGCCGGAAGCGGAGGTGGGAGCGTTGTGCCTGCGCCTGGAGGCTGCCGGCGCGCTGTTCGAAGTGCTGGGCAGGCATGAGGGGCTCGCCTACCTGATGGTAATCGCGCCCAAGGGGAAGATCCACGTCCTGCAACCTCTGACCGACACGGTCCATTGGAAGGATCTGGTCCTGCCGGCAGAATTCAGCGGCCCGCCTCAGGATGTTGAACACCGCATACGCAATCTGTGCGGCCAGCTCGTGAAACGCGCCGAGGACGCCGAAACGCTGCATCGCAAAACGCTGGAAGACCTCTCCAAGGCCCTGGCCCGCGGCCGGCGTCTGCTGGAGCTTGCGGAGCCATATGCCCGCCTGTCGCCGGAAGCGCTGACCGGGGCCGGCGGCCGGCTGGTCATCAATGGCTGGATCCCCACGGCCAACGCCGCATTGCTCAAGACCGTGCTCGACCAGCGGCTGGCGGGACGCTATGCGCTGACCACGCGGCGGCCGCATCCGGAGGAACACGACGTGGTCCCTTCCGCGCTGCGCTATCCAAACTGGCTGGGGCCATTCGCCGAACTGGTGCGCAATTACGGCATTCCCTGCTACGGCGACCTCGATCCCACCCTGCTGTTTGCCCTGTCCTTCGTCATCATGTTCGGCATGATGTTCGGCGACGTGGGCCACGGACTGCTCATTGTCGCCATTGGCTTCATGCTGCGCGGCAGGACGCGGCGCCTGCGCACCCTGTTTTTCAGCGCGGGGGCTGCGTCGGCGGTGTTCGGCCTGCTCTACGGCAGCATCTTCGGCCTGGAAACCCTGATACATCCCCTGTGGGTTTCGCCCCTGCACAATCCGATGCATATGCTGACCGTGGCGCTGTGGTGGGGAGTAGGCTTCATCCTCGTCACCCAGGTTGTTCACATTCGCAACCGACTGGTCGCGCGGGACTGGCCAGAGGCCTTTTTCGGCGCCAGCGGCATCGGCGGCGGCCTGCTTTATGTGGGTGGGATCGCCGGAATCTACTCCTTGTTCGACAACGGTGAATTCGGCATCACGGCAACCGCCGCTTGCGCCGTAGGCCTTCTCGCCGTCTTCATCTATAACTGCGCCCAGCAGACCGGTCCCTGGCCAGAGACGGTCATCACCAGCCTGGTTCACGCTGCCGAATCCGTCATCACCTATTTCAGCAATACCCTGTCGTTCATGCGGGTGGCGGCCTTCTCCATCAATCATGCCGCCCTCGCCCTTGCGGTCCTCACCTTGACTGAGGAGATGGGCACGACCGGGCGTTGGATTACCATAGGTCTGGGCAACGTCGCGATCCTCGGACTGGAAGGCGCCATCGTCGCCATCCAGGTCCTGCGGCTCGAATACTATGAAGGATTCTCCCGGCTGTTCACCTGCCAGGGACGCGCATTCAAACCCCTGCGGGAAAGCAGCGCGCAGGGCACGGCGGTGGATTGAGTTGCGGCTTGGGTCCCGCGTTCCGACCATTCACACCAACCGGCGCCTGCTCAATCTTCGGTTTCAGCGGGCGACTCCAGCGCATCGCGGATCAGCCGGAACAGCGCCCGGCTGGATTTGGGTGGCTTGTTCTCCGCCGCCTCCCTGCAGGCATTGCGGATCAGTTGACGCGCCTCGGTGGCATCGACACCCGGCACGTCGCGCAGGAATTCGGTCAGCGCGCCTTCCTCCGCGATCAGGCGATCGCGCCAGCGTTCGATCTTGTGCATCAGGGCAGTGGCCTGCGAGGTTTGCCCGCGCCACACGTTCATTTGCGCATGGATCGGCGCCGGGTCGACGCCGCGCATCAGGCGGCCGATGAATTGCAGTTGGCGGCGCAGGGCTTCATGTTTGGTGATGCGCCGGCAGTCCATGATCGCCTCCCGCAGTCCTTCCGGCAGGGACAGTTTGGCCAGCCTGGATTCGGGCAGCTTGACCAGTTCTTCCCCGAGTTCCTGAAGGTCGTGCATCTCCTGTTTCTTGCGCGTCTTGCTGACTGGGACGAGCTCGGGGGTTTCGTCAATTTCGCTCATGGCGGGGCCGGAAGGTAGAATGTCCCGTTATTTTATCCCGGCAGCTTCATATGTCCGCCTTTAGCTACAGTCAGGAACAACTCAAGCATATCGCCCAGTTGGTGCTGGACCATGCCAAGCGCACTGGCGCCACCGGCGCCGAAGTCGAGGTGTCGGAGGGTTTCGGCCAAACCGTCACGGTGCGCAAGGGCGAAATCGAGACCATCGAGTACAACAAGGACAAGGGCGTAGGAATCACGGTCTACATGGGCCAGCGCAAGGGCCACGCCAGCACCTCGGACCTGAGCGAGGCTGCGTTGAAAGCCACGGTGGACAAGGCCGCGACGATCGCCCGCTATACGGCAGAGGACGAATTCGCCGGCCTGCCCGATGCGGGCTGGCTCGCCACCGAACAGGCCGAGCTGGACTTGCATCACCCCTGGGCGCTGTCCGTGGAAGAAGCCGCCGAGCGCGCCCGCGCCTGTGAAGCTGCAGCGCTTGGCGTGGACCGCCGCATCGTCAACTCTGAAGGCGGCTCGGCAAGCACCCAGGCTTCGCACTTCATCTACGCCAACAGCCTGGGCTTCATCGGTGGCTATGCTTCTTCCCGCCATGGCCTGTCCGTTGCGGTCATCGGCGCCGATGACAACGGCATGCAGCGCGATTACTGGTACACCAGCGCACGCGATGCGGCAGACCTCGACACGCCCGAAGCGGTGGGACTCAAGGCCGGACAGCGCACCGTGCGCCGGCTTGGCGGACGCCAGTTGGAAACCCGAAGCTGCCCGGTCATCTTTGAAGCGCCTGTCGCCAGCAGCTTGTTGAACGGGTTCATCGGTGCGGTTTCCGGCGGCAGCCTGTACCGCAAGTCCTCCTTCCTGCTGGACAGTCTGGGGCAACAGATTTTTGCCCCCATCGTGCAACTCCGCGAGGATCCGTTCATCAGGAAAGGCCTGGGCTCGTGCCCGTTCGACAATGAAGGGGTGGCGGTGCGCGCACGTGATGTGGTCAGGGATGGCGTGGTTCAGGGTTACTTCCTGTCGACTTATTCGGCGCGCAAGCTGGGCATGGCCAGTACCGGCAACGCCGGCGGCAGCCACAATCTGATCCTGCAGACCGGCGATCTTGACCTGGCCGGCCTGCTGAACAAGATGGGCAGCGGTTTGCTGGTAACGGAGATGCTGGGCCAGGGCACCAACATGGTAACCGGCGACTATTCCCGCGGTGCCGCCGGCTTCTGGGTGGAGAGCGGGGAGATCGCCTATCCGGTGGAGGAGATCACCATCGCCGGCAACTTGAAGGAAATGTTCCGCGGCATCCAGTCCGTAGGCAATGACGTGGACCGCCGCAGCAGCAAGCTGACCGGTTCCATACTTGTCGACAACATGACGGTGGCGGGACATTAGCCAAGGGCCCGCGGCGTGACGGGCGTCGACGCAATGCGAGGCCTTCGTTGGATCTCCATTTGGCTTGTTACGGCATGGGTAATTGTTGCGTGTGGCCGGCCACCCCAACTTTCACCGCTTTCCGACAACGATCCTATCGTCGCCTTCGGCGACAGCCTGACCTCGGGCAACGGAACCTCGGAAGAGTTTGCCTATCCTGCGGTCCTGTCCAGGCTCATCAATCACACGGTCATCAACGCCGGTGTGAGCGGGGAAACGACCGCAGAAGGGCTCGAACGCCTGCCCGACATGCTGCAGGAACAGCATCCCAAACTCGTGCTGCTCTGCCTTGGCGGCAATGACATGCTTCGCAAGCTTGATCTTGCCGAGACGGAATCCAATCTGCGCAGCATGATACAAACCATTCGCGCCCACGGTTCAAGCGTTGTGCTGATCGGCGTGCCCGAGCCCAGGCTGTTCTCCGGGCCGCCCCCGTTCTACAGAAAACTGGCCGATGAATTCAATTTGCCTTACGAAGGCAGGATCTTCAATCAGGTGCTGAAGACTCCAAGGCTCAAGTCCGATCCGATTCACGCCAATGCAGAAGGCTATCGCGTTGTGGCTGAACGTCTGGCTCAGTTGTTGAAAGAGACCGGCGCGATTCAATGAAAGCCCTGCTTGATTTCAGCCGTGCAGTGGACCGGCTAAATGAGTTCGTCGGTCGCTTGGTCAGGTGGCTGGTGCTGGCGGCCACCCTCGTGTCGGCGGGGAATGCGCTGGTTCGCTACAGCCTGCACACCAGCTCCAATGCCTGGCTGGAACTCCAGTGGTATTGCTTCGGCGCGCTGTTCCTACTGGCGGCAGGTTATACCCTCAAGCATAACGGCCACGTGCGCATCGACATCATCTATGGCCGGCTCTCCCCCAAGTCCCAGGCCGTCATCGATCTGTTGGGCGGTGTGCTGTTCCTGTTGCCCGCTTGCGGGCTGATCGCCTGGCTGTCCTGGCCCTTGTTCACCAAGGCCTTGTTCTCCGGCGAGGTGTCCGCAGACGCGGGCGGACTGGTGCGCTGGCCCATCATGCTGATGCTGCCGCTCGGTTTTGGTCTGCTGTTTCTGCAGGGCATCGCCGAAGTCATCAAGCGTCTGGGCGTACTGACCGGGCGGCTTGAGTTGCCTGCTGAAAAGCCGGCCGAGGAGGTTTGAAGGCTTGGACGTGATGGCCCCCCTGATGTTCGCCAGCCTGGTGGTGATTCTGCTGCTCGGCTATCCGGTCGCCTTTTCGCTCGCCGCCAACGGCCTGTTGTTCGCCTTCGTCGGCATCCAGTCCGGCCATTTCGAATTCAGCCTGATGCAGGCGCTGCCGGAGCGGGTGTTCGGCATCCTGTCCAACGCAACCTTGCTCGCGATTCCATTCTTTACCTTCATGGGCCTGATCCTGGAACGGACCGGCATGGCGGAAGATCTGCTCGACACCTTGGGCCAGTTGTTCGGTCCGATACGCGGCGGACTGGCCTACGCAGTGATCTTCGTCGGCGCCCTGCTCGCCGCAACCACTGGAGTGGTGGCGGCATCGGTGATCGCGATGGGGCTGATTTCCCTGCCCGTGATGTTGCGCTACGGCTACAGCACCAGGCTGTCCACCGGAGTCATCGCAGCCTCCGGCACCCTGGCGCAGATTCTTCCACCGTCGCTGGTGCTCATCGTGTTGTCCGACCAGTTGCGCGTGTCGGTGGGCGACATGTACAAGGGCGCGCTGTTTCCCAGCCTGATCCTGGCAGGTCTATATGTAGCTTATGTATTCCTGGTGACCATGGTGAAGCCCGCCGCCGCGCCAGCCCTTCCGATCGAGGCCCGCACCTTCAAACCAGGCGTCTTGCTGAACCGGGTATTGGTCACGCTCCTGCCTCCCCTGGTGCTGATCTTTCTGGTGCTGGGCACCATTTTTCTGGGCGTCGCCACACCCACCGAAGGTGGCGCCATGGGTGCGGCCGGTGCGCTGGCGCTGGCCCTGGTCAAACGTCGGCTCAGCTTTGATCTGCTCAAACAGGCGATGGACTCAACCACGCGGCTCACCAGCTTCGTGATTTTCATCCTCATTGGCTCCACCGTATTCTCCCTGGTGTTTCGCGGAATGGACGGCGATACCTGGATGGAACATTTGCTCATTGGCTTGCCCGGCGGCCAGTTGGGCTTTCTGATCACGGTCAACCTGATGGTGTTTTTCCTGGCGTTCTTCCTCGACTTCTTTGAAATCGCCTTCATCATCGTGCCCCTGCTGGCACCGGTCGCGGAGAAGCTGGGCATCGACCTGATCTGGTTCGGCGTGCTGCTGGGGCTCAACATGCAAACCTCCTTCATGCATCCGCCTTTTGGCTTTGCGCTGTTCTATCTGCGCAGCGTGGCACCCAGGGAAGTCAAGACAACCGACATCTACTGGGGCGCCATTCCGTTTGTACTGATCCAGGTCATGATGGTGATCATGGTGCTCAGCTTCCCTGCCATCGTCGGCACTGCGCAGGTAGGCAATCACGCCGAGCAGAACTTTCCGATGGATTTCAAGTCTGGTTCTGACACCTTCCTACCCCCTGGGCATTAGACAGGGTGCGGGTTTGTGTGCCATTCTAACGGCTGGCATATGATCAGAAATCCAACGAAAGGGTACGAATATGAATATGACCAAACCCGTCTTGTTGCTCGCCTTGCTTGCGGCCATGGTTTCCGGCTGCGCTACAAAGGACTATGTCCAGGAACAGGTTGCGCCTGTCAACCAACGCATCGACAGCCAGTCGAGCAGGCTGGAGGGCCTGGATTCGAATCTGAAATCAGTGGGCGGCGACCTTAAGGCGCAGGGCAGCCGTATCAGCCAGAATGAGGCGCGAATCGGGCAGACCTCCAAACTGGCCCAGGATGCACTCGACCGCGCCAATGCTGCCCAGGTGCTTGCGGAAGGCAAACTGATCGACGAACTGGTGTTGAGCGATGACAGTGCGAAATTTGCGTTCGGCAAGTTCGTATTGTCCAAGGATGCGAAGGCCGCGCTGGATGCATTCGCTGCGCAGCTCAAGAGCGACAACAAGAACGTCTATATCGAGATCCAGGGTCACACCGACAAGGTCGGCTCTTCTGCATACAACAAGCGTCTAGGCCAGGAACGCGCAGAGGCGGTCAGGGATTATCTCAATCAGGCCGGCATACCTCTGCATCGCATGAATGTCATTTCCTACGGCGAAACCCGGCCGGTGACCGACAACCGGACCCGTGCGCATCGTGCACAGAATCGCCGGGTGGTGCTGGAAGTTCTGCGCTAGCCTTTATCTGCAAACACGAAAGCCGGACTTGCTGCCCGGCTTTTTTCGTGTGTGTCGGGGGCCGAGGGCGCTCGCGGACGTGCGGATCCCCACTGCGTGGGGCCCCTCCTTACTGCTCGCACCCTCCCCCTCCGAAAAGGTCTCGCATTGCAGGCACCCTGGTGTCGGGGGCCGAGGGCGCTCGCGGACGTGCGGATCCCCACTGCGTGGGGCCCCTCCTTACTGCTCGCACCCTCACTTGCTGTAGTAAATAAAATTATCGTAGCTGGACTCCGCCACCTTGAACCAGGCGATTTCCATGTCGCGAAATTTCTTCCATTCCGCATAGATCTTCGCGAAATCCGGATTCTTCGCCGCCTCTTCGTCATAGAGTTGGAACGCCGCCTGCCTGGCCGCTTCCATGACATCCTTGGGAAATGGCATGAGGTTCACGCCCTGCTGCATCAGGCGCGCGAGGGCTTCCGGATTCTTGGCGTCGTAAGCCGCCAGCATGGTGACATTGGCTTCGGCGCAGGCCGTTTCAAACGCCTGCTGATAAGGCTCCGGCAGGCTGGCCCACTTGTCCTTGTTGACGTAGAACGACAGTTGCGGGCCGCCTTCCCACCAGCCGGGGAAAAGATAATTCTTCGCGATCTTGTGGAAGCCGAGCTTTTCATCATCGTAGGGCCCGACCCACTCCGCCGCGTCGATGGCGCCCTTTTCCAGCGCTGGATAAATGTCGCCCCCGGCGATGGTCTGCGGTATCACGCCCAGGCGCGCCATGATCTGGCCGCCGATGCCGGGAATCCGCATGTTCAGGCCCTTGAGGTCCGCCAGGCTATTGACCGGCTTGCGAAACCAGCCACCCATCTGCGTACCGGTATTGCCACCGGGAAACTGCACGATGTTGTACTTGGCCAGCAGCTCGCGCATCAGCTGGATGCCACCGCCGGCATACATCCAGGCGTTCTGATGACGTGCGGTCAGGCCGAACGGCAGGGCGCAATCGAATGCCAGCGCCATGTTCTTGCCAACGTAGTAATAGCTTGCGGTATGGCCGCATTCCACCGTGCCGTTCTGGACCGCATCCAGGACCTGCAATCCGGGAACGATTTCTCCCCCTGCATGCACCTTGATGTGAAACTTTCCGCCAGTGATTTTTGCCAAGCGGTCGGACAACACCTCGGCTGCACCATAAATCGTGTCGAGGCTCTTGGGAAAGCTTGACGCCAGCCGCCAGCGGACCTCCGGCAGACCTTGCGTTGCGACGCCAGCGGGCTGCTTGCCACAGCCCGTCAGCGCGGCGGCCGATCCCGCTGCCAATCCTGCGCCCGTTCCCTTGATAAAATCGCGCCGCTTCATCTTGTCTCCCTATTAGTCCGGTTAATGTCGATTCGACACACTCTGCGACGGACCGCCTGTGTTGACTCGAGGCGATTCGTGTCGGCTCAATAATCCGCCTAGAATTATAAAGACACCCTCGACAATTCATCCATGAACCGCAATATCCGCCGCCTGTTGGGACTGGGGGGAGTGCCCCCCGGCGACCATGCACTGGCTTACGAATGGGACAGCCGCCTGCAATTGCCGATGCTGGGCGTGGCCCTGCTTGCCTTGCCTGCCTATTTCATCAGCAGCCACCTGGCGGACGCGTCCTGGCAGTGGGTGGCGCATCTGCTGGAAGCGGTGATCTTCACGGCCTTTGCCCTGGAACTTGCCGTCATGCTTTGGACCGTGCGGCAGAAGACGCGCTATCTGCTGCACAACTGGCTTAACCCGGCCATCCTGGTGCTGACATTCACCAGCCTGTATGGGGAACCCACCGGATGGGCCGCCACCGGGCGGTTGTTGCGACTGGCGATTGTGGTCCTCATGTTGACCCGGCTGGCCGGCGTGTTTCGCCGGCTGACGCCCAGCGCGACGCCGGTCATCGTGATCATGGCCATTTTGGCCTTTCTGCTGGCAGGCTTGGGATTCTGGTGGCTGGAACCCACCGCGCAGAGCTATGGCGATGGATTGTGGCTTGCATTTGAAAGCGGCATGACCGTAGGCTATGGCGATATCGTGCCGACCACTGGGGCTGCCAAGGCATTTTCGGTGCTGATCATCCTGCTGGCGGTGAGCATCATGTCGCTGGTGACTGCGAGCCTAGCCGCGTATTTCATCGGCAAGGGAGACTCAATCCTGCGCCGCGAGATGCACCATGATCTGAAGGCCCTGCGACGCGAAGTGCAGGAACTGAGGGAGGCACTGGAACAGCGCGAGCCCGCCAACTCCTCCGCGATCAGCGCGCTGGAGAAACCCCCTTCCACGCGGCAAGGAAGAGGGTAGAGCCAAGTCGACAGATTTACTGCGTCACGCTGCCTGGCTGTACTTCTCCTTCAGCGCACGCGCCTTCGCCGCCTGCGCAGCGCTGTAGGCCTTGCCGCTCCACAGCATCGTGTAGGCGATTTCCTCGTTGCCATTCTCACAAAGCTCGAGCACCTGTTGGAACAGAGGCTGGAAGGTGGTTGAACGATGCGAGCGCTCGTGATCCGCGAAGGATTGCCAGAACGTCACGATCAGGGCTTCCTTGCCGGCCAGCGGGTTCACCACGGCCTGGCCGATGGTAGAACCTTCGTTCGATACCTGGCCCGAATTCAGCGCGACGAATCCGCCGACAAAGCCGGTATCCGAGTGATAGGTCTTCACGTTCTCGCACAGCACGGCCACACGTTCTTCCAGATCCTCCACCGTGTATTCGGGCCGCAGGATCACTCGGTTGACGGTCACCACGCCATCGGGGCTAAAGCCGGGAATCAATCCAGTCATAACTCACCTCCTGTATAAGAGACTCAGTTGGACGTTTATTAGTAAACGCTTATACAAAGATAGGGCACATCAATCTACTTTCAACCCCTTCCAGAGAGTGTCTATTTGCGCTGCCCAGGGAGGCAGCGATACACATGCTAGAATTTTGCCTTCCAATCCCATTGCCGACGGAGTTCCCGTGTTTCCCGCCAGTCTAAGCATTGCCAGCACCGATCCCGAGTTGTGGTCCGCCATCCAAGGCGAAACCGAGCGCCAGGAAGACCATATCGAACTGATCGCTTCGGAGAATTACACCAGCCCGGCGGTCATGGAGGCCCAAGGGTCGGTACTCACCAACAAATATGCGGAGGGCTATCCGGGCAAGCGTTATTACGGCGGCTGCGAATGGGTGGACATCGCCGAACAATTGGCGATCGATCGGGTGAAGAAGCTGTTTGGCGCGGAGGCGGCCAACGTGCAGCCCAACTCCGGTTCGCAGGCCAACCAGGCGGTGCTGATGGCCTTTTGCAAACCGGGCGACACCATCATGGGCATGAGCCTGGCCGAAGGCGGACATCTAACCCATGGCATGGCGCTCAACATGAGCGGCAAATGGTTCAGCGTCGTAGCCTATGGACTCGACGCCAGCGAAGACATCGACTATGACGCAATGGAAGCCAAGGCGCGCGAACACAAACCGAGACTGATCATTGCCGGTGCTTCAGCCTTCTCGTTGCGCATCGATTTTGCGCGCTTCGCCAAGGTCGCCAAGGAAATCGGCGCGATCTTCATGGTCGACATGGCCCATTACGCCGGCCTCATCGCCGCTGGCATGTATCCCAGTCCCGTGCCGCATGCCGACGTGGTCACCTCAACCACGCACAAGACCCTGCGCGGCCCGCGCGGCGGCATCATCCTGATGAAGGCGGAACACGAGAGAGCCATCAACTCTGCAATCTTCCCGGGCCTGCAAGGCGGACCGCTGATGCATGTCATTGCCGGCAAGGCGGTGGCGTTCAAGGAAGCGGCCACCAAAGAGTTCAAGCGCTACCAGGAGCAAGTCATCGACAACGCGCTGGTGATGTGCAAGGTGCTGACCGAGCGTGGCCTGCGCATCGTCTCCGGACGCACCGAATCCCACATGTTCCTGGTGGATCTGCGGCCGAAGAACCTCACCGGCAAGGAAGCCGAGACGGTCCTCGGCCGTGCCCACATCACGGTGAACAAGAATGCCATCCCCAACGACCCGCAGAAGCCCTTTGTTACCAGCGGCATCCGCATCGGTACGCCAGCCATGACCACCCGTGGCTTCAAGGAACTGGAAACCGAGCAGCTGGGGAACCTCATCGCCGACGTGCTGGACGCACCCAATAATGAGAGCGTCATCGCCAAGGCATCGGCCGACGCGCAAAAGCTGTGTGCGAAGTTTCCGGTGTATGGTAAGTAGGGGTCAGGATTCGGGATTCAGGGGTCAGGGAATGTGGCTTCCCGCTCCTGTGATAAATTCGCGGCGAAGCCGCTCATCCCCTGAATCCTGACCCCTGGCACCTGGCCCCTGAAAAATGAAATGCCCTTTTTGCGGCAACGCTGACACCCAGGTGGTCGATTCGCGGGTCAATGAGGCGGGCGACACCATCCGCCGCCGGCGCCGTTGCACCGCCTGCGACAAACGCTTTACCACCTTCGAAACCGCCGAACTGCGCCTGCCGCAAATCGTCAAGAGCAATGGCATGCGGGAAGAGTTCTCCGCCGAAAAACTGCGCGAGGGATTCCGCCGCGCTTTGCACAAGCGCCCCGTCTCGACTGAACTGGTCGACCAGGCCATCGACCACATTCGCCAGAAGCTGCTTGCCATGGGCGAGCGTGAGCTGCCGGCCCGCGAAGTGGGGGAACTGGTGATGAACGAGTTGAAGAAACTCGACAAGGTCGCCTATATCCGGTTTGCCTCCGTCTATCGCAGCTTCCAGGACGTCAACGATTTCCGCGATGCCTTGCAGGAAATCGATAAATGAGGGATAGACGCGTGAGGCTTGAGACGTGGCCTACCCCCTTCGCTCCGCAAGCGGGGAAGGGAGCCAGGGGTGAGGGGCAGGTGTGAGCGAAACATTCGCTCAGCAGGACTGCGTCCACATGGCCCGCGCGCTGCAGTTGGCTGAACGCGGACTCCACACGACGACCCCCAATCCCCGCGTCGGCTGTGTCATCGTCAAGGACGGCGAAATCGTCGGCCAAGGCTGGCATGCCCGGGCTGGCGAGCCGCATGCCGAAATCCATGCACTGCTGCAAGCCGGAGACAAGGCTCAGGGCTCCACTGTCTACGTCACCCTGGAACCCTGCTCCCACCATGGCCGCACCCCGCCCTGCGTCGATGCGCTGATCGAGGCGGGCGTGGCCCGGGTCGTCGCGGCGATGACCGATCCCAATCCGCAGGTATCCGGCAACGGCCTCGCGCGTTTGCAGGCCGCCGGGATCCGGACTGAGAGCGGACTGCTGGAAACCGAGGCAAGGAAGCTTAACGAGGGCTTCATCAAACGCATGGTGTATGGCCACCCCTTGGTGCGCATCAAGACGGCCTCGTCGCTGGATGGCAAGACTGCGCTTTCCGATGGCACATCCAAGTGGATCACGGGCGAATCCGCGCGCCGCGATGTGCACCGGCTGCGCGCCCGCTCCTGCGCAATACTCACGGGCATCGGCACGGTCATCGCGGACGACCCGCAGCTCAATGTGCGGGGGCTGGATACGCCGCGCCAACCGCTCAAGGTGATCGTAGATTCGCAGTTGCGCACCCCGCCCGCGGCGCGGATCCTGGCCGAAAGCAAGACCCTCATCGCCTGCGCATCACCGGATGGAAAAAGAACCGCAGCCCTGGAAGCTGCCGGCGCCAGAATTCTGTGCCTGCCGCAGGCCGATGGCCAGGTGGACCTAAATGCCCTGCTGTCCCGCCTGGCGCAGATGGGCGTCAACGAAGTGATGACCGAAGCCGGCCCCACCCTCAACGGCGCGCTCCTTGCTGCTGGCCTGGTAGATGAGTGGGTGCAATATCTCGCCCCGGTACTGTTGGGGGAACCCGCTCGCGGCCTGTTCAGGCTTGCCGAACCGGTCGACATGGCGCAACGGCTAGCCTGGAAGCTGATGGACAGCCGTCAGTTGGGCAACGACCTGCGCCTGACCTGGCGGCCGGAAAAAATTTGAGTTTCAAGGACCACTTCTCCACCGGCTCGCCGGATTACGCGGCATTCCGCCCCACTTACCCGCCGGCGCTGTTTGCATGGCTGGCCGGGCTGTGCAAAGAACCGGAACGGGCGTGGGATTGCGCGACCGGCAGCGGCCAGGCCGCAAGGGAACTGGCTCAACATTTCAAGCACGTCATCGCCACCGATGCCAGTGCCGAACAAATCAGGGCCGCTGTCGCGGTCCCAGGCCTCGAATACCGGATCGCGCAGGCTGAAACAAGCGGCCTGCAGGATGATAGCGTGGACTTGATCACGGTCGCCCAGGCGGTTCACTGGTTCGATCTGGAGCGCTTTTATGCCGAGGCACGGCGGGTGCTGCATCCGGGCGGGGTGATAGCGCTGTGGTGCTACGACCGTCTGGTTCTGCCCGGTGCAATGGATCAAGCCCTGGAGCGCTTTTATGCGCATACCATCGGCCCCTACTGGCCGCCTGAACGGGCGCTGGTTGATGACCATTACCGGAACCTGACGTTTCCCTTCGATGAACTTCCTGCGCCGCACTTTGCCATCGAGCTCAGCTGGAGCCTGCCGCGCCTGATTGCCTACCTCTCGACCTGGTCCGCAGTAAAGCGCTATATCGCTGCAAAAGGACTCAATCCCCTGCCCGCTTTGGAGGCCGAACTGGCGGCGCTTTGGTGTACCGGACCAGATGCATCGCAGGACTGTGTCGGCGACGGGGCGCTGTCCCTGGCATGGCCATTGTTTCTGCGGGTGGGGCGCCGCTAGAAACAGTCATCGCGAGGGCCGCAGAAACGTCATTGCGAGCGAAGCGCGGCAACCGTGGCGATCCAGTTCGAAAGAAAACAAATCCTTGCTGGATCGCTTCGTCCTTGCACACCTCGCAAAGACGAAGCAATCAGTGCCTCGCTAAGCCAATGCCGGCTTTTGCCCGGTCAGCAGATACTCGATCAGTTCCCTGACCGAACGAATTGCCTTGCCGAAAGGCAGGCTTTCCGAACCCCGGAAAAACAGACCCTTGTTGATGTCACCTTTGAGCGCAGCCACGAGTTGCGAATCGATGCAGAACTGCCCCGCCTTGGCCAGGCCGTCGCGCAGGCCGCAGTGAACCAGACAATGCAAACCGATGGCGCAGCGCTCGCGACTCGCCTTTGCGCAGGCTTGCAGCCTGCCCTCACGCTTCAGGTAGGTCGCCAGCCACGGGGTCTTCACCGCGCGTGCCGGCAAACCCGCCACGCTCATGAAGGTGACGATGTCTTCCGGCTCAGCCTCCGCCAACACCTGCTTGAACCTGGGGTGGGCATCGCCTTCCAGGGTCACCGCGAACGGGGTGCCGATTTGCACGGCACTGGCACCCAGACCCAGCAGTTCGCGCACCTTCTCATATCGGTTGATGCCGCCCGCGAGAATCAGGGGAATGCGTTCGCGTTCCAGACCGAGGTCCTTGAACAGATGGAACACCGCTTCCAGCACCGGTACGAAATCGAAGCGGCGGTCCGCGATGTCCTCGGGCTTGGGTGCGCCGAGGTGGCCGCCCGCGTAGCGCGGATGTTCGATGACGATGGCATCCGGCAACTTGTTCTTGCGCGTCCACTTCTTGAGCACCACCGCCACACCACGGGCATCGGACAGGATGGGAACCAGTGCGACACCGGGATATCCCTCGGTCATTTCCGGCAAGTCCAGGGGCAGTCCGGCACCCATGACGATGGCGTCGGCACCCGACTCGCAGGATTGGCGCACATAGGCAACGTGCCCGGTCACCGCTTTCATCACATTCACCGCAATCATGCCGCGGCCTTGCGCGGAGACCCGCGCGAGGTGGATTTCGCGGTCCAGCGCCAGCATGTTCAACGCATCGAGCGTTTCCTTGTCGCGGCAATGCTTGGAACGTGCGACCAGATCAGGGTGATGATGCCTGAGATCGACGCTGGCAATCGTGCCCATGGCGCCTTCCCTGGCCACTGCGCCCGCCAGGCGATGGGCCGATACGCCTATGCCCATTCCACCCTGCACGATGGGCAACAATTTGTTTCCCTTGATCGAGAAATTGAACGAATCGCTTTCCAGCATGGCGGGCTTTGCAACTGTCGGATCAACCCGAAATTATATCAGACCTGTCTGTCCTCTTTTTTCCGGCGAGCTTGGCGATGGACCGTCCCGAAGCGTGCAAAGCTGCAGCGCAGTTCCCCCAACGGACTGAAACCCCTAGAATTACGCTTTTCCCGAATCCGGGCAGTCTCACGCCCATCGCTCTTTTATGTTCACCGGCATCATTCAGGCCATCGGCCGCATTCACGAGTATGAGGCGCGGGGCGAAGATGCCCGCATGGTCATTGAGGCCGGCGGGTTGGACCTGTCCGATGTTGCGCCCGGCGACAGCATTGCGGTCAACGGCGTGTGCCTGACCGCCGTCGCGCGGACCGCCTCAAGCTTCACGGTCGACGTGTCGGCCGAGACCCTGCGCTGTACCGAAGGCTTCATGCCGGCGGCCGAGGTCAATCTGGAAAAAGCCATGCGCCTGATGGACAGGCTGGGCGGCCACATTGTCTCCGGCCATGTGGATGGCACAGGCACGGTTACCCGCTTCGAGCCCGCAGGCGAAAGCCAACAAGTCGAAATCGACGCGCCTTCCGGACTGGCGCGCTACATCGCTGCCAAGGGTTCGATCACGGTCAATGGCGTGTCGCTGACGGTCAATCAGGTCAAGGCCACTCGCTTCACTCTCAACCTGATTCCCCACACCCTGGCGCAAACCACGCTCAAGCACCTCAAACCCGGCAGCCGGGTCAACCTGGAAATCGACATGGTGGCGCGCTATGTGGAGCGCCTTACAAGTTTCGCGCAAACCAACGACAAAGACTAAACATGAGCCTTGCATCCATTACCGAAATCATCGCCGAGCTCAAAGACGGCCGCATGGTCATCCTGGTAGACGAGGAAGACCGTGAGAACGAAGGCGATCTGGTGATGGCGGCGGAATTCGTCACCCCGGACGCGATCAACTTCATGGCCAAGTACGGCCGCGGCCTGATCTGCCTGACGCTCACCGACGAGCGTTGCCGGCAATTGGGTTTGCGGCAGATGGTGAGCGACAACCAGACCCCGCACGGCACCGCCTTCACCATCTCCATCGAGGCGGCCGAAGGCGTGACCACCGGCATCTCGGCTGCTGACCGCTCCGTCACCATTCAAGCTGCGGTGGCAAAGAACGCCAAACCGAGCGACATCATCCAGCCCGGCCACATCTTTCCCTTGCGCGCCCAACCCGGCGGCGTGCTGGTGCGGGCCGGCCACACCGAAGCTGGCTGCGATCTTGCGGGTCTGGCGGGCCTGCAACCCGCTTCGGTCATCTGCGAAATTCTCAAGGACGACGGCACCATGGCGCGCCTGCCCGACCTGGAGGAATTCAGCCGCCAGCATGGCTTGAAGATCGGCGCCATTGCCGACCTCATCCATTACCGCAACCAGACCGAGAGCCTGGTGGAACGCATGGCTGAGCGCCTGATCCAGACGGTCTACGGTGTGTTCCGCCTGGTCGCCTACCGCGACAAGTGCGCCAAGGAAACGCATCTGGCACTGGTCAAGGGTGAAATCGTCGCCGAGCGCGAAACCCTGGTGCGCGTGCACGAACCGCTGAGCGTGATGGATTTTCTCGATGTCACCGGCGGCCATCACTCCTGGCCCGTCATGGGCTCGCTGGAGCGGATCGCGGAAAGCCAGAGCGGCGTCATCGTCCTGCTGCACCGACCGGAATCCGCAGAGGCTCTGTTGCAGCGCGTGATGCCCTCGATCGAGCAGCCTCTGCCGAAGAAGCCCGATCTGCGCGACTACGGCATCGGCGCCCAGATCCTGAAGGACCTGGGCGTAGGCAAGATGAAACTGCTGGCCAGCCCACGCAAAATGCCCGCCATGGACGGTTTCGGCCTGGAAGTGACAGGCTATCTCCCACGCGAATGACTCAAGGAATCAACCATGCCCCGCGACCCGAACATCACTGAACTGGACCCCGTATACGAAGGCAAGGGCCTGCGCATCGGCCTGGTCATGAGCCGCTTCAATCAGGACATCTGCGAAGGCCTGCTGTCCGCCTGCGAATCCGAACTGGCCCGCCTGGGCGTGACCAAGAGCGACACCCTGCTTGCCACCGTGCCCGGCGCGCTGGAGATCCCCATTACCCTGAGCAGGATGGCGCAATCGGACGAATTCGATGCGTTGATTGCCCTGGGTTCGGTGGTGCGCGGGGACACCTATCATTTCGAGGTGGTGTCCAACGAAATGGCTGCCGGCATCAGCCGGGTGTCCCTGGACATGGACATCCCGATCGCCAATGCCGTCCTTACCACCGACACCGACGACCAGGCCCTGGCGCGCATGTCGACAAAGGGTGCGGAGGCGGCGCGTTGCGCGGTTGAAATGGCCAATCTGTTGAAACGACTATGAGCGGCTCGCGACGGCTTGCGCGCGAATACGCACTGCGTGGCCTGTATGCATGGCTGCTGGGCCAGCAGGACCATGCACAGGTCACGGCGACGCTGCACGAAGACGCGCAGTTCAGGAAGGCCGACGAAGACTACTTTCGCCAGATCTTTCAGGGCGCGATCGATGACGCCTCCAATTTGGAAGTGAAGCTGCGCCCTTGCCTTGATCGCGAAGTTGCCGAACTCTCCCCGATCGAGCGCGGCATCCTCATGATCGGCGCCTACGAATTGGTCGCCTGTCCTGACGTTCCCTATCGGGTCGCCATCAACGAAGCGGTGGAGCTGGCCAAACTATACGGCGGCACCGACGGGCACAAGTACGTCAACGGTGTGTTGGACAAGCTCGCGAAGGTCCTTCGTTCAGCCGAGATTGAAGCACTGACCAAGCAAAGATAACGGCGCGGTGCCGGACGAAGAAAAACTCTGGGGACTCCGCGAACTCTGCGGTTAAATGACCCCATGCCCGGCGAATTCGAGCTCATCAAGAAATTCTTCACCCGTCCCGCCCCGTCCGCGGTGTTGGGGGTGGGCGACGACTGCGCCTTGGTCCAGCCCTCGCCCGGCATGGAGCTCGCCATTACCAGCGACATGCTCCTGGCAGGCCGGCATTTTCTGCCCACCGATGGGCCCGGCACGTTGGGCCACAAGGCACTTGCAGTCAACCTGTCCGATCTCGCTGCGATGGGCGCGCGGCCACGCTGGGTGCTGCTGGCGATCGGCCTGCCGGACGTAGACGAGAAATTTCTGCGCGGATTTGCCGGCGGTTTTTTTGGCCTGGCGCAGAAGTTCGGCGTCGAGCTGATCGGCGGCGATACCACCCGCAGCGGGCTGCTGACCATCACCATTACCGCCATCGGCGAAGTTCCTCCCGGTGCCGCGCTGCGACGCGATGGCGCGCAAACCGGCGATGACATCTGGGTGTCCGGCACCCTCGGCGATGCCGCCGCCGCCCTGGCCCATCATCGGGGCGCACTCAGGCTCAGCAGCGAAGAAGCGGTCACCTGTTTTCCCCGCCTGTTCGTGCCCACGCCGCGCGTTGAATTGGGCCTGGCCTTGCGCGGCATCGCCCATGCCTGCATCGACGTGTCCGACGGATTTGCTGCGGACCTGGGACACATCCTGCAAGGTTCAGCCAAAGGTGCGGAAGTTGAATTTGAGTCGCTGCCCCTGTCGCCTGCATTGAAGGCCCATCAAGATGAAGACGCGGCCCGCGATTGCATACTCGCCGGCGGGGATGATTACGAACTGGTGTTCACCGCATCACCGGACAAACGCACCGAGATCGACGCGCTCTCGGACCAGTTGCAGCTTCGCCTCACGCGGGTGGGCCATATTCTTCCCGCTCCCGGCGAGACAGGAGCCGGGGGTGAGGGCGAGCGTTTGATCATCCGCAGAAGCGGCGAGCAGATCGCGCTCACGCGTGCCGGCTTCGACCACTTTGCCTTGACGCCTCAAGTCAGGCCGGCGCCGAAGTGAGTCGACCCACAGCGCGCTTTCTCTTCAGCCATCCCGCCCATTTCATTGCACTGGGCTTCGGCAGCGGCCTCGCGCCCCGGGCACCCGGTACCTTCGGCACGCTGGCAGCCTTCCCACTTTTCTGGGCATTGCAACTTGCCAGCCTGCCAGTTCAGATCCTGCTCGTTGTCGCCGCCTTCCTGCTCGGCATCTGGGCCTGCGGTCTCACCGGGCAGCATCTGGGTGTGCACGACTCTGGCCACATCGTGTGGGATGAAATTGCCGCCTTTCTGCTCGTGCTGATCTTCACGCCTGTCGGCCCACTCTGGATGCTCTACGCCTTTGCCTTGTTCAGGCTGTTCGATATCTGGAAGCCTTTCCCGATCAACTGGCTGGACGCTGCAGTCAAGGGCGGACTCGGGGTGATGCTGGACGATCTGCTGGCAGCGGGCTACGCTGTCGGGACACTTTCCATCACGCGCTACCTGCTGGCATGAGACCCTCTGACGCAGAACTCTTCCAACTTTCCAAGCAGCTCGGCCAACTGCTCACGCTCAAGGGCTGGATGCTGGTCAGCGCCGAATCCTGCACCGGCGGCTGGCTGGGTCAGACGGTCACCGCGGTTGCCGGTTCGTCGCAGTGGTATGAGCGCGGCTTCATCACCTACAGCAATTTGGCCAAACAGGAAATGCTCGGGGTCTCCGCCGCGACTTTGCAGTCCCATGGTGCGGTATCGGAGGAAACCGTACGCGAAATGGCTGAAGGCGCACTCAGGCACAGCGAAGCGCAGATCAGCGTGTCTGTATCCGGCATTGCCGGACCTGGCGGCGGAACGCCCAGGAAGCGGGTTGGCACGGTGTGCATTGCCTGGGCAAGCACCGATGGAAACCTGAATTCCACCACCTGCAGGCTGGGCGGCGACCGCGAGGAAATCCGCGCCCGGGCCGTGGCCGCTGCGCTGCGCGGGCTGATCGAGTTGCTTGCTTAGGGGAAACGCCGGGCGGTTTGATGAAGCAGTCATTGCGAGCGAAGCGCGGCAACCCAGTTTGCACGAGGTCAAATCCTTCCTGGATTGCTTCGCCGGCTTCGCCTTCTCGCAACGACGTCGTTGCGAGCGCCGCAGGCGCGTGGCAATCCGGGCTTCACATCCTGGTCATTGACTGAACGCCCAAGCCGCGAACGGTTCAATTTCATCGCGATTCAACAACATGAGCTGATGGACATTCGGGTCCAGCGCGTGATCCTTGGTCGTGTCAACGTTCAGCCGCTGCAGCACATAAGCGATCAAGGCGCGCCTGACCTTGATCTCGATGACATCGTCATTTGCGCCATAGTCCAACAACAGGTTCGCGCGCTTCTGCGCGTCGAGACCGGCGTGGGGCGCAAGCTTCAGGCTCTCCAATTCCACCCAGTCGTCGTCGTACTGCGCGCTGGATTCGGCCGGTTCCTCCAGAGCCTGCGCCTGGGAGATGCGCGACAGCACGAAATCGCGGAAGTCGCAGGTTTCTTCGTTGTAGGCGCGCACGTGCCAGCGCAGGCCGGTGTTGACCAGGGTATGGGGCTCGATCACCCGGGGCTCCCGGTTTTCGCGGTCGGACAGTGACTGGTAAGCCACGTTCAATTTCCTGGCGCCCCGCATGGCTCGGGTGATCTGCGCCAGCACGTGCTGGCTGGGCAGGCGCGTCGGCAAGGGAAGGGACGCAGTAGCCAGCCCGTAGATTGGGTCTGCGCCATAGGGTCCGCCCGCTTCCGCAAGATTGGCCGCGATGACGGGAAGCACAGCGGCAGGGGCGAGATCGGTGAAGGCGGCAGCGAAGCCCTCACCCGGCACGAAACCGAATACGCTGTGGTTGTACACCAGGTTGCCGGGAGCGAGATTGCTATAGAGTTTCAAGTCCTTGGTGGCCGCTGCGTCCGAGATGCCGAAAGCCTTGGCGAGGTCGCTACGGGTCACGACCCCGGCATACCAGCCCATGATTTCGATATATTGCAGCCTTTGGCGTGTTGCCCATTTCACGTCCAGCCACATTTTTCCTTTATAAATCATGCGTTGCTCCTGCTTCGTGCGTCAGGCCCGCGACCTGGCAATTATACGGTTGCTGATTGTACAAGCAGATATAAAATCTCACGTAATATAATATACGTAGGGCGTAAAAACTATTGACATCTTGCGACCTATCCACTAAATTGACGTTATGGCGCGGCATCTTGCCCCCAGACAAACGATACAACCGCACACCAGGAGAAGAGACCATGGCATTAACCGCATTGGCAGACGACAAGACGAAGGCCCTGAACGCCGCGCTGAGTCAGATAGAAAAACAATTTGGCAAGGGCTCGGTGATGCGCCTGGGCGACCACGACGTGGTGCGCGACATCCAGGCGGTTTCGACCGGTTCGCTGGGGCTCGATATTGCGCTCGGCATAGGCGGCCTGCCGCGCGGCCGGGTGGTCGAGATCTATGGCCCGGAATCCTCCGGCAAGACCACGCTCACCCTGCAGGTCATCGCCGAAATGCAGAAGCTGGGCGGCACCGCCGCCTTCATCGACGCGGAACACGCGCTTGATCCGTCCTATGCACAAAAGCTCGGCGTGGATGTGGACAACCTGCTCATCTCGCAACCCGACACCGGCGAGCAGGCGCTGGAAATCGCCGACATGCTGGTGCGCTCCGGCAGCGTCGATGTCGTCGTCATCGACTCGGTCGCCGCGCTCACCCCCAAGGCCGAGATCGAAGGTGAAATGGGCGACTCGCACATGGGCCTGCAGGCCCGGCTGATGAGCCAGGCGTTGCGCAAGCTCACCGCCAACATCAAGCGCACCAACACCCTGGTGATTTTCATCAATCAGATCCGCATGAAAATCGGCGTGATGTTCGGCAACCCCGAGACCACCACCGGCGGCAACGCGCTCAAGTTCTATGCCTCGGTGCGCCTGGATATCCGCCGCATCGGCGCGATCAAGAAGGGCGAGGAAGTCATCGGCTCGGAGACGCGTGTGAAGGTGGTCAAGAACAAGGTGTCGCCACCCTTCAAGCAGGCCGAGTTCGACATTCTCTACGGCGAAGGCATTTCGCGCGAAGGTGAAATCGTCGAACTGGGCGTGATCCACAAGATCGTCGACAAGTCCGGCGCCTGGTATGCCTATGGCGGCGAGAAGATCGGCCAGGGCAAGGACAACGCGCGCGAATTCCTCAAGGAAAACCCTGCAATCGCCGCCGAGATCGAAGCCAAGATCCGCGCCGCAGTGGGGGTCCACAACCCCGCTCCGGCCCTGACGGTAGTCGAGGGATAAGGTTTCCTGTCCCTCCATGCCCACAGAGAAAACAGCACGACCGGGTGAAGACAAGAGCGCGAGCCTGCGCGATCAGGCCCTCGCCCATCTCGCCAGGCGCGATCACACGCGAGTGGAATTGGCCCGCAAGCTTCGGCAGGCCGGCCACGCGGAACAAGACGTCGAACTGCTGCTGGACGAGTTAAGCCAACGCGGCTGGCTGTCCGACCAGCGCTTTGCCGAAAGCTACGTGCAGCAGAAGCAGCAGCGCTTCGGCAATCTCAAGCTGGCGCACGAACTGCGCAGCCGGGGCGTGCAGGAATCCGACATCAAGCAGGTGCTTGCCGCCGCAAACCAAACGGAATTGGAACGCGCACGCGAAGTCTGGAACAAACGCTTTGGTGCGCCGCCTGCCGATGCGCAGGAAAAGGCCAAACAGATGCGCTTCCTGCAAAGCAGAGGGTTCGCCGTAGGCACGATCCAACAACTTCTCCCATGAGCAAACGGCGATGAGATGGGATCTGCGGGCTCGCTCAGAGCACTTGTGAATGTGACGCTCGCAATTGAGCCCCGATGGCGTTTAGCCTGGCGTCGATCGCTTCGCTGGCTTCAGGTGAAAACGCCATTACTTTGCCCACCTCCGATTCGGAGCGAATCTTGCGCAACTGTTCTTCGATGTTGTCCAATTCCGCGATGACTTTGGGTGCCGCCAGTTGACGCAGCATCTCCACGGAGAGGAGCTGTTGATCGCGTCTGGAGAGCACATGGCCCTGGGAGCGGCGCAGGAATTCCATTGCGGCGCCGGCATGCGCAGTCAAAACATCCAGCCTCGCCAGATAGATCATGCTGTATGCATGGTAGGGATTGGCAGCAAGGTTGTCGTCCAGCACCTGCCGCGCTCTTGCGTAGGCAATATCGTCGCCTAGACTGTTGCGATTGGCCAGGAGCACCTTCACTTCCCGCACACCCACGTTCGGACTGTTTGCCGTTTGCGCCCGAACATAGTCAAAGCGATCGAGCGCTTCCAGCAGCAGCCGTCGCTGAAAATTTCCCCCCTTCATTTGCACGCCATCACTCGATTTCAGCGCATTTTCCACTGAGCGAAGCATTACCTCCTGGGCAATTCCTTCCTGGGGGCGAAGCGCCGCAATCAATTTGGCAATGTCATACGTAGTTATGTTTGGCGCCATCAGATTGATCGCCTTGAGGCCGGGCTGCGTTCCAGTCAGGCACAACTGTGCGGACAGGTGCACAAGCAAGGGGGCGGCAAAGAGCAAGGGAATGAATCCTGCCAGGAGATACTTGAACGGGCGGCCAATCTGATCGAAATTCGGCAGGACGAAGCATCTTGTCGGCTCCACAAGTTGGGCCGCTCGCGCCAGGTACAGGCCTGCCAGTATGTTCATGAAGGCAAAATAGAAGATGAAGTTGACACCTGCATGAACGAATAAAGCCAATGCTCCAAGCGATAGCGCCACACTCTCGAGACCTGCCGGGCCACTCACACGCCCAAGACTTCTTCTGAGTTGCAACAGCAATCCGAGCAGTACACCCAGTTGCAGCACCAAAGCCGGCGTGCCGCCCTCGGCGGCCAGTTGCAAATAGTCATTGTGCGCATACAGGCCTGAGGTCGTGTTCTCCAGCGGCGACCGAAATGCCGGATAGTACGCCGCAAACGTACCCCAGCCGGTACCGGCAAGTGGATGAGCCAAGGTCATCAGGACACTGGATTTCCACATCAACAGCCTGGCGACGCTGTTCGCGTCATTTGCCAGGTCGAAGCCTCGGTTCGCGACACTCGTGCCCGCCAGTTGGGCGCTCAGCAGATAGGCAGCCAGCGCAATGACGGGAATCATCAGGACGCGGCGTCTCGTGGATGGGTTGCGGTAACCTGCCCATAGCAAGAGCGGAAGGAGCAACAACCACGCGCCAATTCCGCCGCGCGATTCGGTGACAAACAAGCCGATGCTCATGACGAAGAGGCCTGCACCGAGCATGGGCAAATTTCGGCTTTTGAAAATGCTGCCGTTCAGGAACACATAGGCGGCGCTAAACCATAGGATGTTGATCAACGCAGCAAAGGCATTGCGATCTAACAGCGGACCAACCGCCTGTCCGCGGCCCCCCGGTTGCACGACCTGCCATATGCCCCATGCCGCCATGCCTATGCCACCCAGCCAGAATAGCGCGCGCAGGCGCGCCCACGTCATATCCGGGTTGGGCAAAGCTGACCAACCCAGATATGCGAGCGGCATTCCTGCCAACACCCAGCCGGTGAGAAAGCTCGCATTGGGGGCGGAACTAGAAACTGTGACCACACCGAGCCACACGAGGTAAATTGCCATCCAGATGCTCAATGGCAGCCGAGGCAATCTTCCTTCGGACCAGGCTGAATGAAAGGCAAAGAAGGCAAAGGCAAACAGTAGCAGCCCGGTGAGTGCTGTGTTGATATAGATGAAACCGGATGCAGTAGCGCCGGTGAAGAGCACAAGCATCAATCCCGGCTGGGCCAATCTAGGCATGCTTGTGGTAGTGGTGATTAGGAGACGATATTCGCACAGAAAAAAGCCGCCCAGAGGCGGCTTTTCCCAACCAGTCCTGCATTAGCAGAAAGGACCCGCCGCACTGGTGGCACAGGTTCCGCCTTTCACCCAGGTGATGGAGTTTGAAGCACCCGCAGCACCCGGCGTGCCTGTAAGGGTAAATGTGAGGCCGTTCACAACGGCGTCAATATTTGCTGCAGTGGCAGTAAGTACAATGGGGTTCGCAACAGCCGAAACGCCAGCGCCGGCAGCAACCCTACCCGCGGCAACAGTCGTATTGGCTGGAATACCATTTGAACCGGGACCGCATTGCAGAATGTCGCCCGTATCCTGAAGGCAACCTTCCACGCCCAGCTTGTATGGGGCAAGCGCATTCACGACCTCGGTGAATTTAGCCTTGCGGGTATAGTTCTGGTAAGAGGGAATCGCGATCGCCGCCAAGATGCCGATGATGGCCACGACGATCAACAGTTCGATCAGGGTAAAACCTTGTTGCTGCTTGCGCATGTTATTTCTCCTAGTGTGGGTAGAGGGTAAGTCCTTCAAAAACACGAACACCGTGTCTGGCCTATTACGAGCATCGGCCGTGCCAACTTTAAGCTGGGCGCCTCGCGCAAACGGCAAACAGGCGCGACATCCTCGTCAACAGGGGGATTCGGGCTGCAACAATAGTTTTCCGGGCGATGTCGTGGCGAGAAATGACCGTTGCAGGAGGGCTTGCCGCGTGCCACTGAGGGTTAGAATGTGACGTTTTTTGTCACCTCGCTCCCTTTGTTTCGCCGTCAGGCCGCCACGCGCCCAGCCCGGGTCATATCCCCAGCGGCCAGCCAATAGCCCGTCAATAGACATTTCTTCATCAAGCTCATCCCAGTGAAGCCCTCCTAAACTGAGTTCAACCCTATTGCGTTGCTCATGCGAGGCATCCAGTAGCCGCGGAAACCAGGCAAGGGGCACACCCATCGACCGCCCGTCCGATAGGTCAACCCACATGCTGCTGTCATCAAAACGAACTTGTTTGGCAAAAGTAATCATTCCATGCCCTTTCTATCAAGTCAGTGCTCTGTTCCACCAACTGTGTAAGTTCGCGTAAGGCTTTTGCGTCGAACCCTTTGTTTGTCGCCAACTTTACTTCCGGATTCAACCAGAACTTCGCTTCGCCTTCAGCAGCACGCACATGAATTTGCATGCGCTCACGCGGATTGCCTTCATTGGAGTAAAAAAGAAGTGACACCTTTGTGTCTTAAAACGACAGGCATGAAAGATAGATCCGCAAATGCTTGTTGCAGGAATGCTCGAGCAGCCGTCAACGCTTGCCAAGAAAAAAGCCACGGGCAACCGTGGCTCTTGGGGTAAGGCTGGTGGGTCGGGCGAGATTCGAACTCGCGACCAACGGATTAAAAGTCCGCTGCTCTACCAACTGAGCTACCGACCCTGCAAAGCGCGCAATTATACTGGAAGCCGTGTTTCAATCAAAGATGGACGGTCCGCCATCGCCCTCTTCGGGCAAGAAAAAAGCGGGCCTGAGTCCGCTTGTCTTTGTTCCAAACTACCTTTGCGTTGCTAACTTACATGCTTATTTTTTTTTTGTGTTTGGCGGAGGGTTTGCCTCTGCTTGTCGAGCTACTGCGGCTGAAGTCGACCGGCTTGATGGGGGGAGGCGCAGCCTGCTCGGCCACCGGAATCGGGCCGGCCTCGGCCACGGCTACCGGGTGATCCAGACTGTATTGGTCGATGAACGCCAGCATTTTCTGTTTGCTGACCAGGCCAGGAATATACATGACCAGTTCCCCGCTCGGATCATAGAGATAGGAGGTGGGATAGAAATCCACCGGTCCGACCTGAAAGGCAGGACTCTTGGGATCCTGGCGGTTGCCACCCAGAACCTGCGGATAGCGCAGACCGTATCGGTCCATGTAGGAGTGTACGGAATTTTCATCGCCGCCATAGTCCATGGCCATGCCGATTACGACGAAGTCCTTGCGCGCGTCCAGATCGTTGAGGGTGGGAAATTCCATCCAGCAGCGCGGGCACCAGGGTGCCCAGAAATTGATCAACACCCATTTGCCATGGAAGTCCGACAGGCGCATGGTCTTGCCCTTGCTGTCGACAAAGTTGAAGTTGATCGCCTTGGATGCCAACACGGATTGGCTGAGGCCCATCGCCAGAAGAACCATCAAGGCTGTAATTAATCTTTTCAACTCAGGTCCTTTTCTCAGAATCTTTACTAACCGTAACCCCGTTAGGGTCAACCGGTCAAGCTCGTACTTCATTAACGGCAAAAAAATATCTGGCTATAGTCTTTTTTAGACTCCGCGCAACATCAGGGCGTACTGCACCTTCATGGTCACCGCGGCCCCCGCAATAATGCTGGCCAAGACCAGAAAGGACATGATGGATAGGGTCGAGACACCTGTCACCCCTTGCCCGATGGTGCATCCGAGGGCAGTCACGCCGCCAAAGCCCATCAGCACCGCACCAATGATGTGCCTGACCAAGTCCTGGGGCGAATTGAAGGATTCCCAACGGAAAGTATGGTGGGTGACGGCGTAGAGGAAGGAGCCGGCCAGTACGCCAAAAACAGAGCCTACGCCAAAAGTAATGATGGTCGCCGAGTCTGTCCAGTAGGCCCATAAATCCATGGTAAAGCCCAGCGGGGCGACGAAGGTCATCGACTCAGCAAGATGGGAATTGGTGCCCCGGTAGACCATCTCAAGGGTATCCGGATCTTCCCCGAAGCCAATCTTGGAAGTGACATACCAGCCTCCTACCACCACCAACCCGACTACGATTCCACTTATAACGCCGTCAGCGTTCTTGCGGAAATCCTGGCTGGCGAATATGAACGCCAACATGACGATCGCAATGGCCAGGGCCAATCCAAGCACCGTGCCCTTGTCGGCCAAGTGCAGCAGCGCGGGCAGAGTCTGAATGTGGTCCAGGTGAACGGTGACCGTGGGGGCCTGCAGAAAATTCAGCCGAAACCAGCCAAACAGGCCCCTCAAGGTGACCAGGGCCGAATAGCCCAGGAACAGGAACACGACAACCGACTTCAGGTTGCCCGCCCCGAGGCGAACCAGGGTGCGCTGAGCGCATCCTCCCGAAAGGGTCATGCCGACGCCGAAGGTGAGCCCACCCACGAGAGCCGCCAGCCAGTAGAAGTTGGCCGTCGTGTAGATGCTCTTGGTGATATCGAGCCAGCCCAGGTAGACCAGTACATTGGTGCCGACAATCGCCACGGCGATAGCCAGCATCCAGGCTCGCATGCGATTCCAGTCACCGATATTGACGACGTCTGACACCGCCCCCATGGTGCAGAAATGGGTCTTGTTGCCCACATAGCCAAAGACCATGGCCAGAAGGAAACCGCCAATCGCGACTTGCCGTTCGATCGGGAGGGCGTACAACCAATCCATTGAACTAACTCCAAATTCTAATTGTCACCAATGTGCCACAGAAGCGGCTGAGGCGGCAAACAAACTTTAATCTATTTTTATCGCCATTCACTATCGATAGGTGTCAGTCCCTAGGGGACCGTCCGTACAAGCCTTTCCCATGGCTGTATCGTGGTTAATTGAGATGGCTAAAGCTTCGTGCTCAGCCGTCGCGATAGTGTGTCGGATCAACAACAGTTAATGCGGCAAATCCCTCCCGCCGCAGTCGACAGGAATCGCAGCGTCCACAGGCGCGGCCCGCTGCATCTGCCTGATAACAAGACACGGTCAGGCTGTAATCGACGCGCAGCGCGATCCCTTGACGGATGATTTCGGCCTTTGAAAGATGTATCAGGGGTGCGTGGATGCGCATGGCCTGCCCTTCCACCGCCGCCTTGGTCGCTAGATTCGCCATGCGTTCGAATGCGGCAATGTATTCCGGTCGGCAATCCGGATAGCCGGAATAGTCAACCGCATTGACGCCTATGAAGATGTCTCGGGCGTGCAACACTTCGGCAAACGCCAAGGCGTAGGCCAACATCACGGTATTTCGGGCCGGCACATAGGTCACGGGGATCCCCGTGGAGGGCGCTTCCGGCACGGCAATGGTCCGGTCGGTCAGGGCCGACCCGCCAAGCTGGCCCAATTCAAGCCGCACCGTGCGATGTTCGGCAACTTGCATCGCGACCGCCACGCGGCGGGCTGCGTCGAGCTCGGCGCCATGGCGCTGTCCATAATCAAAACTCAGGCAGTGGCAGCGATAGCCCTGGTTCTGGGCAATGGCGAGCGTGGTGGCCGAATCCAGCCCGCCCGAAAGCAAGACGACCGCCTCGCCCATTACCTGCCCCGCTCCTCGCCCCAGATGACCTTGTGCAACTGAACTTGCAGACGTACCGGCGCGCGGTTCTCCAGTACCCACTGGCTCAATAGTGCGGGCGAGAGTTGCGCGTGGACGGGGGAAAACAATACCGGGCAGCGCGCGTCCAGATCGTGACGGCGAATCACCTCCAGCGCCCATTCATAGTCGGTGCGATCCTGCAGCACGAATTTGACTTCGTCCTGCGCGCGCAGCAGCCCCAGGTTCTCCCAGCGGTTACGTGCGGATTCGCCCGAGCCCGGCGGTTTGACGTCGAGGATGCGCGATACGCGCGGGTCCACCGACGCGATGTCGTAGGCTCCGCTGGTTTCCAGGGAGACCGAATATCCCGCGTCACACAGCGTGCGCAGCAGGTCCAGGCAGTTCTTTTGCGCCAGCGGCTCGCCGCCGGTTACGCAGACATAAGGCGTATCGTACTGGGGCAATTCTTCCAGCAGGCTTTCGATGCTGCGTGTCTGTCCGCCGGCAAAACTGTAGGTCGTGTCGCACCAACTGCAGCGCAAGGGGCAGCCAGTAAGGCGGATGAATACGGTCGGCAGCCCGATGCGCGTGCTTTCCCCTTGAACGGAATGGAATACCTCCGTAATGCGGAGCGTGGAGGCGTCTGCCACTACCGACCTACTTCAGGCTGGCCAGGCGCTTCGCCGCGATGGCAGCGGCATTGGTGCCCCCATGTTTGGCGATGATTTCCTCGAGCGTCTTCCTGGCACTCGATATTTCCTTGAGCTCTTCCTGGCAGCGTGCAATATTGAGCAATGCGTCGGGAACCTTGACGCTTTGTGGAAACGCCACGATCAGCTTCTGCTGGTGAGCCTGCGCAGTTCTGTAATCGCCCATCGCATAGTACGAGTAGCCAATCCAGTACTGCGCATTGGAGGCCAAAGTGCTGGAAGGATAGGCCTTGGCAAACCCCTTGAAGCCGGCGATTGCCCCAACATAATTGGCCGCGCGGAACTGGTTGAGAGCGGCTTCATACAGTTTGGACTCGACCAATGGATCAGCGGCAGGCTCTGCACCGGAGGCCGATTCAGCAGATGCCGCGGTGTTCGAACTTGCGGCTGCAGAGTCTGGAGCACTCGCGCTGGCCGGCGCCTGACCAGCCGTGCCTGGCGGTGTGGCCAAAGCGACAGATTCCGGATTCTCCGCAAGCTTTAGTACCGGTGTGGCGGGGGCCGGACGGCTCGCCAGTTCGGTCAGCCGATGGTCCAAATCCTGATATAGATCGGTCTGCCGTTTGCCCTGCTCGTCCAGTCCATGGGCATTGACTTCAGTCTGTCCCTTGAGCTTGGCCACTTCTTCCTTAAGCGCTTCCACGTCCTTCAGCAGCGAGAGCAGCCCCTGATTCTGCAACAGGGCGTCCAGCTTGCTCAGGCGCAGCTCGAGCGCTTGTATCTGGGATTGGAGTTGCTGATATTGCCTGGCAGCGGGATCGTCGGCCAGGGCCTGAGCACTCAGACCGGCAAGCAAACCCAACACCGTCAAGCGAAGCTTCATTCAGGAACCCGCTTATTCGTCGGAGTAGACAATGTCGGCACGGCGGTTTTGCGCGTAGGCCTCATCCGTTTCACCCACGGCGCGTGGCTTTTCTTCGCCGAAACTGACCGCTTCCATCTGTCCATCGCCCACCCCCAGCAGGGACAGCGCCTTGCGCACTGCCTCGGCCCTGCGCTGCCCAAGCGCGAGGTTGTACTCCCGGCTGCCGCGGTCGTCCGTATTGCCCTGCAACACCACCTTGGCGTCCTTGTGTGCGACGAGGTAAGCCGCATGTGCCTCGATGACAGACCGGTAGTCATCTTTCACCACGTTGCTGTCGTAATCGAAATAGATACTGCGTTTGGACAGCGGGCTGGCGGGATCCTTGCGCGGATCGACGCCAGCCTTGCCCTCGACGCTGCCGTCCAGGGGCTTGCCATCCATCTCCGTTCCGCTTGCACTTTCGGGCGGCAAGGCGGATGTCTCGACACCCTTTTCCGCGTTGGCGGCGGCCCCCGAAGCAGCGTTCCCTGCACTCTGGCCAGTGTGGGCGCTCTTCGCCGCCTGATTGCGGTCTTCAATGCTGGCAACAGGCCCCGCCGAACTGCAAGCAGTCAGTGTCAGTACAATCAACAGGGGAAGCAGAATGCGGTTCATGTTTTTGTCTCCTCGAAGGAATGACTCAATTTGTGGGCGGACTTGCTTCACACGTCCTGATATAAGGACTGCTCTTCTGGTTGCTCTGCACCCAGTCCAACAGGCGCTTCAGGGGATCGACGAACCGGGGATCGGTTTCCACACCAGCAGACCAACCGATCAGCGTTTCGGTTCCCTTGACAGATCCATCCACCGCCTGCCCGGCCTTGCCGCGAAGGCTGCGTAGATATAACGCAATTCTCAACTCCATACGCAAAAATGGACATGAAACTTTACGGCCCCCATGCGGGTTCCCGTGCATCTGCCCCCCCTTCCGAGAGGCGAGCATGAACCTTGCCGTCTATGCTCACGGTGCCCAGTATCCCCTTGCCGCCGACGACCGTGGCGTAAAGGATCATCTGGCCATTGGGCGAAAAACTGGGTGATTCATCACGCGCGGTGTCCGTCAGGATCCGGCTCTGGCCTGACTCCAGCTCCATGACCGCCACCTGAAACTTGCCGCCTTCGCGCTGGATATAAGCCAGCAGCTTGCCGTCAGGGCTGAGCGCGGGGGATACGTTGTAGTTGCCTTCAAACGTCACCCGTTTGACCTCGCCACCACCCGTTCCAATCTTGTATATCTGCGGCGTGCCGCCACGGTCGGACGTGAAATAGATCCATCTTCCATCGGGCGAGAATACCGGCTCGGTTGAGATGTCGTTGCCCTGGGTCAGGCGGGTTACGCCCGAGCCATCCACGCCGATCAGATAAATCTGCGAATTGTCGTCGCGCGTCAGGGTTACCGCCAGGTGACTGCCGTCGGCAGACCAGGCCGGCGCGGAATTGGAGCCTTTGAATGCGGCCACCGCGCGGCGGCTGCCGTCGCTCAGATTCTGCACATAGACCACCGGTTTCTTGTCTTCGAACGACACATAGGCGAGCCTCGCGCCATCGGGCGAAAAAACCGGCGAAATCAACGGTTCCATGGAGCGGACCACGCTGCGTGGATTGGCGCCATCCGCATCCGCCACCTTCAGCTCGAATACCTTGCCGCGCTTTTGCACGTAGGCGATGCGCGAACTGAATACGCCGCGCATGCCAGTCAACTTTTCATAAATGACGTCAGCAATTCGATGCGCGGTCGCGCGCCACTGGTTGGTCCCTGCGTTGTAGCTATAGCCCGCCATTTGTGTCTGCCTAACCACATCCAACAGCCGGAAGCGGACATCAAACCGCCCCCCCGGCAGGCCAATGACTTGTCCGATGGAGAGCGCTTCAGCGCCTTTGTTCTTCCACAGCTTGTAATCGACCTGTGCTGGTTCGGAAGGCTGATTCCCACCACCGATATCGATTAGCTTGAACTGGCCGCTACGCAGCAGATCGTCGCCGATCAGCTCCGACAAGCCGGGGCTCGGTTGATCGCCCGGTCCCTGAAAAGGCACGAGCGCCACCGGTATCTTGTTGGCAGCGCCACCAATTATCTGGATTTCCATGGCAGCCTGCACCTGCATCGCCGCCACAAGAGAACAAACCGCCACGAACCAGCGCGGAAACCGGTACAAGAACCTACCCACAAGCATCTTGATAGACTTGTTCAACGCGAAACGCGAAGTCTATCACAGCGGCCTGAGGATGCTGTTCGCCAGCCCGGCCACCTGCTCAGTTCTCTTTCGGTTGGAACGTGAGATCCAGTTTGCGAAATTGGGCAACCGCATCCTTGTCCGGCGGCGTGGGGAGTGGAGACGACTTGTAAATGGCCCGTTCCACCGCTTGGTCGTAGGCCAGGTTGCCGCTGGACTTGACGAGCTTTACGCCGACAATCTCGCCGGTCGGCAGTACGTTGACTTCGAACCGGGCTTGGGGGTTGCTGGTCAAGTTCTCTGGAATACGTGTGTTGCCGCGGATCTTGGCCCGGATCTTCTCGCGGAAATCGGCCACGATTCGCCCCAGTTCCACGGCCCGTCGATCGGCCATGGCCTTGGCCTCCATTGCCTTGAGCTGGCCGGTTTCGGCGGCCATGTCTTCATCCAGCATGCGCTTTTGCAACTCGTCCTCTTCTCGTTTGAGCTGATCGCGGCGGTTCTGATCAGCCAGTTTCTTGTCGGCTTCGCGGCGCTTCTTGTCCGCCTCCAGGCGCGCCTGCTCGCGCATCGCATCGAGTTCCGCTTGCCGCGCCTCCTCCTCGCGCCTGCGTAGGTCCTCTTCCTTGCGTTTTTTCTCTTGCTCCGCCTTCTTCTTCTTTTCCAGTGCGATATCGGGCGGCCTGGCCTGCGGCTCTTCAACCGGTGTGGGGCGTGGCGGTGGTGGTGGCGGTGGAGCCGGCTCTGGCGGTGGAGCCGGTTCAGGGGGGAGTGCCGACCACAGATCCACCATTACCGGCGCCGGATTGCGGATCTGCCACGAAACGCCGAACATCAGCAGCATGAGAAAGAATAGATGAACAGCAAAGGCCAGCATCCCGGCCGCCATCTGGGGACCGCGCTGAACCGTGGCAATCATGGGGCAGGCTTGGCAAGCAATCCGATCCGGGCCACCCTGGCTTGTTGCAGCGCGGTCATCAGATCCATCACCGCCTCGTAGCGGACGTTCTTGTCGGCGGCGATCACCACCGGGGTATCAGGACGCTGGCGCTGTATCCCCTTTACCACGGCACCCAGTTCGCCCGCCGAGATCGGACGCTCCAGATTATTGCCGCCGCGGTCCTTCACCGACAGCGCGCCATCCTCTTTCAGGGTGATCTCGATGGGCAGGCTGGGGGCGCTGGCGGTCTTGCCCACGCTGGGCAGTTCCACTTGGCCGGGACTGATGAACGGCGCGGTGATCATGAATACCACCAGCAACACCAGCATGACGTCGATCAGCGGCACAACGTTGATCTGGGCAACCTGCTTGCGTACGCGCGGCATCTCAGCGCAATCTCAGACCTTGGCAGCCTGCCGTTGCAGGATATTGGAAAACTCCTCCATGAAGCTTTCCATGCGGTTGCTCAATCGATCAATATCATGAGTGTAGCGATTGTAGGCGACCACTGCCGGGATGGCAGCAAACAAACCCATGGCGGTCGCGATCAGCGCCTCGGCAATACCAGGTGCGACTTGGGCCAAGGTGGCCTGGGCGACCGAGGACAGGTTCTGGAACGCGAGCATGATGCCCCACACGGTGCCGAACAGCCCCACGTAGGGTGAGACTGAACCCACCGTGGCGAGAAAGGCAAGATGAGACTCCAAAGCATCCAGCTCGCGCTGATACGTGGCGCGCATCGCCCGTCGCGCACCATCCATGATCACCGAGACGGTCACCCCGGCCTGTTTGCGCAGCTTCAGGAATTCGCGAAATCCCGCTTCAAAGATCAACTCCAGTTGGCCGGACTGTTCGCGCTCTGCGGCAATGCGCTGGAACATCGCGTTGATGTCGCCGCCGCCCCAGAATTCCTTTTCGAAACTGCCGGTCAGCCGGGTCGCCCGCTTCAGTACGAACAACTTGAGGAAGATGTACCACCAGGACATCATGGAAGCCACCAGCAACAAGCCCAGGACTATCTTGACCGGAATGCTCGCTTCTGCAACCAGGGTGAGGAGGGACAGATCTTGGGTAACTTGCATATTCAATCTTCCAGAGCCTGCAACATTTGTGCCGGCATTCTAGCGGGTTTGAAGGTTTGCGCATTGACGCATGCCAGGGTCACTTCCGCGCGCCCCAGCAAGCCGTCCAGTTCTATGGTCTGGCCCATGATCAGGCTGGCGCGGCCAACCTGCTTGAGCATGGCAGTGACTGTCAGCAAATCGTCATAACGGGCGGGTTTCAGGTATTCGATCATCGCCTGGCGAACCACGAAAACCAGGCCCAGTTCGTCGCGCAGGCGGCTCTGGTCGAAGCCAAGAGCGCGCAGCCATTCGGAGCGGGCCCGTTCCATGAACTTGAGGTAATTGGCGTAATACACCACGCCGCCAGCGTCGGTGTCCTCCCAATAGACGCGGATCGGCCAGCTAAATACTGTGCGACTTTCCGGACTGCTCATTAAACCTTGTCAAATAGATCCGCTCCGGGATTTGTCGGTACAAAGCCCAGATGCCGGTAGGCATGCGGGGTAGCCATGCGACCGCGCGGAGTGCGTTGCAGGAAGCCCTGCTGGATCAGGTAGGGCTCGATCACGTCCTCTATCGTATCGCGCTCCTCGCCAATTGCGGCAGCCAGATTGTCCAGCCCCACCGGCCCGCCCGAGAATTTCTCAATTACAACCAGCAGCAACTTTCTGTCCATCATGTCGAATCCGGCATGATCGACATCCAGCATGGTGAGCGCGGCGTCCGCCACCTCGCGGGTGGCGATCCCGTCGGCCCGCACCTCGGCAAAATCGCGTACCCTGCGCAACAGCCGGTTGGCGATGCGCGGCGTGCCGCGCGAACGTTTGGCAATCTCCAGTGCGCCGTGTTCATCCAGCCGTACGTTGAGCAGGCCCGCGGAACGGGACACGATGTGCACCAGCTCTTGCGGCGTGTAGAACTCCAATCGGGCGACGATGCCGAAGCGGTCGCGCAGCGGGTTGGTCAGCATGCCCGCGCGGGTAGTCGCGCCCACCAGGGTAAAAGGCGGCAGGTCCAGCTTGACCGAACGCGCGCCCGGCCCCTCGCCGATCATGATGTCGATCTGGAAATCCTCCAGCGCCGGATACAGCACTTCTTCGACCACCGGGCTCAGGCGATGGATTTCGTCGATGAACATCACATCGTGTGGTTCAAGATTGGTCAGCAGCGCGGCCAGATCCCCCGCGCGCTCCAGCACCGGGCCGGAGGTCTGGCGCAGGTTGACCCCCATTTCGCGCGCGATGATGTGCGCCAGCGTGGTCTTGCCCAGGCCCGGCGGGCCAAACAGCAGCACGTGGTCGAGCGCCTCGGCGCGCTTCCGCGCCGCTTCGATGAAGATGGACAACTGGCCGCGAGCCTTTTCCTGGCCGATATATTCGGCCAACTGGCGCGGTCTGAGCGCGCGCTCGAACTGCTCCTCCTGCGGACTTTCTGCAGGAGCGGCGATCAGGCGGTCGGTTTCGATCATGGCATCAATAGTGGAGAATCAATTACGATCACGCAACTGCGCAGTCGACAAATCGTCTCGCGGTATGTTGCGGCAATACTCAAGCTTTTGATAGTAATTTCAGTGCCTGCCGTATGGCTTCGGACACCGCCAGACCAGCCGGCAGCTGCTTGATCGCATGTTCCGCTTCCTTTTCGTTGTAACCCAGCGCCAGCAGCGCCTGGCGCACGTCGTCAGAAATTCTTACCGGCGCTCCTGGCGGGGCGACGACGGCAAAATCCAGCTTGCCCTTGAGCTCCAGCAGCAGGCGCTCAGCCGTTTTCTTGCCGATGCCGGGCACCCTGACCAGCCGTCCCACTTCCTGCGCTGCCACCGCAGATGCGAGATCGTCCACGGAAAGTCCGGATAGCACCGAGAGCGCGGTTCTGGCGCCAATGCCGGACACCTTGACAAGTTCACGAAATGCCCGCCGCTCGGCTTCCACGCCAAAGCCAAACAACAAATGCGCATCTTCCCGGATCACAAGCTGGGTATGCAGGGACACTTTCTCGCCCAGCGCCGGCAGGTTGAAGAAAGTGGTCATGGAAACGTCAAGCTCATAGCCGACCCCCCCCACATCGACCAGGATCTTGGGCGGGTGTTTTTCGATCAGGGTGCCGCTTATCCTTCCAATCACAACAGATGCTCCGTGCCGGGCGACGATCGCGAGACAGATAGTGCGCTCACATCAGCCGTCCGCCGCGAACCCGAAATCCTGCGGTGGACAAAGCCCCCAACCTCGCCCCATGAGCATGGCAGATGGCGCAGGCCAAGGCATCGGCCGCATCCGGCCGCGGTGCCGCGGGCAGATTGAGCAGGCGCTTGACCATTTCCTGCACCTGCTCCTTGGCGGCCTTGCCGTGACCGACCACCGCCTGCTTGATTTGTAGCGCGGTATATTCCGCCACCGGCAGGTTCGCCGCCACCGCAGCGCAGATTGCCGCGCCGCGCGCCTGACCCAGGAGCAAAGTTGATTGCGGATTCACGTTGACGAAAACCTTTTCCACCGCCACTTGTTGGGGTTGATACTCCTGGATCAGTTGCGCGAGTGAGTTAAAAATGACTTTCAGGCGCTCCGCTAATTCGCCCCCATCCGGTGTCTTGATCGCGCCGCTGCTCAGGTAACTCAGGCGATTGCCTGTCTTTTCCAGCAGCCCGAATCCCGTCACCCGCAGCCCCGGGTCGATGCCGAGGATGCGCGAGGAATGAGGCGTGAGGAGTTGGGAACCGTTCATTCACGTGCCGGAGGAGCCCTGCATGTAATCGAACCAACCTGTGCGATATCTGGGAGAGCAGTTCATGAACCTGGGTAAATCATTTTGCCCAATGCATCTGCCTTCCTGACTGAATGCCAACACTTGATTCGCGGCAGGGGTGCCATCGTCAGCCCCTTCATCCCTCGTGCCCCACCCGGTACGTATGATCATTCCGGCAGCAGCGCGTTGGTGTAAACCTCTTGCACGTCGTCCAGCGATTCGAGCGCGTCGAGGATCTTCTGCATTTTTGTCGCGTCGTCGCTTGTCAACTCGGTCTCCGCTTCCGGCTTCATGGTGATCTCTGCCAGCACTGGCTTGAAGCCAGCCTTTTCCAGTGCCTCCTTGACCATTTCCAGGTCTTTCGGGTCCGGCGCCGTGACGATTTCGATGGAGCCATCGTCGCTCGTGACAATATCTTCGGCGCCTGCCTCCAGGGCGGCTTCCATCACCGCATCTTCATTCGCGCCGGGTTCCAGGATGATCTGGCCACAGTGTTTGAACTGGAATGCAACACAGCCGTCCGTTCCCATATTGCCGCCGTGCTTGGAAAACGCGTGGCGCACGTCCGCCACGGTGCGGGTCTTGTTGTCGGTCAGGCAATCGACCATCACCGCCACGCCGCCGATCCCGTAACCCTCATAGCGGATCTCTTCGTAGCTCACACCCTCCAGTTGGCCGGTGCCGCGCTTGATGGCGTTTTCGATGTTGTCCTTGGGCATGGATTCGGCTTTGGCCTTGTCGACGGCCAGGCGCAGGCGCGGGTTCATGGCCGGATCGCCGCCGCCCATTTTCGCCGCAACCGTGATTTCCTTGATAAGCTTGGTGAAAATCTTGCCCCGCTTGGCGTCCTGCCGGCCCTTGCGGTGCTGGATGTTGGCCCATTTGGAATGACCCGCCATAATGCATGTTCTCGGTGAAATAGATGCAAAATTCTAGCACTTCGCCCCTACGCCTCGGGATCGATCTAGGCGGCACCAAGATTGAAATCATCGCGCTTGACCCAAGTGGCCGGGAGTTGCTGCGTCGTCGCACGCCCACCCCGCAGGCCGATTACGCCGCCACGGTCGCCGCCGTGGCCGAACTGGTCAGGCAGGTCGAAATCGAACTGAACGAGGCGGGGACCATAGGCATCGGCACGCCGGGTGCACTGTCAAGGGCTACCGGGCTGATGAAGAACTGCAATTCCACCAGCCTGATCGGGAAGCCCTTCAAGCGGGACCTAGAAGCCGCGATCGGGCGCGAAGTGCGCATGAGCAACGACGCCAACTGCTTTGCCCTGTCCGAGGCCACCGATGGTGCCGGCGCAGGCGCAGAGGTTGTGTTCGGGGTGATCCTGGGCACCGGCGTGGGCGGCGGTATCGTGGTAAACGGCCAAGTGCTGGAAGGCCCCAATTCCATTGCCGGGGAATGGGGCCACAACCCCCTGCCCTATTTCCAGTTTCGCCACGCCCCTGCCGACCACGGGGAAACCGGCCGCCATCCCGCGACCGGCGAACCCATCGTCCACCCCTGGCCGAGCGAGAGGGAATGCAACGGCCCGGTTTGCTACTGCGGCAAGAAGGGCTGCATCGAGGCCTATCTTTCCGGTCCCGCGCTCACTGCAGACCACGTGCGCTATGGCGGCGAAGACCTGCCCGCGCAGGAGATCGCGCAACTTGCGCAGGCGGGCTACGGCCCCTGCAGCAAGACCCTGGCCCGTTATGAGGAGCGCCTGGCGCGCGCATTGGCGGGGGTCATCAACATTCTTGACCCGGACGTCATCGTGCTTGGCGGCGGCGTGTCCAATATCCAGAGGCTGTATGACACCGTGCCGAGGTTATGGCCGCGCTATGTCTTCTCCGACCGGGTCGACACCCGGCTTGTCCCGCCGGTACATGGTGATTCCAGCGGCGTGCGCGGGGCAGCATGGTTGTGGAATGAGTCCGCGAGCACACGCTGAACGCCATCACAGACGTCGCGCCGAAGGGGCGCCCGGCGGCAACACGGAATCCTGCAGACCGTCAATCCAGGCCTCCAATTGGCGAGTTTCGCGCTCCAGAAACTGCCTGTCCCGATAGACGTGTGAAATCACCGCCACGCCTTGCAGCCTGCCGAACAGATGCAGGGCCAGCTGGTCGGCCTTTTCGCCGGCCCCAAGTTCAGTAAAGCGCGCGGCCAACCAGGCCCGGAACAGATCGAACACTTTGCGCGCGACCTCCTGCAGTTCGCGCCTGTCCTTGCCCAGCTCCGTATTTAGACTGCCGATCGGACAGCCATGCTTGATCAGCTCCGTCTTCTGGCCCGCCACCATGCCGATAAAGGCGCGAAGCCGTGCCTTGGGCGCAGTGTTTTCGCGTTCCCACCGCACCAGCAACGCCCGGTAGTCTTCCAGATAGTCTTCAACGACCGCTTCGAGGAGCTCGTCCTTGGTCTTGAAGTAGTGGTAGATATTGCCGCGAAACAGCCCGGTCGCATCGACGATGTGGGAAAACGATGTTCCGTCGTATCCCTGTTCATAGAACAGCTTGCGCGCGCACTGCACGATATCCGCGCGCGTCTTTTCGCCTTTGCTCGCCATGTCATGCATTTTACCCTCGGCGAATCACGATGGGGTTGGCGCGAAGAGTCCCTGCCACCAGCGGCGGCGGTTGCCCGGCAACGGGATGTCGCTGGCAATGGGCTGCGGCGCCTGCAGGCTCAGTACCCAGCCCGGCGGGATGGAATGGCCGCAGCTTCCGCAACTGGACCCCAGGTTGTTGGGGTCATAGATCTTGATTAATCGAGGACTGGACAAGTCATCCGCATAGACAATGCCCAGGTAGTTCTCTTCGTGCTCGCGCCTGAGCAAGGCGTCGAGTTTGGTGATGGCCTTATCCAGTTCAGCGCCTTCAAGCGGTGCAGCCGGCACGCCGCAGCCCACCGCGTAGACGTACCAGGGCTGCCCGCTGCCGCGCAGTTGTCCGCAGAGCGCTTCCCACTGTTCCCACCGCATCACGCCGTATAACAGGCCATTCAGGGTTTCCGAGAAAATCTTCATCTGCCTTCCTCCGGCAAAGCTTCAAGGTCAACATGGTTTTACGCCGGGCGCCGTCGCTGCGGCTCCCGGCGCGACTGGATTTGCGCTATCGGCCCGTCTGATCCTCAGTTTCGCTTGACGAAGAACACGAACTCGCCCGCCACCTCGGCGGAAGACAAGAGTTCGTTGCCGGTCTGTTTGGCGAAGGCCTGCATGTCCTTGACCGAACCGGGGTCGGTTGAGGTGATCTTCAACACCTGTCCGGCGCTGAGCGTGCTGAGTGCCTTCTTGGTGCGCAAGATTGGGAGCGGGCAATTGAGTCCGCGAGCGTCGAGTTCCTGATTGAATTCCATGATTGCTCCTTAATCGTGATGAAAAGCGGGGTGTTGCCCGGCACGGCCTGCTCGCAGCGAACCAGGGTGCGATCGGCATGCAGCGTTGCGGCGCGTCATCGCGGGCATGGCTGTTTCGAGTCCGGCATGCAGGAATCCCCGGCCGCTTGCGTTCTCAGATGAACAGGCACACATCGGATTGCTGCGCAACCGGCAGAAAGCTTGCGGCACCGATCCAGTCGGCCACCTCGGGAATAAAGTCTTCACGCTTGTAACCGAACAGATCCACGGTCATCTGACAGGCGACCAGCTTTACATCGGCCTCGATGCAAATGTCGCGCAATTCCTTGATGCTGGCCACGCCGGTGTTCCGGACCGTCTGTTTCATCAGCCCGGTGGCCACTTTCTCGAATCCGGGCACGCCGGCCATCACCAGATTGGGGATGTTCCAGTTGATGTCCTTGAACCACTTTGGACCGAAGGGCATCTTCATCGGCATGCTGGGGTTGCCCAGAGGGCTCACCTCGAGATGCAGGTCCTTCTTCAGCAGTTCCAGGCCGTAAAAGGTGAAGAAGACCGAGACATCCCAGCCCAGCGCGGAGGCGGTCGATGCAAGAATGAAGGGCGGATACGCCCAGTCCATGGTGCCCTTGGTGGCAATGATCGCAAGCGAGGAGACATGGTTCGCCGCTTCTTCCCGACGCCTGGCCTCGTAGCGCGCGTCAAACCAGGCATTGAGCGCCGCGCCATGTTCGCGCAGCAGGTCGGGGGTGGGAGAATCAACGGTCTTGGGTTGGGTCATCGTGTTCATGATGCGCTCCTATCATGGTTGGCTGAATTGTGGGATGACGCCCGTCCCGGCGCCGACTTGGGTTTGTTGCGGCGCACCGGCGGGGTGGCGACCGGGCCATGGGCGGCGCCCGGACTTGGCATTGAAAACTGTCTCGATCCGGTGGCGAATCGCCGTCGTCCAAGCAGGAATAAGATTCACCTGGCAAGGCTTCGTCCCGTCCTGGCAACCCATGTAGCTTCGACATATGCACAAATTGCCCTCCATATCTTGGACGATCGTCCTAGCATACTAGGATGACTATCCTAATTTGGCAAGTTGTCGTGATGGGTGACGGAGCACCATGGCAGTCCTTCGCGAGGTCGCCCGCGGAAAAATGGGAAAGGAAGGTTTGCATCACGTTAATATAAGCAGGCCGACCATTCCGAAATTCAGCAGGAAATGCTAATGACCGAGCCACTACTGATCGCCAAGAACGACACCACCGAACTATTCATCCTGCCGCAAATGGCCAACCGGCACGGGCTCATCACCGGCGCGACCGGCACCGGCAAGACCGTCACCTTGCAGGTCCTGGCGGAACATTTCTCCGCCATCGGCGTGCCCTGCTTCATGTCGGACGTAAAGGGCGACCTGTCCGGCATCTCCCAGCCGGGTGGTGGCAATCCCAAGGTGGCCGAACGCGTGCAGTCGCTGAAGCTGGAAGGCTTTCAATACCAAGCGTTTCCGGTCACCTTCTGGGACCCGTTCGGCGAGCTCGGCCACCCGGTGCGTGCCACGGTGTCGGATATGGGGCCCTTGCTGCTGTCGCGCATGCTGGACCTGAACGAAACCCAGGCCGGCGTGTTGAATCTCGTCTTCAAGGTGGCAGACGACAATGGTCTGCTGGTGCTGGACCTGAAAGACCTGCGCGCCATGCTGCAATTCGTCGGCGACAACAGCGGCGAATACACCACCGAATACGGAAACATCTCCGCCGCCTCGATCGGCGCGATTCAACGGGGATTATTGACGCTTGAGTCCCAGGGCGCCGACAGGATCTTCGGCGAGCCCATGCTCAACATCGCCGACCTGATGCAGACCGACCGCGGCCGCGGCATCGTCAATGTGCTGGCCGCCGACAAGCTGATGAGTTCGCCCAAGATGTACGCCACCCTGTTGCTGTGGCTGCTGTCTGAATTGTTCGAGCATCTGCCCGAAGTGGGCGACATGGACAAGCCCAAACTGGTATTCTTCTTCGACGAGGCGCATCTGCTGTTCACCGATGCGCCCGATGCACTGGTGGAAAAAATCGAACAGGTGGTGCGTCTGATCCGTTCCAAGGGCGTGGGCGTGTATTTCGTCACCCAGAATCCGGCGGACGTGCCGGACAAGGTATTGTCGCAACTGGGCAACCGGGTTCAGCATGCCTTGCGCGCCTTCAGTCCGCGCGATCAGAAGGCCGTAAAGGCCGCAGCCGATACCATGCGCGACAATCCCAAGTTGGACGAGCAAGCTGCCATAACTGAGCTGGGTGTGGGTGAAGCCCTGGTTTCATTTCTGGACGAGAAGGGCCGGCCCAGTGTGGTGGAACGCGCCTTCGTTCTTCCACCGCAGGGACAGATCGGTCCCATTACCCCGGACCAGCGCCGTCAGCTGATTCAGACTTCCCTGGTAGCCGGGATATATGAAAAGACCGTGGACCGTGAGTCTGCCTATGAAAAACTCAAAGCCCGGGTCGAGCGGGCGCCAACCCCGCCGCAACCCGGCCCACAGGCTGAGCAGACCCAGGCAGGCGGCGGTTTGTTCGGCTCCGGCGGCATACTCGGCAGCATCCTGGGCAGCGGCAGGCGTGAAGGTGCCGCGGAGGCCATGGCAAAGTCCGCGGCCCGCGCGATCGGCAGCCAGGTTGGACGCCAGATCATACGCGGCGTGCTGGGTTCGATCTTTGGTTCCAAGCGATGAACAAGCGTCACGCTGGGCGCAAGCCATTTTGACAACAAGGCGCGCGAGTGGGACAGCGAACCAGGCCTTCATCGAACGCGCCAACCGGATTGCCGATGCCATCCGCCGCGCCGTGCCTTTAAGGCGCGACATGCATGCGCTGGATTATGGCTGCGGGACCGGTCTGCTGAGCTTCCCGCTCAAGGACGAGTTGGCGCACATCACCCTCAATGACCACTCAGCCGGGATGCTGGAGGTCGCAAAGGAAAAGATCCTCGCTCAGGGCGTGTCGAACATGAGCGTGCGCCAAGTCGATCTGAGTGCCGAAACGCTGCCGGACGAGCGCTACGAGTTGATCTATAGCGCCATGACCCTGCACCATGTCCCGGACACCGGTGCCATCCTGAAGACGTTTCATACCCTGCTCGTGACCGATGGCTATCTGTGCATCGCAGACCTGGATCGGGAGGACGGCTCATTTCATGGACCCGAGGTGGACGTCCACCACGGCTTCGACAGAACGGAACTGGCTGGCAAGGCCGAGCAGGCCGGCTTTGGCAAAATTCATTTTGAGACGGTGTTCGAAATCACCAAGGAATCGCAAGGCGGAACACGCATCTTCCCGGTGTTCCTGATGGTTGCACAGAGGGTCTGAACGCATGCCCTGGCCGGACGCTTGCGATGCAGGCCCTCCTGGTAGCAGAGTACAGAACACGCAAGTGCGGCGCGTGGCGCGGTGTAGAACCCGACCCCACGCTGCTCTAAATCACCCGGACTCGAAACAACAAAGGATCACACATCATGCGTTGGGAAGGCGATCGTCAAAGCGACAATGTGGAAGACCGCCGTGGAATGTCTGTCGGCGGCCGCGGATTCGCGCTGGGCGGGATTGGAACCGTTGTGGTCACGCTGATTGCGCTCTACTTCGGCGTCGATCCGAGCGTGATTCTCAATCAGGTGGCAAGTTCGCCGCCCGCTGCCGAACAGCGGCAGGCCACCGCTCGCAGCCCGGAGGAGGACAAGCTGGCGCAGTTCTCTTCCGTGGTGCTGGCCGATACGGAAGATGTCTGGACCCAGGTATTCAAGGAAAAGGGCGGCGCTTATCCGCTGCCGAAGATGGTCTTGTACACCGGCTCGGTACAGTCTGCCTGCGGCTTTGCCCAGGCCGCCATGGGCCCGTTCTATTGCCCGAACGACCAGAAGCTCTACCTCGACCTGTCTTTTTTCGATGACCTGCACACCCGCTACGGCGCTCCGGGCGATTTCGCCCAGGCCTATGTCATCGCACACGAAGTGGGCCACCACGTGCAGAACCTGCTGGGCATACTGGAACAGGCCCACTCCGCCCAGGAGAACCGCATCGAAGGAACAGGCCAACGCGATCCAGGTCCGGGTGGAATTGCAGGCCGACTGCCTGGCTGGCGTATGGGCCAACAAGGCCGACCAGACCAAACACATTCTGGAATCGGGCGATGTCGAGGAAGCCCTGGCCGCCGCAAGCGGCGTGGGCGATGACCGATTGCAGCAGCAGTCGCGCGGCTATGTGGTGCCGGAATCCTTCACCCACGGTTCGTCGGAACAACGGATGCGCTGGTTTTCCGCCGGCGAAAAGTCCGGCGACATGGCACAGTGCAATACCTTCAAGGCGGCACGTCTTTGAGTGCTTGTTGATATAAGGCCAGGTATTGCCCGGCGCTGCGTGCCCAGCTGTAGTCCTGTGCCATGGCGGTTTGCATGAGCTGGCGCCACTGCGCCTTGTCCGCATACAGCCTGAGACTTTCATCCACCGCCGCAACGATGGCCGCAGGATTTAGTTCTTCCATCACGATGCCTGTGGCCGTGCCGCCTGCCAGATTGCCTGCGCTGGCATGCACCACCGTATCCGCCAGGCCACCCACGCCATGCACGATGGGCAGGGTGCCGTAGCGCAGACTGTAGAGTTGGTTGAGGCCGCAAGGCTCAAAACGGGAAGGCATGAGAAACACGTCGGCGCCCGCCTCGATGCGATGGGCCAGCCCCTCGCTGTAGCCCCGGTAGAACGCCACCCGGCCCTGATGCTCTGCCGCGGCCTGCGCAAATGCGCTCTCCAACTCCGCTGCGCCGCTGCCCAGCATGGCCAACTGCATATTGCGCCGCAATAGCTCGGGCAACGCCTCCAGCACCACATCCACGCCCTTTTGATCCACCAGCCTGCCCACCATGCCGACGAGCAAGGCATCAGGATTCTGCTTCAGCTTCATTTCCTTTTGCAGGGCCACCTTGTCGCGGGCCTTCCCTGCCAGCCGGTCACGCCGATAGTTCGCCGCTAGGTGCTTGTCTGACGCGGGGTTCCATTCATGCCGGTCGATGCCGTTCAATACCCCATATAGATCCTGCTTGCGAAAGCCTAGCAGCCCGTCAAAGCCACCGCCAAACTCAGCGGTCTGGATTTCCTCCGCATAACTTGGACTGACCGTGGTGATAAGCCGCGCGTAATAGAGGGCCGCTTTCATGAAGGAAATCTGATTGTAGTACTCGACCCCTTCAGGCGACCAGTAGGTCGCAGGCAGCCCGCTTTTGACGAACAACTCCTGGCTGAAATTGCCCTGGTAGGCCAGGTTATGGATGGTGAACAGCGTGGGAGTCGCGCTGCCCTGCGCGCGCAGCAAGGCGGGGATCAATCCGGTCTGCCAATCATTGGCGTGGACCAGATCGGCCTGCCAGTCCAGGCCCACTCCATTCTGCGCGATGCGGGCCGCGGCCTTGCAGAACAACAGATAGCGCTCGCCATTGTCAGGCCAGGGTTCGCCGTCGGCATCCAGATACGGGTTGCCCATGCGGGCGCTGAACAGGGGATGATCGACCAGCCAGACTTGGGTGCGTGAGCCGGGCAGCCGGGTATGGAAGATTTGCACCCATTCTCCGTCGATATCAAGTCCACTGCTGAAGCGCACCGCTTCCAGCCCAGCCAGCAGTTGCCCATATGCAGGCAGCAGTACCCGCACATCGACGCGCAACCGCGCCAGGGCGGGCGGCAGGCTGCCGGCCACGTCGGCCAGGCCGCCGGTCTTGATCAGCGGATAAGCCTCGCTGGCGGCAAACAGGACCTTCACGCGCCGAGCCTCTCGCTAGGCAATTCGCTTCAGGACCAGCCCTCCGAGCGGCGGCAGACTGAGCAGGATCGAGTAGCCCTGCCCCATCCACGGCACAGCTTCGGCATCCACGTCCATCGGCCCCACATTGCCGCCGCCGTAATAATCCGAATCGGAATTGATCAGTACCTGATAGCGGCCCGCCGCGGGTACGCCAAGGCGGTAGCCATGGCGCACCACCGGGGTGAAGTTGAGCACCACCACACTGAACTGATCCAGGGCCTTGCGCTGGTAACTGATCACCGACTGGCTCACATCGTGGCAGTCTATCCACTCGAATCCGGCGCCATCGAAATCATACCGGTGCAATGTCGGGTCATTGCGATAGAGCCGGTTCAAATCCCCGACCAGACGCTGCACGCCGCGGTGGCTGGGAAAATCCAGCAGCACCCAATCCAGGCTCGCGGCAAAATTCCACTCGTTCCACTGACCAAACTCGCTGCCCATGAACAACAACTTCTTGCCCGGATAGGTGAACTGGAACAGCAGCAGCAGGCGCATATTGGCAAACTGCTGCCACATGTCACCCGGCATGCGGGCCATCAGCGAACCCTTGCCGTGTACCACTTCATCGTGGGAAAACGGCAGGACAAAGTTTTCGGTGAATGCGTAAAGCATGCCGAAGGTGAGGTGGTCATGATGATAGGGCCGATGGATCGGGTCCTTGCTGATGTATTCCAGGGTGTCGTGCATCCAGCCCATGTTCCATTTCATCGAGAACCCCAGCCCGCCGACATAGGCCGGTCGGGTCACTTGGGGCCAGGCGGTGGATTCCTCCGCAATCACCACCGCGCCGGGATGCAAGCCGTGCACCATGCTGTTGAGATCACGCAGAAAATCGATCGCCTCCAGATTCTCCCGCCCGCCGTACTGGTTGGGCAGCCATTCGCCCTCCTTGCGCGAATAGTCCAGGTACAGCATCGACGCCACCGCATCCACCCGCAGGCCGTCGATGTGGAACTCTTCGATCCAGTAGAGGGCCGAGGCCAACAGGAAGCTGCGCACCTCGTTGCGGCCGTAATTGAAGATCAGGGTGCCCCATTCCCTGTGTTCGCCGCGGCGCGGGTCCTCGTGTTCGTACAATGGCGTGCCGTCGAAACGCGCCAGGGCAAAATCATCGCGCGGGAAATGCCCCGGCACCCAATCGAGCAGCACACCGATGCCATTCTGGTGGCAGTGATCGACGAAATATCGAAAATCCTCCGGACTGCCGAAACGCGACGTGGCGGCAAAGAACCCGGTGCACTGGTAGCCCCAGGAATCATCCAGTGGATGCTCGGTCACCGGCAGCAGCTCGATGTGGGTGAAGCCCAGCGGCTTCAGGTAGTCGACCAGTTGATGGGCCAGGTCACGATAGTTGAGAAAACCGCCATCGGCCGCCCTGCGCCAGGATCCGAGATGGATTTCATACACCGACATGGGTCCGACCAGCCAGTCGTTGCGGCCGCGCTGCTCGATCCAGGCGTCGTCCTGCCAGACGTGCTGGTTGGGCAGGACCACCTGGGCCGCGGTGCTGGGGCGCAGTTCGAAAGCCTGGGCATAGGGATCGGTCTTGACATAGATATTGCCGGAGTCGCGCTGGCGAATTTCATACTTGTACAAATCGCCTGCCTTCAGCCCCGGAATGAACAGCTCCCATACCCCGCTCGAGCCCCGTGCGCGCATCGGATGGCGGCGCCCGTCCCAGGCGTTGAAATCGCCCACCACGCTGACCCGCTCGGCGTTGGGCGCCCAGACCGCAAAGCGCACGCCTTCCACCCCATCGACGGTGGAGGTGGCAGCGCCCAGCATGCGCCAAGCCTGATTGAGCCTGCCCTGGGAGAACAGGTAGAGATCATGATCGGACAGCAGCGGGGGAAAACAATAGGGCTCCCATTGCACATAGCTGTCGCCCTTGACGGGATGGATTCGCAGCTGGTAGGGCCGTGGAATCTCCGCGTCCGCCCATTCGAACAGACCCTCCCCCAGACTGTGCATGGATGTCCAGTTCTGGTGCAGCAAGATCTCCACCAGCCGGGCATGGGGCTGATAGGTACGCGCGATGCGCGAACCATTCTCGTCCTCGTGCAGGCCTAGCAGGCTGAATGGGTCGTGATGTCGGGCGTCGGTCAAGGCCCGCAGGTTGGAGCGTGCGATCATGAGTTGGAATCAAGTTTGCCGGAAATGGGAAGGGGTATTTACCAAAGTCTGCAAGGGTCGTACCCGTAAAATGATTAGAGGTATGATTATCCGATTGCACCCGATATAAGTCAGTAATTTTCTTCAATCGACCCTGGAAATTTGAAAAATGCGTTTAGAGCATCCGCAGCGACTTGTCAGCCGTATCACTCGAGACACACTGGCCCTCATCCTTGCCGGCGGCCGCGGCTCCCGGTTGAAACAGCTCACTGACTGGCGCGCCAAACCGGCAGTTCCGTTTGGCGGCAAGTTCCGTATCGTCGATTTCCCGCTTTCCAACTGCCTCAACTCCGGCATACGGCGCATGGGTGTGCTCACCCAGTACAAGGCCCACTCCCTGATCCGCCACATTCAGCTCGGCTGGGGCCACTCGCGGGTCGCAATGGGCGAATTCGTCGAACTACTGCCGGCCCAGCAACGGATCGACGAGCTGTCCTGGTATGTGGGCACGGCCGACGCGGTGTTCCAGAACCTCGACATCATCCGCATGCACAACCCCACCCATGTGCTGATCCTGGCCGGCGACCACGTCTACAAGATGGACTACGGCCCCATGCTTGCCTATCACGTCGAGAAGGGCGCCGATCTGACCGTGGGCTGCATCCAGGTGCCGATGGAGGAAGCCAAGGGCTTTGGCGTGATGGCGGTTGACTACGATGCCCGCATCACCGAATTCGTCGAAAAGCCTTCCGAGCCGCCTGCCATGCCCGGCAGCCCGGATCTGGCGTTGGCCTCCATGGGCATCTATGTGTTCAATCGGGACTTCCTGTTCGAACAGCTGATCAAGGACGCTGACAATCCCAAGTCCGAGCATGACTTCGGCCGCAACATCATCCCCTCGCTGATCAATCATTACAGGGTCTATGCCTATCCCTTCGTCGACCCCGAAAGCCACACCCAATTGTACTGGCGCGACGTGGGCAGCCTGGACTCCTATTGGGCCGCCAATATGGAACTGATCGGCGTGACCCCCGAACTCAACCTGTACGACATGCAATGGCCGATCTGGACCTACCAGGAACAGCTGCCGCCGGCCAAGTTCGTGTTCGACAAGGACGGCATGCGCGGCATGGCCATCGATTCCATGGTGTCTGGCGGCTGTATCATCTCCGGCTCCACGGTGCGTCATTCCCTGCTGTTTTCCAACGTCGTCGTCAAGGAAGGCGCCGAAGTCCAGGATTCGGTGGTGCTGCCGAACGCGACCATAGGCGCTGGCGCGCGCATCCGCCGGGCCATCATCGACAAGAACTGCGAAGTCGCGCCGGGACTGGTGATAGGCGAGGATCCGGAAGAGGACCGCAGGCGCTTTGAAGTCAGTCCGGGCGGAGTAACCCTCGTCACTCCGGAAATGCTCGGCGAGGCTTTCCACTATGTCCGCTAAGAAAGTCGCTCCCCTCAATGTGGTGCTGTGCTGGCACATGCACCAGCCCGAATATCGCGACCCGCTGTCGGGTGAATATATCCAGCCCTGGACCTACCTGCATGCCATCAAGGACTACACCGACATGGCGGCGCATCTCGAAGCCAATCCCAAGGCCCGCGCGGTGGTCAACTTCGTGCCCCTGCTACTGGAGCAGATCGACGACTACGGACAGAATCTGCGCGCCCATCTCGACCACGGTGCGCCACTCAAGGATCCCTTGCTGGCGGCACTCGGTGACATTCCATCGAATGCCGCCGGTCGTGCGGAACTGATCCGCAGATGCCTGCGCGCCAACGCCTCCCGGCTCATCGATCCCCACCCGCCTTTCGCCCAATTGGCGGAACTCGCCCGCTTCGCCCTGGACAATCCCGGCGCCATTGCCTATATGGGCGAGAACTATTACTTCGACCTCGTGGTCTGGTACCAACTGGCGTGGATGGGAGAAACGGTATGCCGCACCGATCCCCGACTGGCTGAATTGATGGCCCAAGGTCATGCTTACGGCGCCGACCAGCGCCGCCTGCTGCTCGCCATCATCGCCAGCCAGATCGAAGGCCTGATTCCGCGTTACCGGGCGCTCGCCGAATCGGGCCGAGTGGAACTTTCAATGACGCCTTATGCCCACCCCATGCTGCCCCTGCTGTTGGACTTCAACGTCACGCGCGAAGCCATGCCGGGCGCGCCGCTTCCCCATGGCACCTATCCGGGCGGAGAAGAACGCGTGCGCTGGCATCTGGCCCATGGACGCAAGGTATTCGAGCACTACTTCGGCCTGACTCCAAAAGGGTGCTGGCCATCGGAAGGCGGAGTCAGCAGGGCCGCGCTCAAGGCAATATCCGACAGCGGTTTCGCCTGGATCGCGACCGGCGGCAACGTACTGATGAACAGCCTCCACTCTGTGCAGGCCGAGCCCTACGAAGCCTGCCTGCACAGCGCGTGGAAGCTGGACAAGCTACCCTTGCAGTGTTTCTTCCGCGACGATGGCCTGTCCGACCTGATCGGCTTCCAGTACAAGGACTGGCATGCGGATGACGCCGTCGCGAACCTGGTCAGCCACCTGGAACAGATCGCCGCCCTGTGTCCCGACCCTCAAAACGTCGTGGCCATCATTCTGGACGGCGAGAACGCGTGGGAACATTTCCCGAGTAACGGCTACCATTTTCTGCATGCTCTGTACGAGCGGCTAGCCAGCAACCCGCTTCTGAACCTCACCACCTTTGGCGCGCTGGTGAAGAAGTATCCGAATGCCGACACCCTGCCTCAATTGATCGCCGGCAGTTGGGTGTATGGCACCTTCTCCACCTGGATCGGCGAGAAGGACAAGAACCGTGCCTGGGACATGCTGGTGGCGGCCAAGCAGGCTGTGGACCAGGCCTTGCCCAAGCTCGCCGAGGACAAGCGTGAAGCCGTCCTGCACCAGCTTGCCATCTGCGAAGGCTCGGACTGGTTCTGGTGGCTGGGCGAATATAACTCGGCCGACAGCGTGGCCGATTTCGAGCGCCTGTTCCGGCTCCAACTCACCCGCCTGTACCGCATGATCGACCAGTCTGTGCCGGAGTATCTTGATAGCGTATTTGCCCGCGGTGGTGGTGATCCGGCGCTGGGGGGTGCGATGCGGCCGGGCAATGCGTGACAGGGGTTTCGGCCGTGGTAGCCCAGCGACGAGCTAGTCGGGGGTTGCCCGGCAAATGGTTGCCTCAAACGTGGAGAGTCGCAGGTTATCGCCGTGTCTTTCCACACCCGCAGCCATCAGCATCAGAGAGTCGGATCGAAAAGACCTGTCCGACACCCTTCCTTTGAACTAAATTGCTAATCTGGGCGCGCAAACAAAACTGCCGCGCACCGGCGATGCGCTTTGCACCCGGCGTGCGCTTGCATGCATGAACAAAGGAGGAAGCCATGAGCGGAGTACGGGTTCTGGTGGGCACGCGCAAAGGCGCATTCATCCTCGAGTCGGACGGGAAGCGTCAGAAGTGGGCCGTCAGCGGCCCGCACTTCGGCGGTTGGGAAATCTACCATCTGAAAGGCTCGCCGGTTGACCCGAACCGGATCTATGCGTCGCAGACCAGCAGTTGGTTCGGCCAGGTGCTGCCGCGCTCCAGCGACGGCGGCAAGACCTGGGAGACCATGGGCAACAAGTTCGAGTATGAGGGCGCACCCGGCACTCACCAGTGGTACGACGGCACACCGCGTCCCTGGGAGTTCAAGCGGGTGTGGCATCTCGAACCGTCGCTGACCGATGCGGATACGGTCTATGCAGGGGTGGAGGATGCGGCCTTGTTCCGCTCCAGCGACGGCGGGCAGAGCTGGCAGGAACTTGCCGGCCTGCGCACCCATGATTCGGGGCCGCGCTGGGCGCCGGGGGCGGGGGGAATGTGTTTGCACACGATCCTGTTGGACCCGAGCAACCCGCAGCGCATCTTCATCGCCATTTCAGCCGCCGGCGCGTTCAGGAGCGACGACGCGGGCGAGTCCTGGCGGCCGGTCAATCGCGGACTGCATTCCCAGTACATCCCCGATCCCACCGCCGATGTAGGGCACTGCGTGCACCGCATCGCGATGCACCCATCGCGCCCCAATGTGCTGTTCATGCAGAAGCACTGGGACGTGATGCGCAGCGACGACGCGGGCGAGTCCTGGCATGAGGTCAGCGGCAACCTGCCGACCGACTTCGGGTTTGTGATCGATGTTCACGCGCACGAGCCTGAAACCATCTACGTGGTTCCGATCAAGAGCGACGCCGAGCATTACCCGCCCGATGGAAAGCTGCGTGTGTATCGCAGCCGCAGCGGCGGCAACGAGTGGGAGGCGCTGACCAGGGGTCTGCCGCAAAGCGATTGCTACGTCAACGTGCTGCGCGACGCAATGGCAGTCGACTCGCTCGAATCGTGCGGCATCTACGTCGGCACCACCGGCGGACAGGTGTACGCCTCGGCCGATGCTGGAGACAGCTGGGCGCCCATTGTGCGCGATCTGCCGGCGGTGCTCTCGGTAGAAGTGCAGACGCTGTCATGATCCGGGTCATCCTCCCGCACCAGTTGCAAGTTCTGGCGCAGGTCGATGCCGAAGTGCGGCTCGATGTTGATGGACCTGTCACGCAGCGTTCGGTATTGACCGCGCTTGAGGCACGCTATCCGGTGTTGAAGGGGACCACACGCGACTGCATTACCCAGCAGCGCAGGCCGATGGTGAGATTCTTCGCCTGTCAGGAGGATCTGTCCCATACGCCGTTCGACGCCCCACTGCCCGATCCGGTCGCCTCGGGTGCGGAGCCCTTTCTCATCGTCGCGGCGATCTCGGGCGGCTAGCCCGGATAAGTGAACATGCAGGCCCGGATTACCCTCATCACCATCACGGTCGATGACCTGGAACGGTCGCTGCGGTTCTATCGCGATGGACTGGGGCTCCCTACACAGGGCATCATCGGCACGGAATTCGAGCACGGAGCAGTGGCCTTCTTCGACTTGCAGTCGGGCGTGAAGCTGGCGATCTGGCCGCGCACGAGTCTGGCATACGATTGCGGTATTCCGGCCGGCGCGCCCAATGCGACGGAATTCGCGCTGGGGCACAACGTCGCGTCGACAGCAGAAGTGGACGCGGTGATGGAACAGGCCAGGAATGCGGGTGCGCATATCGTCAAGCAGGCGGGCAAGACGTTTTGGGGTGGCTACGCCGGGTATTTTCAAGACCCGGACGGGCATCTGTGGGAAGTTGCCTGGAACCCGCAGATGCCTATGATCGCAGGATAATCGAACCGCACAGGAGAGGATGGATGTCAGACTATCGCAGCATTGAGCAGGGCCTTTCGCAACTTCTCAAGCTCCCGCGCCGCCCCGTCGCGGTAACGTTCGCGGAAACGCCACCCGCTGGAGTAGCCAAGTTCAGCGGAACGGAGCCTTCAGGGTGCAGCTTCTGGCGCATCGCGTCCGAGGGACGGACCTTTTATACCGTGGCGAGCGACCATCACAACTGCCCGATCGGCAGCTATACGCATCACCTCGATCTTCCGCCTGCGCGTGCCCGCGAGCTCGACCAGACGCTGTCCTTCATGGCCGAAGCCGGTTACATCAGGATGGAGGAGGTTGCCGGTATTCCGCGCCTTGCCCGGCCGCCCGGCGTAGTGATCTATGCCCCGCTCGGGGACACGCCGGTTGACCCCGACGTCGTGCTGTTCTCCGGTCCGCCCGGCCAGGTGATGCTGCTGCAGGAGGCTGCGCTACGCGCCGGTGTCGTCGCCCAGCTTCCGCTCCTGGGCCGCCCGACCTGCATGGCGTTGCCTGCCGCCCTCGCCCACGGCGTGGTCGCCAGCACCGGATGTATTGGCAACCGTGTCTATACGGATGTAGGAGACGATGAACTGTATGTCGTCGTTCCCGGAAAGGATCTGGCCTCAGTTGCGGAAACGGCCCGGACCATAGTCGAGGCGAATACCCAACTCGCTGAATACCACCGGGGACGGCGACAGGCTTTGGCCACTGAATAGGTGCAGGTCCGTTCCGGCAGGCGCGGCCGCTGGTCTTCCCCTGACAACTTCTCCAGCCCCCTGCCAGCTAAGACTTCCTGCGCGTCGGGGACCGAGGGCGCTCGCGGACGTGCGGATCCCCGCACGCGGGGCCCCTCCTTACTGCTCGCACCCTCCCCTCCGATACTGTGCCGCCAATTCATGCATTTGCGCGTCGGGGACCGAGGGCGCTCGCGGACGTGCGGATCCCCGCACGCGGGGCCCCTCCTTACTGCTCGCACCCTCACCCCCCGCTCGCTGCGTGATCGAGCCAGACTTCAAGCTCGGGCGCGTGAATCGTCGATGCCGGAATCGCGTCACCCATCTTCCAGCGCGCCACTGCTTCGGCCTTGCCAGCACCCGTCACGACAAAGATCACCTTGCGACTCTGGCTAAGACGCCGCGCGGACAGACTGACCCTTTGCTCAGGCGGCTTGGGCGCATGAAACACCGCCAGCACCGGTGGCGCCAGTCTGCCTTCTCCCCAGACTTGTCCGGGAAACAGGCTGGCGGTATGGCCGTCCTCGCCCAGCCCGAGCAAGGTCAGATCGAACAGACCTTTGGGCAGCACCTCGGCATAGCGCCGTGCCGCCGCATCCGGACCCCAACCCGCGCTGGAGATGGGGTGTACATTGGCGCGCGGTATCGATACCTGGTGCAGCCAGACAGACCGCGCCATGCTGTCGTTGCGCTCCGGATGGCCGAAAGGGTAGCAGCGCTCGTCGCCAAAATAGACGTGCCAACGGCTCCAGTCCGCTGGTGCCCGGGCGAGCTGAGCATACACCTGACGCGGCGTGGTCCCGCCCGCCAACACCACCGTAAAGCGTCCGCGCTTGTCTATGCAAGCCTGCGCATCCGCCAGGATGGTTTGCGCCAATTGGGTTGCGAGGGTTTCGCCGTCGGGGAAAACCCGCCACCTGGGATCGCTGTCGCTACTCATTGCGCCAGTCGTGATCCTCGTCGTCGAACAGGCGGTTGGCTTCCTGCGGCCCCCAGGTGCCGGCCTGATAAGTGTGGATGAATTCCTGGTCCTGGGCCCATTGCTTGAGGATGGGATCGACCACGCGCCAGGCCCATTCCACTTCGTCAAAGCGCAGGAACAGCGAACGGTCTCCCTCGATCACGTCGAGCAACAATGTCTCATAGGCATCCAGCGGCGTCTCGTGGGTCTTGCGGTAACTGGCATTGAGCTGCAGTACCCTGGTATTCATCGCCTGGCCCGGCTGGCGTGCATGAATCTCCATGTGCATGCTTTCATCCGGCTGCAGGGACAGGACGATCCAATTGGGTTCGATCGATTCCAGCGGTGTTTCGCGGAACAGCAGCTGGGGCGGCGGTTTGAAGCGGATGGCGATCAGCGAGCTTTGCTGCGGCATGCGCTTGCCGGTGCGCAGATAAAAAGGCACGCCGCGCCAACGCCAGTTGTCAATGTAGAACTTGGTCGCGACATAGGTTTCGGTGACGGAGTTGGCCTCCACCCCCGGTTCGTCCGCGTAGCCGGGCACCACCTGATCATTGACCCTGCCCGTGGCGTACTGGGCGCGAAACGCATGCGCGTTGATCGCGCGCCGGGTGATCGGCCGGATGGAGCGCAGCACCTTGACCTTTTCGTCGTGCAGCGCGTCCGCTTCCAGCGCCGCAGGCGGCTCCATCGCCACCATGGTCAGGAGCTGCATCATGTGGTTCTGCAGCATGTCACGCAGCGCCCCGGCCTTGTCGTAATAGTCGGCCCGGCCTTCGATGCCGATGCTCTCGGCGACCGTGAGTTGCACGTGGTCGATGAAACTGCGGTTCCACAGGGGCTCGATCAGGGTGTTGGCGAAACGGAATACCAGCAGATTCTGCACCGTCTCCTTGCCCATGAAGTGGTCGATGCGGTAGATCTGTTCTTCGCGGAAATGCTTGTGCAACAGTTGGTTGAGGGTGTGCGCGCTTTCGATGTCTTCGCCGAAAGGTTTCTCCACCACCACGCGCCGCCGACTGGGGTCGTCGTTGAGCCCGGCACGCGACAGATTGTTGACAACCACGGAAAACTCGGCCGGCTTGATGGCAAGATAGAACACCACACTGGCGCACATGCCGCCTTCCCTGGGCTGGGCGATCACCTCGGCCAGGCGCGCGTAATCCTTCAGCTCGTACAGGTCACCGGACAGATAATGAAAGCGGGCGACAAAGCGCGTGCACAGCGTCTCGTCATACTGCTCGCCCATGCTCTGTTGCAGCAATGTGCGTAGATGGTTACGCCATTCCTCGTCATTCCAGGGCCGCCGCGAGTAGGCGACAAAGCCAAGATGTTCCGGCAGGCTCGCCTCGCGTTCCAGGTTGTACAGGGCGGGCAGCAGCTTCTTCGAGGCCAGGTTGCCGGTGGCGCCGAAGATGACCACCAGACAAGGAAGATCGGGGACAAACTTGGCCATCAGGGAGCCTCCGAAAAATTCCCGCGTGGGCCGCGCAGGGGCCTGGCGGGATGAGATGCACGAAGCGCCGCGCAGATCGTAGTCATTCTACGATGCCAACATGATGGGCTTCCTTCGGAGGCACCTTATTTTTTTACGGCATGTCCACCGAACGCCTGACGCATCTTGGCCAGCATCTTGTTGCCGAAATCCGCCTTGCCCTGACTGTCGAAGCGGGACATCAGCGCGAGACTCATGACCGGCGCCGGCACGCCCTGGTTGACCGATTCGAGCACCGTCCAGCGGCCTTCGCCGGAATCGGCGACTACCGGCTGGATCTCGCCCAGGTCAGCACCGTCGGCCAGGAACTCGGCGGTCAGGTCGAGCAGCCAGGAGCGCACCACGCTCCCGTGGCGCCACATTTCCGAGATCGCCGCCAGATCGAGATTGAACTCGGTTTTGCCCTGCATCAGGGCAAAGCCTTCCGCAAAGGCCTGCATCATGCCGTACTCGATGCCGTTGTGAATCATCTTGACGAAGTGTCCGGATCCGGCCGGGCCACAATGCAGCCAGCCCTGATCCGGCGCCGGGGCGAGAATCTTGAGGTAAGGCTCGAGCGCCGCGACGGCCGCTCTCTCGCCACCCACCATCAGCGCATAGCCGTTTTCCAATCCCCACACGCCGCCGGAGACGCCCGCGTCCATGAACAACACACCCTTTTGCGCCAACAGCGTGGCGTGACGCTGGGCATCCTGGTAGTAGCCATTGGCGCCATTGACCAGAATGTCGCCGGCCTTCAGACGCGGCAGCAGATCCTGAATTGCGGTTTCGGTGGCTTCGCCGGCCGGCAGCATGAGCCAGGCAATGCGCGGCGCATCGAGCTTGTCCAGCCACGCCTGCTCGCTCTCGCAGGCCAGGCTGCCGGTCTCCTCGGCCAGGGATTGGGCAACCTGAAAGGTACGGTTTAGCAAGGCGGGTTTTACCCCGCCGCGGGCCAGACGGCGGGCCATGTTGGCACCCATTTTGCCCAGACCGTAAATGCCTATCTGCATGGTCGTCTCTCCTTAACAGGCCCAAGGGACACAGCCCCCGGGGGAGTTAACAAATCGTAGGGCGAGTTAACATGCCCCGCGCTACAACCAGAACATATAGCCCATTTCATACGGATGAGCGAGACAGGTGTTGAAAGGATAAAAGCGCAGACGGTAGTGCTGCAGCCCTGGCTGGGAGGGCGTGATCTCGAGGCTGAAGACCTGCCAGCCATTGACCGGTTCGCCTTCCGGTGCCAGCACATAGCGGGCATTCAGGTTGAAGACCTGGGTTCCGTCCTGGTTTGTCATCTCGCCCATCTGGCATTCCACCGAGATATCCTCCGGGCTCAGCCCATTCAGATACACCTGCAGACGGATGATCATGCGCTCGTCGTGATACAGCGCCACCGGCAGCTCGCCGACGCGCTCGGCGCGCACCTTGTGCCAGTGGGTGCGTATCTTCTGCTTCCAGGCCCCCAGTTCGCGCGCCAGGGCGCCGTTGTTGGCCGACAGGTGCTTACCCTGATGCAGAGCCGGCATATAGAATTCGCGCACGTAGTCCCGCACCATTCGCTCCGCATTGAAACGCGGAAGGATGGACTTCATGGCATTTTTGGACACCCGCACCCAGCCCGTCGAGCAGCCCCCCTGATCGCGGTCGTAATACAGGGGGATCACGCGGTGCTTGAGGATGTCGAGCAGATCGTTGGCTTCTTCCTGGTTGCGGAAGGCCAGATCGTAATCGCTGGAGTGGGGCAGGATGCCCCACCCGTTGCTGCCATCGTAGCCTTCGCCCCACCAGCCATCCATCACGCTAAGATTGGGCACACCGTTAAGCCCCGCCTTCATGCCTGAGGTACCGCTCGCCTCGAGCGGATACTCCGGGGTGTTGAGCCACACGTCCACGCCGCTCACCAGCTTGCGCGCCAGGGCCATATCGTAGCCTTCCAGCAACAACACCTTGCCGATCAGTCTGGGGTGCTGGGACAGGGCCCAGACGCGGCGAATCAGCTCCTGGCCCGGACCGTCCTTGGGGTGGGCCTTGCCGGCGAACAGAAACATCACCGGACGTTCCGGATCGTTCACCAGTTCGATCAGACGGTCCAGGTTGTCGAACAGCAGGGTCGCTCGCTTGTAAGTGGCGAAGCGCCGGGCGAAGCCGATCATCAGCACGTCGCGACCAGTCTGGTTGAGCCCGCTCAACATCTTGGCAATGCGCGCCTCGCTGACCCCGCTGCGGCGCAACTGGGTGCGGGAGCGCTGGCCTAGGTCCTCGATCATTTCGAGTTTGATATCCTGGCGTATGCTCCAGTAACGGTGGTCTGGAATGCGATCGATGAAGTTCCAGAACTCCGGCTGACAGGTTCGCACGCGCCAGTCTGCCACCTGCTGGTCGAACAGGTTGACGAATTCGCGCGCCAGGAATGATTTCACATGCACCCCGTTGGTGACATAACGCATGGGGTTTTCCTCAGGCGGAACCTGGGGCCAGATGGCGCTTTCCATGCGCGACGCGACTTCTCCATGGATACGGCTCACGCCGTTGTGAAACCGCGAGCCGTGCAGGGCCAGCGCCGTCATGTTGAATTCATGCTGGTCCGGCGTGTAACTCCCCAGCGCCAGCACCTCTTCCCGGGTGGTCCCGAGCTGGCTGTACATGGGTGAGAAATGCCCATCCATCAGGCCATGTTCGAACGCGTCGTGCCCGGCAGGAACAGGCGTATGGGTAGTGAAGACCGTGCAATTGGCCACCAGTTCCACCGCGGTCTGGAAGGTCCCGCCTGCGGAAACATACTCGCGCACTCGCTCCAGGATCTGGAACGCGGCATGGCCTTCGTTGATGTGCCAGACTGACGGTTTGAGGCCCAGGGCCCGCAGAGCGCGAACGCCACCGATACCCAAAATCATTTCCTGCAGGATGCGGGTGGACTTGTCTCCGCCGTATAGCTGTTGGGTGATCACCCGGTCGGATTCGCTGTTGTCCGGCACCTCAGTGTCCAGCAGATACAACTGGATGCGCCCAACCTTGGCCTGCCACACCCTGGCGTGCACGGTGCGCCCCGGCAACTCCACAGCGACGCGCAAGTTCGCGCCGCTCCGATCCCGCGCGGGCTTGACCGGCAGGCTGGAGAAGTTCGGGCGGGGATGGGACGCAATCTGGTTTCCGTACTGATCTATGGTCTGGTTGAAATACCCCAGACGATAAAGCAGCCCCACCGCCACAAACGGCAGCCCAAGGTCGCTGGCAGATTTGCAGTGGTCGCCCGCCAATATGCCCAGTCCGCCGGAATAGATGGGGAAGCTTTCGTAGAAACCGTACTCGGCGCAAAAGTAGGCGATCAGTGTGTCCGGCGACTCCATCTCCTTGGGCAGGATCGGGTCCAACCCACGGTTGAGATAGGTCTCGTAAACCTTGATGATTTCCTCATAGTCCACCATGAATGCGGCATCCCGTACCGCCGCATCCAGCTTTTCCTGGGAGACCCGGCGCAGGAACAGCTTGGGATTGTGCCCGCAACCCTCCCACAGTTCCGGATCCAGACGGTAGTACAAGCCTCGCAGGCGCCGGTTCCAGCTGTAAAGCAAATCATTCGCGAAGGTCTCCAGATAAGCCAGCGCTTCGGGCAATCTGGGACGCACTTCAAGGGGAAAAACCGTACCTGCCATCGTTGATCAGCTCCTTGCGCACCGCCTGGAAATCCATTCCAGTGGTCGCGATTTTTCTTGATTCATTTGCGGCGAGAAACGGGGCTGATTAATGACCAAGCCATCAACAACGCCTTCAAAACTATCACTGGGTGACACAACACGACCCCCGCCTTCGGCCCATTGGGCACTGCGAAGAAAGAAGTATACGTCATTGCCACTGTGCGTTATCACTCCAGCTCGTCCGGACGCGAGGCGCGGGAACCCGGTACGCCTGGTCGCACTGCAATGAAATGAAAGCACCGAATCAACAAGCTTCAAGCTGGCCCCGCTATTGAGCTTGCCTTTCCCGGTCCGTGAGGATCACGCTTAGTTGGCAAAGCCATGCCGTTTCATTTAAATTGTGCCGGCACAATAACGGAATCGCCACATGCCCAATACACTGACCGCCCTTCCCGCCTGGCAGGCGCTCAAATCCCATCGCCGCAGCATCAGCCGGACGTCCATGCGCGCGCTGTTCGACAGGGACAACCAGCGTTTTGACCGGTTTTCCCAGGAGACCTGCGGCATCCTCTTCGACTATTCCAAGAACATCATCACCGCTCACACGCTGGATCTTCTCCTCGATTTGACTGACCAAGCCAAGCTGGCGCCCAAGATTGCTGCACTATTCGAGGGCAAGAAACTCAATTTCACCGAACACCGGGCGGCCTTGCATACGGCATTGCGCGACCCCGGGAAAAGCGGCCTGGAAGTCGATGGTCTGGATGCACGCAAGGCCGTCCATCAGGTACTCAAGCAAATGGAAGCCTTTGTCGGGACCGTGCACAGCGGCCGCTGGCTGGGACACACCGGCAAGCCCATCACCGACGTGGTCAACATCGGCATCGGCGGTTCCGATCTGGGTCCCGCCCTGGTGGCCTCGGCACTCAAGCCCTATGCCAGGCCGGACATACGAATGCACTATGCCTACACCATCGACCCGCGCGCCATCAACGCGGTTCTGGAGGAAGTCGACGCGGAGACCACCCTGTTCGTGGTGGTCTCAAAGACCTTCACCACCCAGGAAACGCTCGCCAACGCCAACGCTGCACGTGCCTGGCTGGTCGCGCAATTGGGTAGCGAACAGGCGGTGGCGAAACATTTCATCGCCGTTTCCACCAATGCCGCAGCGGTCAGGCAATTCGGCATCGCACCGGCCAACATGTTCGGCTTCTGGGATTGGGTCGGGGGGCGTTACTCGCTGTGGTCGGCAGTGGGCATGAGCATCGCCCTGTCCGTCGGCATGGACCGATTCCGCGAGTTGCTGGCTGGCGCCCATGCCATGGACGAGCATTTCCGCACCACGCCCTTCGCTCACAACATGCCGGTGATCATGGCCTTGCTCGCGCTCTGGTACAGCAACTTTTTCGGCGCGCGCACCCACGCCATTTTGCCCTATGACCTGCGGCTGTCGCGCCTCGCCGCCTTCATCCAGCAACTGGCCATGGAAAGCAACGGCAAATCCATCACCGCCCTGGGCCAGTTGGTGGAATACGAAACCTGTCCGGTGTACTGGGGTGGCCTGGGCAACTGCGGTCAGCACGCCTATTTCCAATTGCTGCACCAGGGCACCCACCTTATCCCGGCGGACTTTATCGCGGTGGCCACCCCGCCTGATGCAAACGCAGGCATGCACGACCTGCTGCTGGCAAATTGTCTGGCCCAGATGGAAGCGCTGATGCGCGGCAAAACGGCAGACGAAGCGAAAGCCGAGATGAAAGTCCAGGGCCTCTCGCCCAAGGAGATCAAGGCCTTGCTGCCGCATAAATTGTTCCCCGGCAATCGACCCAGCAACATGCTGATGTTGCAGCGACTCGATCCCCATACCTTGGGCGCAATGCTCGCCGCATATGAACACAAGACTTTCGTCGAAGGCATGCTGTGGGACATCAACCCCTTCGACCAGTGGGGCGTGGAATACGGCAAGCAACTCACCAAAATCGTCGAGAAGGACCTGGCTGCCACCACACCGTCGGGCGGCCACGACAGTTCGACCAACGGGCTGATCGAGGCCTACAAGCGAATGAAGAGTCAGGCTGCGGCAAAGTAGGCGCTGGCGACCATGCAAGCGCGGCAGGTTTGTGCCGCCGGTTACACATTGTTACATCCTCAGCGGCTCAAGCCGGAACGAATCATGGTGCCGCGTCATCCTACTAGCGTAACGTCTTCAAAAGGAGGTGGGCCATGACCGTCAAACTCTTGCTGTCGACGATGCTCGCGAGCATCGTGCTGAGCCTGTCGGGCTGTGTCGTGTTCGATCGCGGCGGCTATGACCACGGCTACGCTTATGGACACGATCGCGATCGCGGATATGACGACCATCGCCACGATGATCACCGCGACTATCACTACCGCTAGGCCTGTTTGCTGATGGCCACGAATTGAACTGAGTGCCGCTCAATAGAGCCTGTCGCGTGGACTGGCCGCCGCCGCCAGGAGTCGCACCACGCCGTACGCCAGCCAGTCGCGCATCCTCTGCAAGCGGTTGCGCCCTGCCCAGAATTTTGGTTCGGTCTTGGTGCTCTGATTCGCGATCGCGGATCGCAGGCTTGCTCTCAATTCGCTGGCGAAGGGCTTGTCTTCCACAACCACATTGGCTTCGCGCGAAAGGATCAGACTGAACGGTTCAAGATTGCTGGACCCCACCGTAGCCCAGTGCCCGTCGATGACCGCCGCCTTGGCATGGAGGTTGGCGACCTGGTATTGATAGATGGCAACCCCTGCACCCAGAAGTTGGCCATACAGCGCATGCGAAGCGTGATGTTGCAAGGCGTGATCAACCCGCCCCTGCAGCAGCAGGGTAACGCTCACGCCACGGCGCGCCGCTTCGATCAAGGCCCGCCGCAGGCGCCTGCCGGGGAGGAAGTAGGCGTTGGCGAGGACGATTTCCTCACGGGCGTGGCCGATTGCGGACAAATAGTTTCGCTCGATGTCCCTGCGGTGGAACAGATTGTCGCGGATCACCAGCGCAGCGCGCTGCCGCCCTGCCGGCACGGGTACAGCCGGCGGCGCCAGCTCCTGCGGCCGACTCTGCTGCCCGGCCCACTCCAGCAGATTCCACAGCCTGGCCATCTGTTCCCTGACCCTGAGCACCAGGGGACCCTGGATTTGCACCGCATGGTCGAACCTCGGCTGAGTCACCCCCGGCACGTCCAGATCATCCTCGATGTTGATCCCACCAATGAAAGCCTTCGTCCCATCGATGCAAACCAGCTTGCGATGCAGACGGCGCAGGCGGTGACGCTTCAAATGCAGCCAGCCCCGTTTGGGCCGGTAGAGATGCAGCGCCACACCCGCGGCTTGCATGTCCTTGAAAAACACGCCCGGCGTGGTGTTGGAACCGAAGGCGTCCACCATCAGCCGCACCTTCACGCCCCTTCTGGCTGCCTGTTCCAGCGCTGCCGCAATCCGGGTGCCGATCGTATCACTCTTGAAGATATAGGTTTCCAGGAAGATTTCCTGTTGTGCCTCCGAAATCGCGGCCTCCAGCGCAGGAAAATACATCGAGCCGTTTTGCAGCAGGTTCAGCTCATTGCCAGAAACGAAACGCAGCGATTTGCGGGAGAAAACAGAGCGCCGCGAAGATCGGCTCATGCCGGGATCAGGGTCGCTGTCAGCGCTGCGTGATCGGAATATCGTCGCCAGGGAAAACCCGAATGCACGTCCGCATTGCGCACCCGGAAGCCGCGTGTGTAGATGCGGTCGAGTTGAAAGATCGGCATGGCGGAGGGAAAACTCTTCGCCGGCTGGCCATGGTGGGCTTCAAATACCTCGCTCAGATGCAATTCCTTGCGCATGTAGAGGCACGCCCGGGTACGCCAATCGTTGAAGTCTCCAGCCAGGATCAGCGGCGCGTCAGCCGGCACCATTTCCTGGATGCGCCGGGAAATCATGTCGATCTGCCGGCGCCGGCCGCGCTCGGTCAGGCCCAGGTGCACATTGATGCAGTGCAGGGGCTGCGACAGGCCGGGCAACTGCAGTTCGCAATGCAGCATGCCGCGGGCTTCAAAGGCATGGGCGGAAATATCGACATTGTTCCAGCGCAGGATGGGATAGCGGGACAGGATGGCATTGCCGTGATGGCCGTGGTTGTAAACGGAGTTCTTGCCATAGGCAAAATCGCCAAAAACCTTGTCGGCGAGAAACTCATGCTGGGGTTGATCCGGCCAGTGGCTGAAGAGACCGGCACGCTTGTCATGGGTGCCTTGCACTTCCTGCAGAAACACGATTTCCGCGCCCAGCTGCCTGAGCTGATCGCGTACCTCGTGGACCGTCAGCCGCCGGTTGAAATGCGACAAGCCTTTGTGGATGTTGTAGCTGGCGATATGGAGAGGCAAAGTCATCGTCTTACTATATCGCAAGCTCCGGAAATTTCCTCACCCGCAATGCTCCTGCTTCAGCCCTGACGGGCGCAATTTTGCCGCACCGCCAGGCGCCGGTACAATCCAACATCACATCAACGCGCCGTATCAACATTGTCCTGCAATTCATCCTTGGGCCGATTTGCCATGGGACTCCGTCACTCGGTTCGCCCGATTACATCGGCCAACGCGCCGGTGGCAGGCAAGGCTGTTCGGCGCCTCTGCTATAAACCCCTTTTCCCCAGAACCATGGCGAGGAATCGGCTTGTGATGTGGCAGCCATAGTGGGTACCCCTTGCGCTCCCGCACTCCGGACTGCCACGAGCGGTCAGGGCAAGCCGGCGATAGAGGTCAGAAACCTCGTCAAACAGTTCAAGGCGGGCATGCCACCCGCCCTCAACGCCCTCACGCTCGTCGTTCCGAACAATGTCATCTACGGCATCCTCGGTCCCAACGGCGCCGGCAAGACGACCCTGCTCTCCATCCTGTGCGGCCTGCTCAGGCCCACCTCGGGCTGCGTGCGCGTCGGGGGCCTGGACATGCCAAACGCGGCCGCCGAGGTCAAGCACCTGATCGGTGTGGTGCCCCAGGAACCAGCCCTCTATCCCAGCCTCACCGCGCATGAAAACCTGGAGTACTTCGGCCGCATGCAGGACCTCACCGGCAAGCGGCTTGAGGAAAGGGTGCAGGCCTGTCTCGACCTGGCACAAATCGGCGATCAGGCCAACACTCCGGTGGAGCACTTTTCGGGCGGATTCAAGCGCCGCCTCAACCTGGTGATCGGATTGATCCATGAACCGCAGATTCTCTTCCTTGACGAGCCCACCGTGGCCATCGATCCGCAGTCCCGCTTGCTGATCCACCAGCGGCTGCGCGAACTGCATGCGGCCGGCGTCACCATATTGATCTCCACCCATTACATGGATGAGGCCGAGCAGCTCTGTCACGACGTGGCCATCATGAACCATGGCCAGATCGTGATCCAAGGCGGCGTGCAGGAGCTGCTTGGCACACGACGCGACGAAGTGATCCAGATCCGGTTCGACCGCGACCTACCGCCCGGTCTGAGCAGTGTGCTGAACAAGCTGGACGAGGTGGGCGACTTGAGCATCAGCGGGCGCTGTCTGCGGGCCACTGGTGCGCAAACCGACCTGGCAGCTCTGGCGCTCTTGCAGGCGTTGAGAGATGCCGGGGTCGGCGTGGAGTCGATGGGCTACGGCGGCTCCAACCTCGAGCAGATCTTCCTTCAATCGATCGACAGGGACGTGCGCCAGTGACTCTGTGGTCGAGAACCATGGGCGAACTTCCGCGCTTCTATGCCTGTGTCATGAAAGACACCCGCATCATCCTGCGCGACCGGCAGGCCCTGGCACTCTTCCTCATCATGCCGGTATTGTTCGTGCTGATTCTGTCGCTGGCACTCCGGGATGCGTTCGGCGACCGGCCCGGTGCCTCGTTTCCCGTTCTGGTGGTCAGCCCGGACAGGGCAGAGATTGCACAAGGTGTAATCCGCGCCTTACGCTCCAATCCCCACATCCAGGTAGCCCTGGCCGAGCTGGCGACCGAAGCTCAGGCCCGGCAATGGGTGCAGGAAGGGCGCTACAAAATCGCCGTGCTCATCCCAGCCGGCGCCACTGAGCAGGCCCGGCGCCGGGTGGGGGAAATTCTGGCCGGCGTCCCGCCGGACTTGCGCATGGAAAAACCGGTGGAGGTTCGGGTGCTGGCGGACCCGGCTCTGCGTTCCGACTACCGCAGAGTGCTGGAAGGGGCGCTGGACCTCGCCCTTCACGGGGTCGGCATGCGGCTCGGACGCGAGCAGCTCGACCAGGTCCTGCGCATTAGCCTGGGTGAGCATTACGTGCCCCTACCCGACATGGAAAAAACGCATTTGTTCGTCCCGCTGCAAAGCGAACTGGTGACTGGCAATCACGACAGTCTCATCACCCCCACCGCGGTGCAGCAGAACGCCCCGGCCTGGACGCTGCTAGCCATGTTCTTCCTGACGGTGCCGCTGTCGGTATCGTTCATCCGGGAGCGCGAACAGGGCAACCTGTTTCGGCTACAGACCATGACGGTGCCGGCCTGGGTGGTACTGGGAGGAAAGGCCCTGCCCTTTTTCGTGATCAACCAGATCCAGATGGCTTCCATTCTGGTGGTCAGCGTCTACGTGCTGCCCCTGCTGGGCGGCGACCGTCTGGATCTGGGCAACGCCCCCTTGGCCCTTGTTCTGCTGGGCGCAGCCGCCAGTCTGGCGGCGATTGGCTTCGGCATCTTTGTATCGATGTACGCGCGGACTGCGGAGCAGGCTGCCAGCTTCAGCTCCGCCACCGTGATGATCATGGCGGCTTTGGGTGGCATCCTGGTGCCCAAGGCGGTGATGCCGCCCCTGATGCAGAAGCTGGCGCTGCTCTCACCCCTGTCCTGGGGCCTGGACGGTTTCCTTGACATCTTCGTGCGTGGCGGCGGTATTTCTGACGCGCTGCCGGAAATGCTGGGCCTGCTTGCCTTCTCCGCACTCTGCCACGGAGTGGCAATCCTGCGCTATCAGGGCCGGATCTGAGGCAGTCGCTTAGCGCTCCGCAGCGGCCCGGCGCGCCATCTCCTGGGCCATGGCCTCAAGGCGAACTTTGGCGTCCTGGCGGAAAATCTCGATGCTCATCTGGGGTGGCAAGGGAAAACCCGGCTCCACCGTGGAACGATAGATCAGCCGCACGCGAGACTTGCCCTGAATTTGCCACTCGCCGTCCATCGCCTTGAGGTTTCCGGCGATGCGCTGAAAACGCAGGCTCTTGTAAGGGGTCTCCTCCACCGCGGCGATCACTACCAGGGGAAAGTTCGGCAGCCACGGAATCCTGCCGCGCTGTTCGACCAGCAACGGTTCACCTGGCCGGGAGACGACCCGGCTCACCAGCAGGCCGGGCACAAACTCCGCCCAATGGTCGTAATCGGTCAGCACCTGCCATGCGGTCTTGCGATCCACACCGGTGGCGACCTGCGCGGAAATGTGAACCACGTTCGCATCCGCCTCGACCTGAACCTCGGCATCGGCGTAGGCCGCGCTGGCCAGCAGGCACGACAGGGCCAGGACAACCCGGCACGGAAACCAGGCTGACGCCGTCACGGCCTGTGCTGCTGGCGCCGCACCATTTCGCGCGCGATGGCCTCAAGCATGCGCTGAATGTCGGCACGGATCAGCATTGAGTCGCCAGGCGCGCGGGGCGAGAGCAGGCCCGGCTCCATCTGTGCATAGTAGGTGACGCGGAGCCCGCCCCTAATCGGCAGCAGGTGCCATTCCCCGAACATGTCGCGCAAGGTGCCGGAAAGCTGGTGGAATGCAATGCGCGAGGGCGGGGCTTCATCCATCTGCATGAGCACCTCGAATGGAGCATCCAGAATCAGCCAGGACTTCTCGCCGCGTTGAAAGACCCGGTGCGGTTGCCCCGGCTTGCTGACCAGCCGCGACTCATGCATGTCCGGCACAAAATCCGCCAGTCGGTCGTAATCGGTCAACACCGCCCAGGCTACCCGGGGTTCCACCGGCACGTCGATGAACGCCCTGACTGTAATGCTGCCGAGGATCATGCTGCGGTCGACGTCCACCAGTGCATGCAGTCCGGGATCCGCGACGCAGGAGCGCGGAACCCACGAGAAGAAAACCAGCGCAGTCAAGAAGGCAAGTGCGATACGCCGATTCATCAATGGTCCCGGGGTCGGTTGCGGAAAGTGCGACAGTCCAATTCTGCCACAAGCTTAGCCCGGATCATGCGCCGGGATTCAACCGGACCGTCTGACCAGACTTCGGATCGCCTCGGCATTGCTTGGGGAGAAGCATTTGGCCGCCGCCTGCTCAGCCTGCAGCCACTGGTAGTTGAGGTGCTCGGCGGGTGCCAGGCAAACCGCCAGGGTCGTGGGCACTTCCAGGCCAAAGACATGTTCAGTGTTATGCGTGGTGCCGGGCGCATAGCGCTGCCGGTAGCACTCAAAGATTTCGTACACATTGGTCTGGAGCCAGTTCGTCAGCAGGTAGGCTTGGGCATTCAGGCCCGTCTCTTCCCTGACTTCCCGGATTGCGGTCTGCAGCAGGGTTTCCTGGGGGTCCTGCGAGCCTGTCACCGACTGCCACCAGCCCGGGTGGTCGGCGCGCTCCAGCAGCAGCACCTGATTGTCCGGCGTATGAATCACGACCAGGACCGAGACGGGGATCTTGTACATGCTTCGTGAGGAGGGAGAAGTAAGGAGGGCATGCAACGGATGCGTGTGGTTCGCCGCTCGTCCCGCACCCGCGCCTATTCCTTCACACCTCACATTCCTGGCGGGGAATTGCGCAGGCGGATGTGCAATTCGCGCAGCTGCTTCTCGTCCACCTGGTTGGGGGCGTCGGTCATCAGGTCGTTGGCCCGCTGGGTCTTGGGGAAGGCGATCACGTCGCGAATCGATTCGGCACCCGCGACCAGCGTGACCAGACGGTCGAGGCCGAAGGCCAGTCCGCCGTGCGGTGGCGCGCCATATTGCAGCGCATCGAGAAGGAAGCCGAACTTGGCGCGCTGTTCCTCGTGGCTGATGTCGAGCGCGGCAAAGACTTTTTCCTGCACGTCCTCGCGATGAATCCGGATCGAACCGCCGCCCACTTCCCAGCCGTTGAGTACCATGTCGTAGGCCCGTGACAGGCAGCCGCCCGGGTTGGATTCCAGCATGTCTTCATGCCCTGGCTTGGCCGCAGTGAAGGGATGATGCAGGGCGACCCAGCGCTTCACTTCCTCGTCGTATTCGAACATGGGGAAGTCCACCACCCACAAGGGCGTCCACGCCGCGCCGGTCAGATAGCCTTTCTCGTGGCCAATCTTTGCGCGCAACGCGCCCAGGGCATCATTCACCACTTTGGCGGAATCCGCGCCGAAGAAGATCAGGTCGCCGTCCCGCGCGCCGCTAAGGTTCAAAATGGCGGTCAGTGCTGCATTGTGGATGTTCTTGACGATGGGCGACTGGAGCCCCTCGCGACCCTTTGCCCGCTCGTTGACCTTGATCCAGGCCAAACCCTTGGCGCCGTAGATCTTGACGAATTCGGTGTAGCCGTCGATCTCGCCTCTGGTAAGCGCGGATGCGCCACCTGGAATGAGAAGCGCGGCCACCCGACCGTTGGCGCTGTTGGCCGGACCGGAGAAGACTTTGAAGTCCACGTCCTTCATCACTTCGGTGAGTTCGGTAAGTTCGAGCTTGACCCGCATATCCGGCTTGTCGGAGCCATACTTGTCCATGGCCTCGAGCCAGCTCATGCGCGGAAATGGATCAGGCAGGTCCACCTTCGCCGCTTGCTTGAAGGTCTCGCGGATCATGCCTTCCACAAGACTCATCACATCCTCTTCATTGACGAAGGACATTTCCAGGTCGACCTGGGTGAATTCGGGCTGCCGATCAGCGCGCAGGTCCTCATCGCGAAAGCACTTGGTGATCTGGAAGTAGCGGTCATAGCCGGCCACCATCAGCAGCTGCTTGAACAACTGGGGCGACTGGGGCAGCGCATAGAACATGCCGTCGTGCACCCGTGAAGGCACCAGGTAATCGCGTGCCCCTTCCGGGGTGGATCGGGTCAGCATCGGCGTCTCCACTTCCATGAAACCCTGGGCGTCCAGATAGTCGCGCATGGTCTTCGCCATACGGTAGCGCAGCGCCAGGTTCTTCTGCATGGGCTCGCGGCGCAGATCGAGATAGCGGTAGGTCAGCCGAACATTTTCATTGATTGTGTCGTCATCGATCAGGAAAGGCGGCGTCGCGGCGGCATTGAGCACTTCCATCGCGCGCGCCAGCACCTCGATTTCGCCGGTTGGCAAATTCGGGTTGGCAGTGCCTTCCGGCCGCGCGCGCACCAGTCCCTGGACTCGCAACACAAACTCGTGGCGTACCTCTTCCGCACGTTTGAAGTCCGCGCCCATGTCCGGATCGCACACGATCTGCACCAGGCCGTAGCGGTCGCGCAGGTCGATGAAGATGACACCGCCGTGGTCGCGCCGGCGATGGGCCCAGCCGCAAAAGGTAACGGTTTGACCGATATGTACGGCGTTAACTTCGCCGCAGGTATGAGTGCGCATCATGATATGTCTTCTTTATTGATTGCCCGCAAATCGCGAACGCAACTTTTCCGGGCCCTGCTTGGTCCCGATGGTCGCCACCCCCATGGAGACAATGACTTTAAGGGCGTCTTCCACCGTCATGTTCAGCTCGATCGATTCGCTTTTCTTCACGTAGAAATAGAATCCGTTGACCGGGCTCGGAGTAGTGGGAATGAACACCCCCACATGCTCCTCATCCAGCTTGCCTTTCACCACATCGGGGAGGTTGGTCTGAAATGCAATCGACCACGCCTCGGGATGGGGATATCGCACCAGCAGCACCTTCTTGAACGCCTGGCCCTCGCTGGAAAATAGCGTGTCGGACACCTGCTTGACGCTGTTGTAGATGGTCCTGACCACCGGGATGCGCAGCAGCAGGGACTCCCAGAAATCCACCAACTTCTGGCCGATGATGTTCGCCGTTGCCAGGCCGGTCAGGAAGATCACCAGCAGAGTCAGGATCACACCCAGGCCCGGAATGCTGAGGCCCAGCAAAGCCTCCGGACGCCATGAACTTGGCAGCAGCAGCAGGCTCATGTCCATGGTGCCGATCAGCAGGCTCAACACCCACAAGGTAATCCCCAGCGGCACCCAGACTAGAAGTCCGGTGACAAAGTATCGTTTCACAACAAAAAATGTGGGCGGCCTAGGCCGCCCTGTCCCTGAGGCAGTTTGTCCATGTAATCAGCTGCAGGCGCCGCAGCCTCCGGATCCACAGGTGTGGGCAGGGGCCTCCTCTTTCTTTTCGGTCGGCTTGTCTGCTGCCTTTTCGCCCGGCTTGGCTCCGCCCTTGAAGTCAGTGGCATACCAGCCGCTCCCCTTGAGCGCGAAGCCGGCTGCAGTCACCTGCTTGGTAAAGGACTCGGCCCCGCATTTGGGGCAGGTGTTCAGCGGCGCATCGGCAAGCTTTTGCATGACATCTTCCTGATGGCCGCAGGCAGTGCACTGATAGGCATAGATGGGCATGATTTGTCCCTGAAGTAAAGCAAAGTCCTATTTTATCAAACCCTTATCAAACCGGCATCACCAAGTTAAGGAAATACTGCCGTAAACCCTGCGGTCGAAGATATTGGCTTTGGGCGCCACGGCCCGGAATTCCGCGTAGTCCTGGCCCAGATTCTGGCCGACGACGGCCAGTTCGGCACGATGGCCGTTGAATCTCAAGGTTTTCGCCAGCCGTACATCGACCCGGGTATAGGCGGGCGTCCAGTCGCCGTCCTCCATCCATTTCATGCTACCCACGCGATAAAGCCCGGTACTGGCTTCCCAGCCGTTGGCCAGTTTGACGACGCCCAGCCCGGAAAAGTTGTTGCGCGGGGTGGAATTACGAACGTCCTCTTCGTTGGAGGAAATCTTCACCCGCGCATAGGACATGACCAGGTCCAGCCAGTGCACCGGTGTCCAGCGCACCTGCGCGTCGGCGCCGCGTATGTTGGCGTGATTGAGGTTGACCGCCTGAAAAACTTTGGGAATCGCTGGATTGGTGGTGTCTGCGGGATAGTTGATATCCTGGGTGGCAATGAGGTCACGCACGGTGTCGTTGAATACGCGCGCGTCGATTTGCAGCTTCATCGGACGAATATGGCCGAAATAGCCGATTTCATGCGAAACGATGCGTTCTGCGCGCAGATCGCCTGAGGGTGTGAAACCGTGGCCAAGGATGCCGAAAACAAGCGTCGGGTCGTCGACCTTGGCTTGGTCCTCGAAAAAGGTGGGCGAACGGTAGGCCTCGGAAATCGTCGCCCTGAGGGCATGATCCGGCAGCATCTGGTAATTCGCGGCGAGACGTGGCGAAAGATCCAGACCGCTCAGGTAATGATGCTCGACCATCAGCGCGCCGTTTAAGGTCCAGCGCGATGTCGGCTGCCACTCCAGGTTGCCGAACAGGCGATACAGCGCACCGCTGCGCGCATCCAGGCCGTTGAAATAGAACTTTGATGCCGCGCTTTCCCATCGCGTTTCCGCGCCGAAGACCAGGCGGGTCAAATCGCTGGGTCGGGTTGTCATCTGGAATTCCAGATCGTCGCGTTGCTGCGTGTTGCCGATGTCGATTCCCAGCACCGGCATCAGTATGAGGTCCTGCAGCTTGTTGCGGATGTGATAGAACTGGATGTACCAGTCGGTGTCGGGACCCACCACACGGTGGAAGCGCAATTGCACGTGATCGGCGCCCACCTGCTGATCGCGCTCCGGTTCCGACGGATCGTTGAACAGCCCGACGCGCCAGTCCGCACGACTGAACGCAAGGTCGGCCGTGATGTCGTCGGTACTGGAAAGCTGATAATCGGCGCGCAGATCCATCAGGTGGGTTTCCGTCTTTTCCGGTTGCGAGGCGAAGCGGTCGCGCTTCTGCCCGGACAGCGTCAGCCGGTACCGCAATGCATCGCCACCACCCCCGAAGCGCAGGCTCGCGCCGCGCATGTCCTGCTGCCCATCCTGTATCGAAGCGTAAACGCCCGACGCCTCTTCCGGCGTCTTGGTAATGATGTTGATGACGCCGAAGAAGGCATTCGACCCGTAGGCGGCAGAATTGGGCCCGCGTACCACTTCTATGCGCTCGATGTCGTCGATCGAAAGCGGCAGCGAGGTCCACGGCACCTCGCCAAACCCCGGCGTATAAACCGAACGGCCGTCGATCAAGACCTGCATGCGGCGCGAGAATGCATCCGCCATGCCGTGATAGCCCACGCCCCAGGTGTTGTCGCGCGTGTAGGCAACGTTAAAGCCTGGCACCAGGCGAAACAGGTCTGGGATGTCGCGAAAGCCCGAGGCCCGGATCATCTCCTGGTCGATAATGGTGACTGCGGCAGGCGTGCGGTCCAGAGGTTGCGACAGGCGCGAAGCCGTCAACACAACCGGAACATCGCCGAAGAAATCCGCCTCGGTCAGACCATCAGTTGCCCAGGCGACCTGCGCACAAGCTGCCAGGGCAAACAACCCGCCGGCACTGCAGACAATGACAGAAACAGGTGAATTTCGGCCATGCCGGTACGGGCAATCCTCGATACTTGCCATGTTCTCCCTTGTACGACTAATAGTTATGCAATTCCCGCCCGGTCGGATCGGGCTCAAAGCCGGTTCTGGGTCAGCACCGAAAAAGGCGCCCTTGTTTCAGAAAGGAATGTCGTCCTCAAAATCGTCGAACCCGCTTCCGCCGGGTGAAGCGGGGGCAGGGCTGCGCGGCGCGCCACTGCTTGCCTTGCTGGTCTCGCTGTCCATCGACGCCGTGCCTCCACTACGACCGCCCAGCATCTGCATGCGATCGCCACGAATTTCGGTAGCATATTTTTCCGTGCCGTCCTTGGCAGTGTACTTGCGCGTGCGAATCGAACCCTCGATGTAGACCGGGCTGCCCTTCTTCAGATATTGCCCGCAGACTTCTGCAGTGCGGCCAAAGAAGCTGATCCGGTGCCACTCGGTCGCTTCTTGCAAGTCGCCATTCTTGTCCTTGAACTTGTCCGTGGTCGCGATAGAAAAACTCGCCACCGCCTCGCCGCTGGGCAAATACCGCATTTCCGGATCCTTGCCCAGATTGCCAATCAACATGACCTTATTGAGCGACGCCATCAGGCTTCTCCTTGCAATAATCTTAGCGCGGTGTCTTCATCCCAGCCGCTCAGTTTTACTTTCAGCATGGCCACCCCCTCATCCGCCAGCACGGCGGCTTCCACTACACCGGCCAGACGAGTGAGGGCGGAGCGCAACTCCTGCGCGCGCGCCGGGTCCAGTCCATCGACGCGGAACATGCGCGTCCTGACCGCGGGCGGTGCCCGCATTCCCAGCGCCAGGACCAGCCATCCCCCCATCAACACCGCGCACAGCACGAACACGGCGCCGAAGCCCTGGTGCTGGGCCAGCCAGCCACCCGCAACGCCGCCGGCAAACAGGCCCAGTGACTGGGAAGTATTGTACACGCCCATTGCGGTGCCCTTGGCTGAGGTGGGGGCGAGCTTGGAAATCAGCGAGGGCAAGGTGGCTTCCAGCAGGTTGAAAGCGACAAAGTAGGCAAACAGGGAAGCCACCAACGCATTGAAATTATGCAGGGACTGGGACAGGGCGATTTGGGCCGCCAGCATCAGGGCCACCGCGCCGACAAAGACCGGCTTCAGCTTGCCGCGCTTTTCTCCCACGATGATGCCCGGCACCGCCAGCAGGAACGAGCCCAGGACCACCGGCAGATACACCAGCCAGTGCTGCGCCTTGGGCAGGCCGGCGTAGTTCGCCAAGGCCACCGGAATCACCACGAACATGGCCATCTGCGCCGTATGCAGGGCGAAAATGCCATAGTTCAGGCGTAGCAGTTGAGGGTCTCTCAACACATCCTTGAGCCGCGCGGGGTTGGCCTCGGCGTCCGCGTGGAAGCGGCACAGCAAGGGCTTGGGCACATAGAACATCACCACCCCTATCGCCGCCAGGGCCAGCACCCCGGTCATGGCAAAGATCCCCGGCACGCCTATCCACTTGTCCAGCACCGGCCCCATGACCAGGGCAAGGGCGAAGCTCAGCCCGATGGTGGCGCCGATCGAGGCCATGGCCTTGGTCCGGTGCTCTTCCCGCGTCAGGTCGGCAAGCAGCGCGGAAACTACCGCAGAAACCGCGCCGGCCCCCTGTATCACACGGCCGATGATGACGCCGTGAATCGTGGTCGCTCCAGCCGCCACGAAGCTGCCCGAGGCAAACAACAGCAGGCCGAACACGATTACTCGCTTGCGCCCGATCCGGTCGGAAATCATTCCAAAGGGCAATTGCAGGAGGGCCTGGGTCAATCCATAGGCGCCCAGGGCCAAGCCGACCATGAAATGGTTGTCACCACCGGGGATATGGGCGGCATAAAGGGCAAACACCGGCAGGATGAGAAACATCCCCAGCATGCGCAAACCGTATATGGCCGCCAATCCCACCATTGCCCGTTGTTCGGTGCGGCTCAGATCGTCAGAGATATCCAAAATCGAATAGAAAGGAGGAAAAGCAATAGCGTATATTATCAGGTTGGCCCGGCCTTTCATGGGCGCTTTGGCGAGCTTCATGGACTATATCCGCGTGCGGGGCGCCCGCACCCACAATCTCAAGAACATCAACCTGGACCTGCCGCGCAATCAGCTGGTGGTCATCACCGGTCTGTCCGGCTCTGGCAAGTCATCCCTGGCCTTTGACACCCTGTATGCGGAGGGCCAGCGCCGCTACGTGGAGTCGCTGTCGGCCTACGCGCGACAGTTCCTGCAGTTGATGGAAAAACCGGACGTGGACCTGATCGAAGGGCTGTCGCCGGCGATTTCCATCGAGCAGAAGGCGACCTCGCACAACCCGCGTTCGACCGTGGGCACGGTCACTGAAATCCACGATTACCTGCGCCTCCTGTACGCCCGGGTGGGCGAACCGCGCTGCCCTGAGCACGGCATCACCCTCGCCGCGCAAACCGTGTCGCAAATGGTGGACCAGGTGCTCACCCTGCCCGAAGACACGCGGCTGATGATCCTGGCCCCCTTGGTCGTGGGCCGCAAGGGCGAGAACCTGGACCTGTTCGAGGAACTGCAGGCACAGGGCTTCGTGCGCGTGCGGGTCGACGGCAAGGTGTGCGAACTGGATGCCGTCCCCAAGCTGGACAAGAACAAGAAGCACACCATCGAGGTGGTGGTGGACCGTCTCAAGGTCCGGATGGACGCCAAGCAGCGCTTGGCAGAATCGTTGGAGACCGCCCTGCGCCACGCGGACGGTAAGGCCCTGGCAGTGGAAATGGAAAGCGCGAAGGAGCACCTGTTCTCGGCCAAGTTTTCCTGCCCACTGTGCGACTATGCGCTGCCTGAGCTGGAGCCGCGGCTGTTCTCCTTCAACAATCCCATGGGCGCCTGCACGGAATGCGACGGCCTGGGCGTGGTGTCCTTCTTCGACCCGTTGCGGGTGGTGGCTTTTCCGCATCTATCGCTGGCCTCGGGGGCGGTCAAGGGTTGGGACAAGCGCAATCATTTCTTCTACCAGATGCTCCAGAGCCTCGCGCTGCACTATGGCTTCGAACTGGACAAGCAGTTCGATTCACTGCCGCAACGAATCCAGGACATCATTCTGTACGGCAGCGGCAAGGAGGAAATCAGCTTCAAGTATCTGGGCGAAAAAGGCGGCTGGCGGCCGCGCAAGCACGCCTTTGAGGGAATACTGAAAAACCTCGAGCGACGCTACCGCGAAACCGATTCCATCACGGTGCGCGAGGAACTGGCCAAGTTCCTCAACAACAAGCCCTGTCCCAAATGCGAGGGCACCCGGTTGCGCAAGGAGGCGCGCCATGTGCTGGTCGGAGACAAGGCCATCTTTGACGTCAGCCACTGGCCGCTGAAGGATGCCTTGGCCTTTTTTGATGGTCTCAAACTGGAAGGCCACCGCGCCCAGATTGCGGAAAGAATCGTCAAGGAAATCTCCGCCCGGCTGGGTTTTCTCAACAATGTCGGACTGGATTACCTGAGCCTGGACCGTTCCGCAGATACGCTTTCAGGCGGCGAGGCGCAGCGCATCCGGCTGGCGTCCCAGATCGGCTCGGGCCTCACTGGCGTCATGTATGTGCTGGACGAGCCGTCGATTGGCTTGCACCAGCGCGACAACGACCGGCTGCTTGGCACCCTCAGGCACTTGCGCGATCTGGGCAATTCGGTCCTGGTGGTGGAGCATGACGAGGAAGCCATCCGCACCGCAGATTATGTCGTGGACATGGGCCCCGGCGCGGGCGAGCATGGCGGCGAGATCGTGGCCCAGGGCACGCCCGACAGCGTGACCAACAACCCCGACTCACTCACCGGCCAGTATCTGTCCGGCAGCAAATCCATTCCGATGCCAAAGAAGCGCCGCAGGCTGGATGAGAAGCGCATCCTGCGACTCACCGGGGCGACCGGCAACAACCTCAAGCAAGTCGACTTGCGCCTGCCCTTGGGTCTGATGGTCTGCGTCACGGGGGTCTCCGGTTCGGGCAAGTCCACCCTGATCAACGACACGCTGTATCGCGCCACCGCGCGCCACCTGTATGGCTCCAGCGAAGAGCCGGCGCCGCACGGCGAGATCCGCGGCCTGGAGTTTTTCGATAAGGTCATCAGTGTGGACCAGGCCCCGATCGGCCGCACTCCGCGTTCCAATCCGGCGACGTATACGGGCCTGTTCACCCCCATTCGCGAGTTGTTCGCCGGGGTGCCAGAATCCCGCACCCGCGGCTACGGACCGGGCCGGTTCTCGTTCAACGTCAAGGGCGGACGTTGCGAAGCCTGCCAGGGCGACGGCGTGATCAAGGTCGAAATGCATTTCCTGCCCGACATCTACGTGCCGTGCGACGTGTGCCACGGCCAGCGCTACAACCGCGAGACCCTAGAGATCCAGTACAAGGGCAAGACCATCCACGACGTGCTCAACCTCACGGTGGAAGACGGGCTGGAATTCTTCGCTGCCGTGCCTGTGGTCGCCAGGAAACTGCAAACCCTGATGGACGTGGGCCTGGGCTACATCAAACTGGGCCAGTCTGCCACCACCTTGTCGGGCGGCGAAGCGCAGCGCGTCAAGCTCTCGCTCGAACTGTCCAAACGCGACACTGGCCGCACCCTGTACATCCTCGACGAACCCACCACCGGCCTGCACTTCGCCGATATCGAACTGCTGCTCAAGGTCCTTCAGCGTCTCACCGACCAAGGCAACACCGTGGTTGTGATCGAACACAATCTGGACGTGATCAAGACTGCCGACTGGCTCATCGATCTGGGCCCCGCAGGCGGTGCCGGCGGCGGCGAGATCATCGCCGAAGGCACACCGGAAGACGTGGCGAAAAATCCGGCCAGCTTCACCGGGTTCTATCTGGGGCAGTTACTGCGGCGCAGGTAGGGACAAACACACCAGACGCAATCATCATCAACCCCCCGCTCGTAAGGAAAACGAGGCAAGGCCAACCAAAGCCTACCCCCTCTTTTCTCCCTCAGATCAGCTCAGCGTCCCACGCACGCTCAACGTGCGGCAGTTACAGAAACGAATTCAGCGCCGATCTGCGTTGAAGGAATCTTTACTCAACTTGACGCCCAAACTTGCGTTAAAGATAACAGGAGTTAAATACAAAAGAACTTTCGGCTCAACCGAAAGCAAATGATAAGGCGGGGGGGAGCCCGCGGAAGGGGTGATGCCCCTTCCGACTCCGGCTCATGGCCGCGAGACAAGAGAGCCATATGGGGCGGGCCGCCTGACCGAGCAGGTGCCCAGCCCACTTTTGCTGCTGCGCAATCAGCTGCGCCGGAAATGCGGCTCGCACTCAAAACGCGTGCACATTCCACTTCGCTGCGAGCGAATCAAGATACCCTCGCCGGCTTACCCAACTTTTTTGCCGGTGCATCGCGGCAGTGGGTCCAGTGGATGATTTCAAGGGTGCCGTCCGCAGTCTCCGCGAGCGCGGAAAGGCTCTCCACCCAGTCGCCATCGTTGCAATACTGGATCCCGTCCACCGTTCGGATTTCCGCCTTGTGAATATGTCCGCATACCACGCCGTCGCATTCCCGCCGTCGGGCTTCTTCAGCCATCACCCTTTCAAACGCAGTGATGAAGCTGACCGCGTTCTTGACCCGGTGCTTGAGATACTGCGACAACGACCAGTAGGAATAGCCGAAACGGAGCCGGAACCAATTGAACCAGCGGTTCAATACCAGCGTCAAGGTATAGAGCGAGTCGCCCAGGTAGGCCAGCCATCGTGCATGCTGCATGACGCCGTCGAACATGTCGCCATGCGTGACCAACAGCCGTTTGCCATCGGCAGTGACATGGATGACCTCGTCCGCCACTTCGATCTCGCCAAACGCCAGCCCGATGAATTGCCGCGCCATGGAATCGTGGTTGCCCGGCACATACACCACGCGGGTGCCCTTGCGCGCCTTGCGCAGCAACTTTTGCACAACGTCGTTGTGCGTCTGCGGCCAGTACCACCCTTTTCGCAACTGCCAGCCGTCGAGGATGTCGCCAACCAGGTAGAGCGTTTCCGACTCGTTGTACTTGAGAAAATCCAGCAGAAAAGCAGCCTGGCAGCCCGCGGTGCCGAGGTGGATATCCGATATCCAGAGGGTGCGATAGTTGCGCGCGGACTCCGTGACCGGATAAGCAGGCTCGGCAACCTGACCAAGAACCGGAAGAGCCGTATCCGCCGTAAGGGCCGCGGACAGTGGCGCGGAAGCCTGACGATTGCGGGTCTGGGCGCAAGCAGGATCGGACATGGGCGTATCAGGCCATAGCGATATGACACTGACGTTTCTGCCGAATGAAGATTGCGTGTCGGTGCGCCTACTTCAGGCGCGTTTGCCGACCCAAGCAGTAATGTCCTGGGATTGTCGGCGGCTGGAGGATCCATCTCGCGGATGGGTCTGATCCCTGCACCGGCCCCCGCGCCGCCGGGTCACGCGTCCTTGACTTCGCCCATTGCACTTTGCAGATAGTTCTGCAAACCCATCTGCTCGATCAACCCGAGCTGGGTCTCCAGATAATCGATGTGCTCTTCGGTGTCTTCCTGGATGTCGACCAGAATTGCGCGCGAGACGTAGTCCTTGACTGATTCGCAGTGCGCAATCGCTTCGATGTAGAGCGCGCGTCCCGTGTGCTCCAGATTGAGGTCGCCGGACAAACATTCGGGCACGGTCTCGCCGATCAGCAGCTTGCCCAGGTTCTGCATATTGGGCAGGCCTTCCAGAAACAGGATGCGCTCGATCAGCCTGTCGGCGTGATGCATCTCCTCGATCGATTCCTGATACTCGTGCTTGCCCAACGCAACGAAGCCCCAGTTCTTGTACATGCGCGCGTGCAGAAAATACTGGTTGACGGCAGTCAGCTCGATGCCAAGCGCCTTGTTGAGAAGCTGAAGAACCTTCTTGTCGCCTTTCATGGAATTCTCCTGTGTTAGAAAGCAACTCAAGCGTAAGGGACTGAGCCTTGCCGATCCCCGACCGCGGCATACTAGTGATGGCTGCCCCGCAAGCGCCTGCGCAGATAGATCCAGAGACCACTCGCGGCAATCAACATGAATATCACACCAACCGCATCGACCAGTAGCGGTCCATAATGCCCGACAATTCGTCCACTGTGTGCATCCAGCAGGATGCGTTCGAGCGGCAGCTGGGGCCTCAGGTAAGGGGCGGCCTGCGCTCTGATCGCCGCAGGCAGTGCTTCGCTCGCTGCCCAGCTTACGCCACCGCTGTAAGACGCCCAGTCCAGGCCATCACGACTGGCAAAGCGGTGGTCCTGCGGGTCTGCAATCACGACGACGCCATCGCCTTGGCCGATGCGGCGGATACTGGAAAGGGGCAGATCACTGCCGCGCAGCGTATCCACGAGTTCACCCTGAGCATCGAGCACGGTGACGCAACTGGCATCGGCTGCAAACATCAGGTCGTTGGCGGCGACCAAGCCTAGCGGCTCGGGCAATGCAGCGGCAAGCGGCCGTCCATCAATCACGGTTCGGGCATCGGTGCCGATCATCCAATGATTCGCTGAGCGAAATCCGCGGTCCGGAATCACCGGGTGCAGCCCATATAGCCGTATTAGCCACGGTGCGCTGATTTCCGTGCGATCCAGACCCAGGGTTGCGCTGTGGTTGAGGGCGATGCCGCTCGCGGCCAGCCACAGCACAAAGAGCCCCGCGACCGCACCCATCCTGCGGTGCCAGCGATGCAGCAGCACGCCTATCATGCGCCGCCGATGCGATGGAGGTTGGGTGCTTTGCATCACGGCGCCAGGGTATCGAGCACGAGCGCCGCGCGCGCCATTCTTTCCATTGAATGCACCGAAAGCGTCGCCCCGGAAATTCCGTCGATAGACTTGGTAAGTTTTCCATCCTGCAAGGTGGCGCCGATGAACTGCTGCAGAAAAGCGGGGTAGTGCACTTCCATGCCTCGGGTTTCGCGATACACCAGGACACGGGCCCGTTCAATTTCCCCGTTCTTCACCACAAAGGCGGCGGTAATCGGATATTCCTTGCCGATCTCGTCAAGGATCCACGCCGTCCTGCCATCGACGCGCCAGTAGCGCAGCCGCGCCTGGCCATACGGATGTCCGAGAACGCCCTTGAGTTTGTCCTGTGCAGCGTTGTCGAGCCAGATTACCTTGGCTGGCGGCGGCGTGCCGAACAGTTCGCGCAGGAAATCCTCGCGCGTCTGATACACGGTGTCGGCAAGGGAAGCGGTAATGCATGCGGCAAGAAGCATCGCGCAAGCCAGGCTAAAACGTAAGCCCCAGGCCAAGGTCGAAGCGATCGCGCGTGGAGTCAACATGGAAGGTTTGATAGTCGGCTTTGAACACCACATCGGGATTGAGCTGGTAATTGACGCCGGTGGTGGTGACCGCTTCGGTGGACAGCGGATCAGGCGTCAGTCCCGCCGGCAGGGCCTCGTAGGCGCTCGCGGTATTATAGCGCTCGTAGCGCGCGAAGGGCGTAAGGGACTGATCCCCCTTCTCCCAAATGCGATACGCGGCCTGCCCATACCAACCGTAGAACTCCTTGGGAATGGGCGTGGGCTGGAAGGCGTTTGTCAAATTGAAACTTGCCGTATCGGAAATCGTGCCTTTGGCATACACGCCCGACAAGTCCCAGCGGCCCGGGGACCAGCGCGCATGGGCATCCCACAGCGTGACGCGCGAGTGTTCAACCATTGAGCCAGCCGCGCCTTGTCCGGACTTGCCCATGAACAGGCTGGTGCCGACGACGAGACCAGGCGTTCCGCGCCAGTTGAGCGCGCCATAAGCTGCCAGGTCCTTGGCCTTGGCCAGTTGCAACTCCTGGTGCACGCTACCCAGCGGTGATTCGCTGCCTTCGCTGGAAGTCGCATCCCATTTCGACAGATCAAAGCCCGTGGTCACACCCGCGTCCCAGGCAAGGCCGAAGTCGGTCGACCCATAGATTCCGAGACCGCCTTCCCGCCAAGTGCTGGGAATGATCGCAGTCTCAACGAAGTTCCGCTCCACCCCGTAATAGTGGGTGGGCTCATGCGATTCATTCAACAGGCCGAACGGCATCAGGAACAGGCCGGCCTTGAGATTCACATTCTGCGCGAGGCGATGGTCGATATAGAACTGCTCAACCTCGGCCTCGCCCTGGTCGTCCTGCGAAGTCACCGCGTGCTCAAATTCGAATTCGGAATTGAATCGGGTCTCGTCGTCGAAGCGATGGCCGAAGCCGAACACTGCACGCCTCAAGTCGGCCTGCGTCTGACTCGAATCACGCGGATGGTTGTAGTTGATTTCGCCGTAGCCGTAGATCGTGGTCGCCGTCAACGCGCCACCGGCTGTCGTCGAATCAGTCGAGGGAGCAGACGCGCTGGCATTCTTGCTGATCGCCTCCTGTTGGTTGGCGATCGCTTCGGCTTTCGAGTTGACCTGGTTCAGCTCGGCCTTGAGTGCCTGGATTTCCGCTTCCAGGCGGTCGATGCGCGCACGCAGGTCCGCGTCATCCGCCTGTGAACATGGAGAAAACAGGATAGCTGTCAGGAGAAGAAGCAATTTCTTTTGTTGCATGGTGCGAACTCCAAAGCAAAGTGGTGGAAGAAGCGTTTGGCGCGCCCGCCGGTGAATGAAAGCCACCAGGCAGGCTCATGAATGCCGTGGAGCAAAAGGGAATGACCGTTGCCTAGCGTGATGCCGAGACCCGGTGTCTTCAAATGGTAAAGGGCATCACTCAGGAGCCCGGTTTCCAGCCGTCGGTCAGTGTCTTCAGAAAAGCGACGATGTCGTCGATCTCCTGGTTGGACAGCCCGAGATGACCCAGCTCATCATGGTTAACCGTTGTCGCCACTTCCGCCTCGGGCCAACAATTCTGGCTGACCGCATCGACGTCCCGGGTCCAGGTCGCGTTCACGCATTTTGGGACAATGTCGCGGTCGTTGTAGAATTTCACGACCGAGCGCAGATCGGTGAAATAGCCGTTATGCATGTAGGGGGCCGTCATGGCGATGTTACGCAGGGTGGGCACCTTGAACTTCCCGTTCTCTTCCGCGATGCCCAGCGCGCCGCCCAGTCCCAGGTCGACGAAGTCCCAGCCATCTGGATTGAAGCCGATGCCCTGCGTATAGAAGAGGTTGTCCGGGTTCCTTGGCACGCCCAGATTGTCGTAGGTGAAATCCGTGAACAGCGGCGGCGTTCCATCGGCCAGTGGCGTAATTGGATGGCAGGCGGCGCAGTTGCCTTTGTTGGCGCCGGTATAGAGCGCCATGCCGCGCGTCTCCTGGGTAGTCAGTTGTGCCTGGCCTCTCAGAAAGTAGTCGAACTTGGAGCTGAAGGGCGCGAAAGTCTTTGTGCGCTCGAAGGCGGCGATGGCTTGGACAAGCTGGTTGTATGCCTGATCGGCATCATCCAGCGATGCGGGGCCAAACACTTGCTTGAAAAGCGAGGCGTAGGATGCGTTGCGGACCTTGTCCACTACGACCTGCTTGTTGAGGTTCGCCATTTCGATGGGGTTGAGAAAAGGCTGTTTAGCCTGATCTTCCAGCATGGAGCTGCGTCCATCCAGGAATTGTCCGCCGACGTAGGTTTCTTCCTGGTCGTCATAATGGAACGGTGGCGAATACTGCATGTACAACGCGGTGGGTGTATTGCGCTTGCCGAACAAGCCGGGGTGCACTCCCTCTGAGGTCGGCTTGTCCTGATCGGGGTCGGTGAATACGTGTGCAGCATCATGGCAGCTGGCACAGGCCTGCCCAGCGGGTTCTGAAAGACTGGTGTCTTCAAACAGCCTCTGGCCCAGAAGCTCCATGTTTGCTTGGTTGGCCGCAGCAGAACCTGTCCCATCGCCGCCTCCCCCACCGCAGCCAGACAAAGCCAATACCAAACACAGGCATATGTATGCCCGGGCAAACATGGGTTGACCCGAAATGGAAGGCGGGCTTGTCCTTGGTACGTTCATTGAGGGCCGCCTTCCCTGGTGTGCAAGTCCGTCAAGCATTCCAGACATTCACTCAGGCCTTTGCACGCTTCACACAAAGGGGAGCCCAGCGCTTCGTCTTCTGCCAGGCAGGTGAACAACATGCACGCGACCGCGCATGAACGTCGCGAGCCGGATTGCATGACGTTGCGCAGGTGGAAGATGGCTCCGGCCATCAATTCGGATTGATTTTCCAGATCCGTCAGAACATGCGCCGTTTGTTTCATGCCAACCCCATACAAGTCAGAACATATATTTGCTGGCTTGCCCGAAAAGGCGGGCTGGCTGGCTAAAACCGGGACTGCAGTGCAGCCTAATTGATATGGCGCTCTGCGATGCTAATCATTGAAATCCTCTGCGGCCCTCGCACCTTGGCGCCTGAATTCATTCTCTCGAAATGATCCTCAGGCCGGCTGCATGCAGGATGCCTGCGCGCATGCCCCGCGCGCTTCCTGCAACACGGCCTTGGCGCAACTCGCACATTTTCCACACTGCGAACTCACGCCCAGTTGCTTGCGCAGGTCGCGCATGCGGTACGCGCCCTGGGCCACGGCCTCATGGATCTCCCGCTCGGTTACCTTCTGGCAAATGCAGACATACATGGCTGCGGCCTTATTTGGTCAGGATCAGCTTGCCGTTGCGGGTCTGGCGCAGGCGATATTGTTCGCCCTGGTGGGCGATCACCAGTTCCTTTCTACCCGCGCAAAAAAGCGCAGCGCTGGAAATGGCTCTTGTCTCGGAATCCTGCAATGCCACCGAAGCATCCTCTGAAGATTCACCGGCAGGACCGATCGCGTTTTCTCCTCTTTTCATGGTCGACTGTTCAATAACGTTAATGATAACGATTCGTATTATACATACTATCCCGGCGGGCGCAATGGGGGGAATGATTTATATTCGTGGCATGCGCGAACTGTTGCTATCGGCCTTTATGGCCGCCCTCGACGCGGCCAACCCTCTGGCCCTTGTCCCCCCTCGACTGCCTGCCCCGCCGGCCGGCCGCACCCTGGTCATTGGGGGCGGCAAGGCAGCAGCCGCCATGGCCAAGGCGGTCGAAGACCACTGGCCGCCTGCTACACCCTTGTCCGGCCTGGTGGTGACTCGTTACCGGCACAGCCTCCCCACCCGGCGCATTGAAGTGATCGAGGCCAGCCATCCGCTCCCCGATGGCCGTGGCGCCGAGGCGGCGCAGCGCATGCTGGACGAGGTGGAGCGGCTGACGCCGGAGGATCTGCTGCTGGTGCTGCTATCCGGCGGAGGATCGAGCCTGCTGGCCTTGCCGGCAGAAGGGGTCACGCTGAAGGAACTGCGCGCGGTCACCAAGGCGCTGCTGGCAAGTGGCGCGCCGATTCAGGACATCAATACGGTGCGCAAACACCTGACGCGCTTTTCGGGCGGGCAAGTCGGCGCGCTTTCGTCCGCACCTGTTCACACGCTGATCATTTCCGACGTGGTGGGAGACAACCCCACTGACATCGCCTCCGGCCCGTGCGCGCCCGATCCATCCAGCTACGCGGACGCGCTTGCCATCCTCGCCCGCTACGAAATCATTCCGCCCCAGGCTGTGACCGCGCACCTGCAACGCGGCATAAGGGGCGAGGTTCCGGACACCCCCAAGCCGGGCGATGTCCGTTTCGGCCATGTCAGCAACCTGGTGATCGGCAGCGCCCGTGCGTCGCTTGCCGCCGCGCACGCCTTTCTGCAAAGCCACGGCGTCACTTTCATCAATCTGGGAGAAATCGAAGGCGAAGCGCGCGAGGTAGCTCGAGCGCATGCCCAACTTGTGCGACTGGCGCTGCAAACCAACGCGCGCCCATTCGCCCTAATCTCTGGTGGCGAAACCACCGTGACCGTGCGCAATGCCAGCGGGCGCGGTGGCCGCAATACCGAATACCTGCTTGCGCTGGGGCTGTCGCTGGGAAACGAGGAAAATGTTTGGGCGCTGGCGAGCGATACGGACGGAATTGACGGCACCCAGGACAATGCCGGTGCCGTATGGCAGCCTGACAGTCTCTCTCGGGCAGACCGCATGCGTCTGGATGCTCACGGCGCATTGCAGGGTAATAACGCTTACGACTTTTTTAACGCCCTCGGTGACCTGGTTTTGACCGGCCCCACGCACACCAACGTCAACGATCTTCGGATAATCCTGTTGGCGTGAGCCTGGCGCGACCCTAATTGGGCTTGAAAACCTGGACCAGATCGCCGACCTTGAGACCCAGCTTCTCGGCAGCATTGCCGCGATTGATCGCGAGCTCAAGCAGTCCCACGCTGTTTACGAACCAGAACCCCTCGCCCTTGCCGACGAAGCCGAAGGACTCGGCATGTTGGAATTCACCATTGCGCACCACGATGCGGGTGGCCTTGGGCAAAAGAACAGCGCGGATCCCGGTCCAGGCATTGCCGTAATGATCGATGTAGATAACGCGCGGAAGGTCGTCTGACTCGAATTCCACGTGCAGCTTGGGTTTGTCCTCCAGCTTGTCCTGAGGAAATTCTCCCTTGGCGATGCAGGCGGCGATAACAGCAAATAGATCGCGCCCGTGAAACGTCGCCGAAAGCGCGTCGGGCCGCCAATGAATGCGCCACACGCGCGAGTCGCAGTTGCGCGCCGCCACGATGGAGAGCAGGCCATTGTCCGGCCCGACAAACCAGTGTCCGCCGGCCATGACCACCACACCCTCGCGCTCGGTACCCACCCCGGGATCGATGACGCAGACAAAGACCGCCCCAGGGGGAAAGCTTGGCGCAAAAGCGGCAAGCAGATGGGCACCCGCATGGGCGTTGTAGTCCGGTGCCTGATGCAAAAGATCAACCACCGGCTGATCAGGCGCATGCTGCGCCAAGCGCGCCTTGACCTGGCCCACATACGGGTCGTGGCTGCCGAAGTCGGTGAAAAGTACGATCATCAGGGTCTCCGTTGTGGTTGGTTATGAATATTGGGCGTTCACTCGTATTTGGCAAGTCCGGAAATGCAAAAAGCCGGGCTGACCCGGCTTTTTCGCGCTTGCCTTGACCGCCCTGTAACTATTCAACGTCGACGCCTTCGGACGCGTCGGGGCGATCAACAAGTTCCACCAGCGCCATGGGCGCGTTGTCACCGACGCGGAAGCCGAACTTGAGGATGCGCAGATAGCCGCCGGGACGCGCGGCGTAGCGCGGGCCCAGTTCGTCGAATACCTTGGCCACCATCTCGCGATCGCGCAGGCGATCGAAAGCCAGACGACGATTGGCAAGGCTCGGCGACTTGCCAAGCGTGATGATGGGCTCCACCACGCGGCGCAATTCCTTGGCTTTTGGCAGGGTGGTCTTGATCGCCTCATGGCGCAGCAGCGACACGGTCATATTGCGGAACATGGCCAGCCTATGGCTGGTCGTGCGATTGAGTTTGCGGTTCGATTGACGATGACGCATGGCGTAAATCCTTTCAGTATTCTTTGGATAGGACGCCTGCCACGGCGTCCCTCACTTGTTGTTATGGTTGATGCGTGTGCGGCCGTTCAGGCCTTTTCCAGCCCGGCCGGCGGCCAGTTTTCCAGTTTCATGCCCAATGCCAGACCGCGCGAGGCCAGCACTTCCTTGATCTCGTTGAGAGACTTGCGACCCAAATTGGGCGTCTTGAGCAATTCGGTTTCGGTGCGCTGGATCAGGTCACCGATGTAATAAATATTTTCGGCCTTGAGACAGTTGGCGGACCGGACAGTCAGTTCGAGGTCGTCGACCGGACGCAGCAGGATGGGATCAACCTGAGGCGTGCTGGGTGCGGCCGCACTGCTTTCAGTGCCTTTCAGATCGGCGAACACCGACAACTGATCCACCAGTATGCGCGCCGCAGTGCGCACCGCTTCCTCCGGCTCCACCACGCCGTTGGTTTCAATATCGATCACCAAGCGATCCAGATCGGTACGTTGCTCGACCCGCGCGCTTTCCACCGCATACGCCACCCGGCGCACCGGACTGAAGGAAGCATCCACCAGGATGGAGCCGACCGTGCGTGAATCCGCATCAACTTTGCGCGCAGGCACGGGCTGGTAACCGCGACCGCTTTCGACGCGGACTTCCATTTCCAGTTTCCCACCCTTGGTCAGATGGGCAATAATGTGATCCGGATTCAGCACTTCGACGTCATGCGGAATCTGAATGTCACCTGCGGTCACCACGCCTTCGCCCTCTTTGGCGAGTTTGAGATTCACCGCAGCCTTGTTATGCAGTTTGAATGCGACGCCCTTGAGATTGAGCAGGATGTCGACAACATCTTCCTGCACGCTCTCAATGGTGGAGTATTCATGCACCACGCCAGTGATCTTGACTTCCGTAGGCGCGTAGCCAGTCATGGACGACAATAGTATGCGGCGCAGCGCGTTGCCGAGGGTATGGCCATAGCCGCGTTCGAACGGCTCCATGGTCACCTTGGCATGAAGCGGCGACATGCGATCCACTTCGACGATACGCGGCTTGAGAAAATCCTGAGTAGCAGACATGCGGCTTTTTCCTTAGAACGCGGTTAAGCGATTACTTGGAATACAGTTCGATCACCAACGATTCATTGATGGTGGGCGGCAGTTCGGAGCGCTGTGGCATGGCCTTGAAGGTACCCTTCAGGCCTTTGACGTCCACCTCGACCCATTCAGGGAAGCCACGACTTTCAGCCGCCTCAGCCGCTCCCTTGATACGGAGCTGAGCCTTGGCCTTTTCAGCCACTTCGACGACATCTCCGGCGCGCACCTGGAAGGAGGGGATATTGACGCGCTTGCCGTTGACGATAACCGCGTTATGGCGCACCACTTGGCGGGCCTCGGTGCGCGAGGCCCCAAAGCCCATGCGATAGCAGACTGTGTCGAGACGGCTCTCGAGCAGCCCAAGCAGGTTTTCGCCGGTCACGCCCTTGCGCCGAACGGCTTCCTTATAGACCAGACGGAACTGGCCCTCCAGAACGCCATAGATGCGACGGATCTTCTGTTTTTCACGCAACTGCACACCGTAGTTGGAAAGTCGGCTGCCACTTTTCTGGCCGTGCTGGCCAGGGGCATAACTGCGGCGTTCAATGGCGCATTTGTCGGTGTAGCACTTCTCGCCCTTGAGGAAGAGCTTTTCACCCTCGCGGCGGCACTGACGGCATTTTGCATCCAGATTTCTTGCCATGATCTAGACCTTAGTTAAATTCGACGTTTCTTGGGCGGCCGGCAACCGTTATGCGGCACCGGCGTCACATCAGAAATGGAGGTAATCTTGAAACCCAAGGCATTGAGGGCACGCACTGAAGACTCGCGGCCGGGCCCGGGGCCCTTGATGCGAACTTCAAGATTCTTCACACCATATTCCAGAGCCATCTTGCCGGCGTTTTCTGCAGCCACCTGCGCAGCAAATGGTGTGGATTTGCGCGAGCCCTTGAAACCGGCACCTCCCGCGGTAGCCCAGGACAAGGCATTGCCTTGGCGGTCGGTGATAGTAATGATCGTGTTATTAAAGGATGCGTGAACGTGGACAATCCCTTCGGCCACGTTCTTCTTGACCTTCTTGCGTACACGGGTGGCAGCAGCAGTTTTAGCCATCTAACAATCCTTATTTCTTGATCGCTTTGCGCGGACCCTTGCGGGTGCGTGCGTTGGTTCGCGTACGCTGGCCGCGCACGGGCAGGCCCTTGCGATGACGCACGCCACGATAGCATCCCAAGTCCATGAGACGCTTGATATTCATGGTCACTTCACGACGCAGATCGCCTTCAACCGTGTGCCTGGACACGCCATCACGCAGCTTGTCCATGTCGGCATCCGACAGGTCCTTGACCTTGGTGGAAACGCTAACCCCTGCCCCTTCGCAGATCTTGCGCGCAGTCGTGCGGCCTATACCGAAAATTGCCGTCAACGCGATTTCAGCGTGTTGATGGTTCGGAATGTTTACCCCAGCAATACGGGCCATTCGCTATACTCCGGACGGAAAACCAATAATTGTAACACGCTTGGGCCTAAAACCCAAGCGCCCCTGCTCGCCGCTCAACCTTGGCGCTGCTTGTGGCGCGGGTCTTCACAAATCACCCGCACCACGCCCTTGCGGCGCACGATCTTGCACTTGCGGCAAATTTTCTTGACTGATGCCTGTACTCGCATGTCGTTCTCCTGATGCCCCTTGGGGCCACATCATTATTTGGCCCGAAATACAATCCGGGCCCTACTCAAATCGTAAGGTGTCAATTCGACGGTCACCTTGTCGCCGGGAAGGATGCGTATGTAATGCATACGCATCTTTCCGGAAATATGCGCCAGCACGACATGGCCGTTCTCAAGCTTGACCCGAAAGGTGGCATTCGGCAGGTTCTCAACCACTTCACCCTGCATCTGGATGACATCTTCCTTACCCATACTCAGCGCCCGACCAGTCCACCTTTGAAGTTGGCTTTCTTGAGCAAACTTTCATACTGGTGACTCATGATGTAGGCCTGAACCTGGGCCATGAAATCCATGGTCACCACCACAATAATCAACAGCGAGGTGCCGCCGAAATAAAACGGCACATTCCACTTCGCAATCAGTATCTCCGGAATCAAGCACACAAATGTGATGTACATCGCACCAATCAGGGTCAGTCGGGTCATGATCTTGTCGATGTATCTGGCGGTCTGGTCGCCTGGGCGGATCCCGGGAACAAAAGCCCCGCTCTTTTTCAGGTTGTCTGCTGTTTCCTTCGGATTAAACACCAGGGCGGTATAGAAGAAGCAGAAGAAGATGATCGCGCCGGAATACAAGACCATATGGATAGGTTGGCCCGGTGCGAGCGTGGCCGCCAGATCCTTCAGCCAGACCATGCGGTCGCTGGAACCAAACCAGCCAGCCAAGGTAGCAGGAAAAAGAATGATACTGGACGCAAAAATCGGCGGAATAACGCCAGACATGTTGAGCTTGAGCGGCAAATGGGAACTCTGCCCACCCACTACCATGCGTCCAACCTGGCGTTTCGCATAGTTAACCAGAATCTTGCGCTGGCCCTTTTCAACGAACACCACAAATGCGATCACCGCAAGAGAAAGGATGAACAGGATCAACAACAGCGGGATCGAGAACGCGCCGGTGCGGGTCAGTTCAAGCATGCCCCCAATTGCCTGGGGCAAGCCTGCGACAATGCCGGCAAAAATGATAATCGAGATGCCGTTGCCGATACCGCGCTCGGTGATTTGCTCGCCCAGCCACATTAGGAACATGGTCCCCGCCGTCAGCGTCGTCACCGTGGTGATGCGAAACATGAAGCCGGGATCAAGCACCAGACCCGCTTGGGCTTCCAGCGCGATGGCAATGCCGAGGCCTTGGAACAACGCAAGAAAGACCGTGCCATAGCGCGTGTACTGGGTGATCTTCCGGCGACCCGATTCACCCTCTTTCTTCAGCGCCTCAAGCTGCGGCGACACCACGGTCAGCAACTGGACGATAATCGAAGATGAAATATAGGGCATGATGCCCAAGGCAAATACGGTAAAACGCTTCAGCGCCCCGCCCGAGAACATGTTGAACATGCCCAGGATGCCGCCCTGCTGCGACTGAAAAAGATGCTCGAGCACCCTCGGGTCTATGCCCGGCACAGGAATATGGGCACCGATGCGATAGACGACCAATGCGCCGGCCAGGAACCACAAGCGCCGCTTCAGGTCGGCAAATTTCCCGGAAGCGAGTCCTGACATGGAAGGCGAGTTGGCCACAGTCGAGGTCCTGTCGTTTTGCTAGATTCGGCCGGTCAATCGGCCAGACTGCCGCCGGCCGCCTCGATGGCGGCGCGGGCACCCTTGCTGGCGGCGATGCCCTTGAGCTTGACCGCCTTGCCAAGTTCGCCGGAAAGTATGACCTTCGCGGTCCTGGCAGCCGCCGGCACCAGCCCGGACTGCTTGAGCACCAGAATGTCGATCTCTTCCACCGCAACCCGGGCAAGCTCGGACAGGCGCACTTCGGCCGTGTCGGTGCGGCTCAGAGAAACGAAGCCACGCTTGGGCAGGCGGCGCTGCAGCGGCATTTGACCGCCCTCGAAGCCGACTTTCTTGTAGCCGCCGGAGCGGGAATGCTGACCCTTGTGACCACGCCCTGCGGTCTTGCCCAAGCCGGAGCCAATGCCGCGCCCGACGCGGCGCTTGGCATGCTTGGCGCCGGAAGCGGGTTTCAGATTGTTCAGTTCCATCTTAAGCCTCGACCTTCACCAGATAACTGACCTTGTTGATCAACCCACGAACCGCGGGGGTGTCTTGCAACTCCACGCTATGGTGAAGACGGCGCAAGCCCAGACCCTTGACGCATTCGCGATGCGGCGCCTTGGTCCCGATCAGGCTCTTGATCAGGGTAACCTTGAGTTTCTTCACGTCAGTCATGGTGTCACCCCAAAATCTCTTCAATCGACTTACCACGCTTGGCGGCAATTTCGGCCGGCGTGGACATCTGCGTCAAGCCATTGATGGTGGCGCGCACGACATTGTAGGGATTGGTCGAACCCAGGCACTTGGCGAGCACGTTTTGCACCCCCATCACCTCAAACACCGCCCGCATTGCCCCGCCCGCGATGATACCCGTGCCTTCAGACGCGGGCTGAATCAACACGACGGACGAACCATGCTTGCCCACGATCGCATGATGGAACGTGCCATTCTTGAGGCTCACCTTGACCATTTTGCGCCGTGCCTCTTCCATGGCCTTCTGCACAGCCACCGGCACTTCGCGGGATTTGCCCTTGCCCATGCCGATGCCACCGTCCCCGTCCCCGACGACCGAAAGAGCGGCAAAACCGAGAATTCGCCCGCCCTTTACCGTCTTGCTGACACGGTTGACCGCGACCATCTTTTCGCGCAGGCCATCTCCACGTTCTTCATTCACATCAGTACGAGCCATTTCGCCCTACCCCTTAAAAAACAAGTCCGTTTTCCCGCGCGGCATCTGCCAGCGCTTTTACCCGGCCGTGATACTTCAAACCACTGCGGTCAAAGGCGACCTTATCAATGCCCAAGGCCTTGGCTTTTTCGGCCACACGCTTGCCCACTATTGCGGCCGCTGCCTTGTTGCCCCCATTCGGCACCTGGGCCCGAATTTCCTTTTCAATGGTCGACGCGGCTGCCAGGATCTGGCCACCGTCCGCAGAAATGATCTGCGCATAGATGTGACAGTTGCTGCGATGGACCGCGAGTCGCACCGCCTTGACGGCCGCAATTTTGGCGCGGGTTTTGCGCGCACGGCGGGCTCTTGCCAATTGGGTATTCATGCTCTGTTCCTCAACCGATTATTTCTTCTTGGTCTCTTTCAAGACCACCACTTCGTTCGCATAGCGGACACCTTTGCCTTTGTAAGGCTCGGGCGGACGGTACGAGCGTATATCTGCCGCAACCTGACCGACCTTTTGCCGGTCTATTCCCTTAACCAGAATTTCGGTCTGGGTAGGCGTTTCCACCTTGACGCCTGCGGGCATCTTGTGCACCACCGGATGGGAAAACCCTAGTGACAGATTGATGCCGTCGCCCTGTGCCTGGGCGCGATAACCTACCCCAACCAAATTAAGCTTCTTCTCGAATCCCTTGCTCACGCCCTGGATCATGTTGGCCAGGAGAGCGCGCATGGTGCCCGACATGGCATTGGCCTGGATGCTGCCGCTTGTCGGAGAGCAGGTCAGCGTCTCGCCATCCTTGTCGACGCGCACATCTGCGTTGGCTTTCTGCGTCAGGCTACCCAATGGGCCCTTGACCGTAATCACTTCGCCCACGATGACTTCCACACCCTTGGGCAGTTGAATAGGATTCTTGCCTACACGTGACATTTCCCGCTCCTTAGGCGACGATGCACAACACTTCGCCGCCCACGCCGTTGGCACGGGCCTTGCGATCGGTCATTACGCCCTTGGGGGTGGAAACGATTGCCACCCCCAAGCCGTTCATTACCCGCGGCAAATCGTTTGTACCGCGATAGATGCGCAGGCCGGGCTTGCTGATACGCTCGATTTTTTCGATCACCGGACGCCCAGCGTAGTACTTGAGCTGAACTTCCAGTTCCGGTTTCGCATCGCCGCGCACGGCAAAACCGTCGATATAGCCTTCATCCTTCAATACCTGGGCAATGGCTACCTTAACTTTGGAAGAAGGCATTGCAACCACGGCTTTTTCCATGGCCTGCGCATTGCGGATGCGGGTCAGCATGTCGGCGATGGGATCACTCATACTCATATTCTTCTCCCTTACCAGCTGGCCTTGACCATGCCGGGAACTTCCCCGCGCAAGGCCGCCTCGCGCAGTTTCATGCGCGACAAGCCGAATTTGCTGTATACACCGCGCGAGCGCCCAGTAAGCGCACAGCGATTCCGCTGACGAGTGGGATTGGCATTGCGCGGCAACTTTTGCAAGGTCAGGCGGGCAGCCATCTTTTCATCCTCGCCTGCCTTGAAATTGTCGATAACCGCCTTCAGGGCCGCGCGCTTGGCGGCATACTTTTTCGCCAGCTTAACGCGCTTGATGTCGCGGTTGATCATGGACAGTTTGGCCATTCGGACCTCAGCTCTTGAAGGGGAATTTAAACGCGGCCAACAGGGCCTTGGCCTCTGCGTCGCTCTTGGCGGTCGTGGTGATGGTGATGTTCATGCCACGCAGCGCATCGATCTTGTCGTACTCGATCTCGGGAAACATGATCTGCTCGCGCACCCCCATGTTGTAATTGCCGCGACCGTCGAAGGACTTCGGCGACACTCCGCGGAAGTCGCGGATGCGCGGCATGGCAATTGTCACCAGACGATCGAGGAATTCGTACATGCGCGCCGAGCGTAGAGTGACCTTGCAGCCGATCGGGTAGCCGTCGCGGATCTTGAAGCCCGCGATCGACTTGCGCGACTTTGTCACCACCGGCTTCTGACCGGAAATTTTTTGCATATCACCGACCGCGAATTCCATGACCTTCTTGTCAGCCACCGCTTCGCCCACCCCCATATTGAGGGTGATCTTTTCGATGCGGGGCACTTGCATGACGGATTTGTAGCCAAATTGCGTCATCAATTCGGCCACCACCGTATCACGATAATAATTTTGCAGACGAGCCATAATTGCCTCTTAAGCGTCTACCATCTCACCATTGGATCTGAAGATGCGAACCTTGCGGCCATCCTCAAGCACCTTGAAACCAATCCGGTCGCCCTTCTGGGTAGCCGGATTGAACAGGGCCACATTGGAAGCATCGAGCGGCATTTCCTTCTCGACAATTCCACCGGTGGTACCCTTGAAGGGATTAGGCTTCTGGTGCTTCTTGACCCTGTTTATCCCTTCTACCACCACGTGCCCATCATTCGACACGCGCAGCACCGAGCCGCGCTTGCCCTTGTCTTTGCCGGCCAGGACCACGACCTGGTCACCTTTGCGAATACGCGCCATGACAAATCTCCTTACAGCACTTCCGGCGCGAGCGAAACAATCTTCATAAATCGCTCGTTACGAAGTTCACGGGTAACCGGCCCAAAAATTCGGGTTCCGATCGGCTCAAGCTTGTTGTTCAGCAGGACGGCGGCATTGCCATCGAACTTGATCAGCGAACCATCGGGACGACGCACGCCCTTGGCAGTGCGCACCACTACAGCGTTATAGACATCACCCTTCTTTACCCGACCGCGAGGGGCTGCATCCTTGATGGTGACCTTGATGATGTCGCCGACGCCGGCATAACGGCGATGACTGCCACCCAGCACTTTGATGCACATAACGGTTCGTGCACCGGTGTTGTCCGCCACATCCAGCATGGACTGCATTTGAATCATGATTTAATCTCCAACTTAACCCGCACCTGGCGTTCCAGCTAGCCGCGGCGTCAGTTTTGGACCCCGTCAGGGGAGGAAACCACATGGCGCCAGCACTTCGGCGCCAAGGAAGGCCGTGATTCTACGGCGCCCCTCCAATTTTGGCAAGCACTTAAGTGGCAGCGCGCTCAATCAACTTGACCACCGTCCAAGTCTTCGTCTTGGAATAGGGTCGGGATTCGCGGATTTCGACCACATCGCCTTCCCGATATTCATTGTTCTCGTCATGAGCATGGTATTTGTTCGACAGCCGGATCACCTTGCCGATGACCGGATGCTTTACCCGGCGTTCAACCACCACCGTCACGGTCTTGGTCATCTTGTCGCTGACCACGCGGCCAGTCATGCTGCGTACTACTTTAGTGTCACTCATGCTTTGGCCTTTTGATGCATTACCGTCTTAACCCGTGCGATATCCCGACGCAGCTTGCCCAAGTCGGCGGTCTTGTTGGATTGCTGGGTCGCCACTTGCATACGCAGCGCAAAGTGGGCGCGAAGCAGGCTGTCCAACTCCTGATTCAGTTCGGCGGCTGATTTGCCGCGCAATTCTTTCCCATTCATGTTCAGCTCCCGATCATGCGGGTGACAAACGCTGTCTGGATCGGCAGTTTGGCTGCCGCCAGGCGAAAAGCCTCCCGGGCCAGCGTTTCATCGACGCCGTCCATTTCGTACAACACCTTGCCCGGTTGAATCTCGGCAACGTAGTATTCCGGGCTCCCCTTGCCGTTGCCCATCCGCACTTCAGCGGGCTTCTTGGAAACCGGCTTGTCCGGGAAAATGCGGATCCAGATCCGGCCGCCCCGTTTGATGTGACGGGTCATCGCGCGACGTGCCGCCTCAATCTGGCGCGCAGTCAGACGGCCGCGGCCGATGGCCTTGAGCCCGTACTCACCGAAACTGACCTTGGCCCCACGGGTTGCCTTGCCCGTATTGCGACCTTTCTGCTCCTTGCGATACTTCCTTCTAGCTGGCTGCAGCATGCTTCACTCCTGATTTCTTGCCGCGCCTCTCCGGCTCTGCGGCCGCCGGCTGATCACCACGGTTCAGGCTGTCACCCTTGTACACCCAAACCTTGATACCGGTAATACCGTAGGTCGTCTTGGCCTCAGCCACACCATAATCAATTTCGGCACGTAGCGTATGCAGGGGCACGCGGCCTTCCCGATACCATTCTCTGCGGGCGATTTCAGCGCCATTCAAGCGCCCGGAACTCATGATCTTGATGCCTTGCGCGCCCAAGCGCATGGCGTTTTGCATGGCACGCTTCATGGCCCGGCGGAACATTACCCGCTTTTCCAACTGCTGCGCAATTCCGTCAGCAATGATTTGTGCGTCAGTTTCGGGCTTGCGGACTTCCTCAATGTTCACGTGCACCGGTACCGTCATCATGCGCCCAAGGTCGGCGCGCAGTTTCTCGATGTCTTCGCCCTTCTTGCCGATCACCACGCCGGGGCGCGCACTGAATATTGTAATCCGCGCATTCTTGGCGGGACGCTCGATCAGCACCTTGCTGACCGACGCACCGGCCAGCTTGCGCTTGAGATACTCGCGCACTTTCAAATCTTCCTTGAGCGTGGACGCGAAATCCTTATTCGAGCCGTACCATTTGGCAGTCCAGGAACGTTGTACGCTCAGACGAAAGCCAATCGGATGTATCTTCTGTCCCATATTCCTAATCTCCGACCGTCACGGTGATGTGGCAAGTCTGCTTTTCAATTCGATTACCCCGCCCTTTGGCGCGGGCGGCGAAACGTTTGAGGCTCGGCCCCTTGTCAACGTAGATGGTCTTGACCGTGAGCGCGTCGATATCCGCGCCCTCGTTGTGTTCCGCGTTGGCAATCGCCGACTCCAGCACCTTCTTGATGATCGTGGCGCCTTTTTTTGGACTGAAGGCAAGAACGTTGAGGGCACGGTCCACAGGCAGACCGCGGACCTGATCTGCCACCAACCTGCCCTTCTGGGCAGAAAGGCGGGTGCCTCGCAAATGTGCGGAAACTTCCATCATGGGCTCCTTATCTCTTCGCTTTCTTGTCGGCCGCGTGACCTTTGAACGTTCGGGTCAAGGCAAATTCGCCAAGCTTGTGGCCCACCATGTTCTCGGTGACATACACCGGCACATGCTGGCGTCCGTTGTGGACGGCTACAGTCAGACCAATAAAGTCCGGCAACACCGTAGAGCGGCGGGACCAGGTCTTGATAGGGCGCTTGTCTTTAATGGCCAGGGCGGCCTCCACCTTTTTCATCAGATGGGCATCGACAAACGGGCCTTTTTTGATTGAACGTGACATTTTTCCTTACCTCAATCAGCTGGCTTGACGGCGACGCACAATCATGCCATTGGTGCGCTTGTTGCTACGCGTACGGTAACCCTTGGTGGGCGTACCCCATGGGCTGACCGGGACCCTGCCCGCGCCAGTGCGACCCTCGCCGCCGCCATGTGGGTGATCGACCGGGTTCATGGCGACACCACGCACTGTGGGCCTGATACCGCGCCAGCGATTGGCGCCCGCCTTGCCGATCGAGCGCAGGCTGTGTTCGCCATTGCCAACCTCGCCTAACGTCGCGCGACAATCCACGTGAACCTTGCGAATTTCGCCGGAACGCAGCCGTAGCTGGGCATAGACGCCTTCCCGAGCCAACAACTGCACCGAAGTCCCAGCCGCACGCGCCAGTTGCGCGCCCTTGCCAGGCTGCAACTCGATGGCATGGATGGTTGAACCGACCGGGATATTTCGCAGAGGCAGACAATTACCCGGTTTGATGGGAGCTTCTGCGCCGCTCATCAGCGGGCTGCCAGCGACCACGCCACGCGGGGCAAGAATGTAACGTCGCTCGCCATCCGCATAACATAACAATGCGAGATGGGCGGAACGGTTGGGATCGTATTCAAGCCGCTCCACATTGGCAGCAACGCCATCCTTGTCGCGGCGGAAATCCACCACCCGGTAGTGTTGCTTGTGGCCACCGCCCTTATGCCGAGTGGTGATATGCCCGTTGTTGTTGCGCCCGGAACCGCGCTTCTTCGGCTCCACCAGCTTGGCAACGGGTTTGCCCTTATGAAGATTTGGGCTGACGACTTTCACCACCGCACGACGGCCGGGGGATGTCGGTTTTACTTTGACGAGTGCCATGTCGTTTCCCTCTACTGGCCGGAAGTCAGGTCAAGTTCCTGGCCAGGCTTGATGCTGACATAAGCCTTTTTCCAGTCCTGACGACGACCTGTGATACGGCCGGAGCGCTTGGTCTTGCCTTTGACATTGGCCACCTGCACGCCCGTTACCTCTACCTTGAACAGATGTTCCACCGCAGCGGAAATCTCCTGCTTGGTGGCATCGGACAAGACCCGGAACACCACCTGATTCAGCTTGTCGGCCACTCTTGTGCTCTTCTCGGATACAACCGGCGCCAATATGACCTTGAGCAGACGCTCGGTATGGGTCGCGCTCATCACAGCATCTCCTCAAATTGCTTCACTGCCTGCTTGGTCATCAATACGTTGCCAAACTTCATCAGGTTCCAGGGATCCACGTGCCGGGGCTCAACCACATACACATTGACCAGATTGCGGGAGGACAGCCACAGGTTTTCATCCACACTGTCGGCAATGATCATGACCTTGCCATAACCCATACCTTTGAGCTTCTGCGCAAGCAGTTTGGTCTTGGGTGCATCCACTCCGAGGTCGTCTACCACCTTCAACTTGCCGTCGCGCGCCAGTTGGGACAAGATTGCCGCCATCCCCGCGCGGTACATCTTGCGGTTGATTTTGTGGGTATAGTCTTCTTCTCCCGTATTCGGAAAGATCCTGCCACCACCACGCCACAACGGACTCGATGTCATGCCGGCGCGAGCACGGCCGGTGCCCTTCTGGCGAAACGGCTTCTTCGTGCTGTGCCTGACTTCTTCGCGGTCTTTTTGCTTGCTGTTGCCGGCGCGTGCGTTTGACATGAAGGCCGTCACCACTTGATGCACCAGCGCCTCGTTGTAGTCGCGGCCAAAAATTTCATCTGACGCCGCGAGGCTGGACGCTTGGTCGCCCTGAGCGTCAATTACGGTCAAATCCATCAGGCACCCCCTTTCACTGCGGGACGCACAAGTATTTCGCCGCCTTTGGAGCCCGGCACCGCGCCTTTCACCAACAACAGGCCGCGCGCCGCATCGACACGGGCGATTTCAAGATTTTGCACGGTGCGATTGACACCGCCAAGGTGTCCGGCCATCCGCTTGCCCGGGAATACGCGACCCGGATCCTGGGCCATGCCGATGGATCCAGGAACGTTATGCGAACGCGAGTTGCCGTGGGTGGCGCGCTGCGACTTGAAGTGGTGACGCTTGATGACGCCGGAGAACCCCTTGCCTTGGGTGACCCCGGATACATCCACAACCTGACCCGGCTGGAAGATTTCCACAGAAATTGTAGTGCCGGGCTGATATTGGCTGACCGCATCGGCCGCCACGATGAATTCTTGCATGCCTTCGCCGGCTTCGACGCCCGCCTTGGCAAAAAGCCCAGCCTGGGCCTTGTTTACCCGGCTGTTTCGACGGGCACCAAAAGTCACTTGGATGGCATTGTAGCCATCGGTGGCTTCAGTCTTGATCTGAGTGACACGATTATTCGACACGTCCAGCACGGTCACCGGAACGGAGGCCCCGTCTTCGGTGAATATGCGGGTCATGCCGACCTTACGGCCGACGAGTCCGACGCTCATTTCACTTTCCTTTTTTGAAAACCCCGGGCAGCTGAGCCAATCCGGGCGCCGATTGCAATTGACCGGCTATCTGGCTCCCCACGTTGGGAGCCGTTACAGCAAAGCGCGGAAGTTTACCCGCGTTTCACCTTCAATTCAAGCAAACGCTGATTAAAGCTTGATCTCCACATCCACGCCGGCTGGCAGATCCAGCTTCATCAACGCATCGACGGTCTTGTCCGTCGGATCGATGATGTCCATCAGACGGCGATGGGTGCGGATTTCGAACTGGTCGCGGGCTGTCTTGTTGACATGCGGGGAGCTCAGCACGTCAAATCGTTCGATCGAGGTGGGCAAGGGCACCGGTCCTTTTACCACCGCACCGGTACGCTTGGCGGTTTCCACAATCTCAAGTGCAGACTGGTCGATCAGTTTGTAATCGAAGGCTTTGAGTCGAATACGGATTTTCTGGCTTTGCATAATGTTTACTCGATAACTTTCGCGACCACGCCGGCGCCGACGGTACGGCCGCCTTCGCGGATGGCAAAGCGCAGGCCTTCTTCCATGGCAATCGGCGCAATCAGGGCAACGGTAATGCTGATGTTGTCCCCGGGCATGACCATCTCGGTCCCGGCCGGCAGTTCAATCGAACCCGTCACGTCGGTGGTGCGGAAGTAGAACTGCGGACGGTAGCCGTTGAAGAACGGGGTGTGACGTCCGCCTTCTTCCTTGGACAGAACATAGATCTCGGCGGTGAACTTGGTGTGCGGGGTGATCGAGCCCGGCTTGGCCAGCACCTGGCCGCGCTCAACTTCTTCACGCTTGGTGCCGCGCAGCAGCACGCCTACGTTGTCGCCGGCCTGGCCCTGGTCCAGAAGCTTCCTGAACATCTCAACCCCGGTACAGGTGGTCTTGACGGTGGGACGGATGCCCACGATCTCAATTTCCTCACCCACCTTGATGATGCCGCGCTCAACCCGCCCGGTCACGACGGTGCCGCGCCCGGAGATGGAGAAGACGTCCTCGACCGGCATCAGAAAGGGCTGGTCAATGGCGCGCTCGGGCTGCGGTATGTAGGAGTCCAGCGCTGCAGCGAGCTTGAAGATGGAGGGCTCACCAATGTCGCTCTGGTCACCTTCCAAGGCCTTGAGCGCCGAGCCAATGACAATGGGGGTGTCGTCCCCCGGAAAGTCGTACTTGGACAGCAATTCGCGCACTTCCATTTCGACCAATTCGAGCAGTTCGGCATCGTCGACCATGTCGGCCTTGTTCATGTAGACGACAATGTAGGGCACCCCAACCTGGCGTGCCAGCAGAATGTGCTCGCGGGTCTGGGGCATGGGACCGTCAGCCGCCGACACAACCAGTATGGCACCGTCCATCTGGGCCGCACCCGTGATCATGTTCTTGACGTAGTCAGCGTGCCCCGGACAGTCAACGTGGGCGTAGTGCCGCTTCTCGGTCTCGTACTCGACGTGCGCAGTGTTGATGGTGATGCCGCGCGCCTTCTCTTCAGGCGCCGAGTCAATGTCGGCATAGTTCTTCGCCAAACCACCAAACTTCTTCGACATTATGTGGGTAATCGCCGCCGTCAATGTGGTCTTGCCATGGTCCACGTGACCAATCGTCCCCACGTTCACGTGCGGTTTCGTGCGTTCAAATTTTTCCTTGGACATGTCTCTGGCCCCTGTTGAAGATTATTTCTTGCTGCTAATCACGGTTTCCGCCACATTCTTGGGCGCTTCAGTGTAGTGCTTAAATTCCATCGAGTAAGTCGCACGCCCTTGGGACATGGACCGCAGGTCGGTCGAATAGCCAAACATCTCCGCCAGCGGCACTTCTGCCTTGATCGTCTTGCCGCCGGGCATGTCCTCCATACCCTGAATGATGCCGCGCCGGCGGTTGAGGTCGCCCATCACGTCACCCATGTAGTCTTCCGGCGTTTCAACCTCGACCGCCATCATGGGCTCCAGCAGTGCCGGATTGGCTTTGCGCATCCCGTCCTTGAACGCCAGGATGGCAGCCATCTTGAAAGCCTGTTCAGAAGAGTCCACCTCGTGGTAGGAACCGTCAAACAGCGTGACTTTCACATCCACTACCGGGAAGCCCGCAAGGACGCCACTGTTCATTGCCTCGCGCAAGCCCTTGTCAACCGCCGGAATGTATTCGCGCGGCACTGTGCCGCCCTTGATGGAATCGACAAACTCGTAGCCCTTGCCCGCAACGTTCGGCTCCATCTTGAGCCACACATGGCCGTACTGGCCCTTGCCGCCGGACTGCTTGACGAACTTGCCTTCGATCTCGGTGAGCTTGCGAATCGCTTCGCGATACGCCACCTGGGGCGCGCCGACGTTGGCCTCCACTCCGAACTCGCGCTTCATCCGATCGACGATGATCTCGAGATGCAATTCGCCCATGCCGGAAATAATCGTCTGGCCGGTTTCTTCATCGGTACGCACGCGGAACGACGGATCTTCCTGTGCCAGGCGACCCAAGGCAATACCCATCTTTTCCTGGTCGGCCTTGGTCTTGGGTTCCACCGCCACGTGTATCACCGGCTCGGGAAATATCATCCGCTCCAGAATAATGGGTTTGTCCGGATTGCAGATGGTGTCGCCGGTGACCGCTTCCTTCAGGCCCACCGCCGCGGCGATGTCACCCGCGCGAACTTCCTTGATTTCCGCACGCTGGTTGGCATGCATCTGCAGAATCCGCCCGATGCGCTCCTTGCGACCGCGCACCGAGTTGTAGATGGTGTCGCCGGAATTCACCACCCCCGAGTAGACGCGGAAGAAGGTCAGCTGGCCAACATAAGGGTCGGTCGCGATCTTGAATGCCAAGGCCGCAAAAGGCTCGGAATCCGATGCGCTGCGCTCGACCTTGTTGCCGTTTTCGAGCTCGCCTTCAACCGGCGGGATATCCGCCGGCGATGGCATGTAATCGATCACGGCGTCCAGCATCTTCTGCACGCCTTTGTTCTTGAACGCCGTACCGCACAGCATCGGGACAATTTCGCTGGCAATGGTGCGGGCGCGAAGGCCCTTGTTGATGTCTGCCTCGGAAAGATCGCCCTCTTCCAGGTACTTGTTCATCATTTCTTCAGACGATTCGGCCGCGGCCTCGAGCATTTTCTCGCGCCATTCCTTGCAGGTATCCAGCAGTTCGGGCGGTATCTCCGTGTATTCGAACTTCATCCCCTGGGACGCCTCATCCCAGTAGATGGCCTTCATCTTGGTCAGATCGACCACGCCCTGGAAGTTCTCCTCCGCGCCGATCGGCACGACAATAGGAATTGGGTTTGCACGCAGGCGGCTGCGCATCTGCTCGTACACTTTGAAGAAGTTGGCGCCAGTGCGGTCCATCTTGTTGACGAATGCCAAGCGCGGAACCTTGTACTTATTGGCCTGCCGCCACACCGTTTCGGACTGCGGCTGCACTCCGCCCACTGCGCAATACACCATGCAAGCGCCGTCCAGCACGCGCATCGAGCGCTCCACCTCAATGGTGAAATCGACGTGGCCAGGGGTGTCGATGATATTGATTCGATGTTCGTCGTACTTGCCGCTCATGCCCTTCCAGAAACAAGTGGTCGCAGCAGAGGTGATTGTGATGCCACGTTCACGTTCCTGCTCCATCCAGTCCATGGTGGCCGCACCGTCGTGCACTTCGCCAATCTTGTGCGAGACGCCGGTGTAAAACAGGATGCGTTCTGTCGTCGTGGTCTTTCCCGCATCAATGTGCGCGGAAATGCCGATGTTGCGATAGCGGTCGATTGGGGTAGCGCGTGCCACTTTAAAATATTCCTGCTTGGATGAGCTAATTAAAATCTGAAGTGGGCGAAGGCCTTGTTGGCTTCAGCCATACGGTGCACTTCCTCGCGCTTCTTCATGGCCGCGCCGCGTCCTTCGGACGCATCCAGGAGTTCGCCTGCCAGGCGGGCACCCATGGACTTCTCGCCGCGCTTGCGCGCGGCGTCACGCACCCAGCGCATCGCCAGCGCGGAACGGCGCGAGGGGCGCACCTCAACGGGCACTTGGTAGTTGGCGCCACCGACCCTACGGCTCTTAACTTCCACGAGCGGACGTACGTTATTCATGGCGGACGAAAACACCTCCAGCGGATCCTTGCCGGATTTCTTGGAGATCTGCTCAAACGCGCCATACACAATACGCTCGGCAACCGACTTCTTGCCGGAATTCATGATGGCATTCATGAATTTTGAGACTTCCTGGTTGCCGAATTTTGGATCGGGCAGAATCTCACGCTTGGGAACTTCGCGACGACGTGGCATGGTTTTCTTTCTCTCTACTTAATCAGGCAGCCTTGGGACGCTTGGCGCCGTACTTCGAACGGGACTGCTTGCGGTCTTTGACGCCGGCCGTATCCAGGGACCCACGCACGGTGTGATAACGCACACCCGGCAAGTCCTTCACCCGGCCACCACGTATGAGAACCACCGAGTGTTCCTGAAGGTTGTGGCCTTCACCGCCGATGTAGCTGATCACCTCAAACCCGTTGGTCAGCCTCACCTTGCAAACCTTCCGCAGCGCGGAGTTGGGTTTTTTCGGCGTAGTGGTGTACACGCGCGTACACACACCGCGCCGCTGCGGGCAGGCCTGCAGGGCAGGTACCTTGCTCTTGGTTCGCGGAGCCTGACGGGGCTTGCGGATCAATTGGTTAATGGTTGGCATCGTTCTCGTTACCCATATGCTTGGTCTTAAAACAACCGGGACGGCTTGCGCCGTCCCGTCGCTGTAAATTGCGTTAATTTCTGGACCAAAAATCGTCCGGAAAAAGACGCATGATTCTAGGGAGTGGCCCCCGAATTGTCAAGCAACTTCCTGATTCTCCGGGTTGTTCACTTCCCCTTCCTCGATTGGACGGCCTTCCGCGATATCCTCCCCGGCTGCCTGGCGGCGGCGGGTATTGTGATAGGCCAGACCGGTTCCCGCGGGGATCAAGCGGCCCACGATGACGTTCTCTTTGAGCCCGCGCAGTTCGTCCCGCTTGCCCATGATTGCGGCTTCGGTAAGCACTCGGGTGGTTTCCTGGAAGGAGGCCGCGGAGATGAAGGAATCGGTCGACAGCGAGGCCTTGGTAATCCCCAGCAGAATCGGCTCGTAAACCGCCGGTTGCTTGCCGTGGGCCAGCATATCATCGTTGACCTGCAGCACTTCCGAACGCTCCACCTGTTCACCCGGAATCAGCGCCGCGTCGCCCGGATCGACCACATTCACTCGGCGCAGCATCTGGCGCACGATGACCTCAATGTGTTTGTCATTGATCTTCACCCCCTGAAGGCGGTAAACATCCTGGACCTCGTCGGTAATATAACGGGCCAGCGCCTCCACGCCTTGCAGTCGCAGGATGTCATGCGGGTCAACCGGGCCGTCCACGATCATCTCGCCCTTGTTGACCACCTGGCCATCATGCGCCATGACATGCTTGTCCTTGGGTATAAGGTACTCGTGGGGCTGGGCGTCAAAATCGGTGATGACGAGCCGCTGCTTGCCCTTGGTATCCTTGCCGAACGACACCGTGCCGGTCACCTCGGCCAGAACGCCCGCATCCTTGGGTGAACGCGCCTCGAACAGTTCCGCGACACGCGGCAGACCACCGGTAATATCGCGCGTCTTGGACGTTTCCTGCGGAATTCTCGCCAGTACATCGCCGACGTTCACTTCCTGACCATCCTTCACCGTGATGATGGAACCAATCTGGAAAGTGATGTTGACCAGGATTTCGGTGCCGGCAATCTTGAGTTCGTTGCCGGTTTCGTCCAGCATCTTCACCTGGGGACGCAAGCCCTTGGCGGCTGCGCCCTTGCGGCTCTTCGGATCGATCACCACCAGGGTGGAAAGGCCGGTCACGTCGTCGATCTGTTTTGCAACCGTGACGCCCTCTTCCACGTTTTCGAACCGCACCTTGCCCATATGTTCGGTGATGATGGGACGCGTATGTGGGTCCCACGTCGCCAGCACCGCTCCAGCCTTGATCTTGTCGCCGTCCTTGACCGTCACGGTTGCGCCATACGGCACCTTGTGACGCTCGCGTTCGCGGCCGACGTCATCCATGATGATGAGTTCGCCGCTGCGCGAAATAGCCACCAGTTCCTTGCGCGTGTTGGTCACGTAGCGCATGGTCGCCGAGTAGCCAACTGTACCCGCCGACTTGGCTTCAAGCTGGCTGGCTGCAGCAGCGCGCGAAGCAGCGCCACCGATGTGGAAGGTACGCATGGTGAGCTGGGTGCCCGGCTCGCCGATCGACTGTGCAGCAATCACACCGACTGCCTCACCCACGTTTACCAGATGGCCGCGTCCCAGATCCCGGCCATAGCATCGTGCGCAAAGGCCATACCGGGTTTCACAAGTCAGCGGGGTGCGCACCTTGACTTCGTCTATTCCCGCCGATTCGATGGTGTCGACCGTAGCCTCATCCAGCAGGGTGCCGGCCTCGTACAGGGTCTCCTGCGTCTCCGGATGAACAATATCAACTGCCGCGGTCCGCCCCAGAATTCGCTCGCGCAGAGCTTCCACCACCTCACCGCCCTCGACCAGGGCCTTGACCACCATGCCCTCCTTGGTCCCGCAATCGACCTCAACAACAACCAGATCCTGGGTCACATCGACCAGACGCCGCGTCAGGTAACCGGAGTTCGCCGTTTTTAGCGCGGTATCCGCCAGGCCCTTGCGCGCGCCATGCGTGGAGATGAAGTACTGAAGCATGTTCAACCCCTCGCGGAAGTTCGCGGTGATCGGGGTTTCGATGATGGAACCGTCCGGCTTGGCCATCAGGCCGCGCATACCCGCCAGCTGCCGGATTTGCGCGGCTGAACCGCGCGCCCCGGAGTCGGCCATCATGTAGATCGCATTAAAGGATTCCTGGCTGACTTCCTCGCCCTTGTGATTCTTCACTTTCTCCGCGCCCAGTTGTCCCATCATGGCCTTGGCCACGGCGTCACCCGCCCGCCCCCAAATATCCACGACTTTGTTGTAGCGTTCGCCCTGGGTCACCAGACCCGAGGTGTACTGCATTTCGATTTCCTTCACCTCGGCTTCGGACGCATCGATAATGCTGTGCTTTTCCTTCGGAATCAGCATGTCCTTGATGGCGATCGACATCCCGGCACGGGTCGCGAAGGTAAAGCCGGTGTACATCAGCTTGTCGGCGAAGATCACCGTCTCGCGCAGTCCGCAACGCCGGAAACTGGCGTTGATCAGGCGAGAGATTTCCTTCTTCTTCAGCGGTTTGTCGACGAAGCTGAAAGGCAGACCTGGCGGCAGAATTTCCGACAGCAGGGCACGGCCCAGGGTCGTTTCCACCCGCTTGATGTGCTCCACCCTCTCGCCGTCGCGGATCTCCGCTTCCTTGATCCGCACCGTCACCCGGGCGTGCAGTTCGGCGGCACCAGTGTCGTAGGCACGGCGCGCTTCCGCCACATCGGCGAACAGGCTGCCTTCGCCCCTTGCGTTGACTTTCTCGCGGGTCATGTAATACAGGCCCAGTACGATATCCTGCGACGGCACGATGATCGGTTCGCCGTTGGCCGGAGATAGGACGTTGTTGGACGCCAGCATCAGGGTGCGGGCTTCCATCTGGGCCTCCAGAGACAAGGGCACATGCACCGCCATTTGGTCGCCGTCGAAGTCGGCGTTGAAAGCAGAACACACCAGCGGATGAAGCTGGATGGCCTTGCCCTCAATCAACACCGGCTCGAACGCCTGGATCCCCAATCTGTGTAGGGTAGGCGCACGGTTCAGCATCACCGGATGCTCACGTATTACGTCCGAGAGGATGTCCCAGACGATAGGTTCTTCATCCTCCACCATTTTCTTCGCCGCCTTGATGGTGGTGGCCAAGCCCATGACTTCCAACTTGTGAAAGATGAAGGGCTTGAACAACTCCAGCGCCATTTTCTTCGGCAGACCGCATTGGTGCAGCTTGAGTTGCGGACCCACCACGATCACGGAACGGCCGGAATAGTCGACCCGCTTGCCCAACAGGTTTTGCCGGAAACGTCCGCTCTTGCCCTTGATCATGTCGGCCAGCGATTTCAGCGGGCGCTTGTTGGCCCCGGTCATGGCCTTGCCGCGCCGTCCATTATCCAGCAGCGAATCCACTGCTTCCTGGAGCATGCGTTTTTCATTGCGCACGATGATTTCCGGGGCCTTCAGCTCCAGCAGGCGCTTTAAGCGGTTGTTGCGGTTGATCACCCGGCGATATAAATCATTCAGGTCGGAGGTCGCGAACCGTCCGCCATCCAATGGTACGAGGGGACGCAATTCAGGCGGCAGCACCGGCAGCACTTCCAGGATCATCCAGTCAGGCTTGATACCCGAGCGCTGGAAAGCCTCCAGCACCTTGAGGCGCTTGGAGGTCTTCTTGAGCTTGGTGTCCGAAGTGGTCTTGGACAATTCCGCGCGCAACTGCTCGACTTCGCTCGGCAGGTCGATGGCGCGCAGCAGGTCGCGTATGCCCTCGGCGCCCATCAGGGCCTTGAACTCGTCGCCGTATTCCTCGACCTTGCTTAGGTAATCATCTTCGGTCAGCAACTGGCGGCGGTTGAGCGGCGTCATGCCGGGCTCGACCACAACATAGGCTTCGAAGTAAAGTACCCGCTCAATGTCCTTGAGGGTCATGTCCAGCACCATTCCCAGCCGGGAAGGCAGGGACTTGAGGAACCAGATATGCGCCACCGGCGAGGCCAGCTCGATGTGGCCCATACGCTCGCGCCGAACCTTGGACAAGGTGACTTCCACGCCGCACTTCTCGCAGATCACGCCGCGATGCTTGAGGCGTTTGTACTTGCCGCACAGACACTCATAGTCCTTCACCGGACCAAAGATCTTGGCGCAGAACAGCCCATCCCGCTCCGGTTTGAAGGTGCGGTAGTTGATGGTTTCGGGCTTCTTCACTTCACCGTAGGACCAGGCGCGGATCTTGTCCGGCGACGCGATGCCGATCTTGATCGCGTCGAATTCCTCTTCCTGGGTGGCTTGCTTGAATAGATCCAATAATGCTTTCATGACTGATCCCTCGCCCGATTAATAACGTTCCAGGTCAATATCAATGCCCAGACTACGGATTTCCTTCACCAGCACGTTGAAAGATTCCGGCATGCCGGCATCGATCTTGTGGTCGCCCTTGACGATGTTTTCGTACACCTTGGTCCGGCCGGTCACGTCGTCCGACTTGACGGTGAGCATTTCCTGCAGGGTATAGGAGGCGCCGTACGCTTCCAGCGCCCAAACCTCCATCTCGCCAAAACGCTGGCCGCCAAACTGCGCCTTGCCACCCAGCGGCTGCTGGGTCACCAGGCTGTATGGTCCGGTGGAGCGGGCGTGCATCTTGTCGTCGACCAGATGGTGCAGCTTGAGCACGTGCATGTAGCCGACCGTCACCTGACGCTCGAACGCCTCGCCGGTGCGGCCGTCGTACAGGGTCACCTGACCGCCTTCCGGCAAGTCCGCAAGCTTGAGCATGTGGCGGATCTCATCCTCTCCCGCTCCGTCAAACACCGGGGTGGCGAACGGTACGCCAAGGCGCAGGTGCTCCGCCATACCCAGAATCTCTTCATCCGAAAAGGAGTTCAGGTCGGCTTTCTGACCGGTGGAGTTGTAGATTTCGTTGAGGAAATCACGCATCTGTTTGGCCTTGACATGCTGGTCCAGCATCTTGCCGATCTTGATGCCCAGGCCTTTTGCCGCCCAACCCAGATGGGTTTCCAGAATCTGCCCCACATTCATCCGTGATGGCACACCGAGCGGGTTCAGCACGATGTCAGCCGTGGTTCCGTCCGCCATGTAAGGCAGGTCCTCGACCGGCACGATCTTGGACACCACGCCCTTGTTGCCGTGGCGGCCAGCCATCTTGTCCCCGGGTTGCAGGCGGCGCTTGACCGCCATGTAGACCTTGACCATTTTCTGCACGCCGGGTGGCAGTTCATCGCCCTGGGTAAGTTTCTTTTTCTTCTCTTCGAACATTGCGTCGAATTCGATCCGCTTCTGCGCCAAGCCATCCTTGATGGCCTCCATCTGACGGCTGGCTTCTTCATCGGCCATGCGAATGTCGAACCAGTCGTGGCCAGGCAGCGATTCCAGGTATTCGCGCGTGATCTTGGCACCCTTGGCGAGTTTCTTGGGCCCGCCATTGACGGTCTTGTTGAGCAGCATGCGGCCGAGCCGGGCAAAGGCGTCGGATTCAACGATCCGCATGCGGTCAGCCAGATCCTTCTTGTATTCGGCCAGCTGCGCATCAATGATGGACTGGGCGCGCTTGTCGCGCTCAATGCCTTCACGGGTGAAGACCTGAACGTCGATCACGGTGCCGCTCATACCGGACGGAACGCGCAGGGATGTGTCCTTGACGTCGGAGGCCTTCTCGCCAAAGATGGCGCGAAGCAGCTTCTCTTCCGGGGTGAGCTGGGTTTCTCCCTTGGGCGTCACCTTACCCACCAGCACGTCGCCCGCTTCCACTTCGGCACCAATGGAAATGATGCCGGATTCGTCCAGCCGGCCCAGCTGGCGTTCCGCCAGGTTGGAGATATCACGGGTGATCTCTTCTGCGCCCAATTTGGTATCGCGTGCCACCACGGACAGTTCCTCGATGTGGATCGAAGTGTAGCGGTCCTCCGCAACGACCTTCTCGGAGATCAGAATCGAATCCTCGAAGTTATAGCCGTTCCACGGCATGAAGGCCACCAGCATGTTTTGCCCCATGGCCAGCTCGCCCAGGTCGGTGGAGGCGCCATCGGCGACCACATCGCCGCGGGCGATCACGTCGCCCACTTTGACAATCGGACGCTGGTTGATATTGGTGTTCTGGTTGGAACGGGTGTACTTGATGAGCGAATAAATATCCACGCCCACCTCGCCCGCCTTGGCTTCATCGTCGTTGACCCGCACCACGATCCGGCCCGCGTCGACATAGTCAACGATACCGCCGCGCAGCGCAGTAACCACGGTGCCTGAGTCCACCGCCGCGGTGCGCTCGACCCCGGTACCGACCAGGGACTTCTCCGGGCGCAAACAGGGCACGCCCTGGCGCTGCATGTTGGAGCCCATCAGCGCACGGTTCGCGTCATCGTGCTCCAGGAAGGGGATAAGCGAGGCAGCCACCGACACCACCTGCGACGGCGACACGTCCATGTACTGGATGCGCTCGTTGGTGGACAGGGTAAATTCGTTCTTGTGCCGGCAGGACACCAGGTCATCCTTGAACCGGCCCTTGGTATCCAGGTCTGCGTTGGCCTGGGCAATCACATACTGCGCCTCTTCAATCGCGGACAGATATTGAATTTCATCCGTCACGCTGCCATCTACCACTTTCCGGTAGGGGGTCTCGATGAATCCATACCAGTTGGTGCGGGCGTACAGGGCGAGCGAATTGATCAGGCCGATGTTCGGGCCTTCCGGCGTCTCGATCGGGCATACCCGGCCGTAGTGCGTGGGATGCACGTCGCGAACCTCGAAGCCGGCGCGTTCACGCGTCAGTCCGCCCGGGCCCAGTGCGGATACCCGACGCTTGTGGGTAATCTCGGACAAAGGGTTGGTCTGGTCCATAAACTGGGAGAGTTGGCTGGAGCCGAAGAACTCCTTGATTGCGGCGGAGACTGGCTTGGCATTGATCAAGTCATGCGGCATCAGGTTCTCGGATTCGGCCTGCGACAAGCGCTCGCGTACCGCCCTTTCCACCCTCACCAGGCCGGCGCGGAACTGGTTCTCCGCCAGTTCGCCCACCGAGCGCACCCGGCGGTTGCCCAGATGGTCAATATCGTCAATCTCGCCGCGGCCATTGCGCAACTCGACCAGGATCTTCATGACTGCCACGATATCGTCAGTGTCGATGTTACCAGGTCCATCCAACTGCTCCCGGCCGACTCGGCGGTTGAATTTCATCCGCCCGACGGCAGACAGGTCATAGGTATCCGGACTGAAGAACAGACGCTGAAACAGGGCTTCCACCGCATCTTCGGTGGGCGGCTCGCCGGGCCGCATCATGCGGTAGATGGCAACCCGTGCCGCTTGCTGATCGGCAGTCTCGTCGACGCGCAGGGTATGGGACATGTAAGGGCCTTGATCCAGATCGTTAACATACAGGGTCTGAATCCGCCCCACACCCGCGATGGCGAACTTGTCCAGCAAGGTCTCGGTGATTTCATCATTGGCAGTGGCCAGCACTTCGCCGGTGGCCTGATCGATCACATCGTGAGACAGGATCCGGCCGACCACGAATTCGGCGGGGATCGCCCACATCTTCACCCCGGCGGCATCCAATTCACGTATGTGCTTGGCAGTGATGCGCTTGTCCTTGGCGACAATGACGTGGCCGTCCTTGCCACAGATGTCGAAACGTGCAATCTCGCCACGCAGCCGGTCGGGCACCAGTTCGAACTGAATCCCCTGGTCGTTGATATGGAAGGTGTCCTTGCTGAAGAAGGTGTCCAATATACCTTCAGGGCTGAATCCCAGCGCCTTCATCAGGATAGTGGCTGGCATCTTGCGGCGCCGGTCGACGCGAAAATACAGCAGATCCTTGGGATCGAATTCGAAATCCAGCCAGGATCCGCGATACGGAATGATGCGCGCGGAGAACAGGAGTTTGCCAGACGAGTGCGTCTTGCCCCGGTCGTGCTCGAAAAACACACCAGGCGAGCGATGCAGTTGGGACACGATGACCCGTTCGGTGCCATTGATGATGAAGGAACCGGAAGGGGTCATCAGGGGAATTTCTCCCATATACACTTCCTGCTCCTTGACTTCCTTGATCGTGGGCTTGGACGCTTCCTTGTCCAGGATCACCAGGCGCACCTTGGCGCGCAGCGGCGCGCAGAAGGTCAGGCCACGCTGCTGGCATTCCTTCATATCGAATGCCGGTTCGCCCATGTTATAGCTGACATACTCCAGGCGGGCATTGCCCGAATGGCTGACAATGGGGAAGATGGACGTAAACGCGGCCTGCAGCCCCTCATTCAGCCGCTCATCGGCCGAACGATCAGCTTGCAGAAAAGCTCGATAGGAATCGAGCTGGGTCGCCAGCAAAAAAGGTGCTTTCAGCACACTTGGACGCTTGGCGAAGCTTTTGCGGATACGTTTCTTCTCGGTGAAGGAATAGCCCATGGAGTCTCCTTAGTGGCAAGGGTGATGGGACAAGAAAAGCGCATGCAAATTCCCTTTTACGGCGGCGCCCCTGTCGAGCCCGGACATGCCGGCCAAGTCGGGAACCTCGCTTCCAAGCGCAAACGAATGCATACGTTTCATTGGCAACACACCTAAAAAGCACATAACCCGGAGCCCTTGCAGAGTCTCCGGGTGTGCTCCTTAGGTGTGTCCGCAGCGGTCGCGCCGCTACGAAGCACACGCACGACTTACTTGATCTCGACTTTGGCGCCGGCGTCTTCCAGTTGCTTCTTCAACGCCTCGGCATCCGCCTTGCTGATGCCTTCCTTCACCGGCTTCGGTGCGCCGTCGACCAGGTCCTTGGCTTCCTTCAAGCCCAAGCCGGTTGCAGCACGCACCACCTTGATCACTTCCACTTTCTTTTCGCCGGTGGCAGCCAGCACCACGGTGAATTCGGTCTGCTCTTCCGCAGCGGCCGCAGCGGCAGCCGGAGCGGCAGCCACCGCGACGGCAGCGGCAGCGGCAGATACGCCGAACTTGTCTTCCATTTCCTTGATCAGCTCGGACAGATCCAGCACGGTCATACCGGCGATGGCGTCGAGAATTTCAGCTTTAGATACGGCCATTTGTAACTCCTGTCAGGTTCGTGAATAGATTAATAAACTTAGGCAGCCTGCTTTTGGTCGCGAACAGCGGCCAGGCCACGCACAAACTTGGTCGGCACCTCGTTGAGGGTGCGGACAAACTGCGCAATGGGTGCCTGCATGGTGCCGAGCAACTTGGCAAGCAGTTCCTCTCGACTGGGCATGGCCGCCAGATTCGACACGTCCTTGGCAGACATGACGAAATTGGGCATGGCACCAGCCTTGATGACGAACTTGTCATTGCCTTTGGCGAACTCGTGAAGCACCTTGGCGGCCGAAACCGGGTCCCGGGATATGCCGTAAGCCAGCGGACCGACCAAGTGGTCAGCCAAGCCGGAAAACGGCGTATCCTGGACGGCACGGCGCGCCAGGGTGTTCTTGAGGATGCGGAAATAGACCCCGGAACTGCGCGCTTTCACGCGCAATTGGGTCATGTCCGTTACCTCCAGTCCGCGATACTCGGCCACCACCACAGTCTGAGCCTGAGCGATCTGCTCGCTGATCTCGGCGACGACGGCCTTTTTCTCTTCAAGATTGAGACTCAAGGTCTAACCTCCTTCTGCGTGACAAGCCGGAAACCGGCTTGTTTGGCGACCTTGACAGGAAAATCCTGCCTTCGGGGACGCCATCTGCGGTGGGTTTCAGGTATCAGAGGTCAGGAATCAGGGATCAGAAGAAATCCCTTCGCCTTACCGCCTCGCCCTTCAATTAAGGTGCAGGTTATCGAATCGGGTTTCACTGATTCCTGATCCCTACAACCCCCTCCGGTCTTTGATAACCCCGGCCTTGCCGAAGCAAATCCGGGCCCAAAGTTCGTTAAATCAATCCTTCAGCCCCGGCTCCGCCTTCTATCGGCGGAGCCGGGGCTGAAGGACACCCCGATCAGCCGGCGAGGCTGGCCTGATCGACCCGTATGCCCACTCCCATGGTGCTGGAGACGGACATCTTTCTGAGATATATGCCCTTGGAAGCCGTGGGCTTGGCCTTTTGCAGGGCCTCGACCAATGCCTGCAGGTTCACTTTCAAGTCGTCGGCGGCAAATGAAGCGCGCCCGATCGTGCAGTGAACAATGCCGGCCTTGTCGGTGCGGTATTGAACCTGGCCGGCCCTGGCGTTCTTCACCGCTTCGCTCACATTCGGCGTCACGGTGCCCACCTTGGGATTGGGCATCAGGCCGCGCGGACCCAGAATCTGGCCCAGTTGACCGACCACCCGCATCGCGTCCGGCGTGGCGATCACCACATCGAAATCCATCTTTCCGGCCTTGACATCGGCTGCCAGATCCTCGAATCCGACGATGTCGGCTCCGGCAGCCCTGGCCGCCTCGGCGTTGGCACCCTGGGCAAACACGGCAACTCGCACGCTTTTGCCGGTACCCTTGGGCAGCACCACCGAACCACGCACCATCTGATCGGACTTGCGCGCATCGATGCCCAGATTGACAGCCACGTCGACCGATTCGTCGAATTTGGCGGTGGCGGTTTCCTTGACCAACTGCAGGGCTTCCATCACGGGATAGGACTTGCTCCGGTCAATCTTGCTCTTGATGGCTTGCAAACGCTTGGACATGCCCATGATCAAACCTCCGCATCCACGCCCATGGATCGGGCGGAGCCGGCTATGGTACGCACGGCTGCATCCATGTCAGCGGCCGTCAGATCCGGCATTTTCATCTTGGCGATTTCCTCAAGCTGGGCGCGGGAGATCTTGCCCACTTTATCGGTATGGGGCTTGGCCGATCCCTTGTCCAGTTTGATGGCCTTCTTGATGAGAACCGTGGCGGGCGGCGTCTTCATCACGAAGGTGAAACTCTTGTCCGCGTAGGCAGTGATCACCACCGGTACCGGCAAGCCTGGTTCCATGCCCTGGGTCTTGGCATTGAATGTCTTGCAGAATTCCATGATGTTGAGGCCGCGCTGACCCAGTGCCGGGCCGATAGGCGGCGAAGGATTGGCCTTCCCGGCCGGGACTTGCAGCTTGATATAGCCGACTACTTTCTTTGCCATGATGGCTCCTGTTTAAGTGAGTACCAACGCGCGTTCGGCCTTGCCTACTTGCGCTCCTCATTTACCGGCCCGCGTGCGGGGCAAGCCGGATGGTCAGGCCTTCTCGACCTGACCGAAATCCAATTCCACGGGGGTGGCACGCCCGAATATGGTGACTGACACGCGCAGTTTGTTCTTGTCGTAGTTCACCTCTTCCACATTGCCGTGAAAGTCGTTGAACGGCCCGTCGATCACGCGCACCGCCTGGCCGACCTCGAACAACACCTTGGGCTTGGGCTTCTCCACGCCTTCGCGCATCTGGTCCATGATGGCCTGGACTTCCTTCTCGGAAATCGGTGTCGGCTTCATGGCGCTGCCGCCCACAAACCCGGTCACCTTCGGCGTGCTTTTCACCAGATGCCAGGTGTCATCGGCCATGTCCATCTGCACCAGGACATAGCCGGGGAAAAACTTGCGCTCGGACACGGCCTTCTGGCCGCCCTTCATTTCCACGACCTCTTCCACCGGCACGAGAATCTCGCCGAAGCGGTCCTTCATTCCGTCACGCTCGATCCGCTCCTTGAGAGCACGCGCGACGCTTTTCTCGAAGCCTGAATAGGCATGGACGACATACCAGCGCATCGTCATGTTCAACCCCGCCCCATGGCTATTTTCATTACCCATCCCAGACCGGAATCAACCAGCCACATAAATATCGCCATGGCCAACACGAAGGCCATCACCACGCCGGTGGACTGCAAGGTTTCCTTGCGCGTGGGCCACACAACTTTGCCCGCTTCGACCCAGGATTCCCGGGCGAACCCGGCGAACTGCTGGCCGGGGGCGGTAAAGCGCCCCATGACCCCGCCCGCAATGAATCCGCCCAACACCGACAATACCCGCACAATCATGGGGTAATCCGCCAGCAGATAAAAACCCGCCAGACCCGCCACCGCAAAGAGCACTGCCAACAGCAGCTTGATTTTGTCCATCATTCCCGGTCAACCCGGTTCATCCATTCCAAATTTGGCAGGCCAGGAGGGAATCGAACCCCCAACCTTCGGTTTTGGAGACCGACGCTCTGCCAATTGAGCTACTGGCCTGTATTCCGTGTGGCGTAAGGACCCGGTGCGAAGTGCAGGATTGATTCAACCCGCACTCCTCATCCTCCACTCTTTAACTTTACTTACTCGATAACTTTCGCGACCACGCCGGCGCCGACGGTACGGCCGCCTTCGCGGATGGCAAAGCGCAGGCCTTCTTCCATGGCAATCGGCGCAATCAGGGCAACGGTAATGCTGATGTTGTCCCCGGGCATGACCATCTCGGTCCCGGCCGGCAGTTCAATCGAACCCGTCACGTCGGTGGTGCGGAAGTAGAACTGCGGACGGTAGCCGTTGAAGAACGGGGTGTGACGTCCGCCTTCTTCCTTGGACAGAACATAGATCTCGGCGGTGAACTTGGTGTGCGGGGTGATCGAGCCCGGCTTGGCCAGCACCTGGCCGCGCTCAACTTCTTCACGCTTGGTGCCGCGCAGCAGCACGCCTACGTTGTCGCCGGCCTGGCCCTGGTCCAGAAGCTTCCTGAACATCTCAACCCCGGTACAGGTGGTCTTGACGGTGGGACGGATGCCCACGATCTCAATTTCCTCACCCACCTTGATGATGCCGCGCTCAACCCGCCCGGTCACGACGGTGCCGCGCCCGGAGATGGAGAAGACGTCCTCGACCGGCATCAGAAAGGGCTGGTCAATGGCGCGCTCGGGCTGCGGTATGTAGGAGTCCAGCGCTGCAGCGAGCTTGAAGATGGAGGGCTCACCAATGTCGCTCTGGTCACCTTCCAAGGCCTTGAGCGCCGAGCCAATGACAATGGGGGTGTCGTCCCCCGGAAAGTCGTACTTGGACAGCAATTCGCGCACTTCCATTTCGACCAATTCGAGCAGTTCGGCGTCGTCGACCATGTCGGCCTTGTTCATGTAGACGACAATGTAGGGCACGCCAACCTGGCGGGCCAGCAGAATGTGCTCGCGGGTCTGGGGCATGGGACCGTCAGCCGCCGACACAACCAGTATGGCACCGTCCATCTGGGCCGCACCCGTGATCATGTTCTTGACGTAGTCAGCGTGCCCCGGACAGTCAACGTGGGCGTAGTGCCGCTTCTCGGTCTCGTACTCGACGTGCGCAGTGTTGATGGTGATGCCGCGCGCCTTCTCTTCAGGCGCCGAGTCAATGTCGGCATAGTTCTTCGCCAAACCACCAAACTTCTTCGACATTATGTGGGTAATCGCCGCCGTCAATGTGGTCTTGCCATGGTCCACGTGACCAATCGTCCCCACGTTCACGTGCGGTTTCGTGCGTTCAAATTTTTCCTTGGACATCGCCTCACCCCTTACGCTTGCTCACATACATAATTAACCTGGTGCCCATGGGCAGGATTGAACTGCCGACCTCTCCCTTACCAAGGGAGTGCTCTGCCACTGAGCTACATGGGCGCTTGCCGCCCATGCGGACGGTTGCAACACATAATCCTGGAGCGGCGAGCGGGAATCGAACCCGCGTCATCAGCTTGGAAGGCTGAGGTTCTACCATTTAACTACCGCCGCCCTAACCTGCCGCCCAACTCCTACTGCCAAAACCCAAGCAAAATGCTGGTGGTGGGGGAAGGATTCGAACCTTCGAAGGCAGAGCCGTCAGATTTACAGTCTGATCCCTTTGACCGCTCGGGAACCCCACCGAACGAAAGCGCGAGATTATCGCGGTTTCCCGACAGGGTGTCAAACCCTTGAGCTGGGGAGTTTGACAACGTCGCCTAAATTCGGCAGTCGAGCTGCAAACGGCACGCACCACACCAGGGAATACAACTGACGCCAAGCAAAAGGCTCCACTCACCCGCAGCGTAAGGCCAGGCTGGCTTCGACCCCCAGGAACTTCTCGTGTTCCCAGTGGTTCGATGCTCAGACGTTGAAGAGAAAATTCATCACATCGCCATCCTTGACCACGTAGTCCTTGCCCTCTGCGCGCATCTTGCCCGCTTCCTTGGCGCCGTGCTCACCCTTGCAGGCGATGAAGTCCTCGAAGGAAATGGTCTGGGCGCGAATGAAGCCGCGTTCGAAATCGGTGTGAATGACGCCGGCGGCCTGGGGCGCAGTGTCGCCCTTGTGGATGGTCCAGGCGCGCACCTCCTTGACCCCGGCGGTGAAGTAGGTTTGCAAGCCCAGCAAGTCGTAGGTCGCACGGATCAGGCGATTAAGGCCGGGCTCGTCCCAGCCCAGTTCCTTGAGGTATTCCATCCGTTCCTCAGGCGATAATTCCTGCAACTCCGCTTCCAGCGCCGCACATACTGGTACCACCGGAGCACGCTCTTCTGCTGCGCGCACGCGTAGCGCGTCGAGCAGTGGATTGTCGTGAAAGCCTTCCTCGTCGACGTTGGCGATATATAGGACCGGCTTTGCGGTGAGCAGGAACAGTGGCTTGAGCAGCGCGGCCTGTTCCTCGTCGAGACCAGCGGCCCTGGCCGGTTTGCCCTGATCAAGACAAGCGCTCACTTTCTCCAGCACGGTGACGAGCTTCTGCGCTTCCTTGTCCCCCGCGCGGGCACTTTTGCTCGCGCGCAACATGCCTTTTTCGACCGCGGTGAGGTCGGCCAGCGCCAGCTCGGTGTTGATGGTTTCGAGATCGGACAGCGGATCGACCTTGCCGGCCACGTGTATGACGTTGTCGTTGTGGAAGCAGCGCACCACATGGGCCACCGCATCTGTCTCGCGAATAGTGGCGAGAAACTGATTGCCCAGGCCTTCCCCCTTGCTGGCCCCGGCGACCAGCCCGGCAATATCGACAAATTCGACGATGGCAGGCACCACGCGCTCGGGTTTGACAATTTCGGCCAGCTTGCCGATGCGCGGATCCGGCACCTCCACGATGCCGGTATTGGGCTCGATGGTACAGAACGGGTAATTTTCCGCCGCGATGCCCGCCTGGGTCAGTGCATTGAACAGGGTGGACTTGCCCACATTGGGCAAACCGACAATGCCGCATTTCAGACTCATGGTTTCGCTTTCGTATGCAATCTCTTCATGGCGGCCGGGAAGTTGCCACGGATCAAGTCGGGCAATTCATCCAGGCCGCGAGTTACGGCAATCTCAATCGCTTCCTGCTCCTGCGCCCGCGGCCGATGCAGGACAAAATCCACCACGTCCTGAGCCACGCCCAGATTGCGCGGGTGGCCTATGCCCAGCCTCAATCGCCAGAACTCAGGACTGCCTAATTGCGCGACAAGGTCTTTCAGGCCGTTATGGCCGCCGTTGCCCCCGCCCTGTTTCAGCCGGATCTCGCCGGGCAGCAAGTCCAGTTCGTCATGTACCACCAGAATCTCTTCCGGGCTGATCTTGTAGAACCGGGCCAACGCGGCCAATGCGTGGCCGGAGCGGTTCATAAAAGTGAGCGGCTTGAGCAACCACAACTCATGTCCCTCGGCACGAACCCGGGTGGCCTCACCGAAGAACCGAGACTCGGGTGCCAACTTGGCACCCAACTTTCTGGCACACGCGTCCACAAACCAAAACCCGGCGTTATGCCGGGTCTCGGAATACTCGGGGCCGGGATTGCCCAGCCCCGCGATCAGGCGCAATGCCGCCACCGGCCGGGCCAGCGTAACCGCAGCAGCGATCAGGCGGCTGGCGGAGTGGCGGCGGGCGCTGCGGCGCCGGCCGCGGGCGTCTCTTCAGCAACAACCTTGGGCGGAGTAATTACCGCGACCACCGGGTTTTCCGCCTTGAGGTGGGCGACGGCTTCTACTCCTTCGCCCAGCTTGAGGTCATTGACGTGGATCGACTGGCCGAGCTGCATTTCTCCCAGGTCCACTTCGATGAACTCGGGCAGGTTGCCGGGCAGACATTCCACGTCCAACTCGGTGATCACGTGGCTGACCAGGCCATGGCCCAGTTTCACCCCGGGAGAAGTTTCCTGGTTGGCGAAATGCAGCGGCACCTTGATATGGATCTTGTGGCTCTTGTCCACGCGCTGAAAATCCGCATGCAGGATCTGCTGCTTGAAGGGATGCCATTGAAGATCCCGCAGCAGGGCCATTTCGTTACCCTGTTCCAATTTCAACGACAGGATGGAGGAATGAAAAGCCTCCTGACGAACTTGCAGGAACAGATCCTTGTGGTTCAGCACGATGCTTTCGGCAGGCTTGTCGCCCCCGTATAACACACCCGGCACCAGACCAGCGCGACGCAGGCGGCGGCTCGCACCCGATCCTTGCGCGTCACGTTTTTTGGCGTTGACTTCGATTTGCATGATGATTCCCTCAAACATTACCTTCCGCGACCAGAAGGTCGGAAGCCTGTTATTAACGTCGTCCTGCCCGCTTCCAGGTGGCAGACCGACAACGTGCTCACTCGATAAAGAGCGAACTCACTGAATCCTCATTACTGATGCGGCGTATGGTTTCCGCCAGCAGCCCTGCAACCGACAACTGGCGGATCTTGTTGCACGCCTTGCCGTCCTCGCTAAGCGGGATGGTGTCGGTGATCACCAGTTCGTCCAGGGCCGATCCCGAAACCCGCGCAACCGCGCCTCCGGACAGCACGGCATGGGTGCAATAGGCCACAACCTTGGACGCGCCGTGGTCCTTCAGGGCCTGGGCCGCTTCGCACAGCGTATTGGCCGTATCCACCAAGTCGTCCATGATGATGCAGGTGCGGCCACGCACATCACCGATAATATTCATCACCTTCGCCACATTGGGCTTGGGCCGCCGTTTGTCGATAATCGCCAGATCGCATTCCAGCCGCTTGGCGATGGCGCGGGCGCGCACCACGCCGCCCACGTCGGGCGACACCACCATCAGGTTCTGGTGATCATGACGCCAGATATCCCCGAGCAGAATCGGGCTGGAATACACGTTGTCCACCGGGATGTCGAAAAAGCCCTGAATCTGGTCCGAGTGAAGATCCATGGTCAGCATCCGGTCCACCCCCACGCCTTGCAGCATGTTGGCGACCACCTTGGCGGTAATTGGCACGCGCGCGGAACGGGTGCGGCGATCCTGGCGGGCATAGCCAAAATACGGGATCGCCGCGGTGATTCGTCCGGCGGAGGCGCGCCGTAGCGCATCCACGATGACCATGATTTCCATCAGGGTGTCGTTGGTGGGCATGCAGGTGGATTGCAGCACAAACACGTCGTGGCCGCGCACGTTCTCCAGGATTTCCACCGCCACTTCACCATCCGAGAAACGGCCGACCGATGCCCGCCCTAAATGCAAATTGAGGTGGCGTACCACATCCCCCGCGAGCTGCGGATGGGCATTTCCGGTAAATACGGTCAGATTGTTGAAGGCCACGGTCCACTCCGAGCGCGATAAGACGGACAGCGTTAGTTGTCCGTTCTTCCCATCCCAACCCTCTCCACCAAGTGGGCAAGAAGGTCGTTGTGCGCCGCCACAAGGCGGTTGCATAAATGAAATAGCCGCGCGGTCTGCGGCTATTTCACGTCAATTATTGGCAGGGGAGGCAGGGATCGAACCTGCGAATGTCGGAATCAAAATCCGATGCCTTACCACTTGGCGACTCCCCTACGAAGCGGTCCCCATCGTGTTACCGCCTCAAGCTGCCAGATCGTACAGGGGGTGCCTGTCCAAACCAGCCGCAATAAACCCTCGCATATCTTCCGGCAAACCATCCAGAATTCGCTGCGCCGCCGCCCGATCCGGCACCGCCACGAACCCGCAGGCTCCGGACCCCGTCATACGGGCATCGCCATGCATCTTCAGCCAATCCAAACAGCGTGCAACCTCCGGGCTGCGGCAACGCACGATTGGCTCCAAATCGTTGCGGCCGAGTCCGGCAGAAAAGTCCGCTATTGTGATGGGCGGCGTGTAACGTGTCAATTCCGCCGCGCCGAAAACCTCGGCTGTGGAGATGCTTGCTTTCGGCGTCAATACCACATACCAGGCCGCCGGCAAGGCACACGGCCTGAGCTTTTCCCCCACCCCTTCGGCAAACGCGGACTGGCCGAAAATGAACACCGGCACATCCGCTCCCAGCGACAGGGCCAACTCCTCCAGCTTGGCTCGGGACCAGTCAAGCCTCCATAGGCGATTGAGCGCCAATAGCACAGTGGCCGCATCGGAGCTCCCCCCGCCCAGCCCGCCTCCTTGGGGCAGGCGCTTTTCCAGGCGGATGTCGACCCCGAATTTCGCTCCAGCCACGGCCTGCAGCAGGCGGGCGGCGCGGATGGTCAAGTCCTGGTCTTCCGTTACACCCGGAAGTTCATGCAGACGGACGATGCGCCCATCCTCGCGCAGAGTCAGGTGAACCACGTCGCCATAATCGATGAAGCGGAACACGGTCTGCAGCAGGTGATATCCGTCAGGGCGGCGGCCCACCACGTGCAAAAACAGATTCAGCTTGGCAGGCGCGGGATAAGCCCCCATCACTGCCCCCAGTGATCAACAATCAATTTGATCTCGAGGTCCGGTCGAGCGATTGAGAGTTTCCTGGGCTTACCCTCGGCGTAGCTCCGGTAGTCGATCTTCCAGCCGTCCTGCACAATCCGCTCGACCTGACCCTGATCATCATTGGTCAGTTGGTGAGGGCGAGCGGGATCGGGGCGGGCCAGAATCCAGTAGCCCATGCCACCCAAAGGCAAGGGAAAGCCCAGCAGCTTTTCGGTCAGCGCGTCTGCATCGGGCGCGGTCTCCTTGCGGCCATCTGGCAATTGCAACATCGTTTCATGGGCATTGCGGACAATTTTGGCCACGCCCTGGCCGAGGGGATCAGAGAGAAGAATCTCGTCCACCCCGTCCCTGGACACCCACTGAAATTGGCCCGAGAAGCTCTTGTCTTCCTGTCGTACCGCGACCCGGCCGGAAAGGCTGACGGTTTCGCCATACCGCCCGGCCGGAATGTCAGGCGGCTTGGGCGCTTGGGCGCAGGACGCGAGAACCAGGACGATAGTCCAAAGGGGCCACAGGCGTCGCACAAATTATTGCTTGTTGAATTTCTTCAGTGTCTCGATCAGGGCTTCATTCTGCGGATTGCTTTGCAAGGATGCATGCCACAGTTTGTCGGCTTCATCCTTTGCCCCTTTCATCCACAGGACCTCGCCCAGATGGGCGGCAATCTCCGCATCAGGCCTGTTCTTGTATGCCCGCTCCAGCGTCTCCTGGGCCTTCGCCAATTCGCCTTTGCGATAATACAGCCAGCCCATGCTGTCGAGGATAAAGCCGTCGTCGGGCGCCAATGACAAGGCCTTGCCGAGCAGTTCCTCTGCTTCGGCCAGTCGGTCGGTGCGATCGGCCAAGGTATAACCCAGCGCGTTATAGGCATGCGCGTAGTCCGGTTTGATGCGTATGACCTTGCGCAAATCCTGCTCCATGACGTCCAGTTTGTTGATTTTCTCTGCCGCCATCGCTCGATCATAGAGCAGGTCCACGGCATCCGGAAATTTCTTCAGTGCATCGCTGAGCACGTTGTATACGCCCTGGAAATCCTTTTCGTCCCGCAACAGGTTGGCCTCGGCCTGGATCAGCTGGATGCGTTGTATATCGTTCTGCGTCGGGGTTTCCGTCAGCAGGCTTCGAGCTTCGGCGAGCTTGCCTTGGCGCGCCAGTATGCCCGCTTGGCGACTGCGCGCCGGTATCATGAACTCGCCTTCGTCCACACTCTGATACAGCTCCAGGGCACGATCCAGTTGTTTGTGTTCCTCGGCGATTTGTCCCAGGTAATAAGCCGCCGTTTGCGGTTCCCTGAAATTCAGCTCCTGAGCCCGGGTCAAAAGGCGTTCCGCTTCATCCAGATCCGCCATTTGCAGGGCCAGAAGACCGGCTGCCAGCGTGATATCCGGGTTGTCGGGCACTTCCTCGGTCAGCTGGTTGAATTGGGCGCGAGCCTCGGCAAACTGGTTGGTATTCACCAGTAGCCGCGCATAAGCCAGGCGCACGTCGCTGGCCTGAGGATATTCGGCAAGGTAATCTTTCAAGAAGGCCAACCCTTCGGCCTTGGACCGGTGCGCCAACAGCTGGGCGCGCAACAACGCCGCGGCTTCCCAGCCCGGACGCAGTTTCTCCGCCTGCTTGAGGGCCTCGATGGCCTCTTCTCGATGGCCTGCGCGGATTGCAGCCTGGGCGACCGCATATTGTGCTTCGGGCAGCTGGGGGTAGCCTTGCGCGAGCTTTTTCACTACTGCATAGGACTGCTCCGTATCCTTGACCTTGGAAAATAGCATGGGCAGGTGAAGAAACGCCGCCGGGCCTTCCTCGCTCTTGAGAAAACTCTCCAGATAAGGCACGGCCTCATCCACCTTGCCCTGGCCAATCAGTATTGCTGCCAGCGTCTGCCCGGCCCGGGGCGCGTCTGGTTCAAGTTTGATCCAGACCCTGGCGGCTTCCAACGCGGCCTCCTGATCCCGGCTGAAAACAGCAATTTCCGTCGCCCGCCGTGCGATCCGGGGGTCCTGGGTCTTCTTCGCCAGATCGAGATACTCTTCCTTGGCAACATTTACCATGCCCCGCTGGCCTGCAATTTCCGCAACCAGAAACTCGTACAGCAGCTCCGGGGTCAATTCCTGCTTGGGCAAGTTGCTTTCTGGCGTTGCCGGTTTTGCGGGCACAACCGGCGGCTTGGGCGCCTCTGCCTGCACGTCAGAGGCCAGCTTGGGCTGGTCCGGACCGGGGGAAGCAACGACTGGAATCTGACTACAGGCGGCAGACAGGGCCAATGCCAGAGTCAAGGGAACGAGTTTTAGATGGCCCATCGGAATACTCACAAATAGATGTTTCAGGATTTGACTATCCTACCCCATGAAAATCCAGAGGCAAGCGGTCTCTGTCTGATTCGGCAAAATTTACTGGGTTCTTAAGGCCTCGATCGGATTCAGGCGGGAAGCGCGCCAGGCCGGATAGAAGCCGAAGAACAGCCCGACGGCCAGTGCCACACCAAAGGACAGACTGATCGAACTCAGGGTGACGGCTGCCGTCACGCCGGCAATTTTCTTGACCAGAAGCGCGCCGCCGACCCCCATGAGCAGGCCAATGATGCAGCCGATCAACGACACGGTCAGCGCCTCGATCAGAAACTGCCAAAGGATATCCCGCTGGCGGGCACCGATGGCCATGCGGATGCCGATCTCCCGTGTGCGCTCCGTAACCGAAACCAGCATGATGTTCATGATGCCGATGCCTCCCACCACCAGGGAAACGGCCGCGATCGCCCCGATTAAATAGGACATGACATCAGTGGCCTGTGCCTGGGTTTGCGCCATTGCCGTCAGATTGCGCACGGTGAAATCGTCTTCTTCTCCCTTGCCGATGCGGTGGCGCTCGCGCAGCAGGCGCTTGATTTCGCTTTCCGCCCGGTCCATCGCGTTGGCGCTCACTGCCTGCGCCATGATGTAGCGAACCGAACCCCGAAAGGTGTTGCCGAACAGCTTTTGCTGCGCCGATGTCAGAGGCACCATGACCGTATCGTCCTGGTCGCGCCCCTCCAGGCTTTGTCCCTTGGCCGAAAGCACCCCAATCACCTGAAACGGCGCGTTCTTGATGCGGATGATCTTGCCGACGGGATCGTCATCGCCGAACAATTCCCGCGCCACCACCTGGCCGATCACCGCCACCCGCGCGGCCGAACGCACATCGGCATCACTGAAGAACCCGCCCTCGTCCAGGGTCCAGCTTCTGACATCGGCATATTCCGGGGTGGTGCCGTACACCGACGTGCTCCAGTTCACCCCCGAGTAGATCAGCTGGGCCGAGCCGGGCAACACCGGAGCAGCCTCCTTGATCGTATCCAGCGAATTCATGGCCTCGGCATCTGCAACGTTCAGCGTGGGGGCATTGCCGGCTCCCATGCGCGCCCCACCCGAGGTGGTGGCGCCGGACAGGATAATGAACAGATTGGAGCCCATTGACTGGATGGCCTCCTGCACCATGTCCTTGGCGCCCTGGCCGATCGCCAGCATGAGGACCACCGAGCCCACGCCTATGACCATCCCCAGCATGGTCAGGAACGTGCGTAGCGGATTCACCCGTAGCGCCTGGAATGCAGCCGCGATCATGCTGAGGAAGATCATGCCGTGCCTCTCGCCTCGCGGCTGCGATCTTCCATTACCAAGCCGTCGCGGAAGGTAATGCGGCGGCTCGCATAGGCCGCGATATCCGTCTCGTGAGTCACCAGCACGACGGTGATGCCGGATTCCCGGTTCAATCTTGTGAACAGATTCATGACCTCTGCGCTGGTCTGCGTGTCGAGATTTCCTGTGGGTTCATCGGCCAGAATCAGCTTGGGCTGGTTGACCAGAGCCCGCGCAATCGCGACGCGCTGCTGTTGGCCACCGGAGAGCTGGTTGGGCGTGTGGTGCCATTTGTCTCCCAGGCCAACCTTCTCCAGCAAGTCCTGTGCCCTGCGCTTGCGTTCCGCACCGCCCACCCCGCCGTAGATCATGGGCAGCGCCACGTTATCCAGCGCGTTGAGCTTGGGCAGCAGATTGAAGCCCTGGAACACAAAACCGATCAGCTGATTGCGCACCGCCGCCAGTTGGTCAGCCCCCATGGTCGATACCGGCCGCCCCTCCAGTTGATACTCGCCCTCGGTGGGTCGATCCAGGCAACCCAGCACATTCATGAAGGTGCTCTTGCCGGAGCCGGAAGCGCCCATGATGGCGGCAAATTCTCCATAGGCGATCGACAGGCTGACCCCGCGCAAAGCCGGGAAAACGCCCGCGCCGGTCACATAATCCTTGTGAATATTACGGACTTCGATCAGGTCCCGCGCCATTGTTAGAAGAGACGCCCTCTGGGTGCGCCGCCCTGACTGCCCTTGCCTGCCGCCTGGGTATCGGCAACCACCAGTTCATCGCCTGGCTTGATATCGCCACTGAGGATTTCCGTGTACTGCTGGTCGGAGATCCCAGGTTTGACTTGTACGCGCACCAACTCAGTCCCCACCAGCTTGTAGACCGCCGCGCCGCCGCCTTTAATCCTGCCCGACGACTTGGCGGCGTTATCCGTGTTGGCCGTCGTGTCCGTCGGGCGAAATCTCAGGGCCGCCGCCGGCACCATCAGCACGTACGGCCTGCTTTCCACTTCGATCCGGGCGTTCGCAGTCATGCCCGGCAGCAGGGTCAATTCCGGATTGGCCACATCCACCACCACATCGTAGGTCACCACATTTTGCAGGGTGGCGGCATTGAGGCGAATTTGCCGGACCCGTCCCTTGAATTCCTTATCCGGATAGGCATCCACCCGAAAGTTCACAGCCTGGCCCAACTGGACCGAGCCGATATCCGCCTCGGCCACGGTGGTGTCGATCTGCATACGGGTCAGGTCCTGGCCGATCTTGAACAGAGTCGGGGTTTGAAAGCTGGCCGCCACGGTCTGGCCCACATCCACCTGCCGGTCGATTACGGTCCCGGATACCGGCGAACGGATCACACTGAAGTTGAGGTTGGTCTGATCCCGGCTGAGCTGAGCGGCTGCCAGTCGCACCTGTGCGTCTGCCTGCTCGCGTGCTGCCACCGCCTGGTCGAGTTCCTGTTTGGACGCATAATCCTGCGCCGCCAGACCGTGGATGCGGGTTTCATTGGCGAGTGCCAGATTCAGTTGCGCCTTGGCATTGCTCAAATTGGCCGAGCTTTGAGCGAGCGCCGCCTTGAGCAAAGCGGGATCGAGTTCGGCCAGAATCTGGCCCTTATTCACTTTCTGGTTGAAATCCGCGTGTATGGTCTTGACCACGCCGGAAACCTGCGTACCGACGTTGACCAGGATCACCGGGTTGAGCGTGCCATTCGCCGACACATATCGGGTAAGCGGTCCGCGCTGGGCGGCCTCGGTCTTGTAGCGATCGAGCTGCGACTTGTCCGGCGCGCTGCCCCGCATCCACCACCACGTTCCCGCAAGAACCAGCGCCAGGAGAGGAATGCCGATGCGCAACAAGTTCTTGATCACTGTTTTTCTCCCAGGGCCGTTCTGTTCACGCCTTCCAAAACATTCCACACCAATTCACCCACCGCACGAGCGAGCTCGGAGCGGCTGGTGTCGAGCTGGTAACGACTCTGCAACTGAGTCAAGCGGGCATTGGCCGACTCAGCCTGAGCGTTGAGGACATCCAGGATCGTTCCCAGCCCCCCCTGATAACGGCCGCGCGCCAATTTTTCCGCGGCTTGGGCTGAGTCCAACAGGTCCGCGCTTTGGCGAAAGGTTTCCACCCCGGTCTTGACCCCCTGCCAGGCCCGCCATACCTCCAGCGCCACGGTCTGATCGCTGCGCTCCTGCTCGACCTGGGCCTGGCGCAGTTGTTCCTGCGCCGCCCGGATCCGGTAATGGGTGTTGTAGCCGGTGAAAACCGGAATCGACACATTGACGCCCACGCTCGAACTGTAACCGGCCACCGGTCCGCTATCCTGATAAAAGGTGCTCGCATCGAGGCTGATGCTGGGCCGGCCGGACGCTCGCGCAGCCCTCAGCGCAGCCTGGCTCGCTGCCACCTGCGCGGCCGCTGCGGCCAACTCAGGTCGGCGGGTCTTCGCCTCCTCGATCAGGGCGTCGATTTGCTCCAGGTTGAATCCGGGCATCATCTCTTTCGGTTCCTGCAGGCTGTAGCTGGTCTGGGCCGGCAGTCCCATGAGGTTTGCCAGTTCTCCTTGCAGCGTCGCAGCATTGCCTTCAGCCACCAGACGATCCAGGCGACGGCGGCTATACGCAGTCTGGGCCTGCAACTTGTCGGCCGGCACCGCGACCCCCGCCTGGACCCTGGCGCTGGCGGCCTTGAAGGTTTCCAATGCGGCAGCCTCGGACTGGGCCGCGGCGTCGACCGAGCGGCGTGCAGCCCACAGACTGAAATAGGTTTGCACCACGTCGCCGAACAACTGCCGCACCGCCACTTCATGGCTGTCATTGGCTGCGGCCAGCAAGGCCTCGGCCTGCGCGCGATTCGCTTCGCGGCCACCAAAGTCGTAGAGCAGATAGCTGGCACGCAGGCCTGCATTCCAGGCCCAGTGATCCTGGGGCAGGAAGGTATCGCCGGTTCGCGCGCCGCCCACCGAAGCGCTGACGCTGGGCAAATAAGCGCTCTGCGCCTGTCCCAGTTCTGCCGCGCGAATGCGCGCATTGATCCAGGCCAGCCTGGTGTCTGGATTGGCGCACAAGGCGTGCTCAACCACATCGGCGAGGCCCAGCGGCGACGTTGGAGCAGCCAGTTGCGCGCAGGCCTCCGCCGGCCGCTGGCTGGCCGCGGGCGAAGCGAGCACATGCTCAAGGGTCAGGAAAGGATCGCTCGCATGGGCCGCTGATAGGGCCGCAAGCAGGCCCGTCACGCTCAATGCGCGAAAAAAAAATTTCACGATGGGGCGGAAAGTGTTTAGCTAATGAGTAGGCGGTTGAGCCGTAAGTTCAACTGTGGCGGGCATTTTACCGTGAGAAGCGACGCCCCGACCCCGAGCCAATCCAAGCCCCAGACTGAGGCCGGCGATGGCGCATACGATCACTGCCCCGGAAGGCCAGTCCATCAGGGCCGAAGCAACCAGCCCCAATGCATACCCCAAGGCCCCCAATAGCCAGGCGGGCACCAGCCCTCTCCAACCGGCCAGCCCGCGCACCGCAAGCGCGGGCAGGATCAGGCTGGCAAATACCAGATACACCCCGGCCAGCTGCACAGACAGGGTGACGGCCGCGGCAAACACGGCATAGAATCCGAGGCCCTTGCGGCTGAATGGCAACAGCAGCAGCCCTCCCAACACGGCGGTCACCACAGCAGCCCATTGCAACTGGGTCTTGCCTACCCAGAGGATCTGTCCCGCAAGCAAGTCCTGCAGTTCTTCCCCGCCATGAGGATCGTGCGCCAGCAGCAGGATACCCGCGCTGGCCGCGACTACGAAGGCCGAGCCGATCAGCGCCTCCTGGGTGTCGGGCCAGCGCCGCTCAGTCCAGCCCAACGCCAGCCCGCCGAGCAGTGCTGCGGTTACGGCCGCAGCCTGCACGCCGAAGCCGGATTCCAGCCCGAACTGATGCGCTGCCATGACCCCCAGGCCGGCGATTTGCGCCACGGCCAGATCGAGGAACACGATGCCGCGCGACAGCACGATGCGTCCCAGCGGAACGTGGGTCAGCAGGATCAACAAACCAGCCAGCAAGGCCGGCAGCAGAAGAGGAAAGTCCAGGCTGCTCCAGTTCATTTGAGCCCCGCCAGCAAACGGTTCACCGTGTCGTCAAACAGGCTGTAAAGATCGCCCGACCGTGCGTCGCCGCCCACGGTAAAAGGCAGCGCGACCGCCGCTATGCCTGCGCGTTCCGACAGCCAGGCGCTGGGTCGTTCCGGCTGGTAGGCCGCGCGCAGCACCATCTTCGCCGGATTGGTTTTGAGCTTTTCCAGCACCGTCGCCAGATAGGAAACCGAAGGCTCGACGCCAGGCTTGGGCTCCAGCACCGCCACGCGCTTGAGTCCCAGCCAGTCTTCCAGATAGGGAAAGGCGTCATGTTGAACGGCCACCGGAACCCCTTTGAGAGGCGCGGCCTTGGCTTCCCAGCCCTTGATCGCCTGGGCCCAGCGTGCTTCGAACGCCTGTTCGCGCTGAACGTAGTCCGCAGCCTTGGCGCTGTCGAGTTGCGCCATGACCTTTGCCATCGGGCCGGCAACGTGCCCGATGATGCGCGGATCAGTCTGGATATGCGGATTGCCCGCGGCGTGTACATCGCCCATGCTTCGATCGAGCCGCGAAGGCACTTCCATCAGGGACACATAGCGCGCGGCCTCGAAATAACCGGGCTGTCCCGGCTGTATCCTGTCGTTGCCCGATTCGGTCAGCAGCACCGGCAACCAGCCGATTTCCAGCTCGGCACCGGTGCAAACGACCAGATCCGCCTGGCGCATCTTTGCGATCAGCGACGGCCGCGCCTGAATATGATGCGGGTCCTGCAGGCCATTGGTTGCCGTGTAAACCTTTACGTCGCTGCCGCCCAGCTCCTTGGCCAGCGCGCCCCATTCGGGTTCACAGGCGAAGACATTCAGCGCGGCATGCGCGCACGTAACGGCCGCCATCAACAAGATGGCTGAAGCCAATTTCACTGTGTTCATGACAACTCCTCAGAACTGGTGGGCGCCGTGCGTGCCCAGGCTGTAGATGTACTGAAGGAACCACTGATTCTCGTCCTGGCCATGCGTGCTCTTGTCCAGGCTGTATTGCGCGCGCAAGCGCGTGAACTCCGACGGGCTCCAGTCGACCATCAGGGAATGGCGGCTGGGATTGTAGTCCCCAAGGGTGGCGATGGTGCTGCCGATGTCTGCGCCGTTGAAATCCACGCTGCCGCGATAAAGCTTGTCGTAGCGGTAGCCCACGCGCCAAAGCGGCATGAACTGGTAGGCCCCCTGGGCATAGAAGCCCGACTGGCTGGATGCGTAGGGTCCGCTCAGACCGCCCGTGCAGGCGCTGGGACTGGCAGGATCCGCATCACCGCAGGCAAGCATTCCGTCTTCGTTGCGATGGAAATATTCCGAGGCAAACTTGAAATTATTGACGTAAGGGTTGCCGTTGGGCGCCCACTTCCAGACGAAGTCCGCCAGCCAGACTTTGGACTTGCCGTTGAATGCGCCGGAGACGCCCACCCCCAAGGGATCTGTGCCGTCGAAGCTTCGATTCTCCGCGCGGGTGGAAAAATAACTCACGCCGCCGCGCCAACTGTTCGAATCGCCCACGTCGCCGCCCAGATGCACGCCGGTCGTCACCGCACCGCTGCCATTCTTGTCGCGGTCGGTGCCGGGGAAGCTGGCGCCCCGGCCCAATTCGACGAAGGGTTCGATCAGGAGATCAGTCGGGGCCAGCCATTTGAGCTGGAGGCCGTCCTGGATATAGTGCTCGCCGAACAGGCTCTTGTAGACCAGACTGTTGTCGGCAAAATCCCAGGCATGGGCATGCTGCTCGTTCTGATAACCCATGGCAGACAGGAAGCGGCCGCCCTTGATGTTGAAGCCATTGCCCAGGCCCAGGGTCTGGAACCAGGCTTCCTCCACCTCCACGTCCTCGTCCGCCACCACGATATTGGCGAAGCCCTTGAACCAGGGATCGATGTTGGCGCCGAGCGATATTTCCGTGCCGTCAACCGAAAAGCCCTTGGGGGGTCGGTCCTGGCCGGCCGGGCTCAGAAATCCGCCAATCTCGGTGCTCGCGGGCTTGCCCAGATTGGCGTACCTGCCATCGAGGATCATGGCAATGTCCGGATTGAAACTATTGGTCCGTGTGGGTGGGGCGGGGGGTGGCGCGGCCGCAGCCTCAGCGGCCTGCTGTGCCGCTTGCTGTGCCGCATCGGCCTTTGCTTCGGCGTTTTGCAACCGGGTCTCCAGATCGGAGATGCGCTTTTCGTACTGCTGCTTGAGTTGATCGATTTCCGCCCGGATCGCCGGGAGATCATCGTCCGCATGGGCGGGTCGCGCAAGCATCATGGCGATGCCAAACGCAATAAGTGTCTTGCGAAACATGGTTCATCCTCGTCGGAAAATAGCGCAGCCCTGACCACAGGCCGGCGAATGAATCAGGAAAGTGAGTAAGTTTCGCTTGCTTGCCATTGCAAACGGTTCAGCCTTTGGCCGTGCGGCCCAAGACATGACGGGGCAATCCAGCGCATTGATTCGCGGCAATTTGGATTGCCACTTCAATGCACTTGTCGCAATGACCGCTTGCTCAGCGGTTCCTCAGAACTCAGACGAGGTGAGAAGGCGGCGCCCGGGCGCGGGCGTATATGGAATAGACAGGTTGAAAGTCAGGCCAGGCAGCAAGCACCCAGTCCTGAACCGCCGCCAGCAGCGGCGGCTGAAACAGCGTGAAGGCAAGCGGGCCACTGCCTAGCTGCCCATAGGCGACGCACAACTCGCACGGGCCGTCATGCGCCTGACCCTGGTCCTGGCTGGCAGGCACCACCAGGTGCGTAGCCAGGTGCGCCGTATAGCCCACCTGCGCAAACAGGAAGGCGAATACCAGCAGGAAGGGATGCAGATAGCGACGCATACGCATATGGAGGAAGTTTAGCGGGTTTGATGGTTGGGCGCCAAAAAGTTCAGTTGCGGAAATTGAGGGGTGGATCAGATCAAGGCCTATTCCCGCCCGTCTGGTCGATCAGAAGGATTGCACGAAGGTATGGCAATTCGTCGGAACGAATGGCAGAGGCAATGCTTCAGTTTGGGCGAATGGTCGCTTTCAGCTACACCCCCAACCGGGCAGAACTCGGCCACGCCCTGTCGTTCACGGTAATGCGCCCGAGTGTCCAATTCTGGCTGGAACCTGGCCACCTAGCCTGCGCCACGGTGATCGGCAGTCAAAATTGGGTCATTCACTTGTCGAGTACCAGGCGGAATCCCACCCCGGATTCAGTGCGTATGAAACTGGGTTGTGTTGGGTTCACTTCCAATTTGCGGCGTAGACCCGTCATATATACGCGAAGATAGTGCGTATCCTCGGTATGGCTTGGTCCCCATACCTCCTGCAGCAACAACCGATGGGTGAGCACTCGGCCAGCGTTGCTGATTAACAGGGCGAGAAGTTTGTATTCGATGGGCGTGAGGTGCACCTCCGATCCGCCTCGGGTGACCTGCCGGCGGGCCAGATCTACCGTAACTTCGCCGAATGAGACCACCGGCACCTCGCTACCGGGAATGCGTGTGCGGCGCAATAGGGCACGTACCCGTGCAAGCAGCTCAGCCACTCCGAATGGTTTGGTGAGGTAGTCGTCCGCTCCTGCGTCCAGCGCGGTCACCTTGTCTCTTTCTTCAACGCGAGCGGAGAGTATCAGGATCGGGACGGCAGACCAGGTGCGTACATCCCGCACGACATCGACTCCATCCCGATCGGGTAATCCAAGATCCAGAATGATCAGATCGGGTTTGCGCGTGCCAGCCTCCACGAGACCGCGCTTGGCATTTTCTGCCTCGGCCACGATGCACCCCTCAGACTCCAATGCCGTGCGAACGAAGCGACGAATCTGCGGTTCGTCCTCGATGATAAGGACAGTATGGGCAAGTGAGCGCGGTTCTTCCATCAAGTATCCATGGGAACAGGGGGCGGTTCGCCGGCCGGCAGGGTGATAATGAATCGCGCGCCACCTTCCGGACGATTTTCCGCCCGCACGGTTCCCTTGTGAGCCTGAATGATGGCACGAACAATGGACAATCCCAGGCCTACGCCGCTGACAGATGACTCCTCATGGCCGCGGGTGAATTTCTCGAATAGTTGTTCTTCCTTGCCGCTCGGCAGCCCCGGACCATTGTCCGAGACTGTGATGCGGACCTCGTCCTCTTCACGCCGGGCCTCAATCTCGATGCGACTGCCTGCCGGTGTGTATTTTCCTGCGTTCTCCAACAGATTAATGAAGACCCGTTCCATCAGCACGGTGTCAAATTCCAGCAGCGGCAGGTCAGCAGGCAGATCGATATGCACGGAATGTTTAGCAAGTAGCTTGCCCAGACTCTGCATGGCTGTCCCCAGGACCTCTTCAAGCGGCTGCCATTCGCGTTTGATCTGGACGTTGCCTTCCTGAAGTCGGGCCATGTCGAGCAGATTGCTCACCATGACGCTGGTGCGTATGGACTCGACACGGATGGCCTGTGCAATCTCGGCTTGAGCGTCAGACAGCGGCGGCCCCGCCATGGGCAGCGAATCCGCCAGTCCAACCAGCACCGTAAGCGGTGTACGCAAATCATGTGACAAAGCCGATAGCAAACCATTTCGCAGGCGTTCCGACTCCATGCGCACCAGCGCGTCCTGGGCCACTTCCACATAATGCACACGCTCCAGAGCGAGTGCGATCTGACCTGCCAGCGTTTCCAGCAGGCGGGACTGTTCAGGCAGGAAAAGCAGGCGCTTCTCACTGGGCAGCATGGCCAATACCCCCCGGGTTCGCATTGGCGCCCTGAGCGGCAAGTAATACATCGGGGCACCCGCCAGGCTCGGCGTTCCCAGCCCCGCCGGTTGTTGGTTGTCATAAACCCATTGGGCAATCGCGAGGTCAAGCGGAAGATCATGGTGCGAGGCCAGCAGGGTCGGGGAATGAACTTTGCCGCTCGCATCGGGGAGCAGAATGCACACCTTGGCCTGAAATAGTCCCTCCAGGTGATTTCTGGCCATTTCCACAATTTGTTCCACCATAAGGGCGCCTGCCAGTTCCCTGCCCAGTTCGTTGAGCGCCTGGGTTCGACGTTCGCGGAAGACCGCGATGCGTGCCTGATAGCGCAGGTTGGCCGCCAGAGTGCTGATGGTCAGCGCCACCACCAGCATGATGGCGAACGTCGTTAAGTAGCGGGTGTCAGCAACAGTAAATGACAGATGCGGGGGAACAAAAAAAAGGTCAAAGGCCATTACGTTGATGACAGAGCCCAAAATGGCCGGGCCGCGGCCGAAAAGGGCTGCCACCCAAACCACCCCGACCAGGTAGAACATGATCAGGTTGGCCAGGTCAAAGTGAGGCGCGAGAAATCCATCCAGGACGGTAGTTGCGGCACACACGCCCAGTGCCGACGCATAACCCGGCCACTTGTGTCCGGCCGACGATTCCATTTCCGGATCGAGTGACAGGGCGACGATTTCGCCTGCGGGTGGCGCTTCTTCCTCATGGGCCACGACGTACACGTCCACGTCCTCGGCCATTGCGGACAAACGATCCGACAAGGATGCGCGCAGCAAGCGCGACAGCCCCGTTCGCAGACTCTTGCCCACAACCAGCTTGGAGACATTGCGGCTGCGTGCATAGGTCAACATGGTTTGCACATCTTCCTGACCGGAGAGGATTGTGGTCTCGGCACCCAGTTCTCGGGCCAGGGCCAGCGTCTTCAGAATCTTGTCGCGATTGGCATCCGACAAGCGCTGCAGTCGCGGAGTCTCGACATAGGCGGCAATCCAGTCCGCATGCAAACTGGCCGCCAAGCGTGAAGAGGCACGCACCAGCCTGTCCCCGCCTGCTCCAGGTCCGACGCAGACCAGGAGGCGCTCCTTGGCCTGCCAGACTGTGGCAATGGCTTTGTCAGTGCGGTATTCCCGCATCTGTGCGTCCACGCGATCGGCGGTGCGGCGCAGAGCCAGCTCCCTCAAAGCGATGAGGTTGCCCTTGCGAAAGAAATTCCGGATGGCATGCTCGGCCTGCTGGGCGAGATAGACCTTGCCGTCCTTCATCCGCTGCAACAACTCGTCCGGTGGCAAGTCGACCAAAGCGACTTCGTCGGCCTGCTCGAACACCCGGTCCGGCAGGGTCTCGCGCACCTGTATCCCGGTGATGCTGCCGACGATGTCGTTCAAACTTTCCAGATGTTGGACGTTCACCGTTGAATAGACATCAATGCCTGCTGCCAGCAGTTCTTCCACATCCTGCCAACGTTTGGGATGGCGTGAGCCGGGCACATTCGAATGAGCGAGTTCGTCCACCAGAATCAAGGCGGGCTTGCGAGCAAGCGCTGCATCCAGGTCGAACTCCCGCAGTTCCCTGCCTTGGTAGCTCATTACCTTGGTTGGTAACACTTCCAGTCCGTCCAGCAGTTGCGCGGTCTCGAAACGGCCGTGCGTTTCGGCCACCCCTACCACTACCTCAATCCCTTGGCTTCGCAGGGTCCGTGCCGCGTTCAGCATCGAATAGGTCTTGCCTACTCCCGGGCAGGCACCAAAAAATATCTTCAGCTTGCCCTTCCTGGCCCGTTCGGCATCGGCCTCAATGCGGGCAAGCAGGGCATCAGGATCAGGTCTGGTTTCTGAGTCGTTAGCAGCCATGGCAATAGTTTACGGTCTGGATAGCCGGTCCAGCGCCAGGTTTAGCATCAGCACGTTTACCCGCGGCTCGCCCAGCACGCCAAGCTGGCGCGATTCAGTATGCCCCGCCACCAAACGGCGGACTTCCCCGGCTGGCAGCTTGCGCAGGCGCGCGACGCGCATCACCTGATATTCAGCCGCCGCCGGGCTGATCTGCGGGTCCAGTCCGCTGGCGGAAGAGGTGACCAAGTCAACCGGAATCGGCCCAGCGTTGCCCGGGTCGGCCGACTTGAGCACCGCTATGCGAGCCTCGACGGCGTCCTCCAGCGCCGGATTCAACGGCCCCAGATTGGAACCTGAGGATGAACCACCGTTGTAGGGCATCGGGGTCGTTGCGGAGGGTCGGCCCCAGAAGTATTTCGGATCGGAGAAGGGCTGGCCGATTAGGCCTGACCCGACAATTTTGCCATCCCGCTGAATCAGGCTGCCATTGGCTTCATCCTTGAACGCAAGTTGGGCGATGACGGTGACCAGCGCCGGGTAGATCGCACCGGTGATCAGGGTTAGGACAACGAAGATAAGCAGTGCGGGTTTGAGTTCCTTTGCCATTATCGACTCCTTAAACGAGATTCAGACCGACCAGGATCAGGTCGATGGCCTTGATGCCAATGAAGGGCACGACCAATCCGCCGACCCCGTAGATCCACAGATTGCGGCGCAGGATGGCCGCCCCACCCAAGGGCCGGTATTTGACTCCTTTCAGCGCAAGTGGAATCAGGGCGACAATGATCAAGGCATTGAAGATCACGGCCGAAAGAATGGCGGAAGAGGGTGTGGCGAGCCGCATGACATTCAGGGCGCTGAGTGCCGGATAGGTCGTGGCAAAGGCAGCGGGGATGATCGCGAAGTATTTGGCCACATCATTGGCAATGCTGAATGTGGTCAGCGAACCCCGCGTCATTAACATTTGTTTGCCGGTCTCCACTACCTCAACCAGTTTGGTCGGGTTGGAATCCAGGTCCACCATGTTGCCGGCTTCCTTGGCAGCCTGCGTTCCGGTGTTCATGGCCACCGCCACGTCGGCCTGGGCCAGTGCCGGCGCATCGTTGGTGCCGTCGCCGGTCATCGCGACCAGCCGCCCTTCCGCCTGGTACTGGCGGATGAGCTTTAGCTTGTCTTCCGGTGTCGCTTCGGCGAGGAAGTCGTCCACCCCCGCTTCGGCGGCAATGGCGGCAGCGGTAAGTCGGTTGTCGCCGGTGATCATCACTGTCCTGATGCCCATGCGACGCATCTCGGCAAAGCGTTCCTTGATGCCACCCTTGACGATGTCCTTGAGTTCCACGACGCCAAGCACGCGCCTTCCCTCGGAGACCACCAAGGGAGTGGAGCCGCGGCGCGCGATTTCATCGACCGCCGTCTGCACCGAGGGCGGCCAGTTGCCCCCCAGCGCTGCCACGTGCTGCTGGATTGCACTCGCGGCGCCCTTGCGTATGCTGCGCCCCTGCCAGTCGATCCCGCTCATGCGTGTCTGGGCGGAAAAATGCACGAATCCTGCGCCATCGGCATGAATATCATGGCCCTTGAGCGCAAGCCTGTCCTTGGCCAGGGTCACGATCGACCGCCCCTCAGGGGTTTCGTCAGCCAGCGAGGCAAGCATTGCGGCTTCGGTGATGTCCCTCAGGTGTGCGTCCGATGCAGGAATGAATTCAGTCGCCTGCCGGTTGCCCAGGGTGATGGTGCCAGTCTTGTCCAACAACAGCACATCCACATCGCCGGCAGCTTCCACCGCCCGTCCCGACATGGCGATCACGTTCTTTTCCATCATTCGGCCCATGCCGGCGATGCCGATGGCCGAAAGCAGTCCACCAATGGTCGTTGGGATCAGGCAGACGAGCAACGCAACCAACACAGTGACTGTGATCGGCGCGCCCGCATGGGCCACGCCCACACTGAACAAAGAGAAGGGCAGCAGGGTGGCGGTGGCTTTGAGGAAGGCCAGGGTCAGGGCCACCAGCAAGATGGTCAGCGCGATTTCATTGGGGGTCTTCTGGCGCTTCGCCGCTTCCACCATGCCGATCATGCGGTCGAGGAAGGTCTCGCCCGGATTGACCATCACCCGGATCACCAGCCAGTCGGACAGCACCCGGGTGCCACCGGTGACAGCGCAAAAATCACCACCCGATTCGCGGATTACCGGCGCCGATTCGCCGGTAATGGCCGACTCGTCAACCGAGGCGACGCCTTCTATCACCTCGCCATCGGCGGGAATCACCTCGCTCGCATGGACCACGACCACGTCGCCGCGGCGCAGGTCCCCGGAACGTGCCGGATTCCATTTGGAGCCGTAATGTGGTTCAATCAGCTTTTTCGCCAAGACGGTCTTGCGCAGGCCGCGCAGCGCGTCGGCCTGGGCCTTGCCGCGGCCCTCGGCCATCGCCTCGGCAAAGTTGGCAAAGAGTACGGTGAACCACAGCCATAGAGAGATGGCGAGGATGAAACCCGCGGACGCCTCGCCCTGTCCTACCAAAGCCTGGATAAACAGCCCGGAGGTGAGGACGCTGCCCAGCCACACCACGAACATCACCGGGTTCTTGATCTGGTGGCGGGGCGACAGGCGCTTCAAAGAGTCCCACAGCGCCGTCCGCATCAGGCTGGGGTCATAGAGCGATTGAGTCTTGTGCATGATTTTTCCTTAGTGCGCGCCGATCATTTGCAGGTGCTCGACCATCGGGCCGAGGGCCAGGGCGGGCAGGAAGGTCAGCGCGCCCACGATGATGACCGTGCCGACCAGCAGCACTACGAACAGTGGCGTATCGGTCGGCAAGGTGCCGGCCGAAGGCGGCACGCTCTTCTTCGCCGCCAGCGCGCCGGCGATGGCCAGCACCGGAACCATCAGCCAGTAGCGTGAAAACAGCATGACGAAGCCGAGCGCGATGTTGTAGAACGGCGTATTGGCCGAGAGTCCGGCGAAGGCGCTGCCGTTGTTGTTGCCGGCCGAGGAGAACGCGTAGAGGATCTCCGAGAAGCCGTGCACGCCGGGATTGAGGATGCCGGCGCGGCCGACGTCCAGCACCACGGCGATGGCGGTGCCGACCAGCACCACCAGCGGGGGCATCAGGATGGCGACCGCCGCCATCTTCATTTCGAAGGCCTCGACCTTCTTGCCCAAGTATTCCGGCGTGCGGCCTATCATCAGGCCGGCGACGAAGACCGCGACAATGGCGAAGATGATCATGCCGTAGAGGCCGGAACCGACTCCGCCATACACAACTTCGCCCAACTGCATCAGCCACATTGGCACCAGGCCTCCCAGCGGCGTATAGGAGTCATGCATGGAATTGACCGAGCCGTTCGATGCCGCGGTGGTGGCGGTGGCCCATAGCGCAGAGTTGGCGATGCCGAAGCGGGTTTCCTTGCCTTCCATGTTGCCGCCGGATTGCAGGTCGGACGCCTGGGTCGCCAAGCCGAGCCGGTCAAACATCGGATTCCCGGCTTGCTCGGCCCACACGCACAGCGCCAGCAGGGCGACGAAGATCACCGTCATGGCTCCCAGCAGCGCTCCGCCCTGGCGAAGGGCGCCGACCCAGCGGCCGAAGGTGAAGCACAGCCCCGCGGGAATGAGCAGAATGGCCAGCACCTCAAGGAAATTGGACAGCGGAGTGGGATTCTCGAATGGATGGGCGGAGTTGACGTTGAAGAAGCCGCCGCCGTTGGTGCCGAGCTGCTTGATGGCAATCTGCGAGGCGGCCGGACCGACCGCAATGGTCTGTTCCTTGGCCGTGAGCTTCTCCATCACCGGCTGGCCTTGCGCATCCTTGAGCGCTTGGCCGTCGGCGCCGGTCTTGGGCTGCTCGTATTCGACAGCCTGGACCAGTTGCGCGGTCTGGTGTGGCGTGAAGGTCTGCACCACGCCCTGGCTCACCAGCGCCAGCGCCAGAATCAATGACAGGGGCAGCAGGATGTACAGGGTGGAACGCACCATGTCCACCCAGAAGTTGCCCACGCCATTCGCCTCTCGCTGGGTGAAGCCGCGCATCAGGGCGACCAGCACCGCCATGCCGGAAGCAGCAGAAAGAAAATTCTGCACCGTCAGCCCCAGCATCTGGGTAAGGTAGCTCATGGTGGTCTCGCCGCCGTAGCCCTGCCAGTTGGTGTTGGTGGCGAAGCTCACCGCGGTGTTGAAGGCCGAATCCGCGGTGGTGCTGGCCATGCCGTCGGGGTTCAGCGGCAGCCAGACCTGCAGCCGCTGCAAGGCATAAACCGCCAGGAAGCCGAGCAGGTTGAAGGCGAGCATGGCAAAGGCGTAGCGGGTCCAGTGCATGTCGTCGTCGGCCTTGACCCCGCCGACCCGGTAGATGCCGCGCTCTACCGGGCGCAGCCAGCGCACGAAGCCGGGCAGCTCGTCGCGGTAGACGCGGGCCATGTAGAGCCCCAGCGGCCAAGCGCCAAGCAGCAGGACCGCGACGTAGAGGGCGAGTTGCAAATAGCCATTGCCGGTCATGAGAAGTCCTCCGGATAGAACAGCACAGCCACCAGATAGGCGAATACACCCACCACGGCAACCAGTGCGATGAGGTAGAGAATATTCATTTGCGCAGCCTCAAATTCTCGAAACCCGAGACCAGAGCCGCGGTCAAGATGAAAAACAAAGCTGCCAAGGCAAGATAGAGTGCGTCCATGTCGTCTCCTTGAAATGGGAAGGGAGGTGCACTGAACTCTAGATGCTTGAAGGTTAAGATGCTGCTAAGAGTGAGCGAATAGCCGTTAAGAAAATATAAAGATTAGGCGATTCACCAACGAACCAAGGGCCTATGGGCTATACGACTGCCGCCTGGGCACACGCTGCTGGAGAGTAATAGGTGCTAGCTCGGCGTTCATGTGGATGACGCCTTGGAAGTCGCAGGGCAGACGGAGGACTGGAGAGACCCTCGTATGGCCGCTCTCAGTGAACTGGAAGCGGCCATTGTTCGCCAATTGACGGGCATATGAAAAGCCGGCTTGATCGTCTCCTGTGAGTCGAGGGCCGTCGTCCAGGTTTCGTGCAAGCGGACGCGGGCGGATGTCAGTCATCAACGATTAGCGACTGTCCGCAATGGCCAAGCCACGGCCCATGTGCAGATCCTGGCCAAGATCTCCTCTGTAACCGCGAAAGGACACACTTTCGGGAAAACTCTTGTGACGTCGCGGCGGACCGCGGTGTCGAGGGGACGAAATATGCCGAAAGAGCAGCCTTTTACTGCCACAACAAGCGGCATCTTGGACGCACTACGTACATCAACGTACAGAAGAAGTCCCCGGCGTCCGCGACAATAGGCGTGGCAATCAACAATCGAACTCCAACCTGCCGTGCATTTGAAATTTTGCAGCATGTCTAACATGGGTAGTGCGTTCGCAATGAAATGTGCACCCTGAGTGTGGTTGGACGGCTTACCTTCCAACGATCGCGCCGCCGGCCTTCCCGCCTGCGACGCTGTTCAATTTACATACGGGAATTGACTTGAGAACGATGAACCGAGAGATACAACCGTGACTTATTGCATAGGTGTCATGCTCGACGCCGGACTGGTATTTGCGTCGGACTCGCGCACCCATGCCGGGGTCGACGATTTTGCGAGTTTCTGCAAGATGACCCTGTTTGAACGCGCCGGTGACCGTGTGATTGTCCTGTTAAGTTCGGGCAATCTGGCCGGGACCCAAGCCGTCATCAGCCTGCTTAAGCAACGGAACGCCCACGAAGGCGCGCTCAATCTCTGGAGTGCAGGTTCCATGTTCGATGTCGCCATGCTGGTGTCCGACGCAATGCGGGACGTCGATCGCCGTGACGGCCAGCACCTGGCGAACAGCGATATCGGCTTCAACGCCTCGTTCATACTTGGCGGCCAGATCCTGGGTGAGCCGCCACGCCTCTTCCGCATCTATGCCGAGGGCAACTTCATCGAGGCAAGCCTGGAGACGCCCTATCTCCAGACCGGGGAGACCAAGTACGGGAAGCCGATCATCGACCGGGTCATTACCCGGTCGACCTCGCTCAACGATGCAGCAAAATGCGTCCTCGTCTCCTTCGATTCAACCATGCGCAGCAATTTGTCCGTTGGCGTGCCGATCGACCTGGTTTGCTACGAGCGCGACAGTCTTGCAGTGCGGATGCGTCGCCGCTTCGACGAAGGGGATGGGTATTTCAACGCGCTCGGCAAGCAATGGACTGAAGGCACGCGCCAGGTGTTCAGCCAACTGCCCAACCTGGACTGGTAGGGCCACTGATGATGCCGGCGGAGACGAAGGCGCAGGCCGGACGCACAGCGAGCTGTGGCAGTCTGGCAAGCGATGGCTTCGTCATCACCTGCGAGCATGGAGGCAACCGGATTCCTGCGGCCTATCGCGATCTGTTTGAGCCCCATCAGGCGCTGCTGGACTCCCACCGAGGCTTTGACCCCGGAGCGTTGGCCATGGCAGAAGCGCTGGCGAGGGCATTGGCAGCGCCGCTGGTGGCTTCCACCGTCAGCCGTCTGCTGGTGGACCTGAATCGGTCCATTGGCCATCCGCAGCTTCATTTCGAGGCGAGCCGCAAAGCGCATACGGCGGTACGTCAGCGGATATTGAAGCGCTATTACCAGCCATATCGCGCCCAAGCAGAGCGTTTGGTCAAGCAGGCGATCGCGGACCACGGCCGGGTCATCCACCTCGCGTCCCACAGCTTTACCCCCGAGCTGGACGGCAAGGTGCGCAATGCCGATATCGGCCTGCTGTATGACCCGGCTCGGCCGGGTGAAGTGGATTTGTGCGAGCGTTGGACGACAGCCCTCAAGGCTTGCGCGCCCGATCTCACCATCCGGCGCAATTATCCGTATGCGGGCAAAGGCGATGGCCTGACCGCGTGGTTTCGCCAGCGACTGCCGCCCGGCAAGTACGTGGGTATTGAACTGGAGGTCAACCAGAAGCACGTTTTCAGGGCAGTTCGCCATTGGGCTGGTCTCCGCAAAGTGATCATTGAATCGCTGTGCAAGGCACTGGCGAGTCGCTGTGCAAAGACGTCCACCTAGCCTCTTCCAGCACAACAACCCAAACCGCCAGAGGCTGCCCACGGGTTGCGCTGGCGCTCAGCAGGAGTCCCACCATGAAGATCCACATCGGCTACGAACTGATTTACGACTGCCCGCAGCCCACCCCGATGATTCTGACCTTGAGCGTGCATTACACGCGTGTCTCCGACATCATCATTCCCGACCACCTGATCGCCGATCCACCTGTCCCCATCACGGCCTATCGCGACAGCTATGGCAACTGGTGCAGCCGCATCATGGCCCCCAGGGGCCTGCTCAGGCTGTCAACCAATGCGCTCGTGAGGGACACGGGCCTGCCGGATGTCGTCGTTCCGTATGCGAGGCAAACTCCGGTGGAACAACTGCCGGACGAGACCTTGCTATTCCTGCTGGGCAGCCGATATTGCGAGACAGATCGCTTGTCCGAGAGCGCCTGGCAACTGTTCGGCAATTCACCGACCGGATGGGGGCGGGTCCAGGCAATCTGCGACTATGTCCACCGGCACATCAAGTTTGGCTACGAACACGCGCGCCCCACCAAGACGGCCTGGCAGGCTTTCCAGGAGGGAACTGGCGTTTGCCGTGATTTCGCACATCTCGCGATCGCTTTCTGCCGCTGCATGAACATCCCGGCACGCTACTGCACCGGCTACCTGGGCGACATCGGCATGCCGCCGCCTTATGGGCCGATGGATTTCGCCGGTTGGTTCGAGGCCTACCTTGACGGCCAGTGGTACACCTTCGATGCACGCAACAATACGCCGCGAATCGGGCGTGTCTTGATCGCCCGCGGCCGCGACGCCGCCGACGTCGCGATCAGCAGCACCTTCGGCCCCAATACGCTGAAGAGCTTCAGAGTGTGGACAGACGAGGTGAGCGAAGCGGAAACCGGATGAAGCGCCGCGGGCGCCTTCGCGCGAAGCCTATGCGGGAACTGTCTTAACCGAGCTGCGTTCACACACTAAGCGCGCTGACCCGCACAGCGACGTTCAATACCGGCTCCTGGCCGGACACGCCGAGGAAGCTTCCGGCCACCGGCGGCACAGCCTCCGGGTGGCTTGCCACGGCCACCCCAATGTGGCGGTTGCCGGTCACCTCGCCGCCGGTGGGATCGAAACCCTTCCAGCCCGCCCCGGGCAGATAGACCTCGGCCCAGGCGTGGGTCGAACCGTTACCGGCCTCGGTGGCCGCAACGTAGAGGTAACCGCTGACGAAGCGGCTGGCCAGCCCAAGATGCCGGCATGCTTCCATGAACAGGGCTGCAAAATCGCGGCAGGACCCACTGCGGCGCGCCAAGGTCAACGCGGGCGGCTGCACGCCAGGTTCCTCACGCATCTGATAGAGAAACCGGCCAGCAATCTCATGGTTCATGCGATCCAGCAGCGTGAAGGTCTCCATGGGTTGCTGCAGGCCCAGCCCGCTTAGCCATTCCTGGACCGCCGCCTGGTCAGTCGGGTAGACGGGGTTGAGAAAAGGTGCGAGTTCTGCCCGCTCCTCCGCGGCATAGTCGAAGGGATGGATGAATGCGTAGTCATCTACCAGGAAGTCGAATGGATTATCTTCGTAGTGCTGTATGACCATATTGCTGTGAATGCGCAGGCGATTGGAAGGCTCGGAAAAGCTCACCACCGCAACCGAGTTGTCCAGGACGTCGCGCTTCCACTGCACGGCATGGGCGGGAAGGATTTCCAATATCGATGATTCGATCCGGACGTTGTGGCTCTCCCGCGGGCGCAATAGCAGCCGATGTGGCAGCAGCGACACCGTACCCTGGAACACATATTCGGTGACATGGCTGATAGTCAGACGTCGCATGCAGAATCGCCTTTCTGTTGGATCATGGACATTACCTTATACCGCCGGCACACGGACTTCCACCGAATGGCGAATCTTCAATCTATAGCAATCCGTGGGCAGGCACGCAGTGACGCGCGGTTGGTCCCATCCCTATCGAAGTTCCAGCGAGCATTCCGCAAGGAGTTGAACGGACTACAATCGCTTTGCAGACTACAAAAGTCGGCCCGCACAAGGGCAGGGGCATTCCGTATTGCAGACCGAGGTGTGCATTGATGTGGACGAGTGAGGAATTCGACGACGCCGTGCGCCGTCACGATGCCCAGATCGCGGCCTTGGGCCTGATCATCTGGGCCGGTTCCGAACCCACCTTTACCGACCGCAGCGCCCAATCGCCAGAGTGGCTGAACCTGGCCTTGGGGGGCGACAAGGAACAACGTGCCAATGCGCTTCTCGACGGGCTCTGCCGACGATTCCCCGGCGGCGTCGTGTTGCACAGCGTGGGACGGCAATACCCAGGCGAAGAGCGGCCGCGCTGGAACCTGGGCCTCTACCGCCGTCGGGACGGGAAGCCGATTTGGCACGGGCCTCCCGACCCGGCTCAGGCAACGCACGAGGCCGAAGCCCTGCCCGACCTCGATGCCTGGACCGCCGCGTTCGCGGCAGAACTCGAAGCGCGGGGCTTTGCAGTCGCGCCGGTGACCACGGAGGACGCGCTGGAGCGGCGCCTGTTGATGCACGCCGACGCAGATGCCCCCGGCCTGGATACCGACGATCCGCGCCTGATTCGCCCCTCGGTGCACACCCACACCACGCCTGCCAGTGGCCTGCGCGACGAGTTGGCCGAAGCTGGCGCGTATCTGTTCGTGTTGCGCACGCAGGAGACGGGCGAGCCGCCGATGGCGCGCATCGAGCTGCCAATGTTGACCCGCGTGGACTTGTTCCTGGCTGTGTTGGACTGCGTGGCGCAGGCTTCTCTTGCATGTCAGTTGCCTGCGCTGATCCTGGCCGGCTACCCGCCGCCGGTGGATGCCAACATGGAGTGGACCACCGTGACCCCGGACCCGGCGGTGATCGAGATCAATACGGCCCCGAGCGTCGATGCTGAAAACTTCCTGAGGCGAAGCCGCGAGATCTATGCCGCTGCCGCAGATCAGGGTCTAGCCCCCTACCGGCTCTATTTCAACGGAGCGGTGGCTGACTCGGGTGGCGGCGGCCAGATCACCCTGGGCGGCCCCTCGCCGCAGGCCAGCCCCTTTCTGCAAGAGCCTCGGCTGCTGCCCCGTCTAGTGCGTTTCCTCAACCGCCATCCTGCCTTGTCCTATCTCTACTCTCACGACTTCGTCGGCAGCAGCGGGCAATCGGTGCGGGCGGACGAACGCGGGACCGACGCCTTCGACGAACTGAGCCTTGCACTGGCGCTGTTGGAGCGGCAAGACGACCTGCCGCCCGAACTCCTCTGGCACAGCCTCGCGCCGTTTCTCTGCGATACCGCTGGCAACAGCCACCGAGCGGAAATCAACATCGAAAAACTGTGGAATCCCTTCTTGGCCGAGCGGGGCAAGCTGGGCCTGGTGGAATTCCGCGCGTTGCGCATGCAGCACACGCCGGAACGGGCTACCTCCCTGGCCTGCCTGTTGCGCGCCGTGGTGGCGATGCTTGCGCGCGAACGTTACATCCTGCCCCTCATGGACTGGGGCCGCGAACTGCACGAGCGCTTCGCGCTGCCCTTTTACCTGGAGCAGGATTTGCGCGCCATACTGAAGTCCCTGGCCTCTGCTGGACTGGGTTTGGACGAAGCGATCGAGGCGGTGTTGGTGCGCGAGGAATTCCGCCTCTGGGGCCAAGTGGACTTGCCCGGCTGCACCCTGGAAGTGAGGCGCGCCTTGGAATTCTGGCCCTTGCTGGGTGACGCAGCCAGCCCGGAGCAGGGCGGCAGTTCCCGCTTGGTGGATGCCAGTGCGGCTCGGGTGGAGTTGCGGCTGCGGCCAGGGAAAACCGGCGAATCGGAGTGGCAAGACTGGCAAGTCCTCGCGGCAGGTGTCGCACTGCCGATGCGGCAGGAACGCGACGCCCGAGGTCCGCTCAAGGTGTTTGGGCTTCGCTACCGCAGTTTCACCCCCGGCTGGGGGCTGCACCCGGCTTTGGGTACCCAGACGCCGGTCCGCCTGCTGTTGCGCCATCCCGCTGATACGGTGGACCATGTCGTCAGCTTGCATGAATGGCATCCCGATGGCAGCGCCTATGCGGGCCTGCCCGAGGATCTGGCAGAGGCCAGCACTCGTCGGGCCGAACGGATCACGCTCGATGTCATGCCCCGCGACACGGGTATGGCCTTGCAGACTGCGCCCGCGAACGGTCTCAATCCCTTCTGCCTGGATCTTCGCTGCTTGTCCTGCTGAAGGAAGGCGGTGGAACGCACAGCCGACGTCACCGCGCTCGCAATCTCTCACCAGGAACGACCGATTGCGGGAAGGTGCGAGGCCAGCAAGGTCGTATGGCAGACCTCCCCATAATCGGGATTCCGGGTCGCTGCTGGCTGACGCAGAAGTTCGCGAGCAGTGTTGGCGGAATCGTGAGGGATTCTGCCCTCATCCCTGCCGGCACAATGAAAAGCCAGGGGAGCACTGCGAGTCACGCCTTGCGGCTTACCTTAAAATCTCCCCATGCCCGAACTCCCCGAAGTCGAAACCACCCGGCGCGGCTTGATACCCAAACTGGAAGGTCGCACGCTGACTGCTGTCGTCGTGCGCCATGCCCAGTTGCGCTGGCCGGTTCCGGCCAACCTGGGAAAGCAGCTCTGCGGCTGCCGGTTGAACGCCATCACCCGGCGCGGCAAGTACCTGCTGTTTGATTTTTCCGGTCTGACCCAGATCGTGCATCTGGGCATGTCGGGCAGCCTGCGGTTCGTAGCCGCTGACGAGCCACCCTTGGCGCACGATCATGTGGACTGGCTCTTCACTGGCGGCCTCACGCTGCGGCTGCGCGATCCGCGCCGCTTCGGCGCGGTGCTGCTGACCGAAGACCCGGCGAACCATCCCTTGCTGGCTCATCTGGGGCCGGAGCCCCTGTCCGACCGCCTGGACGGTGACTATCTGTATCGCGCCAGCCGCGGCACGAGGATCGCGGTAAAGAACTTCATCATGGACAGTAAGCGGGTAGTGGGGGTGGGCAATATCTATGCGTCCGAATCCCTGTTTGCCGCCGGCATCCGCCCGGGCACCGCCGCGGGCCGCCTGACCCGGCCCGCGTGCGCGCGGCTGGCCGCGGCAATCAAAGCCATCCTGCAAGCCGCGATCAAGGCGGGCGGCAGTTCGCTGCGGGATTATGTGACCGCGGGCGGGGAACTGGGCTATTTCCAGCTGCATACCCGGGTATACGACCGCGCGGGCCAACCGTGCAGACACTGTGGCAGCGCAATCAAGCGGGTGGTGCTGGGTCAGCGCGCAAGCTTTTACTGCCCGCGCTGCCAGCGGTAATGATGCGATACGACAGACACGGCGATGAACACCCTCCTCGACTGGATTGTCGCGGGCTTCGGGCCCCGCGATGATGGCGCCGCCTCGTCCAACCCGACCAGCGCATTCAAGATTGCAGCTTTGCGTGTCGTTAACGATAATGGTCAAGGCTATCCTCAGGATCCTAGGCAGACATGAGCAACACTCTGGCAATTGATTTCGAACGCTACGGCCTGTGGCGCAATAGCGTCGCGGAACGCATCATCGATCTGAAATCCTGGCTGTCCAGCCAGGACCTGAACGATGCGGAAACCGACCTGCGTCTCAAGCAGCTGCTCGACAAGCTGAATGAAGACCGGCTCAATGTGGCGTTTGTGGCTGAGTTTTCGCGCGGCAAGTCGGAACTCATCAATGCAATCTTCTTTGCCGACTACCGCCAACGCGTGCTGCCTTCATCGGCCGGCCGCACCACCATGTGCCCCACAGAACTGTTTTTTGAAGCCGACAGTCCGCCTTCCATTCGGCTGCTGCCGATCGAGACCCGGACTCGGGAAGGCACGGTAAGCGATTTCAAGCGCCACTTCTCGGAATGGACCGAGTTTCCGCTCGATATTCATTCTGCGGAGCAGATGACCAGCGTGCTCTCTCGGCTGTCACAGACCACCCAGGTAACCGAGGAAATCGCCAACCAATATGGGCTGCTCAACCCGAACGACGAGGAAGCGCGTCGCAGCCTGGACCGCAAAGGTACGCTGGAGATTCCGCGCTGGCGCCATGCGCTGATCAATTTCCCCCATCCGCTGCTCGAACAGGGGCTGGTAATTCTTGACACGCCCGGCCTCAACGCCATCGGCACCGAGCCGGAGCTCACCTTGAGCCTGCTGCCCAACGCCCACGCCGTGCTGTTTCTGCTGGCCGCCGACACCGGCGTGACCAAGTCCGACATCGAGGTCTGGCGCCACCATATCGCCTCGGTGCAAAGCGGCAGCCAGGGCCGACTGGTGGTGTTGAACAAAATTGACGGCCTGTGGGATGAACTGAAAACCCAGCAACAGGTCGACGCGGAAATCGCACGCCAGGTTGCAATCACTGCCGAGCAACTGGATTTGTCACCGCACCAGATCTATCCCGTGTCAGCGCAGAAGGCCCTGCTGGCGAAGGTCAAACATGACGACGCGTTGCTGGCGAAGAGCCGCCTGCCGACGTTGGAAGCCGCTCTCTCGGGCGAACTGATCCCGTGCAAACAGGATCTGGTGCGCTCCTCTACGGAAGGCGCAGTCGTGGACGTCGTGGTAAAAACCACCGAGCTGCTGGAAGCCAGGCTCGCCGGCATGCAGGACCAAATCGACGAACTGGAAACCCTGCGCGGCAAGAACAAGGATGTAGTCGCGCACATGATGGCCAAGGCCAACCAGGACAAGCAGACGTTCGAGCGGGGCCTGGTGCAATTTCAGGCGCTGAGAAATGTGTTCGCCAGCCATGCCAGCATTTTGCAGGTTTATCTGGGCATGGACACCCTGCGCTCCGAAGTGCGGAAGACCCGCGCCACCATGGAAAGCAGCGCGTTCTCCAAGGGGCTGAGCAACGCCATGGAACACTTCTTTCTGCAGGTCAAAGGCAATATGGACAAGGCCGGCCATCAGGCCGACGAAATCCAGGCCATGATGAAGGCCATGTATTTCAAGTTCAGCGAGGAGCACGGTCTGGCAGCCGTGAATCCGCCGGAGTTCTCCCTGCTGCGGTTCCAGAAGGAGCTTAAGCGCCTGGAACGCATATTCGACGAGCGCTTCAACAACTTTGCGGCCCTGTTAAGGAATGGCCAATACCAGCTCACTGCGCGCTTCTTTGAAACCCTGGCCAGCAAGGTGGTGCAGGTGTTCGAAATCGCCAACCGGGAAACCATAGGCTGGCTCAAGGCCTTGATGGCGCCGATGGAGACGCAGGTACGCGAACATCATATGCAACTCAAGCGCCGGCTGGAAAGCGTGCAGCGCATCCATGCTGCCACCGAGACCCTGGACGAGCGCATCCGCGAATTGGCCGTTACGGCCGGCAGTGCACGTCGGCAAATCGAAGACCTCGCCGCGCTCAACCAGCGGGTATTGGAAGCCCTTTCCACGACTATGCAGACATCCACGCCGCTCGCCCAGAGCGCGTAATTTCGGCAAGACAAGCGAAGCCCGGCTTGCCGGGCTTTTGCATTGGCCGCGCGGTGCGCAGTTCAGGCCTTGCCGGTCAGATGCTTGTATTTATCCATCAACTGGTCCGGCGTTTCCTCGTAGTCCGGATTGATTGGAATGCAGTCCACCGGACACACCTCGCGGCACTGCGGTGTATCGAAGTGACCTACGCATTCGGTGCATTTGTTGGGATCGATCACGTAGATCTCATCGCCCTGGGAAATGGCCTCGTTGGGACATTCGGGCTCACAGACATCACAATTGATGCACTCGTCGGTAATCATCAGCGCCATGATTGTTGCTCCGCAGGAAACGTATTAGCCAGCGCTAATTTTCCCATGTAATTGCTCTGCCACCAAGGGGTGGACGAATGGCCTTACGTCGCCGCCCAAGCGGGAGATCTCCCTCACCATGCTGGATGAGATGAACATGTATTGATCGGATGGGGTGAGGAAAATGGTCTCGATCTCCGGCTTGAGATTGCGATTCATGCCCGCCAGCTGGAACTCATATTCAAAATCGGATACCGCGCGCAAGCCGCGCAGGATGACTCGCGCTTGATGCAGGACGGCGAAGTCGATCAACAGGGAGGAAAAGCCTTGCACCGTTACGCCAGGTATGTCAGCCAGTACTTCGCGCGCCATACTTACCCGTTCCGTCAAGGTAAAGTAGGGGGTTTTGTCGCGGTTTTCCGCCACGGCGACCACGATCTCGTCGAACAGGCCGGCAGCCCGCCTGATCAGGTCTTCGTGACCCAGGGTAATGGGATCGAAAGTGCCTGGATAGACTGCCTTGAGCATGGGTTAGGCCACTCGTCTTAGAAGTGCAAAATGGGACTGCCCGGCAGCCCCGGCACGGTGAATGATAAACCCTTCCGGCGCAACGGGGGTCTGGCCTTGTTCGATATAAAGCCAGCCGTCCTGCGCCAGATGCCCCGCCGCCAGTGGCAGCACCTGCGCGATCAATTCGCTGTCAAACGGCGGATCAAGGAGTATCAGATCAAACAGCTCGGCGTTGCGCCCGAGCCATTCCATGGCGTCGGTTCGAAGGATTTCGACCTGTGCCGCACCCAGCAGGTCACGATTGGCCGCCAGCCCGTCGGCCGCGCGCCGGCCGGCCTCCAGCATCACCACGCGGGCAGCGTGGCGCGATGCAGCCTCGAACCCCAGGGCACCGCTGCCGGCAAACGCATCCAGCACCCGCTTCCCGGTCAAGTCCTGGCCCAGCCAGTTGAACAGGGATTCCCGCACCCTGTCGGGCGTTGGCCGCAGGCCCGATTCGGGCGGGAAACGCAACAGTCTGCGACGGTAGTCGCCGCCGATAATGCGCACCTGATTGGCCGACCCGGCTTGCTTCTGTCGCTTGCTCTTCGCCATGCTCAGGGCTTGGATTCCGGCCCCACCACGATCACCGAAAGAGCGTCAGGATTCACCCGGCGTTTGAAAGCGTCGCGGACCTGGTCCAGGCTCACGGCGTCGACCTTGCTGGTCCATACGTCGAGGTAGTTGAGCGGAAGCCGGTAGAAGCCGATCGCGGCCAGGTATTCGAGGATCTTCTTGTTGGTGTCGAGGCGCAGTGGAAATCCACCCACCAGATTGCCCTTGGCCTGGGTCAGTTCAGCCTGGGTAGGGCCCTGGGCAACGAATCTTTGCACCGTGTCGCGCGCCACCTTCAATGCATCATCCGTATGTTCCTGACGGGTCTGCAGGCCGATTTCGAGCGGTCCGGGCTGCACCAGGGGGTTGAAATAGCTGTAGGCACTGTAGGCATAGCCCCGCTTCTGCCGCACCTCTTCCAGCAGACGCGAATCGAAGCCGCCGCCGCCCAGGACATAGTTGCCGACGAAGAGCGGGAAATAATCGGGATCGGTTCGGCTCATGCCTTGCAGGCCCATGAGGATATGGCTTTGGGTGGAGGGCAGTTGGAGCCTCACGGTTTCGGCCTTGACCGGCACCGGCGCCACGATACTGGCAGGCGCCGGACCTTTGGGCAGACCGGCGGACAGCTGGGCGGCCAGTTCTTCAGCCTCGGTGCGCGACAGGTCACCGATCATGGAAATGACAGCGCCGGCCGCGACGTAATGCCGGGCATGGAAATGCTCCAGATCCTCCCGCTTGAGCTGTTTCAGGCCCTGGATGGTGCCGCTTTCTGGCAGGCCGTATGGGTGCAACCCATAAACCGCGCGATAAAAAGCCTTCTCAGCCACCTCTTCGGGCTGTGCCTCCTGCTCCTTCAATCGGGCCAGCATCCGGTCCCGCTCTCGCTGGAACGTGGCGCTGGGGAAATCCGGATGCTGAAGCACCTGCATCAGGATGGCCAACGCTTCACCGCGCTCCTTGGGTGATGACAAGGTGCGCAGGGTCACACCCCCCCGATCACGATCGAAGCGGCCGCCCAGATCGGCCCCAATGTCGGCCAGCTTGTTGGCGATGTCTTCGTCACTCATCGCACCCGCCCCCTGATCCAGCATGACCTCGGTCATCCTGGCAAGGCCCGCCTCCTCGGCCGAGTCATAACCGCTGCCGGCGGGAAAATCCACAGAAACATCGAGCATCGGCAGACTGTGACTTTCGACGAAATAAACCTGCGCACCTTCCGGCGTCGTCCAATGCTGGATAGGGAGGGCAGCGTGGGCAGCCAAAGCAACCCATCCTGCCAACGCAACAAACAGGCGTGGCAGTAATTTGTCAGTCATTTCTCACTCCTGGAACGGGGGCGCGGGGCGGTTTGGATTCGATCGGCTGCGGATCTAGTACGGCCACCGTCAGATGGTCATCCTGGAGGATTTGCGCAGCCGCGGCTTTGACCTGATCGGCGGTCACTGCGCGCAATTTGTCGACCCGTTCGTCCAGCAGACGCAGGGGCAGGCCCACGGTGGCAAGTTCGCCGATCTGCATGGCCTGATAGAAACCTGAATCGCGCTGGTAAACATCGGAGGCGATGACCTGCGCTTTCGCCCGATTGAGTTCCTGTTCACTCACGCCACCCGAAATCACCTTCTCCAGCTCCGCACGAACTGCCTTCTCCAGCCGATCCACACTCACGCCTTCGGATGGCGTGGCTTCGAGATAAAACATCCCCGGCCCGCGTGAAAGGCTGTCATAGCCCACGCCCAGGCTTACCGCCAGCTTGTCTTCCTTGACCAGCGCCTTTTGCAGCCGGGCCGAATCATGTCCATCCAGCACGCCGGCCAGCAGTTGCAGCGCATACGGCAGCTGATCCTTGTCGATGTCGCGCAGCACCGGCGCATGCCAGCTCATGAACAAATAGGGCAGCTTGGCCGGGGCCTTGACCTCGATTCGTTTGATACCCTTCTGTTCTGGTTCTTCCTGTGGCTTGCGCACCGGCAAGGCCTTGGCGGGCAAGGGGCCAAAATACTTTTGCGCCAGCGCGAGAACGCCCTTGGCCTTGACGTCGCCCACCACCACCAGCGTGGCATTGTTGGGTGCGTACCACCGGCCATACCAATCACGGGCATCCTGTGCCGTCATGTGTTCCAGGTCCCCCATCCAGCCGATGACGGGTCGGCGATATGGGTGTTCCTGATAGGCAATAGACATGGCCCGTTCATAAACCATGGACTGCGGTTTGTCCTCGGTGCGCATGCGCCGTTCTTCCATCACCACCTGGATTTCCTTGTTGTATTTCTCGTCGCTGATTTTCAGGTTGGCCATGCGGTCTGCTTCCAGCTTCATGGACAGGGCCAGTTGGTCTTTCGGGAGTTGCTGGAAATAGGTGGTGTAGTCGCGATTGGTAAAGGCATTCTCGCGCCCGCCCACTGCGGCGATCTGCTTGGAAAACTGACCGGCCGGCACTTTCTCGGTGCCCTGGAACATCATGTGTTCAAGCAAATGGGCCACACCTGTCGTGCCATTGAATTCGTCCATGCTGCCCGCCCGATACCAAACCTGGGAGACCACCACAGGGGCGCGCGGGTCTTCTTCCACCAACACGCGCAAGCCATTGTCCAGCCTGAAATCGTGCACGACGGCCTGGGCCGCCTGGGCCGATGCCGAGACCAGCAGCAGGCTGGCGGCCGCCCACCGCGAAAAAAAATGCATATTCATGGAAAATTTCGTCCTCCGAAGCAGATGATAAAATACTTCAAATTCCTATCAGCAGACCTGCCGGCCCGTGTTTAGTTTCTTCAAACCCAAGTCCACCGAGGCCACTGCGCCGGCGCCTTCTCAAGATATCGTCGCCGAATCACCCAAGGCGAACTGGGCACAGCGGCTCAAACAGGGCCTGGCCAAAACGCGCACCAAGCTTGGCGGCCAGATCGCGGGCCTGTTCGGCGCCGGGCGCAAAATCGACGAGGCCTTGTTCGAGGAACTCGAAACCATTCTGATCACCTCCGACGTGGGGGTGGACGCAACCGAGACCTTGATGCAGTCCTTGCGCCGCCGGGTCAAGAAGCAAGGCCTTACCGACGCGCCACAATTGCAGGCCGCACTAAAAGCTTCCTTGACCGAACTGTTGCAACCGCTGGAAAGCCCACTGAATGTCTCGACCGCCCGCCCCTTCGTGATCATGCTTGCAGGGGTGAATGGTGCGGGCAAGACTACCACGATCGGCAAGCTGGCCCATTATTTCCAGTCCCTGGGCAAGTCCGTGCTGCTGGGCGCGGGAGATACATTCCGCGCCGCGGCCCGGGAACAACTGCAAGTCTGGGGTGAACGCAATGGCGTCAGCGTTATTAGTCAGGAAAAGGGCGATTCCGCCGCGGTGATCTTCGATGCCATCAGCGCCGCGCGCGCGCGCAATATCGATGTGGTGCTCGCCGATACGGCCGGCCGCCTCCCCACGCAGTTGCATTTGATGGAAGAGATTCGCAAGGTGAAACGGGTGATTCAGAAAATGGATGCCGCCGCCCCGCATGAAGTTCTGTTGGTGTTGGATGCCAATACGGGGCAGAACGCCGTCAGCCAGGTGAAGGCATTTGACGATGCACTGGCGGTCACCGGGCTGGTGATCACCAAGCTGGATGGCACCGCCAAGGGCGGCGCCATTGCAGCGATTGCGTCCGCGCGGCCGATCCCGGTCCGGTTTATCGGTGTGGGAGAAAGCATCGATGACCTGCGCCCCTTCGTCGCCGAGGAATTTGTCGATGCCTTGTTTGATTATTGAGACAGCGTGCACTTCGCAGGCACTTCGATGGACTGGATGCCCCCTTGCGTGGGAGACGACTATTGGGCCGTCTCGATAATCTGATATTTCCTTTTGCCATTGATTCGGCGCGCTATGCTCCTGACAAGAAATCATGAAGCCGGCTGCTCCAATCCGCTTGGCACCTTGGTCGCGCAGAATCAATAGATGATTTCGTTCAATCAGGTTTCCAAACGTTATCCCGGCGGCCACACTGCGCTTGAAAATGTCAGCTTCAATATCACTCAGGGTGAACTGGTATTTCTGACCGGACACTCAGGTGCCGGCAAGTCTACCCTGCTCAAGCTCGTTGCCGCCATTGAGCGGCCTACCTCTGGCGTGGTCAGCGTCAACGGGCAAAATGTGGGCAAGTTGTCGCGCCACGCAGTGCCCTATCTGCGCCGCAACATCGGCCTCATTTTTCAGGACCACAAGCTTCTGTTTGACCGCAACGCCATCGAGAACGTGGTCCTTCCATTGGCCATAGCCGGCATGGAGCGGCGCGAGGCATTGAAGCGCGCGCGCGCGGCCCTGGACAAGGTGGGCCTGCTTAGCCGGGAAAAAATGATGCCCGTCACCCTGTCCGGAGGCGAGCAGCAGCGTCTTTGCATTGCCCGGGCGGTGGTCTCCAGGCCCGCCCTGGTACTGGCGGACGAGCCGACTGGCAACCTGGATGCGGAGTATGCGGCCACCATCATGGCCACTTTCAAGGACTTTCATCGTGTCGGCACCACCCTGGCCATCGCCACTCACGACGAACGTGCAATCACGGCTCTGGGTGGGCGCATTCTGCACCTCGACCACGGCAAGGTACTGGAGAGCGACGGTATGAACAACTTGACGGGTGCGGCGCAATGAATTGGCTGCGCGCTCAGCGCTTAGCCTTCAATACCGCCCTCTCCCGCTTCTGGGACACCCCTCTTGCCAGCCTGTTCGCGCTGGTCGCCATTGGTGTCGCCATCAGCCTGCCCGCCGGTCTGTATATGGGACTGGCCAATCTTGCCACGCTGGCGGGCAACTTGCCCACCCAGCCGGAAATCAGCCTGTATGTCAGCCGCGATGCCAGCCAGGCTCAGCTGAAACAACTCGAACAGGCCTTGACCGGTCGCAAGGATTTGAGGAGCACTCGCTACGTATCCCGCGACACGGCCCTCAAGCGCCTGGCGGATACCGGTGGCCTGAGCGACATCACTGCGGGCCTGGATGCCAATCCGCTGCCGGATGCCTGGGTACTCACACCGGAAAGTTCCGACCCGGCCGCCCTTGTGAGTCTCAAGGCCGAACTGGAAAGACTGCCCGGCGTTGCCGAAGTGAATCTGGACAGCCAGTGGGCCGCCCGGCTCCAGGCTGCGTTGCAAATCGGCCGGACCCTGGTCGGCATGTCGGCCGGCCTGTTTGCCCTGGCCCTGATGGCCATATCTGGCAACGCCATCCGCACCCAGATCCTGGCGCGGCGGGATGAAATTGAAGTCAGCCGCCTGATCGGCGCCTCTGACCGCTATATCCGCCGGTCCTTTCTTTTCCACGGCACGCTGCAAGGTCTGTTTGGCGGACTCATGGCCTTGCTGTTTTTGCTACTGCTGGTTGCCGCTCTGCGGGGTCCGGTTGCCGGATTGGCCACCCTTTATGCATCGCCGTTCCGGCTTGCTTTCCTCAAGCTTCCCGAGCAAGGCCTGATACTGCTGCTGGCGGCCTTGTCAGGCTGGGTTGGTGCGTGGCTGGCGGTTGGCCGCACCCTGCGGCAGGTGGACCGGGGTTGAGTCCTATGAAGTGAATGGTTACGTCACGACAGCACGTCAACAAAGTGCGGGCAAATCTGATGACGCGTGTTTACCATTTGAACATCTATGGCTTGCCTACCAGATCGTATAGATCATGAGAAATGCGGCAATGGTCATGAACGTCATTGCCAATAGAAACCCCCCCTCTACCACCTTGATCAATACTTCGGTATTAGCAGTCTTGCGTGAACGAATCGCCCAGAAGATAAGGTAAATGCACAACAGAAAGGCGACCGCGCAAACCCCGAACATGTCGTCAACGATGGTAACGGCGGCTCGCTTCCTGTCGAAAGTATTCATCAGCGCAACGACCGTTCATTTCAACACACTCCTATCAATCAATGCGCGGCACATTTCACCTGTTGATCAAGTTGGGGCTTGATCCGGCACATTGCCCAAATCGGGCGTCAATATCCGGGCGGCGGCGGAGGAAGCGCCGCGGGCGGGCTCTGCATGATCACGGTTGTCGCCGGTGCCTGGTAAACGGCGATGGGGCGATGACGATATCCGCTGTAATAAGTCGTCGTCGTGGAGGCCTGGGGCAACTGGTTGCCTTTGGCATACATGCATTGCTCATAGGCAATGTCATAGCGTCGTTGCGCGTCATACTCGGCGCGGCCCGCGTTGCCCGCCCCGGCAGCCGTACCCACAATCAATCCCGCGCCCGCCCCGCTTTCGCCGCCGTGATGACCCCCGAGTAACGCTCCGGCGGCCGCTCCGACCACAGTGCCGATTGCCGCGCCGCTCACGACATTGTTTGTCCCGACATCATTGACGTTGGTTCCGATGGATTGGTCGGCATAGGTCCTGCAGCTTCTGTCCTCGGCGGCGAACTGCTCGAAGCTCTTGCCTGGACCCGGCATGACGGCGACGTTGGGACCCTTGGGTACGGTCACACATGCGCCAAGCAAGGACAACATCAACACGGGAATTCCGATTCTTGTCATGACGTTCTCCAGTCCCTATGGTTTCGGCATAGCAGGCACTTGCTTCCAGCCCGCCGGACAGTTGTTGACATAGGGGTAATAGGCCTTCGACGGCTCGCAGTAATACCAAACCCCGGGGGCCCGCTGTGGTGTCACCTGAATCGGGGCCGCAATGGGGGGCACAGGCGGCTGCTCCACCAGGGCAGGCGGAACATAGGGGTCGGGATAGGGATACACGGGCGCGGGGTAGAAGTACCAGATGCCGCCGAACCCGCCCACCACCCACCACCAGCCTATCCGTCCCTCATGCCAGCCATGGCGCCAGCGGCCATCGCGCCACATAACCAGGTCACCGCGGTCGAAATGCCGTATGTCGCCATGCCATCCGCCGCCCTGATCGCGCCACCCCCTATCCCGTTGATCTGCTGTTGCGGGCAGACTGAGAACGGTCAATAAGGGCACAGCGATGAGTATCGCGGCTAAGGTCTTGTTCATCGTGTTTCACCTCGGGCCATCAAGTCGCCACCGATCGAGGCGCAGCGGGTTTCCAATTTGTTGAGTCGTTGCCCATTGCATCGCGGCCACGATGTGCGCCGCGCTCGAAGAACTCGTGAAATTGCCGACGCTGGTCGTCGCTCAGCACCTTCTCCACATCGGCCAGCATGTTCTTGCGCAAGACAATCATGTCGGCAAGGGTCTTGCCTTGCGCCTCGGCCAATTCCTGCAACTTCGGGTCCGAGGCGCCCATCCTGGTCAAGGCCTTGCGGTTGTCCGACCGCAATTGCCGCAGGTCGCGCAGTTCGGGGCGATATTTGGCGTCGATCGCGTTCAGCGACGCGCGCTGTTCCTTGGTCAGCTTGAGCCGATCGGTCATGCCTCCCCAACCATGGCTTTCGAATGAATGGGTAGCCCGTCGGCAGTCTGCCGACGTGCGATGGGAATGCCCGCCTTCGAACGCCTGGGAAAGAACGGGTTGAGCGAGGAGGCCGAAAGCGACGAGACCCCCGGTAAGCAGGGTTCTGCTGATATGCATGGGCTATTCCTTTCGTTGCTTTAAACATCGACTGCCGACGCTGAACTCAGCTTAGTGCGGCGCCGGGTCAATGGATGTCAGCAGTACGCAAACTTGTGTAAAGACGCGATGCGAACCTGATGCCATGTGTCTTGGCGCACCACGCGCGGCTCCTGGCGAAACCCGAATTGTCTTGAATGCAATAGGTTTCGATGCGACTCCTGGCGTCTTTCTGGCCAGGGCATATTCGGCTGCCTGCTTGCATGAGGCGTTGATCGATGTCGGAGCGCGCGACGTCCTCGATCTGAATCGCCACCTTGGAAACAGCGGTCTTGCGGGAACAAATGGCCCCCGGGAAAAGCTAGATGCACAACAGGAAGATGGCCGCGCAAGTGCCACACATCTCCTCAATAATGGTCACGGTGGACTGGCCCTGGCAACTTCATGAAACGAAGAGCCCGCCGTGCGGCGGGCTTTCAAGATCAAAGGAAAATCTGCTCAGAATTTGTAGCCCATGCTAACCGTCCAGATATTGGAACGCTTGGAAGCCGATGAATCGCCGATATCATAATTGTCAACATCCAATCGGGTGAACGCAGCATCGGTGAAGTTATACTTTGCGCCAAGGCCATAAGTTGCAGCTGTTCTTGATCCGGAGACTGAATCCGTGCCTGCAGCCCCGGTCACATCGTCCTTCATGTCAGCAACACCCAGTTTGCCCAATAAACTGAACTGGTTTCCCACTGGCAACTGGCCGACCGCAGTCAGATCCCAGCCGCTCACGTGGGTTTTCGCATTTACCGTCCCGCCCAGGTTCCCTCCAGACGCCGAGTATGTCTTGTCCTCAGACCCAAGATAACCGCCCTCAAAGGCCAAGTTCTTGTTAACCTGATATCCGGCCTGGAGTTGGTATGCTGTGGGCTTCCCCAAGGAGGATGTAAAGCCCGTGGCTCCAGTCGAACTCAAAGCATCGTCCAAGAGGGATTTATCGCCCTTACCGGTAAGCTGGCCGACACCGCCCAGCACGTAAAAGCCATCATCATCTGCAAGCGCTGCCGTAGCCCCGGCAAAACCCAGTATTGCAATAGTTGCCAAAGTAATTTTCTTCATGGTTTCTCCAATTCAGAGTTCAAATAAACATCAAACAATTGACCCTTCCCAAACCAACGAATCGCTTTTCGGCGAAAACTTCAGTTCATTCGGGATTCCAATCCTGTTCCTGAGGAGTTCGAATTCAGTGGAAATGCGTCCGTCTCTCAGTTGAACCGGCATTGAATCCTGTTAACTTCGATGAAGCTTCCATGTATAGGTTTGCTATTTAGCGTAAAGCTGGGTAAACACGCTGGCTGTCGAATAGTGGTCGTCGATGCTGCTCAGCGCTGCGCGCTGTTCCCGGATCAGGTTCAGACGATCAGCAAGGCGACTCCAGCCGTCAGCTTCAACGCGTGGTCAGGTCGCCCGCATGCGTGTGCGTAGCGAAGGAAATGTCGCCATCGCATGCCGGGGACAGTGTGGGTTGGGCGAGGAGGTCGATAGCGACAAGACTCCCGGTCATCAGGGTCTTGTTGATACGCATCGGGTACTCCTTCAGTTGGCTTTGGCGCGAAATGCCAAACTTGATACCAGCTCAGATCGAAGCAAGGTCAATGGATGTCAGCGGTGGGCAAACTTGCGTAAGGGCGCGCAAGGCATTCGCTGCCGCAAAGGCGTCGCTTTCCGTCGGCCCATAATTTTTCCGTCTAAGCTGCCAGAGCATCTAGACTTGCTTCAATCGGGTAATCAAGCGACGAGAAAATAAGTTCGCGATTCAGCATCCGTCCCAAGCCTTATCAATTCACGAACAGGATGCGTGCGACGGCCTGTCTATCCTTAATACGCCACTTATGCGTGCTCCCAAGACGACCTCATTAGGGAGGTCCTGATTAATTCGTTTGCGAGGAGTGCTCAAAACCGTTAGCCGCGAGCGCAGCGCAGCGGGACGAAGCAATCCAGGAAGGAGCTGATTTCTTTCGAACAGGGTTGCCACCCGCCGCGGCCCCTCGGGGCCTCGCGGCCAAAGGCTGAACCGCCCGCAATGACCACCTTACCGAATAATTCAGCGCTTTCTTAGCTCAAGGGCAGCGATGCGGAACGGTTATCGGCGCTAGCGCCCAATTGCTATTGCCGCGGCTGGGGCTGAGGCAATGGACCGCCCATTTTCAATTCTTTGGCCGGGGGAAGGGTGTCGATTCGCTGATTGACGTGGTCGATAAACATCGTTATGGGCGCGGGCACCCGCAGACCCAACTGCTCCACGTTGAAGATTTCCCCCGCCTTCAAGTGCTTGCCGTAGAGCTTCAGGTTGGCCTGATCCAGCAGACGAACGTGGACCTGGCCGGTCGACTGGCCTAGCACCATTCCCCGGCTCACGATGTAAGTGACGATGCCAGAGGACTGGTTGGCCGCTTCCGAGGCCTCATTCAAAAAGGAACCGCCCTGGGTTACCACAACCTTCAGAGGTTTTCCCGTCAACAGCTCCTTCAGGCTCTCTTTGGTTTTGAACACGACCAGCGCATCGCTTATCCGCGTGCCCATCTGAGGGCCAACGCTAGTGCCCTCGACCTCCAGCACCAGCGGGGGCCCCCAGTGCCCATTTCTCAGCCGAAAGACCAGAAAGCCTTGTCCATGTATCTGGGCGTCGATAAACCCCGACTTCACTATATCCGGCAGCACGGCGAATCCCTGGCTCCCCTTTAGCACGCTCTTGATCACGGTTGGGTCAACCTGGAAGGCGGCAATCACCCGGTCAAATTCTGCCTTGGCCAATTCCATGGCAGTAGCGATTTCCGGTCGGGCGCTTAGGCGGACGCAATCAGGCGACTGGGCGCACAGCGTTGAGCTGACGGATGCCCCGCCTGATCCTGCCGCGGTCCCCGGCTCTGCGCCATCCACTTCCGGGGCCGGCATCGTGGTGGCAAGCACAAGCATGGTTGATCGCAATATGGCTTTCATAGGAACTCTCTTGCTTGATTTCATTGAACAAGACAACCAAAGCCGAGCGTTGGGACCTCGAGTCCGGGATCGAATTCGCGTCAGGCAATCTCAAAGTGGCTAAAGTCGTTCACGATGGGCTCGCCAACTCCAATCTTATATCGGCTGGCCGAAACGGCCAGCCACTGACTCGACAAAAGCGGGTTCTGATGATCTGCGACAAATTAATCCGGTCGATGACCACGTCGCAACTCATGGTGTGCCTCACAGATTGCGTGGCATGCAAAACGTCGGCGGTCTTACAAGTAATGTGTCTCGATGCGGCCCTTGCCGTCTTCCTTTGCAAGGTACATGCGGGTATCCGCGTGCTGGAGAAGTTGATCAATGTCAGACCTTGCCACGTCTTCAATCACGATGCCGATACTTGCCGTAACCCCCGCGGCCTGAAAGTTGGCAGATTCTTCCAGCGCCTGGAGGAGGCGATTGCAGAGCGCGACTGCATCTTCGGCCGCGGTCTCGGGTAGAAAGGCGACAAACTCGTCACCGCCGATCCGGGCAGCAATATCGGTTGCGCGCAATGCCTCGGCCATGACTCTGCCGCAGGTCCGCAGCAAGGCGTCGCCGCGGGCGTGCCCCAGGGAGTCGTTGACGCTCTTGAAGTTGTCGAGGTCGATATAGGCCAACGCCACCGGACGCGCGTTTCGTTTGCAGAGCGACAAAGCCATGCTGGCGTGCTCGAAAAACGCCCGTCGATTTCTGAGCCCGGTCAGTGTGTCGGTTCTGCTATTGGCCTGCTCTTTACGCAACGCTTCCGCGAGCAGGGCAAAAAGCATGGACACGGTAAGGAATCCGGCCCCCTGGGTGAGGAAGTTCACCAGCCAGATGTAGGCATGCGGGTAACGCACGCCGTTGGCATGCAGCATGGCGAGCCAGATGACGGTGGACAGCAGGGAGGAGGTGGCCGCGCCGCTGCGTCCAAGGCGCCTGCCGGCGAGTGCCAGCGGAACAAAATACAGCGACACCACATGAACGTCGGACCCGGTGACGTAATCCAGCGCGCCGACCACGACCAGGCCCAGAACCACGACAAGGTAAGTCAGTATGCTGGAATTCGGGACCAACAATGCGGGGCGAGTCAGCAGGACACTATCCTGATGGTTTGTGCGGCAAGCGGATGGTAACCAGAAGGCCGCCACCCCGATGATTTACCGCGCCTATGCTGCCCCCGTGCGCCTGCACCGCCCGTCGCGCGATCGCCAAGCCCAGGCCGATCCCGCTCGACGGGTTGGTTTGCGCCGTATTCAACCGCACAAAAGGCTCGAAGATCCTAGCCAGCATTTCCACTGGTACTCCCGGCCCATGGTCTCTAACCCGGACGACGTACCCATTTCCGTTGCCGTCCTGCGTATCTTCGGTAAGCGAGACGTCAATGCTGCTGTTTTCCGGCGCATGGCGCACGGCATTGCGCAGCACATTGTCCAGTGCGCTTTGCAAGACCATGGGATCGCCCGGAATAGAGACTTGCACGACCGGCTCGGCAATCACCAGGATATTGCGCCGCCCGGCTTCCAGGCGCGCATCTTCTGCCACGTCGAGCAGCAGCTGGTCCAGTTCAACCGGTTCACGCACCGGGGTCCGCACGCCCGATTCCAGGCGCGAGAAGGAAAGTATGGCGCCGATCAAGTCGTTGAGCCGTTCGGTTTCCCGGTCGATCCGGTCCAGCTCGCCTGCCGCGCCGCCGCGCTGACGCGCAAGTCCGAGCGCCGCCTGAACACGCGCCAGAGGGGAGCGCAATTCATGCGAGACATCGCGAAGCAAGGCGCGCTGCGATTTCAGCATGGCATCCAGGCGTTCGGCCATGTCGTCCATCGCGTGGGCCAGGTCGGCGATCTCGTCGCGCCGCTCGCCCAGCTCGGGACTGACGCGTTGACTGAAATCACCGGATGCATAAGCCTGTGTTGCCGCGCGCAGCCGCTCGATCGGGGAAACGAGATAGCGCGCGAGCAGCAGGCAAACCAGTCCTCCCACCAGTGCCGCCAGCACCAGAGGCACGGCCATGACCCGCGGGCGCGATATGAAGCGCCGCAACGTTGCACCCTCGAAATCGGGAATCAGCCAGTATTCACGCCCGTCTGCCAACTCAATCGTGCGTCTGGGCTCGGCCGGGTTAGCCTGCTCGCGCTGCTGCAAATGCTGCAGGCGAATCAGGGTCCGTTCCGGTGTTTCCCTGCCAAGCAGGTCGCGCCCATCGCGATCGAGGACCAGCAACGGCACCAGTTCGTGGGCGTCCATGCGGCGTGCCCAACGGCTCAGACTCTCGATGCCGCCTGCAGCCGCCAGGCGCGCATCGCGCAGATTCGACTGAAATTGCTGCTGGGGATCAAGCCTGTCATGTCCGGCCCGGGTGTGTTCGATATACAGAGACGCCGCAATCAGGGTGCCGGCGGCGAACAGGATGAGCGCCGCCCAGTAGGAGAGAAACAGTTTCCAGAACAGGCGGTTCATGCGCATGATTGCCTTAGTCCAGTACGTACTGGAAGCCGCTTCCACGGATGGTCTTGATGCGCGGTTCGCCGTCGGAGGTGGGCCCGAGTTTTTGCCGCAGGTTGCTCACGTGCATATCCAGGCTGCGGTCGAATCGGCCCAGCGGGCGGCCCAGCGCCCGCTCCGAGAGTTGGCCTTTGGTGACGACGCGGCCTGCCTCGCGCAACAGGATTTCCAGGATGCTGAACTCGGTGCTGGTCATGGACACCTCGCGGCCCGCCAATTTCACACTGCGGGCGCCCGAGTTCAGGATCAGATCGCCCACCCGCAGGGTCGTTGCCGGTCCGCCAGACTCGCTTGGGTGCGGCTCGCTGCGGCGCAGCACCGCCCGGATGCGCGCCAGCAAGACCTTGGGATTACATGGTTTGGGCAGGTAGTCGTCGGCACCGAGTTCGAGTCCGAGAACGGTATCCATGTCCTCGCCCCGGGCGCTGAGCATGAGAACCGGCGTCTGCTTTTGTAGACGGAGGGCGCGCAGGGCATCGAGTCCCGACATTTCCGGCATCATCACGTCCATCACGATGAGATCGAAGTCCTTGCCCAGCGCCTTGTGCAGGGCCGATCGCCCATCGTGGGCAATCTCGACTTCCAACGCCTCGCCGCGCAAGTAGTCCTTCAGCATCATGCACAATTCAACATCGTCATCGGCGAGGAGAAGAAGCGGCATGGGAGGGTTGGCATTCCTGAACATATCACTATGGTAATTGTGGTTGATTGAGTTCCGCCCGGCTTTACGTAGCTTTACCTTCATTTGCGAAACCATGACGAAGCCTAGCCATCCATGGGAATAGGATGCAATACCTGTTCAAACCCCGGAGGTGAATCATGTCAAACGCAAGAATCCTGATGTTGTGCGCAATCGCCGTAATCTCTCTGGCAAGCCAGCCTACCCTGGCCCACGAGTTTGATGGGGGCGAAAGCTGCCACCACGGGCATTTCTCCATGCGTGGCGACAGCATGGGGCTGGGAGTGCTTCACCGATTGGCCGACCGGCTTGGCATCAGCAAGGAGCAGCGCGCGGCCCTGGAGGACATTGTCGACAAGCACCGGCCTGAGCTGCGGCAGTTGCGTGAGTCGATCTCCGACAACGGCGGGGCGCTCCGACGGGCACAGGCTGACGACCCCAAGCTGCCGGAACTGGCGGCGGCAGAGGGCAAAAGCATCGCGGACATGATCGTGCTGCGCAAGCAGATCGGTGCCGAGGTGGACAGCGTGCTGACCGATCGGCAGCGCGAGAAACTGAGGATGCTCGAGCGTCACGCCTGGCATCAGAGAAGCGACCGCAGCGCCTGGCATGATCGTTGAGGGTCGCCTTGCGATGAGCCCAAGGATTTTTCCGCTTGTCCCCTTGCTGGTTTTCGCGGCTCTGACCGGATGTGCCACCCATGATCATGGGTGGCACAAGGAGGCAGGAGAATCCAAGCTTCATCGCGCCGCTTCCGGGCCAGGTTATCTGGCCCAGCAGGAATATGCCACGGCCGCCTTGCGGGAGAGTTGGGGCTTGGGCGCCGACACTGTCGAGGTCAGCATGCTGATTCCGCAGGGCAACCATGAATTTCCGCTGGTCATTTATTTGCCTGGCCTGGGCGAACCGGCCGATTCCGGCCTGTCTTGGCGACGCGCCTGGGCGGAGGCCGGGTATGCGGTGGTCTCCTTGCAGGCCGAGTCGGTGGGCAAGAGCCTGCCGCCCCCGACCGGAGATCATTCTGGAGATTTTGCAGACATCGCGCGCACGCAATATGCGCCCAATGCCCTTGCCCACCGATTGAATCTGGTGGCTTTGGCGCTGGACGAATTGAAGCGCCGCAGCCGCGACCCGCAGGAAACGGCCCTCGCCCATGTGGATTTCAAACGCATTGCGGTGGCCGGCTTCGATCTGGGTGCACAGACTGCCATGGCCGTCGCAGGCGAGGCCTTCGACCCCGGTTCGGCATTCAAGGGGATAGCAGGCGTCCGTTGCGTCATCGCGTTTAGCCCTTATGCGGACTTTTCCGGCCCCGGCTTCGAACAGCGATTCGGCGCCATCCACATGCCGGTGCTCTCGGTAACCAGCGAGGACGATGCGGACCCATATGGCGTGATCTCGACTCCGGAAATCCGCCGCGCGCCGTTTCAATACATGCCGCCGGACAACAAATACCTCCTGACGCTCTACAACGTTCCGCATAGTCTGATTGGCGGCAGCGAAACACCCGCGGCAGGGAGCGACAAGGAATCCGCCGCGCCGACCCCATCTGAAAACGACAGCAGCAACGGCCATGCCGGAGGACGCCATCGTGGCAGAGGAAGGCGGGGCGGCGAAAGCACTTCAGGGGACAAGGCATCGCGTCCGAACGACGTTTCGCCCTCGGCCTGGACAGACCAGCTCAAGCTCGTTCAATCCGTCAGCACGGCTTATCTCGACGCCACGGTCAAGGAGGATCCGGAAGCGTCCAGGTGGCTGCTGCAGGAAGCGCATCGCTGGCTGGGGGAATCGGCTGAGCTGATCTCAAAGTAAAGGGAAGTGCTGAATTTGGGGCCGCGTTCAAGACTTTTAAAAGCCTCCCCGGTTAGACTCCCAGAACTCGCTCGGCTGAAACCTAGTCCTATTTCCGATATACGCTAGCCGGTTGCCCGAATGGCGATAACGGTCTGGCTGGTGTGATCCACCGCCTGGTCGGGGTATCGAAAACCGGCACCGCGCTGGCCTGATCGCACGAGCCTCGTGGCGTGCCGAACGAACTCGTAACTGCACCATCGATGTGGGCGCGCCCAATAGCGCTTGATCGGAAGGAAGAAGAACGAATATGAGAAAAAGACGGACCTTGGGCCTCGTGCTTGGACTGCTCGTGGCGGCTGGCATCGCCGCCATTGTCTGGCACGGCAAATCCAATTCCCAGGCTTCGCAAGTTGGAGGGCGTAACGGCAAGGAAGCGGCCGATCGGCCCGTGCCGGTGACTTCGGTCGCGGCCTACAGCGGCGACATCGACGTGGTCATCGACGCCCTCGGCACCGTGACTGCCCGCACCACCGCTACGGTGAAGTCCAGGGTGGATGGACAACTGGTCCGGGTCAACTTTGGCGAGGGCCAACTCGCACAGAAAGGACAGGTGCTTGCCGAAATCGACCCCCGCAGCTTCAAGGCCCAGTTCGACCAGGCGGTAGGCCAATTGCTGCATGACATGGCCCTGCTGGCGAGTGCCAAGATGGATTTGACGCGTTACCGCGGCCTGCTGGCCAAGGATTCCATTGCCAGTCAGCAGGTGGACGACCAGGCGGCGCTGGTGCAGCAGTACGAAGGCACGGTCAAGGCCGACCAGGGCCAGGTCGACAGCGACCGACTGCAACTGGATTTCACCAGGATTACTGCCCCCGTCTCCGGACGTCTCGGCTTGCGCCAGTTGGACGTCGGCAACATGATTCACGCCTCCGACGCCACCGGGCTGGTTGTGATCACCCAGACCCAGCCGATCTCGGTCATCTTTTCCATTCCTGCGGAAAATCTCGGCACGGTCGTGTCGCGGCTGCGGGGCGGCGCGAGCTTGAGCGTCGATGCCTTTGACAGCGACGGCCAGACCAAACTGGCCACGGGCAAGCTCCTGGCAGTGGACAACCAGATTGATGCCACTACCGGCACGGTCAAGCTCAAGGCCGAATTCGCCAACTCGGACAATGCCCTGTTTCCCAACCAGTTCGTCAATGCCCGACTACGCGTTGAAACCCGGCACGGCGCGACCCTCGTTCCGAGCGCAGCGATCCAGCGCGGAACGCCGGGCACCTTCTTCTACGTCGTCGGTGCCGACAACACCGTAAGCGTGCGGCCCGTGGTGCTAGGCCCCGTGTCGGGGGAAGTCGTTGCGGTGGACAAGGGTCTTGCGCCGGGCGAGCAGGTGGTGACCGACGGCGCGGACAAGCTGCGTCAGGGCGCCAAGGTCGCCTTGGCGGTCGCGGCCGGAGGTAATCCGGGAGCCAACCGGCAGGCCGGCCAGGGTGGCCATAGGCGACACCCGCCGAGTGCAGGCGCCGGTCCGCATGGCGCCGCCAAGCCTGCAACGGCAGGCCAGGACGCCCCATGAATCCATCCCGTCCGTTCATCGAGCGGCCGGTGGCAACCTCTTTGCTGATGGTTGCAATCCTGCTCGCGGGGCTGGTGGGCTACAAGGTGCTGTCCATCTCGGCACTGCCGGAGGTGGACTTCCCGACCATACAGGTCACCACCCTCTATCCGGGCGCCAGCCCCGACGTGACGACCTCGTCCATCACCGCGCCCCTGGAACGCCAGTTCGGCCAGATGCCGGGCTTGAACCAGATGTCGTCGGCCAGTTCCGGCGGCGCCTCCGTGATCACGCTGCAGTTCAGCCTGAGCCTGGGCCTGGACGTGGCCGAACAGGAGGTCCAGGCGGCGATCAATGCGGCCTCGTCCTTCCTGCCCAGCGATCTGCCGATGCCCCCGATTTACAGCAAGGTCAATCCGGCCGATGCCCCCATCATCACCCTGGCGGTCACTTCGGACACCTTGCCGCTGCCCAAGGTCGAGGATCTGGTGGACACGCGCCTGGCGCAGAAACTGTCTCAATTGCCGGGGGTGGGCCTGGTCAGCATCGGTGGCGGTCAGCGGCCGGCGGTGCGGGTTCAGGTCAACCCGAAAGCGCTGGCCAGCTACGGTCTTAACCTTGACGATATTCGAACCGCGATCGGCAATGCCAACGTCAACATGCCCAAGGGCAGCTTCGACGGCCCGACGCGCGCCTCGACCCTGGACGCGAACGATCAGCTGAAGTCAGCGGTAGATTACCAACAACTGGTCGTCGCCTACAGGAACGCGGCGCCGATCCGCATCAGCGATATCGCCGACGTCGTCGACGGCGCCGAGAACAATCGCCTGGCCGCCTGGGCCGGAACGGGCAGGACGCAGACCCCCGCCATCATCCTCAACATCCAGCGCCAGCCGGGCGCGAACGTGATCCAGACCGTGGACCGGATCAATCAGCTGCTGCCCGAGCTGCAGGCCGCCCTGCCGGCGTCGGTTCAGGTCCGGATGCTGACCGACCGCACCACCACCATCCGCGCATCGGTGCGCGACGTGCAGTTTGAACTGTTGTTGTCGGTGGCCCTGGTAGTCATGGTGATCTTTGTTTTCTTGCGCAATGTGCCGGCTACCATCATCCCCAGCGTTGCGGTGCCGCTGTCGCTGGTGGGCACGTTTGGCGTCATGTACCTGGCCGGCTTCTCGATCAACAACCTGACCTTGATGGCCTTGACGATCGCCACCGGCTTCGTGGTCGATGATGCCATCGTCATGATCGAGAACATCTCCCGCTACGTCGAGGCGGGCGACCCGCCGCTGCAGGCAGCGCTGAAAGGTGCAGAACAGATCGGCTTTACCATCATCTCGTTGACCTTCTCGCTGATCGCGGTGCTGATTCCGCTGCTGTTCATGGGCGACGTGGTCGGCCGGCTGTTCCGCGAGTTTGCGGTCACCCTGGCGGTGGCGATCCTGATTTCGGCCGTGGTGTCCCTGACGCTCACGCCGATGATGTGCGCGCGCCTGCTCCACCACACCCCGGAGGCCGAGCAGGGCCGCTTCTTTCGCGCCAGCGGCGACTTCATCGCGGCAGTGATCCGTCGCTATGGCGTGTGGCTCAACTGGGTGCTCGATCGCCAGGGTGCGACGCTGCTGGTTGCGGTCGGCATGCTCGCGCTCACGGTGATTCTCTACATCATCGTGCCCAAAGGGTTCTTTCCGGTACAGGATACCGGCGTCATCCAGGGCATCACGGAGGCGCCTCAATCGGTGTCGTTTGCCGCCATGGCGGAACGGCAGCAGGCCATGGCCGATGCCGTGCTCGCCGACCCGGCTGTGGAAAGCCTGTCCTCCTTCATCGGCGTCGATGGCAGCAACACGACGCTGAACAGCGGCCGCATGCTGATCAATATGAAGCCCAAGGCCGCGCGCGACACCGACGCCGTGGGCGTGATCCGCCGGCTGCAGCCCAAACTGGCCGAGGTCGCCGGGATCTCGATGTACATGCAGCCGGTCCAGGATCTCACCATCGAGGACCGCGTCAGCCGCACCCAGTACCAGTTCAGTATGGAGGACGCCAATCCGGATGAACTGTCCGTATGGGTCACCAAGCTGGTGGACCGCTTGCGCCAGTTGCCGGAACTGGCCGACGTGGCCAGCGACATGCAGGATCAGGGCTTGCAGGCTTATGTCGAGTTCGACCGGGACAGCGCCGGGCGTCTTGGCATCACGCCCGCGATGATCGACAGCGTGCTCTACAACGCCTTCGGCCAGCGCCTGGTATCGACCATCTTCACCCAGTCCAATCTCTATCGGGTCGTGCTGGAAGTGAAGCCGGAGTTCAAGCGCGGCCTGGATGCCCTGAATGGGCTCTACGTGGTGACATCGGGCGGCGTGCATGTTCCCTTGTCGTCGATCGTCCGCGTCAGCGAAAAGCCGACCCAACTGGCCATCAACCATATCGCCCAGTTCCCTGCCACGACGATCTCCTTCAACCTCGCGCCGGGGGTTTCCCTGGGCGATGCGGTCAAGGCGGTTCGTTCCGCGACTGAGGCCATCGGGATGCCGATGAGTGTGCAGACCAGCTTCCAGGGCGCGGCTTTGGCCTACCAGTCGTCGCTGAACAATACCCTGCTGCTGATCCTCGCCGCGGTGTGCACCATGTACATCGTCCTCGGTGTGTTGTACGAAAGCTTCATCCATCCGGTGACCATCCTTTCCACGCTGCCCTCGGCTGGGGTCGGCGCGCTGCTGGCACTGATGCTGGCGCGCACCGACCTGGGCATTATTGCCATCATCGGCATCATCCTGCTGATCGGCATCGTCAAGAAGAACGCGATCATGATGATCGACTTCGCGCTTGACGCCGAGCGCAACCACGGCAAGTCGCCGCGCGACGCCATTTTCGAAGCCTGCCTGCTGCGCTTCCGACCCATCCTGATGACCACGCTCTCGGCCTTGCTTAGCGCACTGCCGCTGATGCTGGGTGCTGGCGTCGGTTCCGAGATCCGCCATCCGCTCGGCATTGTCATGGTGGGCGGCCTGATCTTCAGCCAGGTCATGACGCTCTTCACGACTCCGGTGATCTACCTTGCCTTCGACCGCCTGGCACAGCGCACGGCCGGATGGGGGCACGGGATTGTTGAACAAAATCCATAGCATTCGTAGCGCCGCGCGATGAACTTCTCCGCCACCTTCATCAACCGGCCCGTGGCAACCACGCTCCTGACTCTGGGCATCGCCCTGTCCGGCGTGCTGGCGTTTACCCAGTTGCCTGTTTCGCCACTGCCGCAGGTGGATTTTCCGACCATCTCGGTGCAGGCCTCGCTGCCCGGAGCCAGCCCCGACACCATGGCAACAACTGTGGCGACGCCCCTTGAACGTTCCTTGGGCCTGATCGCAGGCGTAACCGAAATCACCTCCAGCAGTTCCCTGGGCAGCACGCGGATCACCTTGCAGTTTGACCTCAACCGCAACATCGACGGCGCCGCGCGCGATGTCCAAGCTGCGCTGAACGCGGCGCGCACGCTGCTGCCCACCGGCATGCCGAGCAATCCCATCTATCGCAAGGTCAATCCAGCCGATGCGCCGATCATGATTCTGTCAATGACGTCGGAATCGATGACCCGTGGCCAGATGTACGACGCGGCATCGACGATCCTGGCGCAGAAGATTGCCCAGGTGGACGGAATTGGCCAGGTTACCGTGGGCGGCAGTTCCCTGCCGGCGGTGCGAGTCCAGCTCAATCCAGCCGCACTGAGCAAACTTGGTATCACGCCGGAAGCGGTACGAGCCGCCATCGCGACGACCAACGTCAACCGGCCCAAGGGCGCGGTCGAGGACGACACACACCACTGGCAGATACTCGCCAATGATCAGGCGAAAAAAGCTGCCGAGTATATTCCCATCATCGTCGGCTATCACAATGGCGCCGCAATACGTTTGGGCGATGTTGCCAATGTCGTCGACGGCGAACAGGACGTCCGCAACACCGGTCTGGCCAACGGCAAGCCGGCCGTCATGCTGATCCTCAATCGCCAGCCGGGCGCCAACATCATCGATACCGTCGACCGGGTCCGGGCCATGCTCCCCCAGCTGCGCGCATCGATCCCGGCCGCCATAGACCTGCAAGTGGTGATGGACCGCACGCCGACCATCCGCGCGTCCCTGCACGAAGTGGAACGCACCCTGGCCATTTCCACCGCGCTGGTCATCCTCGTGGTGTTCCTGTTCCTGCGCCGCGGCCGCGCCGCGCTTATCCCCAGCGTCGCCGTGCCGGTGTCCCTCGTGGGGACCTTTGGGGTCATGTATCTGGCCGGGTTCAGCCTCAACAACATCTCGCTGATGGCATTGACCGTCGCCACCGGCTTCGTGGTGGATGATGCCGTGGTGGTGCTGGAAAATGTCTCCCGCCACATCGAGCGCGGCATGGCGCCCTTCCAGGCTGCGCTGAAAGGGGCGAGGGAGGTGGGTTTCACGGTGCTCTCGATGAGTCTGTCGCTGATCGCGGTATTCCTGCCCATCCTGTTGATGGGCGGGATCATAGGCCGGTTGTTCCGCGAATTTGCCGTCACCCTCTCGGCAGCGATACTCATCTCCTTAGTGCTTTCGCTCACTACCACGCCCATGATGTGCGCGCGCCTGCTCCGCCCGGAGTCGGAGGGATCCCACGGCCGCTTCTATCATGCCAGCGAGCGGATCTTCAATGCGACCCTGCGGGTTTACCAAACCAGCCTCGACTGGGCCCTGGCGCACAGCCGATTTATGATGCTGCTGCTGCTTGCCACGGTAGGGCTCAATATTTATCTTTTCGCCATCGTGCCCAAGGGATTCTTCCCACAGCAGGACACCGGTCTCATGATCGGCAGCATCCAGGCGGACCAGAGCACTTCCTTCCAGGCCATGCGGACCAAGTTGAGCCACTTCGTCAAGATTGTCGGCAGCGATCCGGCCGTCAACAACGTGGTCGGCTTTACCGGCGGCGGCCAGGTCAATTCCGGCTTTATGTTCGTCGCGCTCAAAGCCACTCCGGAGCGAAAGGATTCCGTTGACCAGGTGATGGCGCGGCTGCGCCGCAAGCTCGGCCACGAACCCGGCGCCAACCTGTTTCTTCAGCCGGTTCAGGATATCCGCGTCGGCGGCCGTTCGAGCAGCGCCCTCTATCAGTACACGCTGCAGGCCGATTACATCAACGATCTGCGCGCCTGGGAGCCGCGCATCCGCCGCGCCTTGTCCAATCTGCCCCAGTTGACCGACGTGAACACCGATGAGCAGGACAAAGGCCAGCAGACAACAATCGTGGTGGACCACGATGCCGCCGCCCGGCTGGGCATCAATCAGATGAGCATCGACGCCACCTTGAACGACTTGTTCGGCCAGCGCCAGGTTTCGACCATCTACAATCCGCTCAACCAGTATCACGTTGTCATGGAAGCGGCTGCACCCTATTTGCAAAGCCCGGAAACCCTCAAGGACGTGTATCTCATCACCTCCACCGGCCAGCAGGTGCCGCTCGCTTCCATCGCGCGCTTCGAGCCGACCGGCACGCCGCTCGCGGTCAACCACCAGGGCCAGTTTGTCGCGTCGACCATCTCGTTCAATCTGCCGGTCGGGGTTTCGCTGTCCGACGCGACCAGGGCAATCGACGCTGCCATGGCACGGATCGGCGTGCCGACCTCGGTACATGGCAGTTTCCAGGGCACCGCCAAGGTGTTCCAGGCTTCGTTGCAAAGCATGCCCCTGCTGATTCTCGCTGCCTTGCTCGCGGTGTACCTGGTGTTGGGCATCCTGTACGAAAGCCTGGTGCATCCCATCACCATCCTGTCCACGCTGCCGTCCGCCGGCGTTGGCGCGCTGCTTGCGCTGCTCGCGGTCGGCAGCGAATTTTCAATCATGGCGCTGATCGGCATCATCCTGCTGATCGGCATCGTGAAAAAGAACGCCATCATGATGGTGGACTTCGCCCTGGACGCCGAGCGCCACCAGAATCTCAGTCCGCGCGAGGCGATCTACCAGGCCTGCTTAATGCGTTTCCGCCCGATCATGATGACGACGATGGCCGCGCTGTTTGGAGCGCTGCCGCTTGCGGTCAGCTTCTCCGCCGGATCGGAATTGCGTCGGCCGCTCGGCATATCCATCGTCGGCGGCCTGATCTTGAGCCAGTTGCTGACCCTCTATACAACGCCGGTGGTTTATCTCTACCTCGATCGTTTCCGCCTGTGGGCCTTGGGCCGACGCCACCACTCGCCGGCAGGCAGCATTGCAACCGATTCGGGCCAGCCATGATTTTGTCTTTCAACAAGAGGAGCCCGCGCGGCTCGGGAGCAAGGCAATGAGCGACAAACCGTGCCGGCAGACATTCAAGGTGTTGTTGGCAAGCGCCGCCCTCGGCGGGTGCGTGGTCGGTCCGGACTACCACCAGCCGAGCGCCGAGGTGCCGGCAGCCTTCAAGGAGGCCGGAACCTGGAAGCCGGCCGAACCTGGCGGCCAGGCACGCGTCGGCCACTGGTGGGAAATCTACCAGGATCCCCAGCTCAGCGCGTTGGTCAGCCAGGTGGATGTGGCCAACCAGACGGTCCGCGCCGCCGAGGCCCAGTACCGCCAGGCACTGGCCTTGCTGGGCGCAGCCCGCGCCGGTTTGTATCCGACCCTGGGCGCCGCAGTGTCGGCGACCAGGCAAGGCGGCGCCGCGGCGAATGGAACTGGCGGAACCAATGGGAACCTCGACAGGGTGTCTCTCAGCGCAAGCTGGGAAGCCGACGTCTGGGGCGGCATACGGCGCAAGATCGAGTCGGGCCAGTCCAACGCGGCAGCCAGCGCCGCCGATCTCGGCGCTGCACAACTGAGCGCTCAGGCCGCACTGGTCCAGGCCTACTTGCAACTGCGTGTCAATGATGCGCAGCAGCAATTGCTTGAACGCAATGTCGAGGCTTACGCACGGTCGCTCGAGATTACCCGCAATCGTTATGAGGCCGGCGTCGCGTCGCGCCTCGACGTGCTCCAGGCCGAAACCCAGCTGAAATCGACTCAGGCCCAGGCCACGGATCTCGAAATAGCGCGCGCCCAACTCGAGCACGCCATCGCTACCTTGATTGGCAAACCGCCCGCCGACCTGAGCATTGCTGTTGCCAGCGGCACGCCTGCTCTGCCGACCATTCCACTCACGCTCCCGTCCACGCTGCTGGAACGGCGCCCCGACATCGCCGGCGCTGAACGGCGTGTCGCCGCTGCAAATGCCTCGATCGGCGTTGCCCAGGCGGCCTTCTATCCGAGCTTGACGCTCTCCGGCACGGGCGGATTCCAACACTCCAGCTTCGCCAATCTCCTGACCCTGCCCAACCGCTTCTGGTCGCTCGGTCCGGCGCTGGCGCTGACGCTGTTCGATGCCGGGGCGCGCACCTCAGAGAAGGAGCAGGCGGCTGCCGCGTATGACCAGACGGTCGCCAATTATCGTCAGACCGTCCTCGGCGCGTTTCAGGATGTCGAGGACGACCTGGCTGCGCTAAGAGTGTTGGACAAAGAAGCGGCAATTCAGGATGAGGCCGCAAGAACCGCGGCCGATTCGCTGGAGCAGGCCAACAACCAATACAAGGCCGGGACGATCAGCTACTTGAACGTGGTCACGGCCGAGGCGAGTTTCCTCGCTGCCGACAACGCCCGGTTGAGCATTACGGGCCGCAGGCTGCTCGCCAGCGTGGCCCTGCTCAAAGCTCTGGGAGGCGACTGGCCTGATGCGAAGCCGCGGCAGAGACCGTCTTGACAGGGAGTGTGCTGCCTTGGCCGGTAGGGACGTTGCGCCTGCGGCGCGCATGAGGTCCCTGTCAACCCCATCGCGCCGGATCGGCACGACCGACTGCATGTTTTGCGTAATTCGGCCGGCAAGTCTTCGATTCAGGCCGTCGTGTTGGCGATGCCGCCTACCGCGGCGGAGTGAATGCTCTGCTGGCTGGCCAGATCCGGCAGCAGATTCTGCAGGAAGGACTGCAAGGTAGGCTGCGATGCCGTTCCGCTCTGTGCACTCCCCTCCATCGCCGTGAGCAGGTTCTGGAACGCGCTCTGCAGGTCCGAAGTCGCGCTGTTCTGGGCTCCGCCCTGGGCGCTGCCGAGCGACTGGATGAGGCTTTGCAGGTTGTTGGAAGGCGAAGTGTAGCCAGGCGCAACTCCACCGGCCGCGCTGCTACCGTCATTATCCCCGTCGCTGTCGGCCGTGCCTGCATTCTGGCTGCCACTCATCGAGTGCATGGCGGTGAATAGAGAGTGCATGAAGGCATGCATCGCCTGGCTGACATCGGCGTTCGAGGACGACGAATCCGCAGGATTGACGCCCGATTGGCTCAAGGCCTGGATGACGCTGTTCATGAACGCCTTGCCACCGCCGTGATGATGGTGGCCGCCGGAAACCTGGCCTACGCTAGCGTCGTTGTCGCCATCGCTGTCCGCGGCGAGTCCCTGAACTGCGGAATTGGCGCTCATCTGGGCAGTCACAGGCAGGGCGCTGCTGGCAATTGCATCAATAGTCATGATCTGAATCTCCTTGCATGTCTGTATGAAGTGGCTGTAATACGGATAGGAGACCCGGATCTTGCAGCGGATTTACCTGTCTTTACATTTTGGCCATTGGGGCGGCGGCGCGCCCGGCAGCCGCCGCGCCTGCGCGCCAAACCGGGGACAAGACCTGGAACTTATGATGGGTTTGGCACTCGATAATCAAGAGTGCTAAACTTACGATACGAGAGGAGCCATCGAATATGGACACTGCTTTGAGCCTGAATTTTCCCGTTGCCGCCCAGAGCCTGGAATCGTATATCCAGGCGGTGAACCGCTATCCGCTGCTCTCTGCAGAAGAGGAGTACGAGCTCGGTCGCCGCTGGAAGGATCAACAGGATCTGGACGCCGCACGCCAGTTGGTGTTGTCCCACCTGCGCTTGGTGGCCAGCGTTGCCCGTCATTACCTGGGCTATGGCCTGCCGCAGGCAGACCTGATCCAGGAAGGCAATATTGGCCTGATGAAAGCTGTCAAGCGCTTTGACCCGGACCGGGGCGTTCGTTTGGTGAGTTTCGCCCTGCACTGGATCAAGGCCGAGATTCACGAATACATCCTGCGCAACTGGCGCCTGGTTAAAGTAGCGACCACCAAGGCCCAGCGCAAACTCTTCTTCAACTTACGCAGCATGCGTAAGGGACTGGGTAGCCTTGGCGCGGCCGAAACTGCGGAGATCGCCCAGGCATTGGGGGTCAAACCGGAAGAGGTGCGGGAGATGGAAACCCGGCTAACCGGTCAGGATATCGGCTTGGATCCCACGTTTGACGATGGCGAGGAAAGCTTCAGTCCCATCGCCTATTTGGCGAGCCCGGAAGACGAACCGGTCGAAGTCCTGGCACGCGAACAGACCGAGCGCCTGCAGCATGAAGGCCTGAGCGCCGCGCTGAACAATTTGGACGCACGCAGCCGGCGCATCATCGAGTCGCGCTGGCTTCATCAAGCTGAGCCCGCCACCTTGCATGAACTGGCCGCCGAGTTTGGCGTTTCGGCTGAGCGTATCCGGCAGATCGAGGCCAAGGCCATGCAGAAGATGCGAGCGCTGATTCCTGTTTGAAGCGCCTCGCGCAGCAAAAAGCCCCGCAATGCGGGGCTTTTTTGTGGGCGGGCGCGCCTAAAACAGCGAACCGATCAAGACGGAAAACAGGCTCAACCAAGCCCACAAAACCATGGCAATCACCACCACCATGGGGAAATGCTGAAAAGTCACGTAATTCTTCATGCTCAGGATCCTGAATTCAAACGAAATTCTAAATTATTCCGCGTTGTCCTTCAACTTGCGATTGCGCGGCAGCAAGGGATCATCCTCATCCATGAGAATGCGCTCCGCAGGGCCTTCAAGGTCATCGAACTGACCGCTTCTAATCGCCCAGAAAATTCCGCCCAAGATTACCAGGATGAATATCGCGGTCAGAAAGAACAGAAACCAGAGAATACCGCTCATGGCACCCGGACCTCCCACTCCTGGCGGTAACGCTCTTCGCCGCGGGTCAGGCTGAGGCTGACCAGCCAGCGGCCAACGGCCGGCAGCGGCAAGCGCACTTCATAGGTGCCTGCCGCTGTTTCCTGCATGACCTGGGGCTGGCCTTCCCCGACGTCCCCCAGCCGTTTGGCATAGAGGACCGCGGTCAGTCCGGCCAACGGGCGCTCGTCTGCATCGCCCACCTCCACGACAACAGCGTTGTCACCTTTGCTAGGCATGCGCAGTCCCTGCACGGCCACGTCCCAGCCCAACTGGCGTTGCCTGTATTGTTCACTCAGTTGGCTGTTGATAGCTTTGGCCGCCTCCTGGCCGTGCTCCACTACTCCGGAGAATCCAGTACGAAGCTGCAAATTGCCCGCTCCCGGCAGCACCATCGAGGCCAGCCAGGGCGGCAGTCCCTGGGTGGAGATATATAGAAAATTTGCCATGAGCACGGTCAGTATCAGGAAGAACGTGATCAAGGCTTTGGGTGCCCAATGCAGCTTGCCGCCCGATCTTGTTTGAAAGCGCGTGACCATGTGCATGCCCAAAGCGGCGCTGCCAAAAATCGCAACGTGGATGGCCACTACGTCCAGTCCGGGCCAGCGGCCAACGATGTAGAAGAGGTATGCCAGCAGGGGGACGCCTGCGGCAAGCAGCGCCCGAAGCAATGGAGGCAGCCGGCCGGTCAGGAAGAAGAGCATCAGGACAAGTGCGAGGCCGCCGAATAGCGTGGTCAGGGTTGTGTTCATGGTTGAATCGAGTTGGAGTCGAACCGGGCCGCCTCGGATCGCGGCCGCTCAGGTGTCGATTGTGGAGTAATCAGGAAATGGAACGCGTGGATTGTTGCCGCGCGTACCGGCGACAGGGTGACAGAGGCCATCACGGTCGTGCTGTGGCCGGGCTTTACTGTCACTTCGGCAAAATTTCCCAGATCCAGTGCTGCAGCTGGCAGATCTCGGGCACTGACGGCATAGGTCTCGTCATGCGCGCCTGTGTTGGTGATGCGAAGCCGGTAGCGGTCGCGAATATCGCCATTGGACAAGGTCACGAACAAGGGCTGGCGCACCTGACTCACCGAACCGTCAAAGTCGCTGCGCGTGGCGATGCTGAAAACGAGGTACGACGTCATGCCCACCAGTGCCACCCCGTAGCCGATGATTCTGAGCCGCTTCCAATGCAGCCGTGGCTTCTGCACTTGCGGCCGGGCCAGATTGGTCTCGGAATCGTAGCGGATCAGGCCGCGCGGGAAGCTCATCGAATCCATGATGCTGTTGCACGCGTCAATACATAGTCCACAGGAGATGCAGCGGTATTGCAGGCCATCGCGAATATCGATGCCTGCCGGGCAAACTTGCACACACAGGCTGCAGTCCACGCAATCGCCATAGCCCTGCATGTGACGCTCTTCCAGGGCGCGCGCGCCACCACGCGTAGCGGCCCGACCGCGCAGCCCTTCTCCACGCTTTGCATCGTAGTGTACTGCCAGGGTTTCGGGATCGTACATGACACTCTGGAACCGCCCATATGGGCAAACATACGTGCAGATCTGCTCGCGCATCAAGCCCGCTGCCGCATAAGTGGACAGGCTCAGAATGCCCACCGTCAGGTAAGCCGCGGCAGCCGCTTGCCCGCTGAAGAAATCACTCAGAAGCTGCGGCGCATAGGCGAAGTAAGCCGCGAATGTGATGCCGGTCCAGAATGACACGAGCAGCCATGCCAGATGAGTCAGCGCCACCTTGACCGTTTTTTCCCGGTTCCAGGGCTGGCGAAACAGGCGAATGCGCGCCGGCCTTTCGCCCTGGATCCTGGCTTCAATCCATATGTAGAAATCCGTCCACAGGGTCTGGAAGCAGAAGTAGCCGCAGAATGCCCGACCTACCAGCCCAGTCACGAAGAACAACAGCACCGCTGCGATGAACAGCAGCAAGGCCAGCCACAGCACATCCTGGGGATAGACCACCAGGTCAAGGATCAGAAAGCGGCGTCCGGGCAGATCGAACAGCACGGCCTGGGATGGAGCATCGACCCGCGTCCACGGGATCCAGGGCAAGCCAAAGAAGATGCCGTATGCGAACGCCAGCACCGCCCACTTGAACCGCCGGAAGTTGCCCTTTATTGAACGAGTAAGAACAGGTATGCGCTTTTGCAGCGGCGCTAACTGTTCTTCCAGCTGTTGTTGCACGTATTGACCTCAGACACAAAACCCCCGCCATGCGGGGGTTTTGTGTCGTTCACCATCCATGGGGAATATTACTTGGTGCCACCGCCCAGTACGTCGTGCACGTAGACGGTCAGCACCTTGATTTCGTCCGGTGTCAGACGCTCGCTCCATACTGGCATCACGCCGCGGCTCACCCCACTGTAGATTACCTGCCGAATCGCCGCGACTTTGGCCGCATCGTTGTCGGCTTCGGGCACCTTGGCCCACAGCCAAATCTTATCCGTCAGATTGGGCGCGCCTATGGCCTGTTTGCCTTTGCCGTCGTCGCCATGGCAGTAATAGCAGGCCGCCGTCTCGCTGTGAAAGAGCTGGTTGCCATCCGCTGCTTTGGCCGCGTCGTGGCCTATGTCGGACAGGCTGGCGACGTAGTTTGCCAAGGCGTCGATCTGTGCCGGACTGAGAACCTCGCTGAAAGTCGGCATATATCCGCGCCGACCATTGCTGATGGTTTCATTGATCTTTTCGTAGCTCCCGCCATACAGCCAGTCGTCGTCAGTCAGGTTGGGATAAGCGCCGAGCAGTCCCTGTCCGCCCTGCTGGTGGCAGGCTGCGCAGTTGTCAGTAAACAGCGCCCGCCCGGCAGACTGCACGAATCCGGAAAGTTCCTGATCCTTGCCGATCTGTTCGAAGGAAGAAGCCGCGATCTTGCTGAAATAGGGCTTTTGCGTCTCCGCAGCCTGATTGAGTTCCTTCATCAGCAGCGCCCGGGTGTTCCAATGACTTTTCTGTGTCTCACCTTGCTTGTTGACATAGGTGATGGTCCACAGGCCACCGAAAAACCCCTTGCCCACCGGCCAGGACGGGTAGAGAAACCAGTACACCACGGCAAACACCACCGTGACATAGAAGGTATAGACCCACCACGTCGGCAACGGATTGTTGAACTCCTGCAAATCACCGTCCCAGGCGTGGCCGGTAGTCTGAACAGATTGGGACTGCAACTGCTCGCTCATTGCGTTTCCTCGTCGTCCTTGTCGTCATCCATGAAGGGCATCTGCCGGTAGGACTCAAGCCGGTCGCTACGCTTCTTGCTGCCGTAGGCGTAATACAGGATACCGACGAAGGTCACAAAAAATATGATCAGGGCCAGCGGCTTGGTGCGCTCCGGCTGCAAGAACCAGTTCAAACTTTCCACGCTTTAGCCCTGCCTGCCAACTGTTAACGGGAACGGATCAGCTCGTCCTCGTCGACTTTGCTGAAATCCACCATGGTGCCCAAGACCTGCAAATAGGCGATGAGCGCATCGAGTTCGCTGACCCCTGCCTTGTTGCCGTCGTAATTGCCCAGATTGGCCTGTTCGATCAAGTTCTTTTGTGCATCGGGAATATGCAACATGGCTGCGACCTGAGCCCCAAACTTCTTCACGTTGGCATCGTATTCAGCCTGGGTCAGAGAATACGGCACGCCCACAGTACGCAGCGCCTTCATGCGTTGTTCCAGATCGGAGGTATCCAGCGGAGTCGTCGCCAGCCAGGGGTAGCTTGGCATCACGGACACCGGTACCACCGAGCGTGGATTGTTCAGATGTTGTACATGCCATTCGTTGGAATACTTGCCGCCCACCCGCGCGAGATCCGGTCCGGTACGCTTGGAACCCCACTGAAACGGATGGTCGTATTGGGATTCCGCTGCAAGCGAGTAATGGCCATAGCGAAGCTTCTCATCGCGGAAGGGGCGGATCATCTGGGAGTGGCAAAGATAGCAGCCTTCGCGCGTATAGATGTCGCGGCCGCGCTGTTCCAGGGGCGTATAAGGTCGGACGTTGACCCCCGGTGTCTTCTCCACTGTCTTGTCGATCAAGAACAGCGGCGCTATCTCTACCAGACCGCCAACACTGATGGCCAGCATGGTGAGGACCAAGAGCAGGCCGACGTTGGTCTCTATCCATTCGTGCTTGAAGTTCAAATTCATCGCTTACCCTGACTCGACTACGCCCCGGCCCGGGCCATCTTGGCCGCAAGCTTGGCTTCCAATTCTGCCTCTTCACGCTTGACCTGCAGTATGGTCATGGCCACGTTGTAAACCATCAGCACCACACCCGCGAGAAAAAATATCCCGCCTATCGCACGTATGGCATAAAACGGATGCATGGCCGCCACCGAATCGACAAACGAATACTGCAGGTTGCCGAACTCATCATAGGCGCGCCACATGAGGCCCTGGGTAATGCCTGAAATCCACATGGACGTGATGTAGAGCAGAATGCCGAGCGTGGCCAGCCAGAAGTGCACGCCCACCAAACGAGTGCTGTACAACTTGGTGTCCCAAAGCTTGGGGATCATGTGATAAAGAGAGCCGAAGGTAATCATCGCCACCCAGCCCAGCGCACCGGAATGCACATGGCCGATCGTCCAGTCGGTGTAATGCGACAGCGCGTTCACTTCCTTCAGCGACATCATGGGGCCTTCGAACGTGGCCATGCCATAGAAGGACAAGGCCACGATCAGGAAACGCATGATCGGATCCGTGCGCAGTTTGTCCCAGGCGCCGGACAGGGTCATGATGCCGTTGATCATTCCGCCCCACGACGGCATCAGCAGCAGGATAGAGAAGGTGGCCGCCAGCGTGGAAGTCCAGTCCGGCAGTGCAGTCCAGTGCAGATGGTGTGCCCCCACCCACATGTACATGAAGCCCAGCGCCCAAAAATGGACGATGGAAAGTCGGTAGGAGTAGATCGGACGGCCGGCCTGTTTGGGAACGAAGTAATACATCATGCCGAGGAAGGCGGCAGTCAGGAAGAAACCCACGGCGTTGTGGCCATACCACCACTGGGTCATGGCATCCTGGGTGCCGGAAAAAAGGCTGTAGGACTTCATCGAAAACAAGTCAACCGGCACGGCCAGGTTATTAAATGTGTGCAGCAGGGCGGTGGCCAGGATGAACGCCAGGTAGAACCAGTTGGCAACGTAAATGTGCGGCTGCTTGCGCCGCATGATCGTGCCGACAAACAGGATCAAATAGTTGACCCAGACGATCTCGATCAGGATGTCGATGGGCCACTCCATTTCCGCATACTCGCGCGCCTGCGTATAGCCGAGCATGTAGGACACGTCAGCCAGCAAGATGATTGCCTGCCAACCCCAGAACGTGAAGCTGGCGATGCCGTCGGAAATCAAGCGCGTCTGGCAAGTCCGCTGCACGACGTAATACGAAGTCGCGAACAGCGCGGAGCCGCCGAAGCCAAAAATCACAGTGGTGGTATGAACCGGCCTGAAGCGACCAAAGGAGATATAGGGATTGTCGAAATTCAGCAACGGCCACGCCAGTTCGGAGGCGATATAGACCCCCACAAACATGCCTACCACCGCCCAAACGAGCGCCATTATCGAGAACTTCTTCACGATATCGAAATTGTATTGTTCAGCGCTCGCGTAGGTCGTTACCGCCATGGCCGGCTCCATTCAGATGACACGAATATTATGAAACACTGAATTTTAATCGCTCGCCCCTTTTTTGAGCAAGGGCCTTCAAGCTAATTTTGAACGACGGGGCGGATTGGTTGCTACGATACAGGACAATTTGAGGCGTCGACGGTTGGGATCACGTGACTTGGCGCCATTCCGCTAGGGGCGTACGCTCGAGTGCAGGGGAATCATGGTTGATCACACCGCCTTTGCGAGTCGTAACATGGTTACTGGATCAAAGGCCGAAGGAGTTGGAAGAAGCGCTAGGACGTTGAACCTATTCGTCGGTGAAAGTTGTGCCTGCCGACAAATCATATCGTTTCATCAGCCGATACAGCGTGGGACGCGAAATTCCCAATTCGATTGCCGCCTCAGACACGTTTTGTTGAGTGCGGCGCAAGGTAGCGCGGATTGCATCACGTTCCGCCGTGGCGCGTATGCTGTCCAAAGTCAAATGACCTTGGGGCGCAGCACGCCGCTCCAGACCCAAATCTCGCGGCGTCAGATACCTATGCTCGGCCATTATCGAAGCTTGGCGGATTCTGTTGGCCAATTCCCTTATGTTGCCGGGCCAATGAAACTGATTCATTGCCCTCAATGCCTGCCGACTGAAGCCCTTGACTCTGTTACCAGCTTCCAGGGAATACTTTTCCAAATAGGCTTGGGCCAGTAACTCCACATCCCCCTGCCGGTCACGTAGCGGAGGCGTGGTAAGTCCTATGACGTTCAGGCGGTAATACAAGTCTCGCCTGAACCGTCTTTCCGCGACCGCCTCCTCGAGGTTGATATGCGACGCTGCAATGATGCGGATATCAAGCTGTATTCGCTCGCAGGATCCTACCCGTTCAATGACCTTGTCCTGGAGGACCCGTAACAGATTGGCCTGCAGCCCGAGGGGCAGGTCGCCAATCTCATCGAGAAAGAGGGTACCGCCGTGGGCCGCTTCCAAATGACCGATCTTGCGATGAAAGGCGCCCGTAAAGGCGCCCTTTTCATGTCCGAACAACTCGCTCTGTATGAGATCGCTAGGCAGTGCCGCGCAATTCAATGCGACAAATGGTCCCTTGCTTCGAGCTGACATGAGATGAATCGCCTTGGCCGCGAGTTGTTTGCCCGTCCCGCTTTCTCCCACGATCAGGACCGGCGAGTCCACATGGCTCGCCTTCGCCAGTCGTTGAAAGAGTTCCTGGATTGCAGAACTGCGGCCAACGATGCCATATTGCTCCAGGATTCCGGATTGATGTGGGGGTGGCTTGAGCAGTTTGCCCTTACCCCACGCATGCCCCAGAGACACGGTCAAACGGTCCAAGTTGACCGGCAGGGTGTGGTAATCGTACAAGCCTGCAAGCAAATTGCGGTAAACAGGCCCAGGCTGACTGTGGGTGTAGTCCATCAAGGCTATCCACTGCAAGGATGGTCTGCTGCCCATCTGGTCCAGGAACTTGCCGTAATGCAGGCCACTTAGCTGAAGCAGACCTACGTGAAAATCTTGCTGCTCAAAGTGGGAACGGGCCATCTCGGCATCGGCCGCCCAATGTACCTTCCAGCCCGTATTCTGCAAGCTGGTGTGAAGCTGATCACGCAGTGCCCCATCCACTAACGCGATAACATCGCGGTAACCCGAAGCCATGACTATCCCTAATGATTCATCAGTCGATTTGCCTTGTACTGTTTCCCCATGTTTCCTGGGCATCTGCGACTGTTTCATGAACGGATATCGCGATTGTCCGGGCTTTTCTTGTACTTTGGTTTGACCTAACCCGTTGGTTTTAGGACGCAAGTTTCATACCAAACAAAACATTTACAACAAAAACAAGCTGATGTTTATAGCGTGAGTGCGGGGTGTTACCGTAGTGTAAAACAAGCCGACACGGCGACTCCGCCACCCGCGGTGTTCTTCGAATTTCGTAGGATCTTCCCGCCCCGATAGAACTCGGATGGCCGGCGAGAATGCGCCGCCTTGCTCAGTCGCGAAGACTCAATTTCCTTCCAGCAAAGTGACAAGGTCCTGAGCAATGGCCTTGGGTCTGCTGCCATATGGGACTAACAGACGCAGCCTGCCCTGTGGATCGTAGACATAGGTCCCGGCGGTATGATCCATGAGGTAATCCTGCGGGGTGCCGCCGGCACTCCGCTGATACACCACTTTGAATTCTGCTGCCAGCTTGGCAAGCGATTCGGGGTCTGTGTAGAGTCCCAGAAACCTGGGATCAAAGGCAGGGACATACTGCGCAAGCACTGCGGGCGTGTCGCGTTCCGGGTCAACGGTAACAAACAGGACCTGAACACGGTCCGCCTCCTTACCCATCGTTTTGAGTGCCATGGCAAAGTCGGACAGAGTGGTGGGGCATACATCCGGGCAGTGGGTGTAGCCGAAAAATATCGCGACCACCTTGCCATGAAAATCCTTGAGACTTCGCGTACGACCGGCGTGATCGGTCAACTTGAAGTCCCTGCCCCACGGAACGCCGCTGATATCCGTGGCATTGAATGAAGCGCCAGGAGAAGGCTGCGTCTTGTGGCCACATCCTGCCAAGAGTGCCACACTCAACGCGACCAACAGAATGTGCTTCATAGGCGCTGCCTCAGGTGGGTTCGAACAGTCGTGCGCTCAATGCCCAGACGTTCAACTTGCGGGCTGGCCGTATTTCGAACTAATACCGAGATGAATTTCAAGGCACTACCGAAGGGGCTTGATGAGGCGCTTATTATCTCACCAGACGTTGGCGCCATGCCCAATCATTGATATCAGGTTAGGGAAGGTCTGAAGAAGCCCCAATTTTCATGAGCAAATTGGATGCATGATCATCAGCGGCAAGGTTTCGGGTTGATTCCGGGTATTTTACCCCGGCATCGTTCGGCCTTTCTGGCCATTTCTCATTCATTGGGCGCACCTTGCCCCTTGAGGTCGCAACAGGTGATGTCGCGCCAGGTACAAATTCGCCAGGGCGCAGGTGGCGAACAATCGGTTCGCGTTCTTCTCCAGTCCCTTGTAGCGCACCTTCACGAAACCGAAGATGTTCTTGATGACACCGAACGCGTGCTCGACCTTCGCGCGCACACGGGATTTGTTCCGGTTCTTCGCCCGTTCGATTTCATCGACTTCGCCCTTGCGGCGGCAGCGCCGGTTGGTCATGTCCTGCGCTTGGGGCGCGCATTGCTTGATGACCTCCGTTTGCCCCTGATAGGCACGGTCGCCCCAAACCTTGGTTTCATCTCCATGCAACAGGTCAGAGAGCACTTGCGAATCTGCCACGTTGGCGGCGGTGGCCACCACCGAGTGGATCAGCTTGTTCTTGGAATCGACCCCTATGTGCGCCTTCATGCCGAAGTGCCACTGGTTGCCCTTCTTGGTCTGGTGCATGTCCGGGTCGCGCTTTTGATCGCGGTTCTTGGTCGAGGACGGCGCAGAGATGATGGTGGCGTCGACGATGGTGCCTCGGGCCACCTTCATGCCTTGCGCCTCCAGGTGGCGGTGCACCTGCTCGAACAGCTTTTTGCCCAAGTGGTGCTTCTCCAGCAGATGCCTAAAGCGCAGAACGGTGGTCTCGTCCGGCGCGGCTTCACGCCCGAGATCGATGCCGACGAAGCGGCGCATGGCAGCCGAGTCGTAGATGGCCTCTTCCACCGCCGGGTCGGACAGGTTGAACCATTGCTGCAGGAAGTAGACGCGCAGCATGCGCTCCAGCCCCACCGTCGGCCGGCCGCCTTCACCTGCAGGGTAGTACGGCGCGATTACCGCGCACAGTTCAGACCAAGGCACCACACGCTCCATCTCGGCAAGAAACGTCGCGCGCCGCGTGGGCTTGGCATGAAGTTCAAAGCTGCCTTCGGCAAAGGTTTGTTGTCTCATTCGTCTCCCTCCCAGTCACGCACCAATATTAATGCACGACACGGTTGCTTGATGACTTTTGCAGGGTTTCCTTAGGCTTTATTCATTCCTGATCCACCGGGCGGGGAAACATGTCGCCCGGCAAATCGGCAAGTCGGTACTTGCCCGACTCCACCGCCTTGGCCAGTTTTTCGAGCGTAGTTTCCTGCAGCAAATCAATCACTTTTTCCTTGACCGGGATCCAACGAAAATGCAATGGACACGCTGTTTCGTTGGAACACTTCTTGAGTCCGAGAAGACAACTTTGGGTGAAATTCGGCCCCTCGGTCTGCTGCATGATGTCCATTAAATTTATCTTGCCGCCATCTTCGCGCAGGCAAAAACCGCCCGTGCGGCCGCGAAAGGAGTAAAGCAAGTTGCCCTTGGCCAAGCCCTGAAGTATTTTGGCCAAATAGGGCGCAGGAACATTCAATTTCACTGCGATATCCTTGTTTAGCACAGGCGTTCCCGCTGGTTGGGTGGCCATATAGATCAGGGCCTGAACTGCGTACTGGCTGGTACGAGAAAGGATCATGGAATGGGGTCACTTAATTATAAATAACCATCCCCATTTTAGCACAACGCAGTCTGAATATCCTTAAAGTAATCTTTAGGGAATATGTAGCCGCCAATAGTGATCCAGCAGCAGCGCAGCGAACAACACACTCAAGTAAAGAATCGAAAAACGGAAGCATCGACGTGCCAGAGCATCAGAATAATTGCGCCATAACTGCCAGCCATATTGGATAAAGCGGGCCCCGAGCGCCACGGCGGCAAGCGCATAAATCATTGCACCCATGCCGGTCGTCACCGGCAGGAGACTTACTGCGAACAAGATTACGGTGTAAAAGAGGAGATGCAATCGGGTGAATTTCTCGCCATGTGTCACCGGCAACATGGGAAGGCCTGCCTTGGCATACTCCTCCCGTCGATACAGGGCTAGCGCCCAAAAATGCGGCGGAGTCCAGGCAAAGATGATCAGGAATAGCAGCAAAGCATCATGACTCACGGTACCCGTCACCGCTGCCCACCCCAGAACCGGCGGCATGGCGCCGGAGGCACCGCCGATGACGATATTTTGTGGAGTGCGGGGTTTGAGGATCACCGTGTAGACCACTGCGTAGCCGACAAAGGTGGCCAGGGTCAACCACATGGTAAGGGGATTGACCAAGGTGTTTAGGACATAGAGCCCCGCTCCGCCGATCAGCCCGGACAATACAAGCACATGCGCGCTGGACAGTTCGCCACGAGGCAAAGGACGCGCCCGGGTGCGCGCCATGACTGCGTCGATCTTTTGCTCGACCAGGCAGTTGAACGCTGCTGCTGCTGCTGCAACCAAGCCGATCCCCACGGTCGCGGCAATCAGCACCTGCCACGGGACCATCCCGGGGCTTGCCATAAACATGCCAATCACTGCAGTGAATACGATGAGGGAAACCACCCGCAGCTTACACAGCGCAAGATATTGTTGGCAGCGACAGGTGGCCTGAAGAATGATTGCGTCGGTTGTCATGCTCGGTTTCATGCGTTCAGTTTGAAATTCAGGGTAACCAGCGTTATAAGCAGGAGCGCAGCCCCTGCATTATGAGCCACGGCGACAGGTAGGGGCAGACCGGCCAACACGTTGGTGATTCCCAATATCACCTGTATGGATAGCAAACCCAATACCGCCGTCCCTATCAGCTTGAATCCGGGTGTCTTGAGCATTCTTGAGCCTAGCCAGCCCAAGTAGATGAAAACAACCAAGGCCCCGAGTCGATGGGTCCAATGGATGGCGGTGAGCGCTTCACGGGGCAACAGGCCCCCCTGCGCATCCATTCCCAATTCGCGGCGCAAGGTGAAGGCCGAAACAAAATTCATGTCGGGCATCAACGTACCTTGGCAAGTCGGGAAATCCGGGCACGCCAGTGCAGCATAATTGGTGCTGACCCAGCCACCCAGGATGATTTGAATTGCCAGCAGGATCAGCCCCAAGATTGCCCAAGGCCTGAGCCATGGCGCCTGAGGCAAGTAGGAGGCGTCATACTCCTTGGTTTCCCTCAGCCAAAGCCAGGTCAACAGGGCAATGGTGGTCATGCCACCGATCAGGTGACCAGTTACCACCAGCGGCTTGAGCATCTCAGTCACGGTCCACATGCCCAGCAAGGCCTGGAACACCACGACGAGCAACAAGAGTGCGGGCAAACCACGCCCCTGCGTCATTTCCCCTTTCTTGGTCCAGGCCACAACCGCAATGGATAGAATCAGCAAACCCAGAGTGCCGGCAAAATATCGGTGGATCATTTCTTTCCAGGCTTTGGGCTGGGACACCGGCCCACCAGGCTGAACGGCCTCGGCAGCCGCTATCTTGTCTGCGGCGTGATGCGGGCTGATATGGCCGTAACAGAGGGGCCAGTCAGGGCAACCAAGTCCCGCATCGGACAGCCGCACATAGGCACCCAGGACCACAACGACAAAAGCCAGACAGAGTGCAACAAGAATCAGGCGTCGAAACAGAATCATGAGATCAGCCTATCTGCGAGGCCTTCAGTAAGTGCTTAATGTCCCTGATCATACGCGAAGGATTCGGATTGGCCGGAAAGCGCATCATCAAGTTGCCAAGCGGATCAACAATGTAGACATGGCTGCCTGATTCTGCCCCGGCAAACTGAGCCAGAAACACTGCGTCCCGACTACGCACGACTTTCAGGCCGGGGTGTTGCGCAAGCAATGCCGTTGCGGGAAATTGGCCGTCGTCCACTATCCAGACACGGTTGATGCGATCCCGCTCGGGACCTTGGGCACTTCGTACCTGTCGGATGTAATAAAGCAGGTTCTCGCAATGCTTGTCGCAAGCGCCGCCCCCCACATAGACCAACGTCCATTTCCCCTTGAAGTCCTGTGCCGAAATTATTTGGCCGCTCTCACCGCTCCCGGACTTGAGGCTGACCTGGGTAATCAGTTCCCCATAATTCTTGCGCCCGCTCGGTGGCCACAAATAATACGTTAAATACGACGCGAGCATCGGTAGCCCAAACAGGGAGAAAATAAGAATTAACTTAGCTTTGGACACGTTTCTTCAGATTCAATACAAAAAAAAGTACGACAATGGTCGCTGCAAGACCATACCACTGCAGCGCGTAACTGACATGGGTGGCTATGCCAGCATCGGGACGCGGCCACTGTCGATACAAGGCATCTTCAGTATCGCTGGTCTGTTCGATCAGGATGGGCTGAAGCGGCTTGGCGAAGACATGCCGGTAGCGATCGAAATTCAGGTTTTGCCATACTCCGTTACGCGGCTCGGCCCCGGAAAACTCAAAATACCTGCTGACCGGGTCAACGGCGACGCCCACGATCCTGACCGGCCCCTTCACCATGGGAATCACGGGCAAGCGATCCCGATCCGCGCCCGCCGCCGTCCAGCCACGATTGACCAGTACGTACAATGAGGAGCCATCAATGCGTAGCGGTGTCAGAACATGATAACCGGCGACGCCGTTGACCACGCGATTGTCGATCAGGATTTGGCCAGAAAGGTCGAATTCCCCCGCCACCTCCACCCGATGAAATATCAGGCTTTCCTTGTCCTGCAATGCCCTGCCTACTCGAATGGGCGACCCCTGTTCGCCTTGGTCATAGCGCGCCTGTAGCATGCGTTTGTATTCGGCGCGATGAGTCTGCCAATTTCCCAGAAACAAGGTCAGCACGAAGAAAGCCAACGCTGCCAAGCTTGACCACAATCCGACGCGGAACTCGTAGGCCCCGATTTGAAACCCTGCCATCAAATTTCCGTTACACTATTCCCGACTAACCTGGAGGATACACAATGCGCTATCTCGTCATCGGCGTCTTCCTGCTCATCCTGTTCAGTCTGGGCAGCGCCCTCTTCTACCTGGTGCACGACAAGGGCGAAACCGATCGTACCGTAAAGGCCCTCACTATCCGAATCGGCCTTTCACTCGCCCTATTCCTTATCCTGATGGCCAGCTATTATTTTGGCTTGATTCCCGCCCAAGGACTTAGAGGGCACTAGACGTCTACCCATGAAAGAAAATGGCCGCCCGCGCGGCCATTTCTTGCTGGCCTCGCGCCGTTCAGATCAACCAGTAGACGAAGATGAACAATCCCAGCCAAACCACGTCCACAAAGTGCCAATACCAGGAGACGCCCTCGAATGCAAAATGATGCTCCGGCGTGAAATGCCCCTTCATTGAACGGAAAAGAACCACGATCAACATCAATGTGCCTATGGTCACGTGAAAGCCGTGGAAACCGGTCAGCATGAAAAAGGTAGCGCCATAGACGCCCGCGCCCAGGGTCAGCCCAAGCCGGTTGTAAGCCTCATGATATTCGTGCGCTTGCAGAGACAGAAAGGTGAGGCCGAGGGCGACAGTCGCGATCAAGCCCCAAATAAGCTGACTGCGGTTATTTTTCTTGAGGCCCCAGTGAGCCCAGGTGACGGTTACACCTGAGGAGAGCAGCAACAAGGTGTTGATAGCCGGAATGCCCCAGGCCTCCATGGGCGTGAACTTGAAGCCCTCTGCCTGCAGACCGGGGCCTGCGCTTGGCCAGCCGCCCTTGTAGCCATCCCAGAGTTGCTTCATGGTGTCGCCTTCTGACAGCCAAGGGACCGACAATACGCGAGTGTAAAAAAGTGCACCGAAGAATGCAGCGAAAAACATGACTTCGGAAAAAATGAACCAGCTCATGCTCCAGCGGAACGACATGTCCACCTGTTTGTTGTGGACGCCGGATTCGCTCTCACCGATAACTGTACCGAACCAGCCAAACAGCATCACCGCTAGAACGGCAAGGCCGGCGAGCAGGATCCAACCCCCGCCCCCCACCTGATTGATATACAAGGCCCCGCCGAATGCCATCAGCAACAGCGCCGCCGACCCTACGATAGGCCAGTGTGAGGGTGCGGGTAGATAATAACCACCGGAATGGCCACTCATTGTTGTCTCCTCCTCATAATTCGATTGATCGTCAACCAGCCACCAGCTTCACCAGCAGCAAAATCATACCCACAAACAGCGCAGCGCCAATCAAGCCTGCGATGATCACCTGGGCCGGAGTCAATTGCGCTGCGTCAGTGGCATAATCACGCTGTTTGCGAACGCCAAAGAACCCCCAAAACACGGCCAACACTGCTCGCCAACTTGCCTTCTTCCCGTCAGCCATTCTGCGCTTTGCCGTCCTCCACCCTAAAGAAGGTGTAGGAAAGGGTTAGAGTATTCACGTCAGTCGGGATGCTTCGATCCACCACTAGCATAACGGGAAGACGTTTCTTTTCTCCGCCCTTTAATGACTGCTGACTAAAGCAGAAACATTCTATCTTCTTGACGTAGCGGCCAGCCAGTGCCGGGCCATAACTCGGAATCGCCTGGCCAGTTATCTTCGAGCCCGTCATATTTTCAACTTCAAATTCCGCCCTCACCAATTGCCCAGGATGAATCTTCATGCTGCTCTGCAACGGGCGAAACCGCCAAGGGATGGACGGGTTGGCATTGGCGTCGAACTGCAGCGTAATCCAGCGCCCACTGTCCACCTGCGTATTTGCTGCCAAAGCCTGCTCATCACCGGCATTGATCCCGGTCACCCGGCATATCTGGTTATAAAACGGCACCATTGCATAGCCAAATGCGAACATGGACATCGCAACAATCAACAGTTTCTTCAGTACGCGGCCATTTTTTGGACCCGTCATCATTGTACAAAGTCAGCCATGCATGGTCGCCCAAATCGTGTAGACGAAAATGCCCATCACCATTGCCGCCAGTATGAGCCCCGTGCGAAGGTTCTTGCGCCTGGGTATATCTTGGTTCATCGCCAAATTCCTATGGGGCGGGACATAGCGCCCCGGCACCCAAATCTCTTACTTAACCAACGGTGCGGTTTCAAATGTATGGTAGGGCGCCGGCGAGGGAATGGTCCATTCCAGTCCTTGGGCGCCTTCCCAGACGCGGTCTGTCGCCTTCTGACCACCCCTCATCGCCTTGATGAGCATCACGAGAAAAATCAGTTGGCTAAAGCCGAACACAAAGGCCCCCAGCGACGCGATCTGGTTGAAATCCGCAAACTGCAAGGCATAGTCGGCAGTACGTCTGGGCATGCCCGCCAAACCCAGAAAATGCATGGGAAAGAAGGTAATGTTCATGCCGATGGCGGACAGCCAGAAATGCCACTTGCCCAAGCGTTCGTCATACATATGGCCGGTCCACTTGGGCAGCCAGTAATAGACCCCGGCGAAAATTGCGAACAGCGCTCCCGATACCAAGACGTAATGGAAATGCGCGACCACGTAATAGGTGTCCTGGAGTTGGATATCTACCGGCGTGATGGCAAGCACCAAGCCGGAAAACCCACCGATGGTGAACAGGCAGACAAATGCAATCGCAAACAGCATGGGAGTTTCAAAGGTCATGGAGCCCTTCCACATGGTGGCCACCCAATTGAATACCTTCACCCCGGTGGGCACGGCAATCAGCATGGTCGAATACATGAAGAACAACTGGGCCGTGGCAGGCATGCCCACGGTGAACATGTGGTGGCCCCATACGATGAACGAAAGAATCGCGATCGACGCCGTCGCATAGACCATGGAGGCATACCCAAACAGGGGCTTGCGGGCAAATGTGGGGATCACCTGGGAGATGATGCCAAAGGCCGGCAGGATCAGGATATAGACCTCGGGGTGACCGAAGAACCAGAAGATATGCTGGAACATCACCGGATCGCCACCGCCCGCCGCGTTGAAGAAATGCGTGCCGAAGTGCCGATCAGTGAGCAGCATTGTTACCGCCCCGGCTAGCACCGGCATGACGGCGATAAGCAGATAGGAGGTGATCAGCCAAGTCCAGACGAATAGCGGCATCTTCATCATCGTCATCCCTGGCGCCCGCATGTTGAGGATAGTGGTGATGATGTTGATGGACCCCATGATCGACGAGGCGCCCATAATGTGCACGGCAAAAATGGTCACGTCATAGCTTATCCCACCCTGTATGAAGAGAGGGGGGTACATGGTCCACCCCCCCGCCACTGCGCCGCCGGGCAGGAAGTAGCTGCTCAAGAGGAGAATGCCGGCAACTGGGAGCAGCCAGAAGCTCCAGTTGTTCATGCGCGGGAACGCCATGTCCGGCGCGCCGATCATGAGAGGAACCTGCCAGTTGGCGAATCCTGTCCAGGCCGGCATGATGGCGCCAAAGATCATGAGCAGCCCGTGCATGGTGGTGAGCTGGTTGAAGAAATCAGGCTCGAAGAACTGTAGGCCAGGTTGAAAGAGTTCAGCCCGGATAAGCAGCGCCATGACACCCGCGACCAGAAACATGATTCCGGCGAACCAGAGATAGAGGCTGCCAATGTCCTTGTGGTTGGTTGTCGTTACCCAGCGCATGAAGCCGCTAGGGTGGTGCGCGTGGCCGTGGTCTTCGGCATGAGCTGCATCGTGCGCCATAATCTATCTCTCCTATAATCCTTTGTTAACTTTGGGAATCGATGCTTAGGGGGCTGCTGGCGCGCTAGCTTCCTTGGATGGGCCACCGCGGAGGGCCGCAACTTGCGCGGGCTGCGCCATGTCACCCTTCTTGTTGTCCCAGGAATTGCGCTCGAAGGTCACCACGGCGGCAATGTCGGCATCGGACAACTGCTTGCCAAATGCCACCATGGCCGTGCCAGGACGGCCATTCATAACGGTCTTGAGATGGTCCTCAATCGGTCCGTTGACGGTCGTCGATCCGTTGAGCGCCTTGAATGTCCCCGGGATCCCCATACCATTCGCCTGATGGCACGCGACGCAGTGGCCGTTATAGACCTCCTCGCCCTTGGCCTTCAGCTCTGCAAGTGTGAAGGTCCTGCTGTTGTCTGCTGCCGCTGCGGTGGCGCCCTGTTTCTTGGCGGCCAGCCAGGTGCGGAATTCATCTTCGCTGACCACCTTGACCACTACCGGCATGAATGCGTGCTCCTTGCCGCACAGCTCCGCGCACTGGCCGCGAAAGGTTCCGGTGGTTTCCGACTTGAACCACGCATCACGAATAAACCCGGGTATCGCATCCTGTTTGAGCGACAGCTCAGGAATCCACCAAGAGTGAATCACGTCGGCCGCGGTAATCAAGACGCGGACTTTCTTGCCAACCGGCACCACCAGCGGCTGATCCACTTCGAGTAGGTAATGTTCGCCCTTGGGTTCCTGATTTTCGATTTGGGCTCTCGGGGTTGACAGCGTGCTGAGGAAGGACACCCCTTCGCCGAGGTATTCATAACCCCATTTCCATTGATAACCGGTAACCTTGATGGTCAGATCGGGGCTGGACGTGTCTTTCATCGCGAGTATCGTCTTGGTCGCCGGCAGCGCCATGCCGATCAAGATGATGAACGGGATGATGGTCCAGATGATCTCGACCGTTGTGTTCTCATGGAAATGCTCAGCAGCGTGCCCCACTGACTTGCGGTGCTTGTAGATGGAATAGAACATGGCGCCGAAGACCACGATGAAGATGCCCAGACACACCAGCATGATCAGGGTGTGCAGGTTGTAGACATCGCGTGCAAGCTGGGATTGGGGCGCCCGCAAATTGAGTTGATAGCTGGCCTGAGCTGCCGTAGTTATTAACAACCCGCCCACTGCCAGCAGCGCTTGCTTGATCACGCTTCGATTCATTTCTCCCCCGCCTTGTCTACTTGTGTGTATGTATCAGCTGAACAACTGCCTGTTCAACGCTTGAGCCAGCTCACGGCGCCCCTCATCATCCAGGTGGCGCCCCACCTCCGTATCCCGCCCCGCCGACCGAATCAGTACCCGGCAATTTGCCCCCGGCCTCTCACAAACGAGTTGGACTCGGGTCCAAAGCGTGTTCAGTTCCCGTACTTCTGTCCGTCCTTCGCGGCGAGTCGTAATGTTTATCCGGTCCCGCTCGATCACCAGATCTTCGTAATCCGACTCGCGCTGCGCAATCACCCCGAAGGCCCATGCCAACACGCCGACCTCAAGTCCGGCGAAAGGCATGACCGGCCAATAACCCAGCAGGCAAAATCCACTGGCAATCCCCAGGCTAACTGTGGCAATGATCCAGAATGCCAATTTGCGCGACGCGCCGGAAAGGGAACAGTTCGGACGGGACTCAAATCGGCAAGTCCCTGGAGTGTCTAGCTTGCCTTGAATTTGCACTACTACTGCCATCAACTCGATCCATCAACCTGCGAAATTAAGCCGCGACTTTACACCGGCTAGGTGCATCAGGACAAGTTTTTTGTCAGATAAGTGTTTGATTTATCTATTTAACATTGTTATGTTACTGTATTCTAAAATACTAAATCAATTTCCAGGAACGGGGCGATCTGTTCCGGCAGTACGGGCACCATCAGCGGAACCACACCCAGGCAGGGCACGGTCAGTCTCTGGCGCAGGGTATCGAGGTTGGCCTCCATGTGGGTCATTCCTGGATCGATTCTGTTGCCTACCCAGCCCGCAAGTTTCAGTCCGCACCGCTGTATGTTTTCGGCGGTCAGCAGCGCATGATTGAGACAACCGAGCCGCAAGCCCACCACCAGAATGACCGGCAAGCCGAGCAGCAGCGCCATATCAGCCGTGTCCTGATCGTCGTTGAGGGGAACCCGAAATCCGCCCACGCCTTCAACGATCACCGCGTCCGCCATTTGCAGCAGTTGTGCCTTGCAGTCGGCAATATGCTCAAGACTGATGTAGCCGCGATGCTGCTTTGCGGCGATATGAGGTGCAATTGGCGGCTGGTATGCGTAGGGATTCACCCAGTCGTAGGGCGCCTTTACATTCGACTCTGCCGCCAGAATCTCGGCATCTTCACTGCGCAGGGCGCCGCCCTTCCATTTGCACCCGGTCGCCACTGGCTTCATTCCCGCCGCCCGCAAGCCTCGCTTTACCAGCGTATGGATGAGCGCGGCCCCTACGAGAGTCTTCCCAACCCCTGTATCCGTTCCGGTTATGAAGAAACCACTCATTTCGACCCTTTGGCAGAACGGTGCCGTTGAACATCGAAGTGCACAACTTGCTGGCCGTCCGCAAGCCGGGTCTTGTCCCCCACCCAGGCGTGCCCATAGACCACCTCGTACGTCGCGGGCAAGCGGCCTTGTTGACGATAACGTTCATAGCCCTGCTCAAGTTGTTGCCAGGCTCGCCGCCCAAACATGCCGCGCGGGCGGTCCGCTGCCGCATTGTGGGCGCCAATGCGTTTGAGATCCTGCATCATTGCCTTGAGATTCCCATAGGTGAGCGTGATCTGTTCCATCTCCATGACCGGATTCTGGTACCCCGCGTGGACAAGCATATCGCCAATATCATGCATATCGGTGAAGCGGCCCACATGGCGCCGCGCATCGACGAGAGTGAACGCTGCGCGCAATTCCTTCAGTGTATCCGGCCCGAAGGTGGCAAACAGAATGGCGCCACCTGGTCTCTGGATCCGGTATAGCTCGCACAACGTTGCCGCCAGGTCACCCGCCCATTGGAAAGCAAGGCTGGACCAGATGAAATCAACCGAGGACTCCTTCAACGGCAAATGCTCCAGGTCGCCGCAAATATAGCTCGGCGCAGGCTTTCCCATCCTCTGCAAGTGACGTTTCAACCATGATGTCTGCCCCCTGGCCAACCGCAGCATGGCTGGCGCAAGGTCCACTGCCAGCAGTTCGGCCCGAGGAAAATACCGCGACAGACTGCGTGACCCATAGCCAGTTCCGCTCCCAGCGTCGAGTATCCGGTTCGGCGTGAGCTTGAGAAATTCCAGTCGTTGCATCAGACGGTCAGAAATTTCCCGCTGCAAGACCGCATGCGCATCATAGTCCACAGCTGCGCGCTCAAAGGCGCGGCGTACTTCGCGCTTGTCCAGCAGAAACTCCTCAGCCACGTCCGGCCCCCAGAAGGAAGTTCGCAACCTCGGCCGGATGCGACAGAAACGGCGCGTGACCCGCCCTGTCTATTTCATGCACCCGCGCGCCATGTACCCGTTGTGCCAGCCAGCGAGCGGCCGCAAATGGCGCGAGCTTGTCGCCCGAACCGTGTATCAGGGTAAGGGGCAACGCAAGCTCAGCCAGGCCGTCCCGTAGGTCCGTGTCCCGCAGAATCTCCAGTCCCGCTTCCAGCACGCCATCTTCCGGCCGAGGCTGGGCAAGCAAGCGCTGGCGCAGGAGTTGGAGCACCGAACGCACTGAGTCTGAACCCTGGGCCTGCAATGCAAGGAACCGCCTAAGGGTGTCTGCGTAGTCCTGCTTCAGGCTCTGCGCAAACCCGGAAAACACTTCGGGCGCCACCGCATGCCGCCAGCCAGGCCGGGTGACAAAGCACGGCGTCGTACCAATCAGGACGAGGCCGCGCAATCTCTCCGGCCAGCGCAGCGCGATCAGCAAAGCCACCAGCCCACCCAATGACCACCCCATCAGCAGTGCCTGGCTTGGCAACTGAGACGCCATCATTTCGGCCAGGGTTTCCAGACGATAAGGCGATACTGTGCGAGCGCCCGCGTAACCCGGCAGCGGCAGATTATGCACAGTCCAATCGTCCGGCAGCCGTTCGAGCAGAGGTTCCCAAATTACCGGGTGGGCGCCCCATCCGTGCAGCAATACCAACTCAGTCACGATTGAGCTCCAACACGGCACCAATCAGGGCGTCGATGTCCTCATCCGTGTGTGCGGTGGACAGCGAAATCCGCAGTCTGGCAGTGCCCTTGGGAACCGTGGGGGCGCGGATTGTGGGGACCAGCAAGCCATGCTCGAGCAGTTGCCGCGACAAGACCAGCGCTGCTTCATTCTCTCCCACCAACAGGGGTTGGATGGGCGTAGACGAATCCATCAGGTACCAGCGTCTGAGCGCAGACAGGCCGCGCCGCAAACGCTCAATGTGTAGACGCAAACGCTTGCGTCGCGCATCGCCACCCGCAATCAGACGCAGACTCTCGCACAATGCAGCCCCCAGCAGCGGGGGCATGGCAGTCGTGTAGATGTAGGTATGCGCCCGGTTCACCATCCAGTCGATCACCGTTGCGTGCGCGGCCACCGCAGCGCCGAACACGCCCGCGCCCTTGCCAAGCGTTGCCAGATAGATAACCCGATCTGATGCCCTGGCAGCGGCACTCAACGCCCCCCGGCCGTGCTCCCCCAAGACGCCAAACCCATGAGCATCATCCAGATAGAGCCAGGCATCGAACTCTTCCGCCAGCACCAGCAGCTCATCAAGGGGTGCCAGATCCCCATCCATGCTGAATACGGTGTCGGTTACGATCAGCTTTTCACTTGCCTCGCTCTTTTCCAACATGCCGCGCAACATGTCCCGACTTCCATGCGCATAGCGGGAAGACTTTGCACCCGACAACACGATGGCATCATTGAGCGACGCGTGATTCAGCTTGTCGGCAAACACCTCGCCGCGGCGACTCACCAGTGCCGGAATTACCCCCAGGCTAGCCATGTAGCCGGTGGAGAACAGCAAGGCAGCGGGCATTCCGACAAATGCGGCAAAGGCCTGTTCAAAATCCTGATGCGCACGATGATGGCCGGAGATCAGATGGGACGCTCCGGCTCCAACACCCATCTCTCCCGCCGCCCGCTGAACGGTGCGGACCAGAGCCGGATCCGAGGCCAGTCCAAGATAGTCATTGCTGCAAAACGAGATGACGTCCCGCCCGTCCACCTTCACCCGCACGCCTTGGGCCGACTCCAGCAGGCGCCGCGAGCGCAACAGGGAGTCCGCCTTCAACCCTGCCAGTTGCTGGGCGAGGCGGGCAAGCTGACGATGCGACATGAACTACAGGGAAGTAAGGCCGAGCTTCTCGAACAGCGCCTGATCGCGCTCCCATTCCGGATTGCCGGTAGTGAGTAGCTTGTCGCCATAGAAAATGGAATTCGCTCCAGCCAGGAAGCACAGGGCTTGCATGGGTTCGCTCATTTGCTGGCGCCCGGCGGACAGGCGCACAAAGGATGCCGGCATGGCAATGCGCGACACGGCGATGGTACGTACGAACTCCAGCGGCTCCAGGGTCTCGGTTCCTTTCAGGGGTGTTCCCTCCACCTGCACAAGCAGGTTGATGGGAACCGATTCAGGCGGCGGATCCAGACTGGCGAGCTGGGCAATCAGTCCGGCCCGCTGGGTACGTGTTTCCCCCATGCCCACAATGCCGCCGCAACAGACATGAATGCCCGCGCCGCGCACCTGGCTGAGGGTATCGAGCCGGTCCTGGTAATCGTGGGTGGTCACGATCTGCTCATAGAACTCCGGTGCCGTGTCCAGGTTGTGGTTGTAGTAATCCAGCCCGGCCGCCTTGAGTTGTTCAGCCTGGCCTTCCTTCAGCATCCCTAACGTGGTGCAGGTTTCCAGGCCCAGGGCCTTCACTGCGCGCACCATGTCGAGCACCGATTCCAGATCCCTTTGTTTGGGCCCGCGCCACGCTGCCCCCATGCAAAAGCGGCTCGCCCCCGCCGACTTGGCCGCCTGTGCAGCCTGAACCACCGCATCCAGTTCCAGCAAACTCTGTTTTTCCAGGCCCGTGTCATAGCGCGCGGATTGGGAGCAGTAGCTGCAGTCCTCCGAACAGCCGCCAGTCTTGATCGACAGGAGCTGGGACAATTGAATCCTGTTCGGATCGAAATGCTGGCGGTGCACGGTCTGCGCGTCAAACAACAAATCGTTGAAAGGCTTCTCGAACAGGTCCAAAACCGATTCCACCGAAACCGCGGTTTGCGCGGGAGTATGAAGGTGAACTGCTTTGCTAGTGCTCATGCGTTTACTCATAAATTGCGGTTTCAATCACCAGGTCTTCCCAGTCTTCCTTTTGCGCCCGCCAGATTGCGTACAGCCCGGCGGGCACGACAACCAGGAACAGAATTCCCCAGACCGCCAGCAGTCCGGTCCAGGAATCAAAGGCCTCATAGACAAGCTGGCCAAAGACGACCAGCGTCCCGGTGGCGCCATAAAATCGATACGCGGCCCAACGGTTGTATTGCACGGTGCGCGGATTGGGATGGTGTCCAACACTGGCATAAACGAAGATTGACGCGCCCAGCCAGATCATCAGAGGCGGAAAGGACAGCACCATCGGCAGAAAGCCGATCTTGTGCCCGACCAGCAGCTTGCCCATCACTAGGGCGAACATGCCCGCGCAAACGGCCGCCACGCTGGCCATGTTGAAAATCTGGGCGGCAAACCGCGATGACTTGGCTTGGATAACGCGCTTGGCTTTCATGAGAAGATTCGGACGAACAACGTCCTCATTATCCTTGTCACGCTTGCCTGCTGTCAAAAAGTCACGCTCAATAAATTGAACAGCCGCTCAATTCTTAATCGCTTCTTGCCTCGGCGTTGCCTGCTGTGCGACGCCGCCGCACAGGGAAGAACCCTGTGCGATGCCTGCCGCGCCGACCTGCCCTGGCTCGGGCAAGAACGCTGCCCGCGCTGCGCGCAGCCGAGCCCAAATGGGCAGCCGTGTGGGCCGTGCCTGAGAGACCCGCCTACATTTGACCGCACCCATGCCGTGCTGATCTATGACTTTCCCGTAGCCAGCCTGATCCAGGCGCTCAAATACGGCCACCGACTTGAGGTCAGCGCCGCGTTGACCGAACTCTGGCTGGATCATGCAGCGCCAAACCCGTTCCCGGACCTGCTTGTTCCCATGCCCCTTCATCCCGCCCGGCTGAGGGAACGGGGATTCAATCAGGCTCTGGAGCTGGCCCGTATCCTAGCGCAACAATGCGATCTGCCTTTGAGTCGGGACGCCTGTCAGCGTATCCGCGATACTCCGCCCCAGGCCGCCTTGCCCTTGAAGGCCCGGCGCAAGAATTTGCGTGGTGCGTTTAGCGCCAACGCAGACCAGGTCAGCGGCAAACGCATCGCGATCGTTGACGACGTGATGACTTCCGGCAGCAGCCTGAACGAACTCGCCGCCACGCTCAAAAAGGCCGGCACGGTTGAAGTTGAATGCTGGGTGATGGCGCGGGCCGTGCGGCCTACATGACCCGATGTTGCGCGAAGCCCGACGCCTCAATCAGGCATCAGCATCATTCAAAGTCATGGCTGTAAAACGCATCAAACCCGCTCTGGCTTCCGGTTGTGGCTTCGAACCGAATCCCGGGTTTGAGTTGATAGATCACTTTCACGAGTTGTTGCAGCCCATCCAAACTCTGGTCGTAGCTCAGGGTCGCCCTGGATGACAGCCGCTTGCCGACACTGACCACCGTGCTGGCGACATCCTCACCCGTGCCGGAGCGGACATCGAAGCTGTCTATGCCCAACCTATTGGCGATGTCGCGTTGCAGATTGGAAGATTGTCCCTGCGACAGCAGCGCGCTGGCCGCAACCTGAAGCAGGCCGAACTGCTGTTCGCCCACCTTCGACAGGCCGTGGCCAAACACGAGCCAGGAAAGTTTTTCCGCATCCGGCATGTCCGGCTTTGAGTAGAGCGTCACCCTGGGATTGCGTGCCGTACCTGCGACCTGAACGCCCGCGGTGACGTCGCCAGTCTCGCGCACGGCGAGCATGTCCAGACCGGGATTGTTCAGGGGCCCGATAAAGCTCACGGTGCCCTGGCTGACTTTCAGCTTCTGCCCGTAGGCGACATAGTCGCCCTCCACCACGCGGATCGCGCCAGTCGCCTGCAGCGGTTCCGGCGCGCGCGACCTGAATGTCAGTACGCCATCCAGTTTGCCATCAAACCCATATCCCCGGAACTGAAAATCCTGCCCCAAATCCAGCGAGACCGCCATGTCGAGCGGGAATGCCAGGTTGCCCTTGGCCTTCGCGGTGGGCGCACCCTTAATGACGACATCGTCCGACAGTCGCGGCCGGCTGCCGGCCAACTCCTCAATGCGCGCGCGGTCCACCTTCAGCGTTCCGCTCAACCCAAGGCGGCGTTTCTGCAGAGTCAGGTCTGCGGGCCCGCTGATCCACATGCGCGCGCCCGATTGAAGCAAGGCAGCGAAACGTTCGAATTGCAGTTGCAGGTGTGCATCATCCCGATCGAGATCGGCACTGCCGCTGAGCTTGATCTGGCCATCCTGTCCCTTGATCAGCCCCTTATCCACCCGAATTATTCGATCCTTGAGCGTCAGCGCCAATTCACCGTCAACTATCTTCACTCCGGGATCGGACAGGCGCACCCGCAGTTTGTCCAGGTTCAGGCTGCCATTCACTTCGGGGCGCTCCCAAGTTCCGGCGGCCTCGAACGCCGCCTCGGCGCGCGCGTCAATCAGCATCCCGGGCGGCAGCCAGGGACGCAGCAGCAACAGGTTGGGCAGCCTGGCCGTGCCCTTGGCTGCAAGCGGTGCCTGACGCCATACGGTGTTGAACGGTTCACTGGACAATTGCATGCGACCGTTCAGGTCCACCTGACCGGCCTGGTCCGAGTCGATCGCGAGTTTCGCGTCGACCTGTCCCTGCTTGGCGTCCAAAGCCAGCGTGAACGACTTCAGTTGCAGGGTCTGGTGCGGATCCTTGACGCTGACGTCCCCCGATACCCGGGCCAGCCTCAACCGTCCGTTCAGCGCCGGGTCCAGACTCATGTCCCAGTCGCCGTTCACCACCAGGTCCGATTCGAACGGCAGGGCCGGCGGCAGAAAAGGCGCCAGCGCGGCCCACGGCAGACGCTGGACGCTGCCCTTGCTCCTGAAGTGCTTGCCCTCGATCTGCAGATCGTCGATGTTGACCTCCGCCGCGTTCACCTCCACGCGTGCAGCCTGGAGGTACTGGCGCCGCGCACTCAGGCCAAGACGGGCGGGCGCGCGCAGACTCACGTTCAAGGGCGTGCTGCCCGCCAGCCGGCCGTGCAGACTGTCGAGCCAGCCGTCCCACTGCCAATTGTCAGCGAGCGCGCCATGCAGGGTCGCCTCGACGTTGCCCCGCGCCTGCCTGACCCGAACCTCCAACTCATGACGGGCGCGCGTCCCGCGCAACTGGCCCGCCAGGCTCTCAAACTGCAAGTCGGCCCAACTCACCTGACGAGCAGTCCACTCCGCCCAAGCTTGGCCCGTTCCCCCCGGCTGCAGCCGGGCGCTCAGGTCGAGCGCATCCGCTCTGATTCCACCGAACAACTGCAACTGCCTGGCCTGAGCAGTCAGATTCAGGTCGGGGTTATCCAGCCGTCCCTGCAAGCTGCCGCTGCTTCGCAAGCTGCCTTTCAGCTTGAATCCCAGGTTCTCCAAGTGCGGCGCATCGATGTCCCAGGTCAGGCGGTCCTGCACATTCCCGTAGGCGCCTTTCATCTTCAGGCGGTTGCCGGCCAGCAGCAAATCCGCATCGATGCCGGACAGATGGCCGTTCTGCCAGCCGCCGCTTGCATGGCCGATCACCGGACGACCTTGCAGTTGGCCCCGATCCAGTTGTACCGAGCCCTGCACCATCAGGCCTGGTTTCCGTCGGCCATCAAGCTGGATTGCAGCATTCAGGTTGCCGGATGGAAACTTGCCGAAGTGTGCCGGATTGACTGAATCCACCCGCCCATTGAGGGCAAATCGCCCTTCAGTCGTCAAACCATAGCGGCCTTGAGCCTGCAACCGGGCAGTGCGCAACTGCCCTTTGAGCGAATCCAGGATCAGCGCATTGGCCTTGTGCCGGATGCTTCCTTCCAGCACATCGGAGCCTTCCACCAACTTCAGCGCCAGCACCTGTTCGAGATGATCCCCGGTCAGATGCAGGCGCGCACCGAGCCTGGAGGCAGCCAGCCTGCTGTCGATCGCCTTGAGATTGATGCCTGGAGAAGTCAGCTCGAAATCAGCGCGACCCGCCAGCCAGCGGCCATTGCCCTGAAGCTGTCCGGCGCGGCCCAGATCAATCTCCAATTGATTGAGCGTGACGCCCAGTCCGTCGCCTGCGACCACTGCGCGCACCACGCTCACGGGCAGCCTGCCCTGGTCGAGCGGGCCGGGAATATCGTTGTCCACCGCAAGTTGCCCCAGCAGGCCACCCTGCGGGGTGCTGCTGAACTGACCGGCCAGATTCAGGCTAGCCTGTGGCGCGTCGGGCGAAAGGCTTCGCGGATTCAGACTCTCTGCCGCGATGACCGCGCGCTTCACGGGCAGCGACGTAAACGGGGCCAGGGTCACATAGGCTTTGAGTCTTAGTCCGCCGCCATCGGCGTTGGCGGTGATCAAGGGTTCCAGCAGACTCCCAGTGGCCTGCGCTTGCAGGGTCATGGGAACGGGATCCTTGCGTGTCCCTGACAAGTTGCCATGCAGCGCAAAGGGCGAGCGTTTGTTTAGGTCAAGCCGTCCCTCAAGTCTGCCCCACGGGCTTTCAAGATTCTCCAGCACGAGCCGGTAAACCCCGTCGTCCGCCAGCTTCAGCCTGCCATCGGTATAAGTCTGGGTCCCGCCTGGCCGGATCAAGACCAGCGTCCCCAGTTCGGCCACGTCGATCCGCACGCTGACTGGAAGCGCCAGGCTTTGCGGAACCGGCATCGGCTTTTCACTGGGCTTCAGCGTTTCTATTTCGAGCCGGGCGATATGCAGGCGGGTGACATGCAGCGAACGATCCCACAGATCACCGAGTCGCCAAGTCAGCGACAGACCTTGCACGCGTATGCGTTGATCAGGCAAGGCAAGGGTCAGCGATTCCAGCCTCAGCGGACCGCGTATGTCGCCTGACAAGCCCCTCACCTGCAAACGTCCCCCACTCAGGTTCTGGCCCTGCTGCACCAGCCAGTTGAGCCCAGCAGGATGGAACGGCAAGGCCAGTACCGCCACCAGCAAGGCCAGGCAAAGCGCGAGCGCACCGGCCCCGAATCGCAGGCCGCGCTTCAAAACGCCACTCCCAAGGTAAAGTGCAAGCGCCATTGGTGGGTCTGCTCGCCATACGCCACGTCCAGATTGACCGGCCCCACCGGCGAGCGGTAGCGGGCGCCGAGGCCCGTCCCTGTGTGAAGGCGCAAATCACGCGGCACTTCGGCGGCATCGCCGGCATCGATGAACAGTGCTGCGCCCCAGTCCCGCGTAAAGAAGTAGTTGTACTCCACGCTTCCCGTAGCCAGGTAGCGGGTGGGCACCACGTCGCCAGCCACCTTCGGCCCCAGGCTTTGATAGGCGTAACCGCGGACTGAATTGTCGCCCCCGGCGCGGAACAGGAAGTCGATCGGCACGCCCCAGTCGCGGTTGGCCAGCAGGCTTCCCATCTCGACTCGCGCAATCAGCCTGGCGCGCCGCCCTAACTGGAAAAACTGCGTATGCCTGGCGTACAGTCGGACGAAATAGTCGCTGGGCTGGCCGGGATCGACGCCGCCCCCGCCTTGCAGGCTGGTGACCCAGCCGCGGTTGGGATAGAACTGTTCGCCCACGGTGCGGTACACCCAGCCATAGTTGAGGCTGACTGCCTGGTTGTGTTGCTGGGCAGTTGCCAGATCAAGCAATTCGACCTGATATTGCGCGGTCAGCGTGGTGGTAAGCGGCCCGCGCTGGCGGCTGCGAATTGCCTGCATTTGCAGGGTGCGGCTGACCGGACCTTCCACGTCGCTGCGTTTCAGGGTCAGGCCGAGACTGTCGTCAAAGCCGCGAACGGTTCTGGGCCGCGACAATTGCCCGGTGACCTGCTGCTCGCGCGCGTTGAATTTCGTGTCCATACTGAGCCGCAGCGCCGAACCGCCCAGCTTGCGCAGCTTGTAGCCCACCTGCGCGCGCGGACCGGTATCGGTACTTGCGCCCAGTCCCAGACTTACCTGCTGCTTCTTGTTCTCCTTAACCTGCACCTGGATCGGCAGGCTGTCGGCGAATTCCGCGCGGGCGTCGACCGATACCGAAACCCGCGCGAAATAGCCGGTCGCCTCAAGCGCTCGCTGATACTCCAGCAAGCGCGCCTGATCGTAGACGTCGCCGCGGTTCATGGGCTTAAGATTCTCGACCGCAGACCGCGGATAGCGCTTGAGCCCCTCCACTTTCACTTCGCCGAAATGAAACTGCGGCCCGCTATCGACCACCATGCTCAATCGGGCCTGCCGCTGGTCAGGGTCAATCGAGGCCTCGCTCGAAGCGAGCCTGGCTGCCGGGTAGCCCTGGCTCCACAGCGGCTCCAGCACGCTGGTCTTGGACTTGTCCCAGTCAGCCTGGCGGAACGGCTCTCCAGACTTGAGGGTGACTTGCCTGCGCATCGCCGCAAGGCGCCGCTTGGATTCGGCCTGCGCCGCGAGCGGCCCCTCAAGCCGAACATTGATTTGCGCAACCAGTGTGCGTGGTCCGGGCGTGACCTGGTAGCTTGCGCGCCATCCCGCCGGAGTGCGTTCGAGTTTGCCCGCTACCACGGGTGAAAAATAGCCCTCGGTCGCCAGCAACTCGCGAGCGGTTTCGCGGCCCTGGTCAAACACGCGTTGCCATTCGTCTGCGGGCAGCGCGTCGGGTGGGTCTGCCAGGAGCGGGACAATATCCAGATGTTGTTCGAGCAACGGCCGAAGCGCGGCCGGTGCCTCGACTAGAAGCGTGTTACTGGCTCGGGCCCCTGCCGCCACCCCAAGGAGAAGACAAGGCAGCAGCCGGCACAGTTTGGCCAGGCGCGATGCCTGGCCCATGCCGGCTTGGCAGACGGGAGATGGATTCAGCCACCAATTGATTGAGCGATGGTTAAGAGACCCGTCATTATGTTCCACGCCACGCAGGCTGTTCGCCCGTATGAGACCGTGTTCTTGAGCAGCCGGCCGGCCTAGAGCGACACCTCTTCGATGCCAAATACACGCCGGTACTCCCGCATGGCGTAACGGTCGGTCATGCCCGCAATATAATCCGCGATCGCGCGGGCCTTGTCGTGGTGTGCCCGGTGTTGATGCTCGGGCGGCAACAGGCGGGGCTCGGCAAGAAAGGCCTCGAACAGTTCGCTGATGATGCGCTCGGCCTTCTTGGTCATACGCACGACCTTGTAGTGGCGGTAAAGATGCGTGCGCAGGAACTGCTTCAAGGCCAGGTGTTCCTCCGCAATACCGGCGGAAAAACTCACCAGCGGCGTCGCCTTGCGTACTTCTTCCAGGCTTTGCACGCCCGACCGTGTCAGGCTTGCCGCCGTTGTCTGCACCAGGTCCAGGATCAGCGCATTGATCATGCGCCGCACGGTTTCGTTGATCAGGCGGCGTCCGCCGAGCTTGGGATACTTGCTCTTGGCTTCGTTCAAGTATCGGGCAAACAGGCTGACCTCCTCCAGTTGTTCCAGGCCGATCAGCCCCGAGCGCAGACCGTCATCCACGTCGTGGTTGTTATAGGCGATCTCGTCCGCGAGATTGGCCACCTGGGCCTCCAGGCTGGGCTGCTGCTTGAGCAGAAAGCGCTCGCCCACATCGCCCAGCATGCGGGCATGATGCTGCGAACAATGCTTGAGTATGCCTTCGCGAGTCTCGAAGCACAGATTCAAGCCATCGAACTCGGCATAGCGCTCCTCCAGTTCATCCACCACCCGCAGGCTTTGCAGATTATGTTCAAAGCCGCCGAATTCCCGCATGCAATGATTGAGCGCGTCCTGCCCGGCATGGCCGAATGGGGTATGGCCCAGGTCGTGGGCCAGCGACACCGCCTCGGTGAGCTCTTCGTTGAGCTTGAGCATGCGCGCGATGGTGCGGCCAATCTGCGCCACTTCCAGGCTGTGGGTCAGGCGGGTGCGGAACAGGTCGCCCTCATGGTTGACGAACACCTGGGTCTTGTACTCCAAGCGGCGGAATGCCGTGCAATGGATGATCCGGTCACGGTCGCGCTGAAATTCACCACGCGGTGCGGCGGATGGCTCCGGATGTCTACGGCCGCGGGTTCTTGCATCGTGGGCGGCGTAAGGAGCGAGGGTGTTCATGTCCGGTCAGGCCTTGAGCGCAGCCAATACCGCGTGCACGGTGGGGGCCGGCACATCGGCGGTGACAAACGCCGCGCCGATCCTGTTGAGCAGAACAAAACGGATCTTGCCGTCCTCCACTTTCTTGTCCACCCCCATGTAGTCCAGGTATTTCTCCACCCCCAGCGGCGGCGCCTCCACCGGCAACCCGGCCCGCGCAATCAGGCTCTCGGCGCGGGTCAGGTCGCTCAGGTTGATCAGCCCCATGCGCTGCGACACGCGCGCGGCCAGCACCATGCCCGCACCCACCGCCTCGCCATGCAGCCAATTGCCGTAACCCATGCCGGCCTCGATGGCATGGCCAAAGGTGTGGCCGAGGTTGAGCAGGGCGCGCACCCCTGATTCGCGCTCGTCCTGCGCCACCACTTGGGCCTTGATCTCGCACGAGCGGTAAATGGCGTGGGCCACGGCCTGGGGCTCCAGGGCGCGAAGCTTCTCCATATGGGCTTCCAGCCAGGCAAAAAACTCCGTATCCCAGATCAGGCCGTACTTGATGACTTCTGCCAGCCCGGCCGATAGCTCGCGGGCGGGTAGGGTCTTGAGCGTGTCGGTGTCGGCCAGCACCAGCCGGGGCTGGTAGAACGCGCCTATCATATTCTTGCCCAGCGGATGGTTGATGCCGGTCTTGCCGCCCACCGATGAATCGACCTGCGACAGCAAAGTGGTCGGGACCTGGATGAAGGACACGCCGCGCTGGTAACTGGCCGCGGCAAAGCCGGTCATGTCACCAATGACGCCGCCGCCCAATGCAATCAGCGTGGTCTTGCGTTCGGCGCGGTTTTGCAGCAAGGCATCGAATACCAGATTGAGGGTTTCCCAGTCCTTGTACGCCTCGCCATCCGGTAGGACGATGGGCAGCACGCTCACCCCGGCCGACTCGAGGCTGTGTTTCAGCCGCTCCAGATAAAGGGGACCTACGATGGTGTTGGTCACAATCGCCACCCGCTTCTGCGCCTGATAAGGCGCAAGCAATTCAGCCCGGTCCAACAGGCCCGGGCCGATATGAATGGGGTAACTGCGCTCGCCGAGATCGACGGTAAGGGTTTGCATGAAGAAACTTCTGAAGTCGCGAAATATCGCTGATTGTAACCAAAGCCACACCGAATTGCGGATGCCCTACCGTGCGGCCCAAGCTTCGCCAAGCGCTTCCCCCTAAGAAAATGCGCTGTCAAATCATAGCATCACATGATCGACGCAAAGAGCATCCCTTGAAGCGGATTTCAGCAACTGCCTGTCACTTCCCTTCCCGCCGCGCGATCGAAGTCGGAAGCTCCCCCCGGCATCCTCACGAGCAATCAACTTCCTGCTTGTAGCGTAGCGCCTCATTGAACCAATGTACCTGCTGGGTCAAGGCCATCTGCTGGCGGGCTTTGGCGAGACCGCGAGTTTGTTTGCAAAAACGGGGCTGTCCCCGCGCAAATGCCACCAAGGCATCTGTGAGACGCCTGCGTACCAGCCAAGACCAAGCGTTATGGCGACAGCCTCAAGCAGATAAAATCCGTGAACATAGCTGAAGACGCCGGCCGCACCCAGGCAGATCCCAAGTAGAACCTGCTGCAATCGGCGAAAAGTTCCAACAAGAGTCCTGATATTTACTTGTCTGCTGAGCAAGTAGGTGGCAAAGAAGAGGGGAACGTAAATGCAAGCTGCCAGCAGGAGGTCCAGCCACCATGCACGTACCGCAGCATATGAGGATAACAAGGACCCTTTCGGCAAAACCTCTTCCAAAGCACTTGGCAGCAATGCGTGAGATCTGATCCATCCTTTCCGCAAGGACACATTGGAATTCACCCGTTCGGCCGACAGTTCCTCTCCATGCGCGAGGACCTCGTCCACCGACACAAACTTAATACCCATTTGGCGTTTAGCCCAGCGCAGATTTTCCAGGAACGATTCCACTGATAGCTTCTTCTGATTCTTGCGAAATTCTGGCATTGGTTCGTTGTCCTCGACGAAGTCGTAAGGGTGCAAGACCACCACGATCAAGTTGCTTGCCGAGCCGTTCCGAAGGCCGTCCTCAACGGCCTGTCGAAAGTTTTGAGGATATGTCGTGCCAGGAACAAACTCGATTTGCGCGTCCTCGTCCACCGATTGCTCGCCGGCGGAGAGCACCTTGAATCCAGTCTGCTCCAAAGCCTTGACAGTGGCCCGATCGAAGGCGTTAAAAGGCGGCGTGAATACTCTGATCGAAACGCCTAGCGTCCGCTCCAGCGCAGACCGACCAAGCGCAAGCAACTGCCGCTGCCGATCAAACGGAAGGCCACTGAACTCAGAGGGCCCGTTCTCCGCTGTGAAATTGGCTTGATGATTAAAGCCATGAACCGCAACCTCCAGATGCCCGCGCGCCAGAAGCTTCTTGAGTAATCCAACCTTCTCGTGACGCAGGTTGGCAACCGAAAGAGTTGCGGAACTCGCAACTGCAGGGTACGGAACGTGAGCAAATGGCACAACCCCCAAGAGAACCGGCGCCCCCACGCGGTCAAGCTCTGCGAACAATTCCTTTTCCAAAGAAAAGTCGCTGTATTCCGTATAATCGTCATAGCGCACCAGACACTTGATTGTGTTGACAGGTTCTGAAGCGAATGAGGTGGAGCCGACTGCCAGCAAGATTGGCCAAGCCAGCAGTGCCCTAAGATGCATATTTATTTTCACTTGAATGTTACCGGTCAATTCAGCGCGGGGACTCAGTTGCGGATCGAGAACGCATTCCCTTATGGCGCGAAACGTTTGATCAACTGTAAGTTTGTCGCTTTTCAAGTCTCTATGCCTGCACGAACGCCCCTCAAAGTTGATTGGCGTTATATGCAAGATTCACGCTCGAGAACCCGTTTGCATTGACCCCGGGTTTCACCTGAGGTACCACGCCGTGTTATTTGGCTGGACGAAGCGATTGCGAGCACCGGCGCTCAAAGTAATGATAAGTGAGGCAGGCAAGCAACTCCCGGATCGAGGGCACATTGTCGCGAAGTTAGGGCAAATCCGGTCTCACCCCTATCGATTGGCATGTCGACAAGCCGACACCGGTGTCGCGATTCCATCGAACTTTCCCCGATGTTTCGCCGCCGAATGGCGCTGGCGCTCCCAGCGCATGGCATGGCACTTGCATCTGTTTCCCGGGATACAATGACGACCGCGTAATTCGATAATCATTAGAATGGCTTCAGGCCCCCATATCCTCATCGTCGGCGGAGCCGGTTATATCGGCTCCCACATGGTCAAGCACCTGCTGAACGCGAGTTGCACGGTCACCACCCTGGACAACCTGTCCACCGGCTACCGCGATGCAGTGGTGGGTGGCGCCTTCGTACTGGACGACCTCGCCAACACGCTTGCCCTGGACGATCTTTTCCGCACCAATCATTTCGACGCCGTGATGCATTTCGCCTCCTTCATCCAAGTGGGCGAATCCGTCGTTCATCCAGCCAAGTACTACGAAAACAATGTCACCAACACCCTGAACCTGCTCGATGCGATGGTGAAGCATCAGGTCAGACGCTTCATTTTTTCCTCCACCGCGGCCGTGTATGGAGAACCTCAATACGTGCCCATCGACGAAGCCCACCCCAAGGCACCCCATCAACCCCTACGGGAAGTCCAAATGGATGGTGGAGCAAATTCTTGAAGACTACGACCGGGCCTATGGGTTCAAGTCCATCGCCTTGCGCTACTTCAATGCAGCCGGCGCCGATCCGGATGGCCGCTTGGGCGAGCGGCACGAGCCGGAAACCCATCTGATCCCTCTGGTCCTGCAGGCCGCGTCGGGGCGGCGCCCTCACATTTCCGTCTTTCGGGCGCGACTATGATACCCCGGATGGCACATGCATTCGCGATTATGTCCATGTGACAGACCTGTGCGATGCTCACTGGCTGGCGCTTCGGCAGTTGCTCAACGGGACCACGAGCACTGCCTACAATCTGGGCAACGGACAGGGCTTCTCCGTGCAGGAGGTAATCGATACCGCCCGTGCAGTGACCGGCCGCGATATCCGGATGATCGATGGTGCAAGGCGCGAAGGGGATCCGGCGCGGCTGGTGGCCGATGCCACCCGCGCCCGTGCCGAACTGGGCTGGCAGCCCAATCGATATGAGCTAAAGACTATCATCGAAGATGCTTGGCGCTGGGAGGAGAAGACTGCGCCTTCAAGTAAGGCTGAGCAAACATGCTGACCATCGCCAATAGTGGCGACAGCGGTGGAGAACAAATGCTCGTGGCCGTCCAGGGGAGCACCCTGTTTTTCGGGCCGGCTTGCCCAACGATCGCTAGGTCGAAAGTGCGATTTTGGATCCACAACACCTGTTGGTGAAGGCCAACTTCTCTGGCGCGCTGAACATGGGGACAGACACGATTACGCGAACAGCAAGCTCTTACCCGCCAGTAGCTTTCAGTCGCGCGTTGTTTGAAGGTACAAGGCAAGTGGGGTCTAATGCGATCACTCCGAACTCGGCAGACTGCATATGAACCTTGGCCAGAGTATTCGAAGCGGGGCGAAATGGCTTTTTCTGGGCAATATCGGCAACCGGTTTCTAGACTTCGCCTTTGGTGTGGCGCTTGCACGTCTGCTAGTGCCCGCGGACTTCGGCATGATAGTAACCATTTCGACTTTTACTGGGTTCGCCAGCATGGTAATGAGTGGGGGAATGGCACAGTCACTAATACGAGCGAAAGAGGTCACCGAGCGGGAGTTTGGTGCCGTATTCACGCTGCAAATGACAATGGGGGGCATGATCTATCTCGGATTCTTCTTCGTGGCCCCGCTGATTGGAGCATTTTTTCACAATTCGCTTTATACGAGTTTGGTCCGGGTTTCCGCCCTCTCTTTCCTCATTCGCCCATTCGCATTCATGCAAAACGCCTGGCTGAATCGCGAGATGGATTTCAAGAAGCGTTCGATCACGCGTTTCATTTCAGGAGCGATTGCAGGCATTACGAGCGTTCTTATGGCATGGCGAGGCATGGGCGTCTGGAGTCTGATCCTGTCAGGTCTTCTCGGGGCCTTATGCTACAACCTTATGTTGCTGCTAATTACGCCACTCAAGCTCCGCCTCAATTTCGATACGGAGTCAATGCGCAAACATAGTGCGTATGGATTCAAGATTACTTCAAATGATTTTCTGTCATACCTCACGCGCGAGAGTAAGAATTTGATCCTGAGCAAACTCTCTGGTCCGGCGTTTCTTGGAATATTTACAAATCTGAGAGTCTGGCAAACCTACCGAATGACTTGATGATGCCTGCCACGATGGAGCCGGTCTTTCGAGCCATGAGCAAAGTCCAGAACGATATGGATAAGACCAAGTACATCTTGTATCGCTCGATAACCCTCCTGATGGTTTACGTTACCCCATTCTATGTCGGTGCATTTTGGGTTGCAAAGCCATTCATCGAAGTCGTGTATGGGATCAAATGGCTGGCAGTGATTGAGCCCCTGAGAATTCTTGTAATGTGCGGATTCTTCTTCAATATCATGATGCCCTGTGGGAGACTGCTTGATGCGCAAAATCGCCTAACCCAAGAAATGGTGATACTCGTTGCAGAATTTATCGTCGTCACTGCAGCATGCATGATCGGTCTGAGATGGGGCCTGACAGGCGTTGCGTGGGCATCGTATTCAGTAGCATCTTCAACGCCATTTCCTTCTATTACCTCGCCTACAAGTCATCCCGACTCGGATTAGGGACTTGCTTCGCGCGGTCGCGCCAGGGGTGATTTTGAATGCATTGCTATTTGGGTTTCTTGCTTCGTTGAGTTTTTTGTTGAGCGCACTGAGCGAGACGGCGCCAGTTGCCTATCTAATCACAATGGCAATTTCAGGGGCTGCGCTTTACGTAGCAATGTTCTTGCTGCTGCCGATTCCCGCGATATGCGACGAGACAAGGCGATGGCGGCACAAACTTGCCGGGGGTTTGAAGCTGATAGGCTGGCCGCTTGCTTAGCAGGGCACTGCCACAGCTTAGGTGTAATGTTTGAGGGCACCGGTCAAAGGGATTCGGAAATATACCCCGTACCGGAATGATCGTAGGGGCCCGAAGCATGTTTTGCGCAAAGTAAGGACCAATACCGATTGAACGAGAAGCACATATGGCAGGCATCGTACCCGAAGACACTGGTGAAGGGAAAGCTGGGTGTTCTCTTTTAATCCGCAATGCCACGTTCCCGACCATCCATTGCTGATCGGGGACTACCACGATGAGCGCCACCCACTCAAAAATTTTTGGAGTTGGCCTATCTAAGACCGCTACGACGAGCCTGGCTCATGCGCTCGAACTATTGGGTTACAAGACCAAGGATTATCCTGGGATCACGCATTACCGTGCCGGCGATCTGTCCTCGGTCGATCTCAGGGTTGTGGATAGCCATGACGCACTAACTGATACGCCAATACCAAGCTTCTATCGTGAACTCGACAAGAAGTATCCAAACTCGAAGTTCATATTGACGGTCAGAGATAGGGAGATGGCTCTAGTCATGCAAGAAGCAGTTTACCCAGCGCCTCGCCGAACAGCAAAGTGAAGCGCGCAATGAGCTGTTCGTGGATTTGTATGGGTGCACCGTCTTCGAAGAACAGAAGTTCCTGGACGGGTACGATCGGTTCGTTCGTGGCGTCTTGGAGCACTTCAAGAATCAAATCGAGGATCCCCTGGTAACAACATCATCGCTGGTGAAGGTTGGAAGAACCGTGTCCATTCCTTGGTCAACCAGTACCCGAGATACCGTTTCCCAAAGCCAATGTCACTCAGATCACCTGGATGAAGATCGAGGACGTTGTTGGGGTGGCGAACGTGCCGGGCAGTTAGCCTGGCCAGCCTACCAGCGGAAACGCATGGCCGGGCCAATTGGGAAGGCCTGGCATGTACTACGTGGTGGTGACCGGCGCGAGGCAACGGTTTTCCCGCTTGGCCCACAAGACCATTGTTGAGGGTCTGAAAAACCTCACCGCCCAGATACCCGTCCTCTCTCGGGAATCCGGGACCATCCCGTTTTCGAGCGGTCGAAATGGAACCATGTATGGCTTGTTCACCCTCTTGACGACGGCGATGCCATTTCTGGAGCGGACAGCGGGTTCACCATCAACATCGCGCTGATTCAGGACGGAGCCCCGATTTACGGCGTTGTCTATTTGCCATGCGAAGACGTCACCTACTATGCCAGGGTCGGCAAGGGCTCTTTCAAGGTGGAAGGTGACGGTTCGCCCCGACGATTGGGTGTCAACGATACGAGTGGCATCACATCGTATGATTTCACGTCTGGCGAAGCGTGCTACTCGTCTATGCCCTGCAGCCGCGCACTCACAATGGGCCGCGTGCCGAAGGCCAGTCAGCGGCGAGCTGTACCTGTGGTGAGTCCAGCCAAGAGTGGCAGACGGCCGCAGCCCACATAATTGCGACATCCGCAGGGAGGTCCGTATACGACCACAAGACAAAACGAAACCTGACATACAACAAAAGAGAATCTGACCAATCAATGCGTCACCGTGGAGTCAACGCCTAGAAGCACTGAATAAAGCCAACCACCGAGTGCTCCAATTTGCCGGATCTACCGTCAGGCATCCACGGACATCGATGACAAACGCGAATCATTTGGCCCATGACCCGAGTAATGCACGGCTGAGAAGAATCTGCCACCCCGGAACCACGAAAAGGAAAACAGCGGCAAATGCTGGAAGCTGAAAAGACTGTCTACGTAAAATTTCAAGAACCCGAGACTTACCGGGAAAACGGTCGTCATATATTCGCCATTCTGAATGCATTTACAATCGACAATTACACTGTCTATTTGTCCTTTGATGTTCAACGGCAGCTCGAAAGCATCTTTGGATCATCGATCGCGAATTGGCCCCCGCCGGCCAAACTTGCGATAGCACTACCCTGGTCTACGGGTGGTCAATTCTGTGCCACCCGGCGTAGAGAAGTGTATCTATGTCTTCGACACGCAGGAAGACTCATTGAAGCGCGAGCCGTGGCGCAAGCGACTGCGTGTAGGTTTCAATCTGTTTTCGCCCTATCGCTTGTCCAGGCCA
>CAWAJU010000002.1:0-22206 GCA_963782495.1 uncultured beta proteobacterium | reverse complement strand
TCTTTCTAGTCGAGCAGTCTGGAAAGTCTGGCCATAGTGGGTGATAGCCCCGTAGGCGAAAGTAAGACCGTGGAACTAGGCGTGAGAGAAGTAGGGCGGGACACGAGAAATCCTGTCTGAACATGGGGGGACCATCCTCCAAGGCTAAATACTCGTTGCCGACCGATAGTGAACCAGTACCGTGAGGGAAAGGCGAAAAGAACCCCGGGAGGGGAGTGAAATAGATCCTGAAACCGCATGCATACAAACAGTGGGAGCCCCGCAAGGGGTGACTGCGTACCTTTTGTATAATGGGTCAGCGACTTACGTTCAGTTGCAAGCTTAACCGAATAGGGGAGGCGAAGCGAAAGCGAGTCTGAATAGGGCGATTAGTAGCTGGGCGTAGACCCGAAACCAAGTGATCTATCCATGGCCAGGATGAAGGTGTCGTAACAGACACTGGAGGTCCGAACCCACTAACGTTGAAAAGTTAGGGGATGAGCTGTGGATAGGGGTGAAAGGCTAAACAAACTTGGAAATAGCTGGTTCTCCTCGAAAACTATTTAGGTAGTGCCTCGTGTCTCACTCTCGGGGGTAGAGCACTGTCATCGTTGGAGGGGTCATTGCGACCTACTCCGCGATAGCAAACTCCGAATACCGAGAAGTGCAATCACGGGAGACAGACTGCGGGTGCTAACGTCCGTGGTCAAAAGGGAAACAACCCAGACCCTCAGCTAAGGTCCCAAATGATGTGTTAAGTGGAAAACGATGTGAGAAGGCATAGACAGCCAGGAAGTTGGCTTAGAAGCAGCCATCCTTTAAAGAAAGCGTAATAGCTCACTGGTCGAGTCGTCTTGCGCGGAAGATGTAACGGGGCTCAAACACATAACCGAAGCTAGGGATGCGCGTCTGATTTAAGACGCCTGCGAACAGTCACGCTGGGCGAGGCTAACTTGCGAAGCAAGTTAAGCGCGCAGCGCGGCCGAGACCAAAGCCGCCACTCGCGGTTGGGAGTGGCGAGGCAGAGGTCGAGAGGCAGGCAGGCGGTTTAAATCAGGCGCGCATGGTAGAGGAGCGTTCCGTAGGCCTGCGAAGGTGTGCTGTGAGGCATGCTGGAGGTATCGGAAGTGCGAATGCTGACATGAGTAGCGATAAAGGGGGTGAAAGGCCCCCTCGCCGAAAACCCAAGGTTTCCTACGCAACGTTCATCGGCGTAGGGTGAGTCGGCCCCTAAGGCGAGGCAGAGATGCGTAGCTGATGGGAAACAGGTCAAGATTCCTGTACCGCTCTTTAATGCGATGTGGGGACGGAGAAGGTTAGGTGATCCGGGTGTTGGATGTCCCGGTTTAAGCGTGTAGTCGTGCCTGGTAGGCAAATCCGCCGGGCTTAGATGAGGCGTGAATACGGTGCGCCATTGGCGCCGAAGTCACTGATACCAAGCTTCCAGGAAAAGCCACTAAGCTTCAGTTAAAGAGGACCGTACCGCAAACCGACACAGGTGGGTAGGATGAGAATTCTAAGGCGCTTGAGAGAACTCGGGAGAAGGAACTCGGCAAATTGGCACCGTAACTTCGGGAGAAGGTGCGCCCCGGTAGAGTGTAGCGACTTGCTCGTGAAGCTCGATGGGGTTGCAGTGAACTGGTGGCTGCGACTGTTTAATAAAAACACAGCACTCTGCAAACACGAAAGTGGACGTATAGGGTGTGACGCCTGCCCGGTGCCGGAAGGTTAAGTGATGGGGTGCAAGCTCTTGATCGAAGCCCCGGTAAACGGCGGCCGTAACTATAACGGTCCTAAGGTAGCGAAATTCCTTGTCGGGTAAGTTCCGACCCGCACGAATGGCGTAACGATGGCCACACTGTCTCCTCCCGAGACTCAGCGAAGTTGAAATGTTTGTGAAGATGCAATCTCCCCGCGGCTAGACGGAAAGACCCCATGAACCTTTACTGTAGCTTTGCATTGGACTGTGACAAGACTTGTGTAGGATAGCTGGGAGGCTTTGAAGCGGCGCCGCTAGGTGTCGTGGAGCCAACGTTGAAATACCAGCCTGGTGTTGTTGCGGTTCTAACCTGGGCCCCTGAATCGGGGTCGGGGACCGTGCATGGTGGGCAGTTTGACTGGGGCGGTCTCCTCCCAAAAGGTAACGGAGGAGTGCGAAGGTTCGCTAGACACGGTCGGACATCGTGTTGATAGTGCAATGGCATAAGCGAGCTTGACTGCGAGACTGACACGTCGAGCAGGTGCGAAAGCAGGTCATAGTGATCCGGTGGTTCTGTATGGAAGGGCCATCGCTCAACGGATAAAAGGTACTCTGGGGATAACAGGCTGATTCCTCCCAAGAGTTCACATCGACGGGGGAGTTTGGCACCTCGATGTCGGCTCATCACATCCTGGGGCTGTAGCCGGTCCCAAGGGTATGGCTGTTCGCCATTTAAAGTGGTACGTGAGCTGGGTTTAAAACGTCGTGAGACAGTTTGGTCCCTATCTGCCGTGGGCGTTGGATATTTGAGGGGGGCTGCTCCTAGTACGAGAGGACCGGAGTGGACGCATCTCTGGTGTACCGGTTATGACGCCAGTCGTATCGCCGGGTAGCTAAATGCGGAAGAGATAAACGCTGAAAGCATCTAAGCGTGAAACTTGCCTCAAGATGAGATATCCCTTGTGACTTGATCACAGTGAAGGGTCGTTCGAGACCAGGACGTTGATAGGTCGGGTGTGGAAGCGCAGTAATGCGTTAAGCTAACCGATACTAATTGCCCGTCAGGCTTGATCCTATAACCTTGCAGCCTCAAACCAGGCTCAAGACCGTCAACACCATTGAATTACGAAGCCAGAAAACATCCTGCACTTCGGCTCAACCCACACCTTCTTCCCCAGTTAAAGACGACATAACCGAATACTTCGGGGATGGCCGTCAGCCGATCTTCCCGATCCCTGATACCCGATCCCCGATACCTGTTACGTCTGACGACCATAGCGTCTTGGAACCACCCCTTCCCATCCCGAACAGGACCGTGAAACAAGATCGCGCCGATGATAGTGCGGATTACCCGTGTGAAAGTAGGTCATCGTCAGACTCCCCCATAAACAAAAAGCCCCCGATTCATCTCGGGGGCTTTTTTATTCCCCATGAATCAAGGCGCAGTTCATGAGCAGGCGGCAATAGTGCTCATAATCAATATTAATACAATGTGTTATATGATATTAGAGGTGGCCCCGGTTGTTTGAACAGCATTCCCCGATTTATAAGGGGAGTCCGGGCGGGTTGAGACGGTGCACAGTTGTCCACTGCGGTGGGCGTCGCTTGCGACGAACGACCGACGCGGTGGGCAACTCGGGGCGCACCACGGATTCATTCTATGCAGCCTCCTGGTAGGTTGGCAACAAGTTCAGGTAGGCCTGCAGCGGCGTGAGGTCATTGAGGCTTGAATGCCCCCGGTGCGTGTTGAACCAGTCGATGTAGCGTCCGATGTCGGCCCTGGCGGCGCTGACGCCGTCATAGGCCTTGAGATACACACATTCATACTTCACGCTGCGCCACAGGCGCTCGACGAACACGTTGTCGCGCCAGGCACCCCGCCCATCCATCGACAGCTTGCAGCCCCGATCGAGCACGGCATCCGTGAATTCCTCAGCGGTGAACTGGCTGCCCTGATCGGTGTTGACGATCTCGGGAATGCCATAGCGAGCAAAGGCCTGCTCAATCACCTCCCTGGCGTGGCAAGACTCCAGTGTGATGGCGACCTTGTGTGCGAGTACCGTCCGACTAGCCACGTCCACCACAGCGGTAAGATAAACAAAGCCTCGCGCCATGGGGACGTAAGTCGTGTCCAGTGCCCAGACCTGGTTGGCCCGGGTAATGGTCAGATTACGCAGCAGGTAGGGATAGATCTTGTGGCCCGGATGCCGCTGACTCGTGCCAGGTTGGGGGCACAGTGCCTCCATGCCCATGCGCAGCATGAGCGTGCGCACGTGACGTCGGCCCACGTGGATGCCTTCGCGCCGAAGCTGACCACGCAGCATCCTGGCGCCCATGAAGGGGTGCTCCAGATGCAGTTCATCGAGCCGGCGCATGAGTGCCAGATCGGCGTCGCCAACCGGCTTGGGCAAGTAGTACACCATCCCCCGGCTGATGCCCAGCAGCTTGGCCTGGCAGGTGATGGACAATTCATGCTCACGGTCAATCATGGCTTTGCGCTCAGCAATCCCGCTTTGGTGAGCGCGCGTTCTAAAAAATCCAGCTCGAGTGCCTGCTGCCCAATCTTGGCATGCAGCGGTGCCAGATCAACCGGAGCCGGCGCAGCGGCACCTCCAAACACATCCGCCGCACGTTCCAGCAACTGCCGTTTCCACTCCGTAATCTGGTTGGGGTGCAGCTCAAACTGCGCGGCCAGTTCAGCCAGCGTCTTATCCTCGCGCAAAGCCGCCAACGCGACACGAGCCTTGAACTCCGCATTGTGGGTGCGGCGAGTACGCCGCCCTGATTTCTTCACCATCAAGAACTCCTTCTCGCCAAGCCTTCCTCGGCCCAGCATCATGCCCGGAGTTTCCACTTATAGCATTGTTCAAATTTGCGCAGCCACCTCTACGTGACTCAATGGGACGCGTCGATTGACACCGGCAAGACCCACCCGTCGATCGATTGCGACGAAGGGTCTTAAGGAGAGCGCCGTGGCAAGAAAGTACATCGACTGTCGCGAACATCCCAGCGAAATGAATTGCACTGTGGCGTTGGCGGCAGATTCTGCGGAGGAAGTGATTGAAGCAGCCGTGCAGCACGCGGTGGCGGTCCACGGTCACACAGACACACCGGAACTGCGTGCCATGCTACGCCAAGCGATCAAGGAAGGAACGCCGCCCGAACAACGTATCGCCGCGTGACGGTTGCAACGGACCGAGGCAGGGTGGGTTTTGATTGCGGACCTATCTTGTTCAGGACAGAGGCTACCAGACGGATGCCGCTTGCCTCGGTCTGGTGGTGAGAAGTTGAACTGCCACCGTTCAGGTAAATACTGTCAATACACCTGTCCACCCGTATAGACGGTTGCGACAAATTTCTCCGTTGGCAAAGAATCCCACCAAGGGAATGTCGCCGAGGCTATGACTGATCATTTTTAGTTCTTCCGAGTTGGGGCCGAACATGTTGGCTCCGCGTCCAAGGCATGAGTAATAAACCGCACCCCGTGGCTCGCCAGGCAGGCCTGCCCGGATCTCGTCGAGCATACGCTGCATGTCCTCCACCGCACTGGCGCTATCGCGCCGGCAAAACATTAGCGCCTGCCCCGGTTCCACGTAGTCGCCGACTGCGATGACTTTATTATCCGGGTCAATTCCGACCAATTGGCGCACCAGATAGTCGTCCGTATCGCTGTCCTGGGTAGGCAAGCCGACAAAGATGTAGCCTCCAAGCTGTTCGAGCTTGCGCGACAGGACTTCGCCTATATCCTCCTTCAAGACGTCCAGGGGTGGCCGGTGATCGAGGCTAAGAATAATATTGCGCTGGCTCTGGGTGATGATATGGCGTGGCCCAAGCGGAGAGACGCCTTGGGTCAGCCGGGTTGTAACGGCCACTTGTGGCGCGAACATCACGCCGGAGAGACCGCCTTCCATGGGCTGATCCGCGACCTGATAGTGGGGGCCGCGAGAACTGGTCAATCCTCCCACAAGAAAGCCCGTCTCGGTGCGGTTTGCCACGTGTTCGATCAGTTCACCGATAAGGGGGTTGCGGGGATCTCCGTGGACCATTCCAAACCATGGCACCTTTCCATCTACCCGAAAGGTTTCACCCTGCTTGAGCAGGTCTTCGAGACTGGTCAGGTTGGGAAGTACCCGGAAGGCCGACTCCGGAATCTCGGTCAGCATCATCGCCAAGGCCGGTTCATCCAGGAACTCCTTTCCGGTGGTCAGTATGCCGACGCCCACACTCCCAACCCAGTGATCGACGCTGGTCCGTTCCCGGCACAAGGCGACGATCTCGGGCATGTGCTCGGCGTGGTAATCGGTGGTGTAGACAAACCCAAGGCGTGCCGCGAGTGGCACGGGCTGCAGGCCATGCAGGCAGGCCTGAGTAGCTGCACCCCAGTCAGAGAGGGTAGAGTAGGAATATTTGAAGGCTTGCATTGTCCTACGGTTGCGCTGTGCTCACGTGTATATCATGCTTTATGCATAGCTCAAGAGCATGGAAAAATCCCATTGGTGAATTGGCGCACGTCAGTTAAATGACCATGCGGAAACTGTGGTGAAACGGGATCGCCTATAAAGAGCAGGAAAGCGGCGTGAATTGAGATCCCAAACAAGAATCTGAAACGAGAGGAGCTTTCCGATGCAGGCTGGGGATAGGAATTCTTCTGCACATAGCCAGGCGGCATCATCTGCGACGCGATCACTCTGGCTGGCGGCTTACGATCGGGTGCGGCTATCCACGGAGTCACTCTGCGCTTCGCTTAAGACGGAGGACTATGTCATCCAGACCGCGCCCGAGGCCAGCCCGGTCAAGTGGCACCTGGGCCATGTCAGTTGGTTTTTTGAAACATTTCTTCTGATCCCCTATTTGCCCGGTTATCGGCCATGTCATCCAGGCTATGACCGTATTTTCAATTCTTACTACGTGCAACTTGGCAGCCCCTGGCCACGCGCCGCCCGTGGCGCATTGGCGCGACCAACGGTAGGCGAGGTCTATGCCTACCGGGCCCATGTGGATAAGAACATGCAGACCTTGCTCGGTCGCGTCGACGAGCGCGAATGGCCACCAGTCCTCCAACGCCTCGCCATTGGACTCAACCATGAGCAGCAGCATCAGGAACTGTTGTTGACCGACCTCAAGCTCAATTTCAGCGCCAACCCATTGCGCCCTGCTTATCGCGAAGATTTGCCTGATCCGTCCGGACCCACCGCGCCCCTCATGGCTTGGGTGGACTATCCGGGAGGAGTTTACGAGATCGGCCACCGGGGCGGTGATTTTGCCTACGACAATGAATGTCCCCGACACCGCGTGTATCTGCGACCCTTTCGATTGGCCACTCGGCCAGTGACGAATGGCGAGTACCTGGAATTTATCGGCGACAATGGCTATCACAACCCGGCTCTTTGGCTGGCTGATGGCTGGACAACGGTGAATGGCCAGGGCTGGCGCAGCCCTTTGTACTGGGAGCAGTTGGGCGATGAGTGGTGGGACTACACGCTAGGCGGCCTGCGCCGCTTGGATCTTGAAGCGCCCGTCTGCCACGTCTCCCACTATGAAGCCCAGGCCTATGCAGCGTGGGTTGGCAAACGTCTGCCGTGGGAGGCGGAATGGGAGGTGGCTGCTGCTGACCTGTCCGTGAAGGGGAATCTTCGTGAGACGGGGTACCTGCATCCTGCAGCATCTCCAGCCGGCGAAGGCTTGCTTCAGGTGTACGGGGACGTGTGGGAACACACTGCGTCGGCCTACCAGCCCTATCCGGGCTACCGGGCTGACCCGGGAGCGCTGGGCGAATACAACGGCAAGTTCATGTGCAACCAATACGTGCTGCGCGGGGGTTCCTGCGTCACGCCGGACGACCATATCCGCGCCAGTTACCGGAATTTCTTCTATCCTCACGAGCGCTGGCAGTTTCAAGGCGTGCGGCTGGCCGAGGACCTGGAATGAGATTGCCACCACCCAATTTGCATTACTACGATCTGCAACCATCTGCAGAGGACTTTCTAGCCGCCGTTGTGGATGGCTTGGGGCACAGTCCGAAACGCCTTGCGCCGAAATTTTTCTATGATGAACAAGGCTCGAACCTGTTCGACGCGATCACCAAGCTTCCCGAGTACTATCCGACACGGACGGAAATCAGCCTGCTGCGCCGCCACGGAAAGGAGATAGCCGAGCGCTTGGGGCCCGGTCTTGTGCTGATCGAACTGGGCAGCGGCAGCGACGTGAAGATCCGCGCATTGCTCAGTGCGCTGCGCCCTGCGGTCTACATGCCTATCGATATTTCTGCGCGACACCTGTACCGCTCAGGGCTAGCAATCGCCGTGGACTACTCCGACATCGACGTGCACGCCGTTTGTGCCGATTATTCCGATTCCGTGGGCCTGCCCGAGGTCGCGCAATCCTGTCCCCGGGCAGCCTTCTTCCCTGGTTCCAGCATTGGCAACTTCGAACCAGGCCAAGCGCGTTTGCTGCTGCAGCGCATCGCCCGGATGATAGGGCCGGATGGCAGGCTGATCATAGGAGTGGATTTGAAGAAGAATCCCCGATTGCTCGACGTCGCCTACAACGATGCGCAGGGTGTGACAGCGGCCTTCAACCGGAATCTGCTGGCGCGCATCAACCGCGAGCTTGAGGCCGATTTTAACCTTGAGGCCTTCAATCACCGCGCGTTCTACAACAAGGAACAGGGCCGGGTTGAAATGCACCTGATGGCAAACTCGCATCAGCGAGTCCATATCGATGGACACCATTTCGAGTTCAACGCCGGCGAGAGCCTGCACACCGAGAATTCATACAAGTACAGCGTCGCGGAATTTCGTGCCCTGGCAGAACGATCCGGCTTTGTCAGTGAGCAGGTGTGGCAAGATGATCAGAATCTGTTTGGTGTGCACTGCCTGCGGGTTGCCTGAGCGTGGGCAATCTAGCGCGTTAGTTCCTGCACAGCTTCTATCGCCAGCTCAAGATGCGCACGTGGCGTATGGAAATGGGGCGAAAAGCGCACGCCCCCACCACGCGTGGCACACACGATATTGCGTGCGGCAAGCCGGCGCTGCAATTCGGCAGGGTCCATGCGCGCGTGGCGAAAAGTCACGATACCCCCGTAGCGTCCGGCCTGCCGAGGCGTTAGTAGTTGGATGTCCGGCTGGGCGCTCAAGCGTGCAAAGATGAATTCGCTGTTGGCAAGCACGCGACGGGCAATTTCATCGATCCCAAGCTCGGCCAGCAATTCCAGGCTTGCCGAGAGTGCATGGATACACAGCATGTTGGGGCTGCCGCACTCGAAGCGGCGGGCGCTGGTGGCTACTCGCCAGTCTTTGCGGGAGAAGTCCAAGTGGTCTTCCACCATGTGCCAGCCGTATTGATGCAGGCCCAGGCGTTCCCTGGCCTCCGGACGGGAATAGAAAATTGCGCAACCCTCCGGTGCCAGCAGCCACTTGTGTCCATCGGCCATGACAAAATCGGCGTTGCAGGCCTGTACATCGACAGGCAGGGCGCCCAGGCTCTGGATGGCATCGATGCAGAAGAAGACTCCGCGTTCCTTGCACGCGCGCCCCAGTCGCTCAAGGTCCAGCCTCAGCCCTGACGCGTATTGCACTGAACAAATTGCAAGCACGCGAGTTCGCGCATCGACGCGAGCGAGTAGCGCATCCTCCGGCATGCCAGCTGTGCCAAGATCAACCTCGCGCGTCTCCACGCGCTGGGGCGCCAGAGATTGCCAGACGATGCGATTGGAAGGGAATTCCTGATCGCTGACTACAACGTTGTCGCCGGCCTCCCAGTCGAGCCCATGGGCCACCACCGAAAGCGCCTCGGACGTGTTCTTGAGCAGAGCGATATCTGCCGTCGAATTAGCATTGAGCAGGAGCCGACACTGCTCTCGCAGCCGCGCCTCGACCGCCATCCATCCGGGATAGTCAGACGCGCCGCGGCGCAGATTCTCCTCGGCGAAGGCCTTGACCGCCTCCGCGGTGCGGCGTGGCCAGGGTGCGACCGCGGCATGGTTCAGATAGATCAGGCCCGGTTCCAGCGGGAACTCATCGCTCAAGTCGGTCTGCGGGTCCGTTGCGTCTGGCATACTCAGCCTCCTCTCAAGTCAGTATTGTGATGACGGCAGGTGAATTGAAATCCCGGTCAATGTTCATGTCTATGGTGAATATCCGGGTAATGAGGGTGCGAATGTGTCTGCGGTTCGTGCCTGTGCCTATGGCTATGCGCAAAGCCAGGCGGCACCGGATGGTCGTGTGGGTGCTGGTGGTGTTCATCGTGAAGGTGCTCGTGATCGTGCTCGGTCGCCTCATGATAATGCTCGTGTACGTGACGCTCCGTAACGTGCAGCCAGGCACCCAGCGCCATCAAGGCGCCGGCCAGAATCAACGGTAGCGTGAATGGTTCACCCATCAGCACCGCAAGCACGGCGCCAAAGAATGGGGCGATCGCAAAGTAGGCGCCCGTCCGTGCGGTCCCGAGATGGCGCAAACCCACGACAAATAGCGACAGGCTGACACCATAGGCAAACAGTCCCACGATCAGCCCGCCCGCCAAACTCGCGGCGTTCGGCATCGAGGCGCCCAGAGAGAACGCCAGCATCAGGTTTGCGCAGCCCGCCACCAAGCCCTTGATCGAGGCGATCCAGGTCGAGTCCGCGAAGGAAACCTTGCGCGTCAGGTTGTTGTCGATTGCCCACGCAAGGCACGCGCCAAGAACCGCAAAGGTGGGGGCTAATCCTTCAAGCTTCGCTTCTCCGGGCCAGCCCAGGACCAGCGCGCCAGCCACGATTGAACACATGCCCAGTGCGATGCGGAGGTCGACGTTCTCCTTGAAAACGAACCATGCCAGCAAGACAGTGAACACGCTTTCGGCATTTAGCAGAAGCGAAGCATCCGATGCGGGCATGTAGGTGAGGCCGAACATTAACAGGACAGGGCCCGCGATGCCGCCCGCAAGAATCGCCCCGGCGAACCAGCAGGCTTGAATTCGGGGAAGATGGACGGTGCCAGCACGACTGAGGACGCGATACGCGGTCAGCCCGATACCTGAGCCCAGATACAGCAGCCCCGCCAGCAGCCATGGATTGACTGTTTCCAGCAGCGTCTTCGCAAGCGGTGTTCCCGCGCCAAACAGGAGGGCCGCGCCCAACGCCGCCGGTACGCCGGGTCGCCGCAATCCGCGATTCATTGCTGCTTGCATACCGTGCAAGCCACGCTGAGTGTCCATAACAGCTTCATGGTTTATTGCGTCGGTTCATCTGCTACGCTGCAATGACTGTATACAGAACTGCAAAGAAAGTAGACATGCAGCAGAGCGAGGAGTGGAAGATTCTGTTGGCTGGGCCGAAGCTGGCAGCTGATAAGGCCTTGCGCGATCGGTTGTCCGCCGATTATGACCTAAGCTTTGCCGATACGCTCACCCAGGCATCCGAAGTCATGGACGCAGGCGATATCGACGTTTTGGTCAGCGAGCAACAATATGCTGATGGGCGCGGCGTGGATCTTCTGAACAGAATACGGGTGGTTCAGCCAAACACGATACGTATCCTCGCGTTGGAAAAGGTTCGTCGCGACGAGATGGTCAGGCTGATCAACGATGCGGCGATCTACCAGGTTGTGGGAGCGCCGTGGGAGCCGGAGCAAATCAGCCTGTTGCTCAAGCGCGCGTTGGAGAGTCGTGAGTTGGCGCGCAGGCACCGCTACTTGAGCCACGAACTGAAATTTGCCGACTCCGTGCTGCGCCGCGAAAACGAGAAGATGACGATCGCTTTGCAAGAGACCTACGAATTCGACAAGTTGGTGTTTTCCAGCAATTCCATGGCGGAGGTATGCAATCTGGCAAAGAAGGCCGCCGCAACAGACTTGCCCGTGTTGATCGAAGGCGAGACGGGAACGGGCAAGGAACTGATGGCACGGGCGCTGCATTTGTTCAGTGCGCGCAGCAACCAGATCTTTCTGGCGCAGAATTGCGGCGAATTGTCGGATGGCCTGTTGCAGTCGGAACTATTCGGCCACAAGCGCGGCGCATTCACCGGTGCAGTGGGCAACCGTCTGGGCCTGTTTCCTGCAGCCGATGGCGGCACCGTGTTCCTTGATGAGATATCGGACATATCGCCTGCCATGCAAGTCAGCCTGCTGCGATTTCTGCAGGAGGGTGAGTTCAAGCCAGTTGGGTCTGACCAAACTCGCCACAGCAATGTCCGCATTATCGCTGCGAGCAATCGTCCGCTTGGCAAGTTGGTGGAGCAAGGCCAATTTCGCCGCGATCTCTACTACCGCTTGCGCGGCTTCGAACTGAAGATCCCGCCCTTGCGCGAGCGGCCCGAGGATATTCCTGTTCTGACCGACTACCTGATCAAGAAATACGCTGGGAACAATGGCCGGCCGGTGGTGGGCATTTCGGCCGAAGCCATGCAGAAACTCAAGTCCTATTCCTTTCCGGGCAATGTGCGCGAACTGGAGAACGAGGTGCGGCGCATGGTGGCGATGACGGAGAATGGCGCCATCATTACCGCCAGCCAACTGTCTTCTGATATCGCCCTGAGCCGCCCCAAGGTACAAAGTTTGCGCGGCGTCGAATTGGCCTTGGGCGAGGGCGCTACCCTCAAGACCACGGTTGAATCCATTGAAGCTCAACTGGTACAGCAGGCCTTGCAGCGCCACCATTGGAATCATTCACGCGCTGCGCGAGAGTTGGGTTTGTCGCGCGTAGGACTGGACAACAAGATCAAGCGCTACGGCATCACACGCGACACCGCGGAAGCGGCGCAAAGTTATGGCTGAAGACGATGACCCAACCGACGCGCAGCCCGTGCCCTTCCCGTTCTCGCGCGTGACGCCCCAGCACACGCTTGGCGGCTTTCGTGAATTGGGCACCACCCAACTGGCGCAACAGTTGGGATTGCATGAGTGGCAGCTGAATGGACACTGGTGCAGTCGGTGTCAGGGAATCTGGTACGGTTACACGCTGGAAACCGAATGTCCGGCCTGCGGCAATCGTCACGGTTAGTTTCGCGTGCATCGATTCCATGTTGTCTGCCAAACCAGGTTCATCGGCTTTGTGGGCGCTCCAGTGCAAAGAACGCTTACATCTTGGTTTTTGCGCAAACCAGATATGCGCACCACATACTAATGAACTGATGTTTCAGTCTCTAATTACCCAACTAATTCAGTCAGTTATTCACCGTTCGTGTTTCGGTCGTTGATGGCACGTCAATTGCTGTACATCTCCACAGGCAGGCGTACTACCAAACTGATTCGCGCACTTCATGCCCGCTCAAACTCGATCATAAGGAGGCTCCAAACATGGCAAATCTCTTGTGGCTGCAAGGCGGTGCGTGCTCCGGCAACACCATGTCCTTTCTCAATGCCGAAGAACCCAGCGCCTGCGACCTGGTGACTGACTTTGGCATCAATGTCCTGTGGCATCCGTCGCTTGGCATGGAGTTGGGCGACAATCTGCAGAAAATTCTGCGCGACTGCATTTCAGGAAAGATCCAGCTCGACGTGTTTGTCTTTGAAGGCACGGTGGTCAACGCGCCAAATGGAACCGGTGAGTGGAACCGATTTGCCGGGCGGCCTATGAAGGACTGGGTGAAGGATCTGTCCAATTCGGCGACCTATGTGGTGGCAGTGGGTGATTGTGCAACCTGGGGAGGCATCCCCGCGACGGCGCCCAACCCGAGCGACTCGCAGGGTTTGCAGTTTCTCAAGCGGGATCAAGGCGGTTTTCTCGGCAAGAATTGGAAATCGAAATCCGGTCTGCCGGTCGTCAATATTCCCGGTTGTCCCGCGCACCCGGACTGGATCACGCAGATTGTCGTGGCAATTGCCACAGGGCGTGGCGGCGACATCACTATCGACGAATTCCAGCGTCCCAAGACCTTCTTCCAAAGTTTCACCCAGACCGGCTGCACCCGCAACATACACTTTGCCTACAAGGTGTCTGCCACCGAATTCGGCCAACGCAAGGGTTGCCTGTTCTATGACCTCGGATGCCGCGGTCCGATGACCCACTCGCCATGCAACCGCATCCTGTGGAACCGTCAGTCGTCCAAGACCCGTTCCGGCATGCCATGCCTTGGTTGCACCGAGCCGGAGTTTCCGCATTTCGACCTCGCGCCCGGCACCTTGTTCAAGACCCAAACCGTGATGGGTGTGCCCAAGGATCTGCCGACGGGCGTGGACAAGAAGGGTTATATCGCGCTTACCGGTGCGGCAAAGAACGCCGCGCCCGCGTGGGCAGAACAGGACATCTTTGTGGTCTGAGCGTCGTCTGGAAACTGGACAGCTTGAGACGTTGAAAAGGAGCGATACATGAGTGCCGTACAAACATTGGACATTTCGCCAGTGGGGCGCGTCGAAGGCGACCTCGACGTGCGAGTCGACATAGAGGATGGCGTTGTGGTCAACGCCTGGACCCAAGCCGAGCTGTTCCGCGGATTTGAAATCATTCTGCGCGACAAGGACCCGCAAGCGGGGCTGGTGGTTACGCCACGCGCCTGCGGAATCTGTGGCGCATCACACCTGACGTGCGCATCGTGGGCGCTTGATACCGCGTGGCAGACCGAAGTGCCGCGCAATGCCATTCTGGCGCGCAATTTGGGCCAGGTCACCGAGAGCCTGCAAAGCCAGCCGCGTTACTTCTACGGTCTGTATGCGATCGACATGACCAACAAGAAGTACCGCAACAGCAAGTTCTACGAGGAAGCGGTGAAGCGCTTCGCACCTTTCACCGGAAAATCGTATGAGACCGGCGTGACGATCTCGGGTAAACCGGTGGAGATCTACGCCCTCATCGGCGGACAGTGGCCGCATTCGAGCTACATGGTGCCCGGCGGCGTGATGTGTGCGCCGACCCTGTCCGACGTCACGCGCGCCTGGTCGATCCTCGAATACTACAAGACCAACTGGCTCGAACCGGTCTGGCTGGGCTGTTCGCTGGAGCGCTACGAACAGATCAAGACCTATGACGACTTCATGGATTGGCTCGACGAGAGCCCGGCGCATGCCAACTCGGATCTCGGTTTCTACTGGAGAATGGGGCTTGATATCGGCATCGACAAGTACGGCGGCGGCGTGGGCAAGTACATTTCGTGGGGCTATCTCCCGCATGAAGACAAGTACCAGAAGCCGACCATCGATAACCGCAACGCCGCGCTTATCATGAAGAGCGGGGTGTACGACAGCAAGACCGATACCCACACGCTCGCGACCCATGACAAGGCGCGCGAGAACACAATTCACTCGTGGTATGACGAGGGTGCGGCTGATGTTCATCCCTTTGACCGTACCACCAGGCCGGTACAGAAGAACGACACAGACTTCAACGGCAAGTACAACTGGGCCACTGCGGTATCGCATCTGGACTACGGGCGCCTGGAAGCGGGCCCCTTCGCCCGCCAGATGGTGGCCGGGGGCAAGCATGGCGAAGCCTGGCAGCACTATGACGGATTCATCCTCGACATGTACAAGAAGATGGGCGGCCCCAGCCTGCACTTGCGCCAGATTGCCCGCATGCACGAGACGGTCAAGCTCTATCGCCAGGCGGAGCACTGCCTGCGCGAGTTCCATTTGAACGACCCGTGGTATATCAAGCCGACCGAGAAAGATGGACGCGGCTGGGGTGCCACCGAGGCGATCCGCGGCGCATTGTGCCACTGGATCGACGTGAAGGATGGCAAGATCAAGAACTACCAGATCATTGCGCCGACCACCTGGAATGTCGGACCGCGCGATGCGAAGGACATGCGCGGTCCGATCGAGGAAGCGCTGATGGGCGCGCCGATTGCCGACCCGACGGATCCGGTTGAAGTGGGCCACGTTGCGCGTTCTTTCGACTCGTGTCTGGTTTGCACGGTCCACGCACATGATGCCAAGTCTGGCAAGGAGCTCGCTCGCTTCCGCACGGCATGATTGCACTCAGCATGAGTGCGCCGTGTTCTTCCCACCTCTCTCTTCGGGGAGAGGTGGTTCGATCAACGAAAATAGACTGAGTTGGAACGAACGTGAACTGCGGTATTTGTGCGTATTTGATGAAGCTATAATCCAGCCCTTTGCAAGACCGATGTCAGGAGGCCTTTGGTAATGCATAAGAACGAAGAGAACGACCTTCGCCAGGTAATTGCACAAATGCTCAAAGAGGGCCTGCAGACACAGACTGAACCATTTCCGGAGACCGACAAGGAATTTGGACAGCTGCTCACGCAGCTGCGCGGGTTGCCACCCGACGAACTCGAGGCCAAGTTGGTGATTTCGGGTTTTACTGACAAGCCATACGGGCCGGACCAGATGCGCTGCCAGGAGTGCATGTATTATCTTGTGCACCGCAAATGGTGCGACTTGCCTGAACTGGCACTTCCCGTGGAAGCCGACTGGTGGTGCCGGCTGTGGCGAATCTAGCGCGTAAGGTCAGGCGAACCGGGGCCAAGCCATGGATGCGAGTGGTGATGCGGACGTACGCAAGAAACTACTGGCGCTGCTGGATGGCGGCTTAAATACCGAATGGCAGCAGCGCGCCTATACCAGTGAAGAAGTCAATCGCCTGGTGGCGCAGCTCCAGCAGATTTCACCCCTGGATTACGCCGCCAAGCTCAAGCTTGCGGGGTTCACGATCACACCGTATCGTGCGTCAGGGGACGATGAACTTGAACAAGGATGTTCAACCTGCATGTACTTTGAACGCAATCGCCAGTTCTGCAACCTGCCCGAACTGAAGTTGCCGGTATTGCCCGAGTGGTCTTGTCGCTTGTGGCGTATTTGATTAGACCCATTACTCATGTTGACGATCATCGGATGCGGCAACCTCAATCGTAGCGACGACGGCGTCGGAGTGATCGTGGCCAGGCGATTGATCGAATGGGTCAATGCGCATGGGCTCAGCGATGTGGCGGTGTTCGATGCAGGCACCGCCGGCATGGACGTGATGTTCCGCGCACGCGGCGCCACACGCTTGATCCTGGTCGATGCCAGCCGCAGCGGCTCGCAACCCGGCGCAGTATTCCGGGTGCCCGGCGCAGAACTGGAGCAAGCGCACGACCCCACATATAGCCTGCACGACTTTCGATGGGACCATGCACTGTATGCAGGACGCCGAATCTTCGGCGCAGACTTTCCCACTGACGTGACGGTATTCCTGATCGAGGCAGCCGAACTGGGCCTTGGCCTGGAATTGAGTGAACCTGTCCTCCGCGCGGCAGAACGGGTGGTGGCCGACATCCAGGCCATGATCGAGTGCCATGCAAGCCGCGCCATTGCCTGAGTCGACGGAGACACCCGCACCGCACGCCATACGCATTGCCAGAGGCAGCGTCTATCTGAGCCGTGAGCTTTGCGACCAATACCTGCCTGGAGTCAGCACCATTGCATTGCTATTCAAGGATGGGCTTGTATTCCTGTTGCCCTTGCATGGCACCACCGCTGGAGGTGTATTACTCAAGATACGCAATGCACGCGGCGATCGCGTTGCGCATGCGGTCGAATTTCTGCGTACGCTTGGCATCGAAGCGGACGCGCCTGAACGTTGTGTGGGCGTGCGCTGGATATCAGAAATTGCCGGTTTGCTTCTGGAGGATCTGAGCGCAGTCGAGTGACCCATCCAGGCTCGATTGGAACGTGTGCAAACCTAGTTTGCACACTGAAAATAATGTTGACTAAGTTAGTCAGCTTTCTATAGTTCAAGTTGATACGAAGATAGCAGTGCGGTGCGAGGACAGACGTGAGGAGAACCAGATTGCAAACTGCTGCCGAGATTCAATTCGCAGAAGCCATGCGCGCGGTTGAGGATGTCACCCGCAGCCCCGAGGAGCGCGCAGAGATGCTGACGGAAATCGCCATGGGCTTGCAGACCAAGCCCAAATCGCCTTTCCAACTGCGTGACGCCGTCACGCTTTACCAACGTGCTCTGACTGAATTGCCTGACGCCGCCGATTTGTTGAAGGCACGCATTCGCGCGCGCATGGGAACGGCGCTTCAAGCCATACCCGACGGCGGTGTTGAGACTTTGCGTCAGGCCTGCGAGTGTTATGAGAGCGTACTTCCAACGCTGCATGCGCAGGGCAAACCCGAAGAGATCGCCGAAGTCGAATTGAATCACGGCCTCGCGATCCAGGGTTTGGCGAGCCAGGGCGCGGCGCGGATTCAGGATGCGATTCAGTGTTATCACCGCGCCTTGCGCGTCTTTGTGCGCGAAACCTATCCGCAGGAATTCGCCGTACTGCACAACAATTTGGCAATCGCGTATCTGGCAATTCCAGTCTCGGATGAGCGAGCAAAGATGCGCGAGGCATTGGCCGTGCAATCCTTTGAGGAGGTGCTCAAGGTCATCAATCTCATTGACCATCCGACTGAGTACGCGATGATCCAGAACAACCTCGGCAATGCCCTGCAATATGCGTCCAGCAGCCACGTACTGGAAAACAATCTGCGCGCACTCGAAGCCTACGACGAAGCGCTGAAGGTTCGCAACCCTCGCGATACGCCGGTGGAATACGCCAACACCATCGCCAACAAGGCCAACGTGCTGCGCAATCTGCCGACGGATACGAAGACCGATTCCGGCCAGAGTGTCGGCGAACAGGCAGCCGCGCTGTATCGAGAGGCCATGACCTTATTCAAACAGTTCGGCCTGGATGATCGAGCGGAGTTGCTGTCTGCAAGCCTGGCGGAAATCAATGATGGGCACGACCCCTTTGGGGAAAGCCTGGTGCTTCACTAGGCAAGTTGTTCTCACCGGATCAAGGAATCGATATGGATATTCTGACTGCAATTGAATTACTCGTTCTGGCGACCGTACTTTCTGCGGCTGCGGGCATTGTCACAGGCATCAAGGTTGGCGGGGAATTTCTGGGCAAGGAGCTCGCGGCCTTGATGGGAGCGTTCTATGGACCGATCGCAGTCATCCCGGCAGCTCTGCTCGGAGTACTCATTTTCGGCATGCTGAAATAGGAGTTCGTCATGCTGACAATGTACATGAATTCCATGAAGCTCTTTCTGAAAGGCAAGCTGTTCCGCGACAACAAGGCAGCATTCATGCAGTGGTTCAAGGGCTTGCTGCTTGCACTGGTGCTATTGCTGGCGTTTGGACTTTTCGTCGGGCCGCTGGTTGGCGTAATCGTGGCGAGCCTGGTCGGCGGTGCCATTCAGCCTTATCTATTCAAAGACCTCAAGTACAACTGAGCACAGCATGAACGCACCGCTACCCCAAGCCAATGCCACTGCCATGGCGAGTCCGGACTCAGCCTCCGAACTTGCCCGTATCGCCAGCCAGATTGCAATGCTCGAAGCCATTGCCCAAGGCTGGGACGAACATCACGCCGGTACGCTGACTGCGATCAAGTCTGCGATTGAAGATCTCAATTGTGAAGCATTCAGACGGCTGATTCGATTCCTGCGTGAAGATCCGGCCTGTGCCTCGCGCTTGCGCGACGCGGTGCGCGACCCATTTGTATTCGGCGTGCTGCGTTTCCATGGACTGGTCAAGGACCCGCTGGAACATCGTGTGGAGGCGGCCCTGGAAGAAGTGCGGCCTTATTTGCACGAACATGGCGGCGACGTCGAACTGGTTGCAATCAAGGGCCCGGATACGGTCGAAGTACGCCTCGTGGGCGCCTGTCACGGTTGCCCGGCCTCGGGACAGACGCTGACCGAAGGCGTTGAGCGATCAATCCGCAAGCATTGCCCGGAGATCCAGCACATCCATCAGGTGAGCCGCGCGCCACCGCAGCCGGCAAACGCCCATTCACCTCATGTCGTGCATTTTGTCAGCCCATTTGCCAGGGACAAGGACGACGGCTGGGAGCAGATTTGTACGCTAACGGAGATTCCCGATGGCGGCATTTTCACCCGTGGTCATTCGCAGGGTCACGACTTGCTGTTCTATCGCCGTGGCGCCTTGGTCAGTTGCATGAATAATGCCTGCGCCCATATGGGGATGCCCCTGGACGGCGGAGAATTGATCGACGGGACCATGCGTTGCCCTTTTCACGGCTTCACTTACCTGCTTGAGACTGGCGAGTGCCTGACCGTGCCGGAAGTCCAACTCACCATGCACGCGGTCAAGGTGGTGAACGATATGGTGTCGGTGCGTCTTGCCCGCTAGCTCATGCAAGCGACATTGAACGTTTCACTCTCGCCTGGCCAGAAGCGCCATGCGCCCGGCAAGGATCCGTTGCCATTGCTTGCCGAGCAGGGCGCAAGCGTGATCCTGGGCGCGGTCAACGGCGCACAGAATCTCAACACATCTCTGACCCCCAGCGCATCCAGCATGTTCGGCCCACGCGGGGCCTGCGTGGCTGAGGATGGCAGCCTGTGGGTGGCCGACACCGGTCACCATCGCATCCTGGGCTGGCCCACGCTGCCCACCGAGGATAATGCCGCAGCGCAAATCCTGATCGGCCAGCCGGACTTTTCCCATGAAGGTCGGAATGCAAAGGGGCCGGCCAGTGCGGCCACCCTTAATGTTCCCTCAGGAATGGCGGTGTGCGGCGCAGGCATCGCCATCGCAGACGGTTGGAATCATCGCGTTCTGATCTGGCGTGAGCCTCCGCGGCATCACAACCAGCCTGCGGACCTCGTGTTGGGCCAGGCAGATTTTGGTGCGGTCGAAGCTAACCGCGGCGGGCAGCAACCGGATGCAGACACCTTGTTTTGGCCGTTCGGTGTGGCGTGGGATGGTACGCGCCTGTGGGTGGCCGATACCGGCAACCGCCGCGTGCTGATGTGGAACCGCTTGCCTGCGCGTAGTGGTCAGCCGGCCGATCTGGTATTGGGTCAGGCTGATTTTGCCAGCCGCGATGAAAATGCAGGGGGCAACCCGGACGCAAGCAGCATGCGCTGGCCTCATGGCCTGGCATTTCTGGGCCAGCGCTTGTGCGTCGCCGACGCCGGCAACAATCGGATCATGATCTGGGACGTGTGTCCCGTGGCCAACGGCCAGGCTTGCGATGCGATGCTCGGCCAGCAAACAGCTTCAGGCGTGGACCACAACCAGGGCGACTACTGGCCGACCGCTGCCGTGCTCAACATGCCCTATGCGCTTGCCACGCTGGGCGAATGGCTGGTCGTGGCAGACACCGCCAGCTCGCGCCTCCTGGCGTGGCACGATCAGGACATCATGGGCTACGGTGCGGATCCGCGCCTGCTCGCGGCGCAACCGGACTGGGAAGCCAAAGGCGACAACCGGTGGATGCCCGCCACGCGCGACAGTCTGTGCTGGCCCTTCGGTCTGTGCAGCGCCGGCGACTACGCCATCATCGTCGACGCGGGCAACAACCGCGTCATGCTGTGGCGCTGGAGTCGAGAGGTGCATGCATGAGCACGCCGCTGCCGTTCGCGTCAGAAGTGTCAAGCGCGGGTGGCGAGCGCATCCGGGTGCGCGGCATTGTGCAGGGCGTTGGCTTCCGGCCCACCGTGTGGCGCATCGCGCAGGAACTGGGCATACGCGGAAACGTCGCCAACGATGGGGAGGGTGTGCTGATCGAGGCTTGGGGCGACACCGAATTGCTGCAAACTTTGGTCGAACGCATCCGCAGCGAAGCCCCGCCGCTGGCTCGCATCGAATCAATCGAGCACGGCCATCCGATGACCGGATTGGCGCCGCCCGATTTTCGCATCCACCTCAGTACCACGGCCGCCGTGCATACCCATGTCGCGCCAGATGCCGCAACCTGTCCGGACTGCGCCGCGGAGATACTTGACCCGTTCGGACGGCGCTTTCGCTATCCGTTTACCAACTGCACACACTGCGGTCCGCGTCTCAGCATCATTGAACAGATTCCCTACGATCGCGCCAACACGACCATGGCGAGCTTTGATTTGTGCCCGGCCTGCGCTGCGGAATACGTTAACCCGGCGGACCGGCGCTTCCATGCCCAGCCGATTGCCTGCCATGCCTGCGGCCCGCGGGTGAGTCTGGTGCGCACGGATGGGCGCGCGATTGCACTGGATGCCCTGACCTTCCTCGATGATGTGGATGCCGCGTGCAGCCTGCTGCAGCGCGGCCATATCCTCGCGATCAAGGGCCTGGGCGGCTACCAGCTTGCCTGTGATGCGACCAATGACAGCGCTGTGGAACGGCTGCGCGAAGGCAAACAGCGGCAGCGCAAACCCTTTGCGTTGATGGCACGCGACCTCGACGTCATCCGCGGTTACGGGCAACTGAATGAACAGGAGGCTGCCCTGCTGAGCAGCCCGTCCGCACCCATCGTCTTGCTGCAATGCCGAAACGATGCGGCCAAGCCCGCAATTGCCGCGGCGGTCGCGCCGGGCATGAACACCCTGGGATTCATGCTGCCCAATACACCTTTGCATCATCTGATGCTGCTGCGCATGGATCGCCCGATCGTCCTGACCAGCGGCAACTTATCCGATGAACCACAGGCCATCACCGCGGAGGATGCACACCAACGCCTGGGATCGATTGCCGAGTATTTTCTTGAGCACAACCGGCCCATCGCGCGTCGCGTGGATGATTCGGTGGCCCGGGTGGTGGCGGGCCAGGCACGGGTGCTGCGACGTGCGCGCGGCTTTGCGCCGGCGCCGCTCATTTTGCCGCCAGGGTTT
>CAWAJU010000001.1:0-19102 GCA_963782495.1 uncultured beta proteobacterium | reverse complement strand
TAGTGACCAGCCGACAGAATGAATCTGGACACTTTGAGTGGGGTCAACGCATCTCTGGATAGCAGGAAACGACAAACAGTCTCCTAAGCTCAACCGGTCCTTGGCGAAGTAGCAGAAATGCACAGTTGATCGTCCGGTCCTCGGTATGCAGGAGACACCAGCGACGAGTGGTACTGTGGCCGCAGGTCCTGGCGTCCTCCGTCGATCGCGTTCATCGGCTCCATTCGGCCCGGGCCCCTTGACTTCGCGAAATTCAGGCTTGAAAGCCTGCGACACCTCAGCCTGAAGTAGCCTCCCGAGCTTCTTCCAAATACCGGTGGACATCTTGTATGGCTCCCGCCCCTTCGCCCACTGCCGACGCCACGCGCTTCATCGACCCGAGGCGTACATCGCCCACGGCAAACGTGCCCGGCACACTGGTCTCGAAGCTCATCGGTGTCCGGCCAAGCGGCCAGACGCCCATGTCCACGTCGCGGCCGGTGACAATGAAACCTTTGGTATCGCGCTGCAGCGTCCCGATCAGCCAGTCAGTGTGCGGCACCGCTCCGATCTGCACGAAAAGCATCTTCACCGGAATGGATTCAGTACGATTGCTCGCTCTGTCCAGGATCGTCATACGTTCCATGAGCTCGTCGCCCTCGGCGCCGACAACTTCTGCCCCGAGGCGGACCTCGATGTTGGGTGCGTGGCGAATCTGTTGCACCAGGTAATCAGACATTCCCCGCTCGAGCGAGTCGGCCCGTACCACCAGCGTCACTTGGCGCGCGAAGGCTGCCAAATGGATAGCCGCCTGTCCTGCCGAGTTTCCACCTCCGGCCACCGCAACATTGAGGTTGCGCACAAACCGCATCTCCCCAAACGTCGTATAGAAGACGCTCCTGCCCACGAAGCGGTGGATTTCCGGACTTTCCAAACGTCGGTACGTCGCCCCGGTGGCGATGATTACCGCCCTTGCAGAGATTTCGCGTCCGTCCGATAAGGTCAGGATCTGCTTCGTCCCGTCTGTGCGCAGCCGTGTCGTCTCCGTGCAAAGACAAACTTTGCACCGAACAGCCAGGCCTGCTGATAGGCACGCTGGGTGAGTTGTGCTCCACTGATTCCACGCGGGAATCCAAGGTAGTTCCTGATAAGGGAACTTGCGCCGGCCTGTCCGCCGATCACATGGCGCTCAACCACCAAGGTCCGCAGTCCCTCGGATCCGGCGTAAACCGCCGAGGTAAGTCCGGCTGGCCCGCCGCCAACCACCGCCACGTCACAGTGCAACTCGTGCGGGTTCTCACCGATGGCGTCCATGATCTCCGCGTCGGTCGGATCGGAGAGGACGGATCCGTCGAGCAGAAGACCGCCGGCAATGCCCCGAGTTCGGCACCATGCTCCTTGCTGAGTTGCCTTGCCATTGGGGACGCGGTGAGGTGAAAGCCGTAGGGAACCCCGTTGCGGTTGAGCAGCTCACGGATCTCGCTTGAACGTGGGGAAGAGTCGTCACCGACGATGTGAATCAGCTCCATTCCCGGCCGGTGGATCTGCGTCCACTCCGCCAGGAACTCGCTAACAAGCGGATACAAATGAACTTCAGCGGGTGTCCAGGGCTTGTACAGATAATTATCCAACTGACCCAGCGCGCAGCCCTGCAAGATGGTGGGCGAGGCGGTGTGGTCACCCCAGGCGACAAGCAAGGCGCGCTTCGCCAGAGGCTCAAGCTTGCGGACCCGGCCGAGGAGTTCATTGCCCGTCATTTCGGGCATCCACTGATCCGCGATGACCAATGCTACTTCCTCGCCGTCCGCGTTGATCCTGGAAATCGTTTCCAAAGCCTCGGATGCGGAAAGGTAGGGCAGAATGCGGTAGTCGGCGCCAAAGCGCCGGGTAAGGGCGTCGAGCATCGCGGCCAGGGCGGCCGGCTCGTCATCGACCACAATGATCACAGGCCTTTCAGTCATGGAAGATCCCCCCTTGAGCGGCCCTTGGGCGAATGGCAGGAGCCAACGATCGAACGCAGGAGAACGCTGTCGACCACGCGCGGACTTCATCATGGCCGCCCGTAAACGTTGGCCTGGACTGCGCACTCAATCTAAGCTCGATGATAGCGAAGGAGTTCGTCGATTTCCTCGAGGGTGAATGCATTGAGCTGCACAACATTGGCCCGAGAACGATACGCAGGAGGCACTATGGCCCGAGCCTGTTCCTTGCTGTCCACCTCGGCAATGAACCACGCCTTGTGGACACCGTCCTTGCACCCCCAGTCTGCATGGGTGAGAAAATGGGAACCGCTCTCCAGGAAGATCTTGACGGCGTTGGCACACGCCACGAGTTGTTCCTCGTGTGGGACTTCAATGAAAAATCGGGGCATAGCCTGAATCCTCCCTGCTTAATGAAGTGGCATTTCGACTCGCGTGGCCAGTGCTCAAATCGAGAAGAGCACAGACGGGGGCGAACCGCTTGCGGGTTATTCGCGTGGGCCTCGGTGAGCAGGTCACATGCCAATCAACTGCGCATGCAGTCCACGGTCGTAGAACGTATGGAGGAGGTTGGATGCACGCGTGACCGATGAGTCATAGACCACCACCATCAGGTTCTTCCGATCGGGCTGATGGCCGGCGGAAATGACCCCTTGGTCACGGCGAATGACCTGTTCGAGGTCATCCAGATCCTCCTGGTTGATGTTCTCGTCGATGTGCACGACGACTTCGTTCAGTGTGTTGGTCATGATTTCTGCTCCTTGGCAACGGTCTGGGGTGACTTTCTGCGCTAGCGGCAAGTCCGTCCGTACTCTATTCTTGGTTGGAGCATTGCCTTGGTATCAGGCTAGACCTTCGGGGAAGGTGGGGCCATGACTGAAACGCAAAGAGTCTTGTCCGAAACGCAGGACCCGGTTTCCGGTGACCTGCTGTCGGACTTGCTGGGCAACATGCACCTGTCGGGTATGGTCCTGTTCCGCACCGTGTTTCGCGAACCCTGGGGCTTGATCTCGCCCGCGGCATGCAATCTGTCCAAAATGCTGTCGTTCCGGACTGAGCACATCATTCCTTTCCACATCATTGCCGAGGGTGGCTGCTGGCTGGAACTGAAGGATCGTGAGCGAGTCTGGCTGAAAGCGGGCGACGCCATATTGCTGCCCTATGGCGACGAGCATGTGCTGAGGGGACGCGAAGAGGCCATCAACGTGCCGGCCGGGAAGTTGCTTCCGCCGTTTCCCTGGCCTGACATCCTGCTGATCGAACACGGGGGCGGGGGCGGATGCACTCAAATCATTTGCGGCTTCCTGCAATGCGATGAATTGCTCTTCCATCCCCTGCTGCGGCACCTGCCGGAACTGATGCACGTGAGCCCCGGACAGAACCCGGCGGACGACTGGCTGGCCAGCATGATTCGCCACACGGCCGAGGAAGCCAGCCGGGTCATTCCCGGCGCCCGCTCAATGCTGCCGCGCCTGACCGAGCTGATGTTCGTCGAGATCCTGCGCAAGCACATGCAGACCCTTTCGACGGATGAGGTGGGCTGGTTTGCAGCCGTTAACGACCCCGTCGTCGGGACAGCACTGAAGTGGCTGCACAGGTCGCCATTGGATGAATGGAACGTGGATCGGCTCTCGCGAGAAGTCGGGGTATCTCGGACGGTACTGAGCGCACGCTTCAAACACTTTCTCGACATGCCACCCATGCACTACCTGACATACTGGCGCCTGCAACTCGCTGCGCAGCGACTGAAGACAACCGAGGCCCCGATGAAGGGCATCGCTGATCAGGCCGGGTATGAGTCCGAGGCCGCTTTCAGCCGTGCATTCAAGCGACATTTCGGTCTGCCGCCGGCAGACTGGCGCAGAAACCAGGCGCTTGTTTGATTGCAGACATCTGCATTATGCAAAGTCTCGGCTGAATATCCGCAATCTGTTGCGTCAATCGATTGAACCCGCAGCCATAACCAGCCGCTCAGACGAGCCGAAACCCGCGCTGATGAATGGCCGGTCTTCAGCTCGTTCGTGACCTACAGGATGATCAAGAGCCATTATCTTTATCGGCCTTTTCTATCGGCCACGCGCTGAAGGGAAATGGCACTTCCTCCGTCGCAAAGCTCACAAAGTCCGAAATCTGACTCAGGTAAAGCCCCAGGCTCTGGCCGAAGGCGATCAAGCGTGCATTGGGCGTATTGTTCAGCAGCGCCAGCACCAACTGGATGATGGCCCCCAGGGCCAGCAACGTTCCGCAGATCTGAAAGGCCACGGCCATCAGGATCATGAGGAGGCCGCGCACCCAGATGCTGGGCTTGCCGGGGGTGTCTGCGGAGATGTCGGCCACTGTGTCCTCCTCAAGGTGGCGAAGATGAGTCATTCTCCGTCAGCGCAGGGGGCATAAGCAATAAGCGCTGGCGGCGCTTCCAAACTGGTGGACGACCTTGTGGTTGAAGGCTATACCGACGTGACGGATCTGGACCTCTCATCGACCGGTCTCGCGTCGCAAAGCAGCTCTTCATGGAACTGGGTCATGGGGTCATAGGCCGGGCGCACGGCTTGTTGTGATAGGCAATCCTGAAGAAAATCCGGGTAACGACAGTAGTTATTGAGGGGAATTCCAGCAGGGCTCGCGATTCGGTAAACGTCGAATCGATCGGAGCCTGACCATGCCACGCAATGACCGGGATCTCGCTGGCTACGTGCTATCCACTCTGGTACGCTGACCTGTGTTACGAAACTGCTTGAATGGAGTCAGAAGACATGAACACGACTGAAAATCCAACACCAGTGGCAACCCCTGGCGTGGACGCCAATCGCAAGATCATGCTGGCTTTGGGGGCTGCACTCGTGTTGGTCGCCGCCGGCATGTATGTTTGGAAGGCGGCTGCGGTAAGCGCACTGGAAAACAAACTCGCCCAGACTCGGACGGAATTGATTGAACAGGCAAGCCAACTTGACGCGCGCCGCTCCGAAGAAGACCTGCGACTGTTCAGCACTCCTTTATCCTGGGCAATACGCCGTGAACTCATTGCCTCCAATCTGGATCAGATTGATCAGTATTTCACAGACCTGGTTCAACTCAAGGGCTTCGAGTCCGCTGTGCTGGCCAACGTCGACGGTAAGGTGGTCGTCGCCAGCGATCGCAAGAAACTTGCCGAAACGTTCTCCAGCCTCTATCCCGGGTCCGCATACCTGCAAGCTAAAGAAATCAGGGTCGAACGAACTGCAAATGGTGGCCTGCGCTCCATTATCCCGATTATGGGGCTGAACCAGCAGTTGGGCACGCTGGTGCTGGAATACGCGGCCCCCGCCTACCCGATGAAATAGGTCCATCCCCGACATGGCCCCACAAGACGGTTCATCGCGTTATCGCGTGATACTCTGCGTTAGCGCAACAGCTGAGATTGTTCATGCTTGGCCAGGCAATCAACAAGCGAGGCCAATACGCAGCGCATTGATCAACGAGTAAACGGATGCACTTTTTGAAATGAAAATTCTGAGCCCCCTCATCTTTATAGGTCTGATCCTCTTGGGTGTATTCACCCTGGCCAATTGGAGCGCTTTGAGCACCCCGACTGCGCTATCCTTCCTGGTCTTTACGCTCAATGCACCATTGGGTCTGGTTCTACTGGGAGGCACCTTGGCATTTGTCGCGCTCTTTACTGTCTATGTCCTTATCCTGCGCACGACCATGCTGATCGATGCGCGCCGATATTCGCGGCAACTGGAAGAGCTGCATCAGCTCGCTGAAAAGTCGGAGGCTTCGCGACTGAGCGAACTGCGAAGCCAGATTGACCAAGAGTTTGCGCAATTGCGCGAGACGGTGGAGCAATCCCGCACCGATCTCAGTGCACGGGTCGAAGGAATGGAGCAAGCTTTGCGGAACTCAATTGAAGAATCCACCCACAGTCTTTCGGCGTATATCGGCGAGGTTGAAGACAAGCTTGACCGGAATCTGGTGCGCTCGATCTCTGAGAAATAGGAGCCGTGAATCAGCGCGCGCGAAGACCTACGAGTCTGGGGCGCAAGCGTCTGCTTCATCGCCGACACAGTCATATGGCGGCTGAAGGTCGCGGGTCCGCTTGGGGTCGAACTGCGACACCTGGCCTCCCACCCGTAGCGCCGCGCGCGTTGCTTTCATTCGCAGCACCCCGAGGGCCATCGACGGACACGTCATTCATCCCCCCACTCGACGCCTCGACGCCAACACCGGCGCCTTGAAGCCCTTGTGTTTCATGTGTGGTGACGGGTCGTCGGGTGTGTCGCCTGCAAAGGGTATCCCCACGACGTTTGGCCTTGGCTGGATCGCCCTGTGTGCGGGTGAGTGTCGCTCTTCGGTTGACGCGCTTGAACTGCTCACTTCCGGTCGACTTGGATGTTTTCCTTGGTGCCGCTGTGGGAGACTGCGAACATGATGCCAAAGCCGATCATGATCACGACTCCGATCAAAGTCCACGTTGTGCCGATGCTTGCCAGAACACCCAATTTCCAGAGCGCGGCGAGAAGGCCACCAACCAAGACAACAAAACCAACAAGATACATGCCTGCCCATTTCATCACTAACCTCCTGATAAGTTCATATCCTTAAAGCCGCAACGGACGGATGAGAACGTCCAATTTCAGACCTGGCCCCCTCTGCGGGGCGGCTTGGGATTGCAGCATATTGCTACACGTCAATTGCGCAGGATACGCACCGATGCAGGCGCCGTCTGTGCGCTGGCGTACCTGGGCATCAAGGTGGGGACGAAACCCTTGCGACACTGGACGCGACCGAACCCAATGAGGCGCAGATCGGGATAATCATCAGAGGGATGAAAACTCTTGTCGACTTGTTTGGGAATGTGATCAGTGGGGTGGGCGAGGAGAAGCATTGAGGATAGCGGTCTGTTGCAGGACAATTCCGGTCCTAGGCGACGCAGTAAGATTGCACAGATGAACGTCCAATCCCAGTCATGTAAGAGACGCTGGCGAAGGTTGGCGTGTGGCTGGACTTCGGCCTCAGGAGACTCTCAATCCCCTGCTGTCGAATGCCCGGATGAAAACGGGTGGCGGACAGCCACCGACCGTAGTCAGCTGTGCGCGAGTACGCCAAGTCGGCGATCGACAAGTAACGTTGATGACCTATGATAGCGTGTGTTTTACTGACTTCTGCAACGACAAAGGGAAAGAGGAATCCGAATGATCTCGCTAGACATCCGCGAAAGTCAGCGGGCGGGAGTTGCGCCGCATGAGATTGCGGCCCTCTCCCAGCAGCTGACGGAACACATCCGGGAAGTCTTCTGGCTGATTTCTCCCGATTGGCAAGAGATGCTCTATGTCAGCCCCGCCTATGAGGAAATCTGGGGCCGGTCCTGCGAGAGTCTCTATGCCAGACCACTCGATTGGCTGAATTCCGTGGTTGATGCAGACCGCGAACAAGTCATTGCGACGATCAGAAGAAAGAGTGCCGGAGATCTGGCTGACGTAACATTTCCCGAGTATCGAATACGCCGGCCTGATGGCTCGGAGCGGTGGATATATGCACGCGCTTTTCCGGTCTGTGATGCGGAAGAGAAGGTGTTGCGAATTGCCGGCATTGCCGAGGACGTCACCGAGCGCAAGCTGGCAAGAATCGCTCTAAAAGAGAGCGAGCACAATTACAAAGAAGCGCAGGCAATTGCCCATATTGGAAGCTGGCACTATATCCTGGCAGGCCAACTTACATGGTCTGATGAGTTGTATCGAATTTACGGCGTCTCTCCAGAGACGTTTACGCCCAGTGTGGAAACCTTGATCAACCTTATACACCCCGATGACCAGCCTGCGATGCAGGCTTGGATAAATACCTGTGCTTCAGGGCAACAGGCTGGCACCTTGGAGTTTCGCTGTGTGTGGCCCGACGGAACGATTCGCTATATCAGCGGCCAGGGCAAATTGACACTTGATGCTGATGGCAAGCCTATCCATATGGCAGGAACGGCTCAGGACATCACCGAGCGCAAGCTGGCTGAGTTGGCGCTCCTTGAGGCCGACCAGCGCAAGGACGAATTCCTTGCCATGCTTGCCCATGAGCTGCGCAACCCGCTGGCCCCCATCCGCAATGCCGCCTACGTCCTAGCTCAACCGGGGCTGGACGAGTCCACAGTCAAGTGGGCGGGGGAGACTATCGAGGGGCAGGTGATCCACCTTACCCGCTTGGTGGACGATCTGCTGGACATCTCGCGCATCGCCCACGGCAAGATCATGCTGAAAACGGAGGAGATCGAGTTGGACGGGCTGGTCGAACCGCTGATGCAGTCGATACGGCCATCGGTGGAGAAAAAGGGACAGCGGCTTGCGGTCCGGTTGCCCGAGCATCCAGTGCGCTTGAGAGGCGACCCGGTGCGCCTGAACCAGATACTGTTCAACCTACTCGACAACGCCATCAAATTTACCCCGGATGGGGGACAGATCGAGTTTGCCGCGCGCATTGCAGGGCATGAAATCGAAATCAGCGTGTGGGATAACGGCATGGGCATCAGGGTGGAACTGCTACCCCGTGTGTTCGACCTGTTCCAACAGGACGAACGGACACTAGATCGCTCCCAAGGCGGTCTGGGCGTCGGCCTCACGCTGGTACAGCGCCTGGTCGAGATGCATGGCGGACGGATAACCGCATACAGTGGTGGACCGGGGATGGGCACAACCTTCACCGTCTGGCTACCGGCCAAGGCCACGCCTGCCCGGCCCGCCGCGCCTGAGTCAGAGGACAAAGTCAGCGTCGCCTCCGGCATGCGGGTGCTGGTGGTGGAGGACGATGTTGTTGTGGCATGCAGTACGGTGACGTTGCTGGAGGTGAAAGGCTACACGGTGCGTACCGCTGATACTGGCGACGCCGCCCTGGAGCAAATTCCGGTCTTCGAGCCGCAGGTCGTGCTGCTGGACATCGGACTAAGGGGGATGGATGGTTTTGAGACGGCAAAACGCCTGCGCAAACTGCCGGAAGGTCGCGACCTGTGCCTGGTGGCGCTGACGGGGTATGCCGACGAGAAATACAGAGCGCAGGCAATGGCATCTGGCTGCGATCATTTTCTTGTCAAGCCGGTCAAGGTTGCGGTGCTCAGTGACCTGCTGGCCACGGTGGCGCGCACTGGCGCACGAATATGACTACGAGGCACTCCTGAAACCAGTGACTAAAGACAGCCCTCGCATCAGCGATAGGCATCGCCGTTTCAACCAGCCAAACGGAGCGGCAATATGTGAAGACCGCCAGACTGGTAGCAAACGTGAGGGATGGCCCACCAAGACAATTTCCAGAATGTCTGCTCCACGCCTGGGGGCAGACGGTTACAAGGAAGAAGCCGAAGGTCTCTTCAGGGTCGGAAGCCGCCCCTTGCAAACGCAATGCGAGTGAAAAGCGCTTCGTCCAGCGCCTAGTTTCGTGTCCTCGAGCACGCCAATATGCATCCATGCCTGGCTCATGGCAAACACACTGCAAGCAAGAGAGTCCGGTTGAATCGACGGCCTAATGTATTTGCGCCGGCATCCTCAAGAAGAGGCTGGTCGCGGCCTTCGCGGTTACGGCAGGCATGGCTAAATCCAGTACGCAACCACCAGTACCACGACAAACAGCGCCAGCAAGACCCAGGCGGGGAAAGCAAAACTTGTTGGCGGCGGATTACTGGCGACAGATTGGTCCACCGGTTCGCTGTGGGAACCAACAGAGTGGCTATTGAACCAGAAGCCCGGAATCAGTTTGATACCCTTGCGGAAACGAAAGTCCATCCTAAATACCTCCGGGCCGAATCAAGCAAGCAAACCAATTCACGCCGCCGGCGTGTTCGACGATTTATTGAACTATAGATGATGGGCGGCCTGGCGTCTGGCGGGTCAGAGACTGAAAGGGAAATTGGCGGGTCACCGCCCGAGGGCCGGGAGTTCGAATCTCTCACGGTGCGCCTCCAACTTACCGGACTGAGGCCATGTTCATTGGTGCCAGCCTCCCGGCCCTTTAGTGAAAGTGCTCATGCACATGAATAACGCCGCCTGGGTGTGCATGTTCGTGTGCGTGGGCTGCGCCAAACGCTTTATGGCGCCTCTCGATCCGGTTTACCTTCCTTGGCGCCGCAGAGGCAGCACACACCTGAATGGCAGCTCCGGGGTCGGACACGCAATGATCCAGGCGTGTTCGCACTCGAATGGCGAGCGAGGGCACACTTGAGTGACACAGCGCGCACGAAGGCTTTGAATCGAATCGCGCCTTGCAGATGATGCCGCAGCGCCCGAAACGGCTGCATCCATCCAACATCGACCGCCTTATGTGTGACGGCGCACAGACGACACCAGGCAAGGCCGCCACAATCTACGTCCTGCTCTGGACAGAGCAGTTCTTCCTTGCCCGCTGTGGAAGCTGCATTCCTCCATTGTCGGTTAGACAAGCGCAACTCTCGTCCAGATCCCTCGGCTAACGCGTCTTACGGAAATCAACCATGCCCGAAACAGGATACTGCCCCAGGACCGGTGATGACGCGGGCAAGATGGATGGCACCACTGAAGTTCGACGCCAGGAAGCGTTGCTAAAGACGGGCGCGCTGCAGAACGCGATCCTCACCAGTGCCAATTTTTCAATTATCGCCACCGACGAGAAGGGCATCATCCAATTGTTCAATGTGGGCGCCGAGCGCATGCTGGGTTATCAGGCCGCGGAAGTCGTGAACAAGATCAACCCCAGCGACATCCATGATCCGCAGGAAGTGACGGCGCGCGCCCAGGCACTGAGCCTCGAACTCGAAACCACCATTACGCCGGGCTTCCAGGCATTGGCTTTCAAGGCCTCGCGCGGGATCGAGGACATATATGAATTGACGTACATCTGCAAGGATGGCAGCCGCTTCCCGGCCATCGTGTCGATCACGGCGCTGCGCGATGATTACGGCGAGATCATTGGCTATCTGTTGATTGGCACCGACAATTCCGTGCGCAAGCAAGTCGAATTGAAGCTGAACGAGGCGATGGTCGTTGCGGAAAAAGCCAACCTCGCGAAATCGGATTTTCTTTCCAGCATGAGCCATGAATTGCGCACACCGCTCAATGCGATCCTCGGATTTGCCCAGCTCATGGAATCCGGCTCTCCGCAGCCGACGCCGTCACAGCAGCGAAACCTCGACCAGATTCTAAAGGCGGGTTGGTACCTGCTCGATCTGATCAACGAAATTCTCGATCTGGCGCTGATCGAGTCGGGCAAAGTGACGCTGTCGCGGGAGGCGGTCTCGCTCGGCGAGGTCATGCTTGAATGTCGGGCGATGATCGAGCCGCAGGCACAGAGGCGCGGCATCGGCATGACCTTCCCACGCTTCGAAATTCCCCGCTTCGTCCAAGCCGATCGGACCCGGGTCAAACAGGTTCTGATCAACGTTCTTTTCAATGCCATCAAGTACAACAAGCCAGGCGGTTCGGTTGCCGTGGAGTGTGCCCTGATACCCCCGGGTTTGATTCACATCAGCGTCAGGGATACCGGCGCGGGAATGGCTCCGGAACAGCTTGCACAGCTTTTCCAGCCGTTCAATCGGCTCGGAAAGGAAGCCAGCGCGGAAGAGGGAACGGGCATTGGCTTGGTGGTCACGAAGCGGCTGGTTGAACTGATGGGGGGCACCATAGGCGTGGAAAGCGCCGTCGGCATGGGAAGTGTGTTCTGGATCGAATTGAGCCTGACGACCGCACCGCAACTTGAAGTCCGGGAAGGCGAGCCTGCCACACTGCTGCAACCACGGGAGCTGGAGGGCGGGCCGCTACGCACCCTGCTCTACGTCGAAGACAATCCGGCCAACCTGGAACTGGTCGAGCAAATCATTGCGCGCCGCCCTGACCTGCATCTGCTGAGCGCGGCGGACGGCAATATCGGCATTGAGTTTGCCCGTGCCTATCAGCCGGAGGTGATTCTGATGGACCTCAACCTGCCCGGCATCAGCGGGGTTGAAGCCATGAAGATCCTGCGCGCTGACCCGTCAACGGCGCATATTCCCATCATCGCACTCAGCGCCAATGCGTTGGCCCATGACATCGAAAAGGCCCTTGCAGCGGGCTTCTTCAACTACCTCACCAAACCGATCAAGGTCAACGTGTTCATGGATGCGCTGGATGTGGCTCTGGCGGCCGACAAGGAGCAGACATGACGGTAACCGAGTTCGATATCCTTAACGCCAGCATCCTGATCGTTGACGATCAGGAGTCCAATGTGCAGTTGCTCGAACAATTGCTGAGTGAAGCCGGCTACGTTCGCGTCGCCTCGACCATGAATCCGCATGAGGTCTGCGCACTGCATCGCACGAACCACTACGACCTGATCCTGCTCGATTTGCAGATGCCCGGCATGGACGGATTCGAAGTGATGGAAGGCCTCAAGACCAACAATACAGATGACTACCTTCCGGTCCTCGTGATCACTGCCCAACCTGGCCACAAGCTACGTGCCTTGCAAGCCGGCGCCAAGGATTTCATCAGCAAGCCGTTTGATCTGGTCGAGGCCAGAACGCGCATCCACAACATGCTGGAAGTCCGGCTGTTGTACAAGCAACTCGAGAATTACAATCAGATACTGGAACAGACAGTGCAGGAACGGACCGCCGAACTGCGCGAAAGCGAAGCCCGCTATCGCAGCCTGACCGAACTGGCCTCCGACTGGTACTGGGAGCAGGACGAGAACGGAACCTTCACCAAGGTTTCCGGCCCGGTCATGGAGATGCTCGGAATTCGAATCGATGCCTTGGTGGGAGATACCAGCGGTGCGCCGGTGTCGGGCTGGAACGAGGCGGAGCGGGAAATGCTTCAGGGAAATATTGCCGCCCGGCAGCCATTCCTGGATTTTGTCTTCAGCCGCGTCAATGCTGATGGCTCGAAAAGACATTTTCGAGTCAGCGGAGAGCCGATGTTCAACCAGTCCTGCCGCTTCATCGGTTACCGCGGAATCGGCGTGGAAATCACCACAAGTGATTAGAGCGCGGACGCCAGGCGCTTAGCCATGTCATCATCCCATAGTCCGAACCAGAATTACCTTCTTGCCGCCCTGCCAGCGGCTGAATACGCACGCATCCTACCCAATCTTGAACTGGTCCCGATGCCGCTGGGTGAAATGCTCTACGAACCTGGCGGACAGTTGCAGCACGCTTATTTCCCCACGACTTCCATCGTATCGCTGCACTATGTCATGGAAAACGGCGCCTCGGCTGAATCCGCTGGGGTGGGTAATGAGGGCATGGTCGGTATTTCGCTGTTCATGGGCGGAAAGACCACACCAAGCGCGGCCGTAGTACAGACCGCCGGACACGCCTACCGGCTGGAGGCCGGCAAGCTATTACGGGAGTTTAATTGCGCGGGCTTGATGCAGCGTTTGTTGCTGCGCTATACCCAGGCCCTCTTGACCCAGGTCTCCCAGACTGCGGCCTGCAACAGGCACCATTCGGTGGAACAACAACTGTGCCGCTGGCTGTTGCTGACGCTTGATCGCAAGTCGACAAATGAGCTGGCCATGACGCAGGAGTTGATCGCCAGCATGCTCGGGGTGCGCCGGGAAGGCATTACAGAGGCTGCCGGGAGACTGCAGCGTGCGGGTATTGTCAGTTACCGCCGCGGCCACATTGCAGTGCTTGATCGAATCGGACTGGAGGCCGCCGTATGCGAGTGCTATACCGTGGTCAGGACGGAATTGAGCCGTCTGCTGTCCGACGTGCGGTATCGCCAGCAAATTGCTGCGGTCGTCCCATAAAGGCGTTCGGCCATCGCCTTGGCACAGCCTCTACCGTTCCTGGCTTGTGGTCGGGCTTGGCGAGGCAACAAGGGAATGGAAAGGACCTCAGTCCAGCGCCCGGTATTCTCGTCCCGGGCGCCACCCACTCAACGGGCTGGCGCATACCGGCCCATTTTCATAAGTGCGAAGTCCTTGGCACTCTAGTGAAAGTGCTCATGCACATGAATAACACCGCTTGGGTGCGCATGCTCGTGTGCGTGGGCCGCATTTGGCGCCTCATGACGCTCCTCCATCCGATTGAATTTCCACAGCGCGGCTGAGACGCCCCACACCAGCAGGAAGATGCCCACGATCACATAACCGAGCACGCCAAAATTCAGTCCGCCGACATAATCGTAGAATGGACCCTTCAGGCGCAGAAGGCCGATAAAGACTTGCAGCAGCTCGATGCTGCCGATGACCAGCGCAACCGCGATCGACAAACAGGTCGTGGTCAGGTTGTAGAAGATCTTGCGCAACGGGTTCACAAACGCCCAGTTGTAGGCCTTGACCATCAGCACGCCGTCGGTGGTATCCATCAGCGACATGCCGGCAGCAAACAGGATGGGCAGGGACAGAACAGCGCCAATCGGCAGGTTACCGCTGGCCGCGCCGGCGGTCATGGCCAGCAGGCCAATCTCGGAAGCCGTATCGAAACCCAGGCCAAACAGTAGCCCCAGCGGATACATTTGCCAGCTGCGCCGGATGATCTTTTGCGCGCGGCCACCAAACAGGCGATTGAGCAGGCCGCGTTTGGAGAGCAATTCATCGATATGCGCGTGGCTGTGCTGGCCACGCTTCGCCAGGCCCCAGATCTTGAGCATGTCCAGCAGCAGCAACACATTGAGTATGCCAATCAGCCACAGGAATAGCCCCGACACGCTGGCGCCGATCAGCCCGCCAAAGTGCTGCAGCGCCGGCAGTTCCTGCTTCACCGTGGTGGCAGCAAACACCGTGGCCAGCGCCAGCCCAAACACCACGGTAGAGTGCCCCAGGGAAAAGAAGAAACCCGTACCCAGCGGTTTCTGGCCTTTTTGCAGCAGATAACGCACGGTATCGTCGACAGCGGCAATGTGGTCGGCGTCGAAGGCGTGGCGCAGCCCGAACATGTAGGCCGCAAAACCCAGACCGATCAGCGCCGGATAACGCGCCGTGTAGTAAAAGAACAAGCCGCAACCCAGCAGGTGCAAGAGCGCGATGAAGCCATAGAAGCCACCCAGCCGCAGCCACTCCGCGGTGCTGAAGTTCTGGCGCGAACGCGCAGGTGCAACCAGACGATAACCACCCCTCAGTGCCCCGGCTTCAGCTGCGTTTGGAGGGAATTTCATCATGCCGCGTGCATTGAGTTGGCGGAAGCGCAGGCGGCCAATTCTGCCCGCAGCCAGTCATACCAGGCTTCCAGGCCTTCCCCCGTATACGCGGACAGCGGGAAGACCTTGAGCTTCGGATTGACCGTGCGCGCATTTCGCAGTGCCAGTTCAAGGTCGAAGCGCAGGTGGGGCATCAAATCAATCTTGCTCAGGACCATGATTTCGGCCGCACCGAACATATGCGGATACTTCAGCGGCTTGTCTTCGCCCTCGGTGACCGAGAAGATCACAACCTTGGCGCGCTCACCCAGATCGAACAGGGCCGGGCACACCAGGTTGCCGACGTTCTCGACCAGCAGCAGGGAGTTGGGTTCGGGATCCAGCAGGCTTATGGCGCGTTCGAGCATGTCGGCCTCCAGATGGCAGCCGGTGCCGGTATTGACCTGCACCGCGCGCGCCCCGGTGGCGCGGATGCGCTCTGCGTCGTTGGCCGTTTCCTGATCACCCTCCACTACTGAAATAGGCATGGTCGGCTGCATGTCCGTGAGCGTGCGTTCGAGCAGTGTCGTCTTGCCCGCACCGGGACTGCTCACCAGATTCAGCGCGAGTATGCCGCGCCCCGCGAGCCAGCCACGATTGCGCTCGGCGATGAGCTGGTTCTTGCCGAGGATCTGGGCCTCCAGATGCAGGGTCTGCATATCGCGCCCCGGAACTCGCAGTGTCTCGTGCTGATCCTGGCGATCAGGGTCATGATCGTGGCTGTGATCGCCAGCATCATGTTGATGGTCGTGAGCCTGTACAGCGCGGTACTGGAATCCGCTCTGGGCCGCCTGCGCTTGCACCATTTGTCCTGCGGGCTCATGGCCATGAGCCCGCAGCCGGCCTCGGTTCGAGCCGAGAAGTGGAGCATGCGAGTGTCGCGTCCCATCCGCATGGACATGTTCGTGTCCCTCTTCCGCGCCATCGTGCACAGAAAGTGTTGTGCCGCGGCTCTGTCCACATCCACAGCTTACGCACATGATGCTTCCTCCGTATCCAGTTCAATTTCATTGATCAGCATTTCTTCGCCGCCGATCAAGTGCAATGCGCCGGTGTGACAAACCGGGCAGCGCCCCGCCGGTGCAGCTAGTTCAAGCTCCTCACCACAGGTGTCGCACCGAGCGCGTCCTGGCACTTCATCGATCTCCAGCCGCGCGCCTGCCAAGATCGTGTCGGCCGCGCACAGCTCGAAGCAGAAACGGATGGCCTCGGGCATGATTGCCGATAGCTTCCCGATCTTCAGTCGCACCCGCGCCACCTTCCGGCCCCGGGCATGCTCGCTGACGATGGCGACGATATTGCGTGTGATCGACAGCTCATGCATGGGCTTGCTCCCGCACCCGGATCTCGAACAGCCGATCAGCCGGCAAGGCCATCACCGCATCGGCAACGACTGCCTTGAGCCGGGTCAATTCCGCCTCCTGCTGTGGGCTGCGCGACGGGGTCCCGGCCAGTGCGAAAAATGCGGGGTCGACTACTTGACCGCGCAAACCAAGGCCGACGACGCGCCGGCCATCGGAAACCTCGAAGCGAAATGCCGCCGCGGTGCTGCAGCCTGGCGCGGAGCCGGATTCGCGCCGTTCGAACCGGTCGCGGGTGATGGCGCGGGTGACGAATTCGATCGCATCGCGCACGCCTGGACCATTGTGCCAACTGACCACGCTGAGGCTTTGCCGATCCCAGGGCTGCACCGCAGAAAGCACCGCGCCCGCGGCAGCCATCGCCCGGTATCCAATCGCGGCGCCAGCCAGCGCGCCACCGCCGTGGTAGGCGAGCAGCGCTGCGAATTCCAGGCGCAAGGGCCGGCCGTGATCGTGGATGACAATCGCGCCGTCCACTATCCGTGGATCACCTGAGGGCGCAGCAGGGGCTGAGCGCGGCATTGGCGTGTCCCTTAGCAAATCCGCGGCAACTGTTCGCCGACCAGCATGTCGACCACCCGGTTGCCGCCAAACGCGGTCGACAGAATCACCCTGCCCGAGGGCTCCGCGGTGATTTCACCGACGATCGCGGCATCGCGCCCCGCGGGATGCCCGCGCATCGCCGCCAGTACGGCCTCGGCGTGGGAGGCGGGCACGACTGCCACCAGCTTGCCTTCGTTGGCCAGGTAGAGTGGATCGAGGCCCAGAATCTCGCACGCGCCCCGCACCGTCTCTTTGACCGGCACCGCCGCCTCGCGCAGACGAATGCCGACCCGCGAACCGGTGGCGAACTCGTTCAACACCGTGGCAACACCGCCGCGGGTGGCGTCGCGCAGACAATGGATGTCCGGACATGCCTTCAGCATTGCGGCCACCAGTCCGTGCAGCGGTTGACAGTCGCTCACGACCGGCGCATCCAGGGCCAACTCGTTGCGCGCCAGCAGGATGGCCACGCCATGGTCGCCCAGGCTGCCGCTGAACAGGAGGACATCGCCGGGCTGGGCGCGGCCCGCACTGATATTGACGCCCGCAGGCACCACGCCGATGCCTGCGGTATTGATGAACAGCTTGTCCGCCGCACCCCGCTCCACCACCTTGGTGTCGCCGGTAACCACGCTCACCCCTGCCGACCGCGCGTGCAGGGCGATGCTGTCGATGATCGTGCTCAGCTGCGCCATTTCCAGGCCTTCCTCGATCACCAGCCCGCAGCTCAGGTACAGCGGCAGCGCACCGGACACGGCCAGGTCATTGACCGTCCCGCATACCGCCAGCTTGCCTATGTCGCCGCCCGGGAAGCTCATCGGCGTCACTACATAGGAATCAGTGGTAAACGCAAGCCGGTCGCCATGCGCGACCAATTCGCTCAATGGCACTTGCGCCTGATCCTCCAATGCCGCGAGCAGCGGATTGTTGAATGCGGGCAGCACCATGGTTTCGATCAGCTTGCGCATCGCGCTGCCGCCCCCGCCATGCGCCATCGTCACCACGCCGCTCGGCATGGGTTTGCCGTGGAGGTCATCCATTTTCATGATGCCAAGGCCTTGGCCGCGACCGGCTTGATATCGATGCGGCCAAACCGGTAATACGCGGCGCATGCACCCTCGGATGACACCATCAGCGCGCCCAGCGGCCGCTCAGGCGTGCAAGCGGTACCGAACACCTTGCACTGGTGCGGCTTGATCACGCCTTTCAACACCTCGCCGCACTGGCAAGATTTGGGATCGGCGATGGACAATCCCGGCACCGAGAACTTGCGTTCTGCGTCATAGTCGGCAAAAGCCGCCCGCATCCTGACTCCGGAATGGTCGATCGAACCCAGCCCGCGCCATTCGAAGAATTCGCGCAGTTCGAACACTTCCGCAACCGATTCCAGCGCATGGGCATTGCCCGCTTCGGGCACGATGCGCTTGTACTGGTTCTCGACTTCGCAGCGGCCTTCTTCCAGTTGCTTCAGGAGCATCCACAGCGATTGCAGTATATCCAGTGGCTCGAATCCAGCGACCACGATGGGCCGGTGATAGTGTTCGGCGATGAAATCATACGGTCGGTTGCCGATCACCATGCTCACGTGGCCCGGGCCGAGAAAGCCGTCGAGCGTCAATTCGGGCGAATCGAGTATGGCCTTGACCGTGGGAATGATGGTGATGTGATTGCAGAACAGCGAGAAGTTGCGTATGCCCTCGCGCCTGGCCTGCAGCACGGTAAGCGCGGTGCTGGGCATGGTGGTCTCGAACCCCAGGGCGAAGAACACGACTTCGCGCTCGGGATTCTCGCGAGCCAGTTGCAAGGCATCGAGCGGTGAATACACCATGCGCACGTCCGCGCCTTCCGCCTTGGCCTGCAACAGGCTGCCCTTGGAACCTGGCACACGCATGGCATCGCCGAAGGTCGTAAAAATGATCTGTGGATTGCGCGCCAGCGCGACGCAATCGTCCACCCTTCCCATGGGCAGGACGCACACCGGGCAGCCGGGCCCATGCACGAACTCCAGGGCTTCGGGCAGCATGGCCTTCAATCCATAGCGGAAGATGGTGTGGGTATGCCCACCACACACCTCCATGACCTGCAAGGGACGGCCGAGCGCTTTCGACAGCGGCTCGGCAAGCTTGGCTATTTCATCCACCAAGACCCTGGCCTTGGC